>CAWGAE010000019.1:0-236030 GCA_963820395.1 uncultured Actinomycetota bacterium | reverse complement strand
TCCAGGCCCAGCTCGCGCATAAGCTTTTTGACCAGCTCCGGGCCGCATGGGACGTCCCAGCGCTCCAGCTGGGCGTGCACCCTGCGGTACCCGTAGGTGCCGTCGGCGTCCTCGAAGATCTTGGTGATCAGGAGCCTAGAGCTGCCTCCTTCTTTTCTTCCGCGGCGGATTCCTGCCCAGACCGCCATTCATAAAATCCTGATGGTGATACGCCCAGCCACCGGCACATGTTCTGGATCGTAGGAGCGCTATCCACATCCGTGGCGCATGCGTCACATTCTCGCCTCGATAAGCTCGTATTTCTCGCTCACCGATGCTCCCTCGCAAAGTACGCCGCTGCTTTTTTTAGGAACGCATTTTCCTGCTCCAGCTCCTTACCCGTCGTTCCAATTCGTTCAGCCGCGCCCGGTGCGGCATGTCCAGCGGCAGCTCTTCCCCCGAATGCTTCCGCCGGTAAGCCTTAACCCAGTAGCCGAGCGTCGACTCGTTTATGCCGATCTTCCGCGCCACCTCAGCGACCGGCCGCGAACCGTCAATGACCAGCCGGGAAGCTTCTTCGCGGAATTCGGGCGTATATTTCTTGCTTTTCCCCGTCACCCGTTCCCCGTCCTTTCCGGTAAGACCCTAATGGATCCTGATCCGGAAAGCTCGGGGCACCCCATACTCACAAGTTGTCGCGGCATCGTGGCAACTGCCGCCATACTCCCGCAGTTAGGGGGCCCGGCCGAAGCCGGGCCCCCCAAGCAGGCGGTTAGATTAGGGCGTTGGTGGCGGCCCTGGCGGGCACGGCATAGCCGTGGGTGGGGGTGGGTTGCCGCCCCCGGGTGGGTTGCCGCCCCCGGGTGGGTTGCCGCCCCGGGTGGGTTGCCGCCCCCGGGTGGGTTGCCGCCCCCGGGTGTGCCGCCCCCGGGTGGGTTGCCGCCCCCGGGTGTGCCGCCCCCGGGTGGGTTGCCGCCGCCCCCCCGGCCGTGTTCTGGCCGGCCGGTGGGCCGTAGATATACAAACCGGCCCCGTGTCTCCCTTAGGTCCTTGAATCCCTGGAGGTCCTTGAATCCCTTGAATCCCTTGGGAGCCTGGAGGCCCTTGTTTCCCTTGAATCCCTGGGGACCCTGGGAACCCTGGGGGTCCTTGAATCCCTGGGGGTCCTTGAATCCCTGGAGGCCCTTGAGGCCCTGGAGGCCCTTGAGGCCCTCCGGCGGGTCCCTGAGGTCCCGGAGGTCCCTGAGGCCCCGGAGGTCAGGAGGTACGGCGCGAAGTTTGGTGCCGGGCAGTAGGAAGACACATAAAGAGCTTGAGTACTCATATTTTCACACACCGGGACCGGGGCCGGGACCGTGCCGGCTGACGCGACCGGCCCGGTAGCCGCCAGCGCTCCGCCTACTCCGGCGAGGACTAGAGCAGCCGAAGCGCCCTTCGCCATCACCCGTTTCCTATTCATGGCGTTGTCTTTCCCCTTTCCTCTTGCTCGTTCCCCCGTGAAGCTGGCGTGACGATGTGGGTGTCTCGCCGCAAGGGAAAATTGAGGTCCCGTGCCGCCTAGAGATGGCCCATGGCAATTGCCGAGAACGCAAGCCCGCACGCGGACGTCGCGTCCGGATGGAATTTAACGAACGCGAGTTTGCGCCCTTCCGGGATAGCTGGATCGCACATAGCTAGACGAATCACTGTCCCCCGTCACTGACACGATGTGATCTCCCCCACTGACGCCGCGTTAAACGATCAGCTACGACCGAGATGCAGGGCTCCAATGGGACAATTCAGTCGACGTGGCTGAAATCGCGCGATCCCTAAGAGTTTTTGTTAGGTCGCGGCCTGGTGTAGGATAAAGAATGGTTTCCCGTCCCCCGGGCCCAATCGCTGTGTGCGAAAGCCACCGGTTACATCCAGCCGGGAGACGGGAAGCCGCATCGGCGTTCCCCTTTAGGCCGGAGCTAGGTGTGCCCGTGGGGTTAACGCTATGTAGTTGGTCGTCATTTAAGAGCTTTGAGTAGCAGCACGGAGTTGTTCGAGGTATGACTGGGTGGCTAGCTCGGTCGGGTAGTGATCCTTCAGCACTTTGTTTAGGTCGCGGCTGACCATTGTGAGTGAGGGCAAGGACTTGCGTTGGCCGGTAAGTGCCTGCTGACCATAGCTAACAGCCCGTTCGAGGTCGTCTTGGCGAGCAGCCACGACGCCGAGCGTGATGCGGGCTTCGGCGATGCGCGTGGGAGCGCGTTCGGTCCCGTCGAAGTCCAATGGGTGCGGCTCTTTTGAGGTGAGCTGGTCACGCTGCGAGGACGTAGGTCTCGCGGTATTTCGCGTGGTGGATGCGTTCGTGCTCGCGGCGGAGGTGGAAGCGCCAGTAGTCCTCGAAGTCGCCGGTGGCGATGAGGGCACGGAGCTTCAGGACGGCTTCGGCGCCTTCAAGCCCCCATCTCGCGCCTGTGATGTCCATTCTGTCTTTTACGATGTGCCTGCAGGCACCCTCGATGATCCCGGTGGCGATGGGCCAGCCTTCCTTCAGCGCGGTGGCGTAGTCGAGGTAGTCCTGCTTGTTCTCCAGGTAGCGAGCGCATTCGTCGGCGCCGGCACGCTCGGGGCCGGAGTAGCCGTAGGTGGTGGCGCGGCGGCGGATCCCGGCCGCGACCTGGCGGGTTTTGCCGTGCAGGATCTTGCGGGCCTGGGCGGCGACCCATTCCTCAGATTCCGGCTCGCCCTTGTCGTAGAAGGACCAGGCTGCCTTCCACAGGTATTCCAGCACGTGGATGAAGTCGATCACGATCGTGACCGTGACGCCGCGGCTGGCTGCCTCGGCGGTGACGGCGTCGATCTGGGTGTTGTTGCCGTCGATGAGGACGGCCCATCCGCGGTCATGACCGGGGTCGCGGCGTTCGGCCTCACCGAAGGCAGCGGCGATGACTGCGGGGATGTCATCGGTGACCGAGGCGGTCAGCCACTTGCCCCTTGCCTGCGGCTCCCGCGGCTTTGTCTTGCCCTTCAGCTCCGCTGCCTGCGCTTTGCTCTTTCGCCGATTCTGCGCCGGAGTGCTGATGACATCCTCCGGCGTGCGCGGGACCGGGACCGCGTCATAGACGCAGGCCAGTTCGGCCATCCGCTTCCGGCCGTTCTTCTCCCCGGGCGACAGCCGGGTCGCGAGCTTGTTCTCCGCGGATGCCGCGGCCTTCGCGGTGGCCGGCCGCAGCGCTTCGGGCAGCATCACGATGCCCTTCCCGTCGAAGGTCAAGATCAGCGGGCACCCGTCCGGCGCCGACTCGATCACGCGCCACAGGTAAAACGCCTCCACATGCGCGGCGCAGCGGCGGGCCAGCTCCTCTACCTGCCGTTTTCCCATCGTCACGCCAGTCGCGCGGGTGATCGCGGCACCCGCCGCCTCCATCGAGCCGCGCGCGGCCTCGATAGCGGCGAGCCTGCGGAGCCCGTGGGAGTGCTTTTCCTCCGGCAAGTTCAGCATGGCATCCAACGGGCACACGTTGCTCCTGCCCGGCGACCGGTAGGCGATCCGCGACACCGTGACCTGCCCGAACCTCGTCATCAGCGGCCGTTTCCTGCCTTTTTCCGCGCGTGTCCGGACGACCCCGTCCTCCCCGGCCACGTCATGCCGCCGCTCCTCGGCCGCAGCCGTCGCATCCAGCCGGTCCTGGAACACCCGCCGCAGCAGCTCCCGGCCCCGCACCTCTAGCTGTTCCTCCAGCTCAGCATGCTGCAGCCCCGCCGCCTCCCCTGACGCCGCCCAGTCCTCAAGCTCCCCGAAGCACTTCCTCGACTCCGCGAACGCCCCGTCCCCACCAGGCGCATAGCCTTGCATCGGGCTCCTTCTTTCCGTTCTGGTCGTGAGACAACCAGGAACGTAACGAGAAGGAGCCCTTCACGCACTCACCGACACAGCCAAACCGGACACAGCGGCAACCAGCGCACTAAAACGCTTCACACTGCATCACCCCAGAAGAGCCGCACCCAAGTCCAATGCCGTGGAGAAGTGCATGATCGGCGTCCTGGCCAGGGGCACATCCGCTGACGGTGATCGCGTGAGTGTTATACGGAGGGTGATTGCCGGGCGGGCATGCTGGCGGCCCGGCTGTCGCTCCGGGCGGGCGGCCGGTTCCACGGGCCGACGGTGTAAGTTCCCGTCGTAGCTGGCGCTTTCTCAGATGGTTTGACGATGGTTTGACGCCTGTATGGCGCTTTCGTCACTAATGCGAGAACGTCGTCGTCCGACAGCGAGTTGTCCGACACGACGCTGGACCGGGTGGCGGTTGATGTACGTCGCCGGCTGCGGTCCCCTGGTGCGGGAGTTCCGTTCAGATAAGGGCGCGGCAGCTGGCGGCGATGACCTGGCGGGGCAGGCTGGCGGTGGCCTTGCCATGGCGGACGGCGGCGATCGCGGTGCGCCGGCAGGCGGTGAACGAGATCTCGCGGGGGTGGACGGGCTGGCCGGCCCGGCCGCCTTTGGCGGCGGGGGCGGCCAGCCGGGCGGCGGCACGGGCCGTGGCGCGGACAAGCTCGGTGGCGGTGACCCAGGCGGCGTGTTCCTGCTGGACCAGGCCCGGGGACTGCGACCGGAAGATCGGCCCGGCCGGGGGCCCGGCCCCGCTGATCGCCGGCTTGGCCTCCTTCAGCGCGGTCTCTGACCCGTTTCACCGCCACCGGTAAGCGGCGGCCAGTTGTCCCGCGGGATGCGCAACATGATCGAGCAGGTCAGTGATCAGGCAGAAGAGCCCGGCCGTGTCCTGCCCGGCGACGGTGATCAAATACTCGATCACCCGGACGGTGAGGGTGACGCCGCCGCCTGACAGTTCCGCCAGGTAGGACCCATCCGGCAGGAACCCGCCCACCTGCCGGAGCGGTATATCGCTTTTGACGCGGATCAGCACGTGGGTGCCGGTGGCGAGCATTTTCTTGATCCGCGCCGCGCCGGGGGAATTCCGGTCCAGCACCCATAACCTGCCCGGCGTGAACAGGTGCTGGCATTCTTTCAGCGCCCTGTCCAGCAGCTTCTGCCCGGCTTCGGCCTTGTCCCCGCCGGAGGGGCCGGTGACCACGCCGGGGGTGCCGCGGGTGGAGGCGTCGCTGATCAGCAGGCCGCGCAGCTGCGGGTACGGCGCGGAATCATCGCCGGTCCCGGTAGACCCGAACGCTTCCCGGTTGGTGGGGGTGTCCGGCATCCTGGTCACGGTGCCGTCGATCGAGCCCAGGCGCAGGTCAGCCGCGTGCACCGCCCGGTAATCGTGCTCGTCGTGCTCGGCGCCGGCCGCGGCCAGCACCGTCGCCTGCAGCCGTCCGGCCGGCTCCGGGCCGATGGCGGCCCGCCACACCGACAGCACGGCCGGTGACGGCACCGCATACGGGCGGCTCCACGGCAGGCCGGCCAGGTCCCCCAGCAGCGCCGTCATCACCTCGGTGTAATCCGCGTCCGGCATCAGGTCATCAGCAGGACCGCCCGCAGGGCGAGCGCGGTGGTCATCGCGCGCCGCGCCGTCCCCTTCACCTTCCCCGCCAGGCGTACGGTCCCGGCGAGCTCATCGATGGCGCCAGGGCCGGCCATCTCATCGAGCTGTTCCTCCAGCACGTCCAGCCGCGCATGGTCAGCCGGGTGCCCGGCCGCCTGCACCCGCCCGTCCCCGGCGCACCACCGCCGGGACGATCGCCACCAGCTTGCAGAACGCCACCAGCTCGCCGGTGCGGATCTTTTCCGTCCCGGCGGCCGTCAGCGCTGTCCGGGCCCTCGCCCAGGCTGCGGCGGGCTGGCGACACCAGGTCTGCTACCCGGACCGCGACCATCCCCGCGCCGCCCGCCGCCTCCGGCGGCACCCCGCTCCCAGCGGCAGTGGCGCAGCCGCCCACCGCGGTAGTGGCAGACGATGCCGGGGCAGGGTAAAAAAGCACGAGAGGCTCCTGGAGCGAAGAAGGGCACAAGCACCTCTTCTTCTACCGGGAGCCTCCCTCAAATCCCCGCAACCACAGGCATCCCGCCGGGTGTGTCGCGCCCCGCCAGCCACGCACACCATCGCCGGTCACGCATCGTCCACCAGGCTCCGCCTAAACGAGCCGTACCCAAACACGCTCTTCTCCACGGCATTGACGCCTTGACCGGCGCGACCACAAAGCTACATCGAGGGCTGGACGCGGTCCTTCGACGCTGGTATATTCTGGTCATTATGCTCGGTTCAACATATCAGAAAATCCTCTTAAGTATAAGTGACGAAGTGAAATAAAATGTCTAGCGACAGAGCAAATTTTGCATGGAGGCGATGATGCGGATCTTTATTCAGTACGACGAGAAAGGGGAAATACGGGGAACAATGGTAACAACGCTTGAAGATATTGCGGTCAAGCCCTCAAGCGGAATGTGTGTCCACGTGCATGAACGGGATTCTCTAAATGAGGAGGAGCTGCGCCGGTATCTCGGAGAATTGCACAACAATTTCAGAGTAGGAAGCACGCCGTCCGGCAGGTCAACGCTCGTGCATAAGTCGGCTGGCGGATAAAGAAAGGGGAACCAATGTCAAACGAAGTTAACATTTCGGAAGTCGCTTTTGCTACGGCCGACCTGGGCGTCGAATGGACAATCAACCACTGGGGTATCCAGCCCCAGAAAGCGCGCTTTTTTACTGTCGTACCGGACCCTCGGATACCATTCGACGGCGGAACGATTTTAATCGAGCCGAGTGGACCATATAATATCGAAATCACTCGTGTCTGGAGTACGGTATGGGTATCAGATAATGGAGCGATAACCTACCAGTGGAATACCGTGGTAACGAACGTCGGCAGTTGGACGTCCGCCTTCCACCTGCTTATGGCGGAGACCGATAATTAGGCCGTGTTGACATGTTCGGATCCAGAGCCTTGCGGCTACGGTGCGCCGGTTCGGCCGTTCGGTCAGTCCGAGGCTTATGACCATCGGAAACCCGCCAGAGCCCTTGATCTACCGAACGGCCCGATTTGGCAACGCCAGTTTCGGCACGAGAGACGGTGGCTCCGCCTAAGCCCTGCCTAAGCCCAGGACCCGCTTCCCGAGGAGAAGCGGGACATCTTGGGGAGCGTATGGGGAGCGGAAGGCGTCAGTTCGTGGCGTTTCCTGTCGCATCATGGCAGTGGATGGCAACTCACGAGGTTGGCCGTCTGGCTGGTCAGGCTGTATTGGTTAGTAGTCGAGTAGTGTCCCCCCATAGGATTCGAACCTGCGCTCACGGCTCCGGAGGCCGCGATCTGGATGTTGTCGAGATTGGCCTGACCTTCGCGGATGGCCTAGCCTAACTGAGCCAGGCCTCGGAGCGGCTGAAGCGAGCGCTCCAGAACGTTGGCCTGGAGATAATCTTCAAGGCGGCCCAGGCCGTTCGTCTCTTTGCGTCCGGCCGATCCTCCAGGGGCCCGAGAAGTATCTATTCAGCCGGGGTGGGTGTCGTCGGCCGTGACCCGGATCACGGTCGGGTTGTGATCGGCGCGGGGGTTGCCGGCGTGTCGCGTTGATCTTCGGGTCGGCTTGCTGATCATTAGGGCGCATGCCGTCTTCGCCGGGTTTGCCTGATGCCGCTGGGCTGCGGGTGCGGCTGGAGGCGGCCGAGCAGCTGATCGGCGAGCTGCGCGAGGGCATGGCGGTGATGGCTGGGGCTCATCGGCGCGAGCTGGAGGCCAGGGATGCGGTGATCGCCCGGCAGGCGGGGACGATCGCCGGGCAGGCGGACCGGATCGCGCAGCTAGAGCGCAGGCTAGGGCGCGACTCCTCCAGTTCCTCGAAGCCGCCGTCGTCGGATAGCCCGTACACGAAGAAGAGCAAGGACCGGTCGCTGCGGGAGAAGACCGGGCGGCAGCCCGGCAAGCAGCCCGGCGCGCCGGGCAGGACGTTAGGGCTGGCGGATGACCCGGATGAGACCATTGAGTGCGCGCCCGCGGGATGTGGGCGGTGCGGGCGGGACCTGACCGGGGAGCCGGCGGTGCGCACCGAGCGCCGGCAGCGATGGGACATCACCCCGCCGCCCCCGCCGTACATCATCGAGTACCGCAGGATCACCAAGGTGTGCCCGTGCTGTCAGGCGGCCAGCGCCGGGCAGGTCCCGGCGGATGTGACCAGCCGGGTGGTGTACGGGCCGGAGACCCGGGCGCAGGCGGCGAACCTGGCCTGCGGGCATCACGTGCCGGTGCTGCGGGCCGCGCTGCTGCTGCGCCAGATGGCGGGGATCAAGGTCTCCACCGGGTGGATGGCCGGGATCCGCGGCCGCGCCGCCGCCGCGCTGGCGCCGTTCATGGAGCACGTCCGGGCGCTGCTGCGCACCGCCCCGGCGCTGAACGCCGACGAGACCCCCGCCCGGGCCGCGAAGAGCCTGACGTACGTGCACGTGGCCTGCACCCGCTACCTGACCTGCCTGCACGTGGCCGGGCGGTCCGCCGGCGACATCGACGCCGGCGGGGTGCTGCCCGGATACACCGGCGTGCTGATGCGTGACGGGTACGCCGGCTACTCGCATCTGACCGGCGCGCTGCACGCCTGGTGCGGAGCCCACCTGCTTCGTGATCTTAAAGACATCTACGACTTCGAGCTGGCCCAGCAGCGCTGGGCCTCGGCCATGGCGGACTTGCTGCTGCAGGCCAATGGCCACGCCTGCCAGGCGCGCGGGGCCGGGAAGGACCGCCTCGACGCGGACGTCCTGGCCGGCCTGCTGGACCGTTACCGGGCGCTCGCCGCCGACGGCCTGGCCGCCAACCAGCGGCGGCATACCCGCGCCGCCCGTGACGCGAGACGGGTGGCGCGCCGGTTCCGCGACTACGAGGACCTGATCCTCAGATTCGTTACTGACCTTGCCGTGACGGAGTTCACGAACAACGAGGCGGAAAGATCAGTAAGGCCCGTCAAGGTGCAGCAGCACAGCTCAGGCGGCTGCTGGCGCACCCTCGAGGGCCTGGCCGAGTTCGCGATCGCGCAGTCATACCTGTCCACCGCCGCCAAGTGGGGCATCGACGCCCTCGACGCCCTGCGCCAGCTGTTCACCACCGGCCCCTGGCTCCCGCCCGCCCTCACACCCCACGCTGCCACCAAGGCCGCATAATCACCACAGGCCAGCCCGGCGCAAGCCACGAGGCAGGGCCGACACCGGCTGAATAGCTACCCCGAGAAGGCCATGCAGATGGTGAATGAGGATCGCCAGGTGGAAAGGGAATCAGCCTCGCGGCTGCAGCTGTCCAGATCCGAGTTCAGGTGAGATAATGGTCCGGCTAGACGAGGGTGGTCGTCACGTCCTTTAGCGTGAGAGGAAATGACCTTGGCATGGGTCCAGGCATTTACACCTCTTGACATACGGAGGGCCGGATACGCATGAACCTTCTGTCCGGCGACGGGGTTGTTAATGGGAACAAAGTGTGATTGAGTGGAGTTGTTCTAGGTAAGACTCCGTGGCGTGTTCGGTAGGATATCGGTCGTTGAGGACTTTGATTAGGTCGCGGCTGACCATTGTGAGTGAGGGCAAGGACTTGCGTTGGCCGGTAAGTGCCCGTTGGCCATGGCTAACAGCCTGGTCGAGGTCGCCTTGGCGGGCGGCGACCACGCCGAGGGTGATGCGGGCTTCTTGCGATTCGCATGGGTGCGCGCTCGGTGCCGTCGAAGTCGGTGCCTGCTCGGATGACTTCATCGGCGAGCGTTTCGGCCATGCGGTCTTGGGCGAGGGTGCGGTAACAATCCATAGCGTAGAAGTCGAACTTCGTCGGGTCTACGACGAAGTGGTTGTCGAGATTTTCTGGGTAAGGAAGGCTTTCGAGAAGCCTTCGGCCGCTGTCGAGAGCCACTTCGGTCTGGCGCCTGTCACCAATCCGTGCCCAGGCTTTCGCTTCCTGGGTGGCTAGCTGGACGGTGACGGCCTGGTGGGGCGCGACGTCGGTGCCGCTCCTGGCGGCCGTCACAACGCCCTGGTAGTCGCCAGTGGTGAGCGCCATCCAAGCTCGCATCTCATGTGCCCAGCCCACCATGGGGCTTTGGTCAGCTTCTTGACCGAGTGAGAGAGCTGCGCGCCGCGTCGTCTCGGCTGCTTGCCGGTTGCCCGTGTCGTACTCGACACTCGACACAGCCGATGAGTGGGGCGATCCATCCGGCCAGGACAAGAATTTCGCGATGCTGGGCGAGGGTGAGGCGCTGGCCTTGAAGGTTGGTGAGCCTGCGGAGCCAGTTCTTTCCCTCGGTCAGTAGTTGGTCGCTTGGCAGGAATGGATACTCGGAGCACAGACGGTCGGCTGTTATGCGCATCGCCTCGAGGGTGGCGTCATCGAGATCCGAGGCCTGGAGGCGGCTGACGATATCGAGCGTTTCCATCCCACTGATCGTCAGGATTTCGGCGTTGCCGTTCCGCCGTCCCGGTTTCGGGAACAGCGCGTGCGTGACGGTACCGAACGTCTCGGCAATGATCTGCTGGTAAAAGTTGCTCGGCGTAATCTCGCCTGCTTCCCACTGTTTCCACTGCCGGATCAAGCTGGAGTCGTCCGGTAGCTGCTTCTTCGCGTGCATGCGCATGGCCGTAACAGCGTCGGCCTGGGTCCAGTCCCGCGCTTCTCGTTCGCGTGCCATGCGGCGCGCCCACGTGGGCCGGTCATCGCTCATCGGTGTTCTCTCCCGGAGCTGGTCTGTCCTTCGAGTGTCGCAGATGTGGGCGAGGTGACACGCATGGTGACACTCGGCTGTCACGGAGCTGTCCACCGTTGCCACCGGCCGTGTCACTAGTCGTTGCCGCTTGGTCGCGCGAACCTCGCTATGTGGTCAGTGGTTGGCCACTTCGCACGTACCAAGGAGGTACAGGTCATGCGTCGTTTGATGCTGGACATCTCGGGAGTCACGTTCACCGTGGCGAGGTCCCCGGAGCCCAAGACCGACTTCGCCAGCAAGCGGCAGCGGACCGAGCGCGGCACGAACGCGCCGTTGTGGGTCGTGCACCTGATCGCGATGGACTCGCAGGACACCGAAATCATCAAGGTCACAGTGGCTGGTGAAGAGCCCAAGCTGACCCAGGGACAGCTCGGTGCACCTGACGGGCCTGGAAGCGATCCCGTGGGTGCAGGACTCCCGCCACGGCGTCGCCTACCGCGCCGAGCGGATCACCCCCGCCGTGCAGAACAAGGCGGCGTCGGCCTGACGGGCCGGGCTGGTGCGACACCACGCGTGTGGTGGACGGCCAAGCTCAACAAGAAACTGTCCAACGCATCACGAACACGAAGGGATCCTTCAGATGTCAATCAATGGGAAGCGTGCCACTGTCGCGGCGGAGCCCGCGGCCCAAGAGCGCAAGCGCGGCATGGCCGCCGTGCGTGAGGCCGAGCTGTGGCATCTCGGCTCACTGATCGAGGACGCACTGGACGAAGGCGCGCGACTGGCTGGTGAGGTCTACCGCGCAGCGACCGACGCGCGGATTTCCGGCAGCAGCGAGCAGGCGACGCCGGTCGACGAGGTCGAGGCAGTAGGCAAGTTCGAAGAAGCGCTGATGTGCGCCGAGACCGGGGAGCACTACCTGCGCCTGGTGCTCGACCAGGTCCCGTTCATTCCACGCGGCGAGCAAGCGGTCGAGGCGGGCGAAGTGCCCGAGCTTGCGGGCCGGGAGGAAGAGGAAGAACCGCCCTTCTGACGAAGGTGCGTGCGGGGCCGGATGGGTGCAACCACCGGCCCCGCCACCACTACAAGCCCTGTCCAACGCATCAAGAAGGAAAAGGGGTACGTGGCATGTTCCACGCTATCAACGCCTGGCTGGCGCGCCTTATCAACGCCTGGTTGGCGCGCCTTGCGCGCCGCGTCCATGACGCCAGGCTGACCCGCGACAACCAGATCGCTGCCGCCAATGGGTGGCAGGTCCAGCGGGTCTCCGCTACCGGCACGTACAGCTACCGGGATCCCCGGTTCGATCTGCTGACGGTCGGCTACACCGACGACGGCGAAGCGGTCGCCGTCGACATGAGAACCGGCAAGGTCGTTGCCGCCAGGAGCCCGGGCACGAGCAGGGCCGGGAGGCGGGCCTGATGCCTGCCAAGAGCAACCACCGCAATCAGCGCAACAACCCGTACGTGTTCGATGATTTCGCGGTGAAGTTCCACCGCACTGTTGCCGGGGTGTTGTGGCGGTGGCGTACCGAGCTGGCAGGGCCCGTGGCGAGCCTGCTCGGGTTCCGGTTGCTGACCGATCATCTCGCGGTGTGGTTGGCGGCTGCGCTGATGGCTGGCTTGGTCGTGCTGCTGGCGGGCCTGCCCTGGACACGCCGCTGGCTGACGAGCCGGTTCTGGTGCCTGGTGTCACGGCACCGGCTCCAGCGGCTGTGTTACGAGGCGCGGCTGCATACCCGGACCGGCCGGTTGCCGCTGATCTTGTGGATACGGCCGACACCGGTCGGGGAACGCGCCTGGCTGTGGTGCCGTGCGGGCATCTGCGTCGAGGACTTCGAAGCCCACCTCGGCGAGATCCGCGGCGCGTGCTACGCGCGTGACGCGCGATGTGACTGCAATCGGCGATGGTCGCAGCTGGTCACCATCGAGATCATCCGGCGTGACCCGCTGACGGCGGGCAATGTCATCTCTTCGCCGCTGGCGCGGCCGTCACCAGGCGGCGAACACGCCAGGCGAACTGCCTGAACATCCATCACTCACACGGCGTGGTCCCCGGCTCTGGTCTCCGCACGGAGCGGGCCGGGGACACGTCCCTGTCACCCGTAAGGAGGTGACGGCCATGGAGGCATGGACCTGCCAGCGGTGCGGCGACGGGCTGTGGAGCTCGACGGTGCCCGACGACTTGCTGTGCATCGCCTGCGGCGACGAACTGGACGCCGCGGGCGGCCATCAGGAGGTGGGCACGTATGCCTGACGTCCCCGGTCTCGTTCATTCGATCTGGGATCCGATCCACCTTGGCACCGACGAGATGGGTCGGCCGGTGTATGTCACCCTGGCCGAACGCAACATGCTGTTTGGCGGGGAACCTGGGGGCGGCAAGTCCGGTGCCCTCCAACTGCCGGTCGCCCACGGCGCGCTGTCGCTGGACTGTCACTTGATCCTGATCGACGGCAAACGCGTCGAGCTGGGATTGTGGCGCGGCTGCGCCGAGCGGTTCATCGGCCCGTCGATTGATGACGCGATCGACACACTCGGCTGGCTCCAGCAGATGATCGACGAGCGGACCGAATGGCTCCTCGACCACCGCAAGCGCAAAATCACCAAGGCGATGGGGTGGCCGAGAGCGGCAGCGTTGCTGGGCATCGACGGCGACGGCACTGGATGCGAACAATCCCACCTGGCGGCCGTGGTCTCGGCCCTGCTCGCCGCCGAAGGTGGCAGATGACCGTCTCGGCGGTCACTCTCGCCCCTGGGCCTGTCACCGGTCCGGGGACGGGGGCGTTCGCCGAGATCGCCAACCCCACCCTGCGCGAACTGGCCGACCGGGCCTCGCGTCCGGACTACGACCGGTGGCTAGCCAGCACCGCGGCGGCCGGGGGCTGCAGAAGGCCGGTACGGTTGCGCGGCGAGGTGCACGACGTGGACGTCCGCACCGGCGAGATCCTGACCAGCTTCCACACCACGGCCGAGCCGGACGGCGTGATCTACAAGGCGTGCGGGGATCGGCGTGCCTCGGTCTGCCCGGCCTGCGCGGAGATCTACCGGCGGGACGCCTACCAGCTGGTCCGCGCCGGGATGGCAGGCGGCAAAGGCGAGGTGCCCGAATCCGTGCGCGCACCCGTGCGTGTTCGCCACCTTCACCGCGCCGTCGTTCGGCCTGGTGCATACCCGGCGGAGCCGCCACGGCAGGCTGATCAGGGCCGCGTGGTACCTCGGGGCACACGAGCACGACGACTTCAAGGCGCTCCGCCGCTGGGCGCACATGCTCGGCTTCCGTGGCCACTTCATCACCAAATCCCGCCGCTACTCCGTCACCTTCAAAATTGCTGCGCACCGCGCGGGCCGACTGGCGGCGCCGCCAGCACCGCACCGCCGACCACGTGGCCGAGGAGACGACGCTCGCCGTGGGCCTGCTGTCCTACGCCGGTAGCGGCTGGCGCACCAATGGAGACGCGCGCCTGACCACAGGACAAGAGAGGACCCGATGACCGTAACGATCATTGAGAAGAAGTGGTACAGCGTCGCCGAGGTGGCGGCGCTGCTCGGCTTCGGCCTGACCAAGACGAAATACCTGGTGCACTCTGGCCGGATCCGCTCGGTCAAAGATGGCGGGCACCGCCGGATCCTGCCGCAGTGGGTAGACGAGTACGTCTGCCACGTGGCGGGGGAGAAGGCAGAGTGACCAAGCGCCGCAACGGCGAGTGCTCCATCTTCCCCTACCGGGGCAGTTACGCCGCCTACGCCTGGGCGACCACGCCGGACGGCGAAAGCAAGCGCAAGTGGGTCTATGGCAAGACCCACGAGGAAGTCCACGGAAAGTGGATCAAGCTGCAGAACCGGGCACGCCAGGGGCCGATGCCGACCACGACACCAACCCTGTCCGGGTACCTGGCGTACTGGCTGCGTGAGGTGGTCGGGCCGAACCTCGCGCCCAAGACGACCGAGAGGTACCAACTGTTCACCCGCCTGTACATCGTGCCCGGCCTGGGCGGCAAACGGCTCGACCGGCTCCAGGTCCGCGACGTGCGCACGTGGCTCAATAGGCTCCGCACGGAATGCCAATGCTGTGCCCAAGGCAAGGATGCCGCCCGGCCACCGGAGCGGCGCCGCTGCTGTGCGATCGGCCAGTGCTGCGAGCAAACGTTGTCGAGCCGGACTATCAAGGACGTACGGGACACGCTGCGGTCGGCGCTGGGCACCGCCATGGCGGAGGAACTGGTGACCCGCAACGTGGCCGGTGTCGTGCGCCTGCCTGTGCCAAAGTGCGATCGGCCAGTGCTGCGAGCAAACGTTGTCGAGCCGGACCATCAAGGACGTACGGGACACACTGCGGTCGGCGCTGGGCACCGCCATGGCGGAGGAACTGGTGACCCGCAACGTGGCCGGTGTCGTGCGCCTGCCTGTGCCAAAGAAACGCAAGAACGCGTCGTGGTCGGCGGAGGAGGCGCGCCGGTTCCTCGAGTCGGCCAGGCGCGACAGTGATCCGCTGTAGGCGGCCTACGTCCTGGTCCTCGTGCTCGGCCTGCGCCGTGGCGAGGTGCTGGGCCTCACCTGGCCGGACGTCAGGCTCGACGCGGCCGAGGTGCACATCACCTGGCAGCTTCAACGAGCGGGCGGCCAGCTGCGCCACCGCGACACCAAGACGGCCGCCTCGGCCGCAGTGCTCCCGCTGCCGGACATCTGCGCGACCGCGCTGAAACTGCGCGCCGAGCGCCAGGCCGACGACCGCGGCCGGGCCGGTGATGGCTGGCAGGGCACCGGGCTCGTGTTCACCAGCCGCTACGGCACGGCCTACGAGCCACGGAACTTCAACCGGCAGTTTGCCAAGCGATGTGAGATCGCGGGCGTCCGGTACATCAAGCCGCACGGCACGCGCCGCACCTGCGGCTCGCTCCTGGTGGCGCTCGACGTGCACCCAAGGGTCGCCATGCAGATCCTTCGGCATAGTCAGATAGCCGTCACGATGGAGATCTACAGCGAGGTGCCCTCGGCTAAGACTCGCAGTGCTCTCAAGCGGCTCGGCAAGAAGCTGGACGGCTAGCGTTGCTGTACTTTGGTGTTGTACGGCATCGAAAAGGGCCGGTTGGGTGTTCGAAAACTGGCTCTTGACCTGGGTGGAGCTGAGTGGATTTGAACCCCTGACCCCCTCGATGCGAACTGGGTCCGCTCGCTCCGCCGACCAGCGCCGATGGTGAAAGGCCAGGTCAGAACCTCCTCTTCAAAGCAGTCGGGAGCCGTTTGGGCGGGGTCGCGCGAGTTGTGATCTCCCAAATTCCTCCCAGTTGATCAAGGATGCCGCGCAACCCGGTCAACTGGACCGACGAACTGTCATCCGATCTCGTGCCGCCGGATCTGGGACCCCTTGTCCCGTGCCAGATAAATCGGCCCACCACCCCTCGCCTGACCTGGGCGGGCCTGATTGGATGGCAAACGATCAAGGCTTGCCTTGACACCCAAGTTGGCCCATGGGCGCGGCCGAGAGCGTTCTTGCCATTGAATTCGGCCCGATCATGGCCGTCCTGGCAAGGTAGGTGGCCAGCGCGTGACGATGGGAGCGGTGCTGCACCAGCCACCCACCCAAGATCTAGAACCAAGATCCTGGGCCGACTGTAGTGGCGAGCCGACAGAACGGGCCGGTTTGGATGGCAACGGGCCGACTTATCCGGCACCGGACACCCCTGCGGGCTCTGGCGGAGCGCGCCGAGCTGGCTGAGGCGGTGGGAGCGCTCGCCGGTACCGATGGGTACCGCTTGGCGGAGGGTCACCCGCTGGCGCCGCTGGCCCGTGGCCTCGCCCGCGCGCTCACCGAGGCCGGATTCACCCTGCACCACTGCGTGCGGCACGATCCGCTGTACCGTCTCGGCGGCGTCTGCCTGCTCACGGTTCCGGCCGGGCACGACCATGATGATGGAGTAGTCGTGTCCTGGACTGTGCATGACCTGCTGTCGCACGACTGGGGCCGCTACGGCACCTACCAGGATGTGCAGCAGGTGATGAACAACGCGCTCGCCGACGTACTGCACGCCCTCGGCTATAAGGTCCGCCATTCGGCTCTGGCGGTGCCTCGCTGGTGACCGGCCAGCGTCCGGCGGATGAGCAGGCCGCGCGGTGAACGGTTATGGCGCAGAGAAT
Source organism: uncultured Actinomycetota bacterium (assembly GCA_963820395.1). Taxonomy (GTDB): domain Bacteria; phylum Actinomycetota; class Actinomycetes; order Streptosporangiales; family Streptosporangiaceae; genus DATFVJ01. Next base: position 219,331 of record CAWGAE010000019.1, on the reverse strand, counting down.
CGATGGTCATCTGGTACGCGGCCCGGCACCAGTTGGCCGTTCCGGCGATGGCCCGCTGGCTGCTCGCGCTCGGCATCGTCGCCACTCTGGCCGCGAACGTGGCGCACGGCTGGTCTCGCGGCACGGTCGGCGCGGTGGTGGCAGCCTGGCCGGCGGTCAGCCTGGCCGGCGGTCAGCCTGGTCGGCACGTTCGAGCTTGTGCTGTGGATCATCCGGGCCAGCGCGGCCCGAGGCGAGGTCCGTCGGGAACCGCCAGTGGACCAGCCGCGCCAATCTGCGGGCCAGTGGCCCAGCCCCCTGCACTCGACGCCCGTACCAGTCCCCAACGGGTGGCTTAGCCAGCCCGGTGGGTTCGCCTCAACTGGCCCGCCGAACGGCCGAGACACCGGCGGCCCGAACCATGTATCGGCGTGCGACCAGCCGGGCGACCCAACCGCGAGCGAAGCGGGCCAGTGGTACAAGGCGTCGGACCATTTGGACCGGTTTGCCTGTGGACTGCCCGCTGGCGGGCCGCCCGGCGGTGCAGATGACGTGAGCGCGGCGGCGGTGGCCGCCTACCGCGCCAGCATCGAGCGAGGCGCACCGCTGTCGGAACGCAAGCTGGCTGCCATGTTCGGCAAGACATCCCGCCGCTGGGCACGCAACCGCATGACCGAGTCTGGTCAGCGGGTAGCGCCTGTCCCTTACGGCAGGTGGTAGGAGGGCCGTTATGCGGGTTCGGCGTGATAGCGCTTGAAGACCTGCAGGTGGTGCCAGGAGATGTGCGTGATGTCGACTGCGGGCTGGCGGGGATGTGGTTCCCGCAGGGGCTGGCCCGCCAGCGCATCGACGGCCTGGCCCGCCTGGTTCCTGGCGACGTACAAGGCGGAAACGCGGATCCGCCGGTCTTCGGTGACGCCGAGCACCCCCAGGTCGAACAGTGCGTGGTGCAGGGCGCACAACGCCAGTGCGTTGGCCACGTCGTCCGGCCCGTTCTGGCTGTGCCAGCGCACGTGTGCCGCCTCGATCGCGACCGGGTGCCGGCCGAGTGCCCCGTCGAACCCGCACATCGCGCACTGGTAGGCGTAGGCACGCAGTACCTCTTCGGCGAATCCGCGGCGCCGCTGCCGCATCGGTACAAGCCGGCCCGTCCCGGTGCTGTCGGCCAGGTCCAGGGCGCTGATATCCAGGTCGACGGCCGCGCAGATCAGTTCCGCCAGTGTCGGGGTGAAATGTCTGTCCAGCAGTAGCCGGGCTGCGGCCGCCAGCGTCCCCGGGTCGGTCAGCAGTCGTTCCGCCGCTGGCTGCAGCCGGCCGTTGGCGCCCCGCTGGAGAAGCCAGGAACGCCGCTCGGGCGAGTCAGCGCCAAGCTCGCCTCCCTGCGCATCGCGCAGGTCCCACAGTTCACGTTCCAGATGCACGAACGGCATTGCGGCCCGCTGCCGCCCGGCGCTCGGGCTGGCTACCGGCGGGCCGAACTCATTGATCAGTTCGCTGACCGGGGCTTCAGCTTGCTCGTAGGTGACCACGCTGCTGCCACTTGCCGCGAACAGGCCGAACAGCCACAACAGCAGGAGCGGTTTATGCGGCACCCTCTTGCGCCCGACAGATGCCTGCCGCAGCCCGGCCAGCCGCGCCAGCAGTTCCTCCCGCGTCATGTGAGCACCTCCGCTGACAACCTGCCACATGTCGTGCGGGACCGTTTTGTGGCTGGGGTTCGCCTGTCTCCAGTGTGACGTGTCCAGAAAAGCGTGCGCATTAGCAACAGTTTGTAGACTGCGGCATCACGACGTAGCTCATCTCCCGCACCATCGAAGACGTCGTCGTTGACGTACGCACCGATCCGGCACTCATCCAGAGTTGTGCCACTGTCTGGAGGCGCTTATCGGCGGCCGTTTGCCACCATCCACGCCACAATATCCAGCAGCCGCAAGACGGTCAGGTCTGCCATCAGGCGGACAGTCTCGTCATCGTCGGTGGCGAGCCGAGCGTGACAGCGATCCAGGCAGTCGTAGCCCCTGATGAGATCATCACGGAAAGCCGCCCAGTACGGCGGGGAGTCGTTGATCGTCACCTCAAGGTGACCCAGATGGGTGCGCCATGTGTTGGCGAACGGCCGGTACAGCTTCCTCAGCTTGCTGTCCAAGATCGGGTACAGCGCGGTACGCTTATGATGCAACACCTTGTGCACTTTGGCGACCGATACGCGCGGGATCCGCTCAGGCCACAAGAAGTGCCAGTAAAACTGGGCTGCATTGACGAAGAGGCCATCCCGTGCGGAAGGGTCAGCGGTGGCCAGGTCCGCGTCCGCTTCGACCGTGCCCCATAAGGACGTGCTTTTCGCGCGCTCCGCCAGTGCCTTGCACTGTCCTGCGTCAGGCGCGATTTGATGATCGTGCTTCGCCACGCCTCGTCTGGGGTCAAGACACGTGGGTTACCTCGCGGTGCGAGGTCGTAGCAACGGATCGTGTGCGGGAAGTCCTGGGCGTACGCCCGCCAGAACGGCATCGGATCACCGACGTCATGGCCCGCCACATGCAGCCCCATATCAACCCCCAGGTTGACGGCATGGCCGCGCGAGCGCACGGCGATGTCGGCTGTTGGGACGCCCTGAGTGGGCTTTCGGGTTACGTGCGCCGCGCTTCTCCCAGCCATGGAACCCGCAGATCCCACCAGGCGGGCCGGGAGTGGAACATCCGCTATTAGGTGGCGGCAAGGTTACGACCGGCCGATTGAGATCAGCGGAGGTCGCCTAAAAATGAGTTCGCCTCAATTCATTGAGGTTCGCAGAAGTTCGCAGCGTATACCAGTGTCGGCCGAACGAGACTGCGACTTACCTTAAGCACATCACCATGACGGACTTCCCTGGCAACCGAAGCGTATGACGGACGCCAGGTACACCCCTGAGCTGGTCATTCATGTCGGCGAAGCGCTAGACGGTGACACCATGCCAGCTAGATACCATCCGCCTTCCAGTAGCCGTGGAGGCAGTGCAGAATGACGGAAGCAAGTTAGAAGATAAGCACGGGATATCTGTGGACCGGGCGCGGTCCACAGATGCAAAATGGAAGTAGGCCACTCGCCAAAAGCTCGCAGGGCAACGCTGTTCGCGGGCTTTCTTTCGCATACCGAAAAGGTGCTAGGAAGGCGGAGCAGATGCCTACCGAGGGTCACGATGGGGTGGGGGAGGCGCCGGTCTCGCGGCGGCGGGCGCGGCAGGTTGTCCGGCGCCCGCGCCGGGTGGAGTTCTCCCTCAGTGAGGAGGAGTACGCGCGGGTGCGGGCGGCCGCCCGGGACGCCGGGCTCGCCAATGGTGCGTATGCCGGCCGAGCCACCCTCGCCGCCGTCCAGTCCGCCGCTGTTCCGGCGGAATCCCCGCTCCGGGATGCACTGGCGGAACTGATCCGCGCCTCCGGATTGGTCCGCCGGATCGGGGTCAACCTCAACCAGGCGGTGGCGAAGCTCAACGCCACCGGCCAGCGTTCCGGCGACCTTGTTCCGTACGCCGCGGAAGCGCTCCGCCGCGCGGAACGACTCGACTGCGCCGCGGAACACCTCCGGAGAGCGCTCCGGTGATCGGAAAAGTCAGTGTTCCGCGCGGAACACGGGTCCGAGCCGCTGATCCGCTACCTGTTCGGCCCCGGACGGCACGAGGAACACCTGGATCCGCACATCGTCGCGGGCTGGCGGCATCCCGCCGAACTCGAGCCACCCCTTCGCCCGGATGGCCGCCGCGACTTCCGCCGCCTCAACGGCCTCCTAAACCAGCCGCAAGCGGCGCTGGGTCCCCGCGCGTTCGAGCGACCTGTGTGGCATTGCGCCGTCCGCGCCGCCCCCGGCGACCGGATCCGGATCCGATCCCGGGCGCGTCGCCGCGACGCTGCCGAGGCCGAGGGCTGCATGAACGACATGGCGGTGCTGTGCGAAGACGAGATCGCCACCCCCGGCGGCCTGCGGCAAGCCGATCTCGCCGGCCTGAACCGGGCGCTGCGGCGCAACATCAACAGCGCCCGCGGCTACCAGCGGCCGATCGACCTGACCCGGCAGCGCCCACCCGCCCAGCAGTGACTGACAGCGGAGTAGCCGAGAGTGCGGCCGTCGTTCGCGACCTGCGATTAAGGTCACCGATCCCGCTGACGGGGCCGCTTGGTCAGAATCGGAGAAGGTAGTCGAAGGGCCGGGTGTCCGGGCTGGTGCTGACCGCGACCGGGAACAACCGGTGGACACTGCCGTCCGAGCGGGCCGTGGCCGTGCCGTCGCGGATCAGCCGGGCGAGCACCCCGCGGACCCGGCCCAGGGCCACCTCCCGGTCCGGCTGGCTTTCCGCTGCCATACCAGCAGCCTCGCACCCGCACTCGACGTGACGCACGCATACGGCCGCCCGCCGAACGTCAAACGTGGGCAAAGCCGCGCGTCACGCTCAGTCACACACTCGTCAGTCTCTTGACATACCCGAGCCGCCGTTATGCGCGCCGTGCTGATGCCGGGCATTTTGGTCCGGGCAGGGCCAGAGTTGGTAGTTCTGCGCGGCCGCGCTGTCTTGGCTGGCGGCGTCTCACTGCGGCAGCGGATTATCGGTTAGGTGTTCAGCTTGTCCCGTTCGGCCCTGGGCAGGCGGGCCACCACCAGCTCGTAGGAATGATCAATCAGGTCAAACAGCTCATCCTCGGGTACCGAGCCGTCGAGTGTGACTGTGTTCCAGTGCCGCTTGTGGAGGTGGTAGCCCGCGGTGATCGCGGCATATCGGCGGCGCAGCCCGGCCGCGAGATCCGGGTCGCATTTGAGGCTGACGCTGCGGGGGGTCGGGTCCAGCGTCACCAGCGCGAACATCTTGCCGACGACCTTGAACACCGCCACCTCATCGCCGAACGGGTAGTCCTCCACCGATCCTGGCTTGGCGCTGCACGCCGCGATACCCGGTCTCGCAGTGAATCGGTCATCACCTGCTCACCTGCCCGCCCCGCACGCTCCCGGCCTGCTGCCAGTCCCGGGACGGGACGACAGCGGGCCTGCTGCGGCAACGGCGGCATCGAGTCAAGGCGCGCCTGGCCCACACGACCCGCCCTACGGGGTGATCTCCCACAGGGCTGACAACTGCTGAACGAAGGCCGGCGCCGATAGACGCATCCTGTCGGCGCAAGCGCGGATCACAGCAACCGCAGCAGCCAATGCATGCCACCAGAAGTCGTCGGCCTGCCACCAGGCCACCTCGTCGAGCAGATCCGGCTGGATCCCGCCACGAGCTGACGCACTGGCCAGGATCGCGAACTGGATCTTGCGGTTCTCCCGCCCCTGGAACTTGCACTCGCCCAGGTATTTCTCGCGCAATCCCGTATAAGGGATGGGATCGTCCTGCCCGACGCCGGCCACCTCCAACGCGTCGGCCGACAGGCGCATGAACACCTCTCCTGGGAACGTGTTGTGACGGGGATGCAGCTCCTCGATGGCAGCCGCTAGATCGAACACGTCGTCGCCTCGCGCCAGGCCGGACAAGAGCCGCGAACAGCCTCAGCACCGTCCTGATCCGTCGGACCCTTCCTGGCCATACCGAAAACCCTATGCCCAGATCCAGTCAGATCCCGGGTCATCACCGAGCGCGGCCAACTGCCGAGAACATGAACCCGCACCTCACCGCCGTTCTGTACGCCAGTGCCAGCCGGCCGGGTTGGCCGGCCGTGGCGAACGGAACGGATGTTCTGTAACACCGGGAGCCCGCTCTGTTTGGGACCGCTCGTCTAGCCTGCCGGCGTCGCGGGGCTGGTGGCCGGGGAGGGAGGCGCTGAACTGGAAGGCCATCACGCCATGTGGCCCGGCTACAACGGCCCGTCCTGAGGGCAGTGGCTTAATGTGCCACAGTGGGGAGCCGACCCGCGGGTGGTGCGCTTCGCCGGTGCTGGGGAGCCACTGGACCAGGGAACAGGTGTACCCGCACGACAGGATGATCGTCCGTCCGCCGGTCTGCTGGGTAGCTACGTCGTTGAGCGAGGTGTTGTCGGGCTGCTTGAATCGTGCATGCGCAAGCAGTGAGCCGTCAGCGGCGTCCCATATATGCAGGTTGGCGAATTCACCAGCAGCTGCCGCGACCGCTGCGCTGCTGCAGGTACCCGAATGACAGCGCATAGATGCCGGGTGGGCCGCCGAGGTCGGGATCTGACTCCATCGGCAGGTCACGGTGGGTGATGTCGTCACCGGTCATGGTCCAGAGCCTTGCCTGGTGTGGTTCGCGCGATGTGGCCGTGACGAATCGCAGCGTGCCATCGGGTGGTGCGGGGTCGGCTGCCGAAGTGAACATGGTGGCGTGGCAGGTCAGCGATGCTCTGGCCGGCTGGCCAGAGACAAGATCGAAGAAGGCGAGGTGCCCATCCCGCAAAGCGGCGAGCAGTATCGGCTGGCTGCCGCCAGTCACGGTGATGGCGGTCACTTTGGCGCGGTTCTGCGGCCAGCCCACCCCGGACGGGATCCCACAGCACGACCGGACCGCCGGAGGCCGAATGCTCCGGGTGGAACGCGGCCAGCAGGACTGGGCGGCCGTCACGCTCGGCAATCGCCGCGGCCTCCACACTTACCGGCCAGTCTTGGCCCAGAAAATAGTAGATCCGGGAAATGCTGCGCTGGGCGCAGCGGTGAGCCGAGAACCGTCCCGGTATCCAGGTCCCAGATCAGCACTTCCGTGGCCCACCGGCGTCCGCCGACCGCTACTGCTAGCAGGCACCGCCGACCCGACCTTCGCTGCCGCAAGAACTTCGCTGTCTGCGACGCTTACCGGCGGCAGCCCGGCCGGGTGCCCGTCCGTCACGGACAAGACCTCGACGGCATCGTCGCAGCTGGTGGTGACCACGGCGGGTTGCCCGGCGATACGGATTAACCATAAGCCCTGCCAGATCTCACGGCCCCGCGCAAGGGTCTGCGGCGCGGCTGCGGCGCCGAGCGTGGCGCGCCGCAGCTGGCCGTCTTCGTGCAGGGTCAGCACGATCACCTCGCCTGCTTCCGTGAGCGCCACCATTGCGGTGATCGGCGAGGGAAGTTCGCGGATGCTGGGGGCGGCCGGTGAGCTGTCAGCGAGCCGCCAGGCCCGGATCGCCGACGCGCTCGCTGAGACCACGACGGTGCCGCTCGGCGTGTCCACGGCGCTGACGGCCCGCACCGGGTTGTCGTCGTGGCCGAGCAGCTGGCCGCTGTCCAGCGGCTGCCAGCGGGCCCATGGCACCGACCACCGGCGCTGGGGCGCGGCGGCGGCCATATCACCGGCTAGCCGGTTACTCCCAGCCGCAACGTCACCTTCGGCGCCGCCTGCCGGCACTGCCCGCTGCGCGAGCGGTGCACCAAATTCAAGACCGGGCGGACCCTCATCCTGCACCAACACGACGACCTGCTGCGCGCCGCCCGCGCGGACTGGGCCGCCAGGACCGGGCTGCGCGAGGACTACATGAAACACCGGCGGGTGATGATCCCGGTCTGCGGGTCGGCGGCCATGTGCGCCCGGTAACTAGTCATGAGCGGCGACGTCAAACTTGCGCGCGGCACGTCCCCTATCGTCGCCACCTACCTCGCCAGCGCAGACCGGTAAGCGGTCGATAGGAACAACTCCGCCTGGCCAGTCAATCACCAGCCGGGCCGCCGCATCATCCGTTGCCGTCACAGCATGCCGTGTCCGAGCGAGCGAACGCGAACCGCCGATATGGGCGGAATCAGCGGTTCGGTGCTGGACGCGGTTGGCCGCACAGATCAGGTCGTTCTGCACGTGGGCGAGCCGCGACGGGTGTTCCGGGTCGACCGCACATGCCGATGACAGTGAAGATGCTTGCCGCATAGCTATGCTTGCCTGCGCATACTGATGCACATTGGGCAAGACCGCACAGCAACCATCGAGGCGAAGCGGTCGCTCTTCTGGTTGAACTTAAGACGGTCGGCGACGGCACATATCGCCGATTCTGTGTTCGTGGGGGCGATACCGACTGCGTCGGCGGGAGCGCGCCGATCATGCAGTTCTGTGCTGGCGTCGGTAAGGAGTGATGCTGTCAGGTGTTCCTCGCAGGCCAGGGACCGGCTTGCCGGGTTGTGGCGGTGCTGATGCGGCCTGGCCGGGGTTCCGTCCGCGTCCGGTGCCGTGGTGTCGGCGCGGTGTGATGTGCTATGCGGACCGCTCCCATCTGGGAGCTCACCTCGAGGGGAGACTCCATGCCTACTCGCGACACTCCTTGGCCTGCAGGTATTCCGTGCTGGGCGGACTGTCAGGTCGATGACCCGAAGGCTGCCCGTGCCTTCTACTCCCAGTTGCTCGGCTGGGACGTCCAGGACAGCCCGCCCGAGGCAGGCGGCTACCTGATGGCACTGCTCGATGGCAAGCCCGCCGCCGGGATCGGGCCCAAACCCGGCGGTCAGCCGATGCCGAGCGTGTGGACCACCTACATCGCAACCGACGACGTCGACGCGACCGCCGCGAAGGTCACCGCGGCCGGGGGCCAGCTGCTCATGCCCCCGTTCGATGTGATGACCGTCGGGCGGATGGCCGTCTTCACTGACCCTGCCGGCGCAGCAGCCGGGCTGTGGCAGGCCAAAGACCACACCGGAGCCGGCGTGTTCAACCAGCCCGGCGCGTACTGCTGGAACGAGCTGCACACCCGCAACTACGAGGCGGCCAAGACCTTCTTCGCGGACGTGTTCGGCTACACCTACACCCCCATGTCCCCCACAGGCCAGGACGAGGGGTACGTCACCTTCGCCATTCCCGGCAGCACCGACCCCTCAGGAGGCATCGCCGACGACACCCGCATGGGCGTCCCCGAGGACGTCCCACCCCACTGGCTGACCTGGTTCGCCGTCGAAGACACTGACACGGCCGCCGCCACGGTCACCAGCCTCGGCGGACGGGTCATCATGGCCCCCAGCGACAGCCCCATCGGCCGCATGGCCGTCGTCACCGGCAACCAGGGTGAAACCTTCGGCATCATCGCCGTCGCCCCCGCCACCTGACGGCCACCGGTTCCGGGGGATCGCCCAGCCCTGGGAGCATCGCCCGGAACCACCTGGCCAGCACGCGGGGAATGTCAGCTTAACGGCTCTGTCACCGCCCAGACGCAGGCGGCAAGACCAGGAAACTGAGTCTGCGGACTCCCCGGGCGGTCGACTGCGCGCCGCCTTGCTGCGCGCCAGTACCCCTGACATCAGCCTTTCCGGTCTTGACCACTCACAAAAGACCGAGGCGCATGAGCGGGGATACCCGCAAGGTGCGCAACCGCCAGGTAGCGGGTGGCACCGGACACCTCCGGCGCCACCCGCGGGCCGCCCGCCAGGCAGAGGAATCCGGCAGGACCGGGACGAGCCTCGCCCAGCGTTCTTACCGGCCTCTTGCTTCCGTCTTCCCGGCCACAGCAAGGCACAGCACGACAACAACGACTTATCAGTACATATCAGCCGTTCTGCACGGCGAACTGAGCATCGCGGTGCTCTCTCGCCCGCGGCACAGATGACGAGACGGTCATGATCATGGCGCAGGCCGTGGAAGTGACCGGGGGTCAGGGGGTGCTCGGAGGTGGTCGCGTGTCTGGGCCCCGGTCCGGCGGGGTAGCCTGCCAGGGCTCCGTCGGACCTGGTTCCGTGGGACCCGGCTTGGGATACGGCCTCGTCGAACCCGGTGCCATTGGGTCCGGTGCTGTGGGGTCCGGTGCTGTGGGGCCTGGCGCCGTGGAGTCCGCCGGGGCCGGCCGGGGGAGTCCGCTGGGCTGGGAGTCGTCGTGGGGTACGGGGGCTCCCAGACCGTGGCACCCGCTGGGCCGGTGGGGGTGTACGGCTGGCCGGTGTGGGCGGCGGTCAGGCGGTAGTAGATGAGTGTGGCCACGAGTGCCAAGAACGGCGCGATCAAGGTGCCCAACACGACGCTGTTCACGAAGCTGCGCAGGAACAGCGGCAGGAGTATAAGGACGAAGCCGAGCACAATGGCGAACGCGATCAGGATCATGAACACCAGGACGTAGGTGCCGAACACCCGCCACGCGTAACCACGCACGGTCCGCATGCTGTTGCCGAACGACTTGACACCCCCGACCCCCCGATCACGATGAAGGGGACGATGAGGCACCAGTACGTCAGCAGGATGAAGCCGGGCACGATGAGCAGGAAGAAGCCGATCGTAATGCCGATACCGGCCAGGATGGATGCCCCGATAACCGGCAGGATGTAGGGGCAGGCGGCCCGCACTGTCCGGGACAGGTCAAGGTCGACGCGGCCGTCGCGGACATCCTGGACCGCTTTGATCAGCGACGCCTGAACCACATAGGTGGCGGCGAAGCTGATGATGGCGCCGATGATCACGCCAGCGATCCCGGCCAGCGACAACAGGGCGACCAGGACCGCTGTGATCACGTAGATCACGAAGGAGATCAGCAGGAAGTGGCCCGCGAACCGCCGGTACAGGTCCCAGGCCTCTGTCAGTACGCCAGTGAGCGGGCTCATAAGTTGACCTTATGACAGCGCTGGCTGGATCGGACCTGGTGCTGTGCGGCGTGCCGTTGTGATCTCGTCCAGCCCGTTTGTGACAGGGTCAGCGCCGCCTGCGGCAGGTGGCCGGCCTGCTTGGCGGTCAGCTCTGGCCGATTGGCAGTCCGGTGGCGGCTCCCGGGACAGAACATGATTTTGGTCGGATACACGCTCTTACCGGGACCTCGCTGCCAGGTCACGCACGACACGCCGACGCGGTCACATCGTTATCAGGGATGTCGTCCAGTCAGCTACGTCTCAGCATCCGAGAATGACCAGAGCCCTGGCCACCAGGTGAGCCGCGGCCGCTTGGCGACATAACAGCTATTCGGCAGCACTTCGAACGTTAGCCATCCGGCCGTGATCATCGCGCAGATCGGCGGGTAGGTGTGCGTGCGCCTTGTGCTCGCCAGGCCTCGCCACGGACGCCCCCCAAGACGAGCGCACGCGCCGCAGGGCGCAGCACATTGCATACTTATGCGACTGACCCGCCGCACAGGAACATCCGCAATTGCCGCTCTTCGCGCGCTGGGTCGTGTGTCTACATGCTGTCGGCCGGTGTCCGGCCATGTGTCAGGACTCAAGCCGACGCGACGGCCTGCGGACTAAGGGCTCACCGAGAATTAACTTCCCGTGATGCCGGGAGTGTCGGCAGCGGGGCGGGGAAGAGGGTGTAGTTCCACTCGCCGTGGAAGTCGTGGCGTCTGATCGAGTTTTGCTCCAGGGCCTTCATCTCCTTGTCGGAGATCTTGATGCCCTTCTGGTAGATGCCGGTGTCCAGGGCGGCCTGGACGGTCAGCCCGGTCTTGGTTGTGGTCGCGGCGATCGTCTCGACGATGACTTCGTGGCTGGTCAGCGGCCTGCCGCGCCAGTTCATGGAGATCTGGGCGAAGAGCCGGTGCTCGATCCGGTTCCATTTCGAGGTCCCCGGCGGGAAGTGGGACACGCTGATCTGCAGGCCGAGTTGTTGCGCGAGCCTGGCCAGTTCCACCTTCCACAGCCGCAGCCGGCTGCCGTTGGAGCCGCCCGCGTCAGCGGTGATGAGCAGCCTGGTGGCGTGCGGGTAGGCGGCCTTGCCGATGTTCTCCCACCAGCGGCGGATCGACTCGACCGCGAAAGCACCGGTGTCGGCGTCGGTGCCGGCGTTCACCCAGCCGGCGTTGGCTGTCATGTCATAGACGCCGTAGGGGACAGCGCGGCCCAGTTCGCCCTTGAAGTCGTGCACCTGCACCCGTTCAGGCTGGCCGCCCGGATGCCATTCCTTCCCGCCGTTCCGGTAGTTGCCGACCAGCTCTTTCTTCTTGGTGTCCACGCTGATCACCGGCTCGCCGGCCGCCTGGAACGCCCGCACCAGCGTGTTGATGAGCCGGAACTGGCCGTCCCGGTCCGGGTGCTGGCGGCCCTCCACCGTCTTGGCGTTGCCCTGCAGGCTGTAGCCGTCCTCTTTCAGCAGCCGCCCGACAGTGTCAGCAGACACCCGATGGCCCGCGGACGCCAGCTCGCCAGCCAGCTTCTCCGTCGACTTGGTCGTCCACCGCAGCGGCGACTCCGGGTCACCGCGGGTGGCCGGATCCACCAGCCGGCTCAACGCCGGCACCAGCCCCGCATCCACCTCGGCCCTTGGCCGCCCAGCCCCGCCCCGCCGAACCCGGCCATCCGGTTCAATGCCCCGCTCCAGTTCCCGGGCTCCCCGGCCCACCGTGTCCGGATGAACCCCGGCCAACACCGCCACCCGCTTGATCCCGCCCCGGCCCAGCGACCGCGCCTGCGCCCCCAGCAGCAGCCGCCACTGCAGCTCGTTCAGATGGGGGCGCACCTCCGCGAGCATCTCCGAGAACCGCTCCTCATCCACCACCAGTTGTCCCATACCACAACCGTAGGCAACCATCTCGCACAAACATAGTTAATTTAGCGGAGGATGCTAACTGCCGCTGCCGTACGGCCGGGTGATGATCTCGAGTAGGTGGCCATCGGGGTCTTCGAAGTACAGGCCCCGGCCACCGTCACGGTGGTTGACCGCCCCGCGCTGGGTCTTGCCGGGATCTGCCCAGTACGGCAGCTCCTGTTCGCGGATGCGGCCAAACGCGGCGTTGAACTCTTCCTCGCCAACGAGAAACGCATAATGCTGGGGCGCGATATCCCGGCTTGTCTCTGCGAAATCCAGTGAGACATCATTGTCGGCCGTTACCACGAGAAAGTGGCCGAAACGGGTAGCCGCCGGCAAGCCAAGGATCCCGGTCAGGAACGCCGCTGACCGCTGCTGGTCGTGACACGAGACGATGGTGTGGTTCAGTTGCACGCTCACGCCATCGATTCTGCCGACCTTCCAGCGCTCCGAACAGCCCGCGGCCGAGGACGTGCTGCAGCGCGTGCCCGCGCCCCTACGCCATCCGCTCGTGCCGCTGTCCGCACGGGACGCGCGACCGTGGCGCGATGGCCGCTTGCGGATTCAGCTGTGGCGGGGAGCCCGCTGCGTCAGACTCCGGGATGCAGCCCAGGTGGTCCGCCGGTGGCGCCCACCCAGATGCGCTGACCCTGTGGGGCCTCCAGGGCCCGCGACTGGGCCGCCGGTTACGGTGATCCAGACGCGCGTGATCGGGGAGTGACCAATGTTCGAGCTGACCAGCCTTGACCTCGACGAGATCGCGACGGCATTGGCGGACCAGGAGTCCTACGAGCACCGCTGGCTGATCGCTCCGCGGGCCGGGGAGATCGCGTTCTGGACCGCCGACTGCGGTATCGACGGCCAGAACTCGGTCGACCTCGACGAGCTGGACCTGGTCTGCATCGATCCCCTGCCGTCGTACGTGTGGTACCAGGACATGGCCGACTTCGCCGAGGGCATCAGCGATGAGCAGGATGCCCAGCGGTTCCTGGCCAGCCATCCCGAGCCCGGCCTGCCCTGAGACCGGACATTCGTCGCTCATCCCGACAGAGATCGCGTGCGCAGGACGCCCGACTCTGCCGCGATGAGGAATGTCGTGACCACCGTGGGTCCGATGGGTGGGGTACGACGAGCACAGACTTCAGCCTTGGGCGGCCAAGCAAAGCATCGCTGACATCTGGGGAGCCGACGCGCCTGGACATCTGCGCCTGATGCTGATGACAGAGTGTGGTCGACTCGCGGTGGCAGCCCGCGCGCGTAGCCGCCGATCTGGGCCAAGGCCAGCACGTCACCGTCGTCAACGGTGCAGTGCCCGAATGGGTTGATCGGTGCGCGATCGGGTTCAGCCTCCTGGTGGCAGCGCACCAGGGCGCGCAACCCGGCAATACCGGATGGCCGGGTCCGCGGGATTACCATCACGACGGGGCTGTGCCGAAGCAGTCGCCCTGGGGAGGTACAGCCGATGAATGCCCGATACCGGACCTATACGGCCTACAGCATCGGCGTTGGCATCGTGTGAGCTGTGCTGCTCGTGCTTGCGTCGATATTCGATCCCGCCGGCAGGCGAAACAACATCTTCATGGTCTTCGCCGGCTTCGCCATTGGGTGGCTCTCGGCCACCATCGCGCGCTTCGTCTACCCGCCCCCAAAGAACTACCAGCGCAGCATGAACGACACGACCTGAGATCCGGCCAGTCGTACGTCGCGGGGGGCTAGCGTGCAGAAGCCGGTCGAGGGGGGCGGGGCGCCCAGTTGTCTTTGCCAGCGCGGCCTCGATGACGGGGGTCTTCGCGCCGCGGTCGGTGAGCTCAGCGGCAAAGGGGCGACCGTGCCAAGGGCACCGCTGCTCACCGCGCCAGCCGCTGTATCTTGTCGTGGGCGCGCCGGGGAGGGCAGTCCCGGCTGTCAGGCTGCCCCCGGCGCATTCCGCGTTCGGGTCGGCCAGCGACTGGCGTGAGCGAGTTCGGTGCGTATCAGGGCTGCGGGAGGAGGAGACGTGTGTCCGGACCCGGTTGTTCAGGGCCGGTCAAGCTCTCGCAGGAAGGTCAGCATCTCGGCGCTGACCTCGGCCGGATGGCTCATGTTCGAGGCGTGCGTGCCGCTTTCGATGACTGCGAGCCGCGCGGAACCGCCCAGTCCGTCGCGCAGTTCCTCGGCCTTGGCCAGGGGGATCGCGGCGTCGGCTGTGCCGTGCACGATCACCGCCGGGCAGCCGATCTCGCCAAGCCGCCCGGTGATGTCGTCGCGATCCATCAGGCAGCGGAACGCCGGTGTGAACTGCTCGATGTCGGTCGCGGCCCACTTGGCGTACCAGTCGTCCCACTGGCCAGGGCCCAGGATGATCGACGAGACAACTTCCTGGACGGGCCCGGGACCCTGCTCGCGCCAGACCTCATGCATTTGCTCGTAAGCCGGTGCCACGGCCGGGTCCTCCTGCCCTGCCTGGCTGTCGATCAGAATCAGCCCTCGCACCCGGCCAGGTGCGAGCAGCGCGGCGCGCAGGCTGACGAACCCGCCCTGGGACATTCCGCCGAGCACGGCGCGCTGGACGTCAAGATGGCCGAGCAGCGCCAGCAGGTCTCGCGCCGAGTCCCAATAGCTGAACGGTCCTCGCGCCGGAGTTCCGCCGTGGCCACTTTGATCCCAGCCGTGGCCGCGCTGGTCCCATGTCATCACCCGGAACTCCGGCGCCAACGCCTTTACCTGCGGCGCGAACATCGACTGGTCCATCAGGAACCCGTGGCTGAGCACGACGACCGGCCCGTCGCCACCAGTGTCGGCGTAGTTGATCTCGGTTCCATTGAGGGCAGCATTCGGCATGGGCCGGAAGCTACCGCACCTGCGCGCCGCCTGGAAGCGCCTGGCTGGCGGGCTCGGCAACCTGCGGGCGCTCGCAGGCCACGCTCGATGCTCGTCGTTTGAACGCTGCAATCGCTACCGCAGAGGTGCCGCCCTACCGTCAGAATGCGCCGGTGCCGCATGAAGCAGGTCGCATGGCGTGGCCGGGGACGTGCAGAACAAGATGATCTGCGTGCGGCGGCAGGCGCCACCGGCACAGCTCTCAGCCGCGCAGAGTCGGCAGCCCCGGTGCGTCTGGCTGTCGCCCTCGGCGGGTGCTCACTTTCTGTAACAGTCACTGTTCCGACCAACTGTCCGGCCGGATCCTGACAGGCACCATGTTCACGAAGCTGTCGCCCGAACAGAAGATTATGGTCCCGGCCATGCTCAAAAATGGGTGAAGCCACGTGCGCGCACAGCGGGTGATGCGCATCTGCGTGGAGGTCCGGCTCAGCCCACGTTCCGCAGTCCTCGCTCTGGACGCTCTGCTGGCGGCTCAGACGGCTGTCCCGGCCAAGATCCGCTCCCATCTCGCTCCCAAAATCGGACACCCAGGGAGGGGTGGCAGGGCTGCCGACCGTACGTAGGCTCTCTGACCTGGTAAAACTTGGTGGAGCTGAGGGGATTTGAACCCCTGACCCCCTCGATGCGAACGAGGTGCGCTACCGGACTGCGCTACAGCCCCAAGAACGTCAGTCAGCGTAGCAAACCCGCCACGGTCTTCGGGCAGGCCGTACGCACCAGTGCGGACCCGGCCGGTCCAAGTTGAGCAAGACCAGCGCACGGTGGCAGGCCGCGGCCCATGCCAACGGGCCGCACAGGCCGCCGGCAGCATAGGCCGATGGCCAAGCACAGAACTGCCCGCAGCCGATGGCTAACATCGAACCGCCCGCAACCGAGGACTAGACATAGGACCGATGGCCAAGGATGGAACCGATGGCCAGACATGGACGCGGACAACGCAGGCGATCGTGGGACTCGTGAGCAAGCGAGCATTCCGGTTCGCGGTACGGGTCAAGCCAGGGGCTCGCCGGGTCGCGGTGGGAGGCCGGTGGGACGGCGCTTCCGGGCCCGCCTTGCTCGTCGCTGTCGCTGCCCCGGCCGTCGAGGGCAAGGCGAACGAGGCCGTGCGGCGTGCCCTGGCCGGAGCGTTCGGCCTGCCGGCAGCCGACGTCAGGTTCGTGTCAGGTGAGCGCGGCCGGGACAAGCTCGTGGAACTCGATCCTGCCCCCGCCGACGCCGCGTCACGGCTCCACACGTTGCTTGGCTCGCCACGCCAGAGTTGACCGCGCGAAATCAGGCCGCCAGGCGGGAACCGCGCCGAGCCCCGGAGCTGAGAGATCACGATCTGAGTGTCGTGCCCGGAGGCCGGACTGCGCCGAGCAGGCGCGCCCGCGCCTGCTCGGCGCAGTCCGCCGCGCGGAAGATTTGGCGTTCAGTCGCCGACTGCACGCAACTTCGCGTCGGCGTACTGGTCGTAGGCTTCCTCGTCCAGCCGAACCGTAATGTCCACGACATCCGCAGTGTCACTCATATCTGCGTCCACGGCGGCGACCGGACCGCCGACCGCGGCGTCAATGTTGGTACCGAGGGCGTGGGCCGGACCACCGACGTCGGCGGCGCGGGTCCGCCGCTGAACACCAGCGCCAGCGCGTACGATCGCGCCGCGCATCCGCCTGAGCTCGGCGTCGGCGCGAGCGGCCTCGCGCAACAGGGCCACGCAACCGGCGAGCAGGCCGGCCGGAGGAACGACGACCCACCAGGTGGCGAGCCCAGAGGCGGCGATCGTCGCGGCAGCGCAAGCGAGCAGGACCAGGATCCCGAACAGGCGCCGACGAGCCGCGATCGCGCGAGTGCGGCCCGGACTGCGGGTGCCCGGCTGCCAGCCGGCATCCTCGCCCGTTCCCCGCTGCGGAAGGAGATCTTCTTCGCCGGGATCCGCGCCGGGAACGGCACGGGCGCCGACGGCACCTCCGGCGGCGACGTAAACCGCCTCACCCGCGACGGGCATATTCGTAGCCGCGCCCGCACCCGCGCGCCGGAGACGCCCCACGGCTTCACGCTGCGGTTCATGCCGTAGCCAGCGCGGCACCAGCACCCCGGCCCAGATGGCGACGATAGCGAGGTAGAGGATCGTGCTGCTCAACGGTCCTCCTCGCAAGCATGCCCAGGCCCAGGCTGGGCGCGCTCGGTCGTCTCGAGCATGCCCACGTCACGCAAGGTAAACAGCAACGGCTGGCCTTGACGAGTATTCGGCCCGGTGTGTCGTCAGATCGGTTGATGCCGAGTTCTCCGGCGGCGGCCCGCCGAGCGCGGATCACGCCGCGAATCAGGCGCGCGGTACAGATCGGGCGCTGCGCCAGCGTGGCAGCAGGCCGCCGGGCGCGTCCTCGGCTGTCAGGGCATAGCAGAGATGATCCCGCCAGGCGCCGTCGATGTGGAGGTGACGGCGCCGAAGGCCCTCCTCGCGGAACCCCAGCTTTTCCACCACCCGCCGGCTCGCGTGATTCTCCGGCCGTATGCTGGCCTCGATGCGGTGCAGACCGACCACGAAGAAGCAGTGGTCCACGGCCATTGCGAGCGCGGTCGGTGTTACCCCGCGCCCCGCACATGCCTCATCGATCCAGTAACCAACCTGGGCGGACCGCGCCGATCCCCACTGGATGCTGCCGATGGTGAGCTGGCCGGCGAACAACCGGCCGTAGGTTATGATCCAGGGCATCGCGATGCCCTGCCGCGCCTCCTTGCGCATCGACCTGGCCATCGCCAGGTACGGCCCGAGCCCGGACCTGTAGAGCGGCGTCTCAGGATTCGTCGGCTCCCAGGGCCGCAGCCAGCCGGCGTTCCGCAGGCGCGTCTCGCGCCAAGCGGCGGCGTCGCGCACGCGGACCGGCCGCAGCTCGACCGGCATGTCGAGCAGCGTCGCCTCGACGAGCGTGACGGGCCACCCGCGCATGCGTTCCACAGCACAATCATTCCCGGCGGCCGGCCTGGGCGCCACAGACATGGCAGGTCTGCGGCGCGGTCGCGTGTGCGCGCGGTCGCGTGTGCGCGGTCGAATGCGCGGGAGGCCGGCCAGCCGTCAGCCCGGCCGCCTGGGGCCGGCCAGGCGTCGACCGGGCCGGTCCTCATGCCGGCCGCGGATGGTCGCCGCCGCGGATCTGGTCCACCGCGTGCGCGAGCACCGGACCGAGCACCGCCATCCCATCCCTGACCCCGCCAGCAGAACCGGGCAGGTTAACGAGCAGCGTCCGCCCTGCGACCCCGGCCACCGCACGGGACAAGATCGCTGTGGGCACGACGCTCGCGCCTGCCCCGCGGATCGCCTCGGCTATCCCCGGGATCTCGCTGTCGAGTACGCGGCGGGTCATCTCCGGGGTCCGGTCGGCCGGGGTGAGCCCGGTCCCGCCCGTCGTCACCACCACGTCATAACCTTCCGCGACGGCCTCCCGCAATGCCGCCTCGACAGGCTCGCCGTCCGGGACGACAACCGGACCGTCCACGGCCGCGCAGCCGGCCGAGCGCAGCAGTGACACGAGCATAGGCCCGCTGCGATCCTCGTATACGCCACCGGCGGCCCGGTTGGACACGGTGACCGCCAGCGCCCTGATGGAGCTGCGCGCGGTGCCCTCATGACCGTTCACGCGACCCCGCCAACCCAAGACATAACCGTGATACGACCGCTCTTAGCCGCCTTCACGACTGGCGCTTCCAGGCTCCGGTCTTCCCGCCGGTCTTCTCCCTCACCTGGATGTCGGAGATCACCGCTGCCGGGTCGATCGCCTTCACCATGTCGACGAGCGCGAGCGCCGCGATGCTGACCGCGGTGAGGGCCTCCATCTCGACGCCGGTCCTGTCCGCGGTCCGCGCGGTGGCCACGATCGACACGCCCCAATCCTCGATGTCGAGATCAACCGTGACGCCATGCAGCGCAATCGGGTGGCAGAGTGGGATGAGCTCCGGGGTCCGCTTCGACCCGGCGATCCCGGCGATCCTGGCGACCGCGAGCGCATCCCCCTTTGGCACCTCCCCGCCACGCAGGGCCTGAACGGCCGCGCCGGCGAGGAGTACCCGTCCGGTGGCGCTGGCCGTCCGGACGGTCACCTCCTTGGCCGAGACGTCGACCATGCGCGCCGCACCCGTCTCGTCCACGTGGGTAAGCCGGCCGGTGTTCATGGCCGCCGCGCCGCCACTCCATTGCTCATGGCAGGTACATGACCTCCGCTTCGTCGCCCTGCGCCATCTCCGTGACGTCTTCTGGGACGATGATGAGCGCGTTGGCGGCCGCGAGAGAGGCCAGCCGGTGGGAACCCTGCCCGGGCAGCGGGGTCACCACGGCGCGCTCGAGTTGCGCCCGCGCGAACGACCGCTTTCCCGCCGGAGAGCGTAGCGGGCCCGTCAGCATCGCGTGTACCGCGCGCGGCCGTTCGGGATCCATGCCCCTTAGCGCGCGCAGAGCCGGGCGCACGAACAGCTGGAACGACACGTAGGCGCTGACCGGGTTACCCGGCAGCGTGAAGATCGGCGTCCGTTCGTCGCCCACCACGCCGAAGCCCTGTGGCATGCCCGGCTGCATCGCCACCTTCGCGAACTGCACGGTGCCGAGGCGGCTGAGCGTGTCCTTGACCACGTCGTGCTCGCCGCCCATGCTGACGCCGCCGCTGGTTACCAGGACGTCGGCGCGCATGAGCTGACCCTCGATCGCCTCCAGCAGTTCGCGCGGGTCGTCGCGCACGGCGCCGTGCCGGTAGGCGATGCTCCCGGCCTGCCGAGCCGCCGCGGCCAGCATGAAGCTGTTGGACTCCCAGATCCGGCCTGGCGTCACCGGCGTGCCAGGCTCGGCGAGCTCGTTGCCGGTGGAAAGGACGGCGACCCGGGGCCGGGGGCGCACGAGCACGGCCGAGCAGCCCGCGGCGGCGAGGAGCCCGAGCTGCACCGGCCCGACCAATGTTCCCTTGGCGAGCACCTGGTCTCCTGCCCGCAGATCCTCGCCGGTGCCCCGGACCGCGTGCCCCGGCGCGGCCGCCTCGCGGACCTCGACCTTGGCCAAGCCGCCGTCGGTCCACTCCACCGGTACCACCGCGTCGGCACCCGCGGGCAGCTGCGCGCCGGTCATTATCCGAACGGCTGTGCCCGCTGTCACCGCATAGGCTCCAGTGTCACCGGCCACGACCTCGCCCACCACGGGAAGGGTGACAGGATGCCCGGCGGCCGCGCCCGCGACGTCAGCGGAGCGGACGGCATAACCGTCCATCGCCGCATTGTCGAATGACGGCATCGGATGGGTCGCGGTGACGTCCTCGGCAAGAACCCCGCCTTCCGCTTCGAGCAGGCCGAGTTCGATTGGCGCGATCGGATGGATGGCGGCGAGAATCCCGGCCAGGTGCTCGTCCACGGATTTCATGGCAGATCCGTCACATACTTGCGCAGCCAGGGCACGAACTCGTCGGCGAGGTCGGGCCGCTCGCAGGCGAACTGAACAAGCGTCCGCAGGTAGTCCAGCTTGTTCCCGGTGTCGTAGCGGCGCCCGCGGAAAAGCACTCCGTGCACGCCGCCGCCCGGCGCGTCGTGCTCGTGCTCGTGCTCGTGCGAGACGCTGCCCGGGCTGCCGGTTCTGGCCGCGCCGCCGGTCCAGTCGCTGACGCTGTTCCTGGATGTGGCACCCGCCACTCCATCACCGCATTCGCATTGCGCCAGTTCCCTAAGCGCGTCGGTCAGCTGGATCTCGCCGCCCCTTCCTGGCGGCGTTTGGCGCAGCACCTCAAAGACCGCCGGATCGCAGACGTACCTGCCGATGATGATCCAGCGGCTCGGTGCCTCCCCGGGGACCGGCTTCTCCACCAGGTCGGTGACGGTGACGACATCCGTTTCCGCGGTAGGGCTGATCGCGGCGCAGCCGTACTGGCTGACCTGCTCGGGATCTACCTCCATGAGCGCGACAACGCTGCCGCCGTAACGGTTGCGTACCTCGATCATGCGGGTGAGCAGGGGGTCGCGCGGATCGATCACGTCGTCACCGAGCAGTACAGCGAACGGCTCGGACCCGACGTGCTGCGCGGCACACAGCACCGCGTGACCGAGTCCTTTCGGGGAACCCTGGCGTACGTAGTGCACGGTGGCAAGCTGGCTCGATTCGCGGACAAGGGCCAGGCGGTCGGTGTCTTCTTTCGCGGCGAGCGCTTCCTCGAGCTCGTAGGCCCGGTCGAAGTGATCCTCGATGGATCGCTTGCTGCGGCCGGTGACTAGGAGCACATCGGTCAGGCCGGCCGCTACCGCCTCCTCGACGACGTACTGGATGGCAGGCTTGTCGACGATGGGCAGCATTTCCTTGGGCGTTGCCTTGGTCGCAGGCAAGAACCTGGTGCCAAGGCCCGCTGCGGGAACGACCGCCTTGGTCACGGGGGCGAATTGAGCCATGCTCGAAACTCTAAGGCGTCGCGCGGGAAGGTGCGCCCTGTGCGCGCTTTCCGCAGGGTATTCCGGAGAGTATTCCGCGCAGTGTCGTAGGCGCGTTCCATGCATGTCGCGCGGGGTCCCATGAGGGTTCCCCCCGGGTGTTCCCCCCGGGTGTTCCCCCCGGGTGTCCCCCCGGGTGTTCCCCCCCGGGTGTTCCCCCCAGTGTGTCCATGGAGTAGTGGATCGAGTAGTCCAACCAGTAGTAGTCCACGATTGGGGCCCTGCAGATGAGCCAAGATGCGGTGAGCCGTCACGCCAAGCGGGACGTGGCGGCGGAGAAGGCGGCGCTGCGGACGCGGGTGCGCGCCGCACGTGCGTCGATGACGCCCGCCGAGCGGTCGGCGGCCGCGCGCGGGCTACGGGACGCCGTGCTTTCGCTGCCTGAGGCGGAGATGGCGGGCACGGTCGCGGCCTATTTCTCCGTGGGTAACGAACCCGGCACCCGCGGCCTCGTGTACGCGCTGTGGAAGCGGGGTTCCTACGTGCTGCTTCCGCTGCTGCGCGACGACGGCGACCTGGACTGGGCATCGTATGAGGGACCGGACTCCGTGCGCCCACGCCCGGACGGACGGCACGGCCTCGCCGAGCCTGCCGAGCCGCCGCGCGGGCTGGACGCGATCGCTCGCGCGGCACTGGTGATCGTGCCCGCGCTGGCCGTGGACAAACGCGGGATGCGGCTCGGCAACGGCGGCGGCTGTTACGACCGCGCGCTCGCCAGGGTAAGCCCGGCGGTGCCTACGGTGGGTCTGGTGTACGACGGTGAACTGGTTGACGAGGTGCCGTTCGCGCCGGACGACCGAGCGGTCCGGCTGGTGGCGCGGCCGTCTGTGCCAGTTGCCAGGCTCCCGCTGTAACCTGCGAAGGTCTGGGACCCCGGACCTTCACCGGGAGGGTATATTTAGCAGTCAGGAGACGCGAGTGCCAGCGCCGCCGGAAGGAGAGTCCCGTGCCGACATATGAGTACGCGTGCACCGCGTGTGGCGATCAGTCCGAGGTCGTGCAGAAGTTCACCGACGACCCGCTGACGGTGTGCCATGTGTGCGGTGGGCGGCTGCGCAAGGTCTTCTCACCGGTTGGCATCGTATTCAAGGGCCCGGGCTTCTACCGCACGGACAGCCGCGCGGCGGCGAAGGAAGCGGCGGCAAAGGAGCCGGCCGCGGCCGCCCAGAAGCTGAACGGCGCGGACGCTGGCACGAAGGCGGCCGGCGACTCGAAGTCCGGGGCATCGCCCGCGCCCGGAGGCAATGGCAACGGCTCGTCGGGCGGTGGCTCTGGGTCCTCGAGCGGCACCTCGTCGGGCAGCGGTTCATCGGGCAGCTTCATCGGGCGGCGGCTCGTCGGGCGGCGGCTCGTCGGGCGGCGGCTCGTCGGGCGGCGGCTCATCCACCGGTTCCGGGGCGGGCGGCAAGTCGTCATCCGCCAAGGTCGCGTAGGGCGTCACTGTCGCGGGCCAACAGCGGGATCGGGTCCTTTCGGTGGCGGTGGTTTCGGTGGTGGCGGCAACAGCGCGGTCGCGCAGGCGCGGCAGGCATGAGCGCTTGCCAGTCCAAGCTCCCTTCGTTGCACCCGGGCGCTAGTGTGGCCCAGTGACCCCCCAGGCTGAGATTGGCGTCATCGGCGGTTCCGGACTGTACGAGCTTCTGTCCGGTGGCGATGAGGTGCGGCCTGAGACGCCGTTCGGGGTGCCGAGCGATCCGGTGGTCATCGGTACGGTCGCGGGCCGGAGGGTGGCGTTCCTGCCCAGGCACGGCCGCGGCCATCAGTTCCCGCCGCATCGAATCCCGTACCGCGCCAACCTGTGGGCGCTGCGGTCGCTCGGGGTACGGCAGATCCTCGCGCCGAGCGCGGTCGGCTCGCTGACCGGGACGTATGGGCCAGGCACGCTGGCAGTTCCCGATCAGCTCGTCGACCGGACGAGCGGGCGCCCGCAGACCTTCTTCGATGCCGGCCGTGCCGTGCACGTGCCGTTCGCCGACCCGTTCTGTCCGCGCGGCCGTGCGCATGCCATCGAGGTGGCGCGGGCGGAAGGATGGCCGCCGGTCGAGTCGGGGACCATCGTCATCGTCGAGGGGCCGCGGTTCTCCTCGCGTGCCGAATCACGCTGGTACGCGGCGCAGGGCTGGACCCTCATCGGCATGACCGGCCATCCCGAGGCCGTGCTCGCCCGTGAACTCGCGCTCTGCTACACGCCGCTCGCGCTCGTCACCGACCTTGACGCCGGCGTAGCGACGGGGGAGGGCGTCACGCAGCGGGAGGTCTTCGAGGTCTTCGCGGCGAACGTGGACCGCCTGCGTGA
Organism: uncultured Actinomycetota bacterium; assembly: GCA_963820395.1. Classification (GTDB taxonomy): domain Bacteria; phylum Actinomycetota; class Actinomycetes; order Streptosporangiales; family Streptosporangiaceae; genus DATFVJ01. Next base: position 195,401 of record CAWGAE010000019.1, on the reverse strand, counting down.
CCTGCTTCTCAAGATCATCAAGGGACTTCCGGCTGAACGGGCCTGCCCGTGCCCCGGCGCACTCGATGGCGTCCAGCCTCCCATTCGAACTGCCCTGATCTGGCGCGACCTGGAGCCGGCGCACCGAGAACCAGCGCACCGAGAATACGGGTGGCCACCCCGTCATCGATGGTGCTGTTGTCCGGGTCCGCGTCAGGGCTACCGCAGCCACCGGGTCCGCGGCACGCCGCGGCGTGCCGCTCGCGGCTTGCCGGGTAGGCTGTGCACCGCCCCGCCCCGATAGCTCAGTGGATAGAGCGAGTGCCTCCTAAGCACTAGGCCGCAGGTTCGAATCCTGCTCGGGGCGCTGCGGTTCAAGGTGATATGATCCTGTCGTGCCTGTTGCGTGCCCGCTGGACTCTGGCCAGCCATTCGTCGAGGTGATCCGCGGTCAGTTCCTTGCTGCGATGATGGAGCGGAGTCCTCCGCTCTGTAGCGGTCGCGGGCGTTCAACGCATCAAGGTCCGCTCGTGTCCCCACCAGGAGCGGAACCACCAGCTGGCTAAGCCGGCCGACGCTGCCTAGCATGTGACCAGAGTCACAGCATCCTCTTGTTTGCCCCTGGCTGCAGCAGGCGACACTGAAGACGCAAGTCGAATAAATCCAATTCAGGCTACGACGTTTGTTGTTTCTTCTATAGCGCCCGCGGGCGCATGATAGGCAAAACAGGCTATACCCTGCGATACGGAAGGATCACCGCAGGTGAGTCCTTGACGGATTCGCCACAGCCCAGGAATCTCCCAAGTCTGGCGAATGTCCCTAACGGCATCCGACAAGATTATCAGACCAGATAACGTCTCAATAGATTTCTCGCCAGTGGTACGCCGCCTATAGAAGAATCGTGGACTAGCAAATGGCTACTCAGTGCAATGTCTTGATCGTGGGTGGCTACGCGCGGCAGAACGCCGGCGACGCCGCACTGCTGCACGCAATCATCCAGCACGCGGAAAGGGCCTTCCCAGGGTGCCTGGTTAATATAACTGGCATGGAAGATCCGCGGCGTCATCGATATTTCGAAGGCGTACGGAACCTCGGCTCAATGCGCCGGTACGCAGATGACGAATCTATCTCGCGTTTTCGCCGTGCCGCCCGCAGGGCGCTGGTCCTTGCAATCGGAATGTCATGGTTCGTCGCACCCGCCCGATGGTACCGCTGGGTCTCCGCCTGGCTTCCGGCGGAAGTCAGCGCGGAACTTGCGGCTATTGAGCGGGCCGACCTGCTGGTCTCGCTGGTGGTTGCGGGCGGGTACCTGCAAGGGGCTGCCCGGCCGGGGCTTGGCCCGCGGGTCATTTACCAGTTGCTGCCGCTGATTCTGGCGGAACGGCTCGGCACGCCGGTCGTGTGCGCGCCACAGTCCTACGGCCCGTTCGACAGCAAGCTGGTGGCGTGGATCGTGGCGAGGACGCTCAGGCCGGCCCGCCTGGTGCTGGCTCGCGAAGACATCAGCCTGGCGGAACTGAGGAAGCTGCGCCTGCCGGCCGACGTCGCGTGCCGAGCGGTAGATTCAGCCTTCAGCCTTGAGCCGCCGGGGCCGGTCCGGGCCGACCAGCTCGCGTGGCGAGCATCGCACGGCGTCGGCGCCACCGATGTCCTGGTCGGCGTAACAGTACGCCGCTGTCTGTCACCGGTGTACCAGGCATCCTTCGAAGCGGAGCTTGCGGCGTTCGTGGACCGGGTCCACGATCTCCCCGGCCACCGTGTGGTGATCTTTCCGCAGGCCACCGCTGCTGATCAACGGGACGATGACCGCATCGCGTCGCGAGCAGTCGCCAGGCTGTGCCGCGGACGCACCCGGCCGATCCTGCTGGAAACCGAGGCTGACTACCGTGGCGTGGCCTCGTTCATCGCCGGTCTGGACTACCTGGTAGGCAACCGGTTCCATTCAGTTATCTTCGCCCTGACGGCCGGTGTTCCCTGCATCGCCATCGGGTATGAGCACAAGACGCAAGGGATCATGCGCGACCTGAGCCTCGACGGCTGGGGGCTCCCAGCACAAGACCTATCCGCTGCTTCTCTTTACGCGCTGTTCGAAAAGCTGGAAAAGCATCGGTCAGCGTACCGTGCACATCTCAATCACGTTATTCCTGGTTATGTGGCACGTGGACGCGCTGTGACGGGCGCGCTGGCCCGTGCCTATTATGGCGCTCCCGCCGCAGCGGAAAATGAGAACATGGTGACCACCAGCACCATCGGGTACGAAGAGGACTGCCACATCTGCCGCGAGTCCGTTGTCGCCTGACCCTGACGCGACCCCGGCAGCGGTCGTGAAGTCTCCTGGTCAGCTCATGCAGCCGTGGTGTCAGCGAATGTCACCGGGCACGATCGCACCATGCGCCCGCAGCGCCTTGTGAATGTCGCCGATCGCCAGTTCCTCGAGCTCGACACCTGAATGCGCCGACATGGCCGCCATCGCGCCCGCCGCCTGACCCATCGCCATGCATGACGCTTGCACGCGGTAGGCCGAGTTGGCCTCCTGGTCGCCGGCGATACAGCGGCCAGCGGCCAAGAGCCACGCACTGCCGCTTGGGAGCATGGCTCCTCGGGGAATGGTCGGGAACGTACCCTCTTTCAGCCGCTGCAGATCGATCCCTTCGCCGTTTGGGCGGTGAACGTCGATCGGGTAGAAGCTGTAACAGACCGCATCTTCCCACAATCGCCCGCTGGCATAATCCCAGGCGGTGATCCGCTTCTTGCCCCGGATCGTACAGCTCTCACGTATACCGCACTCCGCGGCGGTGAAGTCGATCGTCAGTTTCTCCAGGCCCGGCTGGCTGCGCAGGAAGCGATAGATCCGCATCAGCACCTCACGCGCGGCGACCTCTGCCGCTGTGCGGCCCGAGCTTGTGCTGCCGTCGATCCCAGTGACACTTATAGAGTTCTCGCCTCGCTGACGCAGGAAGGTGCGCACCCCGTCGGCGTGCATGGCGAGATCGGCTGGCAGCAGTGAACCCGCAGCCACCGCGTCTTGGTAGGCGCGATCGAGAAACTTGTAGTCCAAGCCGGCCGGGTCGAATCCGCCCAGCCTGACATTGAGCGTCCCTGGCTGAAGCTCCTCATTTCGCTCCAGTTCGAAACCCGCCAGTGCCACGGCATTGGCGTCCCCAGTGCAGTCCACCAACACGCGAGCGCGCTCGTCGCGTAGCCCTTCTTTGCCGCACAACGTCACGCGCCATTCCCGCTGCTGCCTGTCAACCGCGGCAAGCATGGTGTGGAGCACAAGCGTGGCGCCTGAGCCGAGGACAGCCTCGTCAAGCAGCGCGGCATAGATAGCGGCGTTGACGCGCACCTGAAGCATGTTGGGGGACCTGTCGTACATGGTGAAGTCGGGCAGGCGGTCACCCCCGAGCTGTACGGCGCGGTTCACCAGATCCCAGCCGATGCCGGCGATCACCTGCTTGCCCCACGCGTGAAACAGGCCGGGAACGTTGATGGCGGCACTTGTGATTGTCCCGCCGAGCATGCCGTTCTTCTCCACCAGCAACGTTCGCGCACCCGATTGCGCTGCTTGAATGGCCGCCACCGACCCGGCAGTGCCGCCCCCGATGACCACGACGTCGTAATTCAATCTGGTCCCCATCATCATCAGCCGGTTCGTGGGATCCTTGCCCTGTCAATCCAACGCCGTTGCTACCACGCCCGGCAACGCGGGTTCACCCGGTGGGTCCGAGTTCCGGCATGGCATGACGGATCCAGATCACGCGCTCGACTCGTCCGTCACCGCGACGCCGAGCCCGAAGATCGCCACCACGATCGATGCCGCGGCTATGACGGCTCACCTCCCGGGGACGCACACGATGGGGATGCCGGCCTTCGATGGAAGCCGTATTCACGTATCTCAGGGCCGCCTCACTGGTCGGCGCGGGCTGAGCCTGCGGACTGGCCCGGGCGCATTTCCTTCGGCTAGAGGTGACTCTGATATGACCCGATCTGCTTGCCACCAGGGCGGCACCACCTCCCAGGTGTCGGGGCGCTCGGTTGGGAGCCTTCTTGGCTTGCGGCTGCGGCGCGGCGGGCGCGGGCGCCGTGCGGGAGCACGCCGGGCGGGTCCCTGCGCAGGCAGAGCCCGAGCAGCGTGCCGAATGCGGCGGCGGAGGCGACGGTCAGGGCGATCATGGCGGTTATCCCTGCCGAGACCGTCATGTCCATCGAGCCTGACCGGACAACACACGGACGTAAACCCGCAGTCAAGCGCCAAGAAGCCGGATCGGCAAGCGAGTCCTCATCAGGGCGGTTGGAGGGTGTGCCGGCTTGATCCTTGTCCCGGCCGGCCGGTGCGGCCGAAAGGACGGGTGACGAAGCCGGCGACATGAGGACGTGATAGCCGACGTGACGAGCCCTCGGCCCAGGACGCCCGCAGTCCTTACGCCGTGGGCGCGAACGGCGCGGGCAGCCATCCGGGGCCGCGCGTCGCCGGGGCAGTGCGGGCCGATGTCTCCTGCGGGGATGCGTCAGTGTCTGCAGAGCTCTGGCGTCCGACGACAAGCAGCTCGGCGCCGGCGCTGACCAGGAGCAGGACGAGCTGCGGGTCGCCGCGCTCGACACGCAGGCGCACCGGGGCGCCCACACCGTACGGGCATTCCCGCCTGGTGAACGCTCCGAGCATCACCCGGGCCTTGGTGACCGCGTCGGCGTCAGCGTCCTCCGCGAGGACGCAGACGACATCGAGCGTGGCGTTGCGCTGCCGGGCCTGTGACGCTGCCCGCTGAAACGCCGCGGCCGAGTCCGGGGAGCCGTCCACGCCGACGACGACGCGGCGGTGGGCCAGACGCTCGTGCAGCTGGCGCTGATGGGAGCCCCCGGCAGCGCATTCACGGGCCGTCGGGACGCCAGGTGACCGTCGCCCCCGCCGGGCGCTAGCCTTATTGATCATGCCCATTCTCGTCAATCCCCTCGCTCGCCTGTCTCCTTCGATCAATGCTCGCGCGCACGCGGCGCCCAGGTCAGGGGCCGGACGGCCTGTCGGTATGGGACCGTCGGGCCGCATTAGCCCGGACGTCCGGTATGCGGGCACGGCTCGAGGGCGTCGAGGTGGCTGCGCGATCAGAACCGGCAGGCCCGCCGCCGGACCGGCAAGGTCCGATGCCGCTGACGCGGTCGCTGCGCCGGAATGCGGCGGGCGGGCAGCTTGACCCGGCGGCGGTCAACCCTCTGCCAGCGCTGGTGCGGCATGACGTGCTCTACGCCATCTCGCACGCAATCCAGGGTGTCTTCGTATGGGCGGCTCCGTCGGCGGTGTTCGTGTTCGTCCCCGCCTGGTTCATCAAGGAGGTTTCGCTGCGCGGCAGGGCACCGTCGTCCGAAGCCCCGGTCGGCGAGCCCGAGCTCGTGGCCTGACCTCTGCGGGACAGGCTACGAGCCTCGGCGCTGTGGATCAAAGCGCCTGGGTGGCGGCAGGAGATCGACGGCCGCTCGCGAGGGCATCGACGACAAGCCCGAGACCAATGCCAAGCATCCAGACGTCCTTACTGGCCGCGATGCCGGCCTGCCTCGGCCAGATGCTGCCCGGCTTGCGCAGCGCCGGCGTTCGTCCGTACACGGCGACGAGGGTCCCGGAGAATCCGGTGAGCACGGCACCGGCAACCAGGTTGGGCACGACGGGCGCGAGCAGGGCGGCTCCGGTAGCGATCTCGGCAGCGGCGAGGAGGCGGAGGAATCGGGGCGGCGGGATTTGCTTGAGCCCCGGGAACGCGTCCGCGGCCATGCCGTGGATGGCTTCCGCACGGATTTCGTCGGCGTGCCATTTCTCCAGGCCGGCGTGGAGGATATAGGCGCCGGTGGCGAGGCGGACGGGGAGGTCGCGTGCCTTGACCGGAAGATTCATTAGGGTGTCCTTTCGCTTCGGGCTTTTGTTCAAAAGCCAGGGAAGATCCGTCACGACCCTGGTCAAGCGGCGAGTGACCGCGAGCTTGCCGCTGCCGCCCTTGTCGCACGCACCACGACACGGCCCATCGCGTCGAACCCCTTGCTCGAGGCGGCTTTCCACCTTCACTCACGGCGGACAAATCGGGCGACGCTCGCCCGCGCCATGTTGGCAGCCATGCCCTGCCCGATGGCGTCCCTGGTGCGGGTGGCGCGGAGGTGAGCTGGCGGCTGGCCCGGCACGCCTGGCACCACGGATATGCCACCGAGGCGGCCGCTGCGGTCGAGTCCGGCCTTGTTCACCCATCCCCGCCTTTCAAAGCGGCGCTGACCGCCGCCAGGCTGTCCGCCAACCGCACAGTCAACTGGCCTGGGTTGAGGGAGGCGGGGTGACCGCCCACCGGATCGTGCGGACGATTACGTGGCCAGCGGGCCGGACCACAGCGGCCTCGGTGAGCGGCAGGCGGGGCAGGTACAGCGGGCGGCGGGCCCATCCCGGCAGAAGAGACGTCGCCGCGGCGGCGAGCACTCCGTAGGGCGCTCGGGCGACGACCGGCAGCGGCGGGTTGAGCAGCAGGAACCGGGCGGCCGAGCGGGCCTCGGCGGTCCCTTGCAGCTCGGTCCGGTACTGGCTGATCCGGTCGGCGAGTTCGGCTTCGGTTCCCGGCGGGTCAGCCACCCCGAGCTCGGTGCCGATGCGCGCCAGGTCGGCGACGTACCCGTCGCGCCCCGATTGGTCCAGCGGCTGGGCCCCGAAACGGGTGTGCGCGCGCAGGAAACTGTCAGCCTCGGCGATGTGAATCCAGGTCAGCAGATGCGGATCCGACGCTGCGTAGGGCCGCCCGTCCGGCGCCGTCCCGGTAATCCGTGAGTGGATCGCCCTGACCCGTTCGACGGCCGCTCGCGCGTCGCTGGCCCGGCCGAACGTCGTAACCGCGAGAAAATAACTGGTCCGCTGCAACCGCCCCCACGGGTCACCGCGGTAACCCGAATGGCCCGCCACGCCGGCCATCGCCAGCGGGTGCAGCGACTGCAGCAGCAGAGCGCGGATACCGCCCGCAAACATCGACGAGTCTCCGTGAACCCGGCGGATCGGGCGGTCCTCGGCGAACCACCGCTCGCCCGCGGTCTCGTGAATCACGCGGCGATGCGCCGGCCCCTCGGAGCCCGGCCACTCGTTCGAATATCGATGCGCCGATACGCCGGCGGACTGAATCAGTGGCGGCCTCTACTCGCACCCAACCATTATTATCCCGCTGAAACCGTGCTCGGCCAGCGGGCGCGGAACAGGCCGCACGAGGGCACCCTGGAGCTACTACCATCCCCGCCGGAGGAGGCAGCGCGACGCTCAGGCGCTGGCGCCGCGACGACACCACTCATCGCGGCACGGCCCGCGCAGCGGGCAGGTTTATTCCGCGAATAGAGCAATACAAGCGCCTGGGAGCTTATTCATGAGTGGTGCAGAAGAGCAGCCCTTTGCTGCCGCGGAGTGTGCTCGCGTATTCGCCGATGGTCCGCCGGTGCACCGCGCGCGGCTCTACGTCGGCGAGAGTGCGCCTGGTGCCAGTCAGCGTGCCCGGTGTGGCCGTCGTGTTGTTCCAGGTCGAGCTTGGCCCTTGAAAGTGGCATTGATGGCTTCAACGATCTGGCGCAGCGGTCCGGCTTGGACGCGTCCAGGCTCCCGTCAGTTCCCCTCCGGTGCCCGCGCGGAAGCAATGAAGCGATCGGGCCGGTAAGGCGCGATCTCAGCGACTGCGGCACCGCTAACCAGTTCGGCGGTAATGAGCCGAGCCAGGTGCGCGCCGAGGGTCACGCCGCTGTGCGTCACCGCCACATAGAGCCCGCCGACACCGGGAAGCCAGCCCACGATTGGCTGGCCGTCCGTCGGCATCGGACGCACGCACACGCGGTAACCCACCACACAGGCCTCTTGCAGCCCTCGGACCGCCAGGCGCGCCCGGCGCAGCAACTCCTCCGCCCAGCGCCGCAGTTCGGTCTCGGGAGTATGCAGATCCACGGCGGCGTCCGGCGCTTCCAGGTGCACCAGCCCGCGAGCATGCGGCCGCAGGTGCACCTCGGGCGTGTGCACCACCCGCGTGGGTCCCGGGGGTGCCACTGGCCCCGCCTGTACCACTAGCCCCGGCGCAGTCGCCCCGGGTACTGCCCATGGGACGAGCGGCACCGGGCACGCCGCGCCGGCCAGCGCGGCCACCTCGGGAACCTGGCGCCCAGCGCAGCACACCACCGCGTCCGCCGGTATCACGTGGCCAGCGGCGGTCCGCACCGCCCGCACCACGCCACCGGGAGCGTCCAGGCCGACAACGCGTCCCGGCTCGCCGGTCAGCAAGGTGGCCCCATGCCACGCCGCCCGCCTGGCTAACTGCCTGATCAGCGGCTCGGTGAGCAGATAGCCCTCGTCGGGAAACCACGCGAAATCACAGGCTGGCCCGGGCAGCCGCAACGACGGCTCAAGCCCAGCCGCCTCGGCGGCGTCAATGAGGTGCGCCGGGTACTCCCACCCGGCGAGGCGGCGCACCCGCGCGGTGAGCTGCGCGCGCCCGGCACCGGTCGCCGCCCACTCGATGTTTCCGACAGGCCGGTACCACGCCACGCCGCTCAGGCTCGCCGAAAGCGCCGCCCACGCCCGAATCCCGGCGTGATTGAGGTCATGGTAGGCGCGAGGCGTCTTGTCATTCGCGTTGAGCCAGGCAAAGCTCGACCGGGTGGCAGCGTGGCCAGGCTGGGCCTGCTCGAGAAGCGTCACCCTGATGCCCGCCTCGGCCAGCCGGACCGCCACGCACGCACCGAGCACCCCGGCACCGATCACCGCGCACCGATGCGGCCTCAGCGCGTTCTCACCAGGCATCAATCCGCCCTTCGCAGCGGGCGGCAACGGGCCCGACCGCGGCCCGACCGGGAACGCGACGCTAGTCCGCGCCAAATCGAGAGGCACTTTTCAGGTGGAGAATACCGCTCGCCGCCCGGAAACCACGGTCCCCGGGGGACATGCAGGTGCGTGCACAGAGGTAAGACTTCAGCGGCAAAGCCGAGCGGCAGAACCAAGTCGTCTTGCGTGCGTGGTTCAAGGTGTGGCGGATACCGGCCGGTCAGCGCTTTGCCCGATCCGCTCGCCAGCACCATGCCCGCATCGGCATGTCGATCGTCCCGTTTCCTGCCGACCGCTCCTCCAGCGCGCTGCCCGCGCGGGCGAGTCCCGCCGCTCGTTGCTCCGCGGTTGCGGTGATGAGACCGCTATAGGTGCCCAGCATGTCAACGATGTGGCCGATCGTCATCGTGCGGGTGAACCCGAAGGACGTGCTGATGATGTTCTCGAACAGCCCTACCTCCGCCGGCATGACGTCGTGGCGCGGTCGGCGCGGCGTTCCGGCGCCGGTCTCAAACCGGGTCGCGTCCTCAGACCCGGCGGTGGTCGGCTCTCCAAGCTCACGCACCCAGTCCACGTCGCGGTCACGGCCGGTCCAAATCACTCCGAGGCGGCCACCGTCACGGAGTACCCGCCCGATCTCGGGGACGGCTCGCTCGGGGTCCAGCCAGTGCCACGCTGATGAGACGAACAGGCCATCGGCGCTTGCGTCGGGCAAGGGGATCGCCTCGCCCCAGCCCCCGACGACCCGCACACCAGATGAACGTGTCGCCAGTACGGCACGCATCCGCGCATCCGGTTCGACCGCAATGACGTGCGCGGCCCTGCGGGCCAGTGCGCGGCTGAACAACCCTGTGCCGGCGCCGAGGTCCACCGCGATCCCGCAATGCTCGGGTACCAGCCAGTCGACCGCATCCACCGGGGGCCCGGGCCGCACTCGGTCGTAGTCCTCAGCCATCGAGCCAAATGAGGTCGCTCGCTGTTCACGACCCGCCACACTCGAACGCTAACACACGCACCCGGAAGGCCCCGTCGAGCGCATCGTCGCCGTAACGAGGCGCTCAAACTCCGTGACGTAGTGATCGCCGCGTACCACATCGGCAGCCGTATCAGGCAAGTGGCAGCCACGCCCGCGTCATGCTCCGGCGGCGGCCTGGCCTTCATTCATGGAGCCGCTTGAACGGCTCGTTCTACCGCGGCAGCGCGCGGCCGGACGGGGGCGTGACGCCCGCCACGGACGAATGACCCGGGCAGCCGTGACCAATGACGGTGCCGCAGTTGACTTCGGAGAGTGACTATTAAATCACTAAACGAGAGCGGGGTGTGTTATGCTGAGTCCCTTCGCCACCGACGAAAGCGTCTCCCGGTTAATCCGCGCTGCGCAGGCAGCGCCGTCGATCCTCAATACCCAGCCGTGGCTGTTCTGCATCCCTGCCGACGATCGCATCGAACTGCGAACCGACCGGACACGGCACCTAACGGCCACTGACCGGCGGCAACGCGAGATGGTCATCAGCTGCGGCGCAGCGCTGTTCAATTTGCGGATGGCGATCCGGGTGACCGGGCACGATCCCGTGGTTTGGCTGGTCCCCGACGAGGAATCCGACCCGGATCTGCTCGCGTCGGTCGAAATCGTGACCAACCGGACCCGGCCGCCGACCATCACCGAGCAGCGCCTCTACGAGGCGATTCCGCTGCGGCACACGAATCGGGAGCCGTTCAGGCGCAACATCGGGCTGAACATGGTGGCCGAACTGGAGCATGCCGCCCGGATGGAGGTTGATGCGGCGTGGTTGCTTCACCGTCACCAGACCAGGCTGCTGCTGCGCTGGACCTCCGCGGTCAATAGGAAGCTCGAGGACGACCGGTGTTACCTGGATGAGCTCAGGCGGTGGACAGGCACCGGCAGCGCCCACGGACGCGGTGTGCCCGTCGCCGCATTCGGGCCCCTGCCTAAGGACCAGGAGCACACACCGGTCCGCGACCTGGGTCTCACCTGGCGGTCAGCGCCAGGTCACGAGGTTTAAGAAGGGCGTCCGGCTGATCGCGCTGGCCACGGAGACCGACACGCGGCTGGACTGGATGCGTGCCGGCCAGGCACTGCAGCGGCTGCTGCTGACAGCGACGCACTACCATGTGGTCGCCTCCTTCCTCAGCCAGCCCTTCGAGGAAGATGACAGGCACTGCGACTTCACCCATCCGCCGTGGCCGTGGCCGCCAAGTCCGCGCAAATCGTCGTAAGGCTTGGCTTCACCCCAGTGGTGCGGGACACGCCACACGAGGCGTGCCTGAAGGTCGTTGACTCGCGGACCGGGCCGCCGCCGGGCGATCACACCGCGACCCCCTGACCTTGTAACATCTGCGGCCGTGATGCGGGGGTCCGGCACCAGTTCGATAGGCCGAGGGCAACCCTGCTGGCCGCATTCACCTGCCGGGCAAGCCCGCGCCCGCTTCCAGTACAGACGCCGCAGGATGAGCAGTCGGCGACCGGCGACCGGCGCAGCGGCACCGGCGGCGACCGACCGGCCGATCTATTCGGAACGCGGATACGTGCGCTGCGGTGACCGGGCATGGGGCGGCCATCCACGGGCGGGTAGAGCGGCCGTCCCTGCCGCCGCGGCGCGTTGCGCTACTGCTGCTCAATCCGCTCGCGCAGTCGTCGCCGCAGGTCCCTGTCGATGTCCGCCACCTCCATTAGCAGGTCGACCAGCTCACCGTGGTCCAATAACTGAAGGCAAGAGCGCAGGTCAAAGCGGCGCGGCAAGGCCTGGCCGTTCACGCGGTCATACTCGTATACGAGTGCCACGGCGACGCAGTGCTTGCAGAAGTTGCCCTCCTTACCCCACGGGCAGTCGCAGTTTCCGCTCAGGCCCGCGGGGCCCACGTTCAGCTCGACCTCGTAGAGGTCATTTCCCTGTACGGTCGCGCAGACGGCGTCGCCTTCCGCCTCAAGATCAGTAACGGCCTGGATGTACTCGATACCCCGGTCGAAGGATTTGTCCCCCGCGAGAGCGTGCACGTCGTCTGCGGTAAATCCGGCCACAAGAGAATCAAACACCTTCCCGCCGCGGGTTTCAGCGTAATCGTGGTTGATTACCCGGACATATCACGGTCTTGAACCACGATCATGAAATGGCAGATGATGCCCGCCTAACTCACGGCTCGCCAGCGTGCATGGCTGCCGCGCCGCCTCTCGTGGAGATCACTGCCCGGTACGGTCGCCGCGTAACATGACGTCACGGATCACAGGGGAGGCTGGGACGTGCCTGAGGCTGGCGAGGTGACCGTGCGGCGGTCCGCCACGGCGCGCCCGGAGACCACGGCGCGCCCGGAGACCACGGCGCGCCCGGAGACCACGGCGCGCCCGGAGACCACGGCGCGCCCGGAGACCACGGCGCGCCCGGAGACCACGGCGCGCCCGGAGACCACGGCGCGCCCGGAGACCACGGCGCATCGGGAAGGCACCGCGCAGCAGCGGGAGAGCACGGCGTACTGGGAAGGCACGGCGCATCGGGACGGCACGGAGCAGCGGGAGAGCACCGCTCGGCGGGAGAGAGCGGCGCAGGGGGAGAGCGCCGCTGAGCGGGCGCAACTCACCCGTGAGCGCATCGTCAGCGCAGCGGTGGAACTAGTCGAGCGGGAGGGCGAGGACGCGCTTTCCATGCGCCGGATCGCCGCCGAATTGGGTTACGGGGTCATGTCCCTTTACAATCACGTACCGAACAAGGCCGCGCTTCTTGACGCGATCGCCGAATATGTTATGGCGGACCTGCAGTTCGCGGCTGTTCCGCAGGCGGACTGGCGTGACCAGGCGCGGGCGCTGGTCCGGACCTTCCGCGAGGTCTCGCGCAGGTACCCGCGCAGCGTCAACGTCGTGATCATGCGTCAGCTCAACTCGCATGCTGGTCTTCGTCCGCTTGAGCTCGCGCTCGCGACCGCGCGGGCGGCCGGTTTCGACGGCGTGACCGCGGTGCGTGTCATGCGCACTTTCGTCGCCTACGCGCTCGGGACCGTGGTTAACGACGCCCGGCTGGACCAGGTGGGCACCGGCGTGGCCGTGGGGATGGACGGATCCCTGACCCAGCTCGACCCGGCGGAGTTCCCAAATGCGCTCGCCCTCGCGAGCACGCTCATGGAGCACGACCACGAGGCCGACTTCGAGTTCGGCCTGGATCTTCTCATCAATGCTGTGACCGCATTGCCGCGCACGGCTCCGCCACCTGCTGCTCCGACACCTGCTCCGCCGCCGGCCGCTGCTCCGCCGCCGCCGCTGTGCCGCCGCCGGCCGCTGCTCCGCCACCTGCTGCTCCGCCACCGGCCGCTGTGCCACCGACGGCCGCTGTGCCACCGACGGCCGCTGTGCCACCGGCTGTGCCACCGACGGGCCGTGGGACCGGCCGTTGACATACGTACGGTGTACGTGGGACCGTGCGAACATCGTAGGTGTGCCGCCAGCCGGCCTCGGCACAGTTGCGGCGGGAGGAGTGACCTTTGTCGACCCGCGACCTGTACGCCAACCCGCTCGCCAAAGCGGACTGGGGCCTTCCCGCGGCCGGTGCGGCGCGCTTCAGCTGGGAATACGACGATGGCCGCGATCGGCTGCTCGCCTTGTACCAGAAGGGCAAGGACAAGCAGTGGGACGCCGCCAAGCGAATCGACTGGGACATCGAGGTCGATCCCTTCAACGTGCTCGGCGGCCCGGACGAGTCGGTCGCCATCTATGGCACCAAGTACTGGGACATGATGAGCGAGAGCCAGCGCAAGGACGTGCGGCGGCACGCGGCGTCATGGCAGTTCTCGCAGTTCCTGCACGGCGAGCAGGGCGCGCTGGTCTGCGCGTCGCGGATCGTCGAGTCGGTCCCGGACCTCGACGCCAAGTTCTACGGCGCGACCCAGGTAATGGACGAGGCACGCCACGTGGAGCTTTACGCCAGGTTCTTGCAGGAGAAGATCGGCCTGGTCTATCCGATCAACGACCAGTTGCAGAAACTGCTCGCCGAGACCCTCAGCGACTCCCGGTGGGACATGCCGTACCTGGGCATGCAGGTGCTGATCGAGGGGCTCGCCCTTGCAGCGTTCGGGCTCATGCGGGACACCACGACCATGCCGCTGCCGAAGCAGATCCTCGCCTACGTGATGCAGGACGAGGCCAGGCATGTCGCATTCGGGCGGCTCGCGCTGCGCGACTACTACCACCAGATCACCGAGGCCGAGCGGCGCGAGCGCGAGGACTTCGTCATCGAAGGTTGTTACCTGATGCGCGACCGGATCCGCAGCCTTGAGATATGGGAGAACTTCGGCATCCCGGTCAAGGAGCTCAAGCCGATCCTGGACCAATCACCCTACCTGCGGATGTTCCGCAGCCTCCTGTTCAGCCGGATAGTGCCGTGCGTGCGCGACATCGGGCTGTGGAGCGAGCGGCTGCGGCAGGCGTATGACGATCTCGGCGTGCTCGATATGGCCCGCCAGGACCTGGAGATCCTCATGCGCCAGGACGAGGACATCGCCGAGAAGCTTGACCATGAGCGGTTTGCCGCGGACGAGGCGGCCCGCAAGGCCGAGGTCGACACCGTGATCTCCGGCGCGGCCGGATCCTGACCATGGCCGGCCGCCCGGCCGCCCAAGGCGGCGGCCAGGCCGGCCGCCCGGTCCCGCGGTCCTGCCTGCGGAGCGAGCGGAGTGATCAGTCTTCAGGCGGTGATGGGAAGCAGTAAGAGTCGCTCGACGCATCGCCGCCTTGGAGCCGGACCTGGTGCACGCGCCTCCCGCGGAACGCGTCGCCTTCGATGAAGAACCTCTCGTCGAAACCGATCCCCCCTCCGCGGCGACGTCGAGCTTGGCCATCCAAGCGCCGACCCCGTCGGGGTAGAACTGCTCGTCCCACGCGCCGTAGAGCGAATTCGTGAGGTACACGCGCTTACCGTCGCGGCTGACCTCGACCATCTGCGGGCCGCCCTGGAGCGACACGTCCGGCCTCGCCGGATGTGAGGCCCGCGCCGCGATGCCGCCGATCCGCACGGAGCCGGTCTGCCGCGGGTGGAAGGGATCGGTGACGTCGAACTGCTTGAGCTCGCCGGTTCCCCAGCACGACACGTAGAGGAACCGGTCGTCGACGGACAGGTCGATGTCCGTCACCAGCGGGGGTACGGCGCCGAAGCCCTGCAACAGCGGTGGCAGGTTCTCCGGGGCCTCCGGCTCGGCGGGGATGGTGATCACCTTGACCGCGTTCCACTGGCCGCCGTCCTCGTGCCACAGCCAGATCGAGGCGGACAGATCTTCCACACTGACCACGGCGCTCACGAAGCCGTACTTCTTTGCCGGATTGTGCGCGGGTCGTAGTTCGAGCACCATCTGGTGCTCGTCGCCGATGTCGATCGTCTGCAGGTTCGTGCCGGTCTTCAGGTCCCAGAAGTGCAGCCGGTGGCCGTACTTCCGGCCGAGCAGCAGCTCGGGCACGATGCCGTCTTCGATCATGGACGGTGTACCCCACTCCGAGGTGATGGCGACGTCGTGCATGACATGCCACCAGATGTCGTAGGCGAGGTACTGCTCACCACGATCGGTCTCCCAGTGCCCGACCACCTCGAAGGTGGACTGGTCGAGCAGTGCCACGCCGCCGGGGCCCTCGCCTTCGCCGCCGCCAAGGCACGAGACGAAGACCGCGCCGGGGCCGCAGTGGACCGTATGCGGACGCGAGTAGCCCGCACGTTTGCCGAGTTCCTCCGGCCCGAACACATTCACGATCTTCGGGTTGGCCGGGTCGTCCAAGGCGTCGAGGACGTAGATGCGCGACGATCGGATGCCAGGAACGATCAGGTAGCGCCGCTCGCCATGGTCGTGGCCGCCCCCCGGGCAAAGCGCGCTCGAGCACGCGTTCCAGCCGAAGTGGTGCAGCTCGTCGCCGATATGGGTCAGCTCGGTGAATCCCACGACCGAGGCGTACGTCGCGGATTCGGGGTCGACGTCCACGACGGCCATTGCGTCCGGCTTGTCTGCCGGGCGGGAGAAGGCCGCGACGTACGCGAGCTTCTCGGGTGGTGCCGCCGCCGCGTCGCGCGGTGACGCGTAGAAGGTCGGGTCGTGATGAGAGTGGGCCATGGGAAACGTCCTTCAGGTTGTCTTGCGGCGGACCAGGACATGGCGGCTCGGACGGCGGTTTCGCGGAAAGGGCAGATCGCGCTGCCGACCCGGAGCAGGTCGAGGTACAGATGTGCCACGAGCATCCGCGGTCCCGGCGAGCTATGCCGCGAGTCCCGGCCCCGGGGATGATCTTTGTCAACCACGACGTACCGGGGCCCGGTCCCGTGCAGGCGCAATGTCGGAACACTCATCATGTCGATCGAAATCATATAGATATCTGCACTGCTGCGGGACCCTTGGCTGCCGCGGAGCATCGCCTCGCACCACCGGCATACGGTTGGGTCAGCGCGTCACCCGGGCTACAGGCGACCGTCTTGACACTTGCGGCCGAAAGTGATCGCATTCGGCGACGACGTCGTTCGAAGGAAACGTGATGGACGCGACCGAATCGTACGGAGAGTCCCTAGACGTGCTCGAGCGGGAACTGCAGGCAATCCTTGGGGTGCTGGACAGTCTCAGCGACCAGGAGTGGATGCTGCGGACGAACCTTGATCCCGTTGACCCGAGCCTGCCGCGCTGGTCGCTTTTCGAGCTCGCCGGGCACCTCGACATTTCGATCGGGCTCACCAGGATTCTGATCGCCGATCCCCGTGCAGGCCAGGTGGGCAGGGACCGGGTCAGCTTCTTTATCTCACCGCGAGCAGAGGTGGCGCCGGTCGTTTACGACTACGCCTATACGATGGTGAAGGGCAGGACGCCCGCGGACATGCCCGGCGTCCTTGCTGACACGTTCGGCAGGGCGATCGAGGAGGCCAGGGCTAGCTCGCCGTCGCTTGTCGGGCCCGGGTACTTCGCGCTGATGGAGCTGCTTGAGTTCGTGCCGAGCCGCGTGGTGGAGGCGGTCGTGCACGGCCTGGATCTGACCGACCCGATCGGCCGCGAGCCGGTCGCCACGCCCGAAGGCGTCGCGTTGTGTGCCTCCATCCTGGACCAGCTTCTCGCCCGCCGGACGGTGCCGGGCAGGCCGGCGGATCTGTCAGACGATCTGGCGTGGATCCGCGCGGCGGCGGGCAGGCGGCCCGGCGGGCAACATCCCGATCCCAGGCTGCCGATCATCGGCTGAGCGTCCCCGGCTCCGGCAGGCGCACCTCCGCGCGGCGGCCCGCCAACTGATCCCGCCGGCGATTCCGGCTAACCGAAGCGGCCCGCCAGCGACCGGAACAACCCGGGCGCGGCGCCACGTATCCATGCCGGGTAGCGCAGCCAGGAGGGGACGAAGATCTCCGGGCGATTCCTGTCGACCGCGGTGAGGATCGCCCTGGCTACCCGTTCAGGAGGAATGGGGGCGGGCCGTTTCCGCCGGTATGGCGTGCCCCGCCGGTCGAAGAACGGGGTGTCGATCACCCCGGGAAGGATGACGGAGACGCCCGCGCCGCTGCCGTGAAGCTCGTAGCGGATGCTCTCGGCGAAGTAGTGGATGCCCGCCTTGGTCGCCGCGTAAGCGGCTTCGCGCCGCACGCCTGTGGCACCGGCGATGGAGGAGACGAACA
Source organism: uncultured Actinomycetota bacterium (assembly GCA_963820395.1). Taxonomy (GTDB): domain Bacteria; phylum Actinomycetota; class Actinomycetes; order Streptosporangiales; family Streptosporangiaceae; genus DATFVJ01. The sequence continues at coordinate 177,989 of CAWGAE010000019.1, read as the reverse complement.
CAACGTGGCCGCGGCCACGGTCAGCCATCGCGGGTGCGAGCAGCCGGGTCAGCCGCAGCGGCGCGGCCAGGTTGACCGCGACCAATCGTTCCTCGACCGCTGCGGGGAGGTCACCAAAGGGCCCCTCCCAGCCGATGCCGGCGTTGTTGACGAGCACGTCGATGCCGTCGGGTGCGGTGCGCAGCGCGGCGTCCGCGAGGCCGTCAACGCCTGCTGGGCCGGTTAGGTCGGCGATCAGCGCGACCCCGCCGCAGTGCGCCGCCACTGCCTCGACGCGCTCTCGATCGCGCCCGGCGACCAGTGGCCGCGCGCCCGCCGCCGCCATCGCACGCGCGGTGGCCGCGCCGATGCCAGAAGAGCCCCCGGTGATCAGGACGACCGCGCCAGGAAGTTGCATGGCGCCACACTCTGGCGCATCCGCAACGCGCCGCGCAACTGGTGCCGCCCGCGGTCCGGCGCGCGTGCCAGTGGCCGCCGGCGGCTATCCGCTGACGCCCGCGGTGGCGGTGCGCCGCGCGGGCGCCGATACGTCTGCCCAGCAGCGCACGATGTCCCGCATGGAGAGCAGGCCGCTGACTTCCGTACCTTCAACGACAACCAGGTGGCGGAATCCTCCGCGGACCATCGCCGCCGCGGCGTGTTCCAGCGTCCAGTTCGGTGACGCGAAGACGAGGTGGCTGGTGCGGTGGTGGGCGACGAGTTCGCTGTCGGGATCCTGGCCGGCCCCCAGGGAGTCGAGGATGTCGCGTTCGGTCAGGATCCCGATCCCGGCATGCTCGGTATCAATCACTATTGCGGCGCCCACCCGGCGCTTCGACATCATGCGCGCCGCGTCGCGGAGCGTGTGGGCCGGGCCCACGGTAAGGACAAGTGGGCTCATGCCGTCCTTAACTTGCATGATCGATCACTCTCCGGGGGGTGCTGGCAGGCGGGCAACCTGGCTTGTGACATTGTGATTCGTTCCGTCAAGCATCGGTGAAAGTGCCCCGCACGGCAACCCCAGAGCTTGGTAAAGTCGGCAAAGTTCGCCCAGGGCAGGATCGTTGCCCGGCGGGTGCGGTGCCTGGACCGTTCCAGACGCGGAGTTCGTCCCGGGCGCCCGCCCGGCCGCCGACAGCGGCAGGCGCGTGCACGTGCCGCCGGGCGAGTTTCGCCGTGCGGCGGTCAGCCGGGGGCCGCCAGCATGGCGAGCACCTCATCGTGCAGATGCCCGTTGGTGCATAGCACGCTGCCACCGTCAGGCCGTGCTTCGCCGCTAAGGTCGGTGAAGCCACCGCCGGCCTCCTCGACGATCACCTGCAAGGCGGCCAGGTCCCAGAGGCTCACCTGGGGCTCGGCGGAGAGGTCCACCGCGCCCTCCGCGACCAGGACGTGTGACCAGAAGTCACCGAAGGCGCGGGTCCGCCATACCGCGCGGGACAGCCTGAGGAAGCTGTCCCGCCTGCCCTGTTCCTCCCAGCCGCCCAGGCTGGAGTAGGAGAACGACGCGTCTTCGAGCTTGGTCACCGAGGAGACCCTGGACCTCGTCGCCTTGGTGAGGCTGCGGCCGGACCAGGAGCCGCCTCCTCTCACGGCCCACCACCGCCGGCTGAGTGTCGGTGCGGAGGCCACGCCCACCACGACCTCGTGACCCACCATGAGCGCGATAAGGGTCGCCCATACTGGTACACCCCGTACGTAGTTTTTCGTCCCGTCGATGGGGTCCACGACCCAGCAGCGCGGCCCGATCCCCGTCTGGCCGGACTCCTCACCGATGACGGCGTCTCGCGGGCGCGCCCTTCGCAGCACGCTACGGATCAACTCCTCGGTCGCACGATCGGCGTCGGTCACCGGCGTAAGGTCCGGTTTGGTCTCCACGCGCAGGTCGAGTGCGCGGAACCGCCGCGTGGTGATGTCGTCGGCCGCGTCTGCCAGAACGTGCGCAAGGCGCAGGTCCTCTTCGTAACCCGCCATGGCGCGAAACGGTACAGCCAAAGCCCCGCATCCGGAACGAGGCACCGCCGGCCAGGGTGAGTCCCGTCCCCGGAACGCCCTGCCGCGTCGATCCTGGCTGCTGGCCGCGCCATCGCCTGCGCGGCTGGCGGCGTGCGATCCCGCCCGGATTCGGCGGTGCTGCCGCGGCCCGTGGCGGCTGGCGCGCTGCGGTCAGCTGTCCTCGCTGTCCTCGCGGCTGCGCAGCAGTCGCCGCAACGAATCGAGCCGAGCCGCCAGCCTGGCCCGGTCACCGGCGCTGGGCTGGTCTTGCACCCAGGCATCGAGCGCGCAGTCGTCCTGCAGGTGGGTGCATTGCGGCGGGCACCCGTCGGTGCCGGGCTCGAGGTCGGGGAACGCGCGGATGACCCGGTCGGCCGCGACGTGGCCGAGGCCGAAGCCGCGCACGCCGGGCGTGTCGATGATCCAGCCACCGCCCGGCAGGGGGAGCGCGATGGCCGAGGAGGAAGTGTGCCTGCCCCGCCCGGTGACCGGATTGACCTGCCCGACCGCCCGCTCCGCGGCCGGCACCAGGACGTTGACGAGGGTGGACTTGCCGACCCCCGAATGCCCGATGAACACGCTGATCTGGCCGGCGAGCAGCCTCTGCAACGTGCCAAGCTCATTTTTCCCGAACGGCTTACGCATAACGATGCAGGTCAGGCCAAGTGGCTCATAGGCACGGAGGAGGTCGCGGGGGTCAGCGAGGTCAGCCTTGGTGAGGCAGAGCACCGGGGTCAGACCGGCGTCGTAGGCCGCCACCAGGCAGCGGTCGATGAACCGTGGTCTTGGCTCCGGGTCAGCGAGGGCGGAGACAATGACCAGTTGCTGCGCGTTCGCGACGACGACGCGTTCCACCGGGTCGGTGTCGTCAGGCGACCTGCGCAGCACGGAGGTGCGTGGCTCCACCCGGACGATCCTCGCGAGCGCGTCCGGTGCGCCGGAAACGTCGCCGGCGAGGGCCACCCGGTCCCCGACCACCACGCTCTTGCGGCCGAGTTCGCGCGCTCGCATCGCGGCAACGAGCACGTCCTCGACCAGGCACGCGTAACGGCCTCTGTCGACGGCGGTGACGAAACCGAGGACCGCGTCCGAGTGGGTGGGCCTGCGTCTGGTGCGCGGCCGGCTGCCGCGGCCCGGACGCACTCGCACGTCGTCCTCGTCCAGCTCACGGTAGTTTCGCCGCCCGTTCAGTGGGAGCGCTCCAACATGGCCGTCCACAGCTGCGTGAATCCGGGCAGGGTCTTGGCCACCGTGGCGGCGTTCGCCACCCGGAGGCCGGGGAGGGCGAGGCCGAGCACAGCGGCGGCCATCACCATGCGGTGATCATCGTAGGTTGCGAAGACATGGGTGGCCCCGGCGCGGCCGGCGCTCGCCGCGGCGGCGCCGCCAGCGCGCAGCGGGCGGGTCTTGATCGCCAGCCCGTCTGGCAGTTCGGTCACCTGGCCGCCAAGCGCGTTGATCTCACGCGCGAGCGCGGCGAGGCGGTCGGTCTCGTGGGTCCGCATGTGCGCGATGCCGGTGAACCGCGATGGCGAGGAGGCGAGGGTGGCCAGCGCGGTGAGGACCGGGATGAGCTCGCTCACGTCGCGCAGGTCGGCGCTGATGCCGTGGATTGTTCCGCTGCCGCGGACCGTCAGCCCATCCGAGCTGAGTTCGCAGGTACCACCCATCCTGGTGAGCAGCCCGCGTAGCGCGTCACCGGGCTGGTACGTTCGGGCCGGCCAGCCGGGGATCGTGACGGTGCCACCGGTGACGAGCGCGGCGGCGAGGAACGGCGCGGCGTTGGACAGGTCCGGCTCCACGTCCACCGTGCGCGCGTGCGGCGGCCCCGGATGTACCCGCCAGGAGTCCCGCCCAGTGGCCTCGACCCGCACTCCCGCGTCGCGGAGCATCCCGATGGTCATCTCGACATGTGGTGAGGAGGGGACCGGAGGTCCCTGATGGTGCACCTCGACGCCCTTGTCGAACCGCGGGCCGGCCAGCAGCAGCGCGGAGACGAGCTGTGATGACCCGGACGCGTCCAGGGTGATGGCGCCGCCGGGCATGACGCCGCGGCCATGGACGGTGAACGGGAGCGCGCCGCGGCCGCCGTCATCGATGCGGGCCCCGAGCTCCCGAAGCGCGGTGAGCAGTGGCCCAACCGGGCGCTCACGGGCGCGAGGGTCGCCGTCGAACGAGACATCCCCGGCGCCGAGTGTCGCCACGGGTGGTACGAAACGCAGCACGGTCCCGGCGTTTCCCACATCGACCGCCGAAGTGCCGCCCCGGGGATGGCCGTCACCCCGTCGTGCCGCAGGCGCGCCAGCAGACTGTCGTGCCGCAGGAGAGTCGGCGGACCGCTGTGCCGTGGCGGCGCCAGGCAAGCATGGCGTCACTCGCCAGTAGGGTCCCGCCGCGTGGCCATCTGGGCTTTTGGCCAGCTCCTCGATATCGGCGCCGAGCTCCCGCAGTGCCGCCGCCATCAGCAGCGTGTCCCTTGCCCGCAGCGGCCGCCGGATCAGGCCGGGCCCGTCCGCCAGGGCCGCGAGTATCAGCGCCCGGTTAGTGATCGACTTGGAGCCCGGCAGCGTGACGACCGCATGAACGGGCCCGGTAGCTGCGGGCACCGGCCAGTCCTGTCCGGGCGCGATTGCCGCGCGAGGCTCGGCGCTGGCGCTCGGATACTCAGCTGCCCCGCTGACGCGATCCTCTGCGTGCGCACTCGCGGGATGATCCTCCTCATGCGCGTCTCCGGCACGACGCTGCGCATCGGGCATGCAGCGAGCGTACCCGGTACCCGGGCAGGCACCCGATCATCCGCGCGGCGGGTGTCGCTCCGTTCGTCGCGGTCGGTCGGCGGCGCTGGGTGTGTCCCGGTCAATCGGCGGCGCTCGGTGTGTCCCGGTCGGTCGGCGGCGCTCGGTGTGTCTCGGTCGGTCGGCCGCGCCCCGTGCACCGCGCGCGGTCCGCCGCATTCCGCTTACACCCTCGCCGTGCCGCCTCGGCAGGGCCGTATTCCCTCCGTAGCGCAGCGAAGGTGACGCAGGGGCAAATAAGGGGTGAGAATCCAGAATTCGGGGGAGACTGCTTGAAACGGTGCCCGGTTAGGTTTGGCAACGCCGGATCCTGGCTATGGAGTCGCACATTCCGTGTCGATGGTCAGGTCTGCTTGCCGTGTCAGGGTGGGACATGTGTGGTCGGTATGCATCCGCGCGTAAGCGCCAGGAACTCCTCGAGGAGTTCCGGGTGCAGGCTGACTACGTCGGCGAGTCGCTCGAACCCGATTACAACGTCGCACCCACCAAACCGGTGTACGGCGTGCTCGCCCGCCGCGAGCGCGATGGAACTCCGGGTGGCGAGGCAACTGGCCGGGTGAGCCCGTCCGCTGCGGCGAAGCAACCCGGGGCGCAGCCCCGCAGTGGCGGCGGTCACCAGCCCGTGACGCGGCAGTTGCGCGTGCTGCGCTGGGGCCTGGTGCCTTACTGGGCCAAGGATCCTTCGCTCGGCAGCAAGCTGATCAATGCCCGCGCGGAAACGGTCGCGGTCAAGCCCGCCTTCAGGCGCGCTTTCGCCCGGCGGCGCTGCCTGCTGCCCGCCGACGGTTACTACGAGTGGCAAGCGGGCGCCGCTGCCGGCGGGCGCGCACGCAAGCAGCCATTCTTTGTGTCTCCGGCCGGCGGCAACGTCCTCGCGATGGCCGGGCTCTACGAATTGTGGCGCGTGCCGGATCTGCCCGCCGACGATCCAGACGCCTGGCTGTGGACGGCGACGATCATCACCACGCGGGCTACCGACGAGCTCGGCCAGCTCCATGACAGGATGCCGATGGTCGTGGCGCGCGACCGCTGGACGGAGTGGCTGGATCCGGCGCACACCGATCCTGATGACCTACGGGACCTGCTCGTCCCTGCGGCTTCGGCCAATCTGGACGCAAGGCCCGTCTCGCCCGCTGTGAACAACGTACGCAACAACGGGCCAGGGCTTATCGAGCCCGCGCCATCCGGCGAGGATCCGAGCGAGGCGCCCGCCTCACTTTTCTAGATCACCGCAACCCCTAGCTGCGCGGCGACACCAGATCCGCTGTGTCCGGCTGCGACAGGAGGCATGAATCCCGTGGACACCGCCACTGCTCGTAAGCGTTTGGAAGAGATGCGCGATGACCTCGACAGGTCCATCAGGGTCCTGAAAGGGGAACATCCGGCCGATGATGGGATGGTCGGCTATCCGCCCGATCCTGCCGACGCGGGAGCGAACCTGTCCGAGGCGGACCGCACTCTCGCCATCCTGGAAGCAGCGGAGCGCCAGCGCTCGCAAGTGGTTGCCGCGCTGGATCGGCTGGCCACTGGCAACTACGGCGTCTGCGCCGGATGTGGTCGGCCGGTTCCAGAGGGTCGGCTAGAAGCACGTCCGGAGGCAGCGCGCTGCGTAGCGTGCCAGTCCAAGGCCGACCGGCTGCGCCGCTGAGCCGCCGCGTCCCCCCACGCGCCGCTTGCGCGCCGCGCACCTCAGCTGCCGCGCCGCTTGGCTGCCGCGCGGATGAGCTTTCGCACCCGCCACCGAGCCCTCAGCCGCCTGGCCGTGCGAGGCGCCGGCTGGTGTGCGGCAGCCGCTTGCGTGCGTTCACGATCAGGTGGATGCCGACCGACTCGTCCGGATCAGCCGCGAGTTCGGCCCGCAGCAGGAGGGCGAGCGCGGCCTGGTCACGGCCGAGTACGTGTTCAACAGTCGTGGGCGACAAAACGGTCCGCGGCCGGATCCAGGTAATGTCAAGCCCCGCCTCGGCAAACAGATCGCGCAGCTGCTCGATGCCGAAACAGCGGGTGATGGTGCCGTCAGGCCACGGCACGAGCACCACTTCCGCGCTTGGCAGGTCGGTCAGCTCGACCCAATGACGCTGCTCCGCCAGGATGGCCATGCCGAGCACGAGCGAATCGAAACACGCCAGGAGCCTGCCCCCTGGCCGCAGCACCCGGGCGGCCTCCGCGATGGCCTGCTCGGTGAAGAGGTGCCGGGAGAGCGCGCGGTCATCGGCGATAACGCCGTCGATCGAGTGATCGTCGAGGAAGGGCAGTGCCGCCAGGTCGGCATGCACGGTGGCGACCGAGCCCCGGCGCCGGGAACGGCCATCCGGCGAGCGGTCGCACCGTGAGCCGTCATCCCCGGCGGTCGGCGCCGCCATTAAGAGCGGGCGCGCCGCAGCCGGATCCGGCGCACCCGGACCGGCGGGTGCCGCGAGATCGGCAGCCACGACATGCACTACCGCGTGTCCCGCAGCGGCTGCCTGCGCGGCACATGGAAGGTGCGGTCCCGACATGTCCACGAGGAGCTCGCCGCCGCATCGAACGGATGCCGCCAGCCATCCGGCCAGCTGGGCAGCGGCGACCGCGCGGTAGAACCGCCAGTAGGCCATCAGCGAGCCGATTCCACTCGCGGGCGGGTGCCTGGCCACTTCTGGCGCCACCACTGCTCCTGTGACGAAGATAGGCGGGTCGTAACCAACAGCTGGCCGGTCCATCACCCTCCCGCCCCTCCTGCGGCTGGTTTCATGAGTAGCTGGCGCAGCCTTTCCGTTCTACCTACCCGCCGCCGTTCGTGCTCACCCGCCGTGACATCATCCGGATCGCGCGCGACCGGCGGGCCGCGCGCGGGAATGAAATGCGCAGGCAGCCGCGTTGTCGCAGGCGTCTTGGCACGATCAGGTGACCCACGTAGCTCGGAAGGTGCGATTACATGCTTGCGGCCACTGGCCGACCGCGCGCCTCATCCCCGGTGGTGCCCTTCGTCGCCGTGCGACAAGGGGCGGTATCCTCCCGGTCATGCGGTACCCCGCACACGCGGGCGGACAAGCCGCCAGCCGGCGGGATCGGCTGTCACGAGCACTAAGGGGGTGGATGCGGTCGCGGAGACGCTGGAGCAGCGTGACGCGCGGTTTGAGCGCGATGTGCTGCCACACCTCGACCAGATGTATTCCGCGGCGCTGCGGATGACGCGCAACCCGGCGGATGCAGAGGATCTCGTGCAGGAGACGTTCGCCAAGGCGTATGCGTCGTTCCATCAGTTTGAGCCTGGTACCAACCTGAAGGCCTGGCTGTACCGCATCCTCACTAACACCTTCATCAATACCTACCGTAAGCGGCAGCGTGAGCCGCAGCGAGCGGCCAGCGATGATATCGAGGACTGGCAGCTGGCGCGGGCCGAGTCGCATACCTCGTCCGGGCTGAAGTCGGCCGAGACCGAGGCGCTGGAGCGGCTGCCGGACTCCGACATCAAGCGTGCGCTGCAAGAACTGCCAGAGGACTTCCGTATCGCCGTTTACCTCGCGGATGTAGAGGGATTCGCCTACAAGGAGATCGCGGACATCATGGGGACGCCGATCGGGACCGTTATGTCCCGTCTTCATCGTGGCCGCCACCAACTGCGTGAACTTCTCCAGGATTATGCTGTTGAGCGCGGTATGGTCAAGACAGAGCCCGGGATGTCCTCTGCGGCGTCATCATCGGGGAACCAGCCCGGGAAGGACGCGAGATGAGTTGCGGCCATCCTCATGACAAACCATGTAGCGAGGTCCTCGCCCTCGTCTACAACTACCTCGATGGCGAACTCTGTGACGTCGGCTGTGGTGAGGTTCGCAAGCACCTTGACGAATGCGGCCCGTGCCTGCGGGAATTCGGCCTCGAGGAGGCCGTCAAGAGACTCGTCGCCAGGCACTGCGGCCACGATCCGGTCCCGCAAGATCTGCGCGCGAAGGTGATGACCCGCATCCAGCAGGTCCGGTATGACCTGGAGATCACCGAGTTCCAGGCGACTGAGGTCAGGCGCCGCCAGGGCTGAGGGCCGGCTGCCCGGTCCAGCCAGACTAACTGCCAGCCAAGCTAACTGGGGTGCCGCCTCATGCCACCCGGCGCAATCGCCCCGGAACCGAGTACATCGCTGCGGAAAGCTCTTCTTGGGCAGTTCGGGTTGACCGGCGACGCAGCGGGGCGGGGGTTTGACAGGCTTCGTGCGGCAGGCGATCCCGTCCCGTTAGAGCTGACCGCCCGAACGGGCGCCGCGAGCTTCCGCATCGCTAGTGCGACCATGAACGGGTGCGCATACTGGTTACCGGCGGGGCCGGATTCATCGGCTCGCATCTGGTGGACAGGCTGGCCGGGGACGGACATGAGGTCGCCGTTGCCGATGACCTCTCCTCGGGAGATGAGCGCAACCTCAGTGGCTCTGGCGCCGCCTTGCACCGCCTGGACGTGACCACGCCGGCCCTTGCCGACCTGGCCGCGGCGTGGCGGCCCGAGGTGGTTTGCCATCTGGCCGCCCAGATCAGCGTCCGGGCGAGCGTCGCCGATCCGCTACAGGATGCCAGGGTCAACGTGCTCGGCACCGCGAACGTGCTCGAGGCGGCGCGCCTCAGCGGCGCGCGCAAGGTGGTCTTCGCTTCGTCGGTGGCGGTGTACGGCATGCCGGCCGCGCTGCCGGTGCAGGCCGACGCCCGGTTCGACCCGAGATCACCCTATGCCGCCTCCAAGATCTGCGGCGAGACGTATTTGCGCACCTACCGCGCGCTGCACGGCCTGGACTTCACCACGCTCACGCTCGCCAACGCGTACGGGCCGCGCCAGCGAACCGCCGGTGAGGCGGGGGTCGTGGCCATCTTCGCGGCTGCGCTGCTGCGGGGTGAGCCGACCCGGGTGTTCGGTGACGGCACGCAGACGCGTGACTACGTCTACGTGGGTGACGTGGTGGATGCCTTCGCCCGGACCTGCGGCGAGCGGGGCGGCGGCCGCAGATTCAACATCGGCACCGGGATCTCCACCAGCGATATCGAGCTGCATTCGCTGGTCGCCGAGGCCGCGGGCGCGCCCAGCGAGCCGACGTATGCACCGCCACGGCCAGGCGACCTGCCCGCGATGGCCGTGGACCCGGTTCCGGCACACGATGATCTGGGCTGGGTCCCCGACACCAGCCTGCGCGACGGGATCAAGGCCACCGTCGACTGGCTGCGTCGTCAGGGCCGTTAGACCTTCGTCGCGGATCGTGCACGTGAGTTTACAATTTGCTCACGATGCACGTCAGAGCTCCGCGGAACCACGAGATCACGCGTTACCCTGAGTATCGCGGTGGCGACAATCGTGTGTCGTCTAGTAGGCCGTACCGGGGATGGGGGTTAAAGATGTATAAGACAGGTGCATTCTTGCTCATGGCGTTTACGCTAATAGTCCTGATGGCGCTCTTCAGCCTGCACGTTCACGGAGTCAACTGGGGATAAGGACCGGGGCGCTCCGCGGCGCCTGACGTCAACTGCAGGGGGTGGCCTTGCCGAGGTTGTCGTGGGCAGCACGAATCTACGTCGGCGCGGTGGTGGCCGCCGGCGGCCTTGTCATACTGCTCGGACCGTTCGGCGGCATCGCCTGGCCGACGCTTGTTGTCCTCGCGGTTCTCTACCTGATCTGTGAGGCATCCCCCGTCCCTATCAGCCCTCGAAAGCACACCTGGTCGGCAGGCTCGCCGGTAATCCTGGCCGCTGTTGTGCTGCTCGGCCCCGTGGGTGCCGCGATCGTTGGTGCCACCGCGGCATTCAACACGCGCCGCGACTTGCACGTCGTGCGGCGGATGTTCAACGGCGCAATGTGGGCGCTCGCTGCCTACTGCGCCGCGTCCGCCTACATAGCGGCAGGGGGGCACGCCGGGGTGCCGACTTCGACTTCGTTCCCGGCGATCATTGTCCCGTTCGCGGTGGCCGCGATCGCGCTGGGCCTCGTCAACTACGTCCTCGTGATCACGGTCCTATGGCTCACGCCAGCGGAAGGACCCTCGGCCATAAGGTCCGGCCGGCAGGTCTTGGCGGCGTTCGTTCCGGATCTGGGTTACGCCATTTTCGGGCTGATGATGGCCGCGCTCTGGCGCGTGGTCGGGCCGTTCTCCGCTGTCCTGGTCCTGGTGCCGCTTTTCGTCGCACGCTGGGCGGTCGCGCAGTATGTGGCGCAGCAAGAGGCTCACGAGGCGACGATGGCGGCCCTCTGCCAGGCCGTGGAGACCAAGGACTTCTACACCAGGGGTCACAGCGAACGCGTGTCCAAGGCGTCCGTCATGATCGCACGGGAGATCGGCTTCCGCTCGGAACGGATCGAGGCGATCAGGCACGCCGGAATGCTGCACGACATCGGCAAGCTGGGCGTGCCTACGCTGGTGCTGCAGAAGTCCGGCGCGCTTACCGAGGAGGAATTCGCTGCGATCCAATTGCATCCCATGCGCGGCCTCGAGATCGTCAGGGAGATCGGTTTCCTTGACGAGGCGCTGGCGGGCATCATGCATCATCATGAGCGCGTGGACGGAAAGGGATATCCACTCGGGCTCGCCGGGGATGAGATCCCCGAGTTCGCCCGCGTGATCGGGGTCGCCGATGCTTTCGACTCGATGACCTCGGCCCGGTCGTACCGCGGCGCCCGGCCCGTCGAGGAAGCACTCGCCGAGCTGCGCAAGTGGTCCGGGGCCCAGTTCGACCCCGTCATGGTGGATGCCTTCGTCGCCGCGCTAAGCCGTGAGCGCTGGCAGCCGCCCGAGCCCGTCGCCGCGCCCGAGGGGCAGCCCGCACCTGCGACGACTCAAGATCACGACGACCCGACAGCGCCGCTGCGGGTCGTCACGCGTCGCTGGCCGCAGCAGTCCGGCGAGCCGTCCGTGCCGCTGCACGACCAGCCACCGAATCCCGCCAGAGGCGACCGCCCGCAGGGGAGGCGATGAAGCGCTGAGCGCTCACCAGGCCGAGACACGCTGGGCGTCGTGGCAGGCCCTGGATTCCGGCCAACTGCTGCTGATCTGCGCGGCCGGCATGCTGGTAGTGGCCGCGATCGCGCAGACCGCCGCTGTCGGGATCACCGGGATGCGTGACGCGGTGGCGTTCGGCGCGCTCGTCGCGCTCGGCGAGCTTTTCCGCATCACGCTACCCGGCAACAGGGAGTCCGCGCCGATCGCGACCGCGGGCGCGCTCGCGTACGCCCTACTGCTCCGGTGCGGTGACAAACCGGCGCCGCACTCGGCGATGCAGGTCATCGCGGTTACGGCGGTCGGCATGGTGGTGGGCGCGCTGCCGCATCTGGCGGCCGGCCGGCCGACGTCCATTGATGCCATGGCGCGTCGGCTGCTCGCGGTGGCGGTAGTGGCGTTCCTGTTCCGCCCGCTCGCTGCCAGCACGCAGATCCGCGGGCACTGGTGGCTTGCCCTCGCGGTGATGGCGGTCCTTGTCGCGGTCGCCTTCCTGGCCGACGCGGTCATCGCGGCATTGATACGTGCCGAGGCGCTGCGTGCCAGGTTCGGTGTCGCGCTCTCGGATGAGCTGCGGGTGCAGGCGCCACTCGGTGCGGCGGTCGGCGCGTCGGCGATGCTTATCGCGATCGCGGCCGAGGTGATGGGTCTAGCGGCGCTCGCGGTATTCATCGCTCCGCTGCTGGTCACCCAGCTCGCGTTCCGCCGTTATGCCGGGATCCGTGTCACGTACCTGCAGACGGTGCGTGCACTGTCGCGGACGACCGAAGTGTCTGGTTACGTCGAAAGCGGGCATTCCCACCGCGTCAGCAGGCTTGCCCTCGCTATCGGCCGCGAGCTCGGGATGAGCGAGCCCGCGCTGCTCGAACTGGAGTACGCCGCGCTCATGCACGACATCGGCCAGCTTGCCCTGCCCGGCCCCATCCCGGGCGGCGCGACCGTGCTCGTATCGCCGGCCGATCAAGCGCAGATCGCCGAGCTGGGCGCGGCGGTGATCAGAAAGGCAGGCGTGCTCGACGGGGTGGCCGAGATCGTGCGAAGGCAGAGTGAGCCGTGGCGGGGCGCTGATCCGGGCCCTCCGGTGAGCAGCCGGATCATCCGTGCCGCCAATGGGTTCGACGACCTGGTGGGCAGCTGCACCGACAGGGAGCGTGCCGTCGCGGCGCTGGAGCGGCTCCGCCTGGATACTTCGGCAGAATATGACCCCGGGGTCGTCGAGGCGCTGAGCAGGGTGGCCAGCCGGCGTTCGTCCGCCCGGCAGTGCGGGGTGCCGCCGCGGTGAGGGGCCGGCTGGCTGGGTGAGGCGGGGTGGTGCGGGGCCTGGGCGCGCGGCTAGGCCGCAGGCGTTAGGGTCAACCCTGCGGGAAAGAACCACCGGCCCCGTCGGCCTGCTGACCTGCCGCCGGAGTCAAGGCGGCACCCCGTCGGCTGCTACCCGCCGCCGGAGTCAAGGCGGCACCCCGTCGGCTGCTACCCGCCGCCGGGGTCCGCGCGACCCCTGAGGAGTCCGACGTGTTCGAGTCCGTCCTTGTCGCCAACCGGGGTGAGATAGCGCGCCGGATCGTGCGGACGGCGCGGCGCATGGGGATCAAGGCCATCGCCGTCTACTCGGAGGCGGATCAGGCGCTGCCCTACGTGCGAGAAGCGGATGCGGCGCTGCTCATCGGGCCGCCGCCGCCGCAGCGCAGCTACCTGGACATGGAGGCGATCATCGCGGCGGCCCGGCGCAGCGGAGCCGCCGCGGTGCACCCCGGCTACGGTTTCCTCGCCGAGAACGCGGGGTTCGCCCGGCGGGTCATCGAAGAGGGGCTGATCTGGGTCGGCCCGCCGCCCTTGGCGATGGAGCAGATGGGCGACAAGATCAACGCTAGGAACCTGATGGAGAAGGCCGGTGTGCCGGTGTCGGCCGGAAGCCGTGCGCCGGTTGCCGACGCAGACGCCGCCGTCGCCGAGGCGGCCCGCATCGGCTATCCGGTCATGGTCAAGGCGGCCGGGGGCGGCGGCGGCATCGGAATGAGCGGCGCGTACGACGAGCAGCAGTTGCGTGCCGCGTTCGGCACCGCGCGCAGCCGAGCGGAGCGCTTCTTCGCCAACCCGGCCATCCTGATCGAACGTTACATACTTCGTGCACGGCACGTCGAGGTTCAGATCCTCGGGCTCCCGGACGGGACAGTGCTCGCATTTGGCGAACGCGACTGCTCGGTGCAGCGCCGCCACCAGAAAGTCGCGGAGGAAACCCCGTCCCCCGGTGTCACGGCGGGGCTGCGTGAGCGCATGCTCCAAGCGGCGATCCGGGCGGGTGAAGCGGTCGGCTACCGGGGCGCGGGCACCGTTGAATGCCTGGTGGACGCCGAAATCGGCCAGTTCTCCTTCCTCGAGATGAACACGCGCCTGCAGGTCGAGCACCCGGTGACCGAGCTTGTCACCGGAATCGACCTGGTGGAGCAGCAGTTCCTGATCGCCGCGGGCCAGCGCGCCCGCGAGCTGCCCTCGGGCGAGCGGCGCGTGGATGAGCGGCCCTCGGGCGAGCGGCCCGCGGGCGAGCGGCGCGTGGATGGTGAGCAGCCTTGGGGTGAGCGGCGCGCGGATGAGCGGCCCGCAGCCGACCTAGCCAGCATCAGGCCCACTGGCCACGCGATCGAGCTCCGGGTCTACGCCGAGGACCCACGGCGGTTCCTGCCGAGTCCCGGTGAGATCAGCGAGTGGGAGGAGCCCGCGGGCCCCGGCATCCGGGTGGATGCTGGGTACGCTGCGGGCACGATGGTGACACCGTTCTACGATCCGCTGCTCGCCAAGCTCTGCGCGCACGGCGTCAGCCGGGACGAGGCGCTCGCCCGGGCGCGGGAGGCGGTCGCCGCGTTCCGCATCACGGGCCCGAAGACGAACCTGCCCTTCCATGCCGAGCTGCTCGATAACGGCGAGTTTGTCAGCGGCGGCTACGACACGACGGTGGTGGACCGGATGCGAGCGTGACCGGCCCGGCCGCGGAAAGCGCGAATACCCAGCACAATGGTGACGGGCCAGCGGATGCCTGGGGCCCGCCGAGTGTCCCGGCAAAGGAAAGGAGCCGCGGTGACGGAGGTCCGCGCGGAGATGGTCGCGAACGTCTGGAAGGTGGTCGTCACCGAGGGCGACCAGGTGCAAGAGGGGGACACGATAGTCATACTCGAGTCGATGAAGATGGAGATTCCTGTCCTCGCCGAGGACACCGGCGCCCTGGTCAGGCTGCACGTAGCCGAGGGTGACGTAATCCAGGAGGGTGACCTGATCGCCATCATCGACTAGGGTCAGGACATCTTAGCCGAATGAATGCCGCAGCGTGGCACCCCGGCATGGCGCCGTCAGCAGAGGTGGCTCGTCATACCGTGCTCGGCGCAGCGGGCGGTCCAGCCGTCCGGGCTGATCTGAACCACCATCCGGCGCCCGCAGTCGGCGCAGTACCGCGGTGGCTCGAACCGCCTCGCCGCCTGGCACTGATGATGTGTCGCCTCACCACCGGCCGCGACCGCGGCCGCGCTAGCGCCAGCAGCGTGAGCGTCAGTTCCGGCGCCGGCGCCGGCGGTGTGAGCGTCAGTTCCGGCGCCGGCGCCGGCGGTGTGAGCGTCAGTTCCGGCGCCGGCGCCGGCGGTGTGAGCGTCAGTACCGAAGCCGGCGCCGGCGGTGTGAGCATCACTACTTCCGGCGCTGGTGCTGACGAGGCCGCCACTACGGTTGCCAGTACCGGCGCCGACGGCGCTGGTGCCGCTGTCGGAGCCGCGGGCGTCCTCATCGTCCAGGCGGCCGCCGCAACGATCACAGAATCGGGCGGTCATCGCGCTCCTTGCCGTGACTCGGTGATCGCGGTTGGAATCCCCGTCATATCGACGCAAGAACTCGCAATCATGAAACTACCGCGCTTGCAGATCCAGCGCGCCTTCGACCACTAGGGTACGAGCATGGCGCTTACACCCGGCCTGCTCGCTTCCGTGCGGATCTTCGTCGCGGACACTGACACGGCCAAAGCGATGGGCAGCGGTGACGTGCCCGTGCTCGCGACACCTCGGCTGCTCGCGCTCGCCGAGGCGGCGTCGGTCGCGGCCATCACGCCAAGCCTGGAATCCGGCCTGACCTCGGTCGGCACGTCGGTTGCCATGGAGCACAAGCAGGCAAGCCCGATCGGCGCCGAGGTCATGGTGGAGGCCGAACTGACCGAGGTTGACGGTCGGCGGCTGGTGTTCAGGTTCATCGTCCGGCAGAAGCGGCCCGAGGGATCAGCCGATGACGAGGACACGGTTGTCGGCGCCGGAACGGTGGAGCGGGTGCTCGTGGACAGGGAGCGGTTCGTCAGTCATGCCAGGCACGGTGACACCCGGCAGGTGTGACACCCCGGCGGGCTTGATCCCGGCATGCCAGGGCGCCCACCGCGGTGGGCGCGCATCCAACGCGTAGCTATGGCCCCCCGTGGCCGCTCGTGATCCCTGAGCGTGTTTACTTGCCTGCGCTATCTGCGGGTGGGTTAACGCAAGTCACTTTCTGCCTCAGGTGGCTCCCTCGGGTCCGGCCGTCACGCGTCCGTCCACCAGTCCGGGCAGCTCGTGAACGATGGGTTCACCTGTGTCAGCGGTGTAGTGATGTGCCAGCGTCTCGTCGGTTCCGCCGGGCAGCTTGACCGCATGGAAAATCAGCGTGAGCGCGACGGAGATGATCAGGTTGATGATGAACGCGGTCAGCGCGATGTACCCGGTCTGGCCGAAGAACGGGATGGGCGCGGTGGAGCCGCCGAAGTGCGATCCCGGTGTCCCAGGGACCGGAACCCGGTATGCCTGGACCGTTCCGTATACCATCGCGACGGCCCAGCCGATGATAAGTGCCCAACGGTGGAACCACCTGGTATAGAGGCCTGCGACGATCGATGGGAACGTCTGCAGGATCCATATCCCGCCAAGCAGCTGCAGGTTGATCGCGAACGACTTGGATAGCGCGAGTACGAACAGCAGTGCGCCGGCCTTGACAATGAGCGAGGTCACCTGTGATACGCGAGTCTGCAGTTCCGGCGTCGCATCGGGCTTGACGAACTCGACGAACACGTTTCTGGTGAACAGGTTGGCCGCGGCGATCGACATGATCGCTGCGGGGACGAGCGCTCCGATCGCGACCGCGGCGAACGCGATCCCCGCGAACCAGCTCGGGAACATCGCGTTGAACAGCAGCGGCACCGCCAGCTGAGTGTTGCCGCCCGCCTTGACCGCGGCGGGGACCCCTTTCGCGGCCAGGGCCATGTAGCCGAGCAGCGCGATCAGCCCGAGCATGAGCGAGTAGGCCGGAAGCAGCGCGCTGTTGCGCCTGATCGTCTGGCGGCTCTTGGCCGCGAGCGTACCGGTCACCGCGTGCGGGTACATGAACAGCGCGAGCGCGGAGCCGAGGGCCAAGGTGGCATACGCCCACTGCCCGGCGGCGGGTGTGATCAGGCTGCCGGAGGGCTTGCCCGTTTTCGGGTTCACCGTCTTCAAGTGGGCGTCGGCCACACCGAAGATGTGACCCCAGCCGCCGAGTCTGATCGGGATGTAGATGATCGCCACGATGATCACGACAAAGATGAGCGTGTCCTTGATGAATGCGATCAGCGCCGGCGCGCGGAGGCCGGAGACGTAGGTGTATGCGGCGAGCAGCACGAACGCGATGAACAGGGGGAGATCCTTAACGAAGACGTTAGTCGATGTGCCGCCGCCGAGACCCATCACGTCAAGGACCACCTGGATGCCCACGAGTTGCAGGGCGATGTACGGCATCGTGGCGAGGATTCCGGTGAGCGCCACTGCCAGGGAAAGGCCGCGGGAACCGTAACGCCCGCGGACGAAGTCGGCCGGCGTGATATAGCCATGCACATGCGAGACCGACCACAGCCGCGGCATGAACACAAATACGATCGGGAAAACGATGACCGTGTATGGGACGGCGAAGAATCCTGTTGATCCCACACCGAAGATCAGCGCTGGCACGGCGATGAACGTGTAGGCGGTGTAGAGGTCACCACCGAGCAGAAACCAGGTGACGACGGTGCCGAAGCTGCGGCCGCCGAGCCCCCACTCGTTCAGGTTCAGCAGGTCTTCCGCGCGCCGCCACCGTGCGGCCGCGAAGCCAACCAGGGTGACGACTAAGAACAGGACCGCAAAAATCGAGAAGGCGGCGGCGTTGATGTGGGTCGTCATGGCGCCTGCACCGTCCTCTTACCGGTACCCGGGCCCTCCGCGTCCGGGCCAGACGCGGCGCCCGGCCCGCTGCGAGGGCGTCCGGTGCGCCGCAGCAGCGCGTAGGCGAGGCCACTCGTGACCGCCACGATCGGCACCCAGATTAGCTGGTACCAGTAGAAGAACGGGAAGCCAGCGACCTCGGGTGTGGCACGCGCGTAGAAAGGCACCCAGAGAGTGCCCACGATCGGCGCGAGTATCAGGATGGTGAGCACCGCCCAAGTGACAGGATGCCTGGATCTTGGGTTCTGCTGGGACATTTCTTCCCTTCTCCCGTTCCCTGCGTCCTGGTTGCGGTTCCGGCGGCGGCTTCGGGAGAAATTGCCAGCTCGCAGGCCGACCGGGACCCCGTCACACGCGACGGAAGCCATGCTGATGCTTCCATGTGATCACGCTTCGATGCAATCACCGGCGGATGACAATTCCGTTCGCGCAGGCCGGGTTTCGGGCGCGCCGGCCAGACCTGGCGATCGAATTCGGAGGCCGGTCAAAGAGTCTGCGACAACGCCTTGATCGGCATCTTCAGCTGGCCGAGCATTTCGATGTCGCTGCGGGCCGGGCGGCCGAGGGTGGTCAGATAGTTGCCGACGATGATCGCGTTGATGCCGCCCAGAATGCCCTCGCGGGTGCCCAGGTCGCCAAGTGTGAGCTCCCGTCCGCCCGCGTAACGCAGCACCGTGCGCGGCAGCGCGAGCCGGAACGCGGCGATTGTCTTGAGCGCTTCCCTGCCGTCCACAAGGGGGTACTCGGAGAACGGGGTGCCGGGCCTTGGGTTGAGGAAATTCAGCGGGACCTCGTCCGGATCCAAGCCCGCGAGCTGGGCGGCGAGCTCGGCCCGCTGCTCGATGCTTTCCCCCATTCCGATGATCGCGCCGCAGCACAGCTCCATGCCATGCGAGCGGACAAGTTCGCATGTCTCGAAGCGTTCTTCCCATGTGTGCGTGGTCACTACACTGCCGAAGTGCGAACGGGCGGTCTCGAGATTGTGGTTGTAGCGGTGCACGCCCATCGCTGCCAGTTCGGCGGCCTGATCCGGGGTGAGCATGCCGAGGGAGCAGGCGACATTGATGTCCACCGCGGCCTTGATCGCCGTGATGCCGACCCGGACCTGTGACATGAGCCGTTCGTCCGGGCCGCGGACGGCGGCCACGATGCAGAACTCCGTGGCGCCGGTGGCAGCTGTGGCACGCGCCGAGCTAACCAGGTCATCGATGTCGAGCCACACCGAGCGCACCGGTGAGGTGAAGCGGCCCGACTGGGAACAGAAGTGGCAATCCTCCGGGCATCCTCCGGTCTTCACCGAGATGATGCCCTCAACCTCTATCTCGGGCCCGCACCAGCGCATCCGCACCTCGTGGGCGAGCGCGAGCAGGTCGCCCGTCGCGTGGTCAGGTTGGTCCAGGCACGCGAGGACCTGCTGTTCGTCGAGGCCGCGGCCTTCGCCAAGGACCTGCCGCCGTGCCACCGAGAGAATGTCGTTCACGAAACTCCTTCGCGCGGTTCCGGCCAGCCGCTTCGCCGCTCGAATTCCGCCGGATCGAACTCTCCGCCCAGCGCCGGGGCGAGCCCGGCGCGAGCCATCGCGAGGAAGCCCTCGGGGTGGAGCGTACCCGCACCTTCCCGCAGGGCGCCGCTGAGTGGCCGTCCAGCAATCGTCCGCAGGTCGGCCAGGTTACAGCGAACCGCGAGATCCGGTTCGCACGGCCAGGCACCGATTACCACGCCGGCGCAGTCCAGCCCACGGGTGGACAGGGCCATCAAGGTGAGCGCTGTGTGGTTGAGCGTGCCGAGCCCGGCCGCGGTGACGACGAGGACCGGCGCCCCGAGCCCCGCCGCGAGATCGGCGATGCTGGTACCGTCGGCGTCGTAGCGCACCGCCAGGCCGCCCGCGCCCTCGATCAGCACGAGCCTTCCATCGGCTGCGAGCTTGGCTACCTGGCCGACGGCCGCATGCAGGTTCGTCGGCGGCAGCATGCTCACCCTGGCAGCGGCTTCCGGTGACAGCGGCGCGGGGAACCTGGCGATCTCGTGCAGGTCTGTCACTCGCGCAAGGCGGGCGACCTCATCGAGGTCGCCCGGTTCGCCGGGCCGCACACCGGTCTGGGCCGGCTTGACTACCGCCACATCCAGGCCGCGATCCACCGCCAGGGCGGCTACCCCGGCTGTCACGATGGTCTTGCCGACGCCGGTGCCTGTGCCGCTGACCACGAGCGTATTCACGGCGCAGCCGCCTGCTTCCCCGCGCTTCGCTCACCGGTATCCGCAGGCGTGCGCCGCAGCCGGGTGACGAACTTGTACCGGTCGCCGCGATACCACGACTGCGCCCATTCGAGCGGATTTCCTTCAATGTCGAAGGCGTGCCTTGACAGCAGCAGCAAGGGCAGCCCCACGTCAACGCCGAGCAGTTGCGCGTCGTTCGGCCCCGCAAGCACGGTCTCTATCGTCTCCTCGGCCTCGGCCGGCTGGATTTCGTAGGCCTTGGCGAGCGTCTCGTAGAGCGAAGAGTGCCGCTCCAGTTTCCTACGCAGCCCGGGAAACCTGCGGGCCGGCAGCTGCGACATGTCGATGGACATCGGCTCGCCATCGGCCAGCCGGAGCCGGTGGATGCGCAGCGCCCGGCCGCCGGGCCGGATGCCAAGCAGAGCGGCGAGTTTGTCGCCGGCGGTCACGTAGCCGATCTCGAGTATCCGGGTTTCTGGATGAAGTCCGTGCGCACGCATCCCTTCGGTGTAACTTGCCAGTTCGAGGACCTGCGCCACCTTCGGCTTCGCCACGAACGTGCCCTTGCCTTGCATCCGCAGCAGCCGGCCCTCGACCACCAGTTCGGCCAGCGCCTGCCGGACGGTGGTCCGCGATGTCGCATACCGCTGGGCGAGTTCACGTTCCGGTGGGACCGGGCTGCCGGGCGTCATCGTGCCGGTCAAGTCGAGTAGCTGTCGTTTCACTGTGTAGTACTTGGGGATTCGCGGGCCTTCCTCGCCGGCTGCGCCGCCGGGCGGATCGGTCCCGGCCGCAGGCAGCGCCTTCCCGCCTGCCGCCTCGCCACGCCGCTGGCTGTGCTCGCAGCCGGCCGCGGACCGCATCGGCTGAGCGGTCACGGCCGGTCTCCTCCCGCTGCCGCCGCAGCCTGCGGGACATGGGCACGGACCGCGGCCAGTGCCCGCCTGGCCGTGTCCAGATCAGCATCGGTCAGGCCCGGCCGCGCCGCCAGCCGCAGGCACGAACGTCCGTCCGGTACGGACGGTGGCCGGAAGCAGGCAACCTTCACGCCGTGGTCAGCGCACAGCCTCTGTGCGGCCAATGCGGCCGCGGGTGGCCCAAGGGTCACCGAGACCACCGCCGCGTCCGGCCGCGTTGTCTCGAATCCGAGGCCCGCCGCGATGTCCGCGAGCCTTCTTGCGCACTCCCTGGTCCGGCCCGCCAGCCCGGGACACGCCACGAGCACGTCAAGCGCGGCCTGCGCAGCGCCTGCGCATGCGGGCGCAAGCCCCGTGTCGAAAATGAAGGACCTGCCCGTGTCGATCAGCGTGTCGATCACCTCGGTGGCGCCAAGCACCGCGCCGCCTTGCGTCCCGAGGGCCTTGGACAACGTCACGGTCCGCACCACGTCGGGCTCGGCGGCGAGGCCCGCGGCGTGCACACCGCCACGGCCGCCGCTGCCCACGACGCCGAACGCATGTGCCTCGTCCACGATGAGGAGCGCGCCGTGCGCGCGTGCCGCACGGTGCAAACCGTCGAGCGGGGCCAGGTCCCCGTTGACAGAGAAGACCGCGTCCGTGGCCACGATCGCCGCGTCCTCACTCCTGCTTGCGAGGGCGCTCGCCGCGGCTGCGACATCGCCGTGTTGGGTGACGGCGATGCGCGCATGTGACAGGCGGCAGGCGTCGATCAGCGAGGCATGATTCGCCGCGTCCGATACTACGAGCACCCGTGCGCCGGCCATACCGCGAGGGCTCGCGGGGCCGGTCGGCGCTGCGCTGTCCGGCCCATCGCCGCGGCCCGAGCCGCGCTGACCGCTGCCGAGAGCCGCAGCCAGCGCCGCCACGGCGGACAGATTGGCAAGGTACCCGGAGGAGAATACAAGCGCCGCGGACGCACCAGCGAAACGCGCGAGTGCGGTCTCCAGCGCTGTGTGGAGTCTCGTAGTGCCGCTGACCAGCCGCGACCCGGTGGCACCCGTTCCCCACATGCGGGTCGCCAGTACGGCGCCCTCAACGAGCCGCCGGTCCCTGCTGAGGCCGAGATAGTCATTGGAGGCGAGGTCGAGCAGGCCGTCGTGGTCCGGGCTCCTGGCATGCAGGGTCCGCTGCAGGCCAGCGGCACTGCGTGCGGCTGTGGCGTCGCGGAGCCGCATGATCGGGCCGCGCCGATCGCGGTCACTGCCGCCGCTTCGCGCGGCGAAATCCTCGGCCATGTCCGCATCTTGCCAGCCTGGGAAGCTGCACCGCGCTGGCGGGGTACGGTGCTGCGGTGTATCCGCCGGTGCCGGCCGCCACGTAGCCTCCTAACGTGCCCACGTTGAGTGACCTCGTCCGCGGCTACACGTCGCTATCTGACGCTGATCTGGAGTGGCTGCATTCCGTCGTGTCGGACTGGCAGATGCTCGCGGACCTGTCCTTCGCCGACCTCGTGCTGTGGGCTGTGCTGAGAGATGGCGGCGGCTGGGTCGCGGTGGCCCAGATGCGCCCGACCACCGGCGCGACCGCGTTCCACGACGACATCGTGGGCACGATCGCGGCGTGCGGCCAGCGGCCGCTGCTGGACACCGCCCACCGCGAGGGCCGGATCTGCCGCGAAGGCGACCCGGACTGGACAGACGGCGTGCCGGTGCGGTGGGAAGCCATCCCGGTGCGGCGGGCAGAGCGGATCATCGCGGTCATCGAGAGGATCACCAACCTCAGTGCCGCGCGCACCCCCAGCCGACTGGAGCTGACCTATCTGCAGAGTGCGGATGACCTGGCGCAGATGGTGGCGGCGGGCAGGTTCCCGTTCCCCGGTGAGGCGCCCACCCTCGTGCGGTCGCCGCGGGTCGGCGACGGCTTGCTCCGCCTCGATCGCGGCGGCAAGGTGACCTACGCGAGCCCCAACGCCCTTTCCGCCTATCGGCGGCTCGGCCTTGCCGCGGATCTGGTCGGGGCCGAACTCGGCCCGGTGACCGCTGCGCTGTACGAGCCGGGCAAGCCGGTCGATGATTCGCTGGTCGTGGTGGCCAGCGGTCGTGCGCCACGCGAAACAGAGGTGGAGGGGAACGGATCCGTTGTCCAGCTGCGCGCAATACCGCTGGTCGTTGATGCCGCCCGCACCGGGGCGGTCGTGCTGATCCGGGACGTCACCGAACTGCGCCGCAGGGAACGTGAGCTACTGACCAAGGACGCCACGATCCGTGAGATTCATCACCGGGTCAAGAACAACCTACAGACCGTCGCCGCGCTGCTGAGGCTCCAGGCGCGGCGAATCCGGGTCCCGGAGGGACGCGCGGCGCTGGAGGAAGCGATGCGCCGGGTTGGCTCGATCGCGATCGTGCACGAGACGCTGTCCCACACGCCAGATGACGTCATTGCCTTCGACGACATCGCCCGGCGCGTCGCCATCATGGGTACCGAACTCGCTGCGCCAGAGGCGCAGATCACGCCCCGGTTGGCCGGTCGTTTCGGGACGTTGCCCGCCTCGGTGGCGACGCCGCTCGCGATGGTCTTGACCGAGCTTCTGCAGAACGCTGTGCACCACGGGCTCGGGCAGCGCGCTGGCACCATTGAGGTGACCGCGCGGCGCGGTCCGCGGCGGCTCACGGTAGTGGTCGCAGACAACGGTGCCGGGCTGCCGGAGGGATTCGACATCGACGCATCGACAAGCCTCGGTCTGCAGATCGTGCGCACGCTCGTGGTCGCCGAACTGGGCGGCAGGCTCGAATTCCTGCCACGGCCTGGAGGGGGTACCGAGGTGCTTGTGGATCTGCCCATGGAGTTGCCCGCAGACCCAGCCGATATCACTTCTGCCTTGCCTGACATCGCGGAGACCGAATCCCGCGGCTCCGGCCGGACGGGCTGACCCGAGACTGACAGGTCGCGCCGCACCGCCCCCCCGGCTCTGCCGCACGGTTCGCCCGGGGCTTTACTGCACGCCCGCCGCACCGCCCGCCCGGGGGCTCGGCGCTCCTCCCGCCCGGAGCTTTCAGGTACCCCGGCTCGCAGGCGTGCCATCGGGTACATCATGATGTAACCCGATGGCACTTTCAGACGGCCCGGAGCTCGCGGCTTCAGACGTGTGCCCGAGCGTGGAGATAGGCCGTACGGCCCTTGAGTGCGCGCCGCTCATCCTCGCTGGTGCCGCCCCAGACGCCGGCATCCTGGCCACTCTCGAGCGCCCATCGCAGACAAGATTCAGTTACCGGGCAACTTCGGCATACCTGCTTGGCTTCCTCGATCTGCAAGAGAGCCGGGCCAGTGTTGCCGATCGGAAAGAACAACTCAGGATCCACGTCACGGCAGGCGGCGTGGTGGCGCCAGTCCATGCGGTCCACTCCTCATTGCGACAGGTGAGCCGCCATACGGCTCCGTGGGTCTTCCTCCGTGCTTGTGAAACGTTTCACGAAACACAGCACAGCCGTCGGCGCCACGCCGACCGCGGAGGCTCCACGCGTCGAGCAAACGGCGCAAGCGTGAGCGGCCACATGACGAGCCATGCGGCCTGTGCCAGCGGCCACCGCTCAGCAATCGTACCGCGCGGCTCGGCCGTGACACCCGTGCCTTGCATCGATAATGAGCTTCTCAAACGCTAGCGATCAAGCGCAAGAGGTTTGAGCAAACGTTGAGGCTGATTCCGATCTCAGATGGATTACGGCGCCGCCGTGTCACCTCGCCGGGCGCTCGCATGTCACAGTTCGATGTCGAAAGGCGAAACGGCTGGTATCCGGCCGTGAAACGCTGAGTGACCACCAGCCTGCCCGCGCCATCCGGGCCTGATGGCAGATGGCATTGCCTGCCTATGCCACGACCCGCAAAGCGCCCGGTACCGAACGGAATATCACGCACTCGCTTTCGCCTACGTATTCGCCGTCGACTTGGCATGCGATGGGCCACCTGGAGTGGAGGGTGAGCTCCGCCTGATCGTGCAGGCTCACCATGTGCCGTCCGGACGGCGGCCGGCCGTGGTTGCCTATCATCTGGCGCAGCGCGCTCAGGGTCCCGAGGGTCCGCAGCCGCCGCAGCGCGAACACGTCGAGCCCGGTGTCGAATCCAGCGCACGGATTCGGGTTCACCGGGCGGTGGCCCAGGTAGGTCCATGGCGACGTGTTGGACACGATGGCGATGAACAGCGGGCCGATCGGCGGGTAGCCGTCCCGTGCCATGGTGAGCGCGGGCTTGCGGCGATCGGTCACCGAGTAGAAGTGCCGCACGGCTGTCCAGAGGTACAGCGCCGGAGATGCCGGGCGGCCGTTCGCCCGGTGTCCCTCGACGGCGCGGATGACCTCTGCATCCAGGCCCAGCCCGGCGCTGAAGGTAAAGTACCTGTCTCCAGCCAGGCCAAGGCCGATGCGGCGCTGGCGTCCCGCCTGTATCGCGCCGAGGATCGCCCCCGTTGCGTCGATCGGATCGGTGGGTATCCCCAGCGTCCGGACGAACACGTTCGCACTGCCGCCGGGAATGGGTACCAGCGCCGGCAGTTGCCCGGCATCCGGGTGGCCGTCGCCAGGGGTCCCCGCGCCAGGGGCGTGCCGCGCGCGGGCGCCGCCCGCGCCGTGGGAGCCCTCCCGTGCGCGCAGGGTTCCGCGTGGCTGGAGGAGGCCGTTCACCGCCTCGTTGATCGTTCCGTCACCGCCGAGAATGAACAGCATTTCGTGGCCTTCCGCTGCCGCCTCGCGAGCCAGCTCGGCGGCGTGGCCCCGGTAGCTTGTGTGCACGACTTCCAGCTTGACGAGGGACGCCAGGGCCCGCACGATGACATCCCGGCGAGGCCCCGTTGTGGAGGTGGCGCGGGGATTCACGATCAGGAACGCTCGCACGCGCCCAGGGTAGCGATGCCGGAAGGATGCAAGAACAATGCCGGAACGTCCAGTGACCTTGATCGGCGCAGCGACCGTGCAGGCCGCGGAGTCACTCGGCGTGCTCACTGCCACCGTGATCGCTGGAGTCGACACGATCTCCGGCCGGTCCTACCAAGCCAGCAGCGGGGTTGCTTTGACCCTCATCGGGCTCGGCGCTACGGCCGCGCTGCTCGCGATCGCCGTCGGCCTGGGACGCGCGCGCAGGTGGAGCCGGACTCCGGCGCTGCTCACCCAGTTGTTCAGCGGCGTCGTGGCCATCTACCTGATCGAGGGGCGCCGCTACGGCTGGGGAGTTCCACTGATCCTGCTCGCCCTGATCGGATTGGCCTTGCTGCTCGCCCCAGCGACCTGGCGGACGCTCATGGGCGAACGCGGCAACCCGCGCGGTTAGCTCGTAACTGGGAGCATTCTCGCCAACGTGCTGCGGTGTCTGCCCGTCCACCGCCCGTTAGTCGTCCGCGGTGAGGCCCTCGCGGAGCTGCGCCAGCGTGCGTGCGAGCAGCCGCGAGACGTGCATCTGGGAAATGCCGAGCTCGGCCGCGATCTGAGACTGGGTCATGTTGCCGAAGAACCGGAGCATCAGGATCCTCTTCTCCCGCGCCGGCAGTCGCTCAAGCAACGGCTTGAGCGACTCACGGTATTCGACACCCTCAAGCGCGTCATCCATCATGCCCAGCGAGTCGGCGACGGCAGGGGCATCCTCGTCCCCGGAGTCAGGCGCATCGAGTGAGACCGTCGAGTACGCGTTGGCCGACTCGAGTCCTTCGAGCACGTCCTCTTCACTCATCCGCAGATGGGCGGCGAGCTCGCAGACCGTCGGCGCGCGCCCTTCGCGCTGGGCCAGATCGCCGATGGCCTTGGTGAGCGCAAGCTTGAGTTCCTGCAGGCGGCGCGGAACCCGCACCGCCCACCCCTTGTCACGGAAGTGCCGCTTGATCTCGCCGACGATCGTCGGCGTGGCGTAGGTGGAGAACTCGACCCCCCGCGCGAGGTCGAAGCGGTCGATGGACTTGATGAGCCCGATCGTCGCTACCTGCGTGAGGTCATCTAGCCATTCACCCCGGTTACGGAACCTGCGGGCAAGGTACTCGACGAGCGGGAGGTGGAGTTCCACCAACTCGCCGCGAACCTGCTGCCGCACGGGATCGCCCTGGGGCAGTACGGCGAGCTGCTCGAACAGCTCGCGGGCCCGCACCCGGTCCGGAACCGCGTGCTCGGTTTTCGCAGTCACGGCGCGGCTCTCGTGCCCTTACCCGTCCCGCGACGTGTCGCGGCTTTTCTGCAAGATGATTGTGACCTTCTTGTCGGGTCCCACCTGAGCATCGACCTTCCCCGCAAGCGCGGTGAGCACCGTCCACGCGAACGTGTCACGCGAGGGCGGCCGCCCATTTTCCGCGAGCACGGAGACGGTGACGGTCATGGCACGGCTATCCAGCTCGAATCCGCACTCGAGATCGGCGCCAGGCGAAGCCTGGGGGAGCAGCATGGCGCACGCCTCGTCCACCGCGATGCGGAGGTCTTCGATCTCGTCGAGGGTGAAGTCCAGCCGTGCCGCCAGGCCAGCGGTGGCAGTCCGCAGTACGGACAGATACGCGCCCTCGGCTGGCATGCGGACGGTCACGACGTCCCTCGGCGCATGATCACCGGCGGCCACGGGCGATGCAGCAAGCCGGTCGGCGGTTTTCTCGCTCACGGCCCTCCTCTGGACCTCGTTGAAGTCGCCGCGTTCTGCTTGCAACTTACCGTCGCAGCGGGACTGCATAGACACGCCGCGCGAGATTACGCTGCGGAAACTCCATTCTAATGATACGCGGGAGGCTAATGGTGTACGGGAGGCGGGCGGGCGCTCACCCGTGAAAATGGCCGAAATGGACCCTGGGATCGATCCTGCGACCTGCAACCGCCCGCGACGGGGGACTGCTAATCGCCCTGCCGCGCCCGCGTCAGGGCGCGGCAGAAACAAGCGGTGCAGCAGCGCGCGACCGCCCCGCGGAAAAGGCCCGGCCGCGGCACGCGCCGAAAAGATCATGACGCGGTGCCGCGGCCTCAGGGCCCCACGCCGTCACGGCCTCACCGTCTCACGCCGTCACGGCCTCGCGCTTGGCCCGTCAGCTCTTGGTTTCCCAGAAGATCTTCGAAATCTCCTCGATCTTGGCGAGCAGCTCGTCGGCCCTGCCGATGTCGGCACTGCCCTTGGTGCCGGCCGCGCCGGCTAGCTTGGTCGCCTCGTTGAACAGCTGGTTCAGGCCCGGGTACTTCTCGAAGTGCGGCGGCTTGAAGTAGTCGGTCCAGAGCACCCAAAGGTGATGCTTTACCAGCTCGGAGCGCTGCTCCTTGATCAGCAGTGCGCGGGTGCGGAACTCCGGGTCGTTGTTCTGCTGGTACTTCTCGCAGATCGCCTTGACGGAGTCGGCCTCGATCCGGGCCTGTGCCGGGTCATAAACGCCGCACGGCAGATCGCAGTGCGCGTAGGCGGTGGCCTTCGGTTCGAGGAGACGTGTGAGCAGTCTCATCGATTCCCTTCCTCGTGTTCGGATCATCGGTCCCGGACCCTGACACTACCCCGTCACGGGTCCGCGAAGGCGGGAAGGTATGGGTCGAGCGGCCAGTCGCGACGGGCCGTGCGTTGCGGCCGCCCTGATCTCGTGGCAGCCCGGGCTCAGGCTGCGCGGCGGCTCGGGCTGCGCGGCGGCGCCCGGCTCGGGCTGCGCGGCGGCGCCCGGCTCCGGCTGCGCGGCGGCGCCCGGCTATTCTCCTGAGGTGGCTCGGCAGGTGCCGCGGTGACCGCCCCGGTCAGGGCCACGAGCCGGGAGGGGAGCATGCGCTGGCCGCTCTGGCGTGTTGCCGTGGCAGAACGGTCCATGGAGCCGACCCTGCGGCCCGGTGACTGGCTGCTCGTGCTCAGGACCCGGCGGGTGCGGGCCGGGCAGCTTGTCGTCGCGGGCCATCCGGGGCAGCCCGGCATGCTGCTGGTCAAGCGGGCGGCCCGGCGCGTCAAGGACGGCTGGTGGCTGGAATCCGATAATCCGAACGGCGGTGCGGTGGACAGCCGGGCCTTCGGTGCGGTGCCCGACCGCCTTGTTGAAGGCCGGGTGCTGCTGCGCTACCGGCCGTTCCGCCGGTCGCGGGGCCGGCCGCGTCGGTGAAGATCGTTTCCCGTGCCGGGCGCCTCCGAATGCCCGTTGGGCAACAGCCGTCGGCGTATCGCGAGTGGTGCGCTGGTCCCGCCGCCGTCTGACTCGCTGAGCCATCGAAAACGCTTCGGCCTGGGGCGGATCCGATGTCCGGTCCGCCCCGGGCGAGTGTGCGGCGATCGGATGCCCGCGGCCACCCGTCGTCCACGTGCGCTCAGTTGTCGTAGCGCTCCTGGCGAATCACCACGACCGGGCAGTGCGCTTGGTGCACGCAGTGGGTGGAGACGGAGCCCAGCAGCATCCCGCGGAAACCTCCACGGCCGCGGTAACCGATGACCAGGAGGTTGGCTCCGCGGCTCGACTCGACCAGCACCTCTGCCGGGCTCCCATGGATCAGGGAGCGCTCGACATCAAGATCATCCATGGCTGGCGCCGCTGCCATTACCTGGTCGAACATGGCCTCCTGTTCCTTCGCGACCTGCGGCCAGTACTCGTGGGCAATCGTTCCGACGAGCGAGATCAAAGCAGGGAAGACATGAATGACACGTAGCCCGACTCCGCGAAGGCGTGCCTCATCGATCGCCCAGGACAGTGCCGCGGTCGCCTCCGGCGACCCGTCGATCCCGACGACGATCCGCTCTTGCCCGGAAGTCGTGCTCATCTAAGCTCACTCTCCTTTCGGCCGACGCCGGATTGGATGACTCGTGGGTGAATCCATATCGCATCAGGTCAGCGGCGTGGCCAGTTCCACGGACGCCTCCGCCTCTACGTCCTCGACGGCCGCGTGGACCTTGTCGCGCGACATGCTGACCGCCACAGCCCAGTAGTAGATCAACAGGCTGAACGCGGCGATGAGGGCGAGGTCCCACCAGTTCGGGATCCTTAGGGTGGGCTTGAGGGTGATACCGAATACCGTGTCGGGCGTGCTGGTGTACCGGCCCTGCCAGGAGATGATCGCAATGCCGATCAGCCACGGTATGATCCACTGCGCCGCCCGCCAGTCGATGATGGTCCGGCGTTCCGCCGGGAGCGAGACCTGGTAGATGCCGAAGGCCACGAAGCCGATAGCGACGAAGACGTAGAGCCAGAAGATCGTGCTGAACCCGGCGAAGTACACGATGCAGTTCGCGGCGATGAACGAGAGGGGGCAAAGGAAGCCAGCGGCGGGCAGGCGGTACGCTCGCGGCCGGTCGGGGTCCTGCTTCCGCAGCCCGGCCAGGGAGAGCGGAGCGAAAGCGTACATGATCACTGTTGCCGAGGTGACCAGCCCGACCAGGCCGGCCCAGCTGGGGAACGGCAGGAAGGTGAGCATGCCGACTACGAAGACGATGCAGATGGAGACGAACGGGACGCCCCGCCTGCTGACCCGGCTGATCGCCTTGGGGAAATAGCCGTTGCGGCCGAGGCCGTAGGACAGCCGGGACGACGTCCCGATGTATACCAGGCCGGTGCCGGCCGGCGAGATGACCGCGTCGATGATGAGCAGCGTGGACAGCCAGCCGAGGCCCGCCGCGGTGGCCAGCGTCGCGTATGGACCGAATGCCGATACCCCCGAGATCGGGTTCGCCCAGCCGTGCACGAGGTTCGCCGGATTGAGCGCACCGACGAACGCGACCTCAAGCAGCAGGTAGATGATCGTCCCGATGATCATGGATCCGATCACCGCACGCGGGATGTTCCGCTGGGGGTTCTCTGCCTCGCCGCCGACCTGGATGGCCTGTTCGAATCCTTCGAGCGCGAAAACGATGCCGAGCGGGAGGGCGGCGAAGATGCCATGGAATCCGTATGGGGCGAACCCGCCACCGGCAGTGAAGTTGCTGGTGTGGAACACCGTGAGCAGCAAGGCGAAGATCGTAATGAGCGGTATCAGAATCTTCCAGTACACCGCGATGGTGTTGGTCTCGGCCAGCCAGCGCACGCCCATCGTGTTGATCACGGCGAACACGAGCATGAAACCCGCGCCGATCGCGATGCCCCTACCGTTCAGCGTTCCGTTGGTGTTGATCAGATCCAGGCTGGTGAACTTGGAGTTGAGATAGCCGAGCGTCGCCTCGACCTCGATGGGCGCGATCGTCACGGCCTGAATCCACGCCATCCAGCCACCGGTGAACCCGCCGAGCGAGCCGAAGACCATGTACGGGAACCGGGCGGTCCCGCCCGACACCGGGTAGGTGGAGCCGAGTTCGGCGTGCACCAGTGCGAGCAGCGCCAGGACGAGGCCGCCCAGGATCCACGACAAGATCGACGCCCCGCCCGCGACCTTGGCGGCGGTGAGGGCGCCGAGAAGCCAGCCTGACCCGATGATGGAGCCCAGCGAGATCATGGTGAGCCCGCGCAGCCCCACCGCTCGGTGCAGGTGGTGTTCCCCGGGACTTATAGGCGTTACGCCAGGAGCGGTGGCAGCCATGAATTCCTCCCGATCAGGTGATCAAGCTCAGCCAAGAGGCTCGCACATTCCGCCTACGAATAAGGTGGACAGAACGCCGTCCGCGGGCTCGCCGGGGCTCCCGCGAGAGTGACGTCATCGTACGGATTAGATCTTCCCCCTGAAAAGTAGTCACTCGGCGTCATTTCGATAACGCATATCACAGAACCGGCAGCGTGAACTGACAGCTATACGCGTTGTCTATAGCTGATCACCCGGCCTAGGCCAGTCGCCTCGCCGT
Organism: uncultured Actinomycetota bacterium; assembly: GCA_963820395.1. Classification (GTDB taxonomy): domain Bacteria; phylum Actinomycetota; class Actinomycetes; order Streptosporangiales; family Streptosporangiaceae; genus DATFVJ01. The sequence goes on along the minus strand of CAWGAE010000019.1, from coordinate 146,209 downwards.
GCCCGCGGTACCGTTCTTGCCGAGATCCTGTATACGGACCGTCAATTTCGCGATCCGGGTCCCGATCGCGCGATCCGGGTCCCGATCGCGCGGCGCGGGTCCCGCGCGGCAGCTGAGTTCGATCAGCCGGGAACGACGGCGGTCGTCTCCCCCTCGTCGCCGCGCTGTCGCCTCGCCCGGTAGGCGGCCACGTTAGCCCGGCTCGCGCACCTGTCCGAGCAGTAACGCCTGGACTGGTTGGTGGTGGTGTCGAGGAACGCGGCATCACATGACGCGGCCTGGCAGAGCCCCAGCCGCTCAGTACCGATGTCGGTGACGAGCACGGCGAGGCCCATTACCGCGCCGGCCGCGTACTTGTCCGCGACCGAGCCGCTCTCGGTGAGGTGCAGATGCCACCGCTGGCCGTCGTGGCCGGAGATCTGCGGATGGATCGGGTGCTGGATGAGCAGGGCATTGAGCGTTTCCACCGCCTCGGCGCCGTCACCTTCGGCAGATGCCGAGAAGATCTTCCGCAGCTCCGCGCGGAGCAGTCGAAGCGCGTCGAGGTCGTTGCGGGTTGCCCGCATATTCAGGTGCGGCAGATCGGCGACGAGGGTGCGGAGCGCATCCAGGTCCCGCAGTTCGTCGCGATCCGGGTGCGCGGGATCGTGCGTGTTTACCAGTCGTACCGCCAGTTCGGCGTAAGAGCTGAGATCCACTCCCGATCCTTACCTGCGGGGGTCTCACTGACGGGCGGGTAAGAGTTGCACCCGCCTATTGAGTATTACACATCGGGTACGAAGAAGGGGCGAAAAGGAGCGTCCCGCGCACCTGCCCGCGAGACTTGGCACCTGGAACGCCCTTGGCTAGTGAAACGCCCTACCCGCGGCGAGGCATCCCAGGTCGCACGCTGGGCAACTCGGTTCATCTGCTGGTCCGTCGCACCGTGTCCGAGCAGGCGATCGCGGCGATGCGCACGGACGCGATCAAGTCCGCGCGCCAAGGCCGGACCGGGTCGGCGGCGGGCGAGGCTGACCGGCGGGCGAGGCTGACGGCGGGCCATGCTGACCGGCGGGCCATGCTGACCGGCGGGCCATGCTGACCGGCGGGCCATGCGGCCGGCCGGGGTCGCCCGACCAGCCGGTAATGTCCTTGGCATGTTCGCTGTCACTGCCGCACGGATTGACCCCGATGAGCCGCTAACCGGTCTGGAGATGGGCGAGCGGCCGGAGCCTGCCCCAGAGCCCGGCTGGACCACCGTCACGGTCAGGGCCACATCGCTAAACCATCATGATCTGTGGACCTTGCGCGGTGTGGGCATCAAGGAGGATCGGTTGCCGATCGTCCTCGGCTGCGACGCCGCGGGGACCGATGAAGCGGGCAACGAGGTCGTCGTGCACGCGATCATCGGTGATGCGGCGGCGGGCGGGGGAGACGAGACGCACGACCCCGACCGCTCGCTACTGTCCGAGCGCTACGACGGGACATTCGCGCAGCGCGTCGCGGTGCCAAGGCGGAACCTGCTGCCCAAGCCCGCCTGCCTGTCGTTTGCGGAGGCGGCCTGCCTGCCGACCGCGTACCTGACCGCCTACCGGATGCTTTTCGGCAAGGCCGGCCTCGAACCCGGCGCCACCGTGCTGGTCCAGGGGGCGGGCGGCGGCGTGGCGACGGCGCTCATCTTGCTTGGCAGGGCCGGCGGCTTCCGGGTCTGGGCCACGAGCCGCAGCGAGGCGAAACGGGAGCGCGCCATCGCGCTCGGTGCGGAGCAGGCCTTCCGGACGGGCGCGCGGCTGCCGGAGCGGGTCGATGCAGTCATGGAGACTGTTGGTGAGTCGACCTGGGCGCACTCGCTCAGGTCGCTGCGGCCGGGCGGCCGGATCGTGATCTCCGGCGCAACCAGCGGTGCTGCGCCGCCCGCGGACCTGAGCCGCGTATTCTTCCTCGAGCTCTCGGTGGTCGGATCGACCATGGGAACCCGCGACCAGCTTGGTCGGCTGCTGCAGTTCTGCGCGCAGACCGGACTGCGGCCGCTGATCGACGCGCAGTTGCCGCTGGACCGGGCTCGCGATGGGTTCACCGCGATGATGGCGGGCGAGCTCTTCGGGAAGATCGTTTTTACCCTTTAGCGGCCGCTCCGGCGTCTTTACCTTCGCCGCCGGTGTCAGGGGTCTCGTTCTCGCCGGGAGCGCTCCCACCCGGAGCGGCGCGGCCCGAAGCAGTGTCACCGGAAGCGTCGCCCCGGGTGCTGTCAGCGGATGCGGCGTCGCCCCGGGCGGTCTCACCGGACGCGGATGCAGGCTCGCTGCGCCGCGGCTTGACCGGACCGAAGACCTCGCTGCGGATCCGTTGCAGGGCGTCCTGCAGGATGAGCCGCATGTCATCCATGGCGCTCTCGCCGAGTGCGCCTGCCTGCTGTATGGCGTGGCGCACCTCATTGCTGAAGTCCCTGGCCACTGCCTCGAATTCACCGCGACCACCCGCGTCGGGACGATGCCGTCGACCCGGCCAGTCTGCCCAGTCCTGACATCCGGGCCCGCCCCATTCGCTGCCCGCCCGCTCTTCCTGCGCCGGGCCGCCCGCCCGCTCTTCCTGCGCCGGGCCGCCCGCCCGCTCTTCCTGCGCCGGGCCGCCCGCCCGCTCTTCCTGCGCCGGGCCGCCCGCCCGCTCTTCCTGCGCCGGGCCGCCCGCCCGCTCTTCCTGCGCCGGGCCGCCCGCCCGCTCTTCCTGCGCCGGGCCGCCCGCCCGCTCTTCCTGCGCCGGGCCGCCCGCCCGCTCTTCCTGCGCCGGGCCGCCCGCCCACTCTTCTTGCTCCGGCCGCCCGCGCCCTCGCGCTTGGCCGCATGCCTCGCCGCGGACCTGCCGTAGTTCCTCCCGGACCTGGCGCGCCCGCTCGCGCGCCTCGTCGCGCCGCTGGCTTGCCTGCTCGTGCGCTGACCGCTTGCTCTCCTTGTGCATCTCGCGGGTGGCCCAGGTTAGTTCCTCGCGCAAGCTGCGTACCGTCTCCCGGACGTCCTCCTTGACCTCACGGGCGATGCCGCTCACCGATTCGGTGATCTCCCGCTCCAGATCATCAAGTTCGTCGAGTCGGCGGTTGATCTCGTCGCGGCCCTTGTCCGTGATCCGGTAGGTCTTACGGCCGTCCTCCTCGTCGTGGGTCAGCAGGCCTTCCTCCTCGAGCCGGGCGAGCCGAGGGTAGATGGTGCCCGGCGATGGTGCGTAGACGCCCATGAACCGGTCTTGGAGGAGCCGGATCACCTCGTAGCCATGCCTTGGTGCCTCGTCGAGCAGCTTGAGGAGATAAAGCCGCAGCCGCCCGTGTCCGAACACGGGGCTCATAGCGCCTCCTCCGTGCCGACCCGGGACCGCTCCTGGTCCGCGGGCGGGTTCCGCCGCAGCAAGGTCACCGCTCCGGACATCGTGCTGACGGACAACTTGCCGTCACCGGCGCCCAGCGTTCCCGCGACGCTGGTAGCGCCTGGTTTGCGGTCGCCGTCGAGCCCGTCGAACGCGGTTTCCACGCGGCCCGACGTGGAGCGCATGTCGACCCGGGTGCTGGCCGTGGCAGGCAATCGCACTGCCACGTCACCTGATACGGTCGCGGCTTGCACGAGGGCGGCCGGAGCGAGGCCCACGTCGGCAGTGATCTTGCCGTTGACCGTCTTCGCGTCGAGCCGGGCGAGCGATCCGCCGGCGATCGTCAGGTCGCCCGAGACGGTTTTGAAGGAAACCTCGCCGTCGACATTCTGCGCTTCCAGGTCGCCCGAGACCGTGTTCGCGTCCAGGTTGCCTGTCACGCCGTCCATTGTGAGCCCGCCGGACACGCTTTTGAAGGAGGTCCGCGCGGTCATGCCCGATACGACGGCGGTCGCGTTGACGACGCCAAGCTGCACCGGGCAGTCCTTCTGGACAGTAACCGCGATCGAGGCGTAGTGCCGCTGCGGGCGGAGCCAGCCGAGCAGGCCGTCCCAGGTCATGTCCTCATACGTGATCGTCAGGATGCCCGCCTCGTGGGTGACCAGCAGGGGCTGGCCGGAGACCGACTCGATGTCGAGGCGCGGCGTGTCCTGCGCGGCGAGGACGGCGACGGAACCCGATACCAGCCGGATCCTGAGAGCGACCACGCCGTCGAAGGTCAGGCTGGCCGGCGTGTCGATGATCCACCGCGGCATCACGGGCTCCCTTCATCGCGGCAGAGCGCTATCAGTTAGCGCACCAGGAACACGATATATCGCGTTTACCAAAAGTCAAGATGTATCGCGATAGTAATGACGCCGCGCTGTCATGTTCTGACGGTTCGCTCGCCGCGTTCTTCCGGCTCGACCAGGCGCGCCGCCCACCGCTTGGTTCGGATACTGCGCCGCGTGCTTTCCGTGCGGCGCTCCACGCAACGTCGCCCAGTCGATGGCACGTCGTGCGGCTTGCAACCCCAGACGATGTGCCACCCACCGGGTTCGGCCGGCAGGCACGGGGCGTCGATGGCAGGACTTTGGATCACTCGTCGTCGTCAAGCCGGGCGAGCCAAGTCGCGAGCCGATCCACTGGATCCTCGAACCCCGGATTGAGATCGACGAACTCGCGCAGCCGTTCAGCAAGCCAGCGGAGGCTAACCTCCTCGTCGCCGCGCCGCTGGGCGAGTTCCTCGATACCGCGGTCGGTGAAGTACACGGTCAGACGGCCGCGCCCGGTCCAGGTGCGAAGGCTGCCTCGATGAGCGTGCGCTGCTCGGCCGCATGCATGATGGCGGAGCCGACAGCGGGCGCCGAACTCGCCCGCCGCGACACCCGGGCGATCGGCCTGCCGAGGTGCAGCCGGGAGCTTCAAGCCGACCGTCGGCCATGCGCCCATGTTGGCTGGCTCGTCCTGCACCCAGACGAGTTCCCGCGCGCCCGGGTAGGCCGCGAGGCTGGCCTTCAGTTCCTCGAGCGGCAGCGGGTAGAGGCGCTCAACCCGCATGATCGCCGCCGCCTTGTCACCGGTTGACGCGCGGTGCGCGGCCAGGTCGTAGAACACCTTGCCGGAGCAGAGCAACACCCGGCGGACCGAAGCCGGGTCAGGGCTCGCCGGGTCGTCGATGACCGGACGGAAGGCGCCATCGGTGAAATCGGACACCGCAGAGGTCGCCGCCTTGAGCCGCAGCAGTGACTTCGGCGTGAACACCACGAGCGGCTTGCGCCGGCCGGACAGCGACTGCCAGCGCAGCAGATGGAAGTAGTTGGCGGGCGTGGACGGCTGCGCGACGGTCATGTTGTCCTGCGCGCACAGCCCGAGAAAGCGCTCGATCTTGGCGGAGGAGTGGTCGGGACCCTGCCCCTCGTAGCCGTGCGGCAGGAGCAGGACCACGCTGGAGCGTTGGCCCCACTTCTGCTCACCGGAGCTGATGAACTCGTCCAGGATCGACTGCGCGCCGTTGGCGAAGTCGCCGAACTGGGCCTCCCAGCACACCAGCGCCTCCGGCCGTGCGACCGAGTAGCCGTACTCAAACCCCATCGCGGCGAACTCGGAAAGCAGCGAGTCATACACGTAGAGCTTGGTCGTGCCACGGTCGAATTGCTTTAGCGGTGTGTACTCGGCGCCGGTATGCCGGTCGAAGAGCACCGCGTGACGCTGGCCGAATGTCCCACGGCGGGTGTCCTGGCCGACAAGCCGGACCGGGTGCCCGTCGAGGAGCAGGGAGCCGATCGCGAGGGTTTCGCCGGTACCCCAGTCGATGGCATCCTCCGCGACCGCGACCGCACGGCGTTCAAGCATTGGCTGCAGGCGCGGGTGCACGCTGAAGCCGTCCGGCAGGTTCAGCTGCGTGTCGATGACCCGCTTTAGAGTCTCTTCGGTGATCGCGGTGGCGACCGCGCGGTGGATCCGCTCGTGCGTCTCCGGTTCCGGCCTGATCACCGCGCCAGGTTCGATCGGGCGCTTGGCCGCCTCGCGGGTCTCGGTGAAGGCCCGCTCCAGTTGCTGCTGATAATGCCGGAGCGCCTGCTCGGCCTCTTCCAGGGTGATGTCGCCGCGGCCGATCAGCGCCTCGGTGTAGAGCTTGCGGGTGGACCTCCTGGCATCGATCAGGTCGTACATCAGCGGCTGCGTGAACGACGGGTTGTCCGTTTCGTTGTGCCCGCGCCGACGGTAGCAGACGAGGTCGATGACCACGTCCTTCCTGAACGCCTCCCGGAACTCGAAGGCCAGCCTGCCGACCCGGACGACCGCTTCCGGATCGTCACCGTTGACGTGGAAGATCGGTGCCTGGATCATCCTCGCCACATCGGTGCAGTAGACGCTGGACCGTGAGTGCTGCGGTGCGGTGGTGAAGCCCACCTGGTTGTTCACCACGATGTGCACAGTGCCGCCGGTACGGTAGCCGCGTAGCTGCGACAGGTTCAGGGTCTCGGCGACGACGCCCTGCCCCGCGAAAGCAGCATCCCCATGGATCAGCACCGGCAGCACGGTGAATCCGGGCTCGCCCTTGTCGATCACGTCCTGCTTGGCCCTGACGACGCCCTCGAGCACCGGGTCGACCGCCTCGAGGTGGCTGGGGTTGGCGACAAGCGAAGCCCGGATCTTGATCCCGTCGGCGGCCACGAAGTCGCCGTCCGCCCCCAGGTGGTACTTGACGTCACCAGAGCCGTGCGCGGTGCGCGGGTCGAGGTTGCCCTCGAACTCCTGGAAAATCTGTGCGTACGACTTGCCCACGATGTTCGCCAGCACGTTCAGCCTGCCGCGATGGGTCATGCCGATCACGGCCTCGTCGAGGCCCTCCTGCGCCGCCTCGGTAAGTACGGCGTCGAGCAGCGGGATCAGGGACTCGGCGCCCTCCAGGGAAAACCGGCGCTGGCCGACGTACTTCGTCTGCAGGAACATCTCGAACGCCTCGGCCACGTTGAGCCTGCTCAGAATGCGCAGCTGCTCGTCGTGGCCTGGGCTGCCGTGCGGCCACTCGATACGAGCCTGCAGCCAGGCCCGTTCATCCGGGTTCTGGATGTGCATGTACTCGATGCCCACGGTGCGGCAGTACGAGTCGCGCAGCACGCCGAGGATCTCGCGCAGCGGCATCAGCGGCTTGCCGCCGAAGCCGCCGGTGGCGAACTCACGGTCCAGGTCCCACAGGGTCAGGCCGTGCTCGTTGATGTCGAGGTCGGGGTGCTTGCGCTGCCGGTACTCCAGCGGGTCGGTGTCCGCCATGAGGTGACCGCGCACCCGGTAGGCGTGGATCAGCTCGTGCACCCGGGCGGACTTGGCGATGTCGTCCTCGTGGCCGGCCGGGATGTCCCGCACCCAGCGGATCGGCTCGTAGGGAATCCGCAGTGCCTCGAAGATCTCGTCGTAGAAGCCGTCAGCGCCGAGCAGCAGCTCGTGGATGCGGCGCAGGAACTCCCCGGACTGCGCGCCCTGTATCACCCGGTGGTCGTAGGTCGACGTGAGCGTCATGGCCTTGCTGATGGCCAGCCTCGCCAGCGTCTCGGCCGATGCGCCCTGATAGGAGGCGGGGTACTCCATCGCCCCAGCGCCGATGATGCAGCCCTGGCCCGGCATCAGCCGCGGCACCGAATGTTCTGTGCCGATGGTCCCCGGGTTGGTGAGGACGATCGTCGTGCCCGCGAAATCGGTCACGTCGAGCTTGCCCGACCGCGCCTTGCGAACGACTTCTTGGTACGCCATCCAGAACTGCCTGAAATCAAGGGCCTCCGCCGCCTTGATGTTCGGCACGACCAGCTGCCGTGACCCGTCTGCCTTCCGCACGTCGATCGCGAGGCCCAGATTGACGTGGTCCGGCTTGACGAGTGACGGTTTGCCATTCACCTCGGCAAAGAACGCGTTCATCTCCGGCATCGTGTCAAGCGCGCGGACAATCGCGAAACCGATCAGGTGAGTGAAGGACGCTTTGCCGCCGCGGCCGCGCCTGAGGTGGTTATTGATGACGATCCTGTTGTCGATCAGCAACATGGCTGGCACCGTGCGGACGCTGGTCGCGGTCGGCACGGAGAGGCTCGCCTCCATGTTCAACGCGGTGCGGGCCGCCGCGCCGCGGAGCCGGACCTCCTCCGCATCCGCGGGTACCTGCGGTGGCGCTGGCCGCCTGATCCCGGTTCCGGCGGCGGCGCCAGCCGGAGCCGCCACGGGCGGCGCGGTCGCTGCGGCCCGCGGCGGCGCCTGGCCACCCGCAGGTAGCGCTGGCGGGCTCGGTGCCTGACCGGGCGCCTGCGCACCGGCTGCCGTGACGCCAGGCGGCTGGTCGGCAGGCGCGGCTGGTCGCGTCACCCAGGCCCGGCCCAGGCCGGTGGCCGCCTCGGGCTCGTAGTCGGCGAAGAAGTTCCACCATGCCTTGTCAACCGTCTGCGGGTCGTTGAGGTAACGCTGGTAGAGCTCGTCCACAAGCCATTCGTTCGGGCCGAAATCGGCATCGGCGGCCGGCTCGTGCGATTGCTGGCCGTCTGGCGGGCCGAGGGTCCCTGACTGGTCGTAACGGCGACGGTAGTCTGCTGACGTGGTGAGATCCGCGTCTGGCCGCGGCGGATCTGAAGACACGGCGGACATCGCCTCTTCCGGAGTCTGAGCCGATCGATAACCGCCAACAAGGCTACCCGCCCGGGCCTTCGCGTTCGGCCATACGGCGCTTGCCGCCGATCGCCGACAAGCGCCGCTTGTTGCTGCAGTTCAGGCGCCGATCAACGGTACCCGCCGGAAAGCCTTGTGCCGGAAGCGGGCGCACACCGCGGCCAGCCAGGCATAGGGCCCTCGCCGCGATGCGGAGGGATTGAGCTGATCAACGGGAACAGCATTGGTCAGCCGGCACAGCGTCGGCGGCGATTGGGGAGGCAGCGTGGATCGGCACATCTCGCTTGACGGGTGCGTGAATTTCCGTGACGCGGGCGGTTACCAGGTGATCCACGGCGACGTGCCCGCAGGCCCGCGATCGGGGATCCGCTGGCGGAGGCTGTTCCGCAGCGACGAGCTGACCGAACTCAGCGCGGCTGACGTCACATTTCTCACCGCGGACCTGCGCATCACGACCGTGGTTGACCTGCGCACCGGCCTTGAGCGGAAGCGCGACGCGAGGCGCCCGCTCGAGCGCACCGAGATCGAGATCATCCATGCGCCGCTGCTCACAGAGCGGAACGCGGCGGTGGTGGAGAAGCCTGGCCTGACCGTTGCCCAGCGCTACCTGTGCATGCTCGAACTCGCGGGCGAGCCACTGGTGCGTGCGGTTACTGCGGTGGCGCGAGCGCCCGGCGCCGTGATCGTGCATTGCGCCGCAGGCAAGGACCGCACCGGGTTGATCATCGCCGCGATCCTCGGTGTGCTCGGCGTCGGCGACGACGACATCGTTGCCGATTATTCGCTGACCACGGAAAACCTGGGCGGTATCGAGCAGCGGCTACTGCGGCGCGGCGAGAGCCTCCGGACCGTTCCTGGCGCCGCGGCGGCCGCGCCTGCGGAAGCGATGCGCGAGGTGCTTGCGGGCCTGCGGGACAGGTATGGCTCGGTGGGCGAATTTCTGCGCCGGGCCGGAGTCAGCCGATCCGTGGTTGACGAGCTTCGCACCGCGCTGGTGGCGCCGCCATGATGGCGGCCAGGTGCCAGCGGCCGAGGTCGGGCCCACTGGGGCGCCCGGTCACGTGCGGGCTCGGCCGCAGCGTTCGCGCACCGCAGCGAGGAAGGCGTCCGCCTGGTTGAAAGAAGCATCGCCCGGGAGGGTGTTTTCTTACCCTGCGTCACGAGTCCGGTTCTCGCTGCACTGCCCCTCGCCTCTAGCATGGTTTGCCGGAGGTGGCGCATCGTGCGTGAGTTCGGCGAACTCGAAGGCGCGATCATGGACGTGATGTGGGCGGCGGACCGGCCTTACGTTGTCCGCGAAGTACGTGAGCGCATGCGGTATGACAAGCTCGTGGCGTATACAACCGTGATGACGGTCATGGGCATCCTCTTTCGCAAGGGTGTGCTGATGCGGGAGAAGAGCGGCCGCGCGTGGCGGTACTGGCCTGCCGAGAGCAGGGAAGATCATGACGCGAGGCTCATGATCGAGGTACTCCACTCCGGCGGTGACCGATTCGTGACGATGCGCCGTTTTCTGGAGTCGGTTGGCGATGAGGGCCTCGCGAGCCTGCGCGAAGCCATGCACGACGTCATGTCCACCCGCGCGGCCTCCTGACGGCTCAGGTCTCCGTATCGGGGTTTCCGTATCGGGATTTGCGTATCCCGGCTTTTCTAATCGCGTGACCCGCTGCCCCGGTATGATCGGCGGCGGTTGGTTCTGTGTCTGTTTCTGGGTCTGTTCATGGGTCGTTCTCGGTGGACCTTGGCCCGGCTGCGACAACGGCTGACCGCACGCCGCGAGAACAAGGGCGAGGGTGGACACTACGCGGACCCCTGAGGATGGTTGGCAGTGCGGGCAAGAGGACGTCGGGGTGCGTCTGACGCCCGGTGCAGGCGGCCCCGGTGCAGGCGGCTCCGGTGCAGGCGGCTCCGGTGCAGGCGGCTCCGGTGCAGGCGGCTCCGGTGCAGGCGGCCCCCGTCCAGGCAGCGTCGGCGCTGGGAGCGTCGGCGCTGGCGGCCCTGCTCCCTGGCCACTGGCGTTCGGCCAGCCCGTCTCGCAAGAGCCCGCTCCCGTGAGCCGCGGCGCCGGTCTGCCAGCCAGCGCTGTCGCTGACTCGCGGGTGTTCCCACCACGGCAAGATGGTGACAGCCAAGATGGTGAGAGCACTGCCGAGGAAGGTGACGGCACCGCCAAGGAAGCCGCGCCAGCTCACGCCGCCGCGACCGCGTCCTTAGGCCCCGACCGTGGCGGTGCCCAAGGCCATGGGCCCGATGGAGTTGCGGGCGATGACGACTGCGGTTACCTGGCCGGGTATCGCTACGGTCCTGGGTACGGCGATACATGGGACAGCGGCTACGGCCATGGCACCGCGGTGCCGCCTGCTGGTCAGGAGGCCGCGCCGGTTCCCGGTCCGGCCGGGACATTTGGCGGTTCGGCGGCCGGCCCGCCGCGGGTGCCCCCGGTTGTCGGCCCCACTCCCGCGCTCCGTGGTCTACCAGGTGGGCCTGGCATCGAGCCGATAGGGGACCAAACCGACCCGGCCGGGTCAGCCGCGCGCCGCCCGCAGAGCACAGGATCTGTCTGGCAGCGGGCCCAGAACCGGTGGAATGACTCGGGGATCGTCTGGCAGCGTCCGGTCGCCCATCGCGAACGGGCCGAGGCCGAATGGGAACACCTCCGGTCGGCGGGGAAACCGGCTGGCAGACGACGCGGGCGCAAGGGTCGCGCGGAGCCACGGCCGCACCGCCGTGGGCCTCGCGCGGCCCCCGGCAGGCGGCGCGGGATCGCAGGCCCCACGACCGTGGTCGCTGTCGCGGTAGTCTTGGCTGTTGCCGTGATAGCCGCGGCGGCTTACCTGATCAGCGGCTGAGGAAAGCGGGCAGACGCGCGGTGCTCATCCGGCGGCGGTGCTCGCCTCGGGGCAGCGGGCGCTAGCTGAGGCGGGCGACCCCGCGAATGTCCCCCAGGATGTCGGGGCGCCGGTGCTGCAGGCAGGGGAGCATGGCACGGACCTGTTCGGTTAGCTCGGGGTCGATGTCCCCGGAAGCGATCCCAGGCCGCGAGCCGAGGTCGAGGCGGACCGTGCCCATCGGGTCGACCAGCATGCTCCGGCCGACGCCGGTCGGCGCCTTGACCGGAGGGGCGTCCGGGTCTGGTACCTGCCCGGCGGCGGCCACCCACACCGTATTCTCGATGGCCCGCGCGCGCACGAGCGTCACCCAGTGCTCCTCTTTGAACAGGCCTGCGCCCCACGCCGCGAGTACGACAAGGAGCTGTGCACCGGCCGCCGTCAGCGCGCGTGCGAGTTCGGGAAAGCGGATGTCGTAGCACGTGATAAGCCCGACGCGGAGGCCGTCGAAATCGGCCACGACCGCCTCGGCGCCGGGCGCGATGAGGTCCGATTCTCGCTGGCCAAGCGCGTCGAACAGATGGATCTTGCGGTAGGCGGCGCAGCGGTTGCCACCGGAGTCGTAGCCGACAGCGGTGTTGTAGAGGCGCCCGCCAGGCGCCGGCTCGAACACACCCGCGACGAGCGCAAGCCCGTGATCGCGCGCGGCCGACGCGAGGGCCGTCCCGAACGGTCCATCGAGGGGCTCGGCGGTGCCCTTCAAATCCGAGCCAAAGCGGACCTGGGTTGCCTCGGGGAAGACCGCCAGGGCGGCGCCGTCCGCCGCGGCCCGTGAGATCGCGTCCTTCACCCGAGCCAGGTTGACGGCAGGGTCGCTGGAGATCGGAATCTGGCAGAGCGCCACGCGCATGCGGCCAGCCTACGCGGACTGCGTCAACGTTGCTGGGGCACGTCGCCGGGGCGAGTGCGGGCGACGCCCTCGTACCGCTCGCAGACACCGGCGGACCGGCCAGCTTGCGGTCGTCCCGGAGATCGTCGCGGGAAACGACACGGACCGGCTTGACAAAGTACGCGACTCGGGTGCGTGCGGTCTGTGCCACGTGTCCGGCAACCACGTCTCCATTGTCCGCGTGGCGACCCTCGCGCCAACCTTCAGCCATGGCCGTATAGTCATCGATCAACCGCCACAAAGTGGCCGGCATCATGAAAACGGGCGCGGAGCGGGATGTGTTCGCTCGCTGAGCCACCGGCCGGGCGGCCCCGGCTCAAATCCAGTAACGGAAAGCGCTTCGAGCACCCTTCCCGAACATCGCGCCACGCGGCAGCCGTTAGGGAGCCTTGGTGTGATCATTATGATGGCGGCACGCGTCGGCGGCCGGCTGGTGGCGCCGCAGGGTGTAGAGACGCGGCGGCCAGGTGGTGACGCGGCGGGTGGGTGGCTGCGCGGCCGGGCTATCGCGTCATGGCCGGCGTGCGGCGCTAGAGTGCGCCAGTGACCATGCCGGGAGAGCTAGCGCGGGCGGCGGAGGCGGCAAAGGGCTTCATGCCGCCGGTAGAGGGCCGGGTGTTGTACGAGGTCGCCCGCGAATATGCCCGCCTCGGCCCGATCGTCGAGATCGGAACCTACTGCGGGAAATCCACGATTTACCTCGCCGCGGCGCTGCTCGGCGGCGGGCAGCGCGTGGTCACCGTCGATCACCATCATGGCTCCGAGGAGAACCAGCCCGGCTGGGAGTACCACGACACTTCACTGGTGGACCCGCGGACCGGGCGGTTGGATACGCTTCCCACCTTTCGCGGCACCCTGTCGGGTGCCGGGTTGGAGGAGCAGGTCATCGCCGTCGTGGGCCGGTCCGCCGACGTGGCCGCGCTATGGCGTACCCCGGTCGGCATGCTGTTCATCGATGGCGGCCACACCGATGAGGCCGCACAGGCCGACTATCAGGGCTGGGCGCCGTGGGTGGAAATGGGCGGCGCGCTCGCCATCCATGACGTGTTCGCAGACCCCGCTGACGGCGGGCAACCGCCCTACCGCGTCTATCTGCGGGCCGTCGCGTCCGGCGCTTTCACCGAGGTCCGCAGGGAGGGCTCACTGCGGGTGCTGCGGCGGACCGGTGACGGCATCGGCTGAACGACCTGAAAAATTTGCCTCCTCGCCGCAACCGCAGCCCGCTGCGCATTCCGCCGTCGCGGGCAGGCCGGAGACGGGAGCGCTGCCGGCCGTGTGAAATAGGTCCGCCCCGCCGCTCGCCTTGGACAGCGCGTCCGCCGCGAGCACGACGGCGGCCGCCGTCCAGCTACTGCGCTCGGCGGGAAAATGCGCCTGGTTCACGAACTGCCATCCGGTCCAGTAGGCACCCCCTGAATCCCTGAGATGCTGGACCGCGGCGTAAAGGGTGAGCGCCCGGCCGGCTTCACCGATCGCGTCGAGTGCGAGCACAAGCTCGCATGTCTCCGCGCCGGTTATCCATGGCTGGTCGCTGACGCAGCGGATGCCGAGGTCCGGTACGACGAATTCGCCCCACCGGCTGGCGAGCATGCGCCGGGCAGCGTCGCCGCGCACCGCGCCGCCGAGCACGGGGTAGTACCAGTCCATCGAGTACCTGGTCTTATCGGCGAAAGCCTCCGGATGCTCGGCGATCACGTGGCCGAGCTGGTCGGCGGCAAGTTCCCAGTCCGGCTGTGGGTCACCCATGAATTCCGCGAGCGCCACCGCGAAACGCAGGCTCTGGTAGGTGCTCGAGCATCCGGTGAGGAGGGCGTAACTCGCCGGTGAGCCGTCGGCCGCGCGTTCCCACAAGATCTCACCGCGCTGGGTCTGCAGGCGCAGGACGAAGGTAATGGCCCGGCGAACCGTCGGCCACATCCGGACCGCGAAGGCCTCGTCGCCGGTGACCTGGAGCTCGTGCCACACCCCCACCGCCACGTAAGCGACCTGGTTGCTGTCGATGGCGGCGTCGGTCACGGTCCCGCGCACCGTCTTCTTGGGCCAGGCGCCGTCCGCTCGCTGCGTGCGGCGCAGCCATTCGTACCCTCGCCTGGCAGGTCCGGTGAGGCCACAGACGGTGAGTGCCATCGCGCACTCGACGTGATCCCAGGCGTCAGTGTGGCCGTCCGGCCACGGGATCGCGCCCGATGGCTCCTGCATGGCGGCGATACTGCGGCCGGTGGCGAGGATCGCGTCCGCGCTCAGCACCCCCGGGACCGCTGGCAGCTCATGCCGCCGCATGCGCGTGCTCCGGCAGGTCCTCCATCTGCGTCGAGCTGTGCGCTGGTTTTCGCAGGTAAACGACCAGGCTCTTGCCCAGGACCGGGTTCAGCGCGCGCTCGGCCACCCGGGTGAGAGCGGGTCGCTGCATGATGTCCCAGACCAGCAGCCGGTGATAGGCCCGGGCCAGCGGGTGGTCATCGTTGTGCACGCCGACGGCGCACTTCAGCCACCAGTAAGGCGAGTGCAGGCCGTGGGCATGGTGGTGCGCACCGACCGCGAGCCCGGCCCGCTTCAGCTTGGCCTCGAGCTCGACCCTCGTGTAAATGCGGACGTGTCCGCCAGGCGTGTCGTGGTAGTCCTCCGACAGCGCCCAGCAGATCCGCTCGGGCAGCCAGCTTGGCACGGTCACCGCGGCCCGGCCGCCGGGCCGCAGCACCCGGGCGAGCTCGTTCACTGCCTGCTGATCATCAAGGATGTGCTCGAGTACCTCCGCGGCGATCACCCGGTCGAATGAGCCGTCGGCGAATGGCATCGCGGTGGCGTCGCCGGCAGCGGTGCTTGCGCCGGCGCTGGCGGGCGCCTCCCCTGCCGTCCGCATCGCGGCGAACATGTCGCTGACCTCGGCAAGTTCGCCGGCGTTCATGTCTAGCGCGACGACATCGGCGCCGCGCCGGTAGACCTCGAAGGCATGCCGCCCCGCGCCGCAGCCGAGGTCGAGCACGCGGTCGCCTGGACCGACGGGC
This sequence comes from uncultured Actinomycetota bacterium, assembly GCA_963820395.1. Lineage (GTDB taxonomy): Bacteria > Actinomycetota > Actinomycetes > Streptosporangiales > Streptosporangiaceae > DATFVJ01. Next base: position 130,901 of record CAWGAE010000019.1, on the reverse strand, counting down.
AGTCGGCCGAAATCAACGGTCAGCAGGGCTCCGCTCCCTTCGTCGCGGCCGCGAGGCGGCGGTATTCGCCGCGGCATGCTGCGCGACGGCTACCGCGTACCGGCCTTGCGTGGCCTTGGCCACCGCAGGCCAGGCAAAACGTTCCTGCACCCGGCGCCAGGCGGCCTCGCCGAGCTGCCCACGCCGCTGCGGTGAATCGTGCAGCCCGCGCAGCGCGGCCGCAAGCGCCTCGGCGTCACCGGGTGGCACCTGCACCGCAGCGTCGCCCGCCACCTCGGGTAGTGCCCCGGTGCGGCTCACGATGAGAGGGGTGCCAGTGGCCATGTGCTCAACGGCCGGCAGCGAGAATCCCTCGTACAGCGAAGGCACCACCGCGATCTCCGCACTAGCGAGCAGGCTGGCCAGCTGGTCGTCGCTGATCCCGTGCACGAATCGCACCCGCTCCCCGAGGGCAAGCTCGCCGGCCAGCCGCTCCGTCGGGCCGCCGGGTGTGGGCCTGCTGACCACGGTCAGCCGCACGTCCCGTTCGGTGGCCAGCTTGGCGACGGCATGCAGCAGCACCGCGACCCCCTTCATCGGCGAGTCCGCGCTGGCCACCGCGACGATCTGGCCCGGTGCTCTTGGCCCCGGGCGCGGATGGAACAGACGGGTGTCCACGCCGAGCGGGATCACCTGCACACGAGCGGGAGGCACCTTGAAGTCGGCGCAGATATCGCGGCGGGAGGACTCGGACACGGTGAGGATCTCGCCGACCCTGCGGGCGACCCGGGCCTGCATCCGCACGAAACCGTACCAGCGCCATTTGGACAGCCTGGACAGGCCGCGGGCGGCCCGCAGCTCGATCCGCCTGTCGACGCTGATCGGATGGTGAATGCTCGTCACAAGGGGCAGCCCGAGCCGGTGAATGCCGAGCATCCCGTAGCCGAGGACCTGGTTGTCGTGCACGATGTCGAAGCTGCCGCTGCGCCTGCGCAGTTCCCGCAGCGCCCGCAGGCTGAAGGTCAGCGGCTCGGGGAAGGCGGCCGTGCACATTCCGGTGACCTCGAGAACGTCGATCCAGTCGCGGTACTCGCGCAGGTGCGGCAAGCGGAAAGGGTCGTCGTCCCGGTAGAGGTCGAGGCTGGGCACGCGGTGCAGCGTGGGCCCCGGTTCGAGCTCGGGATAGGGCTGGCCGGACAGCACCTCCACGTGGTGGCCGAGCGCGGAAAGCTCACGGCTGAGGTGGCGCAGGTAGATGCCCTGGCCACCGCAGTGCGGTTTGCTCCGGTAGGAGAGCAGCGCGACGCGGAGTGGGCGGTCCATGGTGGTCACGCGTCACGCTCCTCGTACGCCCTGGCTGGTTCCGCGCGGCTCCGCGGGGGCGGCCGCGGCGGCGCCGCGCGGCAGAGCACGGGGTATGAAAGGCGCTCCTCGCCAGCGAACCTTACCACTCAGTACCTCACGTTACGTTATGTACCAGCCTCTCCGCGCCTCGCCATCGACGGTGGGCAAGCTGATCTGAGCGCACGACTGCCGGTACGAATAGGCCGCGATCCACCCTTTCGGCGGCAGGCATATCCGGGTCGCTGGCGCCCGCGGAGCGTGCTGCGTTGAGCCCGCCGAGTGCGGCGGGGCGGGCGCGGCGGACGCGGCGCGGCGCAGCGGCGACGGGTAAGCGCAGCCGGGCACCGACGCGCTCTGGCCGTAGGAGCGGGTGTACTTTTGGGCGCACTTGGAGTGATGTCTTGCCATTGCGGGTGTCCGGGCACGGGGCGGGCTCCCGCGGCGATGGTGAGGGCCCGGTCCTCGCGGCGCGCCGCCGAGCCTGGCCGCCCCGCTGGAGCGAGACCGAGGAGGCACCGGTGAGCAGACGCGCGCTAGTCACGGGGATCACCGGGCAGGACGGCTCATATCTCGCTGAGTACCTGCTTGCCGAGGGTTACGAGGTCTGGGGCCTTGTCCGCGGCCAGTCGAACCCACGGGTGCCGCGGGTCCGCCGGCTTCTGCGCGACGTCGGCCTGGTCAGCGGTGATCTGCTCGATCAGGGCAGCCTGATTTCCGCCGTCGAACAGGTGCAGCCCGACGAGGTCTACAACCTGGGCGCGATCTCATATGTGCCGATGTCCTGGCAGCAGGCGGAGCTGACGGCGGAGGTCACCGGCATGGGCGTGCTGCGCATGCTGGAGGCAATCCGCGTTTACAGCGGGGTCTCCGCGTCACGGCCCGCGCCGCGCGGCCAGATCCGGTTCTATCAGGCGTCGTCGTCGGAGATGTTCGGCAAGGTGCGAGAGTCACCGCAACATGAGGGGACACCCTTCCACCCGCGCAGCCCGTACGGGGTCGCCAAAGCTTACGGCCATTTCCTCACCCAGAACTACCGCGAGTCCTATGGCATGTACGCGGTCTCTGGCATTTTGTTCAACCATGAGTCACCACGTCGTGGCGCGGAGTTTGTGACCCGCAAGGTATCGCTCGGCGTGGCCAGGATAAAGCTTGGCATGGAGCGTGAATTGCGGCTGGGAAATCTCGCCGCACGCAGGGACTGGGGCTTCGCCGGGGACTATGTGCGGGCGATGCGCGCGATGCTCGGGCAAGACCAGCCCGAGGACTATGTGGTCGGCACCGGCACGACGCATTCGGTGCACGAGCTGGTGGAGTTTGCCTTCGGTGCTGCCAACCTGGACTGGCACGACTACGTGGTCTCCGATCCCGCGTACATCAGGCTGGCCGAGGTCGATGTGCTCTGCGCGGATCCCTCGAAAGCCCGCCAGCGGCTCGGCTGGGAGCCGAAAATCCAGTTCGCGGAGCTGGTCGCGATGATGGTCGAGTCCGACCTCGAACTGATTTCCTCGGGTGGCCAGGCCGACGCGTCGTGGGGCTCCGGACCCTGGTAATCGGCGCTCGTGCTGGTCCGGTGATGATCGGACCTATCGGGCGCCCGGCTGACAAGGCACCAGGGCGAAGCGTGACCGAATCCCGCGTCGAGGCGAGACGCTTCCCGGGCTCGTTAGCCTGGTGGTCCAGATGCTGGTGAGGCTGTCTGTCATCGGATGTCCGTTCCCGGGTTGGGCTTAGCGCCGTAACCTTTCAGCGGCTGTCAACCAACTGTGCCTCCTGGATGTCGTATCAGTGTTCTCGGCTCCATCTTGTCGGCTCAGTGTTCTCGGCCACCGCGCGTTGCCCGCTCGCCCCAGGTTGTCCGCTCGCCCTAGATCGTCAAGAGGGTCGGCGAGAAGGCTGGGCCGGCCCGGCTCGTGGCGCTCGGGCCCCGGGCCGGCTCGAAGCGCGGTGGCGTCGCTTCCGGGGAGGGACGGCGCCACCGCGCTGCCATCAAAGCCGCGCTACCGGCAGGGCCGGGGCGCCGCACGCGGCGGCCGCGGCTGGCTCAGAAATCCACCGGTGAGGCACCTCGCGCGGATTCGAGCGACTTAACATGTTGGTCACAATCGATTCGGTGCCTGGCTGGGGTCGGCCGGCGTAGCCTACGGTGATGGCCCTCACCGCGACCAGGCTCTTGTCCCGCCGCTACGCCGTGACATGGCTGTACCTCGGCCTCTACAGCCTCTGCGCGGTGATCTACGCGTTTCTGGGGGCCCGCGGCCGGGCCGAGCTCATCGCCTCGTCGAGCACCAACCTGGCTAACCTGCGTCGCGACCCGGCCGGATCGCTGATCGCGTCCGCCTTCATACCCGGGACACCAGCGATCGCGTGGCTGGTTCTCGGCTCTCTTGGGCTGTTCACGGTCAACCGGTTGCTCGGGAACTTGCGTATGGCGTTGCTCCTGGTTGCCGGGCATGTGGCCGGGACGATGGTGAGCGAGGGCATCGTCGGTTACCAGATCGGCCACGCCATCCTGCCATCGTCGGCGCGTCACATCGTCGATGTGGGACCTTCCTACGTCGTCGTGTGCGCGCTCGTTACCGCCACCTTGTTCGGCTCGCGGATTCAGCGCGTGGCGGCCGGAGCCGGCTTCGCCGCGCTCGCCACCCACATCTTCCGCGGCCTGACTCACCTGGATCTGACGGCGGTGGGACACCTCACCGCGGTTGCGATCGGAGCCGTGCTCGGCGGCCTGTTGCTACTCGGCGCCCGCGTCGCCGATCGTGACCCGGCGGATCGTGACCCGGCGAATCGTGACCGGGCCGATCGTGACCTCGCCGGCCGTGACCGGACCGATCGAGAGCTGGCCGGTCACGGTCTGGCCGACCGTGATCTGGCCGGTCGCGGCAGCGCTGCGACCGGCCATAGTCCGCACGAGCGCCACCCGGCGGGTACAGCACAGCCGCCTACGAGATTGCGGCTCCGACCAGATGCCCGATCCCGAACGTAACCGCCACAGCAGCCGCGCCGAGCGCCAGTTGCCGCAGCGCCCCGTACCAGAACGGCCGCATGGTCAGCCGGGAGACCATCCCGCCGCCGAGTATCGCCGCGATGGCCGAGATTGCGAGCGACACGCCAAGGACTGGCAGGCCCGCCAGATAGGGAAGCAGCGGGATCACGGCACCCAGCGCGAATGCGATGAGCGATGCCGTCGCCGCGGTCAGCGGTGACGGCAGGCCATGCGGGTTCACCCCCAATTCTTCCCTGACATGCAGGGCCAGCGCATGCTCCGGATGCGCGGAGATCTGTTCCGCGACCTTGGCCGCGAGGTTGGCGTCGACGCCGCGGGCACGGAACGTCGCCGCCAGCTCGCGGCGTTCCTCGTCGGGGTAGGCGTCGAGTTCCGCACGCTCGCTGCGAACTTCAGCATCGACCAGCTCGTTCTGTGAGGCGACGGAGACGAACTCGCCCGCTGCCATGGAACTGGCTCCGGCGGCGAGCCCGGCCAGGCCGCACAGCGTGATCGCCCGGGCCGAACCGCCCCCGCCGCCCACACCGGCGATCAGGGACACGTTGGTGACGAGCCCATCCATGGCACCAAACACCGCCGGGCGGAGCCAGCCACCAGCTACATCACGGTGTCGGTGCGGATGAGTCTCCGCCGTTAGATTCCGGCCGCCAGGTTCCGAAGGGCGGTCATCGCTGCGCTCTGCCATGCGTCCGGCAAGCCTATCCGCTCATCCGGTAACGACACGTGGCGGGGGAACACGCCGACGCGCAGCGGCGCGACACGCTTTGTTACCGGCCTTGCCGACCCGGGACGGGTAAGGTCGTTGGCATCAGGGCCTGGCCGTCAGGCACCGGAACGCACCGCGAGTGCATGCGGGGGTACTACCGGACACCGGAGGAACAAACCGGCAGCACGACTCCGAGAGTGACCCCGATCGCGCGGACCCGGAGGACGGAAGAGATCATCTCTTGATCAGGTTCGATCATGTGACAAAGCGATACCCGGGGTCGGCCGGTGCGGCCCTGAACGCGCTTGACCTGGAGATCCCCGATGGGCAGACCATGGTCCTCGTGGGCCCGAGCGGCTGCGGCAAGACGACGTCCCTTCGCATGATCAACCGGATGATTGATCCCACCGAGGGCAAAATCTTCCTCGACGACCAGGACATCCAGCAGGCCGATCCGGCGAAGCTGCGCCGTGGCATCGGCTATGTCATCCAGCAGGCGGGACTGTTCCCGCACCGCACCATCGAGGACAATATCGGCACGGTGCCCATGCTGATCGGCTGGGGCAGGCAGAAGGCCCGCCGCCGCGCACGGGAACTGATGGACCTCGTCGGCCTCGACACCAACATGGCCCGCAGGTACCCGCACCAGTTGTCAGGCGGCCAGCAACAGCGCGTGGGCGTGGCGCGTGCGCTCGCCGCGGATCCGCCGGTGCTGCTGATGGATGAGCCGTTCAGCGCGGTCGACCCGATCGTGCGCGCGAGCCTGCAGGACGAGTTGCTGCGGCTTCAGGCGGAACTGCACAAGACTGTCGTGTTCGTCACCCACGACGTGGAGGAAGCGATCAAGGTCGGCGACCGGGTGGCGGTGTTCCGGCCGGGTGGCACGCTCGCCCAGGTCGATCCGCCCTCCCGGCTGCTCGCCGAGCCCCTGGACGACTACGTCGCGGACTTCCTCGGCTTCGACCGCGGCATCCGCCGGCTGTCGTTCTTCCCCGCGCGCACCCTGCAACTGGACGCCGACCCCGTGGTACCGGACCGGACGACGGTGGCGGAGGCCCGCACCAGGGCCGAGGAGTCCGGCCAGCGCTGGTTGCTCGTTACGGATCCACAACGGCTGCCGCGGGGTTGGGTGTCGATCGCGAAGCTCGACGGGCTTCCGGTGAACCGCACGCTGGCGGAGGCACCCTTCGAGGGAGGGGTACATACCTTCCGGGTGGCCGCGGACTCGCTTCGCGCGGCCCTCGACGCGACCATCCTCTCGCCGGGCGGGCAGGCTGCGGGCGTGGACGACACGGGGCGCGTGCTGGGCGTCACGTCCTACGACCAGCTGTTGATCGCCATCCACGCCATGACAGCGGGCACCGGAGATGAACCGGGCGGCGAGGGTGAGCCGGCCTGATGGACTGGGGCTGGGTCTCGGGGAACATCGGGGAGCTCGCGTCGCTCGCGGGCAGGAACCTCTATCTGGCAATGATCCCGGTGGTGCTCGGCCTGATCATCGCCGTGCCGCTCGGCGTCCTCTCGGTGCGGTGGGGCTGGGTCTACCCGCCGGTCCTCAGCGCCACGAGCGTCATCTACGCCATCCCGTCACTCGCGTTGTTCGTCTTCCTGATCCCGTTCACCGGGGTGGTGGGGACGACGCGTGACCTTACCCTGATCATCCCGCTCACCCTGTATACGCTCGCGACGCTGGTCCCGAACGTGGTCGATGGGCTCCGATCGGTGCCAGAGCCGGTACGCCAGTCGGCGAGTGCGATGGGCTTCGGCGGGCTGCGGCGGCTGGTCCGGGTGGAGCTGCCCATCGCCATCCCGGTCGTTTTCGCGGGGCTGCGGGTGGCGACCGTGGCAAGCATCAGCCTGGTCAGCGTCGGTGAGCTGATCGGAAACGGGGGGCTCGGGTTTCTGTTCACCGACGGGGAGCAGCGGAGCTTCCCCACCGAGATCTATGCCGGGATCGGGCTGATCGTCATCCTCGCGCTCGCCGCTGACCTGCTGCTCGTGCTGCTCCGCTGGCTGGCGACGCCGTGGCTGCGGTCCGGCCGGAGGACTGCGCGGTCCACCCGGGGACAGACCGCATGAATGCGTTCCAGTCGGCGTGGGCCTGGCTGACACAGGCGCAGCAGTGGCTGGGCCCGGACGGCATCACGGCCCGGCTCATCCAGCATCTCGAGTACACCGGCATCGCGGTTGCCGTGGCGGCCCTGATCGCGCTGCCCCTCGGCCTGCTGACCGGGCACACCGGCCGCGGCAGCCTCGTGATCGTCACCCTGGCCAACCTGGGCCGGGCGCTGCCGACGCTCGGCCTGGTGGTGCTCGCCTTCCTGATCAGCAACGGCTCCCCGGCAGCGGTGCTCGTCGCCCTGGTTGTGCTCGCGATCCCGCCGATCCTGGTGGACACCTACGAAGGCGTCCGTGGCGTCGGTCTGGACGTCAGGGACGCGGCGCGGGGGATGGGCATGACCGCGGGGCAGATCCTGCTGCGTGCGGAGATACCCATGGCGATGCCGCTCATCCTGCTCGGCCTGCGTACCGCCGCGATCCAGGTGGTGGCGACCGCCACGATCGCCGCGTACATCGGCCTTGGTGGCCTTGGCCGCTACGTCATCGACGGGCTGTCCCAGAACAACTACGCCATGGTCGCCGGCGGCGCGATAGTGGTCGTCGCGCTCGCGCTGGCCGTTCAGGTCGTGTTCGCCGGCATCCGCCGCCTCGCCGTACCCGCCGGGATCCGCCAGCAGGCCGAAGCATCCTGACCCGCTCTGCCAACTGAACTGAGGAAGGAATTCTTGCTATGTCCCGGATAACCAGCGGCGCGGCCCTCGGCCTGGCGGCCGCGCTCGGCCTGACGCTCGCCGCGTGCGGAAACAGCAAGTCCGCCAACCCGCTCGCCAGCGGCAGCGCCGCCAGCGGCACCGTCGTGGTCGGCTCGGCGAACTTCCCCGAGAACGAGCTTCTCGCTGAGATCTACGCCCGGGCCCTCCAGGCCAAGGGCGTCAAGGTGACCCGCAGGTTCAACATCGGCGCCCGTGAGGTCTACTACCCGCAGGTGGTCTCGTGCGCGATCACGGTGATGCCGGAGTACAACGGCGCGCTGCTGACCACCTCGGTGGACCCGGCCAGCACCGCGGCGACCACGGCTCAGGTGAACGCGGCGCTGGCGGCGAAGCTGCCGTCCTCGGTGGGGATCTCGAACTCCTCGGCCGCGCAGGACGAGGACTCGATCGCGGTCACCGCCGCGACCGCGGCCAAGTACCACCTGACGTCGATCTCCGATCTCGCCCCGTACGCGAAGGACCTCGTGCTCGGCGGCCCGCCCGAGTTCAGGACCCGCCCCGACGGCGTCCCCGGGCTGAAGAAGATCTACGGCCTGACCTTCAAGCAGTTCCAGCCGCTCGACGAGGCCGGGCCGGTCACCGTCGCGGCGCTGAGGAGCGACAAGGTGCAGGCGGCGGACCTGTTCACCACCGACCCGTCGATCCTGATCAGCAAGTTCGTCGTGCTGCGGGATCCGAAGAACCTCTTCGCCGCGCAGAACGTGACGCCGCTCGTGTGCAAGAAGGGCGCGAACGCCACGACCGTCGCCGCGCTCAACGCGGTGTCCGCGAAGCTGACCACCGACGGCCTGCTGCAGATGGGCAAGGAGATCGGCGTGAACAAGGCCGACTACGCGACCGTCGCCAAGGACTGGCTCACCCAAAACGGCCTGGGCTGAGGTAGCGGCCGCGAGCACGGCGTCACTGCGACCGCCGCGCCCGCCTGCCGATCCTGCCGGAGGACGGCTTCGCTGACAATGGAGGTTGTGACCTTGGTGGGACATGCGCCGCCAGGGCCCGACACGCTGGACGAGGAGCCCGCGATGACCGGCACACCTGTGCGGACCACCCACGTAGCGCGCCCGGTGCGCGCGCCCCGCGGCACCGGGCTGACCTGCCGGGGCTGGCCGCAGGAGGCGGCGATGCGGATGCTCATGAACAACCTCGATCCCGAGGTGGCCGAGCATCCGGACGAGCTGATCGTCTACGGCGGCTCAGGCCGCGCCGCCCGTAGCTGGGCCGCGTTCGACGCGATCGTCGCCACGCTCCGCGAACTCGGTGACGACGAGACGCTGCTCGTCCAGTCCGGCAAGCCGGTCGGCGTGGTCCGTACCCATGAGTGGGCGCCGCGGGTCCTCATCGCCAACTCCCTGCTGGTGCCGCAGTGGGCGACCTGGGAGGAGTTCCGGCGCCTCGAGGCGCTCGGGCTCACCATGTTCGGCCAGATGACGGCCGGCTCCTGGATCTACATCGGTACCCAGGGGATCCTGCAGGGCACCTACGAGACGTTCGCGGCGGTGGCGGCGAAGCGGTTCGGCGGCTCGCTTGCGGGCACGGTCACGCTCACCGCAGGCCTCGGCGGCATGGGGGGAGCGCAGCCGCTCGCGATCACCATGAACGGCGGGGCGGCGATCTGCGTCGACTGCGACCCATCCAGGATCACGCGCCGAATCGAACAGGGGTACCTCGACGAGCGGGCCCGCGACATCGACGACGCGGTGCGCCGCGCCGCGGGCGCGCGTGACTCGGCGCGGCCGCTGTCCATCGGGCTGCTCGGCAACGCGGCCGACGTCGTGCCGCGGCTGCTTTCGATGGGCGCCCCGATCGACGTCGTGACCGACCAGACCTCCGCCCACGACCCACTGACCTACCTGCCCCATGGCGTCTCGTTCGAGGACATGCCCGCGCTGCGGGCCGAGGATCCAGCGGGATTCACCAGGCGCGCACGCGAATCGATGGCGGTCCATGTCGAGGCGATGGTGGGCTTCATGGACCGGGGCGCCGAGGTGTTCGACTACGGCAACTCGATCAGGGGCGAGGCCCAGCTTGCGGGCTATGACCGGGCCTTCGACTTCCCCGGCTTCGTGCCCGCCTACATCCGCCCGTTGTTCTGCGAGGGCAAGGGCCCGTTCCGGTGGGCGGCCCTGTCCGGCGATCCCGCCGACATCGCCGCCACCGACCGGGCGGTCCGCGAACTTTTCCCGGACAACGAGCCGCTGTCCCGCTGGATTAAGATGGCCGGCCGGAAGGTCCATTTCCAGGGCCTGCCCGCCCGGATCTGCTGGCTCGGATACGGCGAGCGGCACCTGGCCGGGCTGCGGTTCAACGAGATGATCGCCCGCGGCGACATCAGCGCGCCCATCGTGCTCGGCCGTGATCACCTGGATTGCGGGTCGGTCGCGTCACCCTACCGTGAGACCGAGGCCATGGCGGATGGCTCCGATGCGATCGCCGACTGGCCGATACTGAACGCCCTGGTGAATACCGCGTCCGGGGCGTCCTGGGTGAGCGTGCACCACGGCGGCGGTGTCGGCATCGGCAGGTCGATCCACGCCGGGCAGGTGTGTGTCGCGGACGGCACCGCTCTCGCTGGCGCCAAGCTGGCGCGCGTGCTCACCAACGATCCGGCAACGGGCGTGATCAGGCATGTGGATGCCGGGTATGGGCGCGCGGCCGAGGTGGCCGCCGCGAGCGGCGTACAGGTCCCGATGGGCCAGGTGCCGATGGGCCGGGGCACCCGGTGAGCCTTCGCGCGCTGTGGGAGGCACTGCTGCCCATCGGGCGTGATCCGGGGACCTGCGGGTACCGCAGGTTCTCCTGGACCGCAGCGGATCTGAGCTGCCGCGACTGGTTCATGACCGCGGCCGCGGCCGGTGGCCTTGCGGCGGAGCAGGACCGCGACGGCAACCTGTGGGCCTGGTGGGACACCGCATCAGAGACCGGCAGGGCCGGCGCCGATCGCATCGAGGGTGCCGCGTCGCGTGCGGGCGCGGTGGTGGCCGGCGGTCACCTGGACTCGGTGCCCGACGGCGGCGCGTTCGACGGGCCGCTCGGCGTGGTGTCCGCCTTCGCCGCGGTCGACGCGCTCCGCGGGCGCGGTTTCACACCCGCGCGCCCGGTCGCGGTCGCGGCGTTCACCGAGGAGGAGGGCGCGCGGTTCGGCGTAGCCTGCCTCGGCAGCAGGCTGCTCACCGGCGCGATCACCACGGAAGCGGCGCGCGGGCTCCGTGACGCGGACGGGGTGAGCCTGGCGGAGGCGATGGCCGCGGCCGGCGCGGATCCGGACCTGCTCGGGCCGGATGACAAGCTGCCCGACCGGCTGGCTGCGTTCGTCGAACTGCACATCGAGCAGGGCAGGCAACTGGTAGACCTGGATGCTGTGATCGGCATCGGGAGCGGGATCTGGCCGCACGGAAGGTGGTGCTTCGACTTCGCGGGACGGGCCGACCACGCGGGCACCACAGCGCTGCCCGATCGCCGCGACCCGATGCTACCCTTCGCCGTGACCGCGGTCGCGGCCAGGCAGGTCGCTCGGCGCCACCGCGCGCTCGCGACGTTTGGCAAGGTGAGTGTGTTGCCCGGTGGAGTGAACGCCATCCCGTCTGCCGTGCGCGCATGGCTTGATGCCCGTGCGCCTGATGAAGACGGCCTGCGTAGCGTGGTCGATGGGATCACCGAAACGGCGGAGCGGGTGGCGGCCGATCACGGCGTTACGGTCGTCACGGTGCCCGAATCGTTCTCACCGCCGGTCGAGTTCGACCCCGCTTCGCGTGCCCGGCTTTCCGGTGCGCTCGCGAAAAGTGGCATCAAGGCGCCGGTGCTGCGGACAGGTCCCGGGCACGACGCCGGGGTGCTCGCCGCCCGGATACCCACCGCGATGTTGTTCGTCCGCAACCCATCCGGTGTGTCGCACGCGCCGCAGGAGAATGTTGCCTGGCCCGACCGCGAAATCGGGGTGGCGGCGCTCGCCGCCGCGATCGAGGAACTGGCCGCCGCATGAGCGACGGCCGGGCGCGCCAGCGAGCGGGCGGACAACCGAACCCGGGCGCACGGGAGGAGGGCGAGCGTCGGTGCTGGCATGCCGAACTCGCCTGGCTGCCCGGCCTCGGCGTGCGTGCAGACGTGCTGATCGAGGCCAGTGGCGAGCGGTTCAGTTCGGTCACCCCGCAGGTACCCGGCGGTGACGCGCCAGCGGATGCCGTTCGGCTGCCCGGGTTGACGTTGCCCGGTTTCGCCAACGCCCACTCGCACGCGTTTCACCGGGCGCTGCGCGGTATCACGCAGGCTGGCCACAGCACGTTCTGGACGTGGCGGGAGCGTATGTACGACGTGGCGGCGCGGCTGGATCCTGACAGTTACCTCGCGCTCGCCCGCGCCGTGTACGCGGAGATGGCGCTCGCCGGGGTGAGCTGCGTGGGCGAGTTCCACTACGTGCATCACGGGCCCGGCGGCCGCGCCTACCCCGACCCGAACGCGATGGGCCGCGCGCTCATCCAGGCCGCCGCGGCCGCGGGAATCCGGATTACGTTGCTCGACACCTGTTATCTTTCCGGTGGCCTGTCGCCTCGCGGCAAGGCGGAGCCGCTGGCCGGAGCCCAGCTACGGTTCGGCGACGGGGACGCCCATCGCTGGGCGGCGAGGGTGGAGGCGCTGGCGCCTGACCCACGCGGCATGCTGGGCAGGCACGCGCGGGCCGGGGCGGCGATCCACTCGGTGCGCGCGGTACCACCGGGCGAAATGCACCCGGTGGTGGCCCTGGCGCAGCGCCACGGCGCTCCGGTGCATGTGCATTTGGCCGAGCAGTCGGCCGAAAACGAGGCGTGCCTCGCCGCTTACCATTTCACGCCGGCGCAGCTGCTGTTCAACGCCGGTGTGCTCGGCCCCCGGACAACGGTGGTGCACGCCACCCATGTGAGCCGGCCCGACATGGATCTGCTCGGCGGCACCCAGACGTTCGCGTGCCTCTGCCCGACCACCGAGCGGGATCTCGCGGACGGGTTCCCCCCGGCCCGCGAGCTCGCGTCCGCAGGCTGCAGGATCACCGTCGGGACGGACAGCCACGCGTTCATCGACCCGATCGAGGAGACGCGCAGCATCGAGCTGACCGAGCGGCTGGCCACGCGCGAGCGCGGGCTGTTCGGCGCGGATGAGCTCGCCCGCGCGGTGACCATGGACGGCCATGCCTGCCTCGGCTGGCCGGACGCCGGCGAGATCGTTCCGGGCGCATGGGCCGATCTGGTCACCATCGGCTTCGACTCACCCCGGCTGGCCGGCACTGTCGCGGCGACGGCCCTGCAGTCGGTGATCTTCGCCGGGTCGGCGGCCGACGTGCGCAACGTGGTGATCAGCGGTCGCGACGTGGTGCGCGACGGTAGGCACCTGCTGGTGACCGATGTTCCCGCCGCACTGGCGGCGGCGATCGCCGCCGTGACGGGCCGGCCAGCCGACGCGTGACCTTTACCGGTCACTCACCGAGAAGGTCCGATGAGCACGCTGATCACGAATATCGCCGAGCTGGTCACCAACGCCCCCGAGCACGCGGCCCGCGGCGCGGCTGGTGCCGCGGGGTTCGGTGCCCTCACTGGTGCCGCGCTCGTGATCGACGACGCGCACGTGGCGTGGTGCGGGCCGGCGGCGAAGGCGCCCGCCGCGGACGAGGTCGTCGACGCTGGTGGCCGCGCCGTGCTGCCCGGGTTCGTCGACTCTCACGCGCACCTGGTCTTCGCAGGTGACCGCAGCGCCGAGTTCGCCGCCCGGATGGTCGGCCACCCGTACCAGGCGGGTGGCATCGCCAGCACCGTCGAGGCAACCCGCGGCGCCTCCGACGCGCAACTGCGGGCGGGCGTACGCCGGCTGGCCACCGAGATGCTTCGCCAGGGTACGACCACGTTCGAGTGCAAGTCCGGCTACGGACTCAACGTCACGCAGGAACTGCGCAGCGTGCGGCTGGCGGCCGAGGTGACCCGCGAGGTCACCTATCTCGGTGCCCACGTCGTGCCACCGGAGTTCGGCGACGACATTGATTCCTACGTTGACCTGGTGTGTGGCCCGATGCTCGCCGAATGCGCGCCGCACTCCAGGTGGGTCGACGTGTTCTGCGAACGGGGCGCGTTCGGCGCGGATGAGGCGCGGAAGGTGCTCGCCGCCGGACGGCACGCCGGCCTGATCCCAAGGGTGCACGCCTGCCAGCTCGGGCCCGGACCCGGCGTCCAGGTCGCGGTCGAGGCCCGGGCCGCGTCAGCGGATCACTGCACCTATCTGTCCGACCCGGACGTTGCCGCGCTCGCGTCCTCGGGTACCGTCGCGACGCTGCTGCCAGCCGTGGAGTTCTCCACCCGCCAGCCATACCCGGACGGGCGGCGGCTGCTGCGCGCGGGCGCCACCGTCGCGCTCGCGACCGACTGCAATCCGGGCTCGTGTTTCACGTCCTCGATGGCCTTCACCGTCTCGCTCGCGGTACGTGAGCTGCGGATGACGACGAAGGAGGCGGTCTGGGCCGCCACGGCCGGGGGCGCGCGGGCGCTTCGCCGCACTGACGTGGGGCATCTGGCCCCGGGCGCCAGAGCCGATCTCCTGCTGCTCGACGCCCCGTCGCACGTGTACCTGGCCTACCGGCCGGGCGTCCCGCAGGTCGCGGCGGTCTGGCGGGATGGCGAGCTCGTCATCGACGCACGGCCCGATTCGCTCCTCCCCGATTCCCTGCTGCCCGATTCGCTGCGCTGATAATTCCTGAATCAGCGCAGCGCGGGGTAGCGGCCGCGGAAACGGATGAGCGGTGCCGCATGCTCATCGACGTATGCCGCGGCGATGATTTCGGCAACCACGAGCAGATGGTCGCCTGCCGTCAGCCGCTGCCGTGCCTCGCACTCAATCGCCGCCACCCCCGATGCGGGGATCAAGGACCCGCAGTGGCTGCCTCGCACATGCTCCACATCATCGAGCAGCCGCCTCGCGCTTGGGCGCCCAGCTGCCGCGAATCTTCCCGCCAGCGCGCGCTGCTGCTCGCCGAGAATCGTCACTGCGAACGCGCCGTGCCTGCCGATCACCTCGGCTGGGTACGAGCCCGACATCAGGCTGATGGCCACCAGCGGCGGATCCTCGGAGACCGGGCAGAACGCGCTCACGGTCGTCCCGACGTCGTCACGCCCATCGCGGATCGTGACGATCGTCACGCCGGTGGCCCACCCCGCGAGCGCGGCGCGCACGTCCTTCGGTGTCACGGCGCGTGAGCCGTTCCCGCTGTGCTAGCCCGGGGGGTGCCCCCCCGGAATCCCCCGCTGCGCCGCAGGCGGCGCGCCCCGCGGGACTGCAGGTACGTCAATTGATCATCCAGCTGCCCCTGAGCAGCAGCGGGCCACCGGCTGGCAGGCCGAGCCGAGCGGCGAGCTGCGCGACCGGTCCGTAGCTTTCCACCAGCGGCCCGGTGCCGAGCAGACCGGTGCCGAGCAGACCGGTGCCGAGCAGACCGGTGCCGAGCAGACCGGTGCCGAGCAGACCGGTGCCGAGCCGTGCTGCGGCGGCGCGGTCCTCGCTCGATTCGGGGGCGCGCAACCGGTCCAGCGGGTTCACCCGTGGGTAGGGACGGACCGGCGCGTCCTCTGGCAACCCTGCGCGGCGCCTCGCGATCCGCTCCGCGACCTTCAGCCCGCCAAGCTCGTCGACCAGCCCGTTAGCTGCCGCGTCGGCGCCGGTCCAGACCCGGCCGCGGGCGACCCGGTCAACCTGCTCGGTGGTCAGCCTGCGGCCCTCAGCGACTTTCGCGGTGAAGTCCGCGTAGATGCGGTCGAGCCAGGCGTTGACGCGCTCCCACTCATCCGGGCTGAAGGGACGGCTGGTGGAGAACATCTGAGCCCGCGCGCCCTCGCCGACCGCGTCGGTGGACACCCCGGTTCGGTCGAGCAGCCCGTCCAGCACCGGCTTGCCGCCGAACACCCCTATCGAGCCGGTCAGCGTGCCGGGTTCCGCGACGATCACGTCGGCGGCCAGGGAGATGAAGTAGCCGCCGGAGGCCGCCACGTCGCCCATGGACACCACGACGGGCTTGGCGACGGCGCGGGCCCGCACGACCTCACGCCAGATCGTGTCTGAGGCGACGTACGAGCCGCCCGGGCTGTCCACCCGCAGCACGATGGCACGGACGCGGTCGTCGGCCGTGGCGGCGCGGATCGCCGCCGCCAGCGTGTCCGACCCAATCGAGCCAGCCATCACCGGGCCGCGCCCGCTTCGCCCGCGCCTGATGGCACCACTGGCGTGAATGAGGGCGACGAAACGCTCGCGGGGGTTCGGGAGCCTGCGCGCGCTGGATGCGAGCGAGCGGGCCCGGTGGTAGCGGCTCACATACTGCAGCTCGGCCTGGTCACCTGCTTGCTTGCGCGCCGCCGCGTAGACCTCGTCGCGGTAGCCGAGCGCGTCGACGAGGCCGGCCTCCATCGCCTCCGTACCGATGAAGGGCCCCTTGTCGATCAGCGAGCGCACGTCCGCCGCACTCATCGAACGGCGGTCGGCGATCCCCTCCGTGAGCTGCTCCGTGACCGAGTCGACCACCCGCTGCTGCGCTTCTTTGTGCGGCGCGTCGAAGCCGCGCTCGGTCAGCACGTTCACCGCGTTCTTGTACTCATGCCGCTTGGCGATCTCGTATTCGACGCCGAGCTTGTCCAGCGTGCCACGGTAGAACATGACTTCCATGGCGACCCCCGTGAGGCCGAGGTCGCCAGACGGCTGCAGGTAGACCTGTTCGAAGGCGGTGGCAAGGTAGTAGGGCAGGTTGCCTGGCGCGAACTCACCGTAGCTTTCCGCCCACGCGATCGTGGTCTTGCCCGCTTTGCGGAAATCGGTGATCGCGTCGCGCAGTTCCTGGATCCTGGCCAGCCCGATGCGCCGGCCGCCGACCTTGGCCACGAGAACCTTCACGCGGTCGTCGGCCTGGGCGCGGCGCAGCGCGTCGACCACATCGCCGACGCGATTCCGCCGATGCGTCAGCAGCGCGGACAGCGGGTCGGCGGGTTGCTCGTCGGTGATCCCCTCGGTGAGGTCGAGCTCCAGGATGAGCGGCGCGCTCCGCCGCTGGCGAAGCCTGATGATCATACCGGGAAGGCTGG
Source organism: uncultured Actinomycetota bacterium (assembly GCA_963820395.1). Lineage (GTDB taxonomy): Bacteria > Actinomycetota > Actinomycetes > Streptosporangiales > Streptosporangiaceae > DATFVJ01. The sequence continues at coordinate 113,954 of CAWGAE010000019.1, read as the reverse complement.
TGTCCGCCATGGGCTCAGCGTACGGGAAGCCTGTCCCGGCGGGTCCGCAACGGTCCGCACCGGGCGCCGTAATGAAATTTGCAGTCCGGGTCAGTCCGCGCGGGACCGTATCGCTCCGCCCCGGAGACTCCCAAGATGGCTCCCACAGCCTCCGGTCTTGATCCCAGCGCGAAGGGGCGGAACAGAATGTCCAACTCTTGGACTGTCCGGGGTGAGCAGCGTGACCGCGAGCAGTTCGCCGATTGCATCCCGGGGACTTCCCGCCGGACACCCCGGAGGCGCTGGCGGCGCGGCTGGCCCGCTGGGAAGCCTGGGCGGCTGGCGCACCAGCCGCCGGTAACGAACAGGACGAGCAGTGAAACCGCGTTCGTATTGGTGTGGCGGTGGCGCCGTTGCCCTGGGCCTGGCCTCCGCCGTGTACCAGACCACAGCCGAGGCGCGTGACCGCCGCACATACCCGCCACCTGGTCACCTCATCGGCGTCGGTCGGCGGCGTCTCCACATCGTCGCCGCCGGCGACGGCACCCCGGCTGTGGTCATAATCCCGGCCATGGGGGGATCGGTGCTGTCGTGGCTTGGCGTCGTCCGCACGCTGGCGGGGACGACGACGGCGGCCGGGTATGACCGGGCTGGGCTCGGCTGGTCCGACCCTCCGACCGGCTTACCCACCGCGGCGGGCATGGCGGCAGACCTCCGTACGCTGCTTCAGGGCGCGGGGATCGGGCCGCCGTACGTGCTCGCCGGGCATTCCCTCGGCGGCCTCATCGCCCAGATGTTCACCTACCAGCATCCGGATGACGTCCCAGCATCCGGATGACGTCGCCGGCCTGGTGCTGGTCGACTCGTCCCACCCAGGGCAGCAGAAGCGGCTACCGAAGACGTATCTGAGGCATTACCGCGGCGGACCGCTGGCCGAGGTGGCGTGGGAATACGCCCGGCCGCTCGGGCTCCGCCGCCTCACCCGCAGATCAAGCTTGCCAGAAATGTCACAACCCGTACGGGGGACGCCGTGACGCCCGCGGCGCGCGAGCTTGCCGCAGCTGGCCTGGGGTGCCTGGCCGGGGCTGCTGAACGGCCTCGTACACCGGGGCTGGTAGTTGGGCGTCACATGAGTGGCGCCGCCCGGCCGGGGCCCGGGCGGCGCTTGCCGTTGAGTGACCGGCGAGGCGGCTGCGCGCACGCGGAGGAGTTTGACGTGAGCCTTGAAACAAACGAACTCCGGGCCCTCGTCGACCTGGTCGGCGACCTCAGCGACCAGGTCGCCAGCTTACGGCGGGTGCTTAAGCCGCGATCGGCGCGTGTACCGCACCAGCGGTCCAGCCGCGCCCGTCCCGTTACCTTCGGGCCGGGGATTGGGACGCGGTGATTCACGTATTGCCTGCTGTCGCGCGGGCCGAAGCCTGGATCTGAACCCACCTGAGGAGTAATCCGTGTGTAAACGTCGATGGCCGATGCTGCTGGGCGGCTTACTGCTGAGTGCCGGCACGCTGTGGGGCACTACCCCGGTGCTGACCCATCCGCCGGGAGATGGCGCACGCTTCAGCTCCGATCTTGTCCGCGCGGCCACCGCTGTCCGGGGTGCGCCAGCGAGAACCAGCCGGTGGGGCCGGGGCGGCTTTGTGCTGATGCCCGGCGTTGCGCTGGGCAGCACCGCGGCCGCTGAGGCCGCCAGCGCGGCTGCGGTCACCAGGAACTGGTCCGGATACGCCGCCACCGGCGGCAGGTTCACCAGCGTGTCGGCCGCCTGGACTCAGCCGGCCGTCACCTGCACGGCACAGGACACCTTCTCCGGCTTCTGGGCGGGCCTGGACGGTGTCGGGACCCCGTCGGCGGAACAGACCGGTACACAAGCAGAATGCAACGGCGGCACCCCGGCGTACTCGGGATGGTTCGAGATGTTCCCCGCCGCCAAGGTGGTCTATGACAACCCGGTGCGGCCGGGTGACGCGATGAGCGCGTCGGTGACCACATCGGGCACCGGCACGTTCACTTTGACCCTCACAGACCAGACGCAGGGGTGGAACCAGGTCACCAGGCAAACCTCGGCGACGGCGCAGCTTGGTTCGGCGGAAGTCATCGCCGAGGCGCCGAGTAGTACCACGGCCTTGCCGCTGGCCGACTTCGGCACGGTGAACTTCACCGCGGCCACGGTCAACGGCGCCCCGCCCGGGAATGCCCTGCGCTCGCTCACCATGGTCTCCGCCGACGGCGTCACCGAGGCCACGCCTTCGCCGCTGCGCGGCGGCAACGCCTTCTCCGTCACCTGGCACAGCAGCGGCGCCTGACGACGCAGGTAGCCCGGGAACCGGCCGCGCGGCGTGGCCATCGCTCACCTTCGGCTGCCTGGGCTGCAGTCTCCGGCCGTGGCCTGTAGTCCAGCAACCGCTGCCCGTAAGCCGTGTACACCGCCCGGCGCATCTGCGCGTCTCAACTGGCGGGCGCCTGGGGTCCAGCTCCCAAAGTCACCTTCTTGCCCGGGTGCCCGCCCCGCACCGGGGAAACCCTGCCATGCATCGCGCGGGCTGCATCATGATCTCGGTAGGTTGCGGTCGGCGAATACCGCAGGAACGTCTCCGTGATCATGAAATCCCAACGCACGGTCGGGATGATCGGGATCGCTCGGCGCGTGCGCTTCAGGGCCCGCGGCCGTCGCCAAGCCATCAACCCGGCGCCCGTCGTTGCGGAGGCCGGTCGCCATCAGCGCGGCGACGAGGGCGGCGGCGGCCATAGCGGGAAGACGCGCCGCGCGAGGTTCATCATTTGCTCCTCATGACCAGTGCACCACTAGTGCCGGGGTAGACGGTGATGCGCCAGTCCCGGATGTCTGGGGGCGGCAGCGCCAGGCGGCCGTTGATGGCGGCGAGGAGGCCGCGTGCGGTAGGCGAGGTGACCGTCGGCCGCCTGCCTTGCACGGCGATGAACTGGCCGCGGTTCGGGTCATAAATAATACCCCAGCCGGGCAGGGCGTCGCGCAGCGCTGCGAGCTCGTGAACCGGTAAGCCGTCGAAACACCTGTCCAATGCACCCCACCCCTTTTGCAGACCGTCCCGCCGGGACCGGTAAGGGGGTTGTCACGGTCCCGGCGAGGTGCATCCCCGCGCAAGCTAGGACGTTTCACCCTGGCGCCCGGTGTACACATATACGGACGTTTTGTGGAGGCCCGCCCGGCCACCAGGCGGGGGTTTCGGCGGTCGGGCGGGGGTTACGGGCAGGTCGGAAGGGACGGTGACGGTGACGGGGACGGGGTGGGTGTCGCCGTGACCGGACCGCCGATGTGCGGGAGCTTCGGCGCGCAGGACGGCGACCGCGGAAGGCTGGACCGCACCATTCACCGTCCCTGCCAGCTACCGAGCGGGACGGGCAGGCCTCGGCGCCGCCACCGGGACCGGTGGCAGGACCGGCGGCAATACCGAGGCCGGTGTGGCGACGATCGGCGGGGCGGCGACGGTCATCGCGGGTGCGGCGGGTGCGGCGGGTGCGGCGGGTGCGGCGGGTGCGGCGGGTGCGGCGGCCGCCTGGATGACCGGCGCCGGCGGTGGCGCGGTGACTGTGACCGTCGCCGCCGGGGCGGGTGTGGCCGTAACCGTCGTCGCAGGTGCTGCCGGCGCGGTCACCACCGGGGCAGGCGCCGCCGCAGGTGCCGTGGTCACGGGGACGGGGGCACGGGCGGCGCCGGCCGCCGGTATCGCCGTCGGCGCCGCGGCCGTCACCTTCGCCGCCTTGACCTTTGGCGCTTTCGCCTTTTTCGCCTTCACCGATTTGATCGTCTTGATGGGCGTGACGGGCGCGGCCGCTGACACAGGCTGCGCGGTCAACGGCGGCGCCGTCCCCGGCAGCGCCACCGGCCGCAGCGGCTTCAGCTTGCCCGGCTTGGCCGGGTTGCCCGGCTTCGGGGTGCCCGGCGGGGCGGCAGGCATGGCGGGCGTGGCAGACGGCGACGGCGACGGCAGGCCACCGAGCGCAGGCGGCGGGGTCACATTCAGGCTGGTCGCCTGCGGCGGTGACACGCTCTTGCCGACGGTGAACAGAGCCACGACGCATGTCACTGTCACGGCGGCCGCAATGGTCAGCAGGATCGCTTTCGGGTGCCGTCGGACGGCGGCGGGTACCCGGATCGTGAGTGACTCGCGTTCCGGTCTGAGGTGCGGCGGGTCCGGCGTGGCCGGTCTGAGGTGCGGCGGGCCCGGCGTGGCCGGTCTGAGGTGCGCCGGGCCCGGCGTGGCCGGTCTGAGGTGCGCCGGGCCCGGCGTGGCCGGTCTGAGGTGCGCCGGGCCCGGCGTGGCCGCCTGGTTCATCGCCGGGCCCGGCGTGGCCGGTCTGAGGTGCGCCGGGCCCGGTGTGGCCGCCTGGTTCATCGCCGGGGTTGCCAGCCGTTCCGGTAGGTGAACTGCTGCGCCTGCTGCTGCCCGCCGCCGCTAGTGGACAGGCCGCTGAAGTACTGCTCCTGGCCATCCGGCGTCGCATGCCATCGCGGGCCGGACAAGCGGACGCGCACCGCCCGGCAGCGCCAGCGGTGGTGGTGACGCTTGCGGATGCACAGCAGGGCGTGGCCGGTGGCGCCCTGGCCATCCCACGTCACCCAGCGGCTGGCACGCAGCTGGGTGGTGCCGTCGCCGAGCTGGATGGTGGCCGGCTGCGGCGAGTCCCAGGTGAACCCGGACGATGTGTAGGCGACAGGGTCGGGCAGGGTCGCGGCTGAGGCGGCGCCAGTGATGAACGCGATGGCGGCAACGGCGACCGTGGCAGCTGCGCCACGCGAAACTAACTTTTTCATGACCGTGCGACGCCTGCCCGTGCCTGCCGGTGTACGCCTAGCCAGACTAACTATGGGATATGTGCACCATAAGGGCGGTTTGCCCTAGCTTCTCCTGTACCTGGGTGCTTTCACGATCCGGCCGATGGTCGTCCGCGCCACCCCGGTCAGTTCCTGAATGGTGCGGGTGTCGATCCTGGCCGCCACCGCCGCTTTGATCACCTCGTCGCGGTCGGTGCGGACTTTCGCTGCCCGCTTCGCCCACGCCGTCAGCGCCTTACGCGCCGCGACCCGCTCGGCTGGCTCGGCGGGCGGCATCCAGCCCATATCACGTCTCATGGCAGCACATGCTACCGAGATGCGTAGCCCGGATCGGCGCGATTGCTGCCGATCTCGGTAGCGGTCACTGCCACACAATGGATCAGTCGATAGAAACACTGACCATTAGTCAGGGAGGCGTGTGGGTTTTGGACGCTTGCTGAGGATCGAACGTCAGATCGCCAACGCGGACGGGTCCACCATCCGCCGACGATTGGTATACGGTCACCAGTTGCTCGCCGACCCGTCAAAGATGTCGGCCAGCGGCAAAAGCCTCCGCCCCAGTGTCCTCCAGCAGCTGATCCACGCCTCCCGGGATCGCGGGCATGACCTGTCCGAGCGGGAGATCCGCTATCGCTTGCAGGCCGCCAGAAACTACCCAGACGACGCCCAGATCGGCATGATCTGCGTCGAGTACAGGTCCTGGCATGCCCTCTGTGACGCTGCTGGCGTCAGCCGATCCCGAGCCTGGCCTCCGCCGTCATCCAGTCAGCGGCTATCGCCTCCTGGGCTGCGGTGAGGGATACCCGCCCGTCGCAGACCGCCCTGTTCAGCGCCCGCTCCACCTCATCCTTCGGGTTAGGTGACGGCGGCCGCTCGGGCCACAGGTTGCTCGCGTCGTTGCTGCCGCCCAGCTCGAGCGGCACCAGGTGGTCAAGCTCGGTCCTGGTCCCGTCCGGCACCCCATAGGCGGGGTACGCGACGTCGTACTTGAACGGCCCGGTCTGCGACTCGGGCGGCCGCACAGTGGTCGTGTAGGCGACCCGGCAGATCGTGGAGCCGATGTTCGCCTGGGTGACGGCCGGATCGTAGCTGCCGGGCGTGCACCTGGGGTCGGGGAGCTGCCCGCCGCTCCGGAACCGGCACGGCCCGGCCAGAGTGCCAGTAACAGTGCCCGGGTCGTGCACCGGCCGCAGCGGCTGGGACGGCCCCTGCCGCACGGCAGACGGTGGGGGTACCACAGTGGCCGCCGGGTCCTGCCCGGCCACCTGGCACGCCGTCAGCAGCCCGGCAGCGGCCACCGCCACAGCTACCCGGAACTTCGGCACGCCGGTTATCACTCGTCCTCGTCTCCCCGTTCGTGCCGTTCGTGTTCCTCTCCCCGTTCGTGTTCCTCCATGACACGGCGGGTGGTCTCCGCCAGCTCAGCGGCCTCGAAGGTCTTAGCTTTCTCAGCGCGGCGTTCGGCTTTCCTGCTGTGTGTCCACGTACACGACCCGGCAACCGGTGCCACCGACAGGGCGAGGGGCTGCCGGGACATGGCACCCCGCCACCCGCGCTGGGTCTGATCAGGTGCTGACTGGCGACGGCTCGACCACGGGCGTTCCCTCGATCGCCTGCAGCGCCGCCTTGTACGCCCTGGCCTGCGCCGGGATGAGCTGCCCTGAGACGCGGACCAGAACATCCCCGGCCACGTAGTCGTACTCGGCGCCGAGGATGGGTGCCGCCTGGGTGACCGACTCAATGTGGGTGGCCCGCCTAACAGCGTTTGCGTTACTAGTGAACACCTCAGTGGAACTACCTGGCGCCATGTGCGATGTGGCGTCGCGTTGCTTCACCCGCGAGTCGGTGAACTCAACCTTCGAGGTGTACTGGCCGGGTCGGCCGAGGAGATGGTTCGGGTCGCTGGCGGCGGTGAACATCTTCGTGAGCGTGACCGGCAGCCCGTGCGACCTGAGCGCGGCCACGACCTGCCCGGCGGTCATCGCTGCCGCTGAGGCCCCGGGGCCTGAGGACGGCTTGCTCGCTGCCGCTGAGGCACTCGCCGCCGGACTGGCCGCCTTGGTGCCCGCCGAGCACGCCGCTAACGTCAGCCCTGCTGCCGCGGCTACGGCCGTCGTGATGATCGCCTGGTATCGCATATTGGTGCGCTTCCTCTCGAAGGGGACGGTACCTGACGCGCGCTGGCGGGGCGTGGTGCACAAGGCGGCGAAGCGCGCCCCGCAAGCCATCGCCAGGTCTCATAGCCTGTGACCGAAACGGGTGCCGAACGGTCCCGATAGCGAGATCCAGGGCCCGCTCCAGTAGAGATTTACGGCCGCGCCGCTCGTGAGCGCGGCCATGCCGGTAGTTCGGATGGGCGTGCCCGGCGTGGGACAGCAGGTAAGCGACGTGATCACGATGATGATGGTGACCATGGGGGTCCTCACCTCGCTAGCTGGCCCGGAACTCCCGAAGCTGACCAGAAGTGCAAAGTAACCGGTGAGTAGCCCAACTCGATGTGAGCTGGGTTACAGCGATCTCCTAGGGTCCGCTGTCATGCGGATGGAGTGGTCGGACGACGAGCTGGTGGCGTCGTGCGCGCTGGTCGGCGAGGACTGGTCATTGGTGGGCAACAAGACCGGCGTGACCGCGCCTCAATCTCGAAGAACTTCAACAACACCGCGAAACCCGGCGGTCGCCGGAGGAGGTGCCCGTCGGCGGCGGTGGTGTACCTGGCCGAGCAGCTGAAAGTGGATGCCGCCGAGTTCGCTGGCTATGACTGGTCCGGCCGGACGATCAAGTACCACCGCGAGCAGGTTCGAGCTGCGTTCGGGTTCCGCGAGTTCGCCCGTGGCGATGAGGACAAGCTCGCCGGTTGGCTGGCCGAGGAGGTCTGTCCTGTCGAGCTGCGAGATGAGCAGCTGCGTGAGGCGCTGCTGGTGCGCTGCCGTACCGAGCGGATCGAACCGGCGGGCCGGATTGACCGCATCGTCGGCTCGGCGCGGGCGGCGTTCGAGAAGCGGTTCTGCGAGCTGACCTGTTCCCGCCTGGACGAGTTGAAGGCTGAACCCGGCGCAGCAGGCGGCCGGCAAGCTGCGGTTCGTTACTACCAGGACTCCGGGCGGGTGTTCTGCGGTGACCACGGGCAGCCGCGACGGCTCCGGGACGTCCGCGAGATGTTCAAGCGCACGTGTGACCGCGCCGGGCTCGGCCGCGGCTGGCAGCCCCGCGAATTGCGGCACAGTTTCGTCAGCGTGCTGAGCGACCACGGCGTGGACATTGAGCAGATCAGCGACGCGGTCGGCCACGAAAACTCCACGATCACCAAGACGGTTTACCGGCACCAGATAGCAGATGTGGTGACCAGGGCGGCGATGACCATGGACGATATTTTCGGGAGCGGCGCATGAGTGGCTCCCAAATGGCTCCGTAAGCATGGTGCTGCCATGCTTACGGCAGGTCAGGCGGTGTGTGCGCTGTGGGCTCAGCCTACGGGCTCGGGAACCGCGAGACGCGTGCCGCCCGGCATTGAGGTCGCCTGCCCGGGTCGCGCGCCGGAGCGTTGGTCAGCGCGGCCAGGAGCGCGTCCTTGCCGTCGAGGTGGCTGCGGCAGGGGAGTCGTGCTCAGGGTTCGGCCGGTCGCCTATCGTGGCGGCATGGCCGGCGCTGACGGGGATGGCTGGATCCGCTGCGACTTGGGCCATTGGCACTGGGGCCGGTTTGGTGCCGCCGGGCTGCTCGGCTACGCGCATGACGAAGCCGGGCGTACCCATGTCCTGCTGCAGCGCCGTAGCTGGTGGAGCAGTCACGGTGGCACCTGGGGCCTGTTCGGCGGGGCGCGGCAGCGCGGCGAGACCGCCACCGCCGCGGCGCTGCGTGAGGCGGCGGAAGAGTGCACGCTGCCCGGCGACATGGTGCGGATCCGGGGTACCGTGCGTGATGATCACGGGCAATGGGCGTATGAGACGCTGGTCGGTGAGCTACCGCGGCCGCTTCAGGTGGCTGCGCTGAGCAGGGAGACGGCGGCTGCCGCGTGGGTGCTGTCCGGCGCGGTCGGGCAGTTGGAGCTGCATCCAGGTCTCGCCGTATCCTGGCCTATGCTTCATGACGCCCTGGCGCCGCTCGTGATCATCGTTGACGCCGCGAACGTGATGGGGGCGCGGGCAGATGGCTGGTGGCGGGACCGGGCCGGTGCCGCGGCCCGGCTGCGCGATGAGCTTGCTGTGCTTGCGACCCGCGGTGTGCGGTCCCTGCCCGCCGCGATGGCCGCCCCACCGCTGGACGTCTGGTTCCCCGAGATCATCCTGGTGGTCGAGGGCGCCGCGCGGTCCGTCGCAGGCCAGGCGCTTCCGGGTACCGTCGCTCACGGGGGTAACGATGCGATCGACGCCGGGGCGCACGGCGCTGTCCGGGCGGGCGGTGGTACTGACGGCGACGCTGTGCGCGGCGGTACCGATGGCGACGCTGCGCGCGGCGGTACCGATGGCGACGCTGCGCGCGGCGGTACCGATGGCGACGCTGCGCGCGGCGGTACCGATGGCGCAGGTGCCGTCCACGCGGCTGGCCCGGATTTGGGCGGCCCCGCCCGGTCAGCGCCGATCACCGGCACACTGCGTGTGGTCGCGGCCGCCGGCTCAGGGGATGACACGATCGCGGAGCTGGCAGCTGACACGCGCGGGACCCGCCTGGTGGTAACCGCCGACAGGCAACTCCGGCGCCGCAGCGAGGCAGTCGGCGCGGCCGTGGCCGGCCCGCGCTGGCTGCTCAACCAGCTGTGACCGCACGGCGCGACGCCAGTCCGCCTGCTTAGGCTTCCTCCGGCCCGCGGGTGGGCGGGATCCGGCTCCCATCGGGCCGGGTGGTGGCGGGATCGGGTCGGGTAGCCCCGGGCCCCGGCAGGGCACGGCCCGCCTCGGGCAGGGCACGGCCCGCCTCGGGCAGGGCACGGCCCGCCTCGGGCAGGGCACGGCCCGCCTCGGGCAAGCCGCAGTCGGGCTCGGGCTCGCTGTCAATCTCGGGGACGAGCCAGAGCACGCCGAGCGGCGGCAGGGTCAGGGTCGCGGAGGCGGGCTTGCCATGCCACGGCTCAGCTACCGCTTCGACCATGCCCAGGTTACCTACGCCGCTGCCGCCGTAGATCGGCGCGTCGGTGTTGATCAGCTCACGCCAGCGGCCGGCAAACGGAAGGCCGATCCGGTAGTTGCTATGTGGGGTCGCGGAGAAGTTCGCGATGCAGGCGAGAGTCGTCTCGGGGTGACCGGGCACACCGGCAGGTTCGCTGGCCGTCCTGCTGGCAGGCCCAGCGCCAGGTACCTGCTCGCCGCGCCGCAGCCGCCGGGCAGCCGGCGCCTGCACGGCAGCCGGCGCCTGCCCGGCAGCCGGCGCCTGCCCGGAAGCCGGCGTCGGCCCGGCAGCCGGCCGGGCGAACCGCAGGAACGATAGCGTGTTGCCGCTCGCGTCGTTGGCGTCGATCCAGGCGAACCCCTCTGGCGACGAGTCCAGCTGCCACAGCGCTGGCGTTGCCCTGTACACCCGGTTCAGATCCCCGACAAGCTGCTGGGCGCCGCGATGGAAGGCGTATTCGAGCACCCACCACTCGAGCCCATTCTGCTCGGACCACTCGCTGACCTGGCCGAACTCCGACCCCATGAACAGCACCTTCTTGCCGGGGTGCGCCCACATGTACGCGAAGAGCGCGCGCAGGCCAGCGAAGCGCCGCCACTCGTCGCCCGGCATCTTGTCCAGCAGCGACCCTTTGCCGTGCACGACCTCGTCATGAGACAGCGGCAGCACGAAGTTCTCGCTAAACGCGTAGAGCAGCGAGAACGTGAGCTCGTTGTGGTGGTAGTGCCTGAACACCGGGTCGTGCGACAGGTACACGAGCGTGTCGTGCATCCACCCCATGTTCCACTTGAACCCGAACCCGAGCCCGCCTAGGTGCACCGGCCTCGAAACGCCCGGCCAGGCGGTCGACTCCTCAGCAATCATGGAGATGCCCGGGGCCCTGCGGTAGGCCGTGGCGTTGACCTCCTGCAGGAATGAGATAGCGTCCAGGTTCTCCCGGCCGCCGTAGGCGTTCGGGCTCCACTGGCCCTCGGTCCGCGAGTAGTCCAGGTACAGCATCGAGGCGACGGCGTCTACGCGCAGGCCGTCGATGTGGAATTCCTCCAGCCAGTAAATGGCGTTGGCGACGAGGAAGTTGCGTACCTCGGTGCGGCCGTAATCGAACACGAGGGTGCCCCAGTCCGGGTGCTCACCACGGCGTGGGTCGGCGTGCTCGTAAAGTGTTGTGCCGTCGAAGCGGGCGAGTGCCCAGTCGTCACGCGGGAAGTGCGCGGGCACCCAGTCGACGAAGACCCCGATGCCCGCCTGGTGGAGCCGGTCCACGAGGTACCTGAACTCGTCAGGGCTGCCGAACCGGGCCGTGGGTGCGTAGTACGACGAAACCTGATATCCCCAGGAGCCCCCGAACGGGTACTCGGCGACCGGCAGGAATTCGACGTGGGTGAAGCCCATGCCTGATCACGTAATCGGTCAATTCGTCGGCGAGCTCACGGTAGGAAAGGCCAGGCCGCCACGAGCCGAGGTGAACCTCGTAGGCGCTCATGGGCTCGCGGAGCGGATTGTGTTCTGCTCGTGCCGCGAGCCAGTCGCTGTCGCCCCACGTGTAGTGGCTGGTGTACACGACGGATGCGGTCGCGGGCGGGTGCTCGGCGCACTGGGCCATCGGGTCCGCCTTGACCCGCCACGCGCCGTCCGGCCCGCATATCTCGTACTTGTACCTGGTACCCGCGTCGGCGCCTGGAACGAAGAGTTCCCAGACGCCCGAGCTGCCGAGCGAGCGCATCGGGTGGCCGTGGCCGTCCCAGTGGTTGAAGTCGCCTATGACGCGCACGCCGCGGGCGTTCGGCGCCCACACGGCGAAGGATGTGCCGGTCACCGGCCCGAATCCGCCCGCGTGCGCGCGATTACTGCTCTGCAGCGGCGGCCGCTGCGTGGCGCTCGCACCAGCCGGCGTCTCACCGTCGGACGTCGCACCTTCCGGCGTGGCAGCTTCCCGTACCGGAGCGTCGGATGTCGCCCTGGCGAGCGGCAGCGGCGGGGGGGCGCCGGTCTTGCCCGGCACCGCGCGCTCCCGCGTCGGGCTCTCGGATGTCACGGTCCGGGGAGGCGGCGGGGTGGCGCCGGTCTTGCCTGGCGCCGCGCCTTCCCGCGTCCGGCCGTTGGGTGTCGCGCCGCGGGGCGGCGGCGGGGTGGCGCCGGTCTTTCCTGGCGCCGCGCCGCCCGCTGCCGGCCTGCCGGGCAGTGTCCGCACGTGTGCGCCGAGCACCTTCCACAGCTGCTCGTGCCTGCCCTCCTGGATGAGATACATGTCCATCTCGCCAAGCGTGGGCAGATGCCGATAGGGATCGTCGGTCAGCCACTCCGGGTCGGTTGCGAAGGCACTTTCTCCACCGGCCGCCGTGGGGTAGGCGACGGCGAGCCGGTAGTCGGGAATGTCGCCCGGCGGGAGGATCGCCTCGAACACACCCTCGTGGAAGTGCCGCATAGGGAATTTGCGGCCGTCGCTGAGCACCACGGTGACCGCGGCGGCGAGCGGCCGGAGTGCCCGCACGGTGATTCCGTCGGGCCCCGGGTGGGCGCCGAGGATGGAGTGCGGGTCGTGGTGATGCCCCGCGACGATGCGATCGATCTCATCCACGCTGATCTGCGGCATGCGGGGATAGCTCCTCAGGCATTGTGGTTCCTCGGACCGATGTGGTCGGACCCCATCTGGTCGGACCCCATCTGGTCGGACCCCAGCTGGTCAGACCCCAGCTGGTCAGACCCCAGCTGGTCAGACCAGGTGCAGCAGGCCGCAGATTGACCTGCGGGCATGCTGCGCGGTGGGCATTGGTCAAGCGGCGGTCTCCAGTGAATCAAGCGGTATCGGCAGCCAGGACGGCCGGTGACGTGCTTCGTACAGAACCTCGTAGACGGCTTTGTCGAGCTCAAAGGCGCGTAGCACGGTTTCATCCAGGCGCGGATCGGCGCCGCCGGCCTCGGCGTAGCCCTCGCAGAAGGCGGCGCGGTTGCGCTGTATCCAAGCGTATGCCGCGCCCCGGAGCCTGGCTGGCGTGTGGGTGGCCGATCAGCTGTGCACGGGCGGCGTAGTCGAACGAGCGCAGCATCCCGGCGACGTCGCGGAGCGGCGACGACGGAGCCCGCCGCTGCGCGAGCGGCGTGGCAGGCTCACCTTCGAAGTCGAGCACGATCCACCCGGTCTCTGTTCGCACCACCTGGCCGAGGTGGTAGTCACCATGGATGCGCTGGACGCGCATGGGCTTGTCGAGTTTAGCGAAATCGTCGAAAGCAGTCTGAACCAGGTCAACAACGTGGGGGGCGAGCGAAGGAACCACCGCGCGGGCGCTGTCCAGCCTCTCCCGCATCTGCGCAGCCAGTTCCGCGACCGCGTCCGGCTCGACCTCGGAAGTCCCGAACGCGTCCGCGAGGTCACGGTGGATCTCGGCGGTGGCGGCGCCGAGCCGCTGCGCCTCGGCGCCGAAGTCGCCGCCCGCCTCCTCGGGACGGATGCCCTCACCCGCGTAGAAATCCCGCACCGAGGTCTGCGCGAGTGACCAGCCGTCGCTACCCGTCCGCAGGTATTCGGACAGGATGGCGAGCGTCGTCGGCTTACCGTCCAGGTCCATCTCGATCCACCCGAACGGCTGCGCGATGTGCGCCGCGCCTATCCGTGCGAGCGCGCTCGTCACCTCCAGGTCCGGGTTGGCGCCAGGCGTGAGCCTGCGGAACAGCTTGAGGATCGCCTCCTCGCCATAGACTAGGCTCGTGTTGCTCTGCTCGCCGGTGAGCACCAGGCTCTCCAGGCGCGTGTCGATGCGCGCGCCGGGACACCTGTGAAATCGCAGCCGCCCCTGGTCCTGGCCGGTCGCGATCGCGCGCAGCAGGACCTGGGTGAGCTCGCTGTCGTGGGCAGCGTCATAGATGACCACCGAGCTGCGGTCCGGCCGTACGACGCGGCCGATCATCGCGTGTCTCAGCCGGTCAGGCAGCGTGGCGCGCAGGCCGGCGAGCACCTGGTACCTGTCGGTGGTGCCGTCTTGTGACACGGCGATGACCATGTGCCGCAGCTCTGGATCGCCGGCCACAAGCGCGGTCTCCGCGACCACGGCAAGATCCCGGATGGCGCGGCCCTTTCCTGCGAACCACCGCTGCCGGGGCAGCCAAACGGTGAGGATCTCCTCGAATCTCATGGCTCTCGTTTACACCATCCCAAACTCTCCTTCTGGGCAGGGGCTGCCCCGAACGCTGCCCGGATAGGGCCATGCCAATCCTGCCCGCCGCCCCGCGCCGCGCCTCACGGCCGCTCCTCGTCTCGCGGCGGGGGGAGCTGGAACCAGTAGAAGCCATGCCCCGGCAGGGTCAGCAGGTAACTGAGCTCACCGATCGGCGGGAACCGCACGCCCCCCATGCACTCGATCGGTGTCACTCCCTTGAAGCGGCGCAGGTCGAGCTCGACGGGCTGCGGGAACCTGGACAGGTTGTTCACGCAAAGTATCCGATCCGACCCGTCCGGCCCAGTGCCGCTCCGCGCATGGCCGCTGCGGCCGTATTCCCTGACGAACGCGAGCACGCTCGGGTTCGAGGATGTGAGCTCCTCGTGGGTGCCGAGGCCGAACACCGGGTGGCGCTTGCGGATCTCGATCATCCGTTTGGTCCAGTTCAGCAGCGAGCCGGCGTTCTTCTGCTGTGCCTCGATATTGATGGCCTGGTAACCGTAGATCGGATCCATGATCAGCGGAAGGTAGAGCCGTGCCGGGTCGCAGCTGGAGAATCCCGCGTTGCGGTCGGGCGTCCACTGCATCGGCGTCCGCACGCCGTCACGATCACCGAGCCAGATGTTGTCACCCATGCCGATCTCGTCGCCGTAATAGAGCACCGGCGAACCGGGCAGCGAAAGCAGCAGCGCGGTGAACAGCTCAAGCTGGTTGCGGTCGTTGTCGAGCAGGGGGGCGAGCCGGCGGCGGATGCCGATGTTCGCCTTCATCCGCGGGTCCTTCGCATACTCGACGTACATGTAGTCCCGCTCGTCGTCGGTGACCATCTCGAGCGTCAGCTCGTCGTGATTACGCAGGAAGATGCCCCACTGGCAGTGCTCGGGAATGTCCGGGGTCTGGGCCAGGATTTCCGAGATCGGATAGCGCTGCTCGCGCCGCACCGCCATGAAGATGCGCGGCATCAGCGGGAAGTGAAACGCCATGTGGCACTCGTTGCCGCCGGTCTCGGCGTCGCCGAAGTACTGGACCACGTCGTCTGGCCACTGGTTGGCCTCGGCGAGCAGCACCCGGTCCGGGTACAGCCGGTCGACCTCAGCGCGGGCGCGCTTGAGGTACTCGTGGGTTTCCTTGAGGTTCTCGCAGTTGGTGCCCTCACGCTCGTACAGGTAGGGCACGGCGTCCAGCCGGAACCCGTCGATGCCGAGATCGAGCCAGAACCGCAGCACCTCCAGCATGGCCTCGGCGACCCTGGGGTTCTCGTAGTTGAGATCGGGCTGGTGGGAGAAGAACCTGTGCCAGTAGTACTGGCCGCGGACCTGGTCGTAGGTCCAGTTTGAATGTTCGGTGTCGACGAAGATGACCCTGGCGTCCTGGTACTTGTCGTCGGTGTCCGACCACACGTAGAAATCGCCGTACGGGCCGTCCGGGTCGCCCCGCGAAGCCTGGAACCATGGATGCTGGTCGCTGGTGTGATTCATGACCAGATCCGCGATCACCCGGATGCCCCGCGCGTGCGCCTCGTCGACCATTTCGACGAAGTGCCCAATATGCCCGAAATCCGGCAAAATCGTCATAAAGTCCGAAATATCATACCCACCGTCCTTGAGCGGTGAGGCGTAGATCGGCAGCAGCCAGATGCAGTCGATGCCGAGCCACTGCAGGTAATCCAGCCGCGAAGTCAGGCCCTGCAGGTCGCCCGTGCCGTCGCCGTTGGAGTCGTGGAAACCGCGGACGACGACCTCATAGAAGACTGCGCGCTTGTACCAGTGCGGATCACGGGGCCCGGACGAGAACGAATCGGGTACCGGTTCGCTGTGAACAGGCCCGAAACCGGAGCGGACCGGCCCGGGCCTGACCGGGTCAGGCTGTCTCGCCACTGGCGTCTCCCAGAGTGCTGCTGCGTTTGTGCGGCGGGTGTGCATTTGTGCCTGCCGAAGATCCGGTCTGGCGTTGTTCGCTTACCTTGTGGGCCGCTCGGGGCGGCCCACTGTCCGCCGCGGTTACGGCTGGGCTGGCCGGACCTTGACGGTGAAAATGTGCGCGGGG
This sequence comes from uncultured Actinomycetota bacterium, assembly GCA_963820395.1. Taxonomy (GTDB): domain Bacteria; phylum Actinomycetota; class Actinomycetes; order Streptosporangiales; family Streptosporangiaceae; genus DATFVJ01. Next base: position 97,856 of record CAWGAE010000019.1, on the reverse strand, counting down.
GCGCGTGCCGGGTCGAGGCGAACATAGTTCGCCCGGCCCCACAGGTACGACTCGCCGGTCAGCTCGTCCGTGACCAGGAGGTCCTCGCCTGCGCCGCAGCCGAGTGCGGTCAGGTCGAGCCACAAGGTCGCATCGCGCGGCTGATGCGGGTCGATATTCACGACGACCAGGACGGTGTCAGCTTCCTGGCCCGCCGGGGTGGATCGGCCCCCCTGCACTGTATCCGCCACAGTGAGCCGTTTGGAGAAGCAGATTAGCTCCGGCTGGTCGACGTAATGAAAGCGTAGGTTACGCAGCCGGTGCAGGGCAGGGTGAGCACGTCGGATTAGATTGAGTTTTGTTATGAACGGGGCGATGCTACCGCCACTCCGCTCGGCGCCCTCCCAGTCACGCGGCTTGTACTGGTATTTCTCCGAATCGAGGTACTCTTCGCTGCCCGGGCGCACCGGTACGTTCTCGCACAGCTCGTAACCAGAGTAGATGCCCCAGCTGGGTGAAAGCATCGCCGCGAGCACGGCTCTCACCTTGAACGCGGCGGGGCCGCCGTGCTGCAGGTAGGCGTGCAGGATGTCAGGGGTGTTCGTGAAGAAGTTGGGCCGCATGTAGGCGGCCGCGGGCCCGGATAGCTCGCTCATATACTCCTCGAGCTCGGCGGCCGTGACGCGCCAGGTGAAGTACGTGTAGGACTGGTGGAAACCGATCTTGGCGAGGGTATGCATCGCGGCGGGCCGGGTGAATGCCTCGGCGAGGAACAGCACGTCCGGGTCGGTGGCGTGCACGTCGGCGAGCAGCCGCTCCCACAGCCACATCGGCTTGGTGTGCGGGTTGTCCACGCGGAAGATCCGCACGCCGTGGTCCATCCAATGCCTGACGATGCGGAGCACCTCGGCGTAACTGCCCTCCGGGATCGTTGTCGAAGTTGACCGGATAGATGTCCTGGTATTTTTTCGGCGGGTTCTCCGCGTAGGCGATGGAACCGTCTGCCCTGGTGGTGAACCATTCCGGATGCTCTTTCACCCACGGGTGGTCGGGTGAGGTCTGCAGCGCGAAGTCGAGCGCGACCTCCAGGCCGAGTTCCGCGGCGCGCGCGACGAAAGCGTCAAAATCCGCCAGCGTGCCGAGGTCGGGGTGGACCGCATCGTGACCGCCCTCCGCCGATCCGATCGCCCATGGCGAGCCGGGATCGCCCGACCTGGCCTCGAGGGTGTTGTTACGGCCTTTCCTTTCGGTGTACCCGATCGGGTGAATCGGTGGCAGGTAAACCACGTCGAAACCCATCGCGGCAATGGCGTCGAGCCGCCGTGCCGCGGTTCGAAGGGTTCCCGTGATCGGCTCCATCCGGCCCATCGGGTCGAATTGCACCCCTTCGGAGCGCGGGAAGAACTCGTACCAGGCGCCGTAGGCCGCCCGTTCCCTGTGCACGACGATGGGGAATCTCCTGGACCGGGTCAGGTGCTCGCGCAGTGGATGGGCGTCGATGATCGCGGTCACCTCGGGGTCTGAGGCAGCGGCGAGCCGGTCGGCGGCCGGGATGGCCGCGATCGCGCAACCGCGCTGAGACAGCGGCGAGCACGGCCCGCATCGGCTCGCGGGCCCGCCGCACGGCGCGGTCGAACAGCAGCGCGCCCTCGGCGAGCATCAGCTCGACGTCCTGGCCACGGGGGATCTTGATGCCGGCGTCGTGATACCAGTGCGCGAACGGGTCGCCCCATGCCTCGATGTGGAACTGCCACGCGCCCATCGAGGTCACCGTGACCTCGGCGCCGTAACGGTCGGTCCATGGCACGAGCTCGCGCATGCGGATCCGCGGCCCGGCGCTGCCGTGGGGATCGTGCAGGATCACTTCCGCGCCGAGCATCTCGTGCCCTTCGCGGAAGACGGTCGCGAAGACCTCGAATGATTCGCCCGTGACGGCCTTCACCGGCCTTCGACCGCAGTCGATCACGGGCTCCACGTCTAGGATGGGGATGCGTCCGATCATCACTGTCACGCTACCCATCCTTGACGGGTTGCTGTCGTCCGCAGGCATCTTCTTTTCCCTCGGGTGCAGACATGGGACTCCGTGTTTACCAGTCCAGTTCGCTAGTTAGCCACGGCACAGATTAGGGTCACTCCCCGTGAGAGACGCGATGTCTTCAGACGTCCACGCGGGACGTGTGCCGCGGGCGGCGGGCGGGACGCCGCGTAGCGGCACCGGGCGTGCCCGCGGCTCGCGCCCGCCAGGCTGCGGCGGTGGCTTGCGACCCCCCGGATCGCATATCAGCCCGCATATGAGGGAGGCCAGGAGATGAGAGCGATCCGCCGGTTCACCGTCGCGGCCGCGCTGCCGGAGTCGCTGGCTCCGCTTGGCGAGCTGATGCTGAATCTGCGGTGGTCCTGGCATCCGGAAGCGCTTGACCTGTTCGCCTCGATCGACCGCGAGCGATGGGAAGCGGTCGGTCACGATCCGGTCCGGCTGCTCGGCGAGGTGCCGCCGGAGCAACTGGCCCGGCTGGCCGAGGACAGGCGGTTCCTGCGACGGCTCAGTGACGCCACCGACGACCTGCACGAGTACCTGGAAGGCCGGCGCTGGTATCAGGCACTCGGCGCGGACGACCCCGCCACCGCGCCGCCGGCCGCCATCGCCTACTTCTCGCCGGAGTTCGGCATTACCGCCGCGCTGCCGCAGTACTCGGGCGGGCTCGGCATCCTGGCCGGTGATCACCTCAAGACGGCGAGCGATCTTGGTGTGCCGATCATCGGGGTGGGGCTGCTCTACCGCCACGGTTACTTCAACCAGTCGCTGTCGAGCGAGGGCTGGCAGCTCGAGCGTTACCCAGCCAGTGACCCGAATGGGCTGCCGCTCAGCCTGCTGCACGGCCCCGACGGTGAGGCCGTACGGATCGCCGTGCCGCTCCCGGGCGGCGGCGCGCCCAGCGCCCCGTGCGAGCTTGCCGCCCAGGTGTGGCGTGCGCAGGTGGGCCGGGTGCCGCTGCTGCTGCTCGACTCCTACATCGAGCAGAACGAGCCTGCCTTGCGCGAGGTCACCGACCGGCTGTACGGGGGCGCCGGCGAACACAGGCTCCGCCAGGAGCTGCTGCTCGGCATCGGGGGCGTACGGGCCGTGCGTGCCTATTGCGCGATCACCGGGCATCCCGAGCCGGAGGTTTTCCACACCAACGAGGGGCATGCCGGTTTCCTGGGCCTTGAGCGCATCCGCGAGCATGCCGCGGAGGGGCTCAGCTTCGACGAGGCGGTCGAGGCGTGCCGGGTCGGCACGGTGTTCACCACCCATACGCCGGTCCCGGCCGGGATCGACCGCTTCCCGAAGGAGCTGGTCAAGGATTACTTTTCCGGTAGCTCTGCCGCAGCAAGGGCTGCCCGCCGACCGGGTGCTCGCGCTTGGCGCGGAGACCTACCCGGGCGGGGATCCCGACGTGTTCAACATGGCGGTGATGGGCATGCGGCTGTCCCAGCGGGTGAACGGCGTGAGCGCGCTGCACGGCAGGGTCAGCCGGGAGATGTTCGGCGGCCTCTGGCCGGGCTTCGACTCGGCCGAGGTCCCCATCGGCTCGATTACCAACGGCGTGCACGCCCCCACCTGGGTCGCGCGTGAGGTTCTCGGGGCCGCGGAACGCGAGATCGGCCCTGGGCTGGTCGAGCACGGGCGCGGCTGGGATCAGGTCGCGGTCGTCCCGGGCGACGAGATCTGGGCGATCCGCCGACGGCTCCGCGAGCGCCTGGTGGCTGCCGCCAGGCAGCGGCTGCGCGCGTCGTGGCGGCAGCGGGGCGCGACCGAAGCCGAGTTGAGCTGGATCGATGACGTGCTCGACCCGGACGTGCTGACCGTCGGCTTTGCCCGCAGGGTTCCCTCGTACAAGCGGCTCACCCTCATGTTGCGCGATCCGGAGCGGCTCGCCGGGCTGCTGCTCGACGAGGAACGGCCGGTGCAGATCGTGATCGCGGGTAAGGCACATCCCGCTGATGAGGGCGGCAAGGAGCTCATACAGCAGATGGTGCGGTTCGCCGACGACCCGCGGGTGCGCCACCGCATCGTATTTTTGCCCGACTACGACATGGCACTCGGCCAGGCGCTGGTGCAGGGCTGCGATGTCTGGATGAACAACCCGCTGCGCCCGCTCGAGGCGTGCGGTACCTCGGGCATGAAGGCGGCGCTCAACGGCGGCCTGAACCTGTCGGTCAGGGACGGCTGGTGGGACGAGTGGTCCGACGGTGCCAATGGGTGGGACATCCCGTCCGCGGACGGTGTCGATGATCCGGACCGGCGGGACGAGCTCGAGGCGACGGCCCTGTACGAGCTGCTCGGCCAGCACGTCGCGCCGCTGTTCTACGGCAGGGATGGCGATGGCCTGCCGCGGCGCTGGATCGAGATGGTCAAGCACACGCTGTCCTCGCTCGGCCCGAAGGTGCTGTCGTCGCGCATGCTCCAGGAGTATGTGACCAGGCTCTACGCGCCCGCCGCCCAGGCGTCTCGCACGCTCGCGGCCCCAGGGCCTGACGGCAGGCGTTACGCGGCCGCGCGCGAGCTCGCCGACTGGAAGAAGGGGATTTCCGCGGCTTGGCACGACGTACGGATCGAGCACGTCGAGGCGGGCACCGCGGACCTGCGGCTTGGCGCCTGTTTCAGCGTGCGGGCGACCGTGGCGCTCGGCAAGGTGGCACCCGCCGACGTGATGGTCGAGCTCGTGCATGGCCGGGCCGCCGACGACGACGAGATCATCGAGCCCGTGTATACGCCGCTCAGCCAGGACGGCGACGACGCACCGGATGGCGCCGTCTGTCATTACTCGGGCTCGGTGGAACTGGACCGCCCAGGCCCGTTCGGTTACACGGTGCGGGTGCTGCCGCGGCATCCGCTGCTTGCCAGCCGCGCCGAGCTGGGCCTTGTCGCGTTGCCACCCGCGCCGGCCGGACTGACCAACGGCGACCTCCGCTGATCCGCTTGCCGCCGCCGGGACGGCAGATCGGTGAACGCCCGAACCGAGCCACCGGGCGCCGGAGAACGCGAAGCTGCCCCGGCGCGGAGGACGCGAAGCTGCCCCGGCGCGGAGAACGCGAAAGACAGCCGCGGAACGCGGCAGTGCCGCTTCAGTGCATCCTTGACTCATGAACGATGAAATCATTCAGCAGCCCGCCTCCCCGGCGGACGGCGACCGCCATGTCCGGGTCGAGATTGACGGGGCCGTCGCCACCGTCCGGCTGGCCCGGCCGCCGATGAACGCGCTGAACGCGCAGGTGCAGCAAGAGCTTGCGGCGGCGGCCGCTGCGGTCGGGGCGGATCCGGCTGTCCGCGGCGTGGTCGTGTACGGCGGCCAGAAGTTGTTCGCCGCGGGCGCCGACATCAAGGAGATGGCGGAGGCGAGCTACCCGCAGATGGCCGCGCAAACCCTCCGGCTGCAGGCGGCACTCACCGCGATCGCCAAGATCCCCAAGCCCGTTGTAGCCGCGATCACCGGTTACGCGCTCGGTGGCGGGATGGAGCTTGCCCTCTGCGCGGATTTCCGCGTCGCGGGGGAGAGCGCGAAACTCGGCCAGCCCGAGATCCTGCTGGGCATCATCCCAGGCGGGGGAGGTAGCCAGCGGCTGCCGCGCCTGGTCGGCGCGGCCAGGGCTAAGGACATCGTCTTCACCGGGCGGTTCGTGGGTGCGGAGGAGGCGCTGGCCATCGGGCTGGTCGACAAGGTCGTGCCGGACGACCAGGTGTACGACGCGGCACAAGACATGGTGGCGCGGTACGCGAATGGGCCCGCGGTCGCCCTGAGTGCCGCGAAGCGGGCCATCGACGACGGCCTGGAGGTGGATCTGGGCAGCGGCCTGGAGATCGAGCGGCTGCACTTCGCGGCGCTGTTCGCGACCGAGGACCAGCGGACGGGAATGCGCAGCTTCATCGAGAATGGACCTGGCAAGGCCACCTTCGCCGGGCGGTGAGGCTGGTGTCATCCGGGCACCTGCCCGGCAGGGGCCTCGCAACCAAGACTGATCGCGAACGGACCGACGATGACCGAGCCGGAAGCTGGACCCTCCTTCGATATGGTCGCGGCGGCTCTCCGGGCCGACACAGCTGACGTCGCCACCTACGCGCGCGTATTCACCGAGAGCCTGGGTGAGGCGCTGCCGCCTGGCTCGGTGACGGTTGAGCGGGAGCGGACCATGGCCGACCGGATGCGCGGCAGGCCCGGCGAGGTGCAGCGGGTGACCGTGCGGCTCGGCGAGCAGGTCATGTCGCTTGGCGTGCGGCGCGGCCAGCCCGTTGCCGAGATCTGCCATGAGGTGCGCGGCGTCGTGCTCTCGCGCCAGCAGGTGCAGCTTGACGAGTGGGCGGACGCGCTCGCCAAGGCCCTTGTCGCCCACGCCGACGAGAACGCGCGCGCGGCGCAGGCGCTCCGGCGGCTCGTGACGGGAAGCTGACGGCAACTCGAGGAGGCAGGACATGGGCCAGATCACCGCGCAGGCGTACCGCAGCGCGCTCGTCACCGGCGCATCCAGTGGTATCGGCGCCAGTTGCGCGCGGCTGCTCGCCGCGGCGGGCACCGAACTGGTCCTGGTCGCGCGCAGGCTGGACAGGCTGACCGAGGTGGCGGCGCGGCTGTCCGCCGAGCACAAGGTCAACGTGGAGGTGCTGGCCGCCGATCTCGCCGAGCCGCGGGCGCGCGCCCCGGTCGAGGCGCGGCTCGCTGACCGGGCCAGGCCCGTGGAGTTGCTGGTCAACAACGCGGGTTTCGGTACCTCCGGGCCCTTTGCCGGGCAGCCGGTGCGGAGCGCGGAGAGCCAGATCCAGCTCAACGTCGTGGCGCTGACCCGGCTCGCGCACGCGGCGCTGCCCGGCATGCTTGAGCGAGGTCATGGCGGCATCCTGAACGTGTCCTCGATGGCCGGGTTCCTGCTTGCGCCGGGCAGCGCCACGTACTCGGCCACAAAGGCGTTCGTCACTTCGTTCAGTGAGAGCCTGCACGCGGAGGTGCGTAAGCGGGGCGTTCATGTCACCGCCCTGTGCCCTGGCTTCACCCGGACCGGAGTTCCATGCGGCGAACGGGGTGGAAGTGCGCGATATACCTGGATTCGCCTGGCTGGACAGCGACGATGTGGCGAGGGCCGGCCTCGCCGCGGTCGCGGCGGGACGCTCGCTTTCGATACCGGGCGCGCAATACAAGACGGTCGCGCAGCTGAACAGGATCGCGCCACGAGCCGTGGTCCGGGCTGTAGTGGAGCGATTCGGCCGGCCGTGAGGCGCTCGCCCGCAAAACCCGCCGCGGAGTTTCGTGCAACAGGTGACGGCCGGGCACGAGATCTCGTAGGGTGCAATTGCGATGGCCATCCAGGAAGCAGTGCCGGATCGGCTGGGCCCGTACCGGCTCCTCGACCGGATCGGGGAAGGTGGCATGGGTGTGGTGCACCTGGCCGCCGATCCAGAGAACCGCTTGGTCGCCATCAAGGTCCTGCGCTCTCAGATCGCCGGTGACGCCACCGCGCGTGCGCCGCCTCGCGCGTGAGGTCGAGACGATGCGCCGGGTGCGCAGCCCGTTCGTCGCCGAGGTGGTCGACGCCGATGTCACCGGCCCGGTGCCCTACATCGTCACCAGGTACGTGCGTGGCCGCACGCTTGAGCAGGTAGTCGAACAGGGCGGGCCGCGGCGCGGCCCGCAGCTGCAACGCCTCGCCTACGGTCTCGCCGCGGCGCTGTCCGCTGTGCACGCGGCCGGCGTGGTCCACCGGGACCTCAAACCAGGCAACGTGATGATGGTCGGCGACGAGCCGGTAGTGATCGATTTTGGTATCGCCCAGGCAGGTGACACCACGACACGGCTCACCGAGACCGGCATGTTCGTCGGCACGCCCGGCTACCTGGCGCCAGAGGTCATCGGGGGCACGCCGAGCGGTCAGAGCTCGGACGTGCACTCGTGGGGGGCGACCGTCGCGTTCGCCGCGACGGGCAAGCCGCCCTACGGGACCGGCACCTTCGAGGTTGTCTTCTTCCGGATCCTGCACGGCAACCCCTACCTCGCCGGCATACCTGGGGGGCTCCACCCGCTCGTCGCGTCCGCGCTGACGCGGGAGCCTTCGCAGCGGCCGACCGCAGCCTGGCTGGCCAGGCAGGTGGCGAAGCTCGACCTCACGGCGCCCGCGCAAGCCCGGCAAGCCGAGGTCGCGGCCGGCCAGGTGGGCGCGGGGATCCACCCGGGGCCGCCACCTCCGGGGGCCGCGATCCCCTTCCCGGCCGCTGGCCCGTGGGCCGGGCCTGTCCCGGACATGGCGGCGGCGCCTGCCGCGACCCGCCACCTGCCAGGTGACGGACCCCCGATCACTGGCTACGAGGCTGCTGGCGATGTCGCGGACCTGCTACCGCCGGTGCGCTACGCGCCACCGCGTAACTTCGGGCGGGAGCAGCCGCGGGCGGGGCAGGAGCGGGCGGATCCGGCTGCGTACGCCGCCGCGGCTGGTCCTCCGGCGCCGCGCAGGCGCCGCGTACTTGCGCTAGCGGCGTTCGTGATAGCGGTGGGCATCAGTGTCATCCTTCCGGTCGCGGGCACGATCGCGGTGCTCGCGGTGATCGCCGTCCTCCGTGCCTGTGACCGTGCGCACAGCCGCCTCGCCGTGCGCCGCGATGCCTGGGGCCCCCGGGCGACGGACGCGCTGGTGGTCGCGCTGTCCGCGCCGTGGACGCTGGCGCGATCGATTGTCGTGACGGTGCTCGTGACGCCGTTGCTGTTGTTCATCGCCGGCGTTGTGGCCGTCGCGGCGATCATGGCGATGCGTGGCTCGCAGTTGCCGGTCGTCGGTGCTTACGCCGCGGGCGTTTTCACCGCCCTCAACTGTCTCGGGCCCGGCTCACGCGGCCCCCGCCGCCAGCTGCATCGCGCGTTCAACGCGATGGTGCCGACACGGCTCGCGGGGGCAGCAGCGACGATCGTCCTCAGCGCGCTGGCGGCCGCACTCGTCTCGCTGGTCATGATCAAGGCTCCGGTGTACTGGCCCGTGCCGGAAGCGCGGAGCGTGTTCGCTCATGTACCCGGCGGCGGGCTTTTCCATGGCACAGTCCTGCGCCTGCGGCATGTTCAGGCTTCGCCTGATTAGGGTCGTTCACGTAACATGACCAAGGCATGACGCGTCCAGCTCGACCGTTTCTACTGACTAGTAACATAATCGCGCGGGTCAGGATTTGCCCGGCGGCAGCAGCTAATCTCAAGAACGCGCCACCCGCCGCTGGCAGTTCTGGTGGCAGTTTGAGAGGCTCACGTGTGAGCGTACGGCCTGCCGGCCGCCCTGGGCGGCGGGGCCGTGATCACTTCCAGTGCAGGGAGGTCGGCCACCGGCTATGAACATCGTCGTCTGTGTCAAGCAGGTTCCAGACACTGCGGTAGAACGCAAGCTCAATCCCTCAGACTCCACCTTGGACCGGGATTCGGTCGAAGGCGTGATGAACGAACTCGATGAGTATGCCGTCGAAGAGGCGCTGAAGCTGACGGAGGCGCACGGCGGCGAGGTCACCGTGCTGACCATGGGCCCGGCGAAGGCCACGGAGACCATCCGCAAGGCGCTGTCGATGGGCGCGCACAAGGCCGTGCACCTGGTGGATGACGCCTTGCACGGCAGCGACGCGGTGCAGACCTCGTACGCGCTGGCCCAGGCGCTCAAGAAGATCGGGTTTGACCTGGTCATCGTGGCTTCGGAATCAACGGACGCCCGGGCGGGCGTGCTCGGCGCCATGCTTGCCGAGCGGTTGTCGCTGCCACAGCTGTCGCTGGCGAACAAGGTCGAGGTCGACGGCACGACCGTCAAGATCCAGCGGCAGACCGAAGCCGGCTACGACAAGGTCGAGGGCAGCATGCCCGCGGTCATCAGCGTCGTCGAGAAGATTAACGAGCCACGTTACCCGTCCTTCAAGGGCATCATGGCCGCGAAGAAGAAGCCCGTGACCACGATGACCGTCGCCGACGCGGAGCTCGACCCCGCGCAGATAGGGCTGGCGGCGGCCTGGACAGAGGTGGTCAGCTTCACGGTGCGGCCGCCGCGGCAGGCGGGCGTGATTGTGAAGGACGAGGGTGACGGCGGTGTCAACGCTGCCGCCTTCCTGGTAACCCAGAAGTTGATCTGAAACGGTCGTGATGAGCGGAGCGCCTCGGCATAACGCTCGAGCCGCTCTTTAGCCTGGTGCCGCGCAGAAGCGGAGCGCTGCGGCGCGCTGAGAAAGAAGGATCATGCCGGAGATTCTGGTGCTCGCCGACCACACGAACGGCGAGGTCAAGAAGGTTACCTGTGAACTGCTAACGCTGGCCAGGCGGTTCGGCGAGCCGGCTGCGGTGTGGGTCGGTCCGGGAGCCGAGGCAGGCACCGCCAAGCTGGCGGAGTTCGGTGCCGCCAAGGTGTACGTGGCCGCGGACGCGGAGTACGAGAACTACATCGTGGCGCCGAAGGTCGAGGTGCTGGCGCATCTGGTCGCGGAGAAATCCCCGGCGGCAGTGCTAGTTGCCGCGAGCCCTGAGGGCAAGGAGATCGCTGGCCGGCTTGCGGTCAAGTCCGGTTCCGGTGTGCTGACCGATGCGGTGGGCCTCGAAGACGGCCTCGTGGCGGAGCAGTCCATCTTCGGTGGTGCGGTCGTCGTGCAGTCCCGCGTTCGCACGGGAGTCCCTGTGATAACCGTGCGCCCCAATTCGACCACGCCGGAGGCCGCACCGGCCGCGGGCGCGGTGGAGGCGGTCAGTGTGGCGCTTTCCGACAGCGCCAAGGCCGCCAAGATTACTGAGCGGGTGGCGGCGGAGCGTGGCGACCGCCCGGAGCTGACCGAGGCCGCGGTTGTCGTCTCCGGTGGCCGCGGTGTTGGCGGCGCGGAGAACTTCGCGCTCATCGAGAAGCTCGCGGACAGCCTCGGCGCGGCGGTTGGCGCGTCCAGGGCGGCGACCGATGCGGGCTGGTACCCGCATCAGTTCCAGGTCGGCCAGACGGGCAAGACCGTCTCCCCCCAGCTCTATATGGCGGTCGGGATCTCTGGTGCGATCCAGCACCGGGCGGGCATGCAGACGTCGAAGACGATCCTCGCAATCAACAAGGACCCCGAGGCGCCGATCTTCGAGCTTGCCGATTTCGGTGTGATCGGTGACCTCTTCAAGGTCGTGCCGCAACTCGTCGAGGAGATCGAGAAGCGGAAGTGAACGCCGCTGCGCCGGGGAGCAACTCTGTGATCCCCAGCTAGGCTGGGGCCGTCATGGGGTACGTCGACAGCTCGTCGGACGGCGGTCTCGGATCAGCGCCCGGTGTCGTGGCATATCTGGATCATGCTGCCACGACACCGATGGCGCCCGAGGCGCTCGAGATCATGACGGCGGAGCTTGCCCGGCTCGGAAACGCGTCCTCGCTGCACAGCGCGGGCCGCCGGGCCCGTCGGGTGGTCGAGGAGTCCAGGGAGCAGATCGCGGCGTCACTGGGCGCCAGGCCCAGCGAAGTGATTTTCACGAGTGGCGGCACCGAAGCCGACAATCTGGCGGTCAAGGGCCTTTTTTGGGCGCGGCGGGCGGGGGCGGGGGGAGATCGGCGCCGCGTGCGGGTGCTCGCGAGCTCGGTCGAGCATCATGCTGTGCTCGATACCGTGCAGTGGCTCGCCGACCATGAGGGAGCCGAAGCCTGCTGGCTCGAGGTGGACCCCGGGGGCCGGGTCCAGCCAGATGTGCTTCGCGCGGAAATCGAGCGCGACCCGGACAGTGTCGCCCTGGTCAGCGTCATGCAGGCGAACAACGAGGTCGGCACCGTGCAGCCGGTGGCACAGCTTGCGTCCATCTGCCACGAGTACGGCATCTTGTTCCACACCGACGCGGTACAGGCGGTGGGGGAGCTGCCGGTGGATTTCGCCGCGTGCGGCGCGGACGCGCTCACGGTCACCGGGCACAAGATCGGCGGCCCGGTCGGTGCGGGCGCGCTGCTGCTTGCCCGCGGTGTCGAACCAGTTCCTGTGCTGCATGGCGGCGGCCAGGAACGCGATGTCCGGTCGGGCACCCTGGACACCCCAGCCATCGCGGCCTTCGCGACTGCCGTCCAGCTTGCGGTGGAGGGCGGTGGCGAGTACGCGAAGAACGTCGCCGGGCTCAGGGACGACCTGATCCGGCAGGTCCGTGCCGCGGTGCCCGACACGATCCTGAACGGCGACGAGCCCGGGCCCGGCCGGCTGCCCGGGAATGCGCACTTCTCCTTCCCCGGCTGCGAGGGTGACGCGCTGCTGATGCTGCTCGATGCGAAGGGGATCGCCTGCTCGACCGGGTCGGCGTGCACCGCGGGAGTGGCACAACCGAGCCATGTGCTGATCGCAATGGGCGCCGACCTGGCCCGCGCCCGCGGGTCGCTGCGGTTCAGCCTCGGGCATACATCGGTTCAGGCCGACGTCGACGCGGTCGGCACTGTGATCGGCGAGGCCGTCGAACGTGCCCGCCGTGCCGCCCCTCGGTAGTCGCTTCCGCCCGTGCCGCCCCTCGGTAGTCGCTTCCGCCCGTACCCCGCGCAGCGCCCCGCGGCGGCTTGCTGACCAGCTTGCGCGCCCCCGGCGGCGGTCTGCAGGACTGGGGTGAGTGCTGAGGTGCGCGATGTTGGCCCGTGCCCGTGCCCGCGGCGGCCCGACGTTGGCCTGTGCCCGTGCCCCGCGCGTTGCCCCGGTGGTGCCGCGATGATGGTCCGCGCCCGTGCCCCGCGCGGTGCGGACCTGGCGTTACCCTCTGGTGTGATGAATCGCTTGCGCGTGCTTGCCGCCATGTCCGGCGGCGTCGACTCCGCCGTCGCCGCCGCGCGGGCGGCCGACGCCGGGCACGAGGTGACCGGCGTCCACCTGGCGCTGTCCGCGAACCCATCGTCCTACCGGACCGGCGCACGTGGATGCTGCACGCTCGAGGACGCGAGGGACGCGCGCCGCGCCGCGGACGTGATCGGCATACCGTTCTACGCGTGGGACATGGCGGAACGTTTCGACCGGGACGTCGTGCAGGACTTCGTGGCCGAGTACGCGGCTGGCCGGACCCCGAACCCTTGCCTGCGCTGCAACGAGAAGATCAAGTTCGCCGCATTGCTTGACCGGGCGCTGGCCCTGGGCTTCGACGCCGTTTGTACCGGGCATCACGCCAGGCTGGTTGGAGGAGTCCTGCGGCGCAGCGCGGACGCCGGCAAGGATCAGTCCTACGTGCTCGCCGTGCTGACCCGCGCCCAGCTTGCGAACGCGATGTTCCCGCTGGGGGACTCCACAAAGGCGGTGGTGCGGGAGGAGGCGGCGAGGCGCGGGCTCGCCGTTGCGGACAAGCCCGACAGCCACGACGTCTGCTTCATCTCCGATGGTGACACGCGGGCCTTCCTTGCCCGGCGCCTGGGCTCGCTGCCCGGGCGGATCGTGGACACCGGCGGGCACACCGTCGGCAGCCACGACGGCGCCTACGCGTTCACCGTGGGCCAGCGCAAGGGGCTGCGCATCGGACGTCCGTCCCCGGACGGCAGGCCGCGTTACGTGCTCGACATCGAGCCCGTGTCAGGGACGGTAACCATCGGCCCGGCCGAGGCGCTCGACGTAAACGAGATCGCCGCGGAGCGGCCGGTGTGGACGGGTTGCCCCCCGCTCGCAGGCCCGCGGGACTGCCTCGTCCAGTTGCGCGCGCACGGGGAGGTGCACCCGTGCACGGCCGCGCCGGACGGCGGCGCGGTGCGGATCCGGCTGCACGCGCCGGCCCGCGGCGTGGCGAAGGGCCAGGCCGCCGTGCTGTACGACGGCGATGCCGTGCTCGGCTCCGCGACGATCGCGGCGGCGGCATAGCCCGCCGGGCCACTGCCGTTCAGCCGCGCGCCGCGCGCCCCTATCCGGTGCCACCGGAACGGCGAGAGCCACGCCGTGGCTGTCAGCGCGACCTCCTAAGCTCAGCTATGTGTCAGATCAGCAAGCGACAGGGTTCCCGTGGCCTCCGGCGAGCGCCACGGGCGTCGGCTCGATGCCGGGCAGCGATCCGGCCGAGGCGATCCGCACCGTTCTTGGCGAAGTGCCCGACCTTCCCTTCCTGCCCGAGCTGCCGGCCCGCGGCCCTGGCGCCGACCTTGTCGGGCGAACGGCCGCGCTCCTCGTCGACCTGCCGGTGGAGACCACGCCTTCCGGCTGGCGCCTCGCCGCCAGCGTGGGCAGGGATCTGCGCCGGGCCCGCGGCTTCCTGGCCCGTGACCTGGACGCGCTGGAGGAAACCGCCGTCGGCTACCAGGGGCCGTTCAAGATCCAGGTGTGCGGCCTCTGGACGCTCGCGGCCACGATCGAGCTCGCCCGCCACAATCCCGTGCTTGCCGACCCGGGCGCGACACGCGATCTGGCCAGCTCACTGGCGGAGGGCGTCAGGGCGCACGTCGCCGAGATCGCCAAACGGCTCCCTGCTGCGCGCATCCTCCTCCAGTTCGACGAGCCTGCGCTCCCGGCCGTGCTGGCCGGCGCCGTGCCGACCGCCAGTGGCTACGGGCGGCTGCCAGCCGTCGACGCGGCGACCGCGCAGCAGGCGATCGGTGACCTGCAGGGCGTCGGCCCGGAGTCGTTCGGGATAGTGCATTGCTGCGCCCGCGGCGTGCCGCTGCTGCTGATCGGCGGGACCGGCGCGCGCGGCGCGGGCTTCGACCTCAGCCTGCTGCCGCCGGCCGATGAGGATGCCGTGGCCGAGCTGGCAGAATCGGGTCTTGGCCTGCTGGCTGGGGTGCTGCCGGCCCTGCCCGCTGATCCGGCCGGTGCGCCTCCGATTGATCCGCAACGGCTGCGCGCGCGTGGCGCGGCCGGGCCCGGCGGCGCGGCCGATGGGGATGTCGGCATAGACAGCGTGCCTGCCGTGGTCGCCCGGGTCGCCGGACTTTGGCGGCGGCTCGGCCTGCCGGCTGAGTGGTGCGCGGAGCGGGTGGTGCTCACCCCGGCCTGCGGGCTCGCCGGTGCGTCGCCCGAGTACGCGCGGGCCGCGCTCGCGCGCTGCCGGGAGGCCGCGCGTGCGCTGCGGGATGAGCTCGAGAGCTGACGGGGAGGAGCCAGCCGATGACCAGCGAGCCAGCCGAGGTTCCGGAGGGATCTGAGGTGCCCGGGGCCAATGGTCTCGGAGAGGTTCCTGAGGCGCCGCCGTGGGCCCGGGAGCGGCACGCGGAGCTGTCACAGGACATCGACGAGCACAACTACCGCTACCACGTGCTCGACGCGCCGGTCGTCTCGGACGCGGAGTACGACAGGCTCATGGTCGAGTTGCGTGAGCTTGAGGACAGATACCCCGGGCTGCGCACGCCCGACTCCCCCACCCAGAAGGTGGGTGGGAAGATCAGCACCGAGTTCACGCCGGTCGTGCACCTGGAGCGGTTGCAGAGCCTGGACAACGCGTTCTCCGACGAGGAACTCGCCGCATGGGCGGTACGGGTCGAGCGCTCCCTGGGTGACAGGGCTGACGCTGGCAGTTACCTGTGCGAAGTGAAGATCGACGGGCTCGCGGTGGCACTCGTGTACGAGGGGGGCCGGCTGGTCCGCGGCGCGACCCGAGGTGACGGGCGCACCGGCGAGGACGTCACGCCGAACATCAGGACCATCGGCGACGTGCCCATGCGGCTGACCGGGGACGGCGTTCCTGATCTGCTTGAGGTGCGTGGCGAGGTCTACCTGCCGGTGCGGGCGTTCGAGGAACTGAACGAGCGGCTCGTGGCGGAAGGCAAGGCGCCGTTCGCCAACCCGCGCAACTCCGCGGCCGGCTCGCTCCGGCAGAAGGATCCCCGGGTGACCGCGAGCCGCCCGCTCGGCATGATCGTGCACGGCATCGGGGCGCGTGACGGGTTTGAGCCGGTCAGCCAGGCACGCGCGTACGAGCAGCTCAGGGCCTGGGGCCTGCCGGTCAGTGACAGGTACCGGGTGGTACCTGATCTCGACGATGTGCGTGGATACATCACGTTTTACGGCGAGCACAGGCACGACGCGCCGTACGAGATCGACGGTGTCGTGGTGAAGGTCGATCAGGTGGCGCTGCAACGCCGGCTCGGCTCGACCAGCCGGGCGCCCCGGTGGGCGATCGCATTCAAGTACCCGCCGGAGGAGGTGAACACCAAGCTCCTTGAGATCAGGGTTAACGTCGGCCGGACCGGGCGGATCACCCCGTACGCGGTGATGGCGCCCGTCAAGGTGAGCGGTTCGACGGTGGCCCAGGCCACCCTGCACAACGAGGACGAGATCCGGCGCAAGGGAGTCCTGATCGGGGACACCGTGGTGCTCAGGAAGGCCGGGGACGTGATACCCGAGATCGTCGGGCCGGTCGCCGGCTTGCGCGGCGGTGGCGAGCGGGAGTTCGTGTTCCCACGGCAGTGCCCGGCGTGCGGGACGTCGCTGGCCCGCGAGGAGGGTGAGGTCGACTGGCGCTGCCCGAACGCGCGTTCCTGCCCCGCCCAGCTCCGCGAGCGGCTGTTCTACCTGGCCGGGCGCGGCGCCCTCGACATCGAGGTGCTCGGTTACGAGGCGGTCGTGGCGCTGCTCGACTCCGGGCTTATCACCGATGAGGGTGATCTGTTCACCCTGTCGGAAGAGGCGCTTGGGCGCGGCCCATTCTTCGTCAACCAGCAGGGTGAGCTCACGGTCAACGCGCACAAGCTAGTGCGAAATCTGGCGGAGGCGAAGCAGCGGCCCCTGTGGCGGGTGCTCGTCGGCCTGTCGATCAGGCACGTGGGCCCGACCGCTGCGCAGGCGCTCGCGCGGGAGTTCGGCTCGCTGGATGCGATCGCTGCCGCGCCGGAGGAGGCACTCGCCGGGGTCGACGGGGTCGGGCCGGTTATCGCGGGTTCGGTCGTCGAATGGTTCCGCGTCGACTGGCACCGCGCGATCGTGGAGAAGTGGCGTGCCGCGGGGGTCCGGATGGCGGAAGAAGCGGCCCGCGGGCCCCGGCCGCTGGCCGGGCTCACGCTGGTCATCACCGGATCGCTCGAAACCTTCAGCCGCGATTCCGCGACCGAGGCGGTCCAGGAGCAGGGCGGCAAGGTCACTACTTCGGTATCGAAGAAGACAGACTTCGTCGTGGTCGGGGAGAACCCTGGATCGAAATACGACAAAGCCGTTCAGCTGGGCGTGCCGGTGCTCGGCGAAGCAGGATTCCGTGAGCTTCTTGCCAATGGCCCGGAGGCAGCCGGGGCCGCAGCCGCTGGCTGAGCCAGAAAATCAGCCGGCCCGGCCCATGACCGGTGACCGGTGTAGCCTCGGCAACCGGCCGGCGCCCGCTGCCCGTCATCCCCGCTGCCTGCGTGACGGCCTTAACGCTTCGCCGGGCCGCCGCGGGGCCCCCTAGGATTGGCCTATGCCTATTACCCGTGATGAGGTGGCCCATCTCGCCCGCCTGTCGCGGCTCGCCCTTGACGATGCCGAACTCGAACATCTCGCGGCGCAGCTCGATGTGATCATTACCGCCGTGGCCCGGGTGCAGGAGGTGACTGCGGACGACATCCCCCCGACCTCACACGCGGTGCCCATGACCAACGTACTGCGCGGCGATGAGCTCGTGCCACCCCTCACCGCCGCCGAGGCGCTCGCGCAGGCGCCGGCCGTGCAACAGCAGCGCTTCCGGGTCCCGAGGATTCTGGCGGAGGACTGAACATGGACACGCTGACGCGGATGACAGCCGCGCAAATCGCTGCCGTGCTCGCCTCGGGCGATGTGTCGGCGGCGGAGGTCGCGCAAGCTCACCTGGACCGGGTGGCGCTCACCGACGCCAAGGTGCACGCGTTCCTGCACGTGGCCGCCGACGATGCGCTGAAGGCTGCCCGCGCTGTCGACGCCAAGCGCGCCGCCGGAGAGCCGCTCGGCCCGCTCGCTGGCGTGCCGCTCGCCCTCAAGGACGTGTTCACCACCAAGGACATGCCAACGACAAGCGGGTCGCGGATTCTCGAAGGCTGGCGGCCGCCCTACGACGCGACCATTACCGCGCGGCTGCGCGCGGCCGGCGTGGTCATCCTGGGCAAGACGAACATGGACGAGTTCGCGATGGGGTCGTCCACCGAGAACTCCGCCTTCGGGCCGTCACGCAACCCGTGGGACCTGGACCGGGTTCCGGGCGGCTCGTCCGGCGGCTCATCGGCGGCGGTGGCGGCCTTCCAGGTCCCGCTCGGCATCGGCACCGACACGGGTGGATCGATCCGCCAGCCGGCCGCCGTTTGCGGCATCGTTGGCGTGAAGCCCACCTATGGCGGCTCGTCCCGGTATGGCCTGGTCGCGTTCGCCTCATCGCTCGACACGCCGGGGCCGCTGGCCCGGACGGTGCTGGATGCCGCTCTCCTGCACGAGGCCATCTCGGGGCATGACCCGCGCGATTCCACGTCGGTCAACGCACCGGTGCCGCCGGTGGTCGAGGCCGCGCGGCACCCCGACGTCAGCGGCATGAAGATCGGTGTGGTCACCGAGCTCCGCGGCGACGGTTATCAGCCGGGCGTGCTCGCCCGGTTCCAGCAGGCGGCCGAACTGCTCGAGTCGGCCGGCGCCAAGATCATCGAGGTGTCGTGCCCCCACTTCCGTTACGCTCTGCCTGCCTACTATCTCATCGCACCGAGCGAATGCTCGTCCAACCTGGCCCGTTTCGATGGCATGCGGTACGGGTTGCGGGTGGGGGATGACGGGACCCGCAGCGCCGAGGAGGTCATGTCGGCGACGCGTGAAGCTGGCTTCGGCGCCGAGGTGAAGCGCCGGATCATGCTGGGTACCTATGCCTTGTCGAGCGGTTACTACGACGCCTACTACGGCAAGGCCCAACAGGTTCGAACGCTCATCGCGCGGGACTTCGACGCCGCGTTCGGCCAGGCGGATGTGCTTGTCTCGCCCACGACGCCGACGACCGCCTTCCCGATAGGCGAGCGGGCCGACGATCCGATGGCTATGTACCTCGCCGACCTGTGCACGATCCCGTCGAACCTCGCGGGTAACGCCGCGCTGTCTGTGCCGTGCGGGCTCGCCGACGAGGATGGGCTGCCGGTCGGCATGCAGATCATGGCGCCGGTGCTCGCCGACGACCGGATCTACCGCGTGGGTGCGGCGGCGGAAGCTGCTTTCGCCGCGCGCTGCGGGCACCTGCTGCCCGAGGCCGCGCCCCCGCTGGAGGAGCCGCGATGACCGAGTCCGAGATGGCCCAGTCCGGGATGGCCCAGTCCGGGATGGCCCAGTCCGGGATGGCCCAGTCCGGGATGGCCCAGTCCGGGATGGCCCAGTCCGGGATGGCCCAGTCCGGGATGGCCCAGTCCGGGATGGCCCAGTCCGGGATGGCCCAGTCCGGGATGACCCAGTCCGTGGCGCTGTGGCCCGCTGCGCTGACGCCGTACGACGAGGCCGTCACCCGCTACGACCCGGTGATTGGCCTGGAGACTCACGTCGAGCTCGGCACGGTCACGAAGATGTTCTGCGGCTGCCCGGTCGAGTTCGGCGCCGAGCCCAATACCCGTGTCTGCCCGGTCTGCCTTGGCCTGCCGGGATCCCTGCCGGTGGTAAACCGGTCGGCGGTGGAGTACACGATCCAGATCGGCCTCGCGCTGCACTGTTCCATCGCTCGATGGTGCCGGTTCGCGAGAAAGAACTACTTCTATCCCGACATGCCGAAGAACTATCAGATCTCGCAGTACGACGAGCCCTTGTGCACTGACGGCTGGCTGGACGTCGCGGTGGACGACCCGAAGACCGGGTCGCGCGTGCTCCGGGTGGAAATAGAGCGGGTTCACATGGAGGAGGACACGGGCAAGTCGCTGCACGTGGGCGGCGCCGACGGGCGCATCCACGGCGCCGCCTACTCACTCGTCGACTACAACCGGGCGGGGATACCGCTGGTGGAGATCGTGACCAAGCCCGTCGCGGGTACTGGCGCACTCGCGCCGGTGGTCGCCCGGGCATACGTCACCGAACTGCGGGACCTGATGCGGGCACTCGGGGTGTCCGACGTCCGCATGGAGGAAGGATCGCTGCGCTGTGACGTGAACACCTCGCTTTCGCCGCGCGGCTCCGCGCTTTGGGGGACGCGGACGGAGACCAAGAATGTCAACTCGCTCCGCTCGGTCGAGCGCGCCGTCCGCTATGAGATCCAGCGCCAGGCCGCCGCGCTCGATCGCGGCGCGCGGATCGTGCAGGAAACCCGCCATTTCCACGAGGACACCGCCGCGACGACGGCAGGGCGTAGCAAGGAGGAGGCGCAGGACTACCGGTACTTTCCTGAGCCCGACCTGGTCCCGATCGCGCCGCAGCGTGACTGGGCCGAGCAGTTGCGGGCGGCGCTGCCCGAGCTACCGGCCGCGCGCCGCGCCCGCCTGCAGGCCGAATGGGGGCTCTCCGACCTCGACATGGCGGCCCTGCGCAACGCGGGCGCGCTCGACCTGGTCATCGCCACTGTGGCCGCTGGCGCGGGGCCGGCTGACGCGCGCAAGTGGTGGCTCGGCGAGCTGTCACGTCTGGCCAACGAGAAGGGCGCCGAGTTGGCTCAGCTCGCCATCACGCCGGGCGAGGTGGCACGGGTCGCCGAGCTCGTGGCGTCCGGCGCCCTGAACGACAAGCTGGCAAAGGAAGTCCTCGCCGGGGTGGTCGCCGGAGCGGGCACACCGGACGAGGTGGTTGCCGCGCGGGGCCTGGCTGTGGTGAGCGACGCGGGCGAACTCGCCGCTGTGGTCGACGACGCGATCGAGGCCAATCCCGCCGTGGCCGCAAAGGTCCGCGCGGGCAAGATCGCCGCGGCTGGCGCGCTCGTCGGCGCGGTGATGAAGGCGACCCGCGGCCAGGCCGATGCCACCCGGGCCCGGGAGCTTATCCTTGAGCGGCTCGGCCAAGGCGGCTAGCAGCACGGCCGGGCCGCGGCTGGACGGCCCAGCGGCCGCTAGGCGGCCCAGCGGCTGCTGGGATATTGAGCGGTGGCTGGGCGGCTGCTGGGATTTTGAGCGGCCGCTGGGCGACTGAGCGAAGGCTCGGCCGCTGAGCGGCGGCGGCTGAGCGGCCGCTGGGCGGCTGGGCCGTGGTTCTGACGTTTTGGACAAGTCCTCTCGGACACGCCCCTTGGATAGGCCCGCCGGACAGGCCCCTTGGAAAATCCTCTCGGACACGCCCTTGGACAGGCGTGTCGGACAGGCCTCTTGGATGGGCATTGAGGGGTGGGATCCTTCCGGTTGGTTCGGCAGGGAGATCGAGGAAGACCGCTGCAGCGTTCGGGCGCATGTGGCGGACCGCCTCGTGTTGGGTGAATGCGCGTGCCAGCTGGCGCGGTGATGGCACCATAGGAATTGCGTGGAACTGTCCGGCTTACGCCGGATTAGCCTCGTCGCTACTGCTGGCCTGCGAAGATGTCGTTTGAACGCCTCGGCATACTTTGCCTTACATGCATCTCGGCGCAATCGAAGTGTGACCTTCGGTCCGTACAGTGAATGGCGTCGCCTGGCGCAACGCTGCGTCCCGGCGTGTCGACGAATCGTTAAGCACCCATTGGCCGCCGGCCCCGGTGCACGTATAGCAGTAACTGATCGTTACAAAGTTGTGACGGAAAGAAAATTGACGGGATCCGTCAGAATTTGATTGAATTCGCCGGTCTTGCGTTGGCCGCGCAAGGCAGGGTGGAAGGAGTACGGTTGCAGTCGGTTGGCCCGGATGGCTGGCTCTGGCTCTTGGGCGTCATCGCATCGGGCGCGGCTGCGGTGAGCCTGTTTCTCGGTGCCGCGCGCGCACCCGAGGCCTGCCGCGCGGGCTACCGATGGCTGGCAGCAGCTGCCCTGCTCTGGTGTGTCGGGGCCGCCGGGCAACAGGTTCTGACCGGTCAGCTGAACGGCTTCGCCGCGCCGCTCACGCTCGCCGACTTGTTCCCGTTGCTCGCGCTCGCGCCGATGGCCGCGGGCATCGTGACACTCGCCACGGCTGGGTCGCCGGCCTCCGCCGCGAATGCCGCCGAGGAGGGGGACACACCGGCCACCCCGGACGTAGCCGCTGCGGGCCCCGTTTCCGGTCCGATCGGGGTCGTGGGGATGGCGGCGACCGCGGCCCCGGCCGTCACCGCGGGCACCGGCGGTGCCGCTGCCTCGCGCGCGTCGCCGGGATCCATCCGGCCGGATTTGGCCACCCAGCAGTTCTGGGGCTGCCTGGCGGACAGCTACGTGATCGCATCCGCGCTCTTCGTCATCGGCTGGCTGACAATCTTCGGGCCGCAGTACCTCCGGTCAGGTGAAGACCCGCGGACGTTCCTGCTCGGCCTGCTCCCACCGCTCGCAGGCATCCTGGTAGTAAGTGCCCTGCTGCCGCTCGTCGCCGCAACCGGGCGGCGGGCCGTGCTGCCTTATCTCGCTCTCGTCGCCCTGACGTTGGGCGACGTGTTCGGGGCCGGACTGCGGCTGGCCGGGGGCCACGAGCCCGGCGGCGCCGAGCAGATCGCCAGGATCGTCGGCTACCTCTTGCTGCTCGCGGCACCGTGGCTGGCCGACTACTGGGCGGCACGCGGCGGTCGCGGCGAAGGCGCAACCGGGCGGCCTCCCATCGCCGCGATTGTCTCCGCGCTCGCCGTCGCCGTGGCCGCTTTGCTGATCTCCCTCAATGAGGTGGCCGGCGGCAGTGGGGTCGAACCGGTCGTCGTGCTGGTGGCGAGCGGCGCCGTGGTCGCGCTCGCTGTCAGGGTGCTCGGCCTGCTCAGGGCGAATGGCCTGGCGGTCGCCGCTGCCCGGGCATCGGGCGGTCACGTGCGTGAACTGGCCGACCGCACCAGCGATGCGGTGCTCATTTGCGATCTTGATGGAACCATCCGTTACTCAAGCCCCTCTGTCGCCGCGTACGGTTATGCGGCCGGAAAAATCGAGGGGCGGAACCTCGCCGAATTCGTGCATCCGGAGGACCGGACCACGGGGCAGCGGGAGATCCAGCGGATCTGCAGCCACGTCGACGACCTTGGTGGTGGCCGTGGCGACGACGGTGGCCGTGTCGACCCCGATGCCCACGATGACGTAGGCGCCCATGGTGACCTCGGTGCCCGCGGTAACGCCGCTGTCAATGGTAATGGCCGCGCCCTTGGTGGCAGCCGCGCCGTTAGTGGACGCGGCGGTGATGGTGGCAGCGGCGCTGGCGATGATTCGGATACCGGCGTTGACGTCCCGGGCGAGCACACCGTGCGCTTCGCGTGCCGGGTGCTGGCCGCCGATGGCACCTGGCGTCACATCGAGTGCACGGTGTCGCGCTACGAGCAGCCCGGCGAGCCTGGTCAGTTGCTTGTCACCGCGCGGGACGTGAGCGACCAGGTAGCGCTGCGCCAGCAGGTGACCCACCTGACCTTCCATGATCGGCTGACGGGCCTGCCGAACCGCGCCTACTTCGAGGAGCGTGTCGCCGACGTTCTCGGCCGCCGCGGGCACCGTGATCATTGTGATCACGGGCGGGACCGCGGGGAAACCGAGAGGACCGAGGACCGAGGGGAGGACCGCGAGGACCGAGGGAACCGCGAGGACCGAGGGAACCGCGAGGACCGAGGGAACCGCGAGGACCGAGGGAACCGCGGAGGCGGTGCGGAGCGAGGGGAGTGGGACCGCTGCGATCGCCTGTGCCGCCAGTGATCTCTCCGGCGAGCTCGCGGGAGTTCAGGTAGCGGTGGTGTTCCTGCACCTGGACGGCTTCACCGCGGTGAAGGATTCGGTTGGCCACGCGGCTGGGGACCTGCTCCTCATCCAGGCGGCAGGCAGGCTGCGTGCGGTCGTTCCACCCCAGCACACGCTCGCGCGCTGGGGTGGTGACGAGTTCGCGATCCTTGTGGAAGCCCGCGCGGGCGCCAGGGAGGTAGTCGACCTCGCCGAGCACCTTGCCCGGTGTATCTGCGCGGAGCCGTTCGGCGTGTCGGACCGTAACATCGCGCTCACGGCGAGCGTCGGTGTGGCTCTGGCTGGTGAGAGCTCAGCCGGAGAAGTCATGCGCAACGCGGACGTCGCGACATCACGGGCGAAAAGCCTCGGCGGCGGCCTCGTCGAGATCTTCGCCGCGCACATGCATGCCGACATCGTCCGCCGGCTCGAACTCACCAGCGACTTGCAGCGGGCAGTGACCGAAAATCGGCTCGCCATGGAGTTCCAGCCGATCGTCGAGCTCGCCACCTCAAGGGTCACCGGCGTGGAAGCCCTGGTCCGCTGGTGGCGCGGCGATGAATCGGTGCCGCCCGTGGAGTTCCTCGGCATCGCCGAGGAGTCCGGGCTCATCGTGCCGCTCGGCGACTGGGTGCTGCGTGAAGCCTGCCGGCAACTCGCGCAATGGCACCGCTCGTCCTGGGGCATCAGTATGTCCGTGAATTTCTCGGGGCGGCAGATCGGCGCGCCCGGCTTCGTCGAATCGGTGCTCGCCGCGCTCGCGAGCGCCGACCTTCCGGCCAGTGCGCTCACCGCCGAGGTCGCCGAGCAGGTACTTGTCACGCACCGGGGCGAGACCGCGCGGCGGCTGTCGGAACTGCGGCGTCATGGGGTGCGCGTCGCGATCGACGACTTCGGCACCGGCTACGCCTCACTCGGGAACCTGCGTCAGCTGCCGGTGGACATCATCAAGGTTGATCCTTCGTTCGTGTCGGGCGTGGGCACGGACGAGACGCTCACCCTGCTGACCCATACGATCGTCCGGCTCGGCCATGACCTGGGCCTGACCGTCGTGGCGGAGGGGATCGAGCACCCCCGCCAGCTCGAGTTGCTGCGCGAGATGGGGTGCGCGAGCGGCCAGGGTTACCTGGTCGCGCGCCCGATGGCGGCGCCGGGCGTGGAAGCCATGATCAGGACGAGCGTCGGCGGGTGTGGCTCAGACGTGGCCGAGCAGGGCATGACACCAGCCTCCGCCTCCTGAGCGGTCCAGACGACTGCCCAAGCGCGGCCGCGGCCAGGCGCGCCCGCCGGAGTCCCGGACGGCGTCCAGGACCAGTTGCGCCCCCTGCGGTGGTCTCGTAGCCTGCCAGCCCCGCCTGCGCGCCCGCCGCCTGCGGAGCCGCCTGGACCTGGGCACCAGGTGAGCTTGAAGACAAGCCCGAAGGCCGCATCTCAGAATATGAGACAAACGTGTTGATCAAGTTGACGCCCGGCGGTGGGTCCGTCATCGTTAGGGACGTGAAACGCAACGCAATTCTCGTACTTGGTCGGCGCGCAGGCCGCTGATCTACGTACAGGCCTGCGCGTTCCCCTCGATCGCCTTCGGCGCGAGGGGTTTTTTGTTGCCCGCCCCCGCTCGACCGCCGCCCGATACCACACAAGTGCCACGCAGTACCACCCAAGTGCCGCCCAGTGTCACCCCCGCTAAGCCAGAAAGAGGAAGCCAGCCGATGACCGAGCACACGACACCGACGCCGCCGTCTGCGCCGTCTGCGCCGTCCACGGGTCCGGGCCCGGGTCCCCGGATAACAGGCGCCGAGGCACTCGTCCGCGCGCTGGAGAATTCCGGTGTCGACGTTGTATTCGGCATCCCGGGAGGTGCCATCCTGCCGGCCTACGACCCCCTGTTCGACTCGGTGAAGCTGCGGCACGTGCTCGTCAGGCACGAGCAGGGCGCCGGGCATGCCGCCTCGGGCTATGCCCTCGCCACCGGGCGTCCGGGCGTGTGCATGGCAACATCGGGGCCCGGTGCGACGAACCTGGTGACCCCGATCGCCGACGCGTACATGGACTCGGTGCCGGTGGTGGCCATCACCGGCCAGGTGCCGACCCCGTTGATCGGCACCGACGGCTTCCAGGAAGCGGACATCTCGGGGATCACGCTGCCGATCACCAAGCACAACTTCCTCGTCACCAAGCCCGGTGACATCGCCCGCACCATCGGCGAGGCCTTCCACCTGGCCTCGACCGGTCGCCCCGGACCGGTGCTGGTCGACATCGCCAAGGACGCGCTGCAGGCGACGACCGAGTTCGAATGGCCGGTGCCATTCGACCTGCCTGGCTACCGCCCGGTCAGCCGGCCGCACTCCAAGCAGGTGCGGGAGGCCGCCCGGATGATCGTGGCAGCGCGCCGGCCGGTGCTGCTCGTCGGCGGCGGGGTGCTGAAGGCCCGTGCCTCGACGCAGCTTGCCGAGCTTGCGCAGCTCACCGGCGCTCCGGTGGTCACTACGCTGATGGCGCGCGGGGCATTCCCCGACAGCCACCGTCAGCACCTCGGCATGCCCGGCATGCATGGCACCGTCACCGCGGTGGGGGCCCTGCAGAAGGCGGATCTGATCGTGGCGCTCGGTGCGAGGTTCGACGACCGGGTGACGGGCAAGCTCGCCTCGTTCGCACCCGATGCCGCGATCGTCCACGCCGACATCGATCCGGCCGAGATCTCCAAGAACCGCCGCGCCGACGTGCCGATCGTCGGGGACTGCCGCGAGGTGATCGCTGACCTGGCGGCGGCGGTCGCCAGCGAGCACGCGTCCGGGCGCAAGGGCGACTACGACGCCTGGTGGGCACAGCTCGACGCCATGCGGACCACCTATCCGCTCGGCTACGAGCAGCCCCCGGACGGCTCCCTGGCGCCGCAGTACGTGATCGAGCGGATCGGGAAGCTCGCAGGTCCCGACGCGGTGTTCGTCGCCGGCGTGGGCCAGCACCAGATGTGGGCGGCGCAGTTCATCTCGTACCAGCACCCGGACACGTGGCTCAACTCCGGCGGTCTCGGCACCATGGGGTACGCGGTGCCCGCCGCGATGGGGGCGAAGGTTGGCCGCCCGGACGCGCAGGTGTGGGCGATCGACGGCGACGGCTGCTTCCAGATGACCAACCAGGAGCTCGCGACCTGTGCGCTGGAAGGAATCCCGATCAAGGTGGCCGTCATCAACAACGGGAACCTCGGCATGGTGCGGCAGTGGCAGACGCTCTTCTACAACAAGCGCTACTCGAACACTGATCTTGGTCCGCGCGGGACTCGCATCCCGGACTTCGTCAAGCTGGCGGAGGCCTACGGCTGCGCCGGCCTGCGCTGCGAGCGAGCCGAGGACGTTGACCACGTGATCGAGACCGCCGCCAAGACCGACGACCGCCCGGTCGTCATCGACTTCGTGGTGCACCAGGACGCGATGGTGTGGCCGATGGTGCCAGCCGGGACGAGCAACGACGACATCCAGTTCGCCCGTGACATGGCGCCCGACTGGGACCGCACAGAATGACCGCCGCGCAGGTTTCCTGCCGCGCCGCCCGCCCGGCCCGCGCAGGCAACGAGAAAAGGAGCCGATCATGAGCACGCACACGCTGTCGGTGCTGGTGGAGAACAAACCTGGTGTGCTCGTCCGGATCGCCGGGTTGTTCTCGCGCCGGGGCTTCAACATCGACGCACTGGCCGTCGGGCCGACCGAGCACGATGAGATCTCCCGGATGACGATCGTGGTCAACTGCGCGGAGCATCCGCTTGAACAGGTCACCAAGCAGCTCAACAAGCTGGTGAATGTGCTGAAGATCGTCGAATTGGACCCGGCCGCCTCGGTGCAGCGGGAGCTGATGCTGGTCAAGGTCCGCGCGGACACCGAGGCACGATCTCATGTCCTCGAGACGATCGAGCTCTTCCGTGCCAAGGTCGTGGACGTCGCCCCCGACGCGGTCACGGTCGAGGCGACGGGCAACAGGGACAAGCTGGACGCGCTGGTGCGCGTGCTCGAGCCGTTTGGGATCAAGGAGCTCGTGCAGTCCGGCATGGTGGGCATCGGGCGTGGCACGCGCTCGATCACGCGACCGGTCGCTGCGGCCCGTGGGCGACGGAGCGCGCGCCACCGAGCGGACCGCGTGACAGCCCGGCCACCGTTATGGAACATGTTCCGCAACGACTGCCGCGGCGCGAACCACCAGCGGGTCGGCGGGGACCATGCGGGGCCGGGGCCGGCCCCTGGACCCCCGCGGGCCAGCGCCGCCCTAACGGCTGACCGGCGTGACGCAGGCCAGCAACGACAGAGCAGACAGCAAGGAGAAGCCAGCAGTGGCAGAGATCATCTACGACGACGGTGCCGACCTGGGCGTGCTTCAGCAGCGCAGGGTTGCGGTTCTCGGGTACGGCAGCCAGGGGCATGCGCACGCGCTCTCGCTCCGCGACTCCGGGGTGGACGTGCGGGTGGGCCTTCCCGACGGCTCGGCGAGCCGGGAGAAGGCCGACAGCGAAGGGCTTGCGGTCACCACGCCCGCGCGGGCATGCGAGGAAGCCGACGTGATCATGGTTCTGGCGCCCGACACGGTGCAGCGCTCGCTGTACGCGGAGGCCATCGCACCGACCCTCGGTGACGGCGACGCGCTGTTCTTCGCTCACGGCCTGAACATCCGCTACGGCCTCATCACGCCGCCGCCCGGCGTGGACGTGTGCATGGTGGCGCCGAAGGGCCCCGGGCATCTGGTGCGCCGCCAGTTCAGCGAGGGCAGGGGAGTGCCCGTCCTCGTCGCCGTCGAGCGTGACGCCTCCGGTGGCGCGTGGCCGCTCACGCTCTCTTACGCCAAGGGGATCGGCGGCACCCGCGCGGGCGCGCTCAAGACCACCTTCGCGGAGGAGACGGAGACAGACCTGTTCGGTGAGCAGGCCGTTCTCTGCGGCGGTATCTCGGAACTGATCAAGGCCGGGTTCAGCACACTGGTAGAGGCCGGTTACCAGCCCGAGGTCGCGTACTTCGAATGCCTGCACGAGATGAAACTGATCGTCGACCTGATGTACGAGGGCGGCATCTCGAAGATGTACTGGTCGGTGTCCGACACCGCCGAGTTCGGCGGTTACACGCGCGGGCCACGGGTGATCAACGAGCAGACCCGTGAGGAGATGCGCCGGATTCTCGCCGAGGTCCGCGACGGATCGTTCACGCGCGAGCTGGTCGACGAGTTCGACGGCGGCCGCCCGAACTTCACCAAGCGCCGCGAAGCCGAGCAGGCCGAGCACATCGAGCAGGTCGGCGCGCAGCTGCGCCCGCTGATGAGCTGGCTGGACCCGAACGCCTGACCCGCGTCGCTGCCCGCCTCACCCGGCGCACCGGTCCGGCGGCATGGCCCGGCCCGGGCATGGCCCGGCCTGGCGGCATGGCCGGGTCCGGCGGCTCGGCCAAGTATGCGGCGCGGCCAGGTATGCGGCGCGGCCCGGTCTGCCCGGCTGCCCGGCTGCGCGGCCCGGGTGCCCGGCGGGTCGGGTTGGTACGCTGCCCGGCGGGCGCGGTCCTCGAGTCCCGCGCCCGGAGCGCGCGTAGTAACCACAAAGGTATCATGAGCATCAGAAGCCCCATACGTACGGCTCATGGACGCGGTGGTTGATTGTCGAACGCTCGTGAATATCTTCACAAGTAAGTAGACTCCTGTCCCAAACCACTACCCCCCGGATCTGAAGGGTCACAGAAGTGCCCAAGCCCATCGTTCTAGTCGCAGAAGAGCTCTCACCGGCCGGAATCGCCCTGCTCGAATCCGACTTCGAGGTGCGTTACGCGGACGGTGCCGACCGCAGCGCGCTGCTTCCCGCGCTCGCTGAGGTGGATGCGCTGATCGTGCGCAGCGCGACCAAGGTCGATGCCGAGGCGCTGGCGCGCGGCGCCCAAGCTGCGGGTCGTCGCGCGGGCCGGGGTCGGCCTCGACAACGTCGATGTCGAGGCCGCGACCAAGGCGGGGGTGATGGTCGTGAACGCGCCCACCTCCAACATCGTGAGCGCGGCCGAGCACGCGGTGGCGCTGGTGCTGGCGACCGCGCGCCACATCCCGCAGGCCGCGAACTCGCTCAAAGCCGGCGAATGGAAGCGCTCCAAGTTCACCGGCGTGGAACTGCAAGACAAGGTCGCCGGCATTCTTGGCCTGGGCCGTATCGGCATGCTCGTCGCGCAGCGGCTGTCGGCATTTGGCATGCGGGTAGTCGCCTACGACCCCTACGTCCCCACCGCCCGCGCGGCCCAGATCGGGGTGCGGATGCTGAGCCTCGACGAACTGCTCGCCGAGGCCGACTTCATCACGGTGCACCTGCCGCGCAACGCCGAGACGGTCGGGCTCATCGGCGACCGGGAACTGCACCTGGTTAAGCCGGATGTCAGGATCGTCAACGCGGCCCGGGGCGGAATCGTCGACGAGCACGCCCTCGCCGCGGCGCTCAAGGAGGGCCGGGTCGCGGGTGCCGGGATCGACGTGTACCGCAGCGAGCCGTGCACCGACAGCCCGCTGTTCGCATTCGACGCCGTGGTGGCCACCCCGCACCTGGGCGCGAGCACGCACGAGGCCCAGGAGAAGGCGGGCACGCAGGTCGCCCGGTCGGTGAAGCTGGCGCTTGCTGGTGAGTTCGTGCCCGACGCGGTGAACGTCGACGGCGGCGCCGTCGCCGAGGACCTCAAGCCGGGCCTGCCGCTCGCGGAAAAACTCGGCCGGATCTTCACGGCGCTCGCTGGCGGCGTGGCGGTGGCGCTCAGCGTCGAGGCGCGCGGCGAGATCGCCGCCCTTGACGTGCGGGTGCTTCAGCTCGCCGCGCTCAAGGGCGTCTTCAGCGATGTGGTCACTGACCCGGTGACGTACGTGAACGCGCCGCTCCTCGCCGCCGACCGCGGCGTCGAGGTGAGCCTGCGGACCGAGGCCGACAGCCCGGACTGGCGGAATGTGATCTCGCTCCGGGGGACCATGGCGGACGGCCGGGTGACCTCGGTATCCGGCACGCTCTCCGGGCCGCGGCATATCGAAAAGCTTGTCGAGGTCAACGGCTTCGATATGGAGATCGCGGCGGCCGCGCACATGGTCGTTCCTCACCTACACCGACCGGCCCGGGATAATTGGCCTGGTCGGCCAGATCCTCGGCGGCCAGGGCATCAACATCGCCGGCATGCAGGTGTGCAGGGATGCCATGGGCGGCAGCGCGCTGATCGTGCTGACCGTCGACTCGGCGGTGCCGTCGGCGTTGCTTGACGAGATCACGGTGGCGATCGGCGCGGAGGTAGGTAGTAGTGTCGATCTCGATGACCGGTGAGCTCGACGATCTCGAATGACCGGTGGCGCTCGATGACCGCTGACAGCTGAACCCCAGCCTGCTGGCCGCCATCTTCCTCAGGTTTCTCGCATAGTGAGATACATCATGCCTGAGTATAACGACGATGCTACCAGTGGGTAATAGAGTTAATGGTATGTGGCAGGTACTCATCATTCGCTGCCGTAGCGGGGCCTGACAGGGCAGGCCAGCGCCCGCTACGGGAAGAGGTGCTGGCCCGGGGTGCCACGAGGTTCCAGGAAACTTCCGCAGGACTTCGGCGAACTCCGAATAAGTCCCGCCAAGCCCCATGACCATGATGATGAAGCCACACCAGGAGACTTTCCGATGTACGACATGTATCCGTGGGACCAGCCCGCCGACGCCGCCGACGAAGCCAGCGAGGCCGTGCACGCGGCGGTCCAGGTCGCGCTCGACCGGCGCGACAACGGAGGCGACGCGAACGCGTACGACGGCCTGTGATCGTCCCGTGACGCTTGACCGTCCCGTGACAGTTCTGTGAGAGTCGCACGCCCGCCGCTGCGGCGGCCTGGGCCAGTAAGGTACCCGCATGGCATCGCGTAATATCCGGCTTGCTGTGATCCCGGGCGACGGGATCGGGCCCGAGGTCGTGGCCGAGGCCCTGAAGGTGCTGACAGCCGCGGCGCCGGGCGTGACGTTCGGCGTCACCACCTACGATCTCGGTGCCACGCGCTGGCACCGCACCGGTGAGGTGTTGCCGGACGCCGTCCTCGAGGAGATCCGCGCGCACGATGTGATCTTGCTTGGCGCGGTCGGGGATCCGACGGTCCCGAGCGGAATCCTGGAGCGCGGGCTGTTGCTGCGGCTGCGCTTCGAACTGGATCATTACGTGAACCTGCGCCCGGTCCGGCTCTATGCCGGAGTCGCCACCCCGCTGGCCGGCGTTCGGCCCGAATCACTGGACATGCTGGTCGTGCGGGAGGGCACCGAGGGCCCTTACGCGGGCGCGGGCGGCGTGCTGCGCAAGGGCACTCCCGCCGAGGTCGCGACCGAGGAGAGCGTGAACACCGCTTACGGGACGGCGCGCGTGGCGCGGCATGCGTTCGAGCGCGCCATGGCGCGGCCGCGTAAGAAGCTCACCCTGGTGCACAAGACGAACGTGCTCACCCACGCGGGCGACCTGTGGTCCCGCACCGTGGACGCGCTAGCCAAGGAATTCCCCGCGGTCACAGTGGACTACTGTCACGTGGACGCGGCGGCCATGTTCTTCGTCAGCCAGCCGCAGCGGTTCGACGTCGTGCTGACCGACAACCTGTTCGGCGACATCCTTACCGACCTCGGTGCCGCCGTTGCCGGCGGCATGGGCCTGGCCGCGAGCGGCAATATCAACCCGGAGCGGGTCTCGCCGGCCATGTTCGAGCCGGTGCACGGCAGCGCCCCCGACATCGCGGGCCGGTACCAGGCCGATCCCACCGCGGCGATCCTGTCGGCCGCGTTGCTCCTCGATCACATGAGGCTGCCGGCCGAGGCGGCGCGGATCGAGCAGGCTGTCGCCGATGACCTGCTGGAGCGCCAGGGTGCATGGGCCACCCGCTCGACGCCCGAGATCGGTGATGACATCGCGGCACGAGTAGCCTCCTAGGGCGCGCTTGCCGCATCCTCATCGGAAGCCGGGCTCATCGACGGAAAGCGGCTGGTCCTCCGGGAGCGCCCCACGGCGGAAAGCTGTGACATAGGAGGCCGATCCCGTTCGCGCGCGGCAAGATGGGGGTGCGGGTCCGGCAACGCCGCCGTGCTCCCGGTGGCTGCCGGGTAAGAGGAGAACTGCGATGACAACCGAGCCAAAGACCGAACTCACTTTCGACGTCCGTCCGTGCCGGTGACACGGTGCCATCGGCCCGGCGCGGCGAAATGCTCGCCGCGCCGGGTTTCGGGCAGATCTTCACCGATCACATGGTCACGATTCAGTGGACGGAGGACCGCGGCTGGCACAACGCGAAGCTCAAGCCATACGGACCGCTCACCCTCGACCCGGCCACCGCCGTCCTGCACTATGCCCAGGAAATCTTCGAAGGGCTCAAGGCGTACCGGCGGGCGGACGGATCAATCGTGACGTTCCGGCCACAGGCGAACGCGGCGAGATTCAGGCGCACGGCCCAGCGGATGGCGATGCCGGAGTTGCCGGAGGAGTTGTTCGTGCGGTCGATCGACCTGCTCGTCTCCCATGATCGCGACTGGGTGCCCGCGACCCCGGGCAACAGCCTGTACCTTCGGCCGTTCATGATCGCCACCCAGCGGGGCCTCGGCGTCAACTTCCCGTCCTCGTCCTACCTGTTCCTGGTGATCGCATCGCCTGCCGCCGCGTACTTCTCAGGTGGCGTCCGGCCGGTCACGGTATGGCTTACCGAGGACTACACCCGGGCCACACCTGGCGGCACCGGCGAGGCGAAGTGCGGTGGCAACTATGCGGCGGCGTTCGCGGGCCAGAGCCAGGCCCTGCGAACACGACTGTGACCAGGTCGTCTGGCTGGACGCGGTGGAACACCAGTGGGTCGAGGAGATGGGCGGGATGAACCTGTTCTTCGGCTACCACTCGGGGGCGCAGACGCGCCTGGTCACGCCGGCCCTGACCGGGGCGCTGCTGCCAGGCATCACCCGCGACTCGCTGCTCAAGCTCGCGCCCGACATGGGAGTCCCCACCGAGGAGGGGCGGATCTCCGTCCCGCAGTGGCGTGCGCAGTGCGAGTCGGGCGAGCTCACGGAGGTGTTCGCGTGCGGCACCGCCGCGGTGATCACGCCGGTCGGCCGGGTACGGTCGGCCGCGGGCGAGTGGGTGGTTGGCAACGGTGACCCCGGACCTGTCACGTTGCGCCTCCGTGAGGAACTGCTCGGCATCCAGTACGGGCAGCGGCCCGACCCATACGGCTGGATCCACAAGATCTGCTGACTGGGAAAAACATGATCCCGAACGGCTGCGCGGGCTGGCGCGCCCGCCCTGCGGACTTCGCCCGCGGGTGACGAGAACCACGTCGCGGGCTCGTCGTGCTTTCGAGGTGGCACTCGCTGGTCGGGGGGGCGCCGCGCACCGCGCGGGATTCCGCACGTCCTGGCCGGTTCGGGGGCGCGCGTCCGGGGCACGGCGGATAATCGTCGCTATGCACTCGGTCGCCGGCGTCGGCTACGACCTCAGGCCGTCTGACCTGGCGCCAGGACACCGCGCGGAGCCGTCCGGGGTGGGTATCCGGTCGCCGGGGGCGCGGGGCAGATGCGTGCCGGTGCACGGCCGCGGCCTCGCCGCCGCCGCAGTCCCGGTTCCCTTCCGACGACAGGTGAGCGCCGGTGGATCCCCTTAAGCCGGATGACCCGGGCGAGGTCGGCGGCTACCGGTTGCTGGGCCGGCTGGGCGCGGGCGGCATGGGCCAGGTGTTTTTGGGCCGTTCTCCCGGCGGTCGCCCGGTCGCGGTGAAACTCATCCGCCCCGAACACGCCGATAGCGGGTTGTTCCGCAGCCGGTTCAGCCGGGAGGTGGAGGCCGCCAAGCGGGTGAGCGGCTTCCACACCGCACTGGTCGTCGACGCCGAGCCTCATGCCGACCCGCCGTGGATGGTCACCGCCTACATCCCTGGCCCGTCCCTGCGCGACGCCGTCACCGAGCGCGGCCCGCTGACCGTCGACGAGGTGCGCACGCTGGGCGCCGGGCTGGCCGAAGGACTGGCCGCCATCCATGCCTGCGGGCTGGCGCACCGCGACCTGAAACCCGCCAATGTGATCCTGGCCGCCGATGGGCCCCGGATTATCGACTTCGGCCTCGCTCGCACCCTGGACGCCAGCGCCATGACCGAAACCGGTGCTGTCCTCGGCACCTACGCCTACATGTCCCCCGAGCAGGTTCGCGGGCAACCCGTCTCGCCCGCCAGCGATGTCTTCTCCCTCGGCTGCGTGCTGACCTTCGCCGCTACCGGCCAGAGCCCCTTCGATGCCGAATCGATCGCCACCGTCGTCTACCGCATCACCAGCGAGCAACCCGATCTGCGCGAGATGCCCGAGGGGCACGGGCTGCGGGGCTTGATCAGCGCCTGCCTGACCAGGAACCCCGCCGGCAGGCCCAGCCTCGGCGACATCCTCGCCCAGCTGAGCGGGCCAGACACCGGCACCGCCTTGCCACCACCCGCGGTCGCGGGCATGATCACCTCAAGAACGCCCGGGTCCGGCGATGCCCCTGGCGCGGCGGCCGGTGCGGGCGGGACAACGTTCCCATCAGCGGCCGACGGCGTCTTCCAGGGGCGCGCCGACGTCGAATCGACCGCTTGCAGCATCGGGCAGCCAGATCAACCGCAGCCAGCCCGCGGCGACGTGAACGGCCCCGCCGCCAGCACCCGCCGATCCCTGGACGGCAGGATCGAGCTGGATGAGGCGGCTGCCCAGCTCGCCGTGGCGGTAGGCGCGCAGTGGCACGAAGAGGAGGAGCGGCGGCGGATACATGATCCGTTCCCGCTACCGGTGCACTGGCATCCGGCGGCGCCACAACTGGTGGATCATTGGGCGAACATCCGCCGTGCCCCGGCCGGGACAAGCCCTGGCCCGCTGGCAGTGACGGGCCGGCTGGACCGGATCGCCGATGTCTACCGGCAGTTACCGTCCGGGCGGCTGGTCGTGCTCGGACGCGCTGGGGCCGGCAAGACGATCGTCGCCCTTCGTTTCGTCCTGGACATGATCGCCACCCGCGGCGGGGCCGACCCCGTGCCGGTACTCTTCAGCGTCGGGCCATGGAACCCGGCGATCACCTCACTGCGCAGTTGGCTCACCCACCAGCTGGAGCGCGAGTACCCGGCCCTGGCCGTGGCTGGCCCCGCTGGGTCGAGCCTGGCCGCTGACCTGGTCGGCGCCGGCCGCATCCTGCCCGTCCTGGATGGTTTCGACGAGATCGCCGACGACCTGCGCGGTGCCGCGTTGCAGGCGCTGAACGCCACCACGATGGCGCTGCTGCTGACGAGCCGGCCCGATGAATACGCCGCCGCCACCACGGCCACCGACGTGCTGTCCGCCGCCGCTGGCATAGCGCTCGACGATCTCAGCCTGGCCGACCTGAACGAGTATCTTCCCCGCACGGCCCGGCTCACTGTCGCCGACGGGCACCTGACCACCGGGTGGGATCCGGTCCTGGCTCACCTCCGTGACCACCCAGCCGACCGCGCGTCCAGGACGCTGCGACAGGTCCTGTCCACGCCGCTGATGGTCAGCCTCGCCCGCGCCGTCTACAGTGACACTCCAGGCCACAACCCGGCCGACCTGCTCGGCACTGACAGGTTCGATAGCGCTGTGGCCCTGCAGGATCACCTCCTTGACGCGTTCACCCCCGCCGCTTACCAGGGCCCGCCCCGCGAGTACTCCGGCCGCCGGCACCGGCGGTGGGACCCGGCGGAAGCTCAGCACTGGCTGGGCTGCATCGCCTGGCATCTGGACCGGCTCGGCACCCGCGACCTGGCCGTGTGGCAGCTGGGCGCCACCACATCCCCCCTCACCTGCGGGCTCATCGCCGGGGCCGGAAGCCTGCTGGTGTTCGGGCTCGCGGGCTGGTTGAGCGGCGGCGGCCCCGCAACCGGGTCGCCCTACGCCCTCGGCTACGCCCTCATCAACGGGCTCGTGTTCGGCCTGGCCGGTGGGCTGTCCTTCGGGCTGGGCTCGCGGCGGGAACCCTCGCACGCACAGATCCAATTTCGCGGCGCCGCGTCCCCCTACCTTCGCCGCTTAACCGGGGGGTTCGTCATCGGTGCCGCCTTCGCCTTCGCCGTCGGGCTGGGGCTCGACGGCGCCCTGCTGTCCGGCCTCGCCTGCGCGCTGGCCCTCGGATCACACGTCTGGCTGCACCGGCCGACCGTCATCGCCACCGTGCCCAGCCCGAAAGAGGTGCTCCGCCAGGACCGGACGGCAACGCTCGCGTTCGCGCTCGCGACGGCGCTCGCCTTCGGCACGGTCGGTGGGCTCACCGTCGGTTATGCGGGCGCTCCCACGGTCAGGATCCCCGGCAGGGCCGCGGAGATCGTTGTCGCCGCCCTGATGGGCCTGGCGGCCGGCGCGCTGATAGGAGGCCTCTCGTACGGGCGGGTGGGCGCGATTTCGTACGCACTCGCGGTGACGATCGTGGGTGCCCTGGCCGATGGTCCCGCACACGTAACCGGCCTGCGCCCCGGGCTCTCGTATGGGATCACGTTCGGATGCGGCGTTGCGGCGGCGACGATGCTGCCCAGGGCGTGGGGCACCTATACCTTCAGCCGAACCTGGCTCGCCCTGCGGGGCCACCTCCCCTGGCAGCTGATGGCCTTCCTGGCCGACGCGCACCGCCGCGGCGTGCTGCGCCAATCAGGCGGGGTGTACCAGTTCCGGCACGCGCGACTGCAACACCACCTCGCCCAGACCCATCAGGCACACAACCGGCCCCGCGATCATTACCGTGCGAGCTGAGGATCAACTCCGGCCGGTGTCGCCCAGCAGATACAGGTAGGGGCAGTCACGGGGGGACGGTGCCTGGCAAGCCCGGCATGGCCGCTCAGGATCAAGGACACAGGACTCCTCCGGCTCGGCTGCGGATTGCGGCAAGCTGCCCGACCGGACGTCCATGACTCCATAAAGTCACCGACCCGGGTGCCGAGCCAGGGGCGAAGGTCCGCAATCTGTGCCTCCGCCGCCGGCCGCGGCCGTTGCCCGTCTCGTATGGTGAGACGGATGTGCCAAGCGGCGGTGGATCTGGCAGACTGTGCATATGGCGTCTGGCCGGATCATTATCCGCAGGCGCGCCGGTACGTAGGGCCACAGCACGAATCGCTCACACGGAAGCGTTCAGCAGGCCCGGCACCGTCGGCGCGCAGACCTCTCGCACCCCGCGAGAGGTCTTTTGTTTTGCGGATGGCCGTCGCACGCCAGGACTGCGGGAACTCGAAGGGATGACAAAGCCGATGCTCGACGACGCGTTTCACGTCTACGACACGACGCTGCGCGATGGCGCGCAGCAAGAGGGCCTGAACCTGACCGTCGCCGACAAGCTGGCCATCGCGCGCCAGCTCGATCAGCTCGGCGCCGGTTTCATCGAGGGCGGATGGCCGGGCGCCAACCCCAAGGACACGGAATTCTTCCAGCTCGCACGGACCGAGCTTGACCTCAAGCACGCGCAGCTCGCCGCGTTCGGCGCGACCCGCCGGCCCGGCGCCAAGGCGGCCGACGACCCAACGGTCGCCGCGCTGCGCGAATCCGGCGCGCCGGTCGTGACTCTTGTCGCCAAGAGTCACGACCGGCACGTCGACTTGGCCCTCCGCACCACCCTGGCGGAGAACCTCGCGATGATCCGCGACACCGTCGCTCACCTGCGCGCGGAAGGCCAGCGGGTGTTCCTCGACGCGGAGCATTTCTTCGACGGCTACCACGCCAACCCGGCCTACGCGCTTGAAGTGGTGCGGGTCGCCGCCGAGGCGGGCGCCGACGTCGTGGCACTGTGCGACACCAACGGCGGCATGCTGCCGGCGCAGCTTGGTGAGGTGGTCGCGGCCGTGGCTGGTGCGACGGGTGCACGGCTCGGCATCCACTGCCACGATGACGCCGCCTGCGCGGTGGCCAACACCCTGACGGCGGTGGACGCCGGCGTCACCCACGTGC
The DNA here is from genome assembly GCA_963820395.1 of uncultured Actinomycetota bacterium. Taxonomy (GTDB): domain Bacteria; phylum Actinomycetota; class Actinomycetes; order Streptosporangiales; family Streptosporangiaceae; genus DATFVJ01. Next base: position 59,377 of record CAWGAE010000019.1, on the reverse strand, counting down.
AGGGCACCGCCAACGGCTACGGTGAGCGGTGCGGCAACGCGAACCTGTTCAGCGTCGTGGCAGCCTTGCAGCTGAAGAAGGGCCGCGAGGTGCTGCCCGATGGGTGCCTGCCGGAGATGAGCCGCATCGCGCACGCGATCAGCGAGGTCACCAATGTGACCCCGAACACCCACCAGCCGTACGTCGGGATCTCCGCCTTCGCCCACAAGGCCGGGCTGCACGCCTCGGCCGTCAAGGTCGACCCGATGCTCTACCAGCACACCGATCCCGAGGTCGTCGGCAACGACATGCGGCTCATCGTCTCCGACATGGCCGGCCGGGCGTCGATCGAGCTGAAGGGCCGCGAGCTGGGCTACGACCTGTCCGGTGACCGCGAAATACTCGGGGTCGTGGTGGAGCGGGTGAAGGAGCTCGAATCCCGCGGGTACACGTTCGAGGCCGCCGACGCGTCGTTCGAGCTGCTGCTGCGGGACGTGCTCTATCCGCAGCGGCTGCGCCACTTCGACGTCGAATCCTGGCGGGTGATCGTTGAGCGGCGCCCGGACGGCGGCGAGGTGAGCGAGGCCACCGTCAAGCTGGTGGCCAAGGGGGAGCGGATCCTCGCGACGGGGGAGGGCAACGGGCCGGTGAACGCGCTCGACACGGCGCTACGGCAGGCACTCGGGCGGCTCTACCCGGAACTCGCCGGCCTGGAGCTCATCGACTACAAGGTCCGCATCCTGGAGAACTCGCACGGCACCGGCGCGGTGACGCGGGTGCTGATCCAGTCCGGGGACGGTTCCGCGACCTGGAACACGGTCGGCGTGGACGAAAACGTGATCGCCGCGTCGTGGCAGGCTCTGGAGGAGGCCGTCACCTACGGCCTGCTGCGCGCGGGCTACGAGCCCGACGTCGCCGCCAGCCCGGTCAGATCATCGTGATCCGGAACGGCTGCCGCGTGCTGTCCGGTCTTGAAGGTGGCACGCCCACGGGGTGACACGCGCAATCCCGCGGCCCCGTGGCCCGGCAGCACAGATGCGCCCGCCGGTGGCGCAGATCATCCGGGGAGACCCCGGACCCCAGGGGCCATCCGGCCGGTGCAGGACCGCGTTCAAGCCGACGGGCGAGCCCGATGCCGGGGCCGTCGCCACCGCCTGAGACGACTGCGCCACCCGTCCGCGTCGGGCGTCAGGCCGGGGCAGGCTCGTGCCCGGATGCCTCGGCGGCGCGCCCGGACGGCCGGATGACGGTGACGGGACATCGTGCGTGATGGACGCAGTAGGTGCTCACCGAGCCGAGTAGCGCGTCAGCGAATGCCCCGTACCCGCGGCTGCCCACCACCAGCAGGTCAGCGTCAGCGGACGCATCGACCAGAACCTGCGCCGCGTTCCCTTCAGCCACCCGCGTCCGCAGCCAGGCCGGGCGATCAGAACCCAGCACCTCGTCGATGGCACCGGTGAGGGCTTGCTCTGCGGCTTCGCCGAAGTCGAAGTCCTGTGGGCCCGGCGCCCAGCCATAGCACACCGGGTAGTGCCAGGCGATGACAACCTCGAGGGCAGCTCCGGTGGACTTGGCCTGCTGGGCCGCCCAGCGGAGCGCCTCCTTGGAGCCCGCCGACCCGTCGATACCTACGACGATGCGGGCCTCGTCGCCGCCTGATCCGTTCATCTTCCTCCTTGCACCCGGCTCGAGCCCTACCGAGGACGACAGCGTCCGGCTATCAGGCTGATTCTGACACGCACGCGGCCGGGAACCTGCGAGCGGCACGTTCGCCTCGTAGGGCCGGTGGAAGTTGAACAGCCTAGCCAGCAGCGTGCCGGACTTCCCCCCGGCGACCGCGATCGAGAACAGCATCAGGACGGACCAGGACAGGTGGAGCCTTCGACATGCCCCCGGCCGGGCAGGTTCCTGAACAGCCGCGGGCGGGGGACAGGGTGGCCACGCGGATGTAACACGTCGAGGCCGTTCAGATCTTGGCCTTGCTGTGCGTGTCCTTCGGGGTCTTGCCAGGAGCGGCCAGGCGTGCGATAGAGGGTTCGTTCCTCGGCCGCGACCTGGCTTGAAGGCGTTTACCTTCGATGGCCGTGCTGAGTTCGCCTGGACTGGGTTTTCCCCCGCTCGCTGGTCCCCGCCTCGAGGGCGTCAGCCAGGCTGCGTAAGCGCGAGCGGATCTGGCCATACCTGGCTTGCGCATTTGCCCACTCGATCCGCACCAGCCGCGGGTCGTCCGCAGGGTAGAGCCGGTCGGCGGCGGCTCGAAGGTCTGCTGCTGTGAGCCCGTGCTCGCGCGGGTCCTCCGTCACGGTGTCTCCCGGAGCTGTTGGGCGGATAAGAGAAGAATGGCCTATAGGCGAGGCTGTCCGCAACTACGGGCTTCCGGCTTTTCGGTACGCGAGTGCTACACTCCGCACTGCGATCAGCTTCCGGTCCCTGCTCGCCGGGAACGTCGGCCTGCACGAGCAGGCCGGACCCGGTCAGGCAGCCAGCTCGACATCGCCGGCGAACGCGGCCCAGAGGGCCGCGTAGCTGCCGCCCCGCCCCAGCAGTTCGGCGTGGCTGCCGACCTCGGCGATCTTGCCCGACTCCATCACGACGATGCGGTCGGCGCGCGCGGCGGTGGTCAGCCGGTGCGCGACCACCAGGGTGGTGCGTCTGGCCGTGAGCCGCTCGGTTGCGCGGTTCACCGCTGCCTCCGCCGCCAGGTCGAGGGCAGCGGTGGCCTCGTCGAGCAGCAGGATGGCGGGGTCCACCAGGTAGGCCCGGGCCAGGGCGATCAGCTGCCGCTGCCCGGCCGACAGGTTGCGTCCCCGCTCGGCCACCGCGTGCCGGAATCCGCCGGGCATACGCGCGATCATCTCGATCGCCCCCACCTGCCGGGCCGCCGCCTCGACGTCGGTGTCCGTAGCGTCCGGGCGGCCGTAGGCGATCGCGTCCCCGATGGTGCCGGGGAACAAGTGGGGCTCCTGCGGCACCACGCCGAGCGCATGCCGGTAGCCGGTCAGGTCGAGCTCGCGGATGTCCGTGCCGTCGACGAGCACGCGGCCCGAGGTGACGTCGTAGTACCGCGCGACCAGTTTGACCATGGTGGACTTGCCCGCGCCGGTCTGGCCGACCAGTGCCACGGTCTCGCCGGGCCGAACGACCAGGTTCACGCCCGCCAGCGCGTCCTGCGGCTGCCCGGAGTACCTGAACCGCACGTCACGGAACTCGATCTGGCCGCGCGGGCGCCCGGCGCGCCGCGGCCGGTCCGCTTGCGGCGTGCTGGTCGGCCGCCGCAGCAGGTCCTTGATCCGCCGCAGGCCGACGGCGGCCTGCTGGTAGCCGTCGAACACCTGGGAGAGCTGCTGCACCGGGGAGAACAGCAGGTCGATGTAGAGCAGGTAGGCGATGAGGCCGCCGGCGGTCAGCGTCTTGTTATGCACCTCGCCCGCGGCGGCAAACAGGATGAGCGCGCCGGCCACGGTGGACAGCAGCTGCACGAACGGGAAGTACAGCGCGATGTAGCGCTGCGCCCGCAGCCGGGACCGGCGGTAGCTGTCGCTCAGCTCAGCGAAATGTTCCTGGTTGTGCCCCTCGCGGCGGTAGGCCTGCGCGGTGCGCAGCCCGGTGACGTTCTCCTGCAGGTCGGCGTTGACGACGCTGACCTTCTCGCGGGCATCGCTGTAGGCTTTCGAAGACTTCGCGCGGAACACCAGCGTGGCCGCCGCGAGCACCGGGATCATCGTGAACAGGATGAGGCCCAGCCGGAGGTTGATGACCAGCAGCGCGATCAGCACACCGACGAACGTGAGGGCCGAGTTGACCATCGTTATCAGCCCGGTCTGCAGGAACGTGGACAGCGCATCCACGTCCGTCGTCATGCGGGTCATGATCCGGCCGGACAACTCATGTTCGTAGAAGTCGAGGCCGAGCCGCTGAAGGTGGGAGAAGATCTTCACGCGCAGGGTGTAGAGCATCCGCTCGCCGTTGCGGCCCACCACGTTCGTCTGGATCACGTTGATGACCCAGTCGGCGCTGACGATCGCCAGCCCGATCAGCGATACCACGATGATGGGCCCGAATTCCTTGGCCAGGACGCCGTTGTCGACGCCGCCCCGCACCAGCGCGGGCATGGCTACGCCGGCTACTGCGTCGAGGCCGTCAAGGACCAGGCCGACGATGAGCGCTAGCGCGATCGGCCGCAGCAGCCTGCGCAGCGTGAAATGCGGATCCGCGCGGCGGGAATCCGCGCGGGTGACCCCGGGCAGCTCGTCAGCCGGCGGCAGCGCGTCGACCTTGGCGAGCAGGTCGGGCGTCGGCGGTATCCCCGCGAGCATGCCCCCCATCGCGCCCGCGCCGCCACCGCGGCCACCGCCACGGGCGGCGGCGCCGAGGCCACGGCCGATGGACGAGCCTGCCAGGCGGGCCAGCTGAGTGCCGTTCACGCCACGCCCGGGCCCGGACCCGGACCCGGCCGGGTCTTCGGCCGCCTCCCACAGGGCCGGGGTCACGCCCCCTGAGGTCGGCGTCCGCCCGGCGGCGGGCTCGCCCCGGCGGGTGTTCTCGTTATAGGCGAACTCGCCGGCATCGACGCCCTCGGCGTCGTCTCCCGGCCCGGCCAGCAGCAGCCGGTACAGGGCGCAGCGCGCGGTCAGCTCCTCGTGCGTTCCCTCGTCGGCCAGCTGCCCCTCGTCCAGGACGGCGATCCGGTCGGCTAGCTGGAGCGTTGAGCGCCGGTGCGCGATAAGCAGCGTGGTGCGCCCGGCCATGACCCGGTGCAAGGTCGCGTGGATCTGCGCCTCGACCCCCGCGTCGATCGCGGAGGTAGCGTCGTCCAGGATCAGGATGGCCGGGTCAGTGATCAGCGCCCTGGCGAGCGAGACCCGCTGGCGCTGGCCGCCGGACAGGGTCAGGCCCTGCTCGCCGATCACGGTGTCGTACCCGTCGGGCAGGTTGGTGATGAACTCGTCGGCCGCCGCGGCCCTGGCCGCCGCGACGACCTGCTCCTGTGTCGCGTCGGGCCGACCGTAGCTGATGTTGGCGCGGATCGAATCGGAGAACAAGAAGCTGTCCTCCATCACCAGCCCGATCGAGGCGCGCAGCGACTCCAGGGTCAGGTCGCGGACGTCCTGTCCGCCGACCCGGATCGCGCCGCCCCTGACGTCGTAGAAGCGGGGCAGTAGCAGGGAGATCGTCGACTTGCCCGAACCGGAGGTGCCGACAACAGCGAGCGTCTCGCCGGGCCGCACATGCAGCGACAGGCCCCGCAGCACGGGCTGTGACGGCAGGTAGCCGAAGGCGACGTCGTCGAGCTCGACGTCGGGCGTTCCCGGCGGCAGGACCACCGCGCCCAGCTTCTCGGTGACGACGGGCCGCGAGTCGATCACCTCATACACCCGGATCACGCTGGCCCGCGCCTCCTGGCCGATCGTGACGAGGCTGGTCAGCGCGCGGACGGGCCCCACCATCTGCCCGATGTACAAGGAGAAGGCCAGGAAGACGCCGAGCTTGATCGAGCCGCCCAGCGCCAGCCAGCCGCCCAGCGCGAGAACCCCGACCTGGCCGAACAGCGGGACGGCCTGCAGCGCGGGGTTATAGCGGGCCATCAGCCGCACGGCGCGCACCCGGGCGGAGTACAGCCGGGTGCTTGCCTCCTCCAGCCGCTCGATCTCCTGCTCTTCCTGCCCGAAGCCCTTGACCACGCGCACGCCGGTCACCGCGCCGTCGACGACCCCGGCGACTTCCGCAGCCTTCTGCTGTGCGTCCCAGCTGGCGGGGAAGAGCTTGCGCCGCGAGGCGGTCGCGATCAGCCAGAGCGCGGGCCCGACCGCGAGGGCGACCAGGGTGAGCAGCGGTGACAGGTAGGCCATGATGACTATCGACAGCACGAAGAGCAGGCCGTTGCCGAGCAGCATCGGCACCTGGTTGAGCAGGCTCTGGACCATGTTGAGGTCGGAAATGGAGCGGCTGACGATCTGGCCGGTATGCAACTGGTCCTGGCGTGCACCGTCTAGCCGGGACAGCGACTCGAAGAGCTCGGTACGCATGTCGTGCTGAACCTCGAGCGAAAGTTTCCCGCCCAGGTAGCGCCTGGTGTAGACGCCTGCGAAGCTGACCAGCCCGGCCACGATGAGCAAGCTGGCGCCGAGCCAGATCGGGTGCTGGCGAGTGAGGATGGTGCTATCCACGATCCACGCCATGATCAGCGGGATCGCGGCCTGGACGAGGGTGGCCACCAGCGAGCCGCCCAGCGCCATGATTTCGAGGCGTCGGTGCCGCCAGCAGTAGCCCGCCAGCCGCCGGAGCCAGGCATCCTGCGCCCTGGCGCGAGCGCCGGCCCCCGCTGCCGTGCTGGATCCCGCTGCCGTCACGTGTCCGCGACCGGTCATGCCAGCCCTAGCCCCGGTTTCCTGGCTAGCCGAGCACGGCACCGCTCATCCATCGCCGCGTCGAGGTTGCTGATGGCCTTGAGCACCCCGGCCGTGTCGCCGGTCGCGCCGAGCAGCGGGCCGAGCCAGCCGGCATAGGCGGCGTCGGCACGCTCAAGGGCGGCGCGGCCAGCTGCCGTCAGGCACAGCCGCACAACCCGCCGGTCGCCTGCCTCGGCCTCGCGCTGGGCATAGCCGGCAGCCACCAGGCCGTCAGCGGTTGAGGTTAGCGTGGGCTTGGCGACGGCCAGCCGCTCGGCCAGCCGGACAGAACGCTCGCCGCCGGTGCCCACCAGCTTCAGGATGCGGTACTGCTGGGGAGTCAGGCCGGTATCGACCCGCTCCAGAGCCCGGAAAAGGCGCATCAGGGTGAGTACGGTCGCCTGCGCAGTCTGCACGTCCAGGGTCTCAGCGGCCGGGGCCGGGTCGCTCATGTCTTCATCCCTATGGTACGGAACTCTTACAGTTCGTGGCACTAACAAATAAGCCAGCATCCATGTTCCCAGGTGCCATCACATGGGTTTCCACCGCGAACCGCGCGTGTGGGGTGCCAGAACTCATGCAGGGCCTCTGAACTGGGCCGCTACCATCGGCGTTTGTGCTCTTCCGGCTGGTCTATCTGCTCATGGTGCGGTTGTTCGGCTGGCTGGCGCTCCTCGCGCGGAGGGACGCTTCGAAGGACGTGGAGATCTTCGTACTGCGGCACGAGGTCGCGGTCATGCGCCGCCAGTTCGTCCGCGCGCAGCCGGACTGGGCAGGCCGCGCTGTGATCGCCGCGCTGGCACGGCTGCTGCCCAAGCACCTTCGGCAACACGGGTGTGACACCGCGCATCCTGTTGACCTGGCACCAGCGGCTGGTCAAGAAGCAGTGGACCTACCCAAACAGGATGGGACGCCCGGCTGATCAGGTCGGCCTTCGGTCGCCCCGTTCTCGCCATGCCTGCAACTGTGGCGAGATTTCCGGTCACACACGCGGCTAGGACATGCCATCCATAAGCATTCCTTGACCCAATTATTTAGCGAACTAGTAACTCATGACACTAGCTAAAATACTGGCAGTGCACTGGTTCCGGTCCGGCGGTCGGCCAGGAGGTGCTCATGAGGCTCATCGTCTACGGATCGTTCAGCTGTCCCTACAGCTTCCTGGCCAGCCGGCGGGTAGATCGCCTGGCCGCACTTGGCGCTGCCGATGTGGAGTGGCGTGCGGTCGTCCACGACCCCGGCGTCCCCGGGACCGGACTGCCGGTCTCCGGGGACCTGGCCGAGATGCTCGACCGGGAACTCGATGAGATCGGGGGCTTGCTGCGAACCGGCGAGTCGTATCCGGCAAAGCGGCCGGCCCTGCAGCCCAACACAACGCTCGCGGTGGCGGGGTACTCGGCGACAGCGGGCGGTGACGCGGCCCGGATCCGCGCTGCGCTCTTCGACGCCTTCTGGGTCAAGGGGCTCGACATCGGCGATCCGGCTGTGCTGCGCGAGCTCGGCTGCGCGGCGGCGCCGCCCACGGCCACCATGGACCGATGGCGCAGTGACTGGCTCGGCCTGGACCGGCCGATAGTGCCCATGGTGGTGCTTACCGACGGCACCGTTTCGAGAGGCCTGGGTGCCTTGAAGCGGCTCGCCGACCTCAGCCCGGACGGCACGGCGCGCGGTGAGCACGGAGGGCACATCCCGGCTCGCTAGCATGGCGGCTGTAACGGCCTGCCGGCGGCCTCGATTGTCTCGCAGGCCGTCTGCTACTCGGGCGGCTGGCCGGCCCTTCCATATCCTTCGCCGGCAGCGTCTACGAACGTGCGCAGCCCGGTGGTTAGCCGTATCCGGTCACCGGGCGGGAGCTGTCCCAGGATGCGCGCCAGTTCCCGGCGCCGCCAGGCTGCGACCCGGCTGACCAGATGCTGCCCGGTGGCGGTGAGTTCCAGGGTGACCACGCTGCGGTGGCCCGGATCGCTGCCCCTGACCACATGACCGGCGGCGACCAGACGGTCGGCGAGCCGGGTCACCGTCGAGGCCTCGAGCCCGAGCGCGCGGGCGACGTGGGCCGACGGGGCCCGCCCGAGGTCGGCCAGGACCGCGAGCATCCGGAACTGCCGCACGGATACCGCGCCGTCAAGGATATCGATGCTCCGCAGTGCGATGCCGGTGAGCACCCGCGTGGCGGCCTGCAGCACTTCCACCATCTCGGGCGCCAGTTCCGCCGGTTCCGGGAGCGGCCTTGAGAATGTTCCGATAGAGAAGTATTGTACATAGCAATACTTGTTGGCTGCCCGACCGGACGGATCAGATCCGGTCATCGGCCCTCGGCCAGCCTCCGGCCGGGTGGCACGGCCATTCCCCGTCACCGGGAGAAGGTGCACGGTGTGAGGTTGTTCAAGTTCAGGGCCCTGATCACCCTCGCCGCGGCCGGGCAGAATGGGCTCACCAGGCAGTACCCGAGCGGAACGCACTCCCTCATGGTCCGGTGCAGCCGTCTCGACAAGCCCGCCTTGCGCAGGTACTTCCCGACGGTGATCTACCGAGACGATGAGCAGCCGCTCAAACCCGGAGACAGCGGGTTCGTCGCCACCATCGAGGTACCCGACGACGAGGCCTGTGCGTACCTCGGCCCGGGCCAGCACGTCACGCTGTGGAACGGCAGCGACATCGGCCATGGCGTCATCTCGCGCCGGGTGTTCTTCAGGTGGGGCGTCCTCTAGCGGCGGTGACGCCGATGTCAGGTCGCGGCGCCTGCCCGCTCGTCCTGCAACGAAATCCTCGCCCTCACCGCCAGCCATCCGGCACAACGACCGAGTCGGCCAGCCCGTCTAGTGCTCGCTCCCAGCCTACGATCACAGCCCCTCTGGAACACTCATCCAGGGGGAGCAAGATCACAAAAAGGCGCGCGATGGCGACGGCGACCTACCCTGTGACCGGCAGTGACCTGCGTGCGCGCGGTCACCGGCTAACTGTCCCTTGACGCGGGGGTTTGGCGTCCGCGCGGGCGGTCTGTCTGCGCTGTGCGGGCACGTACGGCCTGGCGACCGTTACCGCCCGGGCGTAGCTGACGGCGACCCACAGGCACAGCCAGGCGAGCGGCAGTTCGAGCCCGGCGGCTACCGCCAGCGCGACTGCGGCATGCCCCTGCCGGGCGGTGAGGACGTTGAACCAGGCATCCCGCATGAGCAGCGCGGCGGCCATTGCGACCAGCACCTTCGCAACCGGCCAGCGCCGGAGCAGGGCGACCGCGCTTGCCGCGAGCACGAGTGCCAGCGCAAGGGCCAGGCCGGCCCGCGCCAGCCCCCAGTGCGCGGCAAGTTCGGTTTGCGGCAGGGTCACGAACAGCCAGGCGATCCAGGGGATGAGCAGGAGGCCAAACCCGAGGCAGGCTGCTGGCAACCACCACGGCAGTCGCGCTGGCTGCTCGGTGTGTTCCCGGTAGGTCCGCTGCCGCCAGCGCGCCGGGCTCCCCGCAGGCTCAGCATCGGGCAGCGCCGGGTAATCCCCGGCCGATGGCAGCAGGCGGCGATGGTGGATACGGAAGCCTGCCCGGTGCAGGGATGGCCGGGCGTCGGCGCCCTCCCGGGCGAGGCGCACAGCCACCCACGCGAACAAGGCGGCCAGCGGCAGTTCCGCGAAGGCCGCCTCGGCAACCGGCACCAGGGTCGCGCCGATGCCGTGGCCGGAGGAGCTCAGCACGTCCAGCCATGCGTCGCAGCACAGCAGGGTGGCGGTCATCGCCGCGAACACTTCGGCCAGCGCGGAACGGCGAAACAGCGCCAGCCCGGTCGCCGCAAGCAGCCCGGCGAGGGCCATGTCGAAGCCGCCCCAGGCCAGTCTCCAGTGCTCGGCCAGGTGTAGCGGCGGCGCGGAGGCGAACACGTGCGCGATACCGGGTGCCACCGCGATGGCAAGCCCGGCGAAAAAGTAGGGGACCCAGCGCGGCACCAGTGTCTGGTCTGAGCCGCGGCCAGCCGGCCAGCGCTGTTTGGACTGATCTTGCCCTGGCCGCGCGATCTCCCTTGTTCCATAAAGCGCCGGACCGCACGCGCTGTCCAGATGAAGCCGCTGCCCACGGACCCTGACGTGCTGGTGGTACATGGTGTCGCCTCCCGGATATTGCGGTGTCGTACAGCTCTGCGCGCCGCGGCTGAAGCCGGCCCGGTACGAGACGTCCGGTGAGTCTCCGCCGATGACGCCGATGACGCCGATCACCGTTCCATCACCGATGGCTGCAGTGGGCGGCCGTGACAAGGAGGTCCCCAGCCGGGCCGAGGGCGGCAGGGGCCTGCGATCCGCGCCGCGCGCGTGTGGCGCTCGCGGTTCCTGATTGCTCGCTTTCCGCGCCGGCGCATCTGTACCCCTGATCGCGAGTTCCGCGCGGGCGGCGGTGGCCTGCTCGCGCACCTGATGACGATTGTGCAGGTCAGGGCTTAGAAAATGCTCAGCGTAAGCTCACAGGGTGCTCGGCGTAAGCTGAATAGATCCCCAGTGCCGTAATCCATTGCCGCCGGGCATCTCGCCGGGCCCACGGTGGCGGTGCGGGCGGCCTTGTGGCGTGCGGCCGCGCGCGGCCGCTGCTCAGCCCGCGGCGATCGCGCCGGTCACCAGCGGCGCGCCGGGCACGTCGATCTGCTTGCCGCCTGCGGACCTGTCGGCTGCCAGCCGCGGCACCAGCACGAGCATGACCGCGATCAGCGGCGGGTTCACCATGAACATCGCGCGCCAGCCCAGGTACTGGGTCAGCAGCCCGCCGGCGATCGAAGCCCGGCGCAGCCAAACCATGTGCCTCTATGGTTAGAAGGCATGACCGGCAGCGAATCGGACCGGGACGCGGCCGTCGGGGAGGTTGCCCCACACGGGTGGACAGTTGCGCGCGAGACGAAGCGCGGATACCTGATTGTGCGCTGTTCATGCGGTCAGCACCAGGAGGCTCTGCACAAGAGCCCCAGTAACCCCAACCACTTTCGCCAGAAGGCGGCCCGTATGGTCAGCTTGTGCTTACGGCCGGTACAGTGAAGTGCATGTACACGGTGGAGGTGTCAGCGGTGCTCAGCCCTGGCCGCTACCTCGCCGAGGAAGAGATCACGGACCTCATCGAGGCTGTCATAGACGACCTGGATACCACCACGACTGATCCATCGGTTAGCACTGTCCGAGACGGCGCGGACGTGCGCATCGCAGTCTCAGTGACCGTAGACAGTGGTGACCAGTTCGCAGCTCTGGCTACCGCAGCGGAGGCGATGGTTGGCGCGTTCCGTGCTGCTGGTGTGGCTGCCAAGGGAATCACTGCAGCTCGGGATCTTCACTCTGAAGTAAGGTCGCTGCAGGCAGTGTAATCCTGTCCCGGTCATCATCCATTAGCTTAGTTACCTTGTGATGTGGCGGCGCAGCACCGCATTCTCATGGCGCCGAACCAGCAGCTCAGCGTCTTTGGACAGATCACGACGGAACAGCACGACCAGCAGGCCGAGCACGGAACGGACGATCACGTAAACGAGGGTGTAGGGCACCCACGATGGTCCCAGGCCGAACGACCCGGCCACAGCCGAACCCCCAGGTCAGACCGCCAACCGATCATTCGAGCGGCACAGGGTCGCGGTCTGTTCGAGCGGCACGGGGTCGCGGTTGTCTTCCGTTAGTTCCAGGATGGGTCGTAGCCGAAGATCTCCTGGGCTGTGCGGGACCCGAGGTGTCCGTCGAGTATCTCGATGCGGTCTCGACCGACCAGCCTGGGATGGGTGACTCCGCAGGCGTGGCTGAGCTCGAGCAGCTCGTGGCGGAGCGTCGAGATGTAGTTGGCTAGGCGCACTGACTTGAGGGCAGGGTCGAGCCCGCGGGTGCGCCAGGCGGAGTGGGTGGTGATACCGGCCGGGCAGCGCCCGGTGTGGCAGCGTTGCGCCTGGATGCAGCCGATAGCCAGCATTGCTTCTCTTGCGACGTTGATCATGTCGCATCCGAGGGCCATGGCGAGGAGACCGGTTTCGGGTATGCCGAGCCGTCCTGAGCCGATGAACACGACGTCGTCGGTGAGTCCTCTTTCGGCGAAGGCGCGGTATACGCGGCTGATCGCCAGCTTGAAGGGCAGTGATACGTGGTCGCTGAAGGCCAGGGGGGCGTCACCGCTGCCTCCCTCCCCGCCGTCTACGGTGATGAAGTCCACCCCCCGGCCCGTGCCGCCCATACTCTCGGCCAGCGTGTCCCAGAAGGCGACGCTGCCTACGGCCGATTTGATGCCGACGGGCAGGCCGGTGCGTTCGGCGATGGTCTCGACGAAGTCGAGCAGGCTGTCGACGTCTGAGAACGCGCTATGCCGGGACGGGCTGCGGCAGTCTCGCCCCGTCTCGACGCCTCTTGCCGCGGCGATCTCTGGCGTGACTTTTACGGCTGGGAGCATCCCGCCCAGGCCCGGCTTGGCGCCCTGGCTGAGCTTGATCTCGATCGCCCGTACCGGGTGTTCAGCGCACTGGTCCGCCAGCCGGTCGAGGTCGAAGCGCCCGTTACGGTCGCGGCATCCGAAGTAGCCGGTGCCGATCTGGAACACCAGCTCGCCTCCGTGCAGGTGGTGGGGCGTCAGGCCGCCCTCCCCGGTGTTGTGCAGGCAACCGGCGAGGGCGCAGCCCCGGTTGATGGCCTCGACGGCTACCCCGCTCAGGGCTCCAAAGCTCATGGCGGACACGTTGACCACCGACGCCGGGCGGAACATGCCGGGTCGCTGCCTGGCCGAGCCGAGCACCTTTGCGCAGGCGACCGCATCCTCCTGCGGGTCCGGGCGCGGCAGCGGGAACATGCTCTGGTCGATGATTATGTGGCCCGGTGTGGCGTCGAGGTCCTCGTCGGAGCCGAACCCGAAGTTGTTGTTGATGCCTTTGGCCGAGGTGTAGATCCATCGGCGCTGGTCCCGGTCGAAGGGCCGTTCTTGGCGGTTGTCGGTGACGATGTACTGGCGCAACTCGGGCCCGACCGATTCCAGGAGGTAGCGCAGATGACCGACTAGCGGGAAGTTCCGGAGGATGGCGTGCCGACGCTGGGTCAGGTCGTAGGCGACAACCATAATCAGAATCAAGCCTACGGCCGACCCGAACCAAACCCATGCAGGCACAACACAATGATCATCTCCTGACCCGGACGCTGGCCAGGGCCCTTCGGCTCGCTGTTGCGGGACGCTTGTCACGACAACGGGGACAATCCCGGACTGCCCGGGTGCCATCGCCCGGACTAACCGCCCCGGCATCGGTGACTGCAGGGTGGCGAGGGGGCAATCACGGCTACTTCGGAGCGCCAAAGCCTGCTGGTCAGTGTGGTAGTCAGCCGTGAGCGCTCCACTTCGGAAGCTGATGCTGCGACCGTACGAAGCGCCGGCTAGGCCGCCCTCAGCTCAACCGTGACGTCGAGTACGCCCCGCTCAGGCATGCCCGACGACATGCGCCCGGCCCCGGCGAGCAGCGCCAGCGACGCGCGGTTGCCGGCCTGAACGACCGTGCGCAGCCGCGTGACCGCCGCCGGGCGGCGCTCCATCAGCGCCGACAGGAGCGCGGTGCCGGCGCCGCGTCCTTGCCAGTCGTCGACGACTGTGTCGGCGATGTCGGCGGTGGTCGGGTCGTTGGGGTCCGGCCAGAGATGGGCGGTCCCGACCGGCCCCTCCCCGCCCTCTGGCGGCAGCACGATAAGCATGAGCGCAATGTGATGCACTCCGTCCACCTGTCGACAAGCCGCCGGATCATCGAGTCATCGAGTTTGCTGAGTTTTGTCAGGAACCGCTACTGGCGCGAATCCCCTGACAGGCGGCGGAACATGGCGCGCAGCGTCTCGGCGTCCGTAGGCAGCAGCGGCCAGATCAGCGCGGGCGTGCCGTCTCGCAGGAGGACCTCCCCGGGCAGCATCTCGCCGCCCGGCTGAGCCGCGGCCGCACTGCGCGGAACGGTAGTGCGCCATGTCGGCTTCACAGTTGATGCTCCATGTTCATCGCCCGGTTGAACACAATCCCAAGATAGGCACCGCGGGCGGCGGTGTCACGCTGAGAACGTGCCCCATCGCCGCCAGGATTGCCCGAAAGGTAATCGATCTTGCTGGCGCGGCTGCTGACAGCAGGCTTGGATGGTCTCGGACGAGACTGGACCGGGTCGCCCAGGGCGCCTGGCGAACGACCCCGACGTCACCATGCTCACCGCATGCGACGGCGAGTCCGCGCTCCAGCTTGCCGCCGGCAACCACCCGCAGCTCATACTGCTCTCCGGCGCAGGACCCGGGTCCAGGCCGCCGAGGATGCCCAGGGCCGCTTCCCGCAGGCGCACCGCCGCCGTGCGGGAAGCCAGTTCAAGGCCGTGATCCGCAACAGAATTCGATCCCACAACATCACCAAGGGGATGTAACAGGACGTGATCGAAAATATACAATTAGTGACTCTCTTGCTACACTGTGATCCAGGTACGCCACGCGGGCCCCGTGGCAACCATTTCTTCGCCGGGGGAACGAGAAATCATTTACAGGGGGCGAGTGCATGTCCATTGAAGAACACCAAACAGCAGCCGGGCGGAATCTGCCATCCGATAGCTTCCCCGCCGCTCCCGTGGGACGGCGCCCGCGACGGCTGACGAGGTGCGGCCGCGGTCAGCCGGTTATGCCCGCTCTTGTCATTGTGGCGGGGGCTGGGGCGGTGACGCTGACCAGCGTTGTCGCGCTCACCGGCTGCGCGGGCAGCACCAGCAGCCAGCACGCCCACCCGAGCGTCACGGTCGGTCCCTCCAGCCACATGGCGAAACCAGCCATGCATTCCTCCAGTGCGTCCGCCAAGCCGACGTTCAAGCCTCCGGCGGCGCACCCAGCCCGGGCCAACGGTCACAGAAGACACGCCACCTCAGGTGGTTCCTAACCGCATCGGCGGGCGAGACGGCGGCCAGGTGCACGCTGGCGGGTATCCGTGATGGTTGGTCAGGTCGCGCCTGCCGCGGATGTGATCGCTACCTGGCGAGCTACAGCTTTGCCGGTTCAACTGCCGGATGGCGGGCGACCGCTGTGCACCTACTGAAATCGTCCGCCCGGGAGAAAGCGCAGGGCCATGGCCATCACTGCCAAAGGGGTGGCCGCTGTCATCGCTATGCTACTCGCCGGCGCTTCCGCGCAGGCGTGCCAGTTTGCCAGCCCATCGGGCCGCGCCGCGCACGCGCGCTCCCCCTTCGCCCCGCCAACCGCGGATCCCGACCACGACCACGACGTTGACCTGCGCGCCGACTGCACCGCACCTTCCCAGCCCGGCCAGGCGGCATGTTTCGCCATGAGGGTCACCGACATGGACACCTACGACGGGCCGGGTGGGGCCGGTAGCCAAACGAACCCCGCAGGGCAGGAAACCTCAGATTCGGAGGGGATCTACGTGACGCTGAAAGTCGTGGGCGCCGGGCTGGCCAGGACCGGCACCGCTTCGCTCAAGCTCGCCCTGGAACAGCTGCTGGGCGGACCCTGCTACCACATGCTGGAGGTGTTCGCCAACCCCGCCCACATCCCGGTGTGGCACCGCGCGGCACAAGGGCAGCTGCCGAGCTGGGACTCCTTCCTGGATGGCTACCGGGCGGCCGTCGACCTGCCGGCCTCGGCGTTCTGGCGGGAGCTGGCGGCGGCCAGCCCCGGCGCGCTCATCCTGCTATCGGTCCGCGACACCGCCGAGCAATGGTGGGACAGCGCCAGCCACACCGTGTTCGACCCCTCCCGGACCTCGCCGCCTGCCGGAACGCCGCTCGCCAGCCTCATGGCCATGGTTAACGACATATGGCGACAGCGGGTCGCTGACTGTGACCTCACGGATAAGACTGCGATGATCTCTGGTTACCAGCGGCACAACGATACGGTCCGCGCCCAGGCACCACCTGGGCGGCTGCTCGAATGGCGCCCGGGCGACGGCTGGGCACCGATCGCCGCCGCGCTCCGCCTGCCGGTCCCGGACAGTCCGTTCCCGAAGGTCAACACCCGGGAGCAGTTCCGTATCCCGGACTTCGGTGAATCGGCTGACGTGGCCGCCACCAGCTGACCACCCAGCATGGAACCAGCGCCACATCCCGGCGGGGCCACGTCCCCAATGATCGCCGCATCGTGGCAGGCTCTGGAGGAGGCCGTCACCTACGGCCTGCTGCGCGCGGGCTACGAGCCCGACGTCGTCGCCAGTCCGGTCGGATCCTCCTGGTCCCGAACGGCTGCCGCGTGGTGCCCGGTCTTGAAGGCGGCACGCCCACAGGGTGACAGGGGCAACCCGGCAGCCCCTGCGGCCCGGCATCACAGATGTGCCCCGCCGGTGGCGCAGCGTCATCCGGGGAGACCCCGGACCCCATGGGCCACTCGGCCGGGCGCACCTGCGCCGCCCGACTCTGAAAAGTGGCATGCCCGCGGGTAGCCTCGGGTGCGCAAAGGGCCGCTCCCCAGCTTCCCGGTTGCTCGTCCAGGGATAAACGTCTAGCCTAGCCCACGGGGCTAGACGCTGCTGCACGTCAAGCCCAGACCGCCTCGGCATCCAGCGCGGCGGCTTCCGGGAAAGGTACCGCAGCCCGGCTGCGATGGGTTGTCAGGTTTGTGGGCGGTGGTAAATCTCAGAGCGGTGATCGATGTGGAGGGCATGCACCATGCGGGTGTTTTCCTCGATCCGGTAGACGATCCGGTAGGTACCGCGCCGGGCGGCGTGGCAGCCGGCGAGGGGCCCGAACACCGGCGTGCCAACGCGGTGGGGGTTGACCGCGAGGGCGGCATCGCAGAACTCCAGTACCGCGGCTGCCGCACCGGCAGCTTGACCGTGAACACCGAGCTTGCCTCGGGAACCACGACGCGGCCCGACCGTGCCGCCTGATCCACATACCGGCGGGCCTGCCACTGCGAACAGCCCAGCCGCCCAGCCAGCGTCCGCGGGGCCTCCGCCGCCGGCACGCCTGCCTCCGCCAGATCCGCGGCCGCGTTGACGCGCTCAGCGTGCTCACCGCCACCAGCACGACCACGGACAGGCATGCCGTAAACGTACTACTTGACACGTCGCACACCCTGCGACACGCCGCGGCCGTTCCAGCCGCCGGTAGCTCAAAGTGACGTCAAAGCAGAAGTTGCCCATTGCGTTGGGGGTGTGACGGCGGCTGGTTTCGTTAACGGTGGGTGACTGCCGTCCCCGGCGGTGATCTTTACCGGGCTGGCCCGGTGTGTCGTCTTGCTTACTGTCAGCCGACTCTGGATGATCATGGCTTATGTCCGAGTTGCCGTCTCCCGCTCCTGGCTGCGCGTCGTGCGCTGCCCGGGACGCGCAGGTCGCGGAGCTGGCAGCGCAGGTGCAGGCATTGCAGGAGCGGATCGCTGACACTGGAGCGCGCGGCGTCGCGGAACAGCGGAACTCGTCGATGCCGCCGGGGTCGGATGACCTGTGGGGGGCGGAAGGCGCCGCGGCAGCAGCGGCGTGCGCAGGAGCGGGCTGAGGGGAAGAAGCGGAACCGCGAAGATCACCAACAGCCCCCAGGAGCTGCGCGCCCAGATCGCCCGGGCCGGGAAGTCCCCGAAGGTCGTGCTGGAGGCCACGTACGGGTGGTACTGGGCGGCTGACACGCTGGCGGCGGCGGGCGCCGAGGTGCACCTGGCGCACCCGCTCGGGGTCACTCGAAACTGGAATCCCGGTCCCGCGGCACCGAGAGCTCCACCGGGCCGGCCTCGGTGATCAGCGTTTTCGGCCGGTGACCATTGCGGGAATTGCCGCCGTCGCGGCCCGCCGGGTCGTGCCGGGCGTAGCCGAGGTGGTCGTCCAGCTCGCCCTCCAGGGCGCCCTCGATCACCATTTTCGTCAGCTTCCCCAGCAGCCCGCCCTCGCCGGTCAGCCGCAGCCCGCCCGCACGGGCCCGCTCGGTAAGCTCCCGCAGCACCTGCTCATCGCCCGCGGACAGCTCCACCGGATCCTGGCTCTGACTTGTCGTAACATCTGTCACTGGTGTCTCCTCCGTCTCTGGAGTTACACCGTTTGCTTTGAAATTACAGTCCCCTTTTGGACGGGGAAACGAGGAAGGCTCGGGCATACGGCCGGAATCGTGCCCGGTGACGTCCTTGTGACGTGGTGACCTTCATGGTGAGGATCACGCGTGGGCTGCTGACGGTCAGGCTCCGGACTCCTGTCGCCGGCTCGGGGTTCGCATGGGATCGGGCGGCGGTTGGTTGAGGAGGAGCCAAAACAGGCCGACGGCGCGTATCGCCTCGGCGAACTCGCTGAACGTGACGGGCTTCCGGACGTAGCCGTTGGCACCAAGGTCGTAGGCCATGCTGAGGTCTTCTTCTTCTTTGGAGGAGGTGAGGACGACGACGGGAACTACCCGGGTCCGCTGGTCGGCGCGGATGCGGCGGAGGACTTCGAGCCCGTCGACCTTGGGGAGTTTGAGGTCGAGCAGGATGAGCGCAGGGCTGGCCTGGTCACTGTTGTGGTCCCCGAGAAGCACGGTGAGGGCCTCGGCGCCGTTGCTGGCGACGGTGACGGGGTTGAGGATGTTGTTCTTCTTGAGGGCCCGGATGGTGAGGTCCCGGTCGTCAGGGTTGTCCTCGATGAGCATGATCGGCTGGTGATTCATGGGGTGCCCTTCGCGTCGAGCGTGAAGTAGATGGTGGCGCCGCCGTCGACGGCGCCTTCGGCCCAGGTCCGGCCGCCGTGGCGTTCGATGATGCGCCCGACGCTGGCCAGGCCGATGCCGGTGCCGGGGAACTCGCCGGCGTCGTGGAGCCGCTGGAACGGCTGGAACAGCTTGCCGACGTAGGCGGGGTCGAAGCCGGCCCCGTTATCGCGCACGTAGCAGCAGATGGGGGTGTCGTCGACCGGGGTGGTGGCGAACTCGATGGCGGCGCCGGCGCGGCCGGCGGTGAACTTCCAGGCGTTGTCGAGCAGGTTCTCCAGCGCGGACCGGATCAGGGTGCGGTCCGCGCTGACCCGGACGCCGTCTTGCACGGTCACCCGGACCTTGCGGCCGGGGTCACGGGCGCGGAGCTGGTCGCAGATGGCGGTGACCTCGGCGCTGAGGTCGACGTCCTGGAGGTTCATCTCGGCTCGTGTCACCCGCGACAGGTGCAGCAGGTCATCGATCAGGGTGGCCATGCGCGCGCAGCCCGCCTGGATGCGCGCGGCGTACTCCCGGCCTGTTTCGTCGAGTCGGTCGCCGTAGTCTTCCGCGAGGGCTTCGGCGAACCCGCTTATCCCTCGCAGCGGGGTTCGCAGGTCGTGGGCGACGGAGTAGGTGAAGGCCTCCAGGCTCTGGTTGGCCCGCTCCAGGTGAATGGTGCGCTGCTGTACCTGGTGTTCCAGGGTCGCGTTCAGTGCCCGGATCTCCTCGGCTGCCCGGCGCATCTCGCGTTCGGTCTCTTTGCGGGCCGTGATGTCCCGGTTGACCTCCATGAATCCCAGGAGGGACCCGTCCGGCCCGCCCTGCGCGGCCCAGCGGCTTTCGGTGACGATGGTCCGCCCGTCGCTGGCTCGCTGGGTAAGCTCGCCTTCCCAGCGGTCGTCCCGGGCCATGGTGGCCTCGATGCCCGCCAGGGGCTCGGGGAACTTGGTGCGGAGCATCTGGTGGCAGGTGCGCCCCATCGCCTCGGCCCGGGTGAAGCCGTAGGTGTGTTCAGCGCCCGCGTTCCAGTACGTGATGTGAGCGTCCGGGTCGCGCACGAAGATCGCGTCGTGCGCGAGTTCGAGCAGGGCGGCCTGGCCGGCGATGGTCCGCTCTCTGGCGTTGCGTTCTGACATGTCGGCGAACGCGGCGATGGCGTAGCTGATCTCTCCGTGAGACCCGTATACCGGGCGTCCCCATATCTCGATGGGAATCACGGCACCGTCCGGCTGGTGGATCTCCTGGTCGTCAAGGTGCGAGGGCTGGCCGAGGAGCGCACGGACAATCGGCATGCTCTCGGCGGGGTAGAGCCGGTCCGTGCCGGCCACGAAGACACCGTACGTTTCGGCCAGTCCGCTCCCGCTGGTATCGGCTACGACGCCTCGGCCCAGCACCCGTTCGGACTCGCGGTTGGCGTAGTCAGGGCCGGCCGCCCGGCGACGCGACAAAGACTCCGACGGGCATGGCGTCCAGGAACTGGAAAAGCCGGTTCTCACCGTCCCGCGCCTGCGTCTCGGCCTCGGCCCGCCGCGCCGCCTCGGCCTCGGCCACCCGGCGCCGCTGGTCCGACTGCTGCGCCAGCCAGACCACCACCGCCATCAGGCCGGCCAGGACAAGCCCGAGGACCGTGGCTGCGCCGGCGGCGTTGCCGGCGGGGATCTGCCCGGCAACCTCAATCCGGCCAGCGATAGCCAGCCACACGGCGGCGGCCACCCCGAGAGCCAGCACGCCGGCGGGCATGGGGAGCCACCTGGGAAAAGCGTCGTGCCGCGTAAGGGACTCGCGCCATGCGGCGCTCAGCAGGGAGAGCGCAAGAACGAGCAGGGCGGCGGCGGTGAGGAAGGCCATAGCGCTCAGATGTGCCCAGCCGTACGCTGCGGGCGTGCTGGTTATGTACCCGAAGGTCGCTATGACCGCGATAGCAGCGATGACAGATCCTGCCGCGGCCAGCGCGGCGGGCCGTCTGCGGGGCCGCCACGGGCCCCACACCAGCAGCGCTGCGCCGGCGAGTGTCAGGCACACCGCGGTGCTGACCGCCGGCCTCCCGGGTACGTTAAACGGCCCGCTGACGTAAGCTTTCACGATCAGCTGATCGATGCCAAGACTGCGGCCCAACATGTACTCGGCCAGCACCGCCAGGCCAAGAGCCGTATCGAACACGCCCGCCACCAGCGCCGCCCAGGGCCGTCTGGCGGCCAGTACGACCAGCGCGGCCCCCGTCACCGCTAGGGCGAGCGCGGTATTGAATGTCATCGGATTCTGGCTGCCGAAACGCAAAACAGCAGTGGCCCGCGCAAGCCAGGCCACCATCACGGTCACGCCTATCGCGGCGCACAGCAGGCCGCCCGCCAGCGTGATCGCGGCCGCCACCCGAGCGGCACGGGATGGCACATCAGCCGGACACTCAGGCGCACCCGGAAGCGGGGCCGGGAACATCTCTCCCGGCGCCGCCAGAGTTTCATCTTCCCCTCCGACCAGCAATGGCTACTCACCCCCAATGCCCGTGACGGCGACAGCCGTGCGCCCCGGCCGAATACCTGCCACCGGCAAGGCGCATCCCCGGCCCAGCCGACCTGGAAGCTGCCGTGGAAGTGCTAACCCGGCTTGCCTGGCCCGGCCGCGCATCACGAATACATGGAAACCATGCATCACCCGAACCGGGCCCCGGAAGTGCCGGAGGTCCCGAATAGATTGCGTAACTCACCCCGCCAGGGTCAATCGGAACCAAATAGGGCCAACAGGAAAATAGTGCACAAACTAATAAAAAATCACCAAAAGGGTGAACTGAAATAGTCCGCCTGTTATGGCGATAGCTTAACGGATTCGCGTCCGCGCGGATCGGCTGACAGGGCCGAGGATGCCCTGCCCCGCAGCGGCAGCCGGCGCGGTTCCCGGTCCGGCGTCTACAAAATACGAAGCGGTCGGCCGGTCTCGTGCATCGCGAAGCCAGAGTTCACCCGATCGATACACCAGACGCACCACGTCGCAGCACGTACCGGCGCGGGCGCCCGGTCGCATGCACCGCGAGGCAGGCAACCACAGACCGGTACGCAGGCGCGCCATGCTGTCAGCGGCGTGTCAGTCCGTGTCTGCCGCGTGTCAGTCATCCGCCTGCCCGTGGCCGAATAGCTGGCATCAACTGAGCTTCGGAGGTAGCGCCCGCTCGCGGGTAACGAGACCCCATCCGAACGGATGCACTGGACGATCGGGGCGAAATGGTCGTACACGAGAACCGGATATCCGCCTGTCGATTGCTGGCGTCGTGTCCCCTCCCGCGCGCCGCTGACGGCCGTCCTCAGCCCGGAGCATCAGTGATCTTCCCCGGCAAGATTCCGCGGCTATGAGCCACCATCACAGCCCGTTTGGTGACGCTTGGGTGGAGTGCTAAGCGCCGCGCCCACCCTTTCAAGCAAGGTGTGACGGGTGAACGGCTTTTGGATGAGCTCCGCTCCCTCGTCGTGGATGCGCTGTGCGCTCAACACTTCCGCGCTGTAGCCGGACATGTACAGGACGGGCAGTCCAGGCCTCAGCTTGATGACGCGTTCGGCGAGCGCCGGACCGGACATACCGGGCATGACGGAGTCGGTCAGGAGAAGCTGGAAGTCTTGGGAGGACGCCAGCGACAACGCTTCGTCGAAGGTGTCTGCCTCTATGGTGGCGTAGCCATTCTGGCGCAAGATCCGCGAGGTGAGCTCCAGTACTGGCTGCTCATCGTCGACAACGAGGATCGTCTGGCCGTTTCCTCGGGCGTCGGGGATGTCAACGGTCGGCGTTGCCGGGGCGGCCGCGCTGGTGGCAGGGAACAAAAGGCGGAAGGTAGTGCCGGTGCCTTCTTCGGAGAAGACGCTTATGCTGCCACCTGCGCCGGTGACGATGCCGTACACGGTGGCCAGCCCTAGGCCAGTGCCTTGGCCTACCGGCCTGGTCGTGAAGAATGGTTCGAAGATGTGGGCTTTGACCTCCTGGCTCATGCCGGTTCCCGTGTCGCTGACGGCGAGCTCGACATAGCGGCCGGGGTTGACGCCGGGACGCAGGCGGGCCTGGCGCTCGTCAAGCTCGGCGAGGCTCGTCTCGATGGTCAGGGTGCCGCCCTGGGGCATGGCGTCGCGGGCATTGAAGGCCAGGTTGAGCAGCACTTGCTCGACCTGGCCCCGATCGGCCTCGATCGCGGGCAGGTCCACCGCCGGGTCGACCTGGATTTCGATGCCCGCGCCGATGGCGCTGGCCAGCAGGTCGTGGGTGTCGGCCACGACGGCGTTGAGCCCGAGGGCCTCTGGCTGGGCCGTTTCGCGTCGGCCGACGATGAGCAGTTGCTTGGTGATCCGGGCGGCGCGCTGCGCCGCGGTTTGGATTTGTTCGACGTCAGCTTGGACCGCGGGCTGGTCGGTCGTCTCCTCGGCCACGAACGCGGCGTAGGTCATGATGACGGCCAGCAGGTTGTTGAAGTCGTGGGCGACCCCCCCGGCCAGCTGGCCCAGGCTCTCTAGCCGCTGGGACTGATGCAACTGATGCTCCAGCGCGCGGCGATCGGCCTCAATGCGGTTGCGTTCAGTCATGTTCCGGGCCACGGACCACGCCCCGGCCACTGCGCCGCTCGCGTTCCGGACCGGGGAGACGGAGATCGACATGTCGAGGATGGTTCCGTCCTTATGGGCACGTTTGGTCTCGAAATGCTCGATCCTTTCCCCCCGTCGCATGCGGTCGAGGATGGGCGCCAGCTCGTCGGCCCGGTCCGGCGGGTAGAGCTCGGACACGCTGTGCCCGATGATCTCATCGGGGGCGTAGCCGTACTGGTGCTCTGCCCCGGCGTTCCAGCTTGTGATGGCGCCGTCGAGCGTTGTGCCGATGATGGCGTCGGCCGACGACTCGACGATGGCCGCCAGTTGCGAGGTCGCTTCGACGTCTGCCCTGGCTTTCGCGATCATCTGGTTGATGTCGCGGGCCAGCGAGGAGATTTCCGCCGGGCCGCTCACTGTGATTTGCGCTGCCGACATGCGCGTTGTCGCGGCCCGGACGCCGGCGCTCAGCGCTTCGATGGGCCGCACGACCCGGTGGTAGAACACCAGGGAGGCCGCCACAAAGACCAGAAGACCGGCGAGCGTGAGGATAAGCAGGCGGTCGCTCAGCTGGTCGGCCATGGCGAGGCCGATGAGGGCCGCCCCGGCCGCGAAGACGAACAAGGCCACGAATCCCACGACGTATACGCTGACGGGCCTGGACCGATTCCCCTTCGAAACCATTGGCAACCACACCGGGACCTCCTCCGCTCTCAACTCTCCATGGACTCCCGCTGGAGCGTCAGCACTGGAGCAACTCAACACAGTGCAATCAGGTCACTACAAGACGTTACACTAGGACCCGGTTCGGCGGCGAGCCTGACCGGTCCCCGCATGCCTTTGGCTCTCGGAGCTCCGGGCGGTTCTGTCGCTCGTCCCCGGCGCCACGACCGGCGTGGTTTGCTCGTGGGCGCCGGGCACATCTAGACGGCCCTGAAAGATGCGCCTGATCTACGGATCAGAAGGATGCGGATTCGAGTCCTTCTGACGGAGCCCGCCGTGCCCGCTGCGTGCCCGCTGGGACAGTTACCAGCGGTCATCCACGGTCCCTCGCAGGCTGACCGGAAATGCACGTGACCTGTGCGGCTGCCGGTCACTAGGGCCCCGTCCCGCGATCTTCGGCCCGTCGCCCCAGTCCCATTGCAGCCACATCCCCGGCTCAGATCCACGGCCGGTACCGGCGCCGGTGACCAGCCCGCCACGCCGCCTTCAGCTCGGCGACCGCCCGCCACATCGACCGCTCCGACCCGCGGCAACCCATCGCTACTAACTTCCGGTGCGCCACATCGGCGCGGATCTTCCCCTTCGACCGATCCACCAGCTCCTCCAGCTTCGGCAAGAACGGCACGACCGGCCGCGGACGGCGCGTAGCCGCGAACGGGTCACCACCCGCCTCCCGCGCTGCCACATACCGGGTCACCCGTTTTCGCATCACAGCATCAGCTGCGCCGCCGACCAAACGCAACCGGTCAGGTCATACGGCTCGAAAATCTCCATGATCTCCCTGCCAGACTTGGTCACAGATCCCTCCGGTCCGATGGGCGAGTCAAATCACCTCAAACCCATCTACCCCGGAGGGATCACTCGCATCATGACACACCGGTCACCGGGAGATCTGATGACCGCACACCTGGATTTCTCATGGCCGCAGCCTGGAGCTAACTGGCCGCACGCCTGGATCTTCTCCTGGCCGCCGACAACATTTGCGCTGCTGGCTCGGCACGGTGCCAATGGAGCCTGCGGCTACGACTGGATCACCGCGTGCAGCATCAAAGTGCAGCAACCAGGCCGCACTCCGCCGATCGCACGCAACCGCTACGGCCATCACCGACCGCGCAAAGACCTTCAGCGATCCGGCGGCCACGAGCTACTTATAGTAGTAATATGAACACTTTGTGTTCAAGGCAGGACTCACGTAGCTTGTGCTCCAGGGGGGCGTTATGGGGGATGACAGGGCAGGCCGCCTGGCCAGGGATGATGCCGAGCTGAGGTCGCGTCTGGCGGCCATCGTGGAATCGTCGGCCGACGCGATCATCGGCAAGACGCTGGAGGGGGTCATCACGAGCTGGAACGCTGGTGCGACAGGCACGTACGGTTACACCGCCGACGAGATGATCGGCCGCAACATATCGGTGCTTTTCCCTCCTGGCCGCACCGATGAGCTGGTGCCCATCCTGGAACGGCTGCGGCGGGGAGGACGGGTCGGGCATTTCGAGACCAGGCGCATGCGGAAGGACGGGACCATCGTCGAGGTGTCCGTGTCGGTTTCCCCCATCTGGGACGCCAGCGGAGCGGTCATCGGGGCGGCGACCGTGGCCAGGGATATCACCGGGCGCAAACGCGCTGCCGCGGAGCGCCGGGCGCACGAGGCCCGGATGTATCAGACCGAGCGGATGGAAACCGTGGGCCAGCTGGCGGGCGGAATCGCCCACGACTTCAACAACCTGCTGGGCGTCATCATGGGCTTCGCCCGGCTGGCCGTAGAGGAGGCGGCCGACCGGCCAGCGCTGCGTGCCGACGTCGAGGAGATTCTCAGCGCGGCGGAGCGTGCCGCGCGGCTCACTCAGGAACTGCTCGTCTTCAGCCGGCGCGAGCCAGACCAGCCGGAGACCGCCGACCTCAATAAGATCATCACCGGTGTCCGCAGCCTGCTGGCCGCCAGCGTGGGCCAGCACATCACTCAGCGGTTCGAGCTGGCACGCGATCTCCCCGCCGTGCTGGCCGACCGCGGGCGGGTTGAGCAGCTCCTGCTCAACTTGTCGGTCAACGCACGCGACGCGATGCCAGACGGCGGCACTCTCACGATCGCCACGCGTGACACGCATCTCAGGGAGAGAGCCGCCCGCGTCCTGACCCCGGAGATGACTCCCGGGCGCTATGCAGAAGTCACGGTCAGCGACACGGGGACCGGCATCAACCCGGAGGTGGCAAGCCGGATCTTCGAGCCCTTCTTCACCACCAAGACACCCGACCACGGTACCGGCCTGGGCTTGTCTACCGTGTACGGCATCGTCACTCAGGCGGGCGGCGCGATCAGCGTCGACTCAGAAGAAGGCGCCGGCAGCACGTTCCATGTGTACCTGCCGGCCGTGAGCGTGCCTGCGCCGACCGGGCCGGCCGGCACGGCCGGGCCGGCAGCTAGGCCGGCTGGTGCCCTCGGGAGCGGGGAGACGGTGCTGGTTGTCGATGACGAGCCCGCCGTGCTGCGGGCCGCCGCACGGATCTTGCGCCGCAATGGCTACACCACGATGGAGGCCAGTACCGGTGAGCAGGCGCTGTCGCTGCTATCGACCCACGACGTCCAGCTGCTGCTGACCGACTCCGTCATGCCCGGCATGACCGGCCAGGCGCTCGCTGGCCGCGCGGCAGAGCTCAGGCCCGGATTGCGCGTCCTGCACATGTCCGGTTACACCCCGCCCGGCCTCGGCGGCAACCGCCCGGCGTTCATCTCGAAGCCCTTCACCGCTGAGGCCTTGCTCGACATGGTTCACACCGTGCTGGGCACATCTCCGGCCCGATAGCCAACTGGGTGTCGCCAGCCGTGGCACCGCTGATCCAGCACGGTGCGGGGGACCGCCGACGGTCACACGGGTCTGGCTCGCTCAGCAGCCGGCCCAGCGAACCGCCGACATCAGTCACCACAGGAAGGCGCGGAATGTCAACGATGCTGTTCAAGCGTGCCGCCGCGATTTGCTCGACCGCGGTGATCAGCCCGGGGGCGCCGTCGCTGATGATCAGCAGCTGGCTGGCCAGGCCCCGGCCGGCGAGGAAGTCGTGCCAGGCGTCGGCGGACTCGCCGGTGCCGGGGGCCAGGCCGATGAACGCGGGCTTGCCGCCGGTGGTGATTCCCCAGGCTGCCAGCACCGGCTCGGCCGGGGAGCCGGGGTGCATCCGGAAGAAGCTGGCGTCCAGGAAAAGGTAGTCCAGCTTCACCTCATCCGGGCGCCGCGCCGCCCACGCCTGGTACTCGTCCTTGATCGCTTGGCAGACGGAAGAAACCGCCGGGCTTGGAGATCGTGGCCTGCTCGCCGAGCGCGTCGGCGAGGGTGGCCTCCACATCCCGCACCGACAGGCCGCGGATGAAGGAGGCAATCACTAAGCTCTCCAGCGTATTGGTCTTGGTCACGTGCGTCCCGAACAGGCGGGAGGCGAACTTCCCGGTGGTGCCGCGCAGCTTGGGCCGGGCGAGGTTGACCGGCCCGGCGGTCGTCTTGACGCTCACCTCACGGAAGCCGTTGCGGCTCCCGTCACGGGCGTCGCAGATGGCGGCGCGCTGGTAGCGGTCGCGGCCGAGGAACTCGGTGACGTCGGCCTCCAGCGCGGCCTGCATCAGCAGCTGCGCGCCGAGCCGGGCCACGTCCTCCAGGATCTCCTGGAGCGGCTTGTCCTGAGCGAACAGCTCATCGATCTTTGCGTGGACACGGTCGGTAGGGCAGACTCGATGTGCCACGGGCGTGGGTCCTTTCCTTCGTTGACTTGATCGTCTTGAAGGGGAAACTACGCCCGTCTCTCTCATTTACACCGGATCTCGGACGCGACCGCCGCGATCGGCGCGGTTGTGCGCTCGGCTTTGCTGGCGCGATGAGCCTGCCCTCTGCCAACGCGGCGACGGCTCAACCAGTCGTCCAGCAGAGTGCGGCTTCGGCTCAGGCGCACTCAGCACCCGGGTTACTGGTGCGGTCACTGACCGTGGATCCACTGATCTACGGCTACGGCTACGGCTATGGCCATGAGCTAGGGCGGCTATGGCCATGACCATGGCTGCGGCCATGACGACGGTTACGGTCACTGGGCAGCCCGCGGCTTCGTCTAGAGTATGCGCCGGCAAGGCTCCTGCCGCCCTGCCCGCGCATGATCATCAGCAGTCCGCTCAGATCGGAAATCTCCGTTGCAAAGATGGCGGAACAAGGTGGATATTCTAAAATATCATCCTAAATGATACCGTATGGGGGCGAGTAAGAATCATAGGTTGAAATGTGCGCGAGATAGATGTGAATGGGGCAACCGGGGCAACCTGTGCCACTTCACGTGGTCTGTTATAGCCCTCATTGGATGAACCACCAGGGTGTATAGTGATCTAATCTGGGGTGGCAACGATGAGCTACTTGAGTCATTCCGGTGGCTGCATACAATCCGTGAGTTCTCCGGCGCGTCGATCGGGCCCGCCAGCGCGAGGGAACATTGTGGGGTGCTGCGATGGTTGTGCGTCGAACTGGGTGTCGGCGGGGACGGTACGACCCGAACCTTTGCCGCGAAGGGAACCGCATGAGGAATGAAGCGGCCATCCTGGTGGTAGCCGACAACTCCGTGACGATGCTGATGACGTGGCCGCAGCCGATGTCATCCTGCTGCCGGAATAGGGAATAAGGGCACTAAGGATGCGCGGCGGGCACCCAGGCAACCAGCCGGTGACTGGTGAGCCGGATGACACCACCGGTCCGGCGGCGGGCGGTCGGCCCGAGGACGATGCGCACCCGGCGGAACGGAGCGTGCTCCGAATCCTGATGCTGGAAGACGATGCTTCCGACGCTGCACTTGCGCAGCGCCTCCTGACCAGCGTGGGTCTCGCGTTCACCGCCGTCGTCGTGGAGACGAGGGCCTCGTTTGTACAGCAGCTCACTGCCTTCCGCCCAGACGTGATCCTTTCTGACTTCTCCCTGCCCGGCTTCTCCGGCGAGAACGCACTCAGGGTCGTGCAGGAGCAGTGCCCGGACGTACCGCTTATCTTCTTGTCCGGTGTCCTCGGCGACGACGCAGCAGTCGAACTCATCAAACTAGGAGCCACGGATTACGTCCTGAAAGACCGGCCCGCGCGCCTGCCGTCAGTCATCCAGCGCGCAATCGCCGAGGCCCGGCAACGGACGCAGCTAGTTCAGCTCCAAGCCCATCTGCACCGATCGCAGCGCCTGGCGAGCCTCGGCCGGCTCGCCGCTGGCATCGCCCACGAATTCAACAACCAGGTCGGCGTCATGCTCAATTGCGCTGAGTTCATCCGCGACGAAGCAGTGGGCAAAGCGGGGCCAGACAGCGGCGCCGAGGGCTGGGACTCTGTCCGCCAAGAGGCCGAGCAGATCGAACGTTCGGGCAAACGCGTGATCCGGCTCGTCCATCAGCTGCTAGCGGCGGGCGGCCAGCAAACGACCCGCCGTGAACTCATCGACCTTAACCAGGTCGTGAGCGGGATAGAAGAGCTGTTGCGGAGCACCCTCGGCGAGCACATTGAGTTCCGTTTGTGCCGCCCCCCGCAACTGTGGCCCATCACCGCTGACGCTGCCCAGATCCAGGAAGTCCTCCTGAATCTTGTCAGGAACGCAAGCGAAGCCATGCCAGACGGTGGCATTCTGTCGATCGACTTGAAGAACGTGACGATAAGCGACCGCGAAGTGGGCAGGCATCCGGAACTCGCAACAGGGGATTACGTATGCCTAAGCGCCCGCGACAACGGCTCGGGAATGGAAATGGAGACCCTTGAGCACGCTTTCGAACCATTTTTCACAACCAAACCCTTCGTTGAGGGCGGCGGGCTGGGCCTCGCCAGCGTCTACGGCATCATCAGCCAGGCCGGCGGGACCGTCGACATCTCCTCAACGCCCGGTACAGGCACGACTATCACCATATGGCTGCCCGCCCCCCACCGCGCGACCCTCAGCGACCTCACCTCAGCCGGTACGCAGACCGACGATTCGGCCGACCACAACCGTCCAGAACCACGGACGTGAGCACGGTGTCCGCCCATAAACTCCGCCAACCCCCGCCACGAGCGGGAACGATCCCCCTCACAGGCGTAGTCCGCGTGTGATGGCCAATGATCTTGGCGCGTGCGATCAGCCGAGTTCGTGGCGGACTATCGGGACCCGTAGATCCAGTCTCACGGGCGTGGGACCTCGTTAACGTATCTCCTGGATTACCTGGAGGGCTCAGCGGGCGCTCAGCGGGTCTCGGCGAACATGTGAAGTGGTACGCCTGATATGGGAGGGCTGAAAGCGGGGCAAACGGGCAATTTAGAACACTTCACCAGTCTGTTGTTGAGATAATTTGACGAACCGCCCAGTGGGTATAATTATCGAAGTAGACCTTTGGGTATTAATCTTTTGTCGTGCCGGGGCAGGGCACAGTTCACAGGTTTCGCATTCGGCTGCCATGGGGAGCGTCGCCGCGGGGCAGTTGCCGCCTGTGGATATCGACGTTGGGCGTGGTTCGACGCGGTTCGCGCTGCTCTCAGGGATCGTCAGCGCCTTCGGATGGCGCCGTCGCGGAGGAGGGGCCTCGACGGGAAGGAAAACGCATGAGAGACCGAAAGATCCTGTTGGTGGAGGACAACCCCGACGACGAATTGCTGACCCTCCGCGCCATGAAAAAACACAACATCCTCAACAAGGTCACCGTGGCCCACGACGGCGCCGAAGCCCTCGAATACCTCTTCACCTACGCTGACGCGGGCGGGTTGCTTCCCGGCCTCATCGTGCTCGACCTGAAGCTCCCCAAGGTCGACGGGCTGGAAGTGCTGCGAAGCATACGGGCCGACGATCGGACCAGGCTCATTCCCGTTGTCGTCCTCACCAGTTCCAAAGAGCAAGAAGACGTCCTCGCCAGCTACCGCCTCGGCGTCAACGCCTATGTACGGAAACCGGTGAGCTTCTCCGATTTCGCCGAGGCGGTCAGCACCCTCGGCATGTTCTGGCTGCTCCTGAATGTGATGCCACCTTACTCCGTCGCGCGATCGGATTGAGTGGTGGCGGAATGAGCGGCGGCATCCGGGTGAGCGGGGAGCATCAGCGGCGCGAACCGATGCCGGGTGAGCCACGCGGAACCACCGGCTCCGGGCAGGCGAACGCTCCGCCTGGGGACGGGGCGGACTCGGACCGCCCCGGGGCAGGCCGGAACGGTGCCGGTGCCGGGGAGCGTTCCGCCGCGTGGCGATCATCACCGCAAGGGATCATGGCGCTCTTCGTCGTGCTCACGCTTCTGCCCCTGGCGATCCTTACCTACGCCGCCATCACGCTGAGCCGCAACGCTGTAATGCGTGAGGTGCGGGCGAGGGTGCAGATCTCCGCGACGCTTGAGGCGCACGCGGCCGCGAACCTGATGGACGGTGTTCGCGAGCTGGCCGGATCGGCTGCCCAGCGCCCAGGCCTGATCGCCATGCTCGGCACCGGCCACCCCGCAGCCGCAACCCTGCCGGCCCTGCAAAACCTGATGCAGCAGATCCTGGACAGCGATCCGGGGTTCGCGTCTGCCGCCGTCGTCGATCCCTCGGGGCGGCTGATCTCGGTTGCGCCGCCCAGCCCGTCGATCATCGGCCAGGACTTCAGCTATCGCGACTGGTACAAAGGGGTCACCCGCAAAGGCAAACCCTACGTGTCCTCGGCGTATCAATCCGCGGTGACGGGGCATCCGCTGGTCATCGCGGTGGCGGCCCCGATCCGGGCTTCACGCGCCGCAGCGGGGTCCGCACCGATCGTCGGGTATCTGGTGATCGGCTATCAGCTTACCGCTATCCAGCAGTTTGTCACGGTCTTCGCGCGGGGGCAGGCGGTCGCCCTCACCGTCACCGACCAGCACGGCGTGATCCTGGTCATGCCGAGACCTCGTCCCGGGCTGGTGTCCGCGGCCAATGACCCCCGGGTCCGCCGCGCCCTGGCCGGCCAGACCGGAGTCGTCTCCGTCAACGCCAACGGTCACCGGGTGCTGTCCGGCTTCGCGCCCGTTGGCGATCTCGGGTGGACCGTGCACGCGGATGTCTTGGAGTCAACGGCGTTCGCCTCCGCGAACCGCCTCCGCCTGACGGTCGGGACGGTCGCGGGCGGGCTCGGGCTCGGGCTGCTGGCGGGAGCGTTGCTGCTGGGCTGGGTGTGGCGGGAACGCGCGGCCGCCGAAGCCGAGGTCCGGGCGCTCAACACCGGCCTGGAGACCCGGGTGGCACAGCGCACACTCGACCTGGAGCGAGCCAACCAGAACCTGGAGGCGTTCACCTATTCGACCTCGCATGACTTGCGCGCCCCGCTGCGGGCGTTGAGCGGGTTCAGCGAAGCGCTTATAGAGGAATACGGCGACCGTCTTGACGAGGTCGGGCGAGACTACGCGGCACGCATCGCAGCGGCCAGCCAGCGGATGGGCAAGCTCATCGACGACCTCCTGCAGCTGTCCCGGGTGTCGCGGGCCGAGATGCACCTGGAACCGGTCAACCTCAGCGCCGAGGTGGCCGGCATCGCCGAGGACCTCCAGCGCCGCGAACCGGACCGCCGCGCCCGTTTCGCCATCCAGGACCCAGTGTGGGTTACGGCCGACCGCCGCCTCATCCGCACTGTGCTTGAGAACCTGCTGGAAAACGCCTGGAAGTTCACGTCCCGTCGCCCAGAGACCCGAATCGAGTTCGGCACCGTGCCGGCCGACGACGGCATCATCTGCTGCCAGGTGCAAGACAACGGCGCCGGTTTCGACCCGGTCTATGTGGGCAAGCTATTTCAGCCTTTCCAGCGGCTGCACTCGGCCACGGAATTCCCGGGCACCGGCATCGGCTTGGCCAGTATGCGGCGGATCGTGGAACGACACGGAGGCCGCACGTGGGCTGAGGGCGCCGTCGACAGAGGTGCCACGTTCTACTTCACGATCGCCAACAAGGACACATGACACCGCTTCCAGGCCACCCGGTCACACTGGCCGACCGGGTTGACGGCCGCGACGAGCCCGCTTGCGGCGTTCGCGGGCTTGACGGTGGGGCTGAGGGTGTTGCGGATGAACCGCCAGCCCCGCCGCGCGCACACCCCGGGAGCAGTGCGGCGATGCGCGCTTGCTTCCGCTGGCCGGCTTCGTAGCGGACGGCGACGGGCGCTGCGGAGCGGCAACAGCTCCCGTGCCCGTGCCCGGGAGCGCAGCCGTTGCGGATCAATCGCGCGCGCCCGCGGATGGCGGCGGGTGGTCCCGCGCGGCTGCCGACGCAGGCTCGGACCCGCGGCTGCCGCGGGAAGCGGGCGTCATCTGCCGGTCGGCGGCCAAGCATGGTGAGCCTCTGCCAGCGGGCGCTTGCCCGGCGGCTGCGCCGCGACGGCCATCGGTTCCCCGATCAGCATCTGCACGCGATCGCGGTGGCCATCGGCCTCCAGCCGCCACCCGGTACGTCCTACCTACGTCCTGGACGAACTGCCGCTGCCGTCCCAGGCCTACGCCACCGGCACCGGCGGCATCGACCTGAGCAAGCCCCGGATCCGCGCCGCCTTATCGGCGGCCCCCACCCTGACCGCCAGCCCAAACGGCTTCCCGCCGCCGATTTCACCGCCAAGGTCTGCGCGAGCGGCTTCGGACGCCCGGCAGCCCGATGCGGCGTTCCCGCGCCGGGAATGTCAGGACGAGCCTGAAGAACCGCATTTGATCACCGTCCGGTGATCGGCCCAGCGGCGGGCCAGAGGCAGTAATGCCCGCCGGCCTCCCGTTCATCGTCGGACAGGTCATGGCGGTTGAGCTCTTGGTGCACCTTGTCGAGCAGGGCCGCTGGCGTGAATGGCTTCGGGATAAACGCGATCTCTGGGTTGCCTGGGTCTGGCCGTGCGTTGCCCGACATCTGCAGGACACGCAATCCGGGGTTGAGGCTCGCCGCGTGTTCGGTGAGCGCGCGCTCCGTCCTGCCCGGCATGACGGAGTCGGTTAGCAGAAGGTGGCAATCATGGGAGGACAGCAGGGACAGCGCGTCGTCACAGGTACTGGCTTCCAGCGTGGTGTAGCCGTTCCGCTGCAAGATCCGTGAGGTGACCTTCAGTACGGCGGGCTCGTCGTCGACGACGAGGATCGTTTGCCCGTTCTTGCGGGTGCCGGCGGGCACAGCGGCCGGAGCTGGTGCGCGAACAACGGCCCCACGGTGCGCGGGACAGAGCCCCGCGCCGAGTACGGCGGAGGCCGCGCGGCGGCCCTGGGCCATTGCCTCGGCCACGGTTGAGGGCCCGACGAGCGCATCGCCGGCGGCCCACAGCCGTTCCCGGAAGGGCACAGCCGACGCGGTGAGCCCGGTCTCCCTGCCCAGCGCGAGCAGGCCGACCGGCTCATGGTGCGCGAACGCCTGCGCCTGGCCGGCGAGGACGCCACTCGCGAGCCAGCGGCGGTCAGGTATTCCATTCGTCTCCCTGGCGACCGGCGCGCCAGGCAGCGCCGCGGCCAGCGCGGAATCGCTGCGGTACCCAAGTGCCATGACGACGAGGTCGACATCGAGTGTCTCGTTATCGCGCTCCACGAGCTTGGGCCGCTGGCCGGCCCGGCGCTGCCGGGTTCGCGTCAGCACGGCGCGGCGCACCCGCCCGCCCTCACCTTCGAGTCGTGTCACCGTACGCAGGAACCGGAACGCCACGCCTTCGGCCCGCGCCTCGGCAAGCTCGCCCGGGCGTGCCTGGGCGAAGCGTTCGCTGCGGCGGGCGACGCACACCGCCCGCAGGCCGAGCCGCCTCGCCGTGCGGGCGACGTCCATCGCCGTTTCCCCCGCGCCGAAGACAAGGACCAGCGGTTCGTCGATGTCGGCCCGCTCCGGCGGGACGGGCAGGCCGAGCGATGCAAGGAAGGGGCCTGTTCCGGAGTTCGCTAGTGCTGCCTTGCCGGATCTGAGGAAGGAGGTCGCGTCGATGACCCCGGCAAGATCGGCGCCGGGGACCGACAGCCGCAGCGGGAGGGCCGCACCGTGCGCGAGAATCACAGCGTCGTGCTCGGCAAGGAGGCGGTCGATGTCCTCCGCGCGAATGTCCACGCCGCATCGCAGGTCGACGCCTGCGGCTGTGAGCTGCCGCCACGGGCGCGCCGCGATGTCCGCGGGAAGAATAAAGTGAGGGATTCCCCAGCCGAGGACTCCGCCCGGCTCGGGCTCCTTCTCGTAGACGGTTACCGAGGCGCCGCTTTCGACCAGCGTCCATGTGGCGCCGATCCCGGCTGGCCCGGCACCCACCACAGCAGCAGAAAGCCCAGTACCGCGTGCTGAGCGCCGAACCGGTGGGGGCACCGGGGCATGGTCGGTGACGAATCGCTCGAGCTTGCCGATCGCTACCGGCGCACGACCGGCCAACGACCACGTGCAGGCCCCCTCACACTGGGCCGCATGATCGCAGACCCGGCTGCACACATCGGGCAGCATCGAGGTGCGGCGCAGCACGTCGTGGGCGGCCGTGAGGTCATGGTCGAGCAAGGCGCTGATAAACGACGGGATGTCGTTATGCGCAGGGCAGCCTCGCACGCAGGTAGGATCCGGGCAATGCAGGCACCGGCGTGCTTCCCCGAGTGCCTGATCCCACGATTCGAAACCGGGGTGCACGTCATCGAGGCTGCCGGTGAGAACGCCGGGACGAGCCGATGCGGGCGGGACCGGGCTGGATACCGCTGGTGGCCCATCGACTGTGATCGCGCTGAAGGGGCACGTTCGCTCGCACTGCCGGCACCCGACGCACAGCGCGTCGTCGGCCACGACGACACGGCGGCTGACATCCAGCGCCAGCGCGCCTTGCGGACAGCGGACAGCGCATTCCTGGCAGCCCGCGCAACGGTCGGACAGGACCGTAACATGCGGCGCCCTCACTGCGGCCTGCCCCCCGTGAGCCGCGGCCGCCGCTTTGGGCGAACGTATGAGTCTCATTGCCGGCTCCAGCTAAGTCCGCTGCCTGAATCACTAGGTAAAGCGCTGCGGCGGCAATGCCGCAGATGAAGACGAATCCGAGGGTGGCGACGCGCATGCCGATCGCGTTGCGGCTCACAGGCACGAGCTCACGGCTGCCGATCCGCCAGGTGCACCACAGCGCGCACGCAGTTCCAAGGGCCATGACGGAAATCTGAGCTACCAAGATTCGCGAATCGGAAAGCATCTGGGCGGTGAAAAAGGGGGAGTGGACAGCGGCCGGGGAACCCGCGATCCGCTGGACCGAGGGAATGAGCCTGGCCACGTGGTGGAAAAACTTCGGCAGCTGGCGGGCGAGGTAGTCCATGCCCACGATAGGGATGATCCCATAGGTAATCGGTATGAAATACGTGCGGAACCGCGATCTGCGCTCCAGGAAACTGCCTTTTGCGGCGAATTCGATGTCATCGCGGGCGCACATCCTACTTATTCCCCAGGCGGCTCCGGCGATCACCAGGGCCATTAGCCCGACGAGGCCAAGATAGGCGACCGGGTCTGGGTAACGAGGGAAACGCAGTTTGGCATTTAGCCAATTATCGAGGTTGACATACGTGTTCGTGGCGTTGATCTGCTGGTAGAGGCCCACGGCCCACAACAAGGCGACCGCCCAGGCAACATCGGCCCGGCGCCGCGTGGGCGTGACCACCGAGGCGAGTGGCTTCTGCAAGAAGAGACCGATGTTGCCCTCCGGGCAGGCCTTGTAACATTCTGAGCACAACCCGCAGTACAGGTTGGAATCGGCACTGCCTGGCCAGGTGTACCAAGGGCAGCCGAAGCCATCTTCGCCGCCGCGCATGCAGTCCTTGGTCTGGCAGGTCAGGCAGACATTCGGGTCCCTCGCCCGGAAGCCGGCGACCGGTGCCATCGACCCTACTGACCCGATGAGCGCGGTGAGCGGGCACAGATAGCGGCAGAAAGTCCGGCGTTCGAAGACGAGGAAGGAAACTAGCGCGAATGCCATGATCCCCGCGATCATAAAGCTCGTGTCGGCAGGACTTCCCGGGCCAGCGATGTTGAAGAATTCCTCGATCCAGGTCAGCGCGACCAAGACGGCTATTGAGAGCAGGAAACCGTAGCGGGCAAGCGGTTCAGGGAGCTTTAGGCCGAGCCCGTGGGCCGTTTGTGTGCGGTGCCAGAAAGTGTGGCGCTGCACCCACTCCGCAAAGCCGCCGAACGGGCACATCGCACACCATGCCCGCCCGAGCGTGATCATCAGCGCGAAGACCAGGGCGATCCAGACGTACCAGGTGAGGGCAGTGCCAAAATTGAGTCCAGGTATGGCAGTGCCGACGAGACCTACGATGATCACGACCCAGAAGAGGATCTGACACGGCAGAATAAGCAGGAACTGGAAACGTCTGTCACGGATTAGCCGGGCTATTCTAGGATTTTCCGTAATGTCCCAGTTCTTGTGCAAATACGGAGGATTGGGGTGACCGGTAACCACAATGTGCGGATCGCGCAGGTGGACCACGGTGGCCACCGGATCTGCTATAGGGTCACTAATGATTTCCGGACCGCGCGGGATGCATAGGCGATTACCCGTCTGGTTGGCAGAACCCCTCATGACTTAAAGATCTAAGTGACCGGGGGGCCGCGCACAGAGCAGAAAGTCCTCAGCTCGGGTGCCGGAATTCCCTGGCGCATGGAAGATAAATATCTAAAATGTGACATGTCTGCAAATATTCGCTCTAGCGGGGCAACCTGCCGTGGCCGGCGCAGGTGATGACGTGCCGCTGGCCCCGGACCTGTTCCACAACATGGCCGGCTGGGCCACCAAGATCGAGGGCAACACGATCAACATCTCGGTGCCGCACATGCCGGGCGCGCAGCGACCATGGAGAGCCCGGTGCGGTGAGGGCGTCGGCGGGGTCCTCACAGATCGCGGCATCGACCTCAGCCTGCTGGTAGTCGGTGAAGACGTTCATGACGTCGCTGCCTCTCCGTTTCGTCGTGGCACCACAGGCACTGGCGCATCGCCGGGATCTCCTCGTCGCCGTCCTCGTGCATCCAGTGGTGCTGGCACGTCTCCCGCAGGTATTCGCTGTGCCGAGCTGGCGCAGCGTGTCGCTGGTCGCGGCGACAGCAAGCCACGATTCGACGTGCCACAGCCAGCGCCGGTCAAGCGGTAGCGGCTCACCGGCCAGTGCCTGGCGCGCGAACCTCGGGATGACCATCCCGTAGGGCCCGCTCTGCCTGGGTCCGACCGTGTTGAACAGCCGGACGATCACCGCGCGCAGACCACATTCGTGGGCATAGGCGGCGACCAGGCTCTCGTCGATCGCTTTGGCCTCGGCGTAGCTCCACCGGGATTTCAGCGGGGAGCCGGTCACCCTGTCGTCGTCCTCGCGCAGCCCGACCGTGGTGTTCTTGCCGTAGATCTCGCTGGTGGAGGCGACCAGCAGCCGGGTGTCAGATCGCGCTGCGGCGGCGACAACGTTCTCGGTGCCGTGGATGTTCGTCCGCAGGCTGCGCGGCCCGACCGGTTTCCGCAGGAATGCATCGGCGTGCGAAACCGGGACACCATCAGGTCCCGGTTCCATGACCCGCGCGGTGGTAATGACAATGGGGAGGTCAGGGCGATCCGCCGCACGGAGGCGAGCAAATCGGGTCCGCTCATATGCGGAAGGTCGAGATCGGCTAGCACCAGATCCCAGGGCTCGTCCGCAACGCGCTGCAGCGCGACGACAGGGTCGGTGACATGGACGACGTTCGAAGCCGCCGCACTCGCCCAGCACATACCGGCGAAGCGAGCGGCCGCCGGATCAGCCTCGACGACAAGGATGCTTCCCCGGCTGGCCGCTGGTCCGATAATGTCCATACCTGCAGGCTCGTACTCGCGAGTAGCCGGCCCGTTCGCCATCCGGTTGCTGGCCGGGTGCAGGAATCTCTGCGGATGTGGAGCGTGCGGCCAGGTGCCCCACCCGCCGCAAGAGGGTGGCGCCGTGAGTGCCAAATGACCCATGCGCTATCGCCCCGGTGCAGATTCCCATCGCTGGGAGGAGCCGCCCGGGGGCACTGGCGCGCTCACCCGGGTGCTGATCGAATCCAGAGACGGCTCAGCCACCTGTGCACCGTCGGAGTGGAACGAAAATGTGATCGCCGCGCCCTGGCCGGCTCTTGATGAGGCCGTCAAATACGGCCTGCTGCGCGTCGGCTAGGAGCCCGACGTCGTCGCCAGCACGGTCAGATCATCATGATCCCGGACGGCTGCCGGGTGGATCCCGGTCCCGAAAGCGGCACGCCCACGGGGTGACACTGCAAGATCTTGCGCCTGCGACGTGGCTTTGAAGGTGGCACGCCAGCGGGGTGACGCCGCAAGGCCGTGCAGCCCCTGCGGCCCGGCATCGCAGGTGCGCCTGCCGGTGGCTGAACGCCACCTTCCCAGGCGCACCTGCGCCGCCCGACCCTGAAAGCGGCA
Source organism: uncultured Actinomycetota bacterium (assembly GCA_963820395.1). Taxonomy (GTDB): domain Bacteria; phylum Actinomycetota; class Actinomycetes; order Streptosporangiales; family Streptosporangiaceae; genus DATFVJ01. The sequence goes on along the minus strand of CAWGAE010000019.1, from coordinate 19,805 downwards.
TGCCCGCGGGTGGCCTCAGGTGCGCAACGGGCCGCTCCCCAGCTTCCCGGTTGCTCGTCGCGGGACAACGTCTAGCCCACCGGGCTAGCGCTGCCGCGTGCCAGCCGAGACCACCTCGGCACCCGGCGCGGCGGCTTGCGGAGAAGCGGCGGCTTGCGGAGTCGCCAGCAGTCCGGTCGGATCCTCCTGATCCCGAACGGCGGCCGCGTGGCTGCCCGGTCTTGAAGGTGGCACGCCCACGGGTGACGTTCAGGCGGCCTTACGAGGCCTGCAGGGCGGGCAGGCGCACGTGCATCTGCCGGTGGCTGAACGCTACGCGGCCAGACGCACGCGTGCCGCCCGCCGCTTTTGACGCCCAGCGCCGGGCCTGCAGGCGTTGCCGCGTGTCCGGCGAGCCGAAAGGATGGGTCGCGTGCCAGCTGAGCGGGTGAGGCCGGTAGCCAAAACGAACCCCGCAGGGTAAGAAACCTCAGATTCGGAGGAGATCTACGTGACCCTGAAAGTCGTGGGCGCCGGGCTGGCCAGGACCGGCACCGCTTCGCTCAAGCTCGCCCTGGAACAGCTGCTGGGCGGACCCTGCTACCACATGCTCGAGGTGTTCGCCAACCCCGCGCACATCCCGGTGTGGCACCGCGCGGCACAAGGGCAGTTGCCGAGCTGGAACTCGTTCCTGGATGGCTACCGGGCGGCCGTCGACCTGCCGGCATCGGCATTCTGGCAGGAGACCTGCTGCGCGATCAGCTCCGCCGTGAGATCAGTCGGCACGCTCGTGGAGTTCGAGGTCGACATCATCCGGCTCCGCACGATTGAGGGCATGGCCCGGGCCCGCCAGCGCGGAAAGCTCAAGGGCAAGCAGCCCAAGCTCAACGGCCAGCAGCGCGCACACCTGCTCCAACTCGACCGGGAAGGCAAGAGGACCCCGACCGAGCTGTTCGGGGTGTCGCGGGCCACCATCTACCCGGAACTGAAGAAGGCACAGGAGGCCGCAGCATGACCTCTCAGCCGACCGGCCCCGCACCCGGCCCGGACACCGGCTCGTATGAGGTGATCCACCTGGGCGGGCACGCCGCCGTGGTCGTTCCGCTGGCCGACTTCATGCGGCTGCGGGCACTAGAGCGGCTCGCCTCCGCGCAGGAACTGGAGGACGCCGAGGACACCGCGGCGTTGCAGGAGTGGAGGGCGCGGGAGGCAGCCGGCCAGACCTCCTACGTGCCCGCCGATGAGGTACGGCGGCGGCTGGGCCTGACCAGGTGAGCCTCCGGGTCGTTTATGAGGAGAAGGCGATCGACCAGGCGGCGGGGTTCCTTGCTGATGATCCCGCCGGTCTCGGTGCGGTCTTAGACGCCGTCGACGCGCTGGCCGGTGATCCCCGGTCGGCCGAGTGGTTCCCGTACGGGTCAGAGGACCGGCGACGGCTGCGGGTCGGCCGGTACCGGGTGATGTACGAGATCAAAGGCGACGTGGTATCGATCTGGCACATCGCCCGAGGGAAAACCAGCCGCTGATCTCCCGCTGACTACCGGCACCGGGCATCAGCGCAGCTCAGGGATATCCGGCCAAAATTTCCCCGCGACTACCGGGACCCCAAGAAGGTCCGGGTGCCCCGCTACGGGCCGGGCAGGCCCCGCACCCGGCCCGATCGCGTGCGCGCCGACAAGGCGTACGCCTCCCGGAAGAACAGGGCCTACCTGCGACGACGCGGGATCCGCTGCACCATCCCGGACAAGCCGCGCGCCGGAAGATCACGTTGCGGCTTCGGCCCCAGTGCCGCTCGGCAGGAGGGCCAGGAGCTGTTTGGTGTGGCCGGGCAGCTCCATTTCCGCCAGGCCGGTGACGAGGTCTCTCAGCGGCATGGGCTGATCGACCAGGACGGTGTCCTTGGACAGGAGACGGGTGGGCACCGGTGTGTCGAGTTCGGCGTCGCTCAGCATCGGCCCGCTGAGTGTGCAGAGGGCGTGTCCTTGGAGGCGGATGCGGTCTCGAAGCCCCGTGTTGCAGCCGGCGAGCGCGATGACGCGTTCGATGGTCCAGGTGTCGAGCGCTATGCGATTGTCGTACGTCGTGTGTGCTCCCGCAGCGACGCAGGAGACCGCGGCGATGGTGGCGGCGCTGACGAGCGAGACGTGCGCCAGAATCTGCTCAGCGTTCCATTCGCCAGTCGACGGGACGGGACTCGTGTCGCCAGAGTCAGCCACTGTGGCAGCAGCGTCCAGCAGCGCGCGGTAGGCGTCCCGAAGCGGGGTGGTGTCCATCATGTCGTCTTCTTTCTGCGGTCGTGCGCGGGGGTGATTACGGGAAGGGTTGTGGCGGCTGCCGTCTCAGGCGTGGGCGCTGGACATCTCCCATGGCGCCTGCGGGAGGACATCGCCGGTCTCAAGCAGCGACTTGAGGTTCGCCAGCACGGCCGGCCATCCGCGCGAGATGCCGCCCAGCATCTCCTGGTTGGGGAGATTCTCGTGGGTCACGGTGAGGCGGACGATGTCCTGATGTGGTTCGACGAGAAAGGTGACAACCGACGGTTCTCTTGGCGTTTCAGCGTCGGGGGCGTCCTCGAAGGTGATGACCAGGCGCGTCGGGGGCTCGGCCTTGATCACCCGGCCTACGACATCGACGGCGCCTGATCCGTCGACGCGCCGGTGCTCCCAGGCCGAGCCCGGCTGCCAGTCCGAGACGTTGGCGTGTCCCCAGTAGCGCGCCGTCAGGTCCGCGTCCGTCAGGGCCCGCCACACCTGCTCCGCGCTTGCGCGGAGGTAGGTGACGTAGACGTAGGTCGGCACGGACGTGGGTCCGTTGGTCATGGCGTACTCCTCTGCCTGGTTCTTGATGGCACTGATCGCTTGCAGGCGGGGCTTGTCGAACCCCGAGATCCAGCGCTCCCCGATCTCGTGGATCGGTGTCGGGTTGAGGTAGTGAAGCCGCTCCCGTCCGCGTCGCACGACGGTCACGAGGCTGGCCCGCTCAAGGATGTCGAGATGCTGTGTCGCCGACTGGCGCGCCATGTCCAGGCGTTCGCACAGCTCGCTCAGCGTCTGGCCGTTGTGCTCGCGCAGACGGTCGAGCAGGAGTCGCCGGGTGGGGTCGGCCAGCGCTTTGAAGACCGAGTCCATCGCTCTCGCTTCGAGGCTCACGCCTCCATTATGCAGGTATTTGCCTGCATAATGTCAATGGCAGATCTCCGTTGGCCTGACCTCACGGCTGATCATCGGACGTGACCAGGTACTACGCCCACCCGCATATGGTGCGCGGGATGCGCTCAAGATGGGAAGTGGCTCCGGCACCGCCCGCTGCCCGCCGGTTGGCGACGGCCGCCTGGATAGCGTCTGCCAGGTCTCGAGCTGGGCGATGGTGTGCCCGCCACGACGTGGATCTTGCTGAACGCGGGCCTTGAAGCCGCCCAGTCCCGGCGCGAGGTCCCCGGTCTCGGTCACGTGATGCGCTATGCGCAGAGCACGACAGCCAACTTGATGCCCCCCCAGGTCAAACCCGTACGCAGCGCACTCACCCGCATACTGGTGGCCGATCCCGGTCTCGATCCCGATCCCGATCCCGATCTCGGTCTCGGGCATGTGCGAAGGTGCCCTGAAAATGCAGCAGGCTCGTTCCGTCGGGCAGCTCCAGCCCGATGACGACGCCCACGAACAAGTGGCCGCGCAGGGCCTTGAGGCCGTCGCGCATAAACCACCGCTATCGTGAAATTTCCACGCGGTGAATTTGGGTGCGCTGAATCCTGATCTTGTCAAGCTGCCGCATTCGTGCATACGATGCTCGCGCTCGCCCAGCATAGTTATTTCAACTCCGCGGGGATCAGAAATGCGGCAATATCGCGGCAAAGGCGCGACCGCATTGCAGCAGCGCCGTCACCGAACAGCCATGGCGCTGTTCGCAGCGCTCGCGCTGGCCACGCTGGCGGCATGGACCGGCCAGGGAACGCGGCTTGCCGCCGGTTACCGTGACGCGCCGGTTGCCATTGTCCACGGCGGTGCGGCAGGCGCCAGCGGCCGCATCGCCTCGGCGATTCACGGCAAATGCCTCGACAGCTACCCGGGCTATGCGCGGCAGCACCTTGTCGCGGGTATCAATCGCTGTACCGGCAAGAAAGCACAGCGCTGGACCCTTCCGGGTGACAACACCATCCGGATGCGGGGCAAATGCCTCACCGTCGGCAAGAAGTCGAGCGGAACCGGCGCTGTCCTGGCCCCATGCAACGGTTCGGCTGCCCAGTTCTGGGAGGCCAATGGGATCGTCAGGATACCGGGCACCGAGCTCGTCAATCCATGGTCGGGCAAATGCCTCGACGACCCGCGGGATCCACCACCGATTACACCCAGGTCAGCCTTTACGCGTGCAACAGGTCACCGGCTCAGATCTGGTACCTCCCACCAGGCCCGCCATGATGATGAAACGCCCGGCAGGTCGGCCGCGCGCAGGTGAATAGACAGTTTCGCAAGCCCCCCGAAGCAGCACCGGGTCAATGATGTCGGCTCGTGCCAAAAATCCAACTCCGAATTGGGGGCAACCGCAGTGAATATGAACGGAATTCGCCTCGACGGCGGGAAACCGCGCAAGGCCGTGGCGGTCATCTCGGCGGCCGCGGCCGCTGCCGTCGGCCTGATGTCCACCGGCGCTCCGGCGCACGCACGCCAGATCTCCCGCCACCCATCAGGCCCCCACTCCCACCCGTTCGCGCATAAGCGCCTGGACCCCGACCACGACGGAGACACCGATGTGCGCGCTGTCTGCGGCGCCCCCCGTCACCGTGGCCAGGAGGCTTGTCTGGCCATGAAGGTCACCGACATGGACGCCTATGTCGGCCCCCGTCCCGCGGCCGGCCCCGATTCCGTCCGCCCCGCGATTCCCGCCGGGTACAACCCGGCTCTCCTGCAGCGCGCATACAGCCTGCCATCGGGCCGTGGCTCGGGCAGCACGGTCGCGCTCGTGGACGCCTACGACGACCCGAACGCGGAGTCCGATCTGGCCACCTACCGCCGCACCTACGGGCTGCCGCCCTGCACCACCGCGAACGGCTGCTTCAGGAAGGTCAGCCAGAACGGCAGCGTCAGCTATCCGCAAGCCAGCTCCAGTTGGGCCGCAGAAATCTCCCTCGACCTCGACATGGTGTCGGCGGCCTGCCCGAACTGCCATATTCTTCTCGTCGAAGCCTCCACGTCCTACCTCAGCGACCTCGGCACGGCGGTCAACAGGGCCGTCAGCCTCGGCGCCAAGTTCGTGTCCAACAGTTACGGCGGGGACGAGTCGTCCTCAGACCCCAGCTACGACAGCCTGTACTTCAACCACCCGGGGGTGGCGATCACGGCGTCGGCGGGGGATAACGGCTACGCCACGTCGTATCCCGCCTCGTCCCGGTACGTCACCGCCGTCGGCGGCACCACGCTGAAGCCGAGCAACACGCCCCGCGGCTACACCGAGACCGCGTGGGGAAACTCCGGCAGCGGGGGCACCGGATCGGGCTGCTCCGCTTACGACGCCAAACCGTCGTGGCAGACCGACAGCGGCTGCCGCAAGCGCAGCGCCGCCGATGTCGCGGCCGTCGCCGACCCCGACACCGGCGTCGCGGTCTACGACACCTACCAGTCAGGAGGCTGGGCGGTGTACGGGGGCACCTCCGCATCCTCGCCGATCATCGCAGCCACATACGCGCTCGCGGGGACCCCAGCCGCCGGTACCTACCCGTCCAGATACCCGTACACCCACGCGTCGGCGCTGAACGACGTGACGTCCGGCAGCAACGGAACCTGCAGCCCGGCCTACCTGTGCACGGCACAAAAGGGGTTCGACGGCCCGACCGGCCTCGGCACACCGAACGGAGCCACCGCGTTCGCCACACCCTGACAGGTGCCATGACGGCTGTCGTGAAACCCTGCGGCAGCCGTCATGGCTGATCCTTGGCCCGCGGCCCGGACTGCGCCACCTTTTCTCAGATCACACGCCCACGCCCGCAGGATCAGGGGCCGAGCATTGCGCTTGGTTATGTTGCACGTGCCGTTTCGCAATTATTTATTACAAGCTGTGCGGCATGGTTGATACCTGCCGTGCCGGGTCAGCCCGTCATGATCCCGAACGGTTGCCGCATGGCGCCCCGTCTTGAAGGTGGCACGCCCGCGGGTTGACGTTCAGGCGGCCTTACGAGGCCTGCAGGGCGGGCAGGCAGACGTGCATCTGCCGGTGGCTGAACGCCACGCGGCCAGACGCACGCGTGCCGCCCGCCGCTTTTGACGCCCAGCGCCGGGCCTGCAGGCGTTGGCAGCGTGTCCGACGACACGTTCGCGCCCAGGCGCCACCGCAGCGGCTGCTCGAATGGCGCCCGGGTTACGGCTGGGCACCGATCGCCGCGGCGTTGCGCCTGCCGGTCCCGGACAGTCCGTTCCCGAAGGTCAACACCCGGGAGCAGTTCCGTATCCCGGACTTCGGCGGATCGGCTGACGTGGCCGCTACCAGCTGACCACCCAGGACGGAACAAAAACGCCGTTTTTACTAGATCCTCACTACGGAGAGTATATAATCGTGCACGGAGGGCATTTCGGTATTGCCGTGAATGGGGCGCGGTGACAGGTGTGAGCACGAACATGCTCCGGAACGTTCGATGTGCGGGGGCGCAGCGCTCTCGCCCGGTTCTGGGTGGGGATCTACTCATGCGAAAACAATCGTCCGTTGCCGCGGCGGCCGGCTTCTTCGCCGTCTCGGCCGTTCTTTCCATCGCGATGGCCGGTTTCACAGCGGTGTCCGCGTGGCCGGGATCCAGGGCTTCGGCGGCCACCTTCGCCACGTCGGTGACTCCTGTCACGCGGGCACCGGCCTGGCCGGCCGATCACGGGCCTGACTCCGGGTGTAACAGCCCAGACTCTTGCGACACGATCGTGACGTTCACCGTTCCCAGCGGTCCGCTCTGGATCAGCGTGCCGGACACCGCTTACCTCAGCTGGGCCGCTCCCGGCGGAACCGCGAGCGGCGCCCTCGGGGACGTGACGGTGACCGATGACCGCGCCGCTCTGCACGCCGACTGGAGTTCGTCGGTGTACTCGTCCGATTTCACCACCGGCGGCAGGAGCGGTGCCGAGACCATACCTGCTCATGATGTCGGCTACTGGTCAGGAACGGCCGTCGACACGACCGGTGTCGGCTACTTCACTCCGGGGGAATATCGCCAACATGACGAGGTGCCGCTGAATAGGATCGAGACCGCGTTCAGCGAGGGCGGCGGGGTGGGCGACGACTCCGCGACGTGGGACCCGACAGTCGACGTGTTCGTGCCGGACGCGGCTGTCGCCGGACGGTACATCGCGACCGTCACCGAGTCGGTGAGCTAGATCGCGCACTAATGGGCTGCCCGCGCAGCGCACACTCGATGTCAGTAGCCGGGGTCTTTTGACCCCGGCTACTGACACTTCTGCCGCTGGAAGATGAACACCGGAGAGCCTTGCAGCGCCTGCGCGCGGGGCTGCGCAGGTGCACCTGCTTACGGCTCAACGGCGTGTCAGCCCAGACCGCCTCGGCATCCAGCGCGGCGGCTTCCGGAGAAAGGTGGCGTGCCCGGCTGCGATGGGTTGTCAGGTTTGCAGGCGGTGGTAAATCTCAAAGCGGTGATCGATGTTGCGGGCACCGTGCGGGTGTTTTCCTGGATCCGGTAGACGATCCGGTAGGTACCGCGCCGAGCGGCGTGGCAGCCGGTGAGGGGCCCGGACAGCGGCGTGCCAACGCGGTGGGGGTTGACCGCGAGGGCGGCAGCGCAGAACTCCAGTACCGCGGCTGCGACGGCCTCCGGGAGCCGCTGGGAGATCGCGCGCCGCGCGGCAGGCTGAAACCGGATCTCGTAGCGCTCTGCGGGTTCGGTGGCCACGCGCCGCTGGCGCGGCGCCTGGCCAGGTCCTGGCGGACGGTGGCCAGATCGACGCCGGGCTCCCCGCGGCCGAGAACCGCCAGGCTCGCGGAGATACGCGCAACGGCCTCGGTGTCAGCGAGGATTTCCAAGGTCATTTCCAGGCCTTCCAGGTCGTCCACGGACAGCAGGACGGCCTCAGCCTCGCCGTTGCGGGTCAGGGTGATCCGCTCGCGCTGCTGCCGTACCCGCCTGGCTAGCTCGGAGAGGCGTGCCTTGGCTTCGGACAGCGGCATGGGAGTTGCAGCGATCGTCGTAGTCAGAAATACAGACCCGATTGGTCAGTTTCCAGACCAATCGATGGGTGCAGGCTCTTGAACACGCCGTCACCTACGGCCCGCTGCGCGCCCGAGCTTGTGTCATCTACCTTCAGATTGCCTCGATGGCTACGTCCGACGCATGCTCAGCACGAGCTTGCAGATCTGCGAGATCTTCTGTGAGGACTGTCCCGCCAGGCTCAGCAGTCGCGGTGACCAGGGCGTCCACGGGCGATCCCCAGCTTGCCGGTCGCCGCAGCCAGGCCGCTCTCCGGGCTAGCTTGCCGGGGTATGGCTTCCGTGACTTCGCACGCGCGCAGGAAGCGTTGCTGTGCCGCGTCTCGTGAGCCGACTCCGGTGAGGCATTCGACAAGCACAACCGAGGGGGATGACCGGTGGCCGCAAGCCCTCCGCGCGCAGGACTCCGATCAGCGCCGCGGCGCGTCCGAAGCGTTCGGCCAGGCGGGTGACGGCGCCGGAATCCAGGACCAGCATCACAATGGCCGGTGTGAGCTGGCTTGCGGCGTCCGCCGGGAGACGATCCAGGTGGCACGCCTACGGGGTGACACTGCAAGACCTTGCGGCCCCTGCAGCCTGGCATCACAGGTGCGCCTGCCCGGTGGCTGAACGCCATCCGGCCAGGCGCACCTCGCCGCCCAACCTTGAACGTGGCATAACAGGAATCTGACACCCGATAAGGGCAGCGCCTGCGGGCCCGGCAGCGCAGGTGCGCCTCCCGACGGCTGCAGTGCTATCCGGGGGATACCCCCGTGCCCCAAGGGCGTTCGGCCAGGCGCGCCTGCGCCGCCTTCGCAAGTCAGGAACGCGGCGGACGTCCTCGCGCCGGGTGCACGCTCGCACTATTTACGAGCCGCAAAAAAAGACCGTAAAGCAGTGGCAAAATGTTGAGGCCTCATAAGGCTTGGGCAAGTTGCAGGACCTTCGGGGTGGGCAAAGGCCGCAGATAACTAAAAATCGGCATGTCTCGCAATAGGGCAATAGGTGCGGTGCTGGCATAAAAGTCACCGCCCATGGGGTGATTTGAGCGCGTACGAAGGGCAGGACGGGGGAGACTGCCGCGCGGGGGGCGCGGCCACAGGTGTGAGCCCGGCGTGCGTCGGAATTCCACTTGCGGGGGCGCAGTGCTCTCGCCCGTTATCTGGGTGGGGATCAAAACATGCGAAAACGAACTTCTTTGGCTGCGGCGAGCAGCGCGCTCGCCATCACAGCCGCACTCTCCATCGGCACGGCCGGCCTCGCCGCGGCGTCTCCTGTGCCGCTACCCGCGACAGGCGCGGGTACGTCGGCCTCGACAGCCACAACGCCAATGCAGCCAGCCAGACCGGCATCGGGCCTGATGCCGTCCGCGCGGGCCATCACCAACAATCCGTCGGCAGCAGCCAAAAAGACGCCGCCCGTCAGGAAGAAACCGGCGCTGCACGCTGCGAAGACATCGGCCAGGGGAGTGACGCCGGCGCTTACTGCACCTACGACTGCTGGCCATACGTGTCTCAGTACCGATGTGAGTACCGCTCAAAGCCCAGCGGTTGGTTGCGACACGCCCGTGACGTTCACCGTTTCCAGCGGCAACCTCTCGATCAGCGTGCCCGCCCCTGTGTCGCCGGCGACCGCCATCCCCCTCGGCACGGGTGCTGCAGGTAACATCATTAGCAGCGATCTCGGTACTGGCGCTACCGGGGACGTGACGGTGACCGACGACCGTGCCCTGCTCGACGCCTTCTGGACCGCGACTGTCAGCTCGACCGCTTTCACCAACACAACCCCTGCCACCACCGCGCCCGCCATCCCGGCTACGGACGTCTATTACTTCTCCGGCGCCAAGGGCACCACCATTGCTACCGGGGCTGCTCCAACGTCTGCCCTCCTCATCGCCCCCGGACAAACCGGCACTGCGCCTACGAGTGGCATTACGACCGGCACTACGCCGCCCGGGAGCAACGGCGGCGCGGCGCAGCTAGGGGGAGGCACAGTGGACGCCATGACGCTCACCGGTGCTGTGGGAGCGAACCAGGTGACATGGCATCCAACGATCGCTGTCGATGTGCCTACCACCGCAGTCAGCGGTGATTACCTGGGAACCATCACGCATTCCGTGAGCTAGACCGCTAAGGAGGATCGTGCGCTGCCCGCTCAGCGCCCTCGTGTTGCTGGTAGCCGGGGTGCTCGCCCCGGCTACCAGCGCGCTTGCCGCATCCGCTCATCACCCGGCCGGACCCGCTCAACCCTTGGCCGGACCAGCTCATAGCCAGGCCGCACCCGCACACGCCCCGGCCGGACCGGCGGCTGCCAGCTTCGGCATCAGGCTGGTCGACGTCCCGGAGTTCAGCGCCAACGACCCCCGCGCCTTGCGGTACATCACTGATCACCTGCCGCCGGGAGCGGTCATCCGCCGGCGGGTCCTGGTGGACAACGAGAGCCCGTCAGTGGCGCACGTCGCCCTGTATCCGGATGCCGCGACCATCAGCCACGGGTCTTTCGCCGGCGACACCGGCGGCACCCGCAGCGACCTGATTACCTGGATCGGGGCCAGTCGCCAGGAACTGAGGCTGGCCCCGCACAAGTCCGCGATGGACGCCGTGACGATCAGGGTGCCACGCGACGCATCCTCCGGAGAGCGTTATGGCGTGATCTGGGCACAGGAGACCTCCGCTGTTCCTTCTGGCAACGGTATCGCCATCAGAACGGTGAACCGCGTGGGCATCCGCATCTATCTTTCAATCGGCCCGGGCGGGGCGCCGCCGACGAACTTCACCATCAGCCACATCACCGGATCGCGGCAGAAGAACGGCGACCCGGTCGTTACCGCGCGGGTGGCCAATACCGGCGGGCGGGCGGTCGACCTGAGCGGTTACCTGACGCTCGCGGATGGCCCGGGCGGGGTCAGCGCGGGGCCGTTCGCGATCCCGGACGGGATGATTATGCTCACGCCGGGGCAGACCGCCCAGGCCAGGGCGATCCTCCCCAAGCGGCTACCCGACGGACCCTGGCGCGTAATGATCGACTTGAAGAGCGGCCTGACCGAGCGCAAGGCCTCCGCCACCATTGACTTCGCGCCGAAGGCTAACTCGGCCCTGCTCCTGTGGCTGGGTCTGGCGGCCATTCTCATCCTGATCGCCGCAGGCATCGCGATCCTTGTGTGGCAGCATGTCAGGCGCCGCAATCGGCCCACGGAAACTCCCACCGAAGACAAGGTGCCAATCTGACCGGTTCCCGATCCCCTGCACCAGTGATTAGACGCGAGCGGCAAAGCGCTCCGGCTAACGTCCTCCACCGGCCCGGGAAGGGCACAGGCTCAACCGTGGCCGGGGTCCTCGGGCCAGGTGATCTCGGCCCATACCGTCTGCGCGCCGCCGGTGGTGAGGTCGTGGCCCAAGCGTTCGGCCAGCGCCGCGACGATGGCCAGGCCGCGCCCGTACTCGTCATTGGTGTCGCCGCGCAGCGGATGCCATTGGCCTGCGCCTTCGTCGGCAACCTCGATGCGCGCCCATCCCGGCTTGCTCCAGATGCCGACGGTGAATTGGCCGCCGGCATGCCCGCTCGGGGTGTGGCGGATCGCGTTGGCGGCTAACTCCGCCGCGATCAATTCCGCATCGTCCACCCGGGGCGAATCGGCCAGAATCCCCCGCACGTACCGGCGCGCCGCTGGCACGATGGCGGCCACACCCGGAAACGTGACCGAAGTCTCCAATTCCTGCTCCCGCCCGGCGGCGCCAACTTGAGTACCCAACCTAACCTGAGTACTCAGCTTGAACCGGAGTACTCAGGTTCGTCAAGCTGTCCGCGTGAACCTGCCCGGATACCAGCGCATCGCCGACGACCTGCGGCGCGCGATCATGGACGGCGAGCTGCCCCCTGACGCGAAACTGCCCAGCCGTCACGAGCTAGCGGCCAGATACGGCGTCTCGGACCGGGTAGCCGTGGAGGCGGTGCGGCTGCTGGTGGCCGAAGGCTTCGCCGTCACCCGGCCCGGCGCGGGCTCCTTCGTCCGCCGCCGCCCGGAGCTCACGCGGATGACCCGGCGCTGGTACCACCCGCCCGGCATGTCACCGTTCGCGGGCGCCATGGCCGCCATCGGCAAAACCGGCACGTGGGAGTCGTCCTCGCAGCGCGAGCCGATGACCCCCGTCATCGCCGGCCGGCTCGCCGCTCCGCCCGGCGAACCGGCGATGTGCACCCGCTACACGTTCCTTGCCGGGGGCGAGCCGGTCATGCTCTCCACATCGTGGGAACCGCTTGAGATCACTGCCGGCACGCCGGTCATGCTTCCCGAAGAAGGACCGCACGCGGGAAAAGGCGTCATCGCGCGCATGGCCGCTATCGGCCAGCGCATCATCCGCGCCGAGGAAACCGTCACCGCCCGGCCCGTGCTCGCCAGCGAGGGCAGCCGCCTGGGCGTCGCCCTCGGTACCGCCGTCCTGGCCGTCGCCCGTACCTACGCCACCGCGGACCGGCCAGTCGAAACCGCCGATATCGTGATTCCCGCCGAGCGGTGGGCGCTCGTCTACCAGATCCCAGTTGGCGGTGAGCCGCACCGCCACGCATAAAGGGGGCACGCGGTGGGGCGGGGGTGGAGCCTTACCCACCCGGCTTGGTCCGGGGGTCTGGAGCGAGGCACGAACCGCTGGTTGTGCGGCGTGCGGGCGCGGCCCAATGTCCTGACCGGCGCCGGTTTTTTTGAGCGTGCCACTTGGCGGAGCCGTTCGGGATCATTTTTGTCCGCTCCGCCGGGCTACGGGCCGAGGACAATAGCGACCTTACCCACCACCCGTGCCGGGCCCTTGCGAGGAGGCAAACGCGGTTAATGGCGGATGACGCAGAACGTAAAGGCTCCTGCACCAGGCCGCCGCGAACCACATGGGCGCGGGCGTTCCAGGGGCGAAGGGCCACCGCGAAGGACGCCGCGCCCGCCTGGTCGCGAGCGTTCCCGCTGCGGGCCATCTCTCGCCTGGCACGAGCCGAGATGCGACCGGGTCGTCACGTTCGGCCAGCGGTGCCGATGCACGAGGCATCCTGTTCAAGGGTGGGGGCGGATGGCGAGAACGGTTGCGGGCTCGACGTCCGTCTGGAGACCACCGTCGAAGAGATCACCGACCTATGGGTCCGGCTCTCGGACGGCACCACAGTGCCCACCCACACGCTGGTGTGGTGCGTCGGGGTCACACCTGGCCCCCTCACCAGAGCGCTCGGGCTGGACACCGTCAAAGGCGGCATCGTTGTTGACGAATTCCTCACCGTTCCCGGTCACCCGCACGTCTTCGCGGCGGGCGACGCCGCCGCGGTGCCTGATCTCCGCAAACCCGGGCGTCTCACGCCGATGACCGCCCAGCATGCGCAGCGGCATGGCGCTGCCGTGGCGCGCAATGCCGCCGCCTCCATAGGCCACGGGACCCGCAAGGCGTACAAGCATCGCGACCTCGGCTTCGTCGTCGACCTCGGTGGCTGGCAGGCCGTCGCCAACCCGTTGCATGTTCCGCTGTCCGGCGTCCCGGCCAAGATTCTCACCCGCGCTTACCACCTCTACGCCCTTCCCGCGGGCCGGCTGCGAGTGGCCACCGACTGGTTCAACGACGTCATCGAGCACCTCCAGTTCGTCCAGCTCGGCAGCCGCGTCGGTTTGCAGGCCAATGCGCTGCCATGGGACGTGGTCCATCAGTTACCAGATCATCCTGCACCCCATGCTCTGCCTTGGGTAGGAGGAAAGGGTCCAGACATCCAGCCGGCAGGAACTGCAGACCCGGTCGGGCAGCAGTCGTACCATCCGGACCACCCGATCCCCGTCGCGAGCAATGGCTACATGCTGTGACTGGGCGAGCGACTGGCGCAGTGCCTGAGCTGACCGACGCCCAACGCGGCGCAGCGCTGGCCGAACTGCGCCCATCGCTTGATGTACGCCAGTTCGGCGCGCTACTGGGACACGCCAACATTTCGGACTGGCAGCAGCCGGGCTCGAACGGGGAGCACCAACGCATCGACGGATCAGGCGCCGTCGATGTCGTCGGTCGACTGATCAAGGCCGAGCCCCCGGCGCGCTTGGTCATCACCTTCGACGACGCCCCTGGCGCCGAATCGCGAAGAGAACCGTCGGTCGTCACCTTCCTCGCCGAAACGCACCACGACATCGTCCGACTCACCGTGACCCACCAGAACCTCGCCAAGCCGCCGCCCGGCTGCGCTCCGCCCGGCAGCGCCGGACCACCCTGGGCGCCCGGCCCTACCTGGAGATCTACGACCGGGAACTCGCCGCTGCCGACGCGCCGCAGGACCGCAAACCGCGCCCGCCCTGGCCGGCCTCACCCCGGCCGAGCAGCAGGTGGCCCACCTCGTCGCCGCCGGCCGCACCAACCGGCAAACCGCCGCCGAGCTGTACGTCAGCATCAAGACCGTCGAGTTCCACCTCGGGCACGTCTAGGACAAGCTCGGCATCCGCTCCCGCAAAGACCTCATCACCCGCATCGGCGCCCCGCAGCCCCCGCCCGGCCACAACCAGGGCCGAACCTAGGGGCCGACCTTAGCGACACGGCTTCAGCGGCCGGGCGACGATGACTGAGTGACCCCCCGCCCGCTGCGGGCAATGACACCGCGGCAATGGGCGAGGCACCTGGACGGCAGCGGAGGTGGCGCCAGTGACGGACGAGCTGCGGCTGGGCCTGAGTCTCGGGTTCTGGGTCACGCCGGGCGACGCCACCCAGACCGTTCTGGCGGCGGAACGGTTCGGATACGATTCCGTCTGGACCTCGGACGGGTCCGGCTCTGACGCGCTTACCCCGCTGGCGTGGTACGGCGCGCGGACCAGCCGGATCAAGCTGGGCACAGCGGTTATCCAGCTCAGCGCCCGCACCCCCGCCGCGACTGCGATGGCCGCCGTGACCCTCGACCACCTTTGCGGTGGCCGGCTGATGCTCGGCGTGGGCGTGTCAGCTCCCCAGGTCGTCGAGGGGTGGTACGGGTGCCGTTCGGGCAGCCGCTGGCGCGCACCCGCGAGTATGTGGACCTGCTTCGGGTGATGTGGGGCAGGCAACGACCGGCGCGCAACACCGGGCCGCACTACGCGCTCCCCTACCGGCCGGGGACCGGGCTCGGCAAGCCCCTGATGCTCAGCATCCCTGCGCTGCGCGATGCCATCCCGGTGTATCTGGGCGCGGAAGGCCCGAAGAACGTGGCACTGGCCGCCGGGATCGCCGACGGCTGGCTGGCGGCGTTCACCCATCCGGACAAGATCGGCCAGGTGTACGGCGACGCCCTCGCCGCGGCGCCGCCGGGCTTTGACATCGCCGCCCCGGTCAACGTCATCGTCACAGATGACCTTTCCGATGCGTTGCGGGCCGCGAAGACGACGATCGGCTTCTATATCGGCGTGGGCGACTTCCACCTCGACGCCGTCAGCCGGATGGGATTCGAGGAGGCGGGCCGCAAGGTTCAGGAGCTGTACCTGGCAGGCCGCCCCGATGAGGCCTACGCCGCGGTGCCCGATGAGCTCGCGGACGGGATGTGCCTGCTCGGCCCCATCGGGCGGATCCGCGAGCGGCTTGAACTTTGGCGCAAGAGCCCGGTCACGACGCTGCTCGTGGCGGGCCCGACCTCCGAACCGGACCTGCGGGCGATACACGACGCGGTGCTCGGCTAGCCCCGGCTCGTCTCGCCCGGGTCCGCCGCCTGAAGGCAGCCCGGCGCGCTCACGCATGCCCGCCGCGCTGGCGCGGGGGGAAGGCTGTGGCCGCCCTCAGCCCCGCCGTTAGCCGGGTATGCCCGGATGCATCAGCAGCGGATCGAGGCGAAGTCCTTTCGCGCCTATCGGAAGGATGGCCAAGTACGGACCCTGGATCCGCAAGCTCATACGTACAAGACTGACAGGAGACCTGCGTGCACCATCCGGGCCTGATGGGCGTCAACACACAGAGCGAGTGACGCTGGCGCTCGGAGGGGCCGAATGTTCCTTCTCATCAAGTTGCTCTTTTTGCCCATATGGCTGCCGTTCAAAATGCTGGAAGAGCTAATCGAGCACTCCGGCCGTCGGAAGCACTACAAAAGGCGCCGCCGGTACCGTCGCGGGCATGAGGCCCGCCGGTACTGTCGCGGGCATGAGGCCGCTGAACGTGCTCCTTGGGGATCCGTGCTCAAAGCAATCATGCTGCTCTTCCTCATCTGCTGGCCGCTCGCCCTCAAGCCGCATCCTGATGGCTCCCCAAGCTCGGTAGGCTGGATCGTTTTCGGCGTATGGTTACCCGTGGTCGGCACCAGTGCCGCACTCATTGCCAGCACCAGGAATCCGATGGGCAACACCACTTCCACGTCACGTCAGCGCCAGCTGCACGAGCAAGGCCAATCCCGCCTTCACAATGTACCGACGCCTGAGAAATACAACAAAGGCACGGCACCGTGCATGCTCGCGACGCCACCCCCTGGCGTGCTGACCTGCCATGAGTGCGGGCACCGCAACTACATCGTCCGCGATACGCGAGGCGGCGAGCTGCCCAACCAACGAAGGTACTGTCCGAACTGCGGTAGGGATCAGCCGCATCACGTGAACTAACTGAGGGACAACGATTCGATCCCAGGCTGTCAACGGTGCTCCGCGAACTCTATCCACTGCCGGTCCTACGTTGGCGTGCCCAGTGACCACCAAGACTGACCACAACCACACCCGACCAAGCTGGTCCGCGCTGGACTGACCCGCCCACGAGTGGTCAGGTCAACGACTGTCTCCGACATCTTCGATGCGCCTTACAAGCGAGGGGTCACTCATCTGAGCGACGGGCAGTACAGCAGAGAAGTACAGCAACCCGGCCCTGACTAGGCCGACTTGTGATGACCCAATTCGACGCCTCACCAGCGTTGATACCTGGCATCGACCACTCCACAAGTAGTTTGCACACAGCTGGTCACCTTCACCGTTCGGGAGTGCAGAACGTGAGCACTGCAACAGAGCGGCCCGCAGTGCATTAGCACAATCGTCTACTAGATCTCGGCGAAGAAGGCGGCATCGATCCCAACATCCTCGACCGTGCGAGTTGTCGTTCGAACGCCGAGGTCGTACCGCTTGAGTAGCTCGCAAAGGCGGTCGCCGTCGACGAGGTCGATCGGCGGGGCGCCATCACGGGTCGCTTCCTTCTTGGCGTCCGCGGTGAACGTACCCGTCGTGATCAGGAGGCCTTTGTCGCCTCGGCCCGCCATCGCACCGCGGAAGTCGCGGACAGCGCTCGGGCTCACACTGCTGCGGTAACGCTTGCACTGAAAGAACACCGGAAAGCTAACGAGCCCGAGCCTGTAGACGCCAAGTCCAGTCCGTCGATCCCGCCGTCACCACTTTGACCCGTGACGTTCACACTGTCGAAGTCGGCTTCGCGCAGCGGTCGCCTGGCGAGCCGCTCGAATACTGCGATAGAAACAACGCTAAACGTGCACCGCTTCTTCGCCAAATGGATTCAGGCGGAGGGGCGGTCACCTCTGATATATTTACAATATGGTTGATGGCGAACTTCTCGACCTCCGGATTTACGATGCCTGGGACGGGCTCCCCGAGGTTTTCCGCCAGGAGTTCCTGGCCCGCCGAACAGCCGCGGCCGGATGGGTGTCCTACCGAGGCGCTGAGTCGGACGGCAGGCGCTGGGAACCACTCCGGCCGGTGGTCATCGGGGAACAGTCCTACAGGGGTCTCGAAGCGCTCTCGGTCCGGCTGTTGCGCCTGGCCGTGGACGCGTGCCGTCGCCGTGCCTCGACCCTGGGTGAACTGCACCGGGTGCTCCGCTTCGCCCATGATCTCCCGCTGATGGATCCGGATCGGCCGCTGGTGGCCGCCGAACTCACCCGGTACGCCCGCCCGGACGTCCTGATAGAACAGGGGCGGCCCCGCTTTCTCGAATTCAACAACGCCACCCGGCTCGGCGGCAAAATGGAGGCACCCCGACTCGCCGAAGCTTACGCGCGGCTGTGTCCGCACAGCGGTCTGCGCCCGCCGCCTTCCACGGTGACCGCGCGCTCCGCTGCGCTAGCCCGGACGCTCCGGGCCGACGTCGGGCGGGGTGCCCGAGGCCGGCTGCTGATTCCCGGGTTCCGGACGATAGACAGCACCGGCGCGCTTCGCCGCCACGGGACGGCCAAATCGCCCATGGTGGCCGATGCCCGGAGGGTGGGCCTCGAGGTGGTCCAGGCCGACCTCGTCGACCTGCGCCTGGACGCCAGCGGTCGGCTGCTCGCCGCCGATGTGCCGATCGACCTCGTGCTGATCAGGTGGGGTTGCGACGACGACGACCGGATCGTCGACGACGGCGGATTCGGCGCGCTGCGCACCGCTGACCGTGCCGGAACGGTCCAGCTGTTCCCCCGCACGGAATCGGTCCTCATCTCCTCGAAGGCGGTCCTGGCTTGGCTCCACGAGGACTGCGATGCGGGCTTGCTCGCCCCGGCTGATCGCGCTTTGGTGCGCACCCACGTTCCGTGGACCGCGTGCCTGGGCCTGGACCAGGATCCGGCCGCGCATGAGAAGCTGCTGCGCGTAGCGGCCGACGAGCGCGACCAGCTCGTCGCAAAACCGGCCGACGGCAAGTCCGGAAACGATGTATTTTTTGGAAACCAGATCCCGGAACGGGACTGGCTGCCGGCTCTCGTCCGCGCCTCCCGCAGGTCGCCGCTGGTCCTGCAGCGCCGCGTTGAATCTGCTCGCCTTGCGATGCCGTTCCGCGATCGAGACTCCGGGCAGCAGACCACTGCGCAGGTGCCGTTCGTACTCAGCCCCTTCATCATCGGCGGCGCGGCGGCAAGCGTCTCGGTGCGTCACATGGGGCCAGGTGACTTTGCCCGGGACGTGGTGATCAGTGGGCGCCGAGGCGCATGCGGGAACACGGTCCTGCTCGCCCCCGAGCCGTCCGCACAGTGCCGCCGCGGTGGTTTCGGCGGGGGTGACGCCGACGATCAGCCAGGATAGATGCCACGTGCCGCCATGCCCGCTCGATGACTGCCACGAGCGACTCACCGGGGTCGGGCCTCAAGCATCGCTGATAGTGAGGACGGCCGAGACGTGGGCTGCGCAGGACGCTGTTCTCAAGACTTTGCACGTCCTGCTGCCCGATGAGGACGCGTGCGGTGTGGCTGCATGAGAGAGACCGGCGATGAAGCGGCGGGTGCACCACAGCGATCAGGCCCAGCCGCCACTCGAGCGCTGCCAGGTGCAGGCGCTGGACCGGACATCGCCGGTGCTGCCGATAATGCCGGGCATGCCGGAGAGGCGGACCCACGACGATGTCCGCTACGGTACCCATCACAATGTTCGCCGCCCTCGACACCCGAATCTCCAGGCGAACTAGCCCGGCGGCAACACACACTGCACTGTCCATGCTCAGCTGGGCTATTCCCGCAGCGTGTTGCAGCACAGCCGTCCCCGAGTACGGCGAGCGCCTGGGCCAACCCAATTGCCGACAGATCCAGGCGCCGGATCCGCTCCGCGACCTGTCGCGTCACGCCCTTTCCGCCACGGACAGCCACGTCGTCGGGGTCCAGCTTGCCGACCGATTCGGGGTCGGCGTCGACCGCCCGCAGCAGTTCGCGGAGATAGAAGGGGTTGCCTCCGCTGGTCCGCGTGAGCGCGGCGCATAAATCCTCGCCGGCTTGGGTGCCCAGTGTTTCGCGAATACCCACGA
>CAWGAE010000018.1:0-32341 GCA_963820395.1 uncultured Actinomycetota bacterium | reverse complement strand
GGTGAGCGGACGCCGATCATCGGACGCGCAGGCAAGCCTGTGCGGTGCCCGCGAGTGAAGCGCTGCCCGCCTCGGCAAAGGCGCCCTCGCCGTGGCCACCGTTGAGCCACCGGGAGTGCCAGGTCGCCGCGCTCGTCGCGGACGGCCTGCCCAACAGCGAGATCGCGCACCGGCTTGTGATCGCCAAGCGCACCGCGGACGCCCATGTCGAGCACATCCTCACCAAGCTCACCTTCAACTCACGCACGCAGGTCGCCGCGTGGGTGATGAACGGCGTTCGGCAGGTGGCGGCGAGGACAGCCCGGCCTGGGAGCCGCATAGGATGGCGCCGCCGTGGTGGCGGTGCCCGATCGATTGGAGGCGCGGTCCGGCGGTGACTGGTGACATCACCGTCGGACCCGCCGCAGATCTGCGAGGTTGCGTGGGCGAGTAGCGTGCTGCCAGGCTCGGCCTGATGCCGAGGTTGCTGATCGTCCACCACACTCCGTCTCCCGTGATGCGGGAAATGTTCGAGGCGGTCCTGTCCGGCGCGTCCACCGACGAGATCACCGGAGTCGAGGTCCTTGCCCGCCCGGCGCTGACCGCCGCGGCGGCCGACGTGCTCGAGGCGGACGGCTACCTGCTCGGCACGCCGGCCAACATCGGCTACATGTCGGGCGCGTTGAAGCACTTTTTCGACGGGATCTACTATCCCTGCCTGGACGCGACCGCGCGCCGCCCCTATGGGCTGTACGTACACGGGAACAACGACACCACCGGCGCCGTTCGGGCGGTGGAGTCCATCGCGACCGGGCTGACGTGGCGGCGCGCCTGACCGCCGTCAAGGTGACCGGCCCTCCCTCACGCGAGGACATCGAGGCTTGCTGGGAACTCGGTGCGACCGTTGCTGCCGGTCTCACCGATGCCGAAGACTGACCGGCCCCCGATCCCTGACGGCGGCGCACGGCGCGTCCGGCAATTTCGTGATCGCAGTATTCTTTCTGCGGTGTTTCCCAGAAAAGGACCGGGATCATGAAGGAACGGGCCCGGCGGACGACGTGATCGTGAATTCACTGGCCCGGGCGCGCGTCCTGACTCTCTGGCCGTCCCGCGCACCGACGGTTAGCGACTTGCGCTATCGCGTGATGCCCGGTCTTGGCCGCCGTCACCGGCTGTCCTGTTGGCTTCTGCCACGCCTTTGGTGGCGGTGTTCCTTCGGTGGTGGCAGTTCCGGTGGTGGTGGCGGTTCCGGTGGTGGTGGCGGTTCCGGTGGTGGCGGCGGTTCCGGTGGTGGCGGCGGTTCCGGTGGTGGCGGCAGTTCCGGTGGTGGCGGCGGCTCCGGCGGAACCGCTGTTCGGATGCCCGTGTGGCGTGGGCGCGTGCCCCGGGTTGGGACTCAGTCGCAGCAGCCGCGACAGCCGTGGGTCAGTTGCCATCACCTGTCCCGCGATTGCGCAGAAGACAACGATTGAGCACACGATGGTGAGCCACAGCATCACCACGAAGACCGTGCCAAGCGGGCCGAATTCATACTCGCTGCTCCCCACGAAGTTGGGCATGAGCAGGGGCGAAATCCAGAGCAGGGCGACAAGGACGCCACCGGTCGTTGCGGCGCTC
The DNA here is from genome assembly GCA_963820395.1 of uncultured Actinomycetota bacterium. Classification (GTDB taxonomy): domain Bacteria; phylum Actinomycetota; class Actinomycetes; order Streptosporangiales; family Streptosporangiaceae; genus DATFVJ01. Next base: position 30,745 of record CAWGAE010000018.1, on the reverse strand, counting down.
GGCAGCAGGCTGCGCCAGCCGATCCGTCCGGCGAGCAGCAGGTGCGGCGTCCACCACCAGAACAGGAACGCGCCCGCAAGGGAGATGAGCAGCAGCAACTCGTCGCTGCCCGGCAGGTTCCTGACCGCGGAAGCCGCCAGTCCGGACAGCCCAAAAGCAAGGACACAGGCGGCGAGCCAGGCTGTCGACCGCCAGGCAGAGCGCACCACGCCGACCCTGGGCAGGCTCCAGATCCGTTCGTAGCCGTGCTGGAGCGCACTCGCGGTGCTCGCCCCGCGGCCACGACGAGGAGGAAGCCGAGCACTCCGCCGACCCGGGCAGCGTGCCCCGGGCCTGCCAGCATGTCGCGGAAGGCCAGCGAGCTGTCGCTGAGGCCGAGCGAGGCCTGCAGTTCGTTGGACAACGGGACGCCGAGCAGTCGCGGCGCAAACGCGGCGAGCACGATGAGCAGCGGCACGATTGTGAGGAATGCCTGCGCGGCTAGGATCAGCGACAGATCGAACGCCTCAAGGGTGGTGACGTGATTGACGACACGGCTCACCGGTTCGTAGCGGTGGACGAGCCGGCGTGCGCGATCAGCAAGCTCGCGCATTCGCGCTCCGCGTGATCCCAGCGTGATCACCGAACCCCTGGGTCCCTCACCTGGTTGCTGACAATATGTTTCTACCTGAACCAGCTGCGTCTGGTCGCGAACAGGGCACCACCCGGCCAGCAGATCAAGGAATGACCGGCGGCGCTCGTCTGGCGGGCAAGGTCGATGTGCAGATCACCGCTGGAACTCCCGCAGATGTTCCCCGGTCCGGCAACCGCGGACACGTGCAAGGGGCGCCGGGGGTGTTTGAGATGACCTGGGCCAAGGACGGGCGCGCCACCTGGCAGTACGGGCCCGAGCAGCGTCCAGGCACACCGCACGTCATCTGGCGGCGAATAGGCGGACACGCAATCTTTGGTCTCGGCCCCCTCGTAGCGCCACCGAGGCCATCTTCGTGCAGCCTCAGAAACCGCGCAGCCTCAGAAACCGCCTATTTCAGCCTATTTCAGCAACCTCCTAGAATTAGGCGAGACGGCGAGTGGGTAACTGATGTGGCTGGCGCTGTAAGAGCCCAGAGGCACGGCGAGAGCTCCGGAGGAGACGCGCAAGGGGTCGGGTCGCTCCGTGGGCGCGCGTCCAGGTCGTACCCGAGGCACCTCCGGCACCCGCGAAGGGGTTGGGCATGGCGATCGGGCTGACCGAGGAGCACGAAGCGCTCCATGCGGCGGTGCGCGGCTGGGCAGAGCGGCACGTTACACCCGACGTGGTCAGGTCAGCGCTTGGCGCGCAGGCGGAGACCGGACTCCCGCCCTTCTGGCGGGCCCTCGCGGGCCAGGGACTGCTCGGCTTGCATATCCCGGAAGAGCATGGTGGCCAGGGAGCCGGGCTGGTCGAGCTCGCGGTCGCCCTCGATGAGCTTGGCGCCCGTGCGGCACCCGGACCGTTCCTGCCAACAGTCCTGGCCAGTGCGGTACTGCTCGCCCCGGGGGCGATCAAGGCGCGCGACGAGCTGCTGCCCGGCCTGGCCGGCGGGTCCACCGTCGGGGCGGTATTCGCCGGCCGTGCGGCCGGCGTCTCGGGCAGCGCCGCGCCGACCGCGAGCCTCAACGGCAGGCGAGATAGCGGCGGCCTGGTGATCAGCGGCGCTGCCGAACCCGTCCTCGGGGCCACGGTCGCGGATCTCGTCGTGCTTCCTGTGGCGACGGACAATGGCGAGGAATGGGCCGCGGTAGACGCCGCCGAGCTGACCATTACCGAACTGCCGAGCATGGATCCGGTGCGCCGCGTCGCGAGGGTCGAGGCGCGGGACGTGACCGTGCTCGCTGACCGGGTGCTCGACGGGCTGACCGGCGCACACGTGCTTGACCTGGCCGCCGTGCTGTTCGGCGCGGAGGCGGCCGGCATCGCCACCTGGTGCGTGACGATGGCCGCCGAGTACGCCAAGGTGCGCGTGCAGTTCGGCCGGCCGATTGGGCAGTTCCAGGGCATCAAGCACTTGTGCGCCCGGATGCTGGTCGCCGTCGAGCAGGCACATGCCGTCATTTGGGACGCGGCACGAGCGCTCGATGAGGCCCGTACAGGCGGAGCGTCGGCCGGGCACGGCGATGCGGCGAGTCGCGACGGCGGTGATGACGCGGCGCGGCTCGCCGCCGCGATCGCCGCCGTGACCGCCGCCGACGCCGCGGTCAGCTGCGCGCAGGACTGCATCCAGGTACACGGCGGGATCGGCTACACCTGGGAACACGACGCGCACATCTACTACCGGCGGGCGCTCACGCTCCGCGCGCTCACCGGCTCGCCCGACAGGTGGGCGGAGCACGTCGCTACGCTCGCGCTGCACGGCGCCAAGCGTGAGCTGAACGTCGACCTCCCCGCCGACGCGGAGCCATTGCGCGAACAGATCGCCACCGAGATCGGCGGGATCGCGGCGCTGCCACGTGACGAACAGGTGCGTAAGCTCGCCGCTGACGGCCTGGTACTGCCGCACATCCCGAGGCCCTGGGGCCGCGGCGCGGGACCGCTCGAGCAGATTCTCATCCAGCGGGAGATGCGCGCCGCCCGGGTCCGCCCGCCCTCGCTCGTGATCGGCGCCTGGGTGGTACCTTCCCTGGCCAGCTACGGCACACCGGAGCAGCAGCAGCGGTTCATTCCGGCGACGTTGCGCGGCGAGGTCGTCTGGTGCCAGCTGTTCAGTGAGCCCGGTTCCGGCAGCGACCTGGCCTCGCTGCAGATGCGCGCCGAGCGTGCCGATGGCGGCTGGAAGCTGACCGGGCAGAAGATCTGGACATCGCTCGCCCACCAGGCGCAGTGGGCGATCTGCCTGGCCCGAACCGACACGGCGAGCAAGCACGAGGGGATCACGTACTTCCTCGTCGACATGAAGTCGCTGGGCATCGACGTGCGACCACTGACTGAGATGACCGGCGAAAACATGTTCAATGAGGTGTTCTTCGACGAGGTCTTCGTCCCCGATGACATGGTGGTGGGCGAGGTCAACGAGGGCTGGAAGGTCGCACGCAATACTCTCGGCAACGAGCGGGTGTCACTTTCTTCGAGCGCGACAGCCCGGTTCAACGTCGCTGAACTGCTTGATCTTGCCCGCGGCCACCCGGATCCTGCGGCGCGTGAGCGCATTGGCCGGCTTGTCTGTGAGGCCCATTCGCTCGCGCTGCTCGCGCTGCGCGTGACGCTCAGCCAGTTGTCCGGCACCGAGCCGGGTGCGGCGTCGAGTGTGCGCAAGCTGCTCGCGATGGAACATGTACAGCACATCGCGCAGGCGTGCTGGTCGCTGCTGGGATCGCGCGGCGCCCTCGCTGGCGCCATTACCTCGGGGCCAGCGGGCTACTGGGGCCGGATGATCCTCGCCACCCGCGCGATGACCATCTACGGCGGCACATCGCAGGTTCAGCTCAACATCATCGGCGAGCGGATGCTCGGCCTGCCCCGCGACCCCTGATAGATCCCTAACGGCTGCCGCGGGCTGTCGCGGCCGCCTTCTGCGCCACTGCCTGGCCGGGATGCGGGTCCGGTGGGTGCTGGGCTGGCTGGCGCTTCCCCTTCGGGCGCGACCCTCCGTTTCGCCCGCGCCGCTGCGGGGCTCGGTGAGCCGACCGCATGGGTGGGCGGACGTTGACCGTGCGCCGATCCTGAAAAACGGGCGGTGGCGAACACGGGGCCGGGCCGGGCGGCTTATCGAACGAGAACCAATCCGACGACGGGCACAGCCAGAACATCCCGAGCGGCACCCTCCGCCAGATGGAAACAGCCGTCCACTGCGACGGGCTCGGGCAAGTTATGGACGACTCAGGTTTCGCCAGCTAGCGGTGCCCGGCCCGCCCACGTCCTGCGTCGCAGGGCGCCAAGGGTCATGTCATGGCGGAGGCAAACCGGCCACGTACGTCGAGGCGACCCCGTACTCGCCTGGAGCGGCAGGCTGCGACGGGCCGCGGCAGCAGCCGCAGCCGCGACGTCGGCTTCGTTCGCCTGGGGTCCGCGACGCGGCGAGCTTGTGACCCGGTAATGCGGACCGCGGGTCTTGGCACCGGGCTGACCGGTTAGATGAGTCGCATGCGAACCAAAGCCCTGGCGCGCCTGGCGCCGCCGGTCACCGGCCTGGCGCTCGGTGCGCTTGCGCTCGGGCCCGGGCTCGGCCGCGGTTTCCTGCTGTCTTACGACATGGTGTTCGTGCCTCACCCGCCGCTCACCGCGGCCGCACTCGGGCTGGCGGGCGGGCCGCCACGTCCGGTACCGAGCGATGCTGTGGTCGCGGTCTTCTCCCACGTGCTGCCATCGGACATCGTGCAGAAGCTCATACTTCTGTTGGTATTCACTCTCGCTTGCTGGGGTGGCGCAGCGCTGCTTGCTGACCTTCCCTGGGCGGCGCGGCTTGCCACAGGGGTCTTCTATAGCTGGAACCCGTATGTCGCCGAGCGGTTGATCCTCGGGCAGTGGGCTCTTCTGCTGGGCTATGCCGGGCTGCCGTGGGTGCTGCGGGCGCTCGCCGCCGGGCTCGATGACTGGCGCCGGGTTGCCCGGCTGTGCCTGGCTTTGGTGCCTGCCGCGGTCGGCGGATTTGCCGCAATGAGCGTGTCCGCTCTGGTTGCCGTGTCCGCGGCCCTCGTGGTCCCGGTGAGCCGTGCTATGTCGGCCAGCGCTGTGCCGGTCACTGCTGTGTCGGCTGGTCCGGTGCCGCCCAGCCCCGTGTCGGCCAGCCCTCCGTCGGATCGGCGGAGGGTGGTCACGATGCCGTCGACCCTGACCTCGGTACGTCCATCATGCTGGGCATCGGGCGTGGCACGCGCTCGATCACGGACCGCCTGCGGCGTGTGTACCAGCGCTTTGCCGGCCGGTGCGGTGTCTGCCAAGGCGGGGCGGGCCATGGCGCGGCTGGCCGCAGCAGGATCTCGCGCGGCCGGGTCCGGGTGGTATGCGCGCGCCCGCACCATCGGGACGGGGGTGCTCGTGCTGGCCGCGGTCAGCCTGCCTTGGCTTGTCCCTTCGCTGGCCCGTCCGGTGCACACCTCGGCGGCGGGCGTTGGCGCCTTCGCGGCGCGCGCGGACACGCCTTTCGGGTCGCTCGGCAGCCTGTTAATACTCGGCGGGGGATGGAATGCCGGGACCGTGCCCAAGGGCTACGGTGGCGCCCTGTCCACATTCTGGCTTGCCCTGGCCGTTACCGGCATCGCCGGTTATGCCACCCGCTGTCGCCGCGATCCGCGCTGGCCCGGGCTCGGTGTCGCGGCGCTGGCTGGGCTCGCGATCGCGAGCATCGGCATCACCGCGGGAGGGCGGGAGATCTTGGGCGCCCTGATCGGGGGGTGGCCGGGTTTCGCCGTGCTGCGCGACAGCCAGCAATTCGTGGCACCGCTCGCGCTGGCCGAGGCAACAGGGATCGGAGCGGTGGTCGCGTGGGGAGTAAGCGTGCGGCAGCCGTTCGGGATAATCGGCGAGGAGGGCCGCTGGCGGGCTCGCGCCGACCTGCCCGGCGTGGTTTTCACGGTGGCCGCGCTCCTGGCGCCCCCGCTCCTGCTGCCCGGGCTCGCGTGGGGGGCGGCGGCGCGGCTGCGGACCGCGCAGTACCCGGGGGACTGGCTGCGGGCACGTGCGGCGATTGATGCCGGTCCGTCGCCCGGCAGCGCATTGCTGCTGCCCTGGGCCGCGTACCGGCGGTACGGGTGGAATCGCGGTGAGCCGGTGCTTGATCCATGGCCGCGGATGCTGGCGCGCACGGTGATCTGGAACGACGCGGTGCGGGTGGGGAGCGTCGTGGTACCCGCGGAGGACCCGGCCGCGCGCACGCTCAGCCGGCTGATCACATCCAGAGCACCGCTCACCGTGCGGCTGCGGGCAGCTGGCGTCCGGTACGTGATCGTGGACGCCGGTCTGGACGGGGCATCGGCCGGCGGTGCCGGGTCGCTGGGATCCGCAAGCGAGCTTGCACGGCGGCTAGCCGGGGCGGCGGTCGTGCTAACCGGGCCAGACATCGTCGTCTACCGGCTCGATGGTCATGGGGCCGGAGCTACCGCAACTTCGGTCAGGTCGGCGGCCCGGTAGCCTCGCTTGCCATCCGCCGGCTGTGTCCCTGCCGTTTCGCTGCGGCGGGCGCATCCGAGCCGGTCACCTGTGGTTTCGATTGCATCGTCATCGCCTGGCCCGGCAGCAGCAGGAGCACGGCGCCGGCAACCAGAATTCCCGCGAGTCGCAACGTCAGTTTTCCAGGATCCGACGGGAGATGCTCATGGAAGAGCAAGGTTCCGGCCGTCATAAAGTACACGCTTCCGGTGATATTGGATACGGGTACGACGATGGATGCCCGGCAGCGCTGCAGGGCCGTCTGGAAAAACCCGAAGCCAGCCGCTATGCAACCGGCCATCACGTAGAGATACGGCGACGAATTTATGGCGACGGCGGCGGCCCCGACCGATTCATTGTGGACGAGTATCCCGGACAGGCCCTTGATCGCGAGAGCCGCGACACCGTAAAGCAAGCCGGTGCCAATGCCGTAGGACACGCCGATCACCGGCGGCCGGTGTTTGCGTGCGGCCGCGCGGCGTGCGCTGGCTGCCACAAGCAGGCCGACAAGGCAGGACGGAATCGCTGTCGCGGCCATCCAGAAGCTGCTGACATCGTGGCCAGCCTGCGTTGCGGGCCCACCGCCGGAAAGCGTGAGCAAGACGACCGACACGACCATCACGCCAAGGCACCCGAGCTCGCCGCCGCCGAGGCGCTCGCGCAGGAGCAGGCGAGACAGCACGAGGACCACCACGACACCGCTTGTCAGCACGGGCTGCACAACGGTAACCGGCTCGAGCGTCAGCACGACGACCTGGAAAGCCAGCCCGCACAGGCTGAGCGTGAATCCGGCCAGCCACTGGGGCGCCGTCAGCAACGTCCTGATCAGGACGACCATCTGCCGCACATCGATGACTGGAAGCTGGTCAAGTGCGCGCTTTTCCAGCACGAGCCCGGCATTGTAAGCAGTGGTGGCAAGCACGGCCAGCGGAATTCCCGCGGAGGTTATGGCCGTCGCGGCACTCATTAACTCCCGATCCGCTGAGCGCGTGGCGTTTCGCCGATCGGCTCACCGCGGCCGGTCATGACCGTGGAGCCGTTGCCAGCGCGTCCGGCCGGCGGATATGAGCAGGTGCCATGATTGCCGCGTCGCCCATACGCGGCAATGGGAGGTGCAGGCTGACCTGGCCGTCGGTGGACTCCTGACGCCCCCGCTTAAGGGTCAGCCAGATTGACGCGATCTCGCGCAAAGCGCCCGCCCCGTGGCGTTGCACGCAGAACGTGGACCCGGGGACATCACGCCACGACACGGGTATCTCCGTGATGCTGGCGCCGAGTTGAACGCACCTGGCGATCAGTTCGACGTCGAACGCGAACCCGGCGGCTCGCATACGCGCCGCTGCCGCGCGGGCGAGCGGGCCGGAGAAGAATTTGAAGCCGCACTGAGTGTCAGTGGCATCTGTGACGACCGTTCGCGCGAGGCCACGGAAGATGGCAGCCCCAGCGGTGCGGAACCAATTGTGCCGTGCCTCGACCACCGACCTGCGGTGCGCCCGTGAACCGATGATCGCCCGATGGCCCGCCGCGAGCAGCCTGATGACGAGGTCCATCGCAGCCAGATCGGTCGCCATGTCCGCGTCGCAGAAGCCAATGTAGGGAGCCCGCGTGGCGAGCAGCCCAGTTCGCACCGCAGCGCCCTTGCCGCGCTGTTCGCAGCGCAGTAACCGGACCGGAACAGGCCCGATCGGCCAGTCGCGCACGATATCGGCGGTCTCGTCGGTGCTCGCGTTGTCCACCACCAGAATCGCTGCGGTGAGCGGGAGCACCGCCGCTTTTCTTGTCAGCAGGCTGAGCCCGAGGGGAAGGCGCTCGGCCTCGTTAAACGCTGGAACGACGATCTCAAGTAGCACCGGGAGATCCTGCTCCGGAGCCCCGGGCATCGGATGCCACATCACGTCGCCCGGACGCGTTTAGCGCGTGCCGTAGTTGTACAGCGGCTCGTTGACTGGATTGTCCGTGCCGCCGCTCGCCACGCTGGAGACCAGGAAACCAGTCCCGACAGCAAGCACCGCGCCAATGGCGATTGCGACGAACAAGCGAACCATTGCACTTCCTCCTTCGACCAGCAAGAGCCGCCAAGCGCGGAACCGCACAGGACCGCGGCGTGCCAGCGGGGGCAGGGTCACGTTGAGAACTTGACAGCAGCGACAGACTAAAGCGATCTCACAGAGAGTTTCCGAGTATTACGTAAAAGTAGTCAACTATCACTCTATGTAATAGAGCGTGTACTTAAAGTCGCCACACAATGAATGGTAGCGGGTTCGGCAGCCGCGGCACAGCATGTGCGATGCGGGCCACGTGGTGCACCGATTCGTCACCGCTAATGGGCGCTGCCCGCGACGAGCCTGGGTCCCGTCGATTGGCCAGGACTGCTTCCCGCTGGGTCTCCGCAGGACTTCCCGCCGTTCCGGGTACGCCGGTGGCCCGGCCCGGCTGGTGGCCGGCCTGGCTGGTGGCCCCGGCCTGGCTGGTGGCCCCCGCCTGGCTGGTGGCCCCCGCCTGGCTGGAGGCCCGGCCCGGTTTGCGGAGCCATAACCCGTGCGCGCCGGTGCCCGTTACCTGGCAGGCCCATCGCCGTTCGCGGGCCGCGTGGGCCTCGCAACTGAGGTGCCGGGTCCGCCTCGCGCCGCCGGTTCCCCAGGCGGGCCTCCCGGAACGCGAGCGAGTCCGTCACCACGGCGATACTCGTGCTGCCCTCCCGTCCCGAGGGTGCCGAGGGTTCGGTCGCGTGGGCGATTTCCCCAGGCAAGATCGGCAAGCAGCCGCGCGACGATGACTGCGCAGAGCACCTGCGGGATCACGTTCCACAGTACGTTTACCGCCGGGCCCTGGTACTCGGCCATGCGCAGGCGTTCGCCGACCGCGGCACAGGCCGACGCTGTCACCATGAGCGTGCAGACCAGCCAACACCCCGACACCTGCCGCGCCAGCCTCGACCTCGGCTTGCGGGCGATTACCGCGAGGAAGCACATCGTCACGACCGGCAGGATGACCGCACCCGGGTATCCGGCTACCCATATCCCTGTCGCCGTGCTGAACGGCAGTATCCAGAGCAGCCGGAGGACGGGTGCGCTGGTATGGTTCGCGGCCCGTGGCAGCGCGGGAAGCAGCCGGAATGGTTGCGGGCGGGCCCGCCCGCGTGGGCGTAGGCCCTGCGTGCGCGCTGCGGGCAGGCCCGGTGCGGGCAGGCCCGGTGCGAGCAGGCCCGGTGCGAGCAGTCGCAGTGCGAGGGGGATCAGCGCGAGCAGGAAGAGAACGCCCATGGCCGCGAACCCCGCGAACAGCGCGAGGCGGTAGGTCGCATCTGGCAGGTACGTGAGGTGGACCTCGGCAAAAGTGCCGGCAGGGATGATCCACGCTTGCTTCCAGCCGTCGATCCTCACCGGCCGCAGCACCGCTGCGCCGACGCGCGCCTGCCAGCCGATGTTGAAATTCTCGTTCACCTCGAGATACGACTGCTGGTTCGCGGCGACAACGACGGTCCGGTTTGAGGTGGTCCACCGCTTGATGCTGACTGCGGCCCGATGCGGTGTCCGCAGGTCGTAGGCGACCGGCTGGGCGGCCGCAAATCGCCCGGCCTCCGAGGATCGCCGGGCCGAAGCGGATCGCCAGGCTGCGGGGGATGGCGGAGCTGTGAAAGATGGCGGAGCTGTGAAGAATGGCGGAGCTGTGAAGAATGGCGGAGCTGTGAAGAATGGCGGAGCTGTGAAGAATGGAGGAGCCATGGGTGATGGCGGGGCTGTGGAGGATGGCGGAGCTGTGGGAGATGGCGGAGCTGTCGAGGGTGGTGAGGCTATGGGAGCTGCGGAGGATGGCGGGGCTGTCGAGGGTGGCGAGGCTATGGGAGCTGCGGAGGATGGCGGGGCTGTGGGGGATGGCGGAGCTGTGGGGGATGGCGGAGCTGTCGAGGGTGGCGAGGCTATGGGAGCTGCGGAGGATGGCGGAGCTGCGGGGGATGGCAAAGCTGTGGGGGATGGCGGGGCTGTGGGGGATGGGGCTGTGGAGGATGGTGGGGGGGCCGATGCGGATGGCCGGGCCGATGCGGATCGCCGGGCTCGCCGGGCTGCGGCGAAGTGGTGTGCGACCGACCGCACTGACCGCGATCCCAGGCCATCGACAACCGCGGTATCGACCTGGAACGCGTCGGTTGCGGGCTCGACGATTTGGTCGGCCCCCGCCGTGACCGTGACGGGCTTGCACGCGGTGAAACTCATCGGCTGGCCGGTGAGGAGCTCCTCGTAGGTCCCCGACACGGTCGTAGCCAGCGATGCGCGGTTGAACCTGATCCGGGGCCCCCGGCCGCACGGAAGGTTGAAGACGGCCTGCCCCGGATCGCTGAGACGGCGGACCCCCGGGATCGTCACGTCGCTGATCTCCAGAGGCGTCTGCAGCGGGGAGAACGCCAGCGTGATCCGGTGGGTACGCATGGCCGGAAACTTGATCTCGTCCTTTCCGCCGACGATCCAGCCGCCAGCAACTTGCCCAGGTGCGGTACCGGTGACCAGGACCTTGGTCGGCGTGCCCGCGCCGGAAGGCCGGGTGATCGTGATCTCCCTGACCTTGCGAGAGCCGGTCCACGAGATCGTCAGCGTGGGATTCCGGTCGCTCCGCGCGGCGATCCATGTCGTCGACGGGTCGCCGTCGAACGCGGCGCGCGGCAGCTGCTGCGGCGCGGTCATCCAGGTGGAACTGGCCGTGACGGTGGGGGCGCCGCGAGTGATGCGTCCATATGCCTGAATCAGAGCGGGATCGGTCAGGACGGCGGTTCCATAAAGCTGCGCCGGATGCGGCGCATGCGCGGTGAAGGTGTGGTTGAAGCCGAACTCTTCCTCAACGGGCCTGCTCAGCTGCGGCGAGCAGACCCAAAGCAGCGGCGTGGACATGCAGCCTGGTGCCGGGATCTCGGAGCGGGTCATGACCACCGCCGTTGGGTCCTTACCGCTGGGCGAGGTGACGTCGGGAAGCTCAATCGTCCGGTGCGGGGAAATACCCGGAACGGAGATCTCGGAAATTGCCACCTGCGAGCCGAGCTTTGGGTGCTGCGTGTCCGCCAGGCCCACAATCCTGATGCGCAGCCACGTTGTCGGCCGGGCAGGTACCCGCAGCATCTGGCGCGCACCGGTCTGCCTGACCGGCTGGACGATCTGACCTGTGGCGGTCTGCACCGCGACCCTGGTCACCGGCGGGCCGATCGCCGGATCCACGACGAACCTAACCTTGATCTTCCGCGGATTGACCGGATGCAGGAAGTCGATCTGGATCCATTGCCCGATCGGGCCGTACCAGCCGCCAGATTCCCACGCCGTTCGGTCGTCGTTATCCACTGCCGCGTAGGGTAGGTAACCGGTTGCCTCCTGCGTGGGAATGGCGCCGATGTCGGCGGCTGAGGAGGATGCGGTGACGTCCTTGATGCCCTGATATGCGGCGACGGTCAGGTAACGCTGCCAGCCGGGCTCCAGGTAGTCATCGGCCGAATAAAACGTGTTGGCGGGTTCGCTAGCTGTCAGCGTCGGGGCACGGGCGATTCGCGGTTCGCCGAACCCGACCACGCGTCGGCGCAGGGCGTCCGAGACAACCGACTTGCTCGTCCGGATGTCGTTCGCGTCCGAATTCAGCAGAACGGGCCGGTGCGCGAGGAGGCCCTGATCGGCGAGGGTCAGCAGGGTCTCCGGGGCGCCGTAGACGCGCAGCGTCTGGTCCGTGGGAGCAACCGCCGCGACGCCCTGGGCGGCAGAGACCTGGTAGACGAGCAACGGCTGGTACAAGGGGTCGAAGGCCGTCGTCGCATTGCTCGCCGCGAATGATCCCAGCAACGGATGGGACTTGTCCCAGAACCGGGCGACCACGCGCAGCCCGGGTGAAGAGTTGAGCGCCTGCAGGACACGGGAGGGCCAGGCGCCATTCAGGTCGGATCGGATCAGGTCGTTGCGGACGAGGACGTAGCGGACGCCCATCCCGGCCAGTACCTGCGCCAGGCCAGGGGATCCCGCACCGGCGGTAAGCCTCGTGTCGACGGCGTCGAGCAGCCGCGTCAGCCCGACGGAACCCTGTGGTACGACCGAGCGGGATGCCCAGCGTGCCGTGGAAAGCGGCTCCATCACGTCGTCGAGCGGCCGACCCCACAGGTACTCGCCAAACCGCGCCCCCGGGACCACGAGAACCGCCTGATTCCCTGCGTGGCTGTTCAGCCAGCGCGTGGCGGTCACCCAGTACTGGGGGATCTGCTGGAAATCACCGGAGGACGACAGCCCGTTGGTGAATGCGGGCAAGGCGACACCCGCTATCGCGACCGCGGTGAGCGCGCTGACGGCGATCCGGAGCCGCGGAAATCGATGCGGTGCGAGCATGTGGGCCAAGCCGACCGCGATCGGTAGCCGGATCAGCGGATCGAATTTGCGCACGTTTCGCAGCGGTGCCAGCGGGCCGTCGATGATGTGGCGGATGGGCTCGCCCAGCGGGTTGCCCAGGCCGCTCAGGTAGCCAGCGGTGATGAGGAGCAAGCCGGCCACCAGCGTCCAGAGCAGGAACCGGCGCTCCGGGAGCCCGCGGCGGGTGAGGCCTGCCAGGCCGAGGCCGGCCACCAGCCCGGTAAGCAGTATGAGGGGAATCTCGACTGTGAGCGCGTAGCCCACCGGCCACCATGGCTGGCCATTGACGATGACGTAATTCACCCAGTCCTCCGTGCCACGGAGGGTGTTGGTGAGGCTCGTCACGGCGGTGGTTATTGAGGCGCTTTCCGTATATGGCAAGAACGAGAATCCGTACTTCCCGAGCAGCGCCAGCGGCACGGCCCACCACATGGTCGCGAGCAGCACTGCCACCGCCCACCACGCGAGGATTCGCCATCGCGGCGCCGGCCTGTGTGCGCTGAGTACGTAGATCACCGGCGGGATCAGGACGGCGAACGTCGCAGTCGCGTTCATGCCGCTGGCGAGGGCCACGGCGACTCCCGAGGTGAGAGCGGCCCGCGCGCGGCTCCCCCCTTGCACCGCCGTAAAGAGCGGCAGGACGATCCACGGCAGCATCGCCGCAGGCAGGAACTCTGACGAGAGCTGGCCGAGCAGGCCGAGCCCGCGTGGGCACATCGCGTACCCGAGGCCAGCAACGATCTGTGTCATCGGCGTGCCCACGCCAAGCCGGGCGGTCAGCCGTGTGGTGCCGGCGAAAGCGGCGATGAGGACTGCTGCCAGCCACAAGCGCTGGACCACCCATGGTTGCAGTGCCGCCAGGTGCCCGACCCAGAAGAACGGTCCCATCGGAAACAGGTAGCCGGTCGCTTGGTCCTGGAGCTGCCCGAACTGCGCCGGATCCCACAGGTGCAGTGCCCTGCCGAGGAAGCCGCCAGGGTTGATCGCCAGATCGAGCTTCGTGTCGGCGATGATCCTGCCTGGCCGGGTGACAAAGGCAAGCACGGTGAGCAGGAGGCAGCAAACGGTTATCCAGATCGACCCCCGGAGGCGCTCGTCCACGCCTGGCCGACGGCTCGCTGTGGGTGAGCTATCCCGCGGATCGCGGATCCATTGGGTGAACTGCCGCATGGACGCGCCCGGGCCGGGGGTGGCCAGCCTGGTCTGCAAGCTCACGGTCGCCAGCCCGCCTCTTCGACTTCACGTCCAAGCAGGCGCTCCATGGACGTCGGCTCGCGCAGTTCCGCCGCGTTAGCGCCGTGTTCGAGGACAACGTCCCGTACTGGCCCCTCCGCGATGATGGTGTGGCCACCGTCGATGTCGTAATAGCGGATCAGCCGGGCGCCATCGCGGGTGCCGCGGGAGCTGCCGCACCGGATGGCCGCCGCGAGCAGGATGGAGAACCGCTCGGCGCTTCGCTCCCACGCGAAGCATGACGCCCAGCGGCGGCATGCCGACTGGATGCTCGCGCGGCGGGCGGGATCGGCGAGTTCCTTGAGCGCCTGCTCCACCACGTTCTCGAGCAGGTCACCGTCTGCCACGAGCCAGCCGGTCTCACCGTCGCGTACCGCGTCGCGCATTCCGTCGACCTCGTAGGCGACCGTGGGGACCCCGAGCGCCGCTGCCTCGAGCACGCACAACCCCCACCCCTCGCCCTCTGAGGTGTTCAGGTGCAGCAGCGAGCGGGCGACCAGCGCGCTTTTCTCATGGCCGGGGAGGTAGCCGTGCAACTTTACGACCCCGCCGAGGCCCCGAACCGCGGCTTGCTCAGCGACCGGGCCGGCCTGCGGCCCGCGGCCGATGACGTGGATCGTGACCCCGTTGCCTGCAAGCCGCGCTGCCACATCGAGTACGCGGTCCACCCTCTTATGGGCCACGAGCCTGCCCACCCACGTGATTGAGGCCTGCTCGGCTACGGGCTCCGGCACCGGCGGAGTCATCCGCGAGATCCCGTTTGGGACGAGGTAGGTTGGCCCGGTCCAGCGCAGCCTCTCCCGCATCGCTTGCACCGTGGACAGCGAAACGGCGACGCATGCGTGCCGCCGGTAACTCCACCTCGCGACCGGCCCTTCCAGCAACCGCCCGACCCATGCCAGCCACCCGGGGAAGTGCACGCCGAACTGGCGATCGTGCACATGGTGCATCACGCACAACACCGGAACACGCCGCGGGAGCACCCACGGCGTAAAGAACGGGATGCCATTCTGGCAGTCGGCGACGGCGTCGAATGACCGCCGCTGCGCCAGCAGCCACGTCAGCACAAGCGGGTATACGGAGAATCGCCCACCCATGCGGACCACCTCAACGCCGTCGCGACGGTCCTTCCTGCGTTGGCCCGGCGCCCGGCTGGTGACGAAGTGAACGCGGGCGCCACGGCGAACCAGCTGACTCGCCATCTCCCACGCGTAGACTTCGGCTCCTCCGGCGTCGGGGTGCCACGGGTCACGCCAGTTGACGATGGCGATGCGTTTGCCATCGAGTTCGAAAAGCGTCACGGTGGCCAAGATTCCTTTGCGTGGGCGCCACAGCGGCGGCCTGCATTTCCTGGACAGTCGTCAACGCCGCCCGCTGGCACGACAGTAGAGCACGGCGAAGGCATGGTTGGCGGCCTTTGTGTCCCCGATGGTGAGAATTCGTTATGCCGCAGCTGCGCACCTGCCTTCACTGTCGCCGCGCACAAGGCCGGTTGTGCGTAGCCCGGGCCCGACGGTCGTGCTCACGCCAGCCGGTTATTGGGTGTCGGCCGGCCGGAACCCTATGCCAGCTGATGCGTGCTCAGGCGAAGCCGGACGGGCCGCGTGGCTCCGGTTTCGCGATCACGGCGCCGTGTCCGGCCACGGCCGCGATGGCCACATTGCTCCCTGGGGACGGCGCCCGGCGTGCATGCCTTCCCAGCGGCCGCGGCCTGACTAGCCGATACAGGCGCTGGGCCGGGCGTTCGATGAGGAAAAAACCGGCCGCTGACGCCGCCGCGGTGAGGAGCGTGACAGCAAGGAGAATACCGATGACGTCTACCGTAGAGTAGGCGCCGCCGTGGAAACCGTCCTTTAGCCCGGTGATGTTGAAGAATGCGTAGATAAATAGGAACTGCCAGAGGAACACGCCATAGGAGATCTCGCCGAGAAACCGCATGACGCGGTTGCCGAGCAGCCGGTTCACGCGGGTGGGCCCTGGCGGCTGGAAGGCGGCGGATGCGACGATGACGCTTGCGGCGATGGTGTAGAGGGCGGTCTTAATCTCGGTGGTCCACAGGTCAGGTACGCCAATTCCCTCGGCACCTGTTACTGGCGTGCAAGCGATGGTGAAGATGAGTGCCGCGATGAGCCAGCAGGCGCCGGACGAGAGCCCGACCGTTCGGCAGAACAGCTGCACCGGGCTGTCGCGATCCGGCTCGGCTTGCGCCCAGACCGTGACGACGGCGATCGCCATTCCTGCGGCGAACCAGGTGGTGAGGCGCGGCAGCGTGTCCCCGAGCCAGAACCGCGGGCTCGGGTAGAACACCAAGAAAATGAAGGCGTAGGAGGACGCGGCCAACATCGTGATCCCGGTGAGCAGCCGCTTCGCCCGCTGGTCCGCGTCCGCTCCGGCGCGGTTCGCGAGCCAGCCGAGGGCGGCGGCGATCAGCGGGAGAACGAGGTAGAACGAGACCTCTACCGACAGAGTCCACATCTGGGCGAGCCCCGGTGCGCCGGTGCCGCCCCACCACGGATGCGGGTTGTAGATCTGGAGCAGCAGAAGGTACTGCGCCCAGGTCCAAGGCGACCGGGCATGAGCCCCGCTGAGAGCGGGCAGCGCAATCAGCACGACGGCCCAGTAGACGGGCAAGATGCGCAGCGCACGGCGCCATAGGTAAGGGCGGACCCGGGGTCCTTCGTGACCGTGGAGTGCGGCGCGGGCCCACGGGCGGTAGAGCAGCAGCCCGGACAGGCTGAAGAAGATAGGTACGCCGATGTCGCCTCGTGAGCTCACCCATGACGCGGGTGTTCCCGAGTACGAGTAGCCTGTCTGCGCGCAAACGTGAGTCACGAGGACGGCGAAGGCGGCTATCGCGCGAATTCCGTCAAGTGCGTCCTGGTGACCGGAGGCAGCCGGCAGCCAAGGCAGTTTTGTGGCCATTCCGGCCGGGCGGTCTCCGGCCGCAGGGCGCGGGACCACCTCGCCATGTCGCGTAGCAGTCTCAGCGTGGGGCGGGGCGGGGCCGGATCGTTCCGGATGTCCCATTTCATGATGATTCGATGCGGATTTCATAGAGTCGTGCCGCCCGGCTGTCATTAACTTGGATCATTACCGGGGCGTCGCCTCAGCGTCACGAGTCATGCGCCATGACCAGCTGGCTTGATCACTATGATTGGTTCACGAGCTCATCACGGTACCCCAGGTAAGAACATATCTTGTGCGCATCACCTAATGGCATGCCGCCCGGGACGGCGGGCCCTGGGCCGCGGAATTGGGCCGCGGACCCATGGCCGGACCGCCTGTGTCTAGCGTCGCCGCAAGACCATGAGCAGGTTCCAGGTGAGAACCTCGCGCGCGCCGGGCAGCCGGAGCAGCGGCCTGGTCCAGCCCGGCAGGTACCGTGGCACCGCGTCGACAAGCTCGGCATCGGTCCGCGTCCGCGCCCATCGCAAGGCGCGCGCGACCGACACGGGGTACAGGTCTCGGCCATACAGGTTCTTTGGTGCCCTGCCGTAGCGCCGCTGGTAGCCGCGGGCCGCCCGCTCGCCGCCGAGATAGTGCCACGGCGAGGTCTCGTGCCCTCCCCACGGGGACAGCCAGTTGGTGAACGCGCAGTACACCGTGCCCCCCGGCCGGGTCACCCGGATCATCTCGGCCAGCATGCGCTCTGGATCCGGGACGTGCTCAAGGACATTGGAGGAGAAGCTCACATCAACTCGCTTCGACCCGACCGGAAGGTCAAGTGCGCTGCCGAGCACGCTGCCAGGCTCCGGGCCGCCAGATCCAGCCAGCTCGCCCGCGTCCGCGTCCACACAGAACGCGCGGGCGCCCGCGCCGCGAAGCGCCTGGACGAAAAAGCCCGGCCCGCCACCAATATCGAGCACGAGCCGCCCGTTCAGTCCGGTGTACTGGCCGAGTTGCCGCACGGTGTCTTCCGCGAGCAGCGCGTAGTAGGTAGCGGTGTCGTCTTGCTCCGCGCGGAACGCCCGCAGTAGGCGCACTGACCTGGCCAGGTTGGCGTGAAATTCTTCCCCGGCAGGGATCTGCGCGGGAGGCCTCGGCGATCCAATACTCACGAACAGGACTTTTAGCAGAACGGAAACCCGGCCACAAGAAGCTGCGGGCGACAGGAATCATCTCGGTGCGCCGTGTTGGGGTGGCTGGCGAGTTTGATCAGTCCTAGTCTTGTCCCAAGTAAGCTGCAACAGGAGGGCGAGTGCGTCGAATCGCTGGCTTGATACTAACTGGATTCGGAGCTTTCCTCGCCGTGCTCGCCTTGCTGTTGCGGTTCTACTTGCCCGGCCAGATGATCAAATTTCCACTCAATGAATACCAGATCGCCGTTCTGCACGGTGCTAACGCCAGCTATTTCAGCGCCACAAAGCTGCGCGTGCTTACCGGTGTTTCCATGACGGCCATGAGCACTCTGCGCGGTGACGTGATAGGCGGCAGCAGCGGTACGGCCGTGTGGGATGAGTTCACTGTGATGAAGGATGACACAAACGATGCGAATTTCAATTACACTTTGCTGCGCGGGCCGTTCGACCGGAGAACCGGCGTGCTCGGCAATTGCTGCAGGGCAGCCCTGAACGGTAAGCCGGTCCACCTGTCGGGGCAGGGTTATGTGTGGCCGTTCGGGGCGCAGCAGAAGACCTACATGTTGTTCGACGCCACGCTGGCGAAGCCGATGCCGGCCAGGTACGCCGGGACAGCCACCGTCGACGGGCTGCAGACCTACCGTTACGTCGAGCAGGTTTCGCCGCAGCAGGCGGGTACGCAGACCCTGCCCGGAGCGCTTGTCGGTATGAAAGACCAGCAGTTGGTCACCCTTCCGGAGTATTACCAGGGGACCAGCACATACTGGGTGGACCCGGTCACCGGCGGTCCCGTCAGCGTCGAGCAGAACCGGAGGCTCACGCTACGGGACAGCAGCGGAGCCACCCGCCTCGTGATCTTCCAGGCTGACCTTAAATTTACCCCGCAGACCATCCGGAGCTTCGTGGACGCCGACCGCAGCGGCAAGAACGAGATCGCTCTCATTACTTCCGTCCTGCCGCTGATCCTGCTGCTCGCCGGGGCCGTGCTTCTCGTTGTCGGCATAGTGCTGAGAATGCTCGGCGGGCGCGCGGCCGGGGGGCCTTCAATCCAGGCGGGTTTCCAGCCGCGGGAGCAGGGTGTCGCGCCATACTGATTCGCGCTGGCGCCGGGTTGTCCTTCTCGCTGGGCTACGGCCGCTCGGCCGGAGGAATCCTGGTACGGTCCGTGACACGGCGTGGCGCGCCCAACGCTCAAGCTGGTGCCGACTTATAGCCCACCGGGGGCACCGCGCCCATCGCGTGGGGCGCTGCCCTGCTGCAGCAGGGTCAGACGGTGTACATCTGCTGCGGCGAGGTGCCGCTTCAGCTGCGCGTTCGGTCTTATCCCGCCTTATCCAGCGTTCTTCCCCGGGCTGGCGGTGCCGGTGGCGATGGGCTCGGTGACGCGCCTTCGGCTGCGGTGTGTCCCGCCGTTGAGCGCGTCCACAATGGAGTCGCTCAGCACCTCGAACCGGTAGGCGACCCCCTCGGATCGTGCCGTCGCCGCGGCCCACTCCCGGACCGATGCGGCCATGGCCCGGTCGTTGGCGGCCTGCCCCTGCTCAGCGCTCTCCGGGCAGGACATCTCAGATGGCCGCAGCTGCGGCGGCTCGCCACCGTCGGGCCAGATCCGGACCAGGTATTTGCTTACGATCGCTGCCTGCTGCTGCATGGTTCACATCCTCGGCTTACCCGCACCGGTGCGCACAGCGGATGGCAATATGAGCCAGCCGCGCACCCCGCTGAGGTTGCCTCAGGCTTGCGGCTGCCGGTGGCCCGCAGCTAGTCGTTCGCCCGCGAACCGGAGTGCTCACGGGCCAGGCGGAGCACCGTCAGTTCTTGCCGGGGCCGGGCGATTCCGCTGAAGTGGCCATCGCCCGCTGGCCGGCCGCCGTAAGCGCCTCGAGCAAGCGCATGCTGGCGGGCGGGTCGGGTGGCTCACCGTAGGTCATCGCGTACACGTAACGGTGGGCTCCTGGCAGCGGCGCCGCGGCGATCCCCGGATGCCGGGCCGCCCGGAGCGCGAGGGCGGGCAGGATAGTAACGCCGAGGCCGGCCGCGACAAGTGCCTGAACCGCTACGTAATCATCGGTGGTAAAAGCGATCTTCGGGGTGAACCCGGCACGCGCGCACTGCTGAAGCAGGTAGCCGCGGCAACGGTCGCAGCCGGCTATCCATTGCTCACGCGCGTGCGCGGCCAGGTCCGGCCCTGAGCGCGGCGACGGTGCGTCCGCGTGGTCGGCTCGCGTCACCAGGCAGACCGGCTCGTCAAGAAGCATCGTGGCCCGGGCGCCCAGTCCAGCCACGTCCGGTTCGTGCATGAAGACCAGCGCCACGTCGACATAACCAGCGCGGAGCATACGCAGTGCGTCCGGCGGTTCCGCCTCCGCCAGGGTGAGATCCACGCCCGGGCTCTCCGACCTGAGCCTCGCCGCCGCCGCGGGCACGATGGTGCCGAGCGCCGATGGGAAGGCGGCGAGACGCACCCGCCCCTGCCGCAGCCCGACGTGCGCGGCAAGCTCGTTCTCCGCTGCGTCGAGCCTGCCAAGGATCTCCGCGGCGCGTTCGGCAAGCAGCCGCCCCGCATCGGTCAGCCGGATGCCGCGACCGGCCCGCTGGATCAGCTTGGAACCGGTCTCCGCTTCGAGCCTTGCCAGGTGATGGCTCACCGATGGCTGCGCGTAGTTGAGCTCCCGCGCGGCACTCGTCACCGATCCGTGCCGGGCTACCGCCGCGAGCACCCGGAGCCGGGTAACGTCCAGCATGGCTCAAGTATAGATGTGTTCGATTTTTCATCTTAAGGGCCGGCAAAGCGCTTATTTGACCAGCTCAGTGAGGCCCGCGGTCCGTGAGCAGAGGAGCGGAACGATCGCGTGCGGGCCAGCCGGACGCGTGGCGCCGACGCCACGCGATACCGGACAGCGCCTCGAGCATGACACGGTTGGCAAGGAACGCGGTGACCTCAGCGTGGTCATACGGCGGCGACACCTCGAAGCTAGCCCTGGCAGACCCGTTGGACGATGTCTGGGTCTCACGCGATCGCCGTGCGGTTTGGCCGGCATTTCATGATCCCGGCAATTCTTCGGCGTATGCTTCCCAAAGGTTACCGGGATCATGAACATTGAGCCCACGATGGCTGGCGACGCTCCGTATCATGCGTTTGTTATGTACGCGATGGGCTGGCCACCTGCGGCGACACGGCGATCCGCCGCCGCTTGGGGCGCTGCCGTGCTCGTCCTGCTCACCATGCTCGTCACTGGGTGCAATTCGCAGGGCAGCGCGCGGCAGGGGAGCGCCTCGTCCGGGAGGACCGGTACCGCCGGCCAGGTGGCGGCGCTGCCGTTTCCTGTGGCGGAGAATCAGAAGCCCGGGACGCCGGATTGGCAAGTGCGCCGTTTGGGCGCGCCGGATGCGATCGAAGGCTTCACCGACCGGGTGAGCGTGCTTTCAGGGCAGCCGTTCCGGTTGTTCGTGTCCGCCACCTCGCGGTGGTGGCGGGTGGAGGCGTTCCGGATGGGCTGGTACCACGGGGCGCAGGCGCGGCGGGTGTGGGCGTCGGTTCGGGTCCGCGGCCTCAGGCAGCCGGGGCCGGTGATTTCCGCGGGTACGAACATGGTGCGCGCGCCGTGGCGGCCGTCCCTGACGGTGCGGACCTCAGGGTGGCCGGCCGGGTCGTATCTGCTGCGCCTTTCCGCCGCGAGCGGTGCGCAGCGGTTCGTGCCCGTGACGGTCCGGTCGGCGAGCACCGCCGGTGCGGTCGTGCTGATCAATGACGTGACCACGTGGCAGGCCTACAACCTGTGGGGCGGCTACGACCTGTACACCGGGCCCGGCGGGTTCGCCGACCGGGCCCGCAAGGTGACGTTCGACCGGCCCTACGACGCCAACAGCTATGACAACGGCGCGGAGTGGTTCATGTCCTTCGACCAGCCTGCGATCGCGCTGGCGGAGAAGAGCGGCGTGCCGCTCGCATATGAGACCGATGTGGATCTGGACCAGGATCCGGGACTGCTCCGCGGGGCGCGGGCGGTGATCTCGCTTGGGCATGACGAGTATTACTCGGCGGCCATGCGGGACCGGCTGATGGCGGCCAGGGACTCGGGGGTGAACATCGCGTTTCTTGGCGCGAACGCGATATTCCGTCATGTCAGGTTCGACTCGTCGCCGCTTGGCGCGGACCGGGTGGTGATCTGTTACAAGCTCGCCAGCGAGGATCCGCTTTTCGGGGTGGCTAACAGCGCCACCACGCAGGATTGGCGTGACCCGCCCGATCCCAGGCCGGAAAGCGTGCTGACGGGAGTGTTCTACGAGTGCAATCCGGTGAGCGACCCTTATGTGGTGTACGACCCGGCGAACTGGATCTTCGCAGGCACCGAGGCGCGCAAGGGGGAGGCGTTCCCTGGAATGGTCGGACCCGAGTATGACCGGGTCAACCCCGCCGTGCCGGTGCCGCGGCCGATCGAGGTACTCGCGCATTCACCGCTGACCTGTGACGGGGTGGCGAGTTATGCGGACTCAGCGTATTACACGGTACGCAGCGGTGCCGGGGTGTTCGCCTCGGGCACGATGCGCTGGGTATGCGCGATGAAGGGCCCGGCCTGCGGTCACGGGGTCAGCAGCGCCGCACGGCGGTTCGTGGACATCGCGACCACCAACCTGCTCCGGGCCTTTGCGCTAGGCCCGGCTGGCCTGACCCACCCGGCTCGCGACAATCTCGCCGGCGTGCACGAAGCCGCTGGCTTCGCGGGCTCGCCAGGCGACTGACACCGGTTCGGCGGCGCGATGGCACTCGACGACCTGGACCAGCAGATCATCGGCGCGCTGATCGAGGACGCCCGCGCGACTTACGCGGAGATCGGCGCCCGGGTCGGGCTGTCGGCTCCGGCGGTCAAGCGGCGGGTGGACCGGCTCCGGGCGGCCAGGGCGATCACCGGTTTCTCCGCGCGGGTGGACCCTGCGGTCCTCGGCTGGACCACCGAAGCGTATGTGGAATTGTTCTGCCGAGGCCGGACCTCGCCTGCCGACATCCGCGCTGCGGTTGCGAGGTACCCCGAGGTTGTCGATGCGTGCACGGTGACCGGGGAAGCAGACGCGCTGCTGCGCATCCGCGCCGCCGATGTCCAGCATTTCGAGCGGATCGTCGAACGGATCAGCGCGGAGCCGTTCGTCGTCCGGACCCGGAGCGAGATCGTGCTGTCGCGCCTTATCGAAAGGCCGGGCGCCGGGCCCGTGTCAGCGGCGGCGACGCCGTGACGTAACGGCCACGGAAGCTCCGGAACCCGGGCGCCGCAACTCGCCCGCTGCGGGATCGAGAGGCCGGGCGCCAGGCCCGTGTCAGCGGCGGCGACGCTGTGACGCAAGGCTGACGAAAAGCTCCAGAACCCCCGAACTGCGCAACTCGCCCGCTTCGGGCCGCTACAGTCTTCCCATGCCCGAAGCCAAGCCGGACCCGAGCGGCAGCACAGGAGAGTTCCGCGCCTTCTTCGAGAGGGGCGGAGCGGATCCGATGCCCCGCCGAGTGCTCAGCAACCGCGTGATCATCGCCGCCATGGTGGCCCTGCTCGTCGTGATCGTCGTGATCGCGCTCGCGGTGCGCTGACCGTCATCGCGAGCGTTCTGGGAGACCCCAGGCGGCGGCGCTGAACAGGATAAGCACGAAGAGCGCGAACGTGATGATGTGCACGCTGGTGCACCACAGGCAGATCGCATTCACCTCGAACAGTTCGACGTAGATCAGGTAGATCACGAAGCCGATCCCGGCGATTACGGAGAACACGCGGGCGAGGTGGATGGCCCGCAGCGGTGAGCGCCACGCCAGCGGATTGTTGACCGCGACCATGAACACGAAGAAGGCCAGGCCGAGCACCGCGACCGGGATTCCGAAGACGACCGACTCCGGGCTCGTGGTGACCTTCTCGCAGTTGATGGTGCCGGTGTCCGGGCAGGCGAGGGTCACCGACGTCGAGTAGTGCGTGATGGTCAGGTAGATCGAGACGCCGAGCCCGGCGAGCGACAGGATCAGGGTCGTCAGCCGCACCCACGGCGGCGGGCCGCCGACCACGGCGGCGTGTTCCGCCGCGTCCGCGCGCGGTTGTCCGCTCGCGGCTTCCGCCGCCGCTTGCCCGCCTGCGGTCGGCCGCCCTGCGGGTGGCCGCCCGCTGCCCCGCGCACCGCCCGGCGAGCGGGCGGCCTGTGCCGTGCCCGGCCTCCCGCCCTTGGCCTGGCCCTTCGGTTGTCCCTGGGTTCTCGGGGTTGTCGCCTGTCCCTGGCCCCTGTTACGGGATTTGGTCCCCGACATCACAAGCTCCCGCTCAGCGAGGGGATCGGGGCCGTGGTGCAGACGTTGGCCGGCTGGTTGTTCGTCAGCTTGCAGATGGCCGCGGTGATAACGTTGGCGGTGCCATCCACGGCCTTGGCGATCGGGCTTGACGGGTCGGAAAGCGCGGCGGAGATCTGCGCCCAGGTCTTGCCCTGCAGGACCTGCGGGCTGTAACTCGCGCCGCTGACCAGGTACTTGTTGCCGAGGTCGATGAACGGGATGGCGCCCTGGCTCGAGGCGGGCACGTAGGGTGGCGAGTCGTATTTGCTTACCAGCGCGGTTTGCTGCGCGGTCGGCGTCTCCAGCGTCTTCCTATTGGGGTCGGTCTGCTCGACCGGGGAGAAGACGATGTATTTGCTCGTGTAGCTGGACTTGTAGAAGGTCAACGTTTTTGTGTTCGGGTACGCGTCATTCGTGTCGGAGTGCGTCACGTTGAGGTTCGAGAAGGTGCCGAAGCGGCTGAGCGCGACTGCCATCGCCCAGCGCTCCGCCGCGCAGTAGGGGCAGTACTCGGCGCCGAGGTACACGATCTCCGGCTTGCCGTCCTTGGTGAGCGCCGGCTGGCCCGAGAGCGGAGCCGGAGGCGTCTGGATGGTGCCCTTGCCGACCTCGGCGAGCGTAGCCGCGGGCACGTTCGTCACGTTCGAGACGATCGTCGAGAGCGCCGTCCCTGTCGGCAACGCCCCCGCGCTCGCTGTGCTGCTCGAGGTGCTCTTTACCACGATCAGTGCCACCACGATGGCGACAACCGCGACCACGCTGCCGATCACCAGGGAAACCCGGTTGCGCACCTGGGTGCGGTGCTCGGCCGCCCGCTGCTCCGCGATCTTCTCCCGGGTGGTCAAGCGCTGCTTGCTCCTGCTCGCCTTGCCCATCGCCTGTCTCGACCTGCTTCCTGCCATGCTGATGTTCGCGCACACTCTCCGGACGGACACGTGCCGCGCGGACCCCCCGCCGTCACGGCTTCCCGCCCGGGCACGATGCCCCTAGCCTAGGTTGCCGGAGTCTACGTTAAACCGAGATAAGGACCCGTGCGGCCAGTGAAATTATGGCGCGCATTATTTGCGGCGGGATCTCCCCGGACCCGCATTACGGCGGGATCTCCCCGGACCCGCATTACGGCGGGATCTCCCCGGACCCGCGGATCACCAGGCGGGTGGGCAGCTCGATTCGCTGGGCGGGTCCTTGCTCGCCAGAAAGACGGCGGAACAGCAGTTCGGCCGCGATGTGGCCCATTTTACCCGGGTCCTGTGCTACCACTGTGACGCCCGGGGTCAGCAGGTCGGCAAGCTCGAAATCGTCGAAGCCCACGATCGCGAGTGGGGCGCCGCGCGCCGCGAGCTCGCGGAGCACGGTGACGCTGATCCGGTTGTTGCCGCACAGCAGCGCGGTCACCGGCGCGGGGCCGTCCAGCATCCGGCCAAGCGCTCGCTGGATGACCTCGGGCTGGGCGAGCGCCATCGCCACCCAGTGCTCCTCGATGGGCAGTTCGGCGGCGGCCATGGCTTCCCGGTATCCGTGCAGCCGGTGCCCGGCCGTATAGATTTGCGGCGCGTCGCCGATGTAGCCGATTCGCGTGTGGCCCTGGCCGATGAGATGGCGTATCCCGTCCCGCGCCCCGCCGACGTTGTCGGTGAGCACGACGTCAGCGTCGATCAGCCCGGGTGGCCGGTCGACGAAGACCACGGCGATGCCCGCCGCGATCTCGGGCAGCAGGTACGTGTGATCGGTGGAGGCGGGGACGATGATCAGCCCATCGACGCGGCGCGCGCAGAAGGTCAGCGTGAGCTTGCGCTCACGTTCGGGATCTTCGTCGCTGGAACCCATGAACAGCAGCGATCCGTTGCCATGCGCGACATCCTCGACGGCGCGGGCCAGGGTCGAGTAGAAGGGGTTGCCGACGTCTTCGAGCACCAGGCCGATGGATGCCGTCTGTCCCTTGCGTAGCACGCGTGCGCTGTCGTTGCGCCGGAAGCCGAGCACCTCGATCGCGGCCCGGACTCGTTCCGCGGTGTCCGGCGAGACCCCCGGCTCGCCGTTGACCACGCGGGAAACGGTCTTGAGGCCGACGCCGGCCTGGGCGGCGACGTCCTTCATCGTCGGACGGCCGACGGCCGCCCCGCGGTTGGCTGCTGCCTGGAGAAGCGGAACCACGGTCCCCCTTGGCAAGGCTGGTGCGTCGGACACGGCCTGCGACCTCTTAGCTAGGTGTGAGCTGGAGCATACCCACGCAGCGGTACTGATCACGGCCGGATCGGCGGCGCGGACAACGCAGCACAGCTGGGCGCAGGGTTAGCGGATGACCCGGTATGGCCGAATGTGGTGATGCGGTGACACAGAGATGCTCGAGCAGTACGCTGGGGGCTCATCGGTTGACAACGTTATCAGCGACTGACATTATCAGAGACGACCCGTCCTGCGTTTCCTGAACACAACATGCGGCCCGGGCTGGCCCGCGGTCGGCGATGCACCATGGTCCCATCGGAACTGTCCAGCCATCACCGGCACCTTACGGGACCCTGCACACATTTGGGCGCTGACAGCGGTCGCCGCCTGCCCGCGCGCGCCGTGTGGGGGGGCTGCGACCTGCCCGCGGCGCTGGGCCGTCTGCGGCCTGCCCGCGGCGCTGCGCCGTCTGGCGGCTGCGACCTGCCCGCGGCGCTGCGCCGTGTGGGGGGCTGCGACCGGTGGCCGCAGGTTCGCTGGCAAGATATTGCGCGTGCAAGCTCATCAATCACCCCCCAGGATCGAGTCGTTCGCCGCGCTCGGTGACAGCTTCACCGAAGGACTCGATGACCGGGACTCCGCTGGGCGTTATCGCGGCTGGGCCGATCGGTTCGCCGCGCTGCTCGGTGCGCACAACCCGGGCCTGCGCTACGCGAACCTCGCGATCCGAGGCAAGCGGCTCCGCGAGGTAGCGGCGGATCAGGTGCCGGCCGCCGTCCGGATGGCGCC
The DNA here is from genome assembly GCA_963820395.1 of uncultured Actinomycetota bacterium. GTDB lineage: Bacteria > Actinomycetota > Actinomycetes > Streptosporangiales > Streptosporangiaceae > DATFVJ01. The sequence goes on along the minus strand of CAWGAE010000018.1, from coordinate 3,709 downwards.
GGACCTGGTGAGCATCGCCGCTGGCGGGAACGACATCTTGCGGCCGGGAGCCGATCCCGACGTGCTCGCCGGGATCTTCGACGGTGCCGTGGCGCGCCTGCGCGCGGCCGGCTGTGAGGTCGTCGTGTTCACCGGATTCGACACGCAGCATTTCCCGTTGCTCCGGCTGCTGCGCGGCAAGATCGCCACCTACAACATGCACCTGCGCGCGATCGCGGACCGGCGGCAGTGCTACCTGGCCGACCTGTGGTCGATGGGCCCGCTGGGCGATGCCCGGGCGTGGAGCGCCGACCGGCTGCATTTGTCCCCAGACGGCCACCGCAGGGTGGCACTGCTTGTGTCCGAGGTGCTCGGGGTGCCGGTGAGCGCGGACTGGCGGGACCGGTGGCCGCCCGCGGCGGCGACCGGCTGGCTCACCATGCGCCGCCGGGACGTCGAGTGGGCGCGCCGCCACGCCGCCCCGTGGGTCAGCAGGCGCCTGCGCGGCGTGTCGTCGGGCGATCGCCGGAGCCAAAGCGTCCCGGCTTGCTTCCGCTGCAGCCCGGGAGCGCGGCCTAGTCACGCGCTTCGTGATCGTGGCTGATTCCCGCTTGATATGTGCGCGGGTCAGGAACTCTTGATCACAAGTTGCCGAAGTAATGATCATGGATCCGGATGGCGGATAGCGGACATGCCGGTTAGTCGCCCTCGCGGACCATGCAGCGGACGCGGGGCGCGGCGCCGCCGTGAAGATCAAATCTGTGTTGATCATCTGAGGGCACTTACGCCCGCGATCAGGAAAGGGGGTCCAGCGCAAGCCCGTGCTGCGGACCGGACGAACACGCGGCCGTGGATCCAGTGAGGTGTTCGAGCACCTCCTCGAGGCGAGCGAGCGCGGTGGCGATCCACGGGAGAGCCAGCGGGTCTTCCGCGGTCAGCGCCGCTTCGCGCTCGGCGTCGGTGTTCCCGTACAGCAGGCCGGTAGCCACCCGCAGTCGCAGTGCGGCGTGGTCGTCGCCGAACGCGCTGGCCGGAAGCACACCTGTGCCGTAGTGGTCGAGCAGCAGGGTGCTCAGCTCGTCAGCGGTCGTCACCCCATGTACACGGCGCAGGTGGTCCCGGCCAGGCCCGAAGTCCGGATACAAGTAGAACGCGGCCTGCGGCGATGGCACCAGCGCGCCCGCCGCCGTGAACCGGGCGGCGACCGCCTGCGCGACGCTGGCGTGCAGGCGGCGGCTTGCCGCGATCCTGTCGGTGAGCACCGCCGGCTCGGTGAAGGCATGAGCCGCGGCATGCTGGATCGGCCCCGATGGGGTAGACCAGATCTCGCTGCAAATGCCGAGTAGCCGGTCACGCAGCGCGGTGCCTTCCCTTCCGCCGGGCAGCCTCGCGATCCCGATGCGCCAGCCCCCCAGAGCAAGGCTCTTGCTCAGCGCCGTCGTCACCACGGTACGATCCGGCGCGATGGTCGCGGGGCTCCGCACCACCTGCCGTGGGTCGTGCATGAGATCGCCATAAATCTCATCCGAGATGATGATCAGCCCGAGTTCCGCGGCGGCCGCGCACAGCCCGCGTATGGTGCGCGGCCCCGCGAGCGTGCCGGTCGGGTTGTCGGGGAGCGTGACCACGACCGAGCGGATCTCGCGCCCGGCGGCCCGCGCCGCCCGCACTGTCCTGGCCAGCAGGTACGGATCGGGGACTCCGCCCTCGCCGGGCGGAGTGGGCACAAAGTGGGACCGGGCGCCGATAAGGGCCGCCTGCGCCGCGTAGCTCACCCAGCTTGGCTTGGGCACCACCACGTCGCCGCCGATGGCGAGCAAGAGGCCGAAGAGCAGTGCCTTGCTCCCTGGCCCGCACACCACCTGTCCAGGCTCGGTGGTCAGGCCGCGTCGGTGCCAGTAGCCCGCGGCGGCCTCGCGCAACGAGGCCAGGCCCGCGACCGGGCCGTAGTCGCCGCGGCCAGCCTCCGCGGCGAGCGCTTCGCGTAGTACGGGATGGACCGGGAGCCCGGCTTCCCCGAACGCGAGCGGGAGCACGGGGATTCCCGCCCGCCGCTTTCTGGCGAGGACCTCGTTCGCGGCGAGGGTGGCGGATACCGCGACGGGCGCTCCGGCGAAGTCGGATTGGACTTCGGGCATGACTAACCCAGCCATTGGCATGGGCGGCTCACTCCTAATGCCGGATCGTCGACGGTGTCCTGCGGGAGACCGCGTCAGGCCGGTTTTCCGGCCTCTGGTCTCTATCCTTACCCACCGGTAGCGTCAGGGCAAGCGAGGGTAAGCGACGCATAGCATAAGATACACTAATGCTTGACCTGCACCGGCTTCGGCTGCTGATGGAGTTCGCGAGCCGGGGCAGCATCGCGGCCACCGCGGCGGCACTTGGTTACACGCCGTCGGCGGTTTCCCAGCAGCTGGCCGCCTTGGAGCGCGAGGCCGGAGCCGCCCTGCTCGACCGCACCGCGCGAAGCGCTGAGCTGACCGATTCCGGCCGCCGTCTTGCCGAGCATGCCGAGCAGATTCTGGCGATGGTCGAGGCAGCGGAGGCAGACCTGTCCGGCCACACCGAGGCACCGTCCGGAAGGGTCGTCGTGGCCGCGTTTCCCACCGCGGCCGTCGCGTTCGCGCCTGCGCTCGCACGCAGTCTCCGTGCGCATCCAGCGCTAACCTTGCTGCTGCGGCAGAGCGCGCGGGGCGAGGGGCTGCGTCAGGTCCGGTCGGGTGAGGTGGATGTGGCTCTGGTCGATGACTGGTCCGGCCGGCTGCCCGATACTCATCCGGGTCTGCTTCGCCAGTATCACCTGCTCCGCGACCGCCTCGTGCTCGTCGTTCCGCGCGGTCACTGGATGGCTGACCCGGCCGAACCCGTTGACCTGCGCCGGCTGCGCGAGGAACCGTGGATGGCGGCGCCAGCGGGTGAGCCATCCAGGCAGGCTGTGGACAGGCTGCTCGCGGGCGTCGGGGGCGCGCCGCCGGTGCCATGGGAGTTCGAGGGGCTCGCCACGATACTTGGCCTGGTCGCCAGGGGAATCGGGATTGCGGCCATCCCGGCTCTCACCCTCGCCGCCGCGGGCGCCGGCGCTCCGAGGAGGCCGGGGCCCGAGGGTGCCCCGCAGCGCGGCGCGGACCCGGGCGCCCATGATCGGATGTCAGGGTACGGGCCCGTCGTGGTCCGCGAGCTTCCCGGCGCTCTTGCCCGCAACGTCTACGCGGTTGCGCGCGCGGCCAGCGTGCGCCGTCCTTCGGTTGCCGTGGTGCTGACCGCGCTTGTCGCCGCCGCGGCGAACCTGGCGGCACAAGCTGATGTGCGCGCCTAGCTGCTTGCCGCGACGCGGCAGGCACTTTCATGATCCCGGTTAATTACATCTGACGCTACACCCCTTGCTGACCAGGGAGTTTGTGTGGTCGGGGTATTAAGTGGGGTATTACCTCACACTGCCATAGGCAGCCACACTGGGCCACCTGCGTTGCGGGGCTGGGAAGGAAACCGCCGGGGTTTCCCGACCGTTTTGTGACTCTCCGTCAGCAGTCGGTCGCCCTCCTTTGAGGGCCGCGAGCACGGGCACGGGTCGTCCAGGTCGTCGCCGCGTCGCGTGGCTAGTGATTGGCGGCCCAGGTCGCAGGTAAGGTGTCCGCAACGTTGCGGTACTTCACCTGGCGTCCGGTCCGTTGGGCAACCCTGGGCTCTGGTCATGGACCGGTCGTTTCCCGCAAGGGCTTGTGCGCCTAGC
>CAWGAE010000017.1:0-200182 GCA_963820395.1 uncultured Actinomycetota bacterium | reverse complement strand
ACCATGCTCGCGGAGCGGCTTCCGACTGTCCTTCCCCGCCTCGACCTCGCGGCCTCGTTGGAGGTGACGTCCGTTCACTCGGTGGCCGGGGCCCTGCCACCGGGGCGCCCGCTTGTCACGGAACCACCGTTTTGCGGGCCCCATCACACGGCCACGAAGGCGGCCATCGTCGGGGGTGGGAGCGGAATCATCCGTCCGGGTGCGGTGTCACTGGCCCATCTGGGAGTGCTCTTCCTTGATGAGGCGCCCGAGTTCAGCCGCGACGTGCTGGACGCCCTGCGCCAGCCCCTGGAGTCAGGCGAGGTCGTCGTGGCGCGCTGTGGGCTGACGGCACGCTTCCCGGCACGGTTCACGCTGGTGCTGGCTGCGAATCCGTGCCCGTGCGCGCGTGCCGCCGGGCCGCGGGCGGCCTGCGCCTGTACGCCGATGGCCAGGCGCAGGTACCTGGGCCGGTTATCTGGCCCGCTGCTCGACCGCGTCGACGTCAAGGTCGAACTCCTGCCGGTGGGCAGGGCAGAGCTGCTGAGCGACCGGCGATTCGCAGAAACGAGCGCGACCGTGGCCAGGCGCGTCGAGTTGGCGCGTGCACGGGTGGCGCACCGCCTGGCTGGTACGCCCTGGCGGCTCAACGCACAGATCCCGGGATGCGAGCTTCGCCGCAGGTTCCCGCCGGCAGCCGGTGCTCTCGCCCGGCTGGAGCACGCGATGGAACGTGGCCAGATCAGTGCCCGGGGCGTCGACCGCGTCCTGCGGGTTTCCTGGACGTTGGCTGATCTGGCCGGAAAGGCACGGCCCACCGCGGACGAGACAGGATGTGCGCTGGGGCTATGGCTTGGGGTGACACCATGAGCCGTGCAACCGACGGGCAGCGCCTCGCTCGTGCCGCCCTTACCCATCTCATTGAGCCGGGCGACAAAGCCGCAGGCGCTCTGCTGCGGACCTGCAGCCCCGAGGCCCTTGTCGCCGCGATCAGGGACGGCGACGCTCCGCCGCGAACCGCGGCGGCGGACGATGCGGACGCCGCGACGGCGGCGGCCATCGGCCGGTCGTTGCGGAACTGGCGCGCCCGGCTGGCCGAGATACCGGGCGAGCGCGATCTCGGCACCGCCGAACTCGCCGGAATCCGGCTGGTCTGCCCTGGGGACCCCGAGTGGCCGACACAGCTCGATGTTCTCGGTGATGCCCGACCGTACGCTCTGTGGCTGCGCGGAAACGCGGATTTGCGTCATAGCTGCCTACGGTCGGTGTCGATTGTCGGTGCCCGCGCCGCGACCGCTTATGGCTCGTATGTGTCGGCAGAACTGGCAGCAGGACTGGCCGGCCGGGGCTGGGTAGTCGCATCGGGCGGCGCGTACGGGATCGACGGGTCCGCGCATCGTGGGGCTCTCGCCGCGGAGGGGACCACGATTGCCATCCTGGCGTGTGGTGTCGACAATCCCTACCCTTCCGGTAATCACGACCTGTTCGCGGGTATCGCCGAGCAGGGCCTGCTGGTCAGCGAATGGCCGCCGGGGCGCAATCCCACCAGGGCAAGGTTCCTGGCGAGGAACCGGGTGATCGCGGCGTTGAGCCGGGGCACCGTGGTGGTCGAGGCGCGCCGCCGAAGCGGCGCGCTGAGCACGGCCAGGCATGCCAGGGATCTGTGCCGGCTGCTGATGGCTGTGCCCGGGCCCGTCACTTCCGATTCCTCGGCCGGCTGCCACTGGATCATGCGGGAGTGGGGTGCCGTGTGCGTTACCAGCTCTGATGATGTGCTTGAACAGGTGGCAAACATGGGCGAACACCTCCCCTCGCCTGGCCCGGTGGTTGCGGCGGCCGAGCTTGATCCGGTGACGGCCCGGGTCCTGGAAGCCTTACCGGCCCGTGGTGGTGCGGGCCCGGCGACGATCGCGGTGGCCGCCGGCGTGGCTCTCGATACCACCCTCAGCTGCCTGAGTCTGCTCGCGGCGGGCGGGTTCGCTGCCCGCGGGCCGCGTGGCTGGCGGCTCGCTAGACAGCGCGGTACTTGACTCCGGCAGCCGCAGCGCTGGATCTACCTTCCGTCTGCCACAACTCACGACACATCCCTTCATACGAGAGGCTGGCGGCTCGCCGGATACGGCGGTGCTTGACTCCGCCAGCCGCAGCGGCGCACCGTGGCGCATGTGAGCTTCAGGCAGCGCGCCACACAAGCGGGCACCGGGCCAGCGGGCACCGGGCCAGCGGGCACCGGGCCAGCGGGCACCGGGCCAGCGGGCACCGGGTCGGCCAGCGGGCACCGGTCGGCCAGAGTCGGGGCACACGGAGCTGGACGGCTCAATGCCCGGTGGCCCGGGGCCGCCGGGCCGCAGGCTGATACGGAAAGCCAGCCATAGTGCGCCCGCTGAGTCAGCCAGCAAGGCCGGGCCGCTGCCCGCGATCTTCGAGGAGTGCCTGGCCGCGTTCGGGACGTTCCTGGCGGCAGAGCGCGGGCTTTCCAGCCACACGGTCCGCGCATACCTTGGCGACGCTGAGTCGCTCCTCGAGCACGCTTGGCGGACGGGTGCCGACCGGCCGCAAGACCTCGGCATCGGAGCCATCCGTGGCTGGCTCGCTCAGCAGCACGCCGCCGGCCGGGCACGCTCCACCCTGGCGCGGCGCGGCGCGGCGGTGCGGACATTCACCAGGTTCGCAAACCGGCGCGGCTGGCTCGTCGCCGATCCAGGCCCGTTGCTCGGCACCCTGAAAACGCCTCGTGCGCTTCCGCAGGTTGTTGCCGCCGGCGACATGGCGGCCGTCCTCGGCAACGCCGCCGCGCACGCGGCGGCGTCTCCGACCAGCTCGCCGACTGCCTGAACCTCGCGCAGCGTCTCGGCTGGACGGTCGGCCCGGTCGCCACGCATCGCCGTATCGAGAACGACCAGAGCGCTTTCAAGCGCAAGCGCGTGCAGCTCCCTGACGGCCGGACCGAGCTGCGGACCGTCCGGCCAGAGTTCCGGAAGGCGCTCCTCATGCTCGCCGACGGCCGTGCCGACGGGCTCATCGCGTACGACCGACCTTGACCGGGCAGTCCGCGGCCCCCGCGACCTCGAAGACCTCATCGTGTCATCGAGGCCAGTCGGACGCGGATCCCTGTCGAGTCGGTCACCGGTACGCTCAGGCTCGACAGCGACGGCGACATCACGATGGCCCGCGTGCTCCTCGCGGTCGCCAACAAGTCCTCCCGCGACACTGCCAGACGCGTGGCCAGGGCACGGCTGCGCCAGGCGACGAACGGGCAATACGGCCGGGGGAAGCGCCCTTACGGCTTCGAGCCCGATGGCGTGACCGTCCGCGAGAGCGACGCCGCCGAATTGCGGCACGCCGCAGACGCCATCCTCGCCGGGGTGTCGCTGCGCCAGGTGACAGCGAGTCTCCGCGACCGCGAGGTGCCGACCGCGACCGGCGCCGACTGGATACCCAGACTATCCGCGAAATCCTGCTGCGACCGCGGAACGCCGGTCTCATGGTGTACTGGGGTGCTGACAGCGGGGCCGCCCGCCGTCCCTACACCGACGCTGACATCGTGGGCGCGGCGTCGTGGCCGCCCATCGTGCCCGAGCCCGCGTGGCGTGCCGTCTGCGCGATCCTCACCGACCCGGCCCGGACCGTCGGCCCCGGCGGCACCCCGAAGTGGAACCTGGACACTGCGAGGCGGAATCGCTGCGGGAGCTGCTGGACGAGTTGGCCCGCCAGTTCGCCCGTCGGCTGATAGACGCGCCCCAGCTGGTGCGTACCGCCGAGCTGCGCGGTCGGCTCGATGAGGTCGAAACGGAAGCTGGTAGTGGGAGTGCGATTCCCTTCGGCACTGTTGCGTTGTGGCGCCCTGGACAATGTCAGAGCATGATCACTCGGGTGATCCGCGGTCAGATGGTGATCGCAAGGTCGTCGAAGACGATGCGCAGCCGGTGGCGGGCAGGGACCTCGGAGGCGATGTCGTAGTGGCCGAGGCGCAGGTTCTGAACGAATGCGTGACCGGCGACGAGGGTCCGCGCAGAACGGCTGGGCTTCAGTCCGCGCATGGGCCGGAGGCGGGCTTTTGAGTCGTCCGCGGTCTGCTTCGATAGGGTTGTTCGCGTAATGCTCGACAGTGTGCAGGGCCGAGGGGATCAGCTCGTCGGGGGGCAGGGGGCGCGGTCGGTGGTGACCTCGGCCGGGATGGTGCCGGCGCGCAGCACCCGGGTGAAGAAGCGTCGCGCGGCTGCAAGTTCGCGCCTTGCTGATAGCAGGAAGTCGATGACCTGGCCGTGCTGATCGACCGCCCGATAGAGATAGGTCCACTCGTCGGCTACCTTCAGATACGTCTCGTCGACGAACCACCGGTTCCCGGGAGCGTGCCGGCGAGGCTTTGCAGCTTCGATGAACCCGGCGGTGAAGCGCTGCACCCACCGGTAGATGGTGACGTGATCGACTGTAATGCCGCGCTCGGCCAGCAACTCCTCGACGTCCCGGTGCGACAGGCCGTACCGCATGTACCAGCGGACCGCGACCGAGATCACCTCACGCGGGAACCGAAAGCCAGCAAAGACCGCGGTCGTGCCGCGAACACTCACCAGGCCAGTCTGCAGCTCTGCAGCCACCGGCAATCGACCAACGCAACAGAGCCCCCAACCGCAAGGTCGAGGCCCGCAAGGTCCTCGTGCTGCGATGGCGGACAGCCGGCAGAACGGCAACGGCAGGCTGGCCGCTGGTCGGCCCACCGGTGGGGCAGCCTGTCGTGCGGGTTCCCGGGTCGCAATGACAAGATCACTCGGTAGCGTCGGTGGCAAGACCCTGTGATGATCGCTGATGCGGCGGTGCTGGCGCGCCTGGCGGGCGCCTGGGTGAGCTTTCGTTTTGTTCGTTTCGTTGGTAAGGCAGAGGCATGACGGCGATGACAGAGCGGACAGCGCTGCCCCCGGAACACCCGGAGGGTCTCAGCGGTGTACTCGCGTTGCTCGCGCCCCAGCCGACCGGGCACGCGATGCTGACCGGCCCGGATGGGACGCGGCTGGACCTGCCAGGCGAGGTGTTCGAGGTGCTGCGCGAGGTTGTCGCCGCGCTGTCGCAGGGGCTTGCGATCACCGTGGCACCCCATCAGACCGTGCTTTCCACCAGCGAGGCCGCCCAACTGCTGGGCGTCTCGCGACCGACGCTGGTGCGCCTGCTGGAGTCCGGGGAGATCCCGTTCGACAAGCCGGGACGCTACCGCCGCGTGCGGCTCGCCGACCTGCTGGCCTACCAGCAGCGTTCCCGTCGCCGGCGCGCGGTTGTGCTGGATCAGATGGCGGCCGACTCTGAGGACGCTGGGCTGTACGAACTGCCCGGGGATGCGCCCTTCGAGCGCCTGCCGCCAAGCGACGATCAGCGGCCCTGTCCGGCCTGAAAAACGGAAGGTCGGCGGTCGTGATCACCGGCCTGGTCCACAAGCCAAAGTAGTACCAGCAGATCCGGACCTATTGTGCGCACTTGGGTGATACTCCGCATGGTCGTGTAAGACTTGCGGGATGACCGAGCAGGCGTCCAATCAGCTTCATCGTCCCGAGGTGTGGAGCTCTGTCGCGCCGGGCTATGACGATGCGATCGCGCCGATCATGCGCCCTTACGCGGTCACCACCCTAGACCTGCTGGGGCTGACCGGCGGCACGGCCCGGCTTCGGCTGCTGGATGTCGCGGCCGGTACTGGCGTGGTGGCAGTGGAGGCAGCGCGGCGCGGGGCCGAGGTTCTCGCGACCGACTTCGCCCGGGGGATGGTGGAGCGGATGCGCCGCCGCTTCGCTGCCGAAGGCCTCGACGCCCGGGCAGAGGTCATGGACGGCCAGGCACTGGACGTGGAAGATGAAAGCTTTGACCTGGGGACCTCGACGTTCGGGCTGATGTTCTTCCCGGACCCTCTGGCCGGGCTGCGGGAGCTGCGCCGGATTTTGCGGCCTGGCGGGCGCATGGGGATCGCCTCGTGGGACCTGACGCGGATCGGGCTGCGGCAGCTGATCGGTGCTGCGCTTGGCCGCGTAGTTCGTGATCTCCCGGCGCCTCCTCCGCCGCCGTGGGCGCATCTGGGCGAGGCGGCGGGGCTCGGGCAGGCTCTTCGGGCCGCCGGGTTCACCGACGTCGCCGTGCACCAGGTGACTCATCACTGGAAACCGCCGGATCCTGCGTTGTTCTTCCGCCACCTGCCCGACTGGACTCCTCCGCTGCGGCCGCTGTTCGCCAGCTTGCCCGCCGAGGTGATCGACCGTGCGGCCGCCGCATTCGGTGATGTCGTCGGGGAGCATTCGACCAGCGGGGGCATGCCGCAGTCCGCCCTGATCGGCATAGGAACACGGCCTAATGAAGCTGCCGATCGTAAGGTGACATGAATCTAGTGTCCCGCGCCGTAAGTTCGCCGAATATTTCTAGCAGGGACTTCGCCCGATTGTAAGGTCTTCACCAGTGCTGATGATCTCTGATTTATGTGAATGATTTTAGGCGCGGGACACTAGTGGGCTCTGCCGGGCAGCGGAGAGTGGACAGCTGACTCCCGGGCCATTAGCGGGCCATTAACCCCGGTAACGAGAGGTCTATCGCGGTCACTTACGGACGGCCCGCCTTGCAGGTCAAGCCAACCGGAAGGCCGGACGGCACAGATTCCCAAGCTGGCAGTCCGCGGTTGCAGTGGGTGGCGGTGTCAACCGGTGGAAGCAAATTCGCTAAGCATCTCGACGAACACTTCGGCTGGCGTTCTGTAGCCAAGTATACGCCTCGGGCGGATGTTTAGTGAGTGAGACACGGAATTCAAGAACCCAGGATCGGAAGGGACCGGCGTCCCTTTCGGGATGTATTCCCGGATGAGCCCGTTCGTGTTCTCGTTCGTGCCCCGTTCCCACGGTGAATGCGGGTGGGCGAAATAGACATCGATCTTGGTGGCGAGGGAGAAGGCGGCATGATCGGCCATCTCTGACCCCTGATCCCAGGTGATCGACTTCACCAGCTGCGCCGGCAGATCCGTGACCTGATCGATCAGGGCCGAGCGCACCCGGTCGGCGGTGCGGCCGAACGGAAGCGGGACGATCGCGGTGAACCGGCTCGTGCGCTCGACCAGGGTCCCGGCCGCCGTTGCCCCGTTCTTCCCCACAATGAGATCACCCTCCCAATGCCCGGGCACCTGGCGATCGGCGACCTCGCCGGGACGGTCCTCGATCGAGCGCATCCCCACAATCCGGGCGCCAGGCGTCTTTGCCCGCCCGCGCGGCTTGCGCTGCTCACGGCCGGAACGCAGCTCGACGCCCAGGCGGGACAGCTCGCCCTTCGGCAACGCGTATATCCAGGTGTAAATCGCCTCGTGCGACACCACCTCCCCAGCCTGCCCGCAGGCCCGGTCGTACTTCAACCGGCCCGCCACCTGATCCGGGGAGAAGCCGCTGCGCAAACCGGACACCACATGGCAGCGCAGCACCGGATCAGCGTCCATCTTCCTGGCTTTTGGGCGGCATCGCTCCTTTTCCGCCCGCGACTGCGCCCGGTGCGCCCGGTACTTCTCCCGGCCGCCATTACGGGAGATCTCCCGGCATACCACCGACTCGTTACGCTCGATATGGGCCGCAATCTCCTTGTTCGTCAGGCGGACCGCCAGACAGCGCGATATCTCCTCACGATCTTCAAGCGTCAACGGCCGACGCTGTTCCCCCACGGACCCCTCCACAATCATCGGGTCCGCCGAGAATCTCAGCAAAGAAGATCACCGACAGGAAGACATCGGTACCTCCGGGAAGATCCCGCTCTCCCGAATAGCCCGATTGCCTTCACCCCTTGTGATCAAGGGTTGCAGTGGGTTGCAGTTCACCACCATGCAGCGCCATCCTGTCGGGCTCGAATACACGTCGCGGTGGTGACCTGCGTCGTCTGGTCATGGCCTGGGGATGTCAGGCGGCGATCTGGTACTCGTGTGTAAGTCCGCCGAGGACTTGTTTCCGGCGAATCCGGTACTCAGCGAGGTTGATCTGCGGTGGCCGGGTGTCGGCTTGAGCCGGTGCGAGCTGGCCGAGGGCCTGGTGCGGCCGGGCGGTGTTGTAATGCGGCAGGTATTCGGTCAGCACCTGGCGCAGATGATGCTCATTGACGATCAGCAGCCGGTCCAAGAGCTCCCGGCGCAGGGTACCGATGATCCTTTCGCAGATCGCATTCGCTCTGGGCGCCCGTGGTGGGCTCGCGAGAATCCTGATGCCTTCCGCCCGGAACACGGCGTCGAAGGAGTCGGTGAACTGGCCTGCGCGGTCCCTGAGCAGGAACTTGATTGAAGTCGTGAGTTGGCCGAGGTCCATCAGGAGGTTGCGGGCTGCTTGTATTGTCCACGCGCCCGTCAGGATTCGCGGTGATACCGTCGAGGCGAACCCGCCGGGTGCCGTGCTCGATGACGATCAGGGCGTAGATACGCCGCAGGAGCACGGTGTCCACATGGACGAAATCGACCGCGAGGATGCCGCGGGCCTGCACGGTCAGGAACTGCTTCCACGTCGGCCCCTTCCGGCGGGGTGCGGGGCCGAGCCCGGCATCATGCAGGATCTGCCACACCGTGGCGGCCGCGATCGGGTGGCCGAGCTTGACGAGCTCGCCCTGCACCCGCCGGTGCCCCCACGTCGGATTGTCCGTGGCGATACGGATCACGAGCTTGCGGATCGCGGCTGCCGTGGACGGCCGGCCGGGCCGCCGTCGGCTCAAGTAGTCCCATTTGCGGGTGACCAGCCGCCGGCGCCAGGCGAGCAGCGTCGCCGGGGTCACCGCGAAGACCTCGCCCCACCGGCGCCGGGGATCAGCCGGGACAGCGCCGAAAGCCACAGCCGGTCGGCCGGCTGGTAGCGGACCCGGCTGATCTGGCGGCGCAGCACCGCGTTCTCGTGCCGGAGCACCAGGAGCTCGGCGTCCTTGGACACCTCACGCCGGACCAGCACCATCAGGCAGCCGAGCAGACAGCGCGCGAGCAGGTAGCCGACCGAGAAGATCACTCAGCGATGATCCCAGCCCGCAAGCCTGGCCAGGCCAAATCGAGTAATCGAGCCCTACACGGTCGAGTCGGCCACGATCTCGTGGGCGGTGTGCGTCTTCGGGTTGACGCAGGACGCGCGGCGGCTGCGGTCCAGCCGTCGGCTGCGATGATGGCACGGCTGGATGATGGCTCGTTCCGGTCGCGGATCGGCGAGCTGACCGTGCGGATCACCCAAGCGCATGTCACCGTCACCTGCGCCGGCGACGGCACCCGCTACGCCGGGGGGCGACCCGGCTGGCCACCACCCTGACCATCATCGCCGCCACAGCGCCGCCGCGCTGATCCGCCTGTATTACGAGCGGTGTGTATCTACCGCGGTTCCCGAGCCTCTGTTTTAGAGAGACGCCCGGCCGGGCCCGTCAAAGTCACTTCTCTTGCAGGGGAGGAGGGAGAACGGTATGGCTGAGAAGACCGCAGAGGTTACACAGGACCTCGATGTGCCGACGGCTGGGCCAGTCGGCCACGACCTCCTTACCTTCGCCCGGCAACCGGCCCCGGGACAGCTCCACCCCACACAACTCCGCCGTCAGCCACTCGGCCAGCGGGTGTGGGACACGAATGTAGGTGCAAGACGCGCCGGCGGCTGACGCCCAGCGAGAAGTACGAGCTGTTAGTGTCGGTGCTCACCGGGCAGGCCACGCAGCGGGAGGCCGCGGCGAAGTGTGGGGTGGGCCGCTCCACGGTGGTGCACGTCTGCCGGGTGGTCAAGCAGGGGGGCGCTGGATGCGCGCCACGGTCACTGACTCCGCCTTCGCGCAGTACCACCTGACCGCCCACGAGGCGCTCAAGCGCGGCCCAATGGGCAGCCGGGGCTCTGATACGCGCTGCCCCCAGGAGATCCTCGCCCTGATGCTGCAAGACGAGCGCGGGCTCAGGATCCTCCGCCAGGCCATCGTGGACGGCCGTGCCAATCGGGCCCCTCGCCTGGTCGATCCGAGCCTCTCCAGTTTGGTGCACACCAGCGCGTCGCCGGGCCGCAGGTAGTCCAGGCAGGCGGCGAGCTCGGGGCGCTCGGCAAGCTTGCCGCTGGCGGTGTCGCTGGCGCAGGACCAGGATCTCGATGTCTTTGGACCGGCTGGAGCGGCCGAGCAGGACAAGCCAGCCGAGCAGCCGAACGAAGATCAGATACAGCAGTCGAAGAGCCACGAGGCCGGATCCTGCCGGACGGGCAGTGGGCACATCCGGCCAACGGGCAAACCCCAGGTCACGCCCCGTAGCCGAGTTCTCAGCACCTACACGTTGGCAGGCGCCGACAGGCACGGCATCCGGTCGGGAGAGCACCGCCGTCCCCGGGGTTGGAGGGGGCGCCTGCCCGCATTCGTGAGCGGCTCGGGCGTTGGATTCGCCCTTCGAGCATAGCTGTTTTGTAGCTGATCATGGGTTTCACGGGGTCGCAGCGTGCCGTGCGCTCCGCCGCGAGCACGCTTTTTCCCCAGCAATTCCGCCAATGCCGTATGCCGTATCATCGGCGCTCCCAGGCGAGCGGTTCGGGACCGAGTGGCCGGAGATTCAAATCCTCTCGCCCCGGCCAGTCCTTTGCGGGATTTGCGCGGCGACGTCGAACGGCACATACGGATACTTCTGCTGGATCAAGGCGTTCAAGCGGTCCCGGTCCGGGGCGAGCAGGGCCGTGACGCCCTCCGCGCTCACATCCGCGACGATGACGTCGCCAACCTCGTCGTGGACGTCGCTGAAGAGGCCGTGCGTCTTCATCTTCTGGGCCTGGTAACGATTGTCGTCGGTCGGGCTGACGTAGTGGACCGACGAGATCTTGTAGCGGTGGATCAGGAACAGGTGGTTCAGCGTCATCAGGCGCTTCTTACGCAGGGCCGTGTCGAAGGTCTTCTGGTCGCGAACCGAGAGGATGTTGCGCCCCCGGCGATCCACGATCACGTCGAAAACGATGTTGGCGACCTTTTCCCCGCTTGTCTTGGACAGGGTGAGCTCCAGCAACTCCGAGCCCGCCGTGTGCGGCCGCAGTCCGACACGCAGCGAGCCCGGGACCTGGTGGTGCTTCGTCCACATCGCAAGCCATTCCTCCAGCAGCTTGGTCGGCACCTCGGTCTGGACCAGGTGCTGGTGCTGCGTCGAACCCTTTCCCATCGCTTTGGTGGCCGCCGTGCCGCCCGAAGAAGCCATGAGCGCCGCATCCAACCGCGGCCCGCCCACCAGCGTCTGCGGCGTCCGGTAGGGCGATTCGACCAGGCGGAACTTTCGCTGCAGCCGGGCCAGGGAGAGCATGCCGTCCTGCTTGAGCGCGGTGGCGAACTCCTCCGCCGCCAGGCCGTCGATCTGATGTCCACCGTAGGTAATGAAGTTGAAGACGAACCCCAGCTTGCCGAGCTCCTCCGGGAATCGTCTCATTTCCTCACCGCTCATACCGGTCGTGTCCCAGTTGAACGATGGTGACAGGTTGTACGCGAGCATCTTGCAGGGGAACTCGGCGTGGATGGCCTCGGCGAAGCGCCGGGCGTCCGCCAGGTTCGCTGTCTTGGTCTCCATCCACAGGAGGTCGGCGAACGGGGCGACAGCCAGCGATCTGGCGACCGCGTACTCGATTCCGCCCTGTACCTGGTAGTAGCCCTCGGGAGTCTTGGAGACCTCGCAATCCCAGATGATGTCGATGCCCATCGATTTGGCACTGGCCCGGGCGGCGTGGAACGACGTTCGGTTCGCGAAGGCCAGCCACTCGTCAGCGCTCACGTCGAAGCACTCACCCTCGCTGGCGCGGAACTCGATCACGTCCGCGACCGCCTGGGGATAGCTCTTCAGGTTGGCCTCGGACTGCCACGCCTCCAGGTACCGCGTCTCGACCCTCTCCAGCAGTGCCTCGCCCGACGACCCGTCCGGCTGCTGGAACGCCTTCGCGCTCTCTTCGAGCACCCGCATCACGCCCGTCCGCACCAGCCAGGCGCTGGCCTCGTCGTACTCCGCGGCCGAGATCTTGAACAGCAGATGACCGCGGGCGTCGTCGACGCCCAGCTCACGGAGCTTCCTCAAGATGGCGAGGTAGCCGACCTTGTAAGTCGGCAGCTCAACGTTGGTGGCGCCCAGGATGAACGGATGATCGCGCTCGTCCCCGCGCCCCTCCAGGAACGTGGCCGCTTCGGCGTCGGTTCGGGCCACGATGACACCGGGCACCTTCATGACGTCGAGCTGGAAGCGCGCGGCGCTCAGCCGCTTGATCTGCTCGTCCACGCCGACGAGCACCTTGCCCCCCTGGTGCCCGCACTTCTTGGCGCCGGGCTTCTGGTCCTCGATGTGGTAGCCCGGGACCCCGACCTCGACGAAACGACGGATCAAATTCCGGACGTGCGCGTCGCCGCCGTGACCCGTGTCGGCGTCGGCGATGATGAATGGCCGATAGTCGATCTCGGGGGAGGCAGCACGCTGCGCCTCGCTCAGGCGCGAGCGGGCGAAGCGCTGGTTCCGGTCCGCCGTGAGCAGGGCGCGCACGATCGGCGCGGCCTCGTCGGGCACCCGGGAGAGCGGATAACTGGCCAGGTCGGGTCCCGGGTCCTCCGAGACGGACCCCCTGGCCGACGTGGCCCAGCCGCCCAGGTAGATGCCCTCGATGCCCATCCGTTTCAGGGCCACCGCCTGACCGGGTGAATAGGGACCGAACGTGGTGATCTGCTTGCGCTCGGCGAAGAGCTGCCGGAGCCGATCGTAGAACTGCTCGGCCGCCATTCTCGCCACGGTGTAGTCGGTGGGGATGGTGCCCCGTTGCTCGACCACCTGACGCGCAGAATACAAATGCGTGATGCCCTCGAATCGAGGACTGCCAAACCATCTTGCGGTCTCGCCGATTTCCGACTCGAACGAGCTCATGGCCGGCTTCTCGGCGACTTCCGAATCGAAAGACCTCATGACTGGCCCCTGCCGCTCCTGCGCCACGGCGCTTCTCGCGACCTCGAAATCCAGGTTCTGTGTGATGCGGGTGGCGGCGATGACTCCTTCGCGGTGCAACCGTGATCACGAACTCCCCGATCGCGCCGGGCGCCGACCGCATCGATCTCCCCGACAACAGCATTCTGCGTGCACGCGAAACAGACCGACCCGGGCTCGCACCATGCCGTCATGGCCACCGCCTCCAGACGCACGCAGAAAACCAGCCGCCATAGTCATTGGCCCACCGCGACGGGGCAGCCGTAAGAGGCGAAGGTCCTCCCCTGGCCCGGCCACCATCACCGAGGACGCCCCTAGTTCCAGGGAGCTCCACTAACACAGCCAGGCGCGCACGCCGCTACGGGCCGCCGCGTCGTGGTCCTGGGTCGCAACCTGTGGGTGCCGCAAATGCCGTCACCACACGCGACCTGCGAATACTCGTGGATCAGGCCGCCGAGCCGGTCGCGTCGTCGGACGCGCATGTTGTCGCCTTGGGGGCGCGAGAACACCCCGCATCGACCCGAAGAGGTGCAGTATGCAGCCCGAGGTTTCATGCGGGGCATCCGGATGTTGCAGAGCACGGTCCGGATGCCAGCGTCGGCGAGGACCGCGTCGAATGCGGCGGTGAAGTTCCAGCCGCGGTCGCGGATCATGGACTTCACCCGGTGCGACTGTTCGCCGAGGTCCATGAGGAGGTTCCGGGCTTGCTGGGCTGTCCACTGCCCGGTCGGATGCAGGGTGACCCCGAGGATGCGGATACGCCGGGTCGCGTGCTCGACCACGGCCAGGACATAGGCCTGTGTGCCGTCAAGCAGGTCGACATGAAGAAGTCGCACGCCAGGATCGCCTCGGCCTGGGAGCGCAAGAATTGGTCGGCCCGAGCCGCCGCCGGGCCGGGTTGATACCGCTGGCCTTGAGGATCTCCCATACGGTCGACGCTGCGACCTTAACCCCCAGACCGGCCAGCTCGCCGTGGATCCTTCGGTATCCCCATTCGGGATTCTCGGGGGCCAGCCGGCGGCCCAGGGGCTGGATGTTCCGCCGGGTCGATGGCCGGCCAGTCCTGCCGCGCATGGGACCTGGCGGATGGCGGCCAGCTGCCCACAGCGTGAGCATTCCGCCTGCCAGCGGGCGCACGCGCGGCACCACGGCTGGCCGGTGGTCTTGGACACCATGCCGGGGACGGTCCGCCCGCACATGCTGCAGGATGCGATCTTGCGTGGGATGCATGCCGCGCAGGCCTGGCCTTCCGCAGAGCAGAGCGCGTGTTGACGCGGCGTCTTTGCCCGCAGCGGACGCACTGCTCCAGGTTGACCGGGTCGCTGACCAGGCAGTTCGGACACCGCCGCGGCCCGCCCGCTTTGTCCCGCGCTTCGTTGTATGGCTCACCGAAGCACGCCGTCATTGACCTCGCCGCCTGAGCCGGTAACCTCAACCTGCTGGAGGACGCGCCGTCGATTGCCGTCGACAATTCCAGCATTCTTCTATACGGCACCGAGGAGAGAAACAAACATGATTGAGAGAAGGACGAGGACGGGGTTTGGGAACCGAGTGACGTATGCGGGAATTGACACACTGGACAGGAGGGCCAGAAAAGCTGTCGAGAGCGCCCAGGGCGGGCGGATCGACTGGAACCAAGTCTACGCCAACTATACAGGGGCCGCTAAGCACACCGCTTATGCGTCCGCCAATAGAGTGCCTCTGTTTCGAACGGCACGCCCGGTACCTTTGGATCGCCATCTGACCATCGAATGCGTGGCAACGGCGCTCGCCAATGGAACTCCGAGGGACGAACTCATCGAAATTATCGACGGCGATGTTTTCCGCAGGACTGGTGTAGACATTCGGGGCAAATCCTTCAAAAACGGTGAGACATTTGGTGTTCGTGTTCCAGTTTCGGGTTACTTCAGTCCCGAGTTAACCTTATTTGTTCTTAAGTTGATTCTGAAAGGAGCCCGTGTCATTCCGATCACGGAACATGGTGAGGAGCCCGTTCCTTATGGGGTGACCGTGGTAGCTCCGTTCGCCGATCAGGCATTGAACGCGCTACAAATTACAGAAGGGATTGCGCGACTGGGTCGGCAATTCCTCACGCCTGCTCAGCGCAACAGGTATGATGAAGCCCGCGATGCCGCAATCACGCGGCGTACCGAAGCCCTCGCAGGAGGCACCGACTCAGGCTCGCTTCCAGCAGTTCCTCCCGAGCTAGATCCGATCAACGAGTACGCCAGCTTCCTGGAAAACCCGATGAGCTTGCGTGACCTCGTACACGACAGCTATCCGCGCCCAAAGGAGGGTGAGGAAGTTCGGGATGATTTCGCGGCACGACTCGAACCTGATCTGGAGGCGCTCATTAAATTCACCGGCATGGCCTGGGTTGGTGGCGGCGGAGCGATTGAGGACTTCGGGAACAACACTCGAGACTGGATGCTGCTAGAGGCGTTTATCAAGGGCGGCAAGCCTGTGGCAGGCATCTGTTACGGCTCAATCGTGCTCGCTCAGGTAAAGGACTCACTAACAGGCGTGTATCTCCTGCAAGGGCATTTCGCAACGGGTCACGGCGACGCCGACAATTACACCGAGGATACAGCAACGATGAACCCGGATGGGAGCTACCATCCATCCATCAGTGGTGCTGCCCCGATCAACCTCAGCGATATGCTGAAGCAGGCGATCGGGCCGGAGGAGGGAGGATATGTCATGGAGCTTGGTCAAGCGCCCATGGCCGTCATGAGTGGCGGTGCCATAGTCACTAGCAACACCGTCGAGGATGGAGACAGTGCGGCGGACCTATGGTTGGCTAGTCAGCTGGGTGGTCTGAGAGATGACTACTTCATCGCAGGTGATGGACTCGGACGTGTCCTCACGAAGGATGACCCTGCGGTCGAGCGCGTCGCACGGTGGTGAGTCGGGTGCACACTCAGCAAGCTGAGGCGTGTCGGGTGGCAGCTCGTGATACTCGCGGGTGCGTCCTGCGCCGTGGAGACTCGCCTCAGGCGTCAGCCGGGCATCGGCTGAGCTCCTTCGGCGGTGCGGGAGGGCCCCCGGTTTGCGGTAGGCGCGTGCACGTTACGGGATCCCGCTTAGATCGCAGGCGCATCAGCGTGTTCCGATGAGGGCGCTGAACCGCCCTTGGCCTGATGGAGACTTGCCGGGTTGGAGTTGTGGTGCGGTCTGCCCGGCCGCGTTGTTGTGATATATAGCGGATCTCGATGTACCGTGCAATGTCCTCCCGCGCCTTCTGCCGTGTCGGGTACATGGTGCGGTGCACACGCTCAACTGCTCAACTTTCAGTGCGCCGTTGAACGATTCCTCGAGAGCATTGTCATAGCAGATCCCGGTACGGCCGACGGACTGCCGTATCCCCAGGCTCTCGAGTACCCCCTGCGAACCCCGCGGAAGTATAGTTATTCCCGCGGTCTGAGTGGAATATGGCCCCCTCCGGGAGGCTGAGATTACGGGAGGCCATCTCGATAGCCGCGGAGATCAGCGGTGTCTTGTAATTATCGTCCATCGCCCAGCCGACCACCTTCCTGGTGGCGCAGTCGATCACCGTGGCGAGGAAAAGCCATCCCTGCCACGTTGCGATGTAGGTGTTATGCGCAGCTGCGCATAACACCTACATCGCGACCTGGGCCGGGACCGTCTGCACCGCGCTGGTCATCGACGCGTTCTCCCGGATGATCGCCGGGTGGAGGACCGCCGGGCATCACCGCATGACCCTGGGCTGTACTAGATCAGGGCAGCGCTCTGTGCCGCTGCCGCCGCACCGGTCCCGCCCGCGCCGGGCTGCGACCCTGCCGGGCCGACCCGGCGCGGCGGGGCCGGGCACACGCGAGTGACCGGCCGTGATCAAGCCGACCCACGGCCGACCGTATCCGGTGATCACGGGATCCGTGATTCGGCTGTCAGGGGCAAAGGCTTCGGTACGCCGGGCCCGGCGGAACGTATCGTGCCCACTCAGCGCGCGTGAGGGACCGTCCTGCCAAGGCGCACAGACGCGGTACGAGATCCATGACGTACGTCACATCGTCACATCCCACAACCGCACCGTGTCATCGTAGCTGCCGCTGGCTAACGCCTTGCGCGACGAGCTCGCCGGAGAACTGCGAGCCAAGCCAGGGTTGCGCCGGTTCCTGCGGCGCACCAAGACCGGGCTGCTGCGCACCGGCCATGGCGCGATCGCCCGCGAGAGGCACCTGGACGGCAAGTGGCTGCTGCGCACCTCTGACCGCACCCTCACCGCCGATGACCTGGCCGCCGCCTACAAGCAGCTCATCGCGGCCGAGCGCGGCTGGCGGGACATGAAGGGCGCCCTAGGGGGGCGTGAGGACGAGGGGACGACCGGCGAACAGGCCGGGCACCGCGTCGAGCAGGCGGCCGGCGCCGGTGACCGGCAGCTGCTCGGCCCAGCTGGCGGCGGCCGCGGCGATGCGCTGCGGGTCTGCCCACAGCTGTTCATCAAGGTGGCGGCTGGCGGCCGGGAGTCGGCGAAAAGATGCGAGCAGCTCGCCCATCATCTGGGCCATGCGAGTAAATCGTGCCGCGCCCGGCCCGAGCTCACCAGCCTCGGGCACCGGCACGCCGGGCAGCACGTCGTAAATCACCCAGGGTGGGTCGTCATCCAGCCTGAACTCGCGTACCCGCAGCAGCGGGATGCCCGCCTCGGCGGCCGGTCCCGCCAGTCCCTGCATGACCCGCAGCCGGTAGGCGGCGTCCTCCCGGCGGCGGTAGCGCTGCACGGCTACCCGCTGGCCATCGGCGAGCGTCACCATGTCGGTACGGTTGGTGAACCCCCGCCAGCGGCGGCGTCCTCCCCGTCGTCCCGCCACGGCGACCGCCGTCCGCACCGTGAGCAGCGGCTCCGGTGACCACGGCCGGACCGGACCTTGAACACCAGCACCTCCTGGCCGCCGGGCTCCAGCTCGATGTCGCCGTCCTCGAACACCAGGTGCCCGGCACCCAGCAGCTTCTTCCATAGCTTGCACTTCCGCACGCCGTCCCCCATGCCACGAGCTGACCATTGACAAGCGAGCACGCTAGCCGGGGAACGGCGTGCCCCTTTTACAGCGACACGCCAGGCATCATCAAGAACAACCGATTACG
Source organism: uncultured Actinomycetota bacterium (assembly GCA_963820395.1). GTDB lineage: Bacteria > Actinomycetota > Actinomycetes > Streptosporangiales > Streptosporangiaceae > DATFVJ01. The sequence continues at coordinate 182,190 of CAWGAE010000017.1, read as the reverse complement.
GAAACGGCAGTAGAGCCCGACTCTTTTTGACGCTGGACAGCAAGATGTTCCCTGTTGACTCGCCCTCGTTGGCCACATGAGCCAGCGCGCCAATGAACCGTTAGGACTTGTTGAAATAGATCTTGCCCCAGTTGGAGTTGATCAGCGCATTAGACAGAATGTAGCTCTGAATCGTCAGCACTCCGTCGTTTATCAGCTCCTGCCAGACGGCGTTAATGGGGAATGGGACATCAACGTATCTATCGATATCCGAGTAGTTCAGCACAATCACAAAGCGCTCTAGCCCGCCGTCATCAGTACGGCCGTAACGATGATAGATCACTATGCCGACATCGGGAAAGACTCCATAGCCGGCCTGATTGACACCACCATCTGGAAAAAAGTTGGGCGAGCGCAACGATGGATGTGCGGCCCGCAGGCTGATCAGGTGTTGGTAGACGCGATACATGTTCTGGCCAATGGAGTCGTCCGCGTTTTGTTTCCAGCGTAGGGGGCGCGGTATGACGCGATCAGAACCCGTTTCCGGAACGAAATAGTCCTCGCCGAATTCCTGGCCGTTGTGGATCAGCACAATGCCCGGCGAAGTTAGCAACGAGATGGTCGGCGCCTGGGTCTTGTACCATCGGCCGCGACCACCGGCATTCTGGACCAGCGTCGAATGATCATGGTTCTCGACATAGGTGACCGGAGATTTGTCTACAGCGAAACCGAGGTTGCTGTTGAGGATACGCAACAGCTCGCTATTCAGCTGACCGCCACCAGCGTAGTAAAAATTGTTCCACATGAAAGGATCGAACCAACAGCCAGTGGCGTCTGTTTGATTGGTATCGCCGATCGCATCATACCTATTATCAGTGAGGTCCTCAATCATGAATGACATATTTCTGCGGCCGGTGACAACAGAATGGTCCACCAAATCGCCGATCACCTTGACGACGCCATAGGATCGGTCGCCATGGCGAAGAAACCCGCGGGCATAGTCGAAGCGGATGCCGTCGATCTGCCAGGCATCGATCCAGTATATACAAACGTCTCGGATAAACTGTTCAGTACAACCGTTGTCATAGTCAAAATTGGCAAAGAATTGTCCCTGAGCTCCAATGTATGGAGAATCAGCTGGTGTCTGGTAAAACCAAAGATAGGGAAATCCGCGATTCGGTTGCGACCCTGCATTGACGTCCTCAAAGACACCGTCGAGGACGACATGAATGTTGCGACGGTGCAATTCGTCGATTAATACCTTGAGGCGGTACAATTTGTTCGTCGTGTCAGCTCGATCATGAACATAGCGATAGGTAACCGAGAAGAACTGAAACGGATTGTATCCCCAACTGAACTCACCTCCCGGCCAAGCAGTCCAGGGCATGAACTCGATGCCGTTGACACCCAGGTTTTGCAGGTAGTCTAGCTTATCGGCGACAGCCTCGATTGGGGCGCGATCGCCGCGAAACTCGGCAGTGAAGTCATCAATCATCAGCTCGTACAGGACGAGATCGCGTGCGGGCTGTCGGCGCCCGATTGGATTCACGTTGTTGATAACTGGGCCGCCGACGACGAAGGCCGAATTCTCGTTATCGTCACTGCCGCCATACTTGGTGCAGGGATCGGAAACGTATCGCGACTGACCGCCCTCGAACGTGACGAAGTACTTGTACTGATAAAAGTTGTCAGCCAAAGGCCCCGCACTATAAGAGTAGAGCCATCCCTTGTTCTGATATTGTTCTTTGCGCATCATCGGTGCAGTGTCAATGTCCCAATCCTTGGCTCCGATCTGGCTCTGAAAATCACCGATTACTTTCATCTGAGCGATATGTGGCAAGCTGCCACGTTGGTATTGGCTCGGGTCAATGGCGTTGTCGGGAAAGAACACTCGGAAAGTGACCGCCTTGGCATTCTGGTCTACTGACGCACCGAAAGACTCGTACATGACACTCCTCCGGAGTAACCTCGTGACGTGTCTTGTTTCGCACGCGAGCAGCATTTTAATGGCCTGCTCTCTGCGTAACAAGGTTGCTGAGCCAGGTGCCCTCGCACAACACTGGCCAGCCAGCGCCCTTATCCCATGGCGCGAGGTTGAGGAGGTGGCCCACTGGCTAGGTCTCCAGCCTGAATCTTTCGTGATCTCGGCCGGGTGCCGTGAGGCTCCGGCCCGAGACCGTTTTCCGGTCACCGGGCAGGCTGGTGGCCCGGCTGCGCGCCGGGCAGACGGGGTTCCACTGGCCGAGGTTGGCCTTTCCTTGGTCGCTGGGATGGTTTCGGCTGGTCACCCGGGTGCGAGGGCGTGGAGGCGGGTGATCGCGGCGGTGACCTCCTGCGCCCAGGGCCAGCGTTCGGCGATGCGGAGCCGGAGGCGCCGGCCGCCGCGGACCAGTCGCCCGGCAGCGGTGAAGAGCCGCAGCCGCGGCCGCTTGGGTTCCCAGCGGCGGGCTTTGCCGGTGAGGGCGAGCATCTGCATCCACGCGAGCAGTTCGCATGCCAAAGCCGGCGAACTCCCGCAGCGTGGCCTCGACGTTGTCCAGCCGGCCCGATCGCAGCGTGGTGGCCAGCTGCGCCAGACAGTCCTGCATGGTGGCCCGCATCGCGGGCGGCACCTTCGCCCACGCCGCGGCGCGGGTATCGGCCTTGGTCCGGGCGTGCTTGCGGGGCAGCTCATCGGTGCCAAGACACGAACCGGTGCACCGCGTTGTTCACCGTCAGCTGCTGCTCTAACGCCGATTTCAACGCAGGGGGTTCGGCGCAAGGTCAGGTCATTTCGTAGTTGATGGTGCGTCCTTGCCACCAGGGGATTGGGGTGGCGGGGGGCAGGTCGGCCTGGCGGAGGACGGGTGAGAAAGCGCGGCGTTCGAGGCGGACTGTGATCGCGTCTGCGGTGGCGGTGATCTGTCCGGGGGTTTCCAGGAAGCGCAGCTGGATGGTGTCGGGGGTGGCGGTGGCGTATCCGGGCAGCCGGGCGCGGAGCGCCGCCAGGAGCGCCTGGGCGAGGACACACAGCATGACGTCCAGGTCCACGTTCAGGTTGAGGGTGGAGGACAGGGCGTCGGCGCAGAATGCGCGGATGATTTCTGCCAGGCGCTGCTCGATGGTCATGCGGCGGGCGTACTGGGTGATGATGGCGCGGGTCTTCATCGCGTCGTCGTTGGTGATGATGACGGTGAGCTGGTCGCGTCCCAGGCCGGTGACGACCAGCTGGCGGACGGCGCCGGGGTAGCTGGTCAGCTTCACCGCGGGGTCCTCATGCACTTTCGGCCGGTTATGCGGGCCGGGCCGGTCCAGGGTGATCGTCGCGAAGTCCTTGCTGGTGAGGCTGCTGATGTAGCGGACTAGGGCGGGTGAGCGCATGCGGAGGGTGAGGAACTTGACGCCGCGGCTGCCGGGCTCGCCGAGGACTTCCTGGGTGGTGACCTTCTGGTCCATCACCAGCATGGCCGGGTCCTGCAGCGGGGCGGGCCCCAGCGTGGGACCAGGATCACGCGGTGGTGCCGTTCAGCGCTCCTTACCAATCGGAGATCGCCGCGGCGATCGCTGGGAGCGAGAAGTTCGTCTTCGTGATCTCTCCTGACTCATTGGAGTCGGGCCCATGTGCGGGGGGAATTCGCGGCCGTGGTCGAGTCCGGCAAGCAGGTCAGCTGCTGCGCCGTCAGCCTCGCGTCGGCCAGCCGGTTGCTGAGGCCGTCGCGGAGCGGAATTGGATCTTCTTTGATGATGACGCCAGGTTCGAGGCCAGCGTGGGGGAGCTTATCAAGACCCTGGACACCGACCTGGAGCGGGTCAAGGCACACACTCGGCTGCTTGTGCGGGCGCGGGAGTGGACTGATAACGGTGACCGCAGCCGCCTACTGCGCGGCCGGGACCTGCGGGCGGCGGAGGCGTGGCTGGCCGACGGGGATGCTCACCCGCAGGCGCCGCCGACCAGCGGCCTGCGGGCGCGTGACCGATCGGCGATGTCGCCCGCTGGCTCGAGCCTATGGATCGTTCTGTGCAAGCCCAGTGCCGGTGTCTGTGGGACCTTTGCCCCTGGCTGGTACCGGGTTCCTGGATGAGGGTGGCGGCAACGGGGAGAAGCAACGATCAATCGGCACGGTGCAGATAATTCTCGTGCCGATCCCTGACCACCTGGCGGAACCATGCTGACAGGAATGCCATGACCGCAGCACCCCGAACACCACCCCCGGCCGGTGTGCTGTCATCCTTTGAGGCCACGACCTTCACCCAGGATGGGGTCATGCACCGGGTTCTGCGCAAAGGGACCGGACCGGCCGTGATCGTCATCACCGAGATGCCCGGCATCAGCCCACAGGTTCTGGGTTTCGCCGACCGGATCGTCGCGTTGGGGTGCACGGCGGTACTCCCAGATCTCTTCGGCACCGCGGGCAGGGATCCGCTGGACCGCAGGCTGTCCAACCGGATGGCCGCGCTGCGGACGATGGTAGGTGCCTGCATCAGCCGGGAGTTCACCGTCTTGGCGACCGGGCACTCCTCGCCGATCACGCACTGGCTCCGCGGACTTGCCATGCAAGAGCATCAGCGGTGCGGGGGGCCGGGAGTCGGTGTCGTGGGCATGTGCTTCACCGGCGGCTTCGCACTAGCGATGGCAGTGGACCCCGTCGTCGTCGCACCCGTCCTGTCCCAGCCTTCCCTTCCGCTGCCGATCACCGCCGCCCGCAAGTGCGCCATCGACTGCAGCGATGCAGACCTTGCCGTCGTGGCACGACGCTGCGCCGACACCGGCCTGCGCGTGCTGGGACTGCGCTTTGAGGGCGATCCCCTCGTCCCCGCCGAGCGGTTCGCCTTCCTCCGCCAACGCCTGGGCGACGGCTTCGTCGCCGTGACGCTGTCCCAGAACGACGGCCACCCCAACGGGCCGCTGCCACGTCACCATTCCGTGCTCACCGCAGACCTGATCGACGAGCCCGGCGAACCCACCCAAGCCGCACTGACCCAAGTCCTCGACTTGCTCGCCGCCAAGTTGCGTATGCCCCACTAGCGTGGCTGATCCGCCGTAGCGCAGGCGGCACAGCGGGAGCACCTCGCCGTCGGGCAGATGGCCGCTGACGTAGGCGAACGCCCCGTGGAAGCGGATGCCGACTTTGCTCAGCGTGGGCCAGCGTTCCCGGGCGCGGGCTGACAGCCGCTGGCCGAGGCTGGTCTTGGTGGATGCGGGCGGCGCGGGCATGACCCCATGATGCCGCCGCCTGGGCTACGCTGCCGGGCAGAGCGCGCCGGCCGCCTGGCGGGCGTCGATGCGGCGCAGCAGGTCGTGCAGGTCGGCGCGGGTGAACTTCCAGTCGAATGGGGTGGCGGTGGCGTTGTAGCGGGGCTCGAAGGCCGCCAGCCGCTCGGCGAGGGCGTTCAGGTCCGCGAAGTCGGCGGGCTTGATCACTTTTCGCTGGATCACGGAGAAGACGATCTCGATCTGGTTCAGCCAGGAGGCGTGTACCGGCAGGTGCACCAGCGCCGCGGCCGGCCATGCCTGGGCCATCCGGCGGATCGATGCCTTTCCGGCGTGGGAGGAGCCGTTGTCTGCCACCCAGAACACCCGCTTCGCCGAGGCGTATGGCTCGGTGGTCATCACCTTGGTCACCAGCTCGGAAAACGGCGCGATTCCGGTGGTGGGCGCGATGGTCCCGATCAGCTGGGCGCGGTGCACGTCGTAGGCCGCGACGTAGGCGAGCGTGCCGTGCCGCTCGTACTCGAACTCCACCCGGGCGGTCCTGCCTGGCGCCGGCCATAGCCCGGGGTGGCAGCGGGAAAGCGCCTGCAACTGGGACTTTTCATCAGCGCTAATCACGTACTCGTCATCGCCGAGCGGCCGGCCCTCCCAGATCCGCTCATATAGGTCCAGTACCCGCCCCGCCTTGGCCGCGAAGTCAGGGTTGCGGGGGAAGATCCAGGACCGGTACTGCCACGGCTTGATCGCGTCCTCGGCCAGCCAACGGCGCACCGTAGATGCCGACACCGATTCCACCAGCGCCTCCACGGCGGCCTGGGCGGCCAGCTCCGCCGAGCTCCACCGCGACAGCGGGACCTCCCGCCGCGCCGGCGGCTCGCCACTACCCCTCGACCCGCCTGCTGGCCCGGCGCGGTATTCCATATCGGCAGGGCGGGTAGCGTCGGGGTGACGCCGAGGGAAGGACGGAACGCCATGTGCGGTCGGTTCGTATCGGTGGCTCGCACCCAGGAGCTGCGGGAGCACTACAGGGCCACCGGCGCCGGTGACGGCACGGAGCTGGCGCCGTCGCACAACGTCGCCCCGACCAACAAGGTCTACGCCGTCCTGGAGGGCGGCCGGACGGGCGGGGCCGGGGGTGAGCGGCAGGTGCGCGCCGTGCGGTGGGGTCTGGTGCCGGCGTGGTGGAAACCGGGCATCGACTCCAAGACCAACAAGCAGAAGACCATGCCGTCGCTGCACAACGCCCGGGCCGACAAGGTGGCTACCGCTCCGTCGTGGCGCGGCCCGTTCGCCAAACGCCGGGCGGTCATCCCGGCCGCCGGCTACTACGAATGGCTGCCCACCGAGGACGCCGACGGGAAGCCGTTCAAGCAGCCGTACTACATCCACCCGACCGACGGGCTGCTGTCGTTCGCCGGGCTGTACGAGCTGTGGCCAGACCCGGCGAAGGACGAGGACGACCCGGACCGATGGCTGTGGTCGGCCACGATCATCACCCACCACGCCACCTGGCTGGCCGGGGTAATGAACGACCGCACCCCGGTGATCCTGCCCCCGGACCGGATCGGCGCCTGGCTCGACCCGGAACTCACGGACAAGAACGCCGCACTGAAACTCATCAGCGGGATCAAATACGAGCCGCTGCGGGTCCAGGCCGTCTCCACCGCGGTCAACAAGACCGGGCGTGGCGGTTCCCGAGGGCCCGAGCTGATCGAGCCCATTGGCGAGTACGGCGACCAACCCCTGCAGCTGATCCCAGCCTGACGACCAACCCTGGTCGGCTCCCGCCGCCTTCGACGGCCGCGCCGACCCGGGCGCAGGCCCGGCTACGCCGCCGCACCCGAGCACAGCTTCGAGTTCGGCCAGATCCAGCCACCGGGGCCCGGCGGCAATCTATCCAGCACCAGCTTGAGATGCTCCATCACGCTGGTGAAACGCTGGGCATCGAGTTCGCCCTGAGCGGCGAGGCGGCCAATGAGATCGGCGTGCAGGTCGAGCAGGGCCTCGTCGAGCGCGCTCGCCTGGTCGGTCTGCATCCGCTGCAGGCGGGTCAGCGGTAGCTGCTGGAACAGCTTCGGGTCAAGATCGGCGACAGCGAACTCGAGCAGGCCACGCGCGATGGTCGTCGCGGCCGCTTGCAAGTCTTCGGCTGTCCGGCCGTCTCGTGGCGGCAGGCAGGAAGCGATCCGGGTGGCGAGGTCCTCGAGGGTTCCCCGCCCGGCCAGGCTCCAGGTCTGCTGGTCCTCCAGCAGTCGCCACGGCGTCTAACTCGGCACGGGTGAGATCGACGCAGGTGCCGGTCGCCGCCCTCACCAGACGGCTCGGTCATCCGTCCGGCGAAGCCGCCGGAACCAGCGCCGGGCCGCACCGGCGAGTGCTTCCCCGTCCAGTTCACCGGCAGGGCCGACAGGGCGACGGCCGCCGGGCCGACCCCGCCCTCGATCAGCCACGCGATCACCACCACAAGAGGCTACCTGCCTCGTCGCGCACGCCGGGAGATCCGCCGGATGCTGCCGGCCGATGACAGAGCCGCCGACGAGGTATGTGGTTCGTGCGGCGCAGCCAACGGCGGACCATCGACAATCATGCAACGAGCTGCGGCGGACCCGGCTGAGTTCCCGACGGCATCTCGAGGGTGCCCCACCTGCGCAGAATCTCCCCACGACAGTCTCTACCGCGTCGCAACGGTCTGTCAGCGACGCGGCTTCCGCGCGAACTACGCCGCGGGGTCCGGTGAACACCCGGCCATCCTGATGCCGCTTCCTCCAAGTGGTGTGACCTGGCTACAGGAAGCTCATCGTTGCGGAACTCCGTCAGGTCGTACACACGAGATGGATGACCACGGGCTGGCTTTGGACCTGCGGTGTCGTAGATCCAGGCCTCCACGTGGCTGTCGTACTCCTGGGCGGTCCCGCATTCTAGCTAGATTGAACGGATAATCGATGCTATCCGGCCGCGCCGTAGGACGGACTAGAGAATGGATGGTATTCCGCCCATCTAGCGCCATTAAAGCCGACGAATCCGAAGCCCTCGGCAACGTGATCCGGATCGGCGTAGTGGATGCTGAAATAGACGTCTACCCCTTTCTGGTATGTTCCCGCTTGAGCTATTTACGGAGTCTGTAGCAAGGGTTGCGCCGATCCGAACCCCGCTCCGGGTAGGCTGTTGAAGTAGTTGTTCGGAATCGGGTCAAGCACGTCGTTCGGCAAGGCGGGGACACCGTACTTTGTCAGCACGTCGACCGCGTCCGACAGGCAGTCGGCGCCGGGGACTGTGTATGTCTCGTTGTTCTCGTTAATGACCGTCTGCTCGGCTGCCGCGAGGTCACTGGTGGTGGGCAGTGCCTCGCAGCTGATGGCGGTGTAGAACCCGCCCCCGTGGTCAAAGCCGTTTGCCGGCCATGGCCCGGCGAACGCTGCGAGCATCTGGTCATACGTGCCTGTCGCGTGCCAGGTCCTGCTCGGTGTGTCGTAATTCCCGGAGTTCGGCCCCTCGTTGGCGCCGAACTCCCACGTGCCGTCCGAGAGCTGAAAGGCCCAGCCGACGTGGCCGCCGTAGTTGCCGCCGCCAGGTAGCGGGATGCCGCCGCTGGGGGCGTTGACCATGCAGGCCTCCCCGGTGTAAGTGGACCCCGCCGCCGCGCCCCCATCGGCCCTCATAGACGCGGCGGACGCGCCGGCCTCCAGCGCGACGGCCCAGGCGGCGCTGACAGCCAGGGCGGCGGCGAACGTCACCACCTCTCTTACGCTCGCTACCTTGGCGATGTTGGTGATCTTCTTCTTCAGTCGCCGTGACATTGCTACTTATCCCCGGCCGCCTCAGCGGCCTTATGTAGATCACCAAGTCACCGCGTGGGCCCAGCGCATCGGGCGGTGCATGGGCTCCCGGATATCCGAGAGCCGCGAAGTCATCACCTCCATGAAACTGGTCATGTTGCTCCACGTCTAGTGAGGCCCCCTACTTCCGCAAGGCGGCTGACGGCTGGTATCCCGCCGGCCGCAGCTCAGGATGGGGGCAGGACCCCGCCGAGGACGCGGCCCCGGCGTCGTGGTTGCCGGTGCTCCCCAGCCTGACGCCGCAGGGCCGCGGAGCTGAGCGACGGGGTCGACCCGCTGGCGGTGGGCGCCGACCTGGTCGCCTGGTTAGGCCAGTTCCCGGCGATGGTGCTGGCCGTGATCGATGACCTGCAGTGGGTGGACGGGCCGTCGGCGCGGGCATTGCTGTTCGCGGTGCGCAGGCTGCAGGCCGATCAGGTGCGGTGATGATGTCGGCCCGGGCGGGGGAGCTGTCCCGGCTCGGTGAGGGCTGGCAGCGTTTCCTGGCCGGGGACCATCGGGCCGGCCGGGTCCGCCTGGGTGGCCTGGGGCCAGGGGATGTGGTGGCGCTGGGCCAGGCGCTGGGGGCAGGGGAGTTGCCGCGCCGGGCGGTCGGCCGTCTGCTCGAGGACACGGGCGGCAACCCGTTGTATTGCCGGGCGGTGCTGGAAGAGGCCGGGGCCGCGGGTCTTGACCGCCCCGGCGGGGCGCTGCGGGTCCCTCGTTCGCTGGCTGGGGTGGTGCTGCTGCGGGTGGGCGCGCTTGGCCCGGCAGCCCGGAGCTAGTGTCGGCGGCCGCGGTGCTGGGCCACCACTGCCAGCTGACGGCGGCGGCCGCCTTGGCGGGCCTGAATGATCCGCTGCCGGCGCTGGGGGAGGCGGCGGCGGGGATCTTGGTCGAGCAGCCCGGCGCGGGCGGGGCTGGGGCTGGGATCGGGTTCATCAGCCACCTGCTGGTGCAGCGGGCCGTCTACGGCGACCTGAGCCCCGTCCGGCGGCGCCGACTGCACGAGCGGGCGGCGGGCCTGGTCGATCGGCAGCGGGCACTGGGGCACCGGGTGGCGTCCGCGGCCGGCCCGGACGACGGGCTGGCCGCCGAGCTGGAGGCGGCCGGCCAGCAGGCCCGCGGCCTCGGCCGGACGGCGCAGGCGGCGGCCTGGCTGGCACAGGCGGCGACGGCCAGCAGCGGGCCGGCGGCAGCAGATCGCCGCCTGCTGGATCCTGGGACGACGCGGTGGTGCACGCCGAGCTGGCCTTCTCGCTTGCCCAGGACGCCGACCGGGTGTGGGACTTAAGTTTGGTGCACAGTGTCGCCGCTTTTGTTCCTGCGCTCCGCGGCGACTGGGAGCTGGCGAGCACTCACGTCCGGCTGGCCACCGAGGCCGCCCAGGCCTTTGGCGCTCCGGGGGCGATCATCGCGGCCGCCATCGCCCAGGCGTTCCTGGCCATGGCACGGGGCGATCTGGAAGGCGTCGCCGGCGCCACCGCGGTCGTACGCGCCACCGGCAAGGCTGAGTTCCTCGGCCGCCTGGTCCGCTACGACTGGCGGTCCCTTGAGATCGATGCCCTCATCGGCTTGGGCCGCCCCTGCCAGGCCGAAACGGCTCTGGCCGAGCCGGAGGCGGCCCTGTCACCCACTGGCCCGGCGTCGGCCTTGGTGACTGCCGCCCGGCTGCGTGGCGACCTGGCCTTAGCGGCCGGGCATCAGGCCGCCGCGGCGGCGGCGTTCGAGACAGCCTGGCGCCGCGCCAACGGCTTGCGGGTGCCTTTGGCGTTGGCCCAGCTGGAGATATCCGATGCTCGCCGGCTGCGCGCGACTGGCCAGCTGGAGGCGGCCGTCGCCCGGCTGCGCTCCGCCCGGCAGCGCCTGATCACCCTGGGCGCCCGCCCCTACCTGCAGATCTGCGACCAGGAGCTCGCTACCACCGCCGCGCTCGCAGGGCTAGAAACCGCGCCCGCCATGGCGGGCCTTACCCCGGCCGAGCAGGCGGTGGCCCGCCTGGTCGCTACCGGCCGCTCCAACCGCCAAACCGCGGCCGAGCTCTACGTCAGCGTCAAGACCGTCGAGTTTCACCTCGGGCACATCTTCGACAAGCTCGGCATCCGATCCCGCAAAGACCTGATCACCCGGATCGGCGCGGCCTAGCCCCGCCCGGACCACAACCAGGGCCGAAGCTAGGGTCCGGCCCTGGCGACACGGCGTCAGCGGCCCAGCGACATGACCGGGTGACACCGACATTTACCCAGGCCGCCCGGCCACGCTGGGCCACGGACGCCGCCGGGCCGCAGGTCAACCCAGCGGACATCCTAGCCGCCGCCCGCGCCGCGGCGCTGTTTGCCAGCAGCCTGTCGGCGTGTTCCCGGCCGGTCGGCCGCCTACGGCGAACACCCAGAGACCGCAGCGCCCCGGATGCGCTGGGCCCGCAGGTCGTCCAGGACACCTTCCCCCGCCGCGAGCCGCCCAAGCTGCCCCCCGCTGGGACGACCGCGCCTGGGGCGTCGGCGCCCGCCGCTGCGCCCACCGTGCCGAGTCCGGGGGCGCCGGGGCGATGAAGACCAACGTCGCCGGGCAGGACGTCGCGAGCTTCCCGGATCGACGTGCGGTCGCGGTGCGGTTCTCCATGATTACAGGTATGGCGAAAAAGCTGTTCTTGGACACCCTTGGCCGTGTTGTCATTCATCACGACGTGAGTCATGGCACCTAAACACCGACACACGACATCTCGTCAGGCCAGAGGACGGACACATGCATCCGGTGATTATGCAGGCCCTGCGAGCCGAGCACATCAAGTGCATGATAACGGCGGCGGATAAGGCCCGGCTCGCCCATCACGCGCGCCTCGCCAGGCAGCGCCGAGTCCGCAGACTGCAGGGACACGCAGGGGAGCACGTCACCAATGCGCCGCCGAGTAAGGCAGCAGTACCGGGCCGAGCTTGTCAGCCACCGCTGACATGACACGCCATGGACAAGGCTGGCGGCACCTGGTGGTCTGCGCGCGGGCGAGCCGGGCGTGCGATGGATGCGGGAGCACCGTGGTGACGATGGTCGCCGCCGGCCGCGGGACCTACGTTTGCGAGACCTGCCAGCCGCGCCCCCGCGCGCGGCGGCGCCCTCAGCCCGTCGCTGCCGCCCGGTGGGGGCGGAAGAACGCGCGCAGCTCCTCCGCGTAGGTCTCGGGCTCCTCGAACGGCGCGAAGTGCCCGCCGCGCGCGGGCTCGGTCACGCGCACGACGTTCGCCGTGCGCTCGAGCCACGCCCGCGGCGGGCGGACGATGTCGCGGGGGAAGAGTGAGAAGCCGGACGGCACCTCGACCCGGCGGGCGTGCTGCGCGGGCGGGATCGCGGCGTTCGCGCGGTACATGCGCATCGACGAGCCGATCGTCCCCGTGAGCCAGTAGAGCGTGACGTTCGTGAGGATCTCGTCCTTCGTGAAGCGCCGCTCGACGTCGCCGTCGCAGTCGCTCCACGCCCGGAGCTTCTCGACGATCCACGCGGCGAGCCCGGCTGGCGAGTCGGCGAGCCCGAAGGCGGCGGTCTGGGGCTTCGTGCGGTGCATGGCGGCGTAGGCGCCCTCGGTCGCGCCCCAGGCCGCGGCGCCCTCGAGCCAGGCGCGCTCCTCGGGCGCGAGGTCCGCCGGGTCGCCGGTGAAGACGGGCAGGCCCGCGTCGGTGCGGTGGACGGCCACGACCCGGTCGGGGTGGTCGAGCCCGAGGTAGCGGCTCACGTAGCTGCCGATGTCCCCGCCCGCCGCGCCGAACCGCGCGTAGCCGAGGACGCCCATGAGCTCGGCCCACAGGCCGGCGACGGCGATGGCGTCGAGGGGCGGGCCGGTGGGGCGGTCGGAGTACCCGTAGCCCGGCATGTCGGGTACGACTACGTCGAACGCGTCGGCGGGGTCGGCGCCGTGCGCGCCGGGGTCGGTGAGGAGTGGGATGACCTTCGCGTAGCGCCAGAACGAGTCCGGCCAGCCGTGGCTGAGGACAAGCGGCAGGACGGGCCCGGCGGGCGCGGCGGCACGGACGTGCACGAAGTGGATCCCGAGGCCGCCGAGCGGGACACGGAAGCGGGGGAGCCGGGCCAGCGCCGCCTCCTGCGCCGGCCAGTCGAACCCGTCCGCCCAGTAGGCGACGAGCTCGCGGAGGTAGGCGAGGTCGGTCCCGAGCGACCACCCGGCGTCCTCGGGCGTGTCCGGCCAGCGCGTCGCGCGCAGCCGCGCGCGGAGATCCTCGAGCGCCGCGGGGGCGGTCTGCGGGGTGAACGGCTCGGGGCGGGGCGGGGCGTCCGGCATGGGACGCATCCTACGGGCCGCGCCGCGCTACTCCGCGAACGCGCTGAGCAGGCGCCCGAGCCAGCCGCCGGCGTACCCGAAGCGCGCCGCCTGGGCGGCGGGGACGCCGAGGGCGACCATCCGCAGGACCGCGCGCTCCGGAGTTCAGCCTGGAGCTGCACCCGGAGAAGACCCGGCTGATCGAGTTCGGGCGGTACGCCGTCCCGAGAACAAAGGCCCGGGGCGAGGGGAAGCCGGAGACGTTCTCGTTCCTGGGGTTCACGCACATCTGCGCGGTCACCAGGCGGGGACGGTTCTGGGTACGGCGGGTCACCGACAGGAAACGGCTGCGGGCAAAGCTGAAGCAGGCGAAAACCGAGATCATGCGACGCCGGCACCTTCCCGTCCCCGAACAGGGACGATGGCTTGCCAGCGTGGTCACCGGGCACCGGAACTACTACGCGGTGCACGGTAACTACGAGGCGGTGAGTTTCTTCAGGTACGAGGTAACCCGGCACTGGCACCACGCGCTCAAGCGCCGCAGCCAGAAAAACCGGCTCCCCTGGGACAGGATGAACCGCCTGGCGAAACGCTGGCTGCCCAAAACCCGCATCACGCATCCGTACCCCGAGCAGCGCTTCGCCGCCAGCCACCCATGGTAGGAGCCCAGTGCGGTAATCCCGCACGCAGGGATCTGCGCGGGGGGCCGCCCGCAAGGGCGGTCCCTACCGCGACGCCCCCCATCGGCAAATACGCAAGCATGCTCCAGGCCATCATCGGACTGTTCTTCTTCACCACTATGAATAAGCCTCCGGGTGTCGGCGTCCGGTAACAACCTGTCTTCCTTGGGCTACCCAAGAGCTAGTGTCTACTGTCGTCCGGAGGGTGCCTTGGGGAGGCCGATCAGCACGTCGGTGCCGAGGTGCTCCTTGATCAAGTGCTTCAGCTCGCCGCCTTCGATGAGCTGGATGCGGCCGTGGCGGGCGACGAAATCGCGGCTGGTTTTGCCGTACCAGGACGTGGTCACCATGATGCCTTTGGTGGCGCGCATGTCATCCATGACGCCAGCAAGGGCGCGCACGGCTTCGACCCCGACGACGTTGCGATACCGCTTGGCCTGGATGACGCACAAGCCGCCCATGATGGGATCCTCGTTGACCGCCACCCCGTCGACGCCGTCATCGCGTGACGCCTGGGTTACCCACGACTTCATGCCCATGCCTTCGAAGAGCTGGCGGACCAGGTGCTCGAACTCGACGGGCCTCATCTCGAGCAGGTTGGGACGGCTGTCGAGCCCAGCGAGCGCGTCCATCTCTTCGGTGAAGCGGTAACGAGAGAGATCGAATACCACGACCGGGCGTATTGCCTCCAGATCGTAGGGGTGGGGTGAGATCAGCGCATTGAGGTGACGCAGGCACAGGACCGGATCGAGCTGGGGCTCGGACAGGACTAGTTTGCCGAATTCCTCACGAGTGGTGCTGATGCTGACCAGGCACGGGTGGGTCGCCTGGCCGGTCGCGCGGTCCTTGGCCGAAACATGCCCATTGAACACCACCGCGTCAACGAGCGAGTCCTGCCCGGCGTGGAACGCCTCGAACACGGTCCGTAACGCAATCTGAGCCTCAATCCACCGCCCGAATTCAGATGATCGCGTTGCGGGGCAATGGCCCAGTGGACGTGATCTTGAGGATGGCAGGGGACGTGGTTTTCTCGCCGCTCACCTTTCTGCGGCTTGTCCACGGTTTCTGATCGGGGATCTTGGCTGGCAGTTCGCCGGGTGGCCGCTGGGGCCGTGGGAATGCGTGACTGTGTCTGGGCTGGTCAGGCCGCGTGGGCGGGCGGGCCGCAGGCGGCCTCGAAGAGGCTCATCCAGTGCTGCTCGCGGTGCCAGCCTTCGGGCAGGTGCAGGGTGATCTCGCCGCGGCCGTGGCGGGCGGTCCGGGCGGCGACGTTGATGAGGTCGCGGCGCAACGTGGCGCCGCGGGCCTTGGCGTAGGCGAGGCTGGCCAGGGATCCGGCGGCGCGCAGCACGTTGTGCGCGATGGCGGCGCAGGCGAGCCAGGTCGCGTTCGCGGGAAACGAGCCTGATGGCAGGTGCGCGAGGGGCCCGTCGGTCCAGTCGGCGAACAGCTGTTCGACCTGGGCGTGGTCGCGGTGGTGCTCTTCGGCCTGGATGGTCGCGAACGGGGAGTCGGTGAACACGGCGTGGTAGCGCCAGACGGGGAACATCTCGTCCTGGCCCTGGGCGGCCGTGCGGTTGAGGTCTTTGACCCGGCGGACGATCAGCCGGGCGGTGATGGCCTGCCCCTTCTTCGAGGTGAAGGCGGTGTAGTGCGCCTCGGCCACCTCGGCGTCCGACACCCAGCAGCGCAGCTGGTCGTCCCAGATCGCCCGCGGATATCTGATTGGGGTCCAGGCATCCTCGCCGATGGCGGCGATCGCCGCCTTGACGGCCGGGTCCATCTTCGCCGTGACCGAAAAGCACGCCCCGGCCCGGCGGACCGCGCCGGTGAACGCCGCGGAGTAGAACGCCGAGTCGGCCCGCACCACGAGCGTCCCGGCGCATCCGGTGGCGCGGGCGGTAGTGACCGATTCGGTGGCGAAGGACGCGGCGCCCCGGGCCGAGCCCGCGTTGCCGCCGCGGAGCCTGGTGGCGGCGATCACCGGCGCAGCCAGCGGCGTGCTGATCGTGGCGGTCAGCGCGTTCAGCCCCCGCACCAGCAGGCTCTTGCCCTGGATCTTGGTATGGCCGAACGCCGCGCCCTGCTTCTTGCGGCCGTAGACACGTTTTTGCATCGAGTCGATATCCACGAACGCCACCACGTCCTTGCCGGGCAGCAACGGCGTGCGGCGGGCCAGGTCCGCCAGCAGCAGCCGGCTCACCTTCTCCGCCTGCCGGGCGTTCCCCCAGGAGAACGAGCGCAGGAACGACCCCAGCGTGGACGGTGCCCGGATCCCGCCGAACAGCGCCGGCATCGCGCCATGCCGCAGCAGGTCCATGTCGTCGATGCTGTCCGCCCCGGCGACCATCCCGGCGACCAGGCACGGCACTTTCAGGTGCGCATTCACCCCGCACCGGTCAGCGATGGCCACATGCTCGCCGGCCAGCGCGGCAAGGCCGGCCCGCTGCGCCAGGGCCATCACCGGGACCAGGCCCGCCCGTGACACGAGATTCGGGTCATCAAACGATGCGTGAATCTTCGCCAGCCCGTGCAACAATCGCACTTGCGAGGTGTCCTCTCCATCTGGGGAATGGAAGTGTTAGCAACTCCCATCGTCCCAGTTCAGAGGGCACCTTTCGCGTCGGCGCGCCCGGCAGAACCCTATTTACGCGGTGGATCGAGGCTGAGCGATCGCTGAAGAGTAGCGTTGCTTGATCTCTTTGTCGGGGCGCGGCAGCTGGTCGGTCGCATCCCGGGTTTGCACATACTTGTAGCCGCGCAGCGGCGGGATGATGTCCTGGCCGGGCAGCTCGTATTCGATGAACACTTCTCGTGGTTCGGACCGGTAACCAAGCTTGCACCGCTGCGGGAAATCCTCTGGGTAAAGCGATCCTTCGAGCACCATGCGGAGGTATTCGCTCGCTGCCTCCGGGGAGCCGGCCTTCAGGTCCTGCTCGAACTGATCTGCCTCAGCGTTGCGCGCCCGGATCTGAGCGATCTCCTGCACATACGCAGACTGGCGTGCAGCGAGGTGTCGCTGGCGCTCGTGGTCGGCGGCTGCATGCTGCGCTAACTGCTGCCGGTAGGCCTCTTCGGCCTCGAGGCGACGCCGCTCGTACCGCTTGGCGCCACCTAGCACGCGCCCGAGCGACCCGGGCTCGTTGGGCGCGAACTGTTCCCATTGCGGGCGAGGAAGGGGAACGTCAAGCCCGCCGGGATCGAACGGCGGTTCGGCATCCCGCAGCGAAGAGAGCGGGATACCGGTAAACGGGCGCAACGAACTGCGCAGCAGCCCATCGAGCACCGCGATTCGAGCATCAACTTCCGCGGTCATGGACGCCGCCTCAGCCTTGCGGTACTCCAGGTACAGCCGCTTGCGTTCCTTCTCGTCGGCGGCTACCTGCCGTCGGTACTGCTGTTCCCACTGGTGTAGAGCTTTTCCCTCAGCCTTTAATCGCGCCTGCTGAGCGCGACGGCGCTGAGCATGCTCGCGCTGGATCTCCGCCCAGATGCCTGTGCGCCTCGCCATACCTGCCTCCGCGGCCGTACGCATGCCACGACGTGACTGATCGCTATAGTAAACAACCCGAATATGGCATGACAGATAGTAAACAACCCGAAGCCTGCGCGGCACGAGCCGTGCCAGTGCGGCGAACCACACCCGGTCGGCGAGCTCGTACCGTACCCGGCCGGCGTACCGGCGCAGCACCGCGTTCTCGTGCCGGAGCACGAGCAGCTCGGCATCCTTCGCCCGGTCGCCGCGGAACACCAGGACGGCCAGGCCGAGGACCCGGCGCGTCAGCAGGTAGACGATCTTGAGTAGCACCCGGCAAGCCAACCATCACTGCGTCCATCATGTTGGCCACAGCGCAGGTCAACCAGCCAATCGAGTATTCCAGCGGCACAATCGAGTATTCCAGCGGCGCACGGTCCGCCCAGTTCAGCTTCGGGCGGCGCGGCTGCCGCTGCAGGACCGCGACCTGGTGGCGCAGGATCGAGATTTTGGCGGTCTTCCAAGCCTCCTCACGCCGGGACAGCCGCAGCCACGCCGCTGGTCGCGTGATCAGGAGGAACACGAACCGCAGCCACACGACCGGTGATCATCACGGGCGGAGCGCCCAGCGGGCAACTCTGCTGGTCAGAGCCGTGGATGCGATTCTCGGCACGCACAGTCGTCGGAACGCTCCGCCGTGAACTCCTGGACCGGATATTGATCCTCGGGCCAGGGCATCTGCGCAGGGTCCTGGCCGAGTACACGATCCACTACAACACCCGCCGGCCTCACCAGAGCCTGGACCAGCGGTATCCGGATGCCGACATGGCGATTCCCACCCCGGTGATCGACCTCAGCGGCAGACGGATCAAGCGAAGACCCATCCTCGGCGGCCTCATCAACGCATACGAGG
Organism: uncultured Actinomycetota bacterium; assembly: GCA_963820395.1. Taxonomy (GTDB): domain Bacteria; phylum Actinomycetota; class Actinomycetes; order Streptosporangiales; family Streptosporangiaceae; genus DATFVJ01. The sequence continues at coordinate 163,870 of CAWGAE010000017.1, read as the reverse complement.
CCGCATAGAACGATCAACATAACCGCAGGTCAACGCCTCGATCCCATTCTTCGTGCGGCACACGCCGCCGCAGAACGAACACGCCTGGTCGTCGATGACAGCGCTGGCCACGACGGCCTTGAGGTGATCGTCGCCGATGCAGTCGGGGCAGATGAGTTTGTCACTGCCGTGCCATCCGCGTTCCCACTCGTCCATCATCACGTCGTCGATGCCCATTGGGTTGCGGTCACTCCTGGCAGTCGGACGGGCTCAAGTGGTTTGCTGTTCGGGCTGGTTGCGGAGCCGGCCGAGGTCCAGTTCGATCCGGTGGCCGTGGACGATCACGACGATGCCGGCGCCCTCGGCTCCGGTGGCCATCAGGTAGTCATACAGAGTGGACAGCAACATGTCGTCGCGGTGTTCCAGCCGGGACACCACGCCCTGGCCGACGCCGAGATTGCGGGCGACTTCGACCTGGGTCATCTGTGCTGCCTTGCGGATCATCGCGAGGTTCATCGCGTAGACCCGGTCCATCTCCTCGGCGTCGGCGTGGGCGGCAGCGACGTCGGCGGCGAGCTGCGGGTCGGCCAGCAACTGGTCCAAGCGCTTGTTTCCGCGGACGAAGCCCGGCTGGCCGGATGCGGCGGGCTGGTGGTTACTCATGGCTTCTCCTCATAGGCTGTCTCGCGTTTCCACTGGTCGATCAGCGGATCGGCGCGAGCGGCCACGCCGTCATAGAACACGTCGCCGAGCCTGGCCTTGTCGACGGCGAACAACGCGACGACCACTGTGCCGGTATCCGGCGGGAACCAGCAGATCAGCCGGACCGCCACGTGCGGATGGTAGGCGTGGGAGTACCCGCCATACCGGATACCCCCGTGATTGACGCACCCACCGCAGCGTCGCCGTCTCGGTTTCCCTGCTGGGCGGTTCCGTCAGGTTCCGGAGCTGATCCAGGGCACGAGCGACGAAGACCAAAGTGGCACGGGCATGCTGGTCACCGGAACGGGCACTGGATTCAAGGCGGTCCAGCCACACCCCGAAGTCCGTCGGCCAGTCGATGTCCACACAGTCAGTATGTCATCCAAGCCATATGCTATGCAAGCCATATACCTGCCGGGAGCTCGGTTGTCGCGGGGAGTGCTGGCAGGTGAGCTTGCTACATCCACGGCTTCGGGTGTCGCCTGCCACGGTCACGAGCGGGCCCGACGTCAAGACCGCCGCCAGCACGTGGACGCCGAAAGCCAAGGCCGGGCGAGTGGCGCCATGATCCCGCATAGTGCCCCCTGGCGCCGCTGGCCGTCGCGAGAACGCCCTGTGGGGTGCCAGAAGCCTGCCCGGGCCTGTGAGCTGCAACGATGCACCAGCGTCAGCGGGAGGCCATGATGATCAGCCGTGTGTCTCCGTCTGCTCTAACTGATCTTCGTGTGCGCCACGAGGCGCTGTTGTTCCGGATGGAGGTGAGAGACCGTCCATCTCCTCGCCGTCGCAGCGGCGGGGCGAAACTGGAGGCAGCCTGACCCGGGGGGGGTCGCCGGGAACGGCGGGAGCAGCCTCGACAAAGTCGGGCCGGTTCAGTACTGCAGGATGGGCCGGGCCTGCTGAGCGAGACGGGAAGGGGCACTGTTGCGTTGAGCCTTCCTCCAGAAAGTCAGAGCAGGATCGCTCGGATGCTTCGCTGGTCAGATGGTGATTGCGAGGTCGTCGAAGGCGATGCGGAGCCTGTGGTGAGCTTGGACGTCGGTGGCGATATCGTAGTGGCAGCGGCGCAGGTTCCGCACGAAGGCGTGACCGGCGGCCAGGATCCGTACTGACCGGTGCCGCTTCAGACCGCGCATCGGCCGGAGCCGGGCTTTGAGCCGCCCGTGATCTGCCTCGACCGGGTTGTTCGCGTACCGTTCCACGGTGTGCAAGGCCGAGGGGATCAGCTCGCCCGGCACTCTGGGGTAGGCGGGGGCACGGTGGTGACCTCGACCGGGATCGTTCCGGCCTGCATCGCGCGGGTGAAGAAGCGCCGGGCGGCTGCTGCCCGCGCCGCTCGCGGCTCTCGCCGACCTCTCACAGCAAGCCATTCGCTATCGTCGGAGCTTCGTTGCCCTATATAGAAGGCTCCTGACCGCCGCTGACCCGGCTACCTTCGCCACCGATTTCCTGTGCAAACTCCTTCTCCAGCTGACCATCGACTCACGCGTTACCGTCGACGCCGGGCTCACAATATAGGAACCGACGCAACCACCCAGGCGCGTCACTGCCAATGAGGCACCGATCGAAATGAGGACCTCACTACTTGCCCTCAAACGAGAGGACATTATGACGGCGCGGTTCGCGGGGGCCGCAGTAAGTTGCAGTCTCGGGTAGCTACTATGCGGATATGGTTAGCTAGTGGCGTGTAAGGCCGTTTGCTTTAGTCTTCGCGCGCTTGATGCTGGCGAGGATCTCGTCGGCGTCCTTGATCCAGGCGAAGGGCCTAGGATGGTTGTTCCAGCCGTCGATGAATGCGCCGATGGCGGCTATGAGCTCTTGACGGAGGTGAAGGATCCGCGCCGGATGGCCTGGCGGGTGATGACCGAGAAGAAGCATTCCACCAGGTTGATCCACGAGCATCCGGTCGGCGTGAGGTGCAGGGTGATCCGCTGGTTCCCTCGCCTGGCGAGCCACGTGCGCACCGCGGCGTGCTTGTGGGTTGAGTAGTTGTCGCACACCAGGTGAAGTTCCTGGCCTGGGTAGGCGGCGGCGACCTTCTTGAGGAACTTCAGGAAGCGTCTTGGCTTCCCCGGGTGCTGGAACTGGGCTTGGAGTTCGCCGATGTCGCGGACCCGCGCGCGGAGCTGTGCATACGCTGGTTGACAGTCGGCCTGGGCGTCAAGGGCCCGCAGGCCGGGCAGGTCCGGCAGCTCTGATCAATCCCTACAGTGCCGCAACCAACGGGAGCTGCTCTCGCGGCCATGATCGCAGGCTAACCATCCGTGCGCCCATGTGGCCGCAAGTTGCGCAGGGCAGGCAGTCGCTCGCAGGTGCTCGCCAGGCGCGGCAGCAGGCCCGTCCGACAGAATATCCGCAGCTCCGCCAATGATGGCGGAGCGGACAGGAGCATGGATGTCATCGCCGTCGCAGCCAGCGCACCTCAGTAACCATCAGCGCAACACGCTGCGCCAGATCTTCCAGCATCCCGCGGGCCACAACATCGAGTGGCGTGCCGTGCTGTCGCTGCTGGAGGCAGTCGGCTCAGCCAAGGGGCAGCACGGCGGCAAGGTTGCCGTGACCATCGGGTCCGAGACCGAATACTTCGACCCGCCCGCCCACAAGGACGTCGATACCCAGGCAGTTGTCAACCTGCGCCGGATGCTGACCCAGGCCGGCTACGGAGCCGGCGACGCGGATGCCGGAGCCAACGGCCGGGAGGACTGACCTTAGCCAGCCGCGCGGTCGGCGCCGGGCGGAGTATGGCAGGTTAGGGCGATCGCCAGCTCGCGCTACCCGGCGATGGGGCATTCGAGACGCTGGGATTGATCGTTCCCTTCTACCTGCTGGCGGTCAGGCGGGGCCAATCAGATGGGCGCCCTGCCGCCTGGGGGCGGGCGGCAATGAACGGGTCGACCACGGGGTTCCACACGTCGTCGTCCACCCCGTTGAGGACGGCCCCCCCATCGCGCTGAGGTGGACGCTGCAGGGGCGGCAGGAACGGTGCCCTCGGCGTCAGCAACGGCCAGGTCACCCTCGACATCGCGCCCCTGGAGGCCGTCGCCAACCAGGACCCGGTCGCGCGCGGGCTGACGATCGCGGGCAAGATCCCCATCGTCCATGCCACGTTCGCGACCGCCCCCGCCACTGGTGGTCGCGCCACTGCTCAAGCAGCTCTCCGCAGAAACCGCACGAGATGCAGGCTGCGAGCAGGTTCGGATCGAAGATCCCCCTCGTGCCGGCCGTATGCCGCTCGAAATAGGGTTCGGGCCGTTGACCTGCATGTTCAGGCGGCCCGGTGATACTGGTTGATCAGGCCGTCGAGAATCGGTTGCCGCTGGACGGAGCGGATGTCAGCGAGGTCGGTAATCGGCCACGTGACCGTGGTTTCGACGGTGGGCGGTCGCTGGCCTCGGGATTGATGCGGCCGATGATCGTTATAGTGCTCGACGTATTCTGTGAGGATCTTGGACAGATGTTTCTCGCTGAAGATCAGCATCTGGCCGGGCACCTCACGGCGGAGCGTTCCGACAACCCGCTCGCAGATCGCGTTCGCCCGGGGGGCTTGCGGCGGAGTCTTGATGATCCGTGCGCCGTCGGCCCGGAAGACTTCATCGAAGGCGGCAATGAACTTGGTGTCCCGATCGCGGATCAAGAACCGCAGCGACCCCATCCCTTCTACCAGCTCCATGGCCAGGTTCCGGGCCTGCTGAGTCACCCACGTCCCGGTCGGGTTGGCGGTGACCCCGGCCAGGTGCAGAAGGCGGGTGCCGTGCTCGATGAACACCAGGACATAGATCCGTTTCAGCACGGCAGTGTCCAGCGCGAAGAAATCACACGCGATGATCCCGTGGGCCTGGGCGGACAGGAATTGCCGCCAGGCCCCGATCTGCGCGGTGCTGGATCGGTTCCGGCGGCGTTCAGGACCTCCCATACCGTCGAGGGCGCGACCTGGTGGCCGAAGCGGGCTAGCTCGCCCTGGATCCGCCGATGCCCCCATCCCGGGTTGTCCCGCGCCATCTGCAAGATCAGCTTCTTGACCGCCGCGGCTGTCGGTGGCCGTCCCGGCCGGCGCCGGTCTGTGTAGGTCCATTTGCGGGCGGCCAAGCAGCGGTGCCAGCGCAAGATCGTCGCGGGAGTCACCGGCAACACTGCTGGCCAGAGGCGGCGGGGGAGAAGCCGGGACAGAGCCGCAAACCAGATCCGGTCCACCGGCTCGTAGCGGGGACGCGGGACCTGGCGGCGCAGCACAGCGTTCTCGTGACGGAGTACGAGTAATTCAACGTCCTTGGACACATCACCGCGGACCAGCATCGCCACCAGTGAGAGTACGGATCTGATGATCATGTAAGCCAGGGTGAAGGGCATCTCGCGAGGATCCCAGCCACAGCGACCGCCTGCAGGCGAACCTCCAGGTCAAAGCCTCGGTTGAGTTTTCGAGCGGCACAGGGCCCCGGGTGTCCCAGGAGCTGCCGACCCCAGCGGCAATGCCGCTTAGCCTAAGTCGATCTTGGTTGGGGGCGTGTCGTTCCGTGGTGGTCTGGCCGCGGGCCTGGCGTCTGGGGCGCCGACCGCTAGCCGCACCAGCGGATGCCGGGGCGCACCGCGCCGAACTCCGTCTCCGCCGCCCGGGTCCCGGGACGTTAACGCCAACCGGACCGTGGTGATCGTCGTCGGAAGCTCGTCCCGGCAGACGGTTCTGCGTGCGTGCTGGCGCGGCCCGGGCCGCAGACCAGGGTACCGGCCCGGGATTCTACGGGTGCGACGGGCCCGCCCGGAGCGCGACCCTGGCCATACGAACCTGCAGATCAAACCGGCGGACGCATGGCCCCGCAGCGCGGACGCCATGCCCGCCACGGGAAGGAAGCCCATGGCTGAGGAAAAAGCCCTGGTCGTCTACGCCGCAGCGTACGAGACTGCCGAGGCCGCGCTGGCCGACCTGGACGCCATCGAGCAGCTGCACAAGGACGAGCTGATCGGCCAGTACGACGCGGCCGTGATCGATCAGGAGAACGGCAAGCCCCACGTGGTCAAGCGGATGGACCGCCCGCACATCCGCGTCATCCCCGAGTGGTTCGGGGGCGGGAGCCTGCCCCGCAAGGAGCTCCATGAGGCGGCTGAGCAACTCACCGCTAACCAGGCCGGGCTCATCGCGGTCGGCGAGCCAACCATCGAAAAAGGCCTCGACGAGGCGTTTGCAGGTGCGGCCAAAGTCGTGAAGCGCGCTGTAGATGCCACGACCGACGAAATCACCAGCGAGCTGCAGGAAGCGCTCAAGGAGGCAAACATGAGCACCACCGAACCACGCAGTACTCACGCGAGTAGCGACGCGAGCGCCGGGAAGGTCGACATGGACCTCGAGGTCCACGTCATCCCCGTGTCCGACGTCGACCGATCCAAGCAGTTCTACCAGCGCTTGGGTTGGAGGTTCGACGACGACGTCGCCCCGCTAGACGGGCTTCGCATCGTCCAGTTCACGCCCCCGGGCTCCGGGGCTTCGGTCACGTTCGGCACGGGACTTACGGCGGCCGCGCCCGGCTCGGCCCTGGCGGGGCTGATCGTCTCCGATATCGAAGCGGCCCATGACGAACTCGCCGGCCGTGGCATCGACGCGAGTGAGGTGTGGCACGGCCCGCCGTTCCCGCCGGAGGCACGGCAACCCGGTCCCGACCCTGAGCGCACCAGCTACGGGTCGTTCTGCTCCTTCAACGATCCCGACGGCAATACGTGGCTAGTGCAGGAGGTCACGACGCGGCTCCCCGGCCGAATCTGATACGGCCTTCGCATCCACGGCGGACCTAGCGAGCGCTTCGGCGTGCCGAGGCCGCCCACGTCGGGCACCAGAAGCGCAGGTGGCGGTCGCACCTTTGTCACCGCTCGGGCCGAGACGAGAATGGTCCGCCTGGTACGCCGCCTACATGGTGGCGGAGCAGGCCGGGACGGACCTGCCGACGTGACCGATTCTGGGCTCGCCGAGGGTGTCCCGGGTGCAGCGACCGGGGCAACGTGGCCACAGCGAACCGGTCCTCGGTGAGCGGCGGCTGAACCGGCTATCAGCGCGGCACCCGCAGCTGCGGGTCCCGCGCTGCGAAAACATTCTCAGAGGGAGAAACGTCATGGATATCACAGGCAAGACCGCGCTGGTGACCGGGGCCAACCGTGGCCTGGGACGACAGCTGGCCGCGCAGCTTCGCGACCGGGGCGCCCGCGTCTACGCCGCGGCCCGCGACCCGGAGGCCGTGGGCCTGGCGGGCGTCACCCCCATCGCCCTGGACATCACCGACCCGGCTTCGGTCGCCGCGGCGGCGCAGGCCGCGAGCGGGGTGGCGATCCTCGTCAACAACGCGGGCTCGTCAACCGGATCCTCGCTGCTGACCGGGGATCTGGCCGCCATCCGGCTGGAGATGGACACCCACTTCTTCGGCACCCTCGCGGTGACCCGGGCCTTCGCCCCGCAGCTAGCCGCGCAGGGCAGCAGCGCGGTGCTGAACATCTTGTCGGCGCTGTCCTGGCTGAGCATCCCCAGGTCCGGCGCCTACTGCGCCGCCAAGTCGGCGGAGTGGTCGCTAACCAACGCCCTGCGCCTGGAGCTGGCGCCGCAGGGCACCCGGGTGACCGCCCTGCACGTCGGCTACATGGACACCGACATGATCCGCCACCTCGACGTCCCCAAGTCCGACCCGGCCGTCGTCGCCAAGCTGGCCATCGACGGCATCCAGGCCGGCGACGCCGAGATCATCGCCGACGAGACGAGTAAGCGCGTCCTGGCCGGGCTCTCCGCCGGAGTCGCCGGCCTCTACCCCCAGGTCGCCTGACCCGTTCGCCGTACCGAGGTCGACTGCCATGTCACGGCCGAGGAGCGCCAGCGTGTTGGCCATGAGAAACGAGAGCCTTCCAACGAAACTATCTGCTGATGAAGGTTGAATGCGGATACCGGGTGCGGCCGCGGTGGCACCGTAGCATTCATCGACCGGCGCGGAAAAGGGTTAACGAGCTCCGGAAAGAAGATCTTGATTTGCCGCTGGCTGACTCAGGTGAGCCGGAGCCGTGCACGACGTTGTACAGGATGTCCAACGCAAAGTCACCGCGGATCGTGCCCAGCGTTGCCTTGACCGGCCCGGATTCATGCCCCGCCAGCGCGCACGCGAGCCATCCGGTGGCGGGCTGTGCGCCGATGAACATGAACAGCCGCGTACTGCCAGTGCCGACGTCTGCTGGCGGCTAGCATCGAGCAGCTGCACGCCTTCTGGCTGTTTGCCGAGCAGTGCGGTGACCTGCGTTCGGGGCCTGACGGTAATGCGGGGATTCCGCCCGATCTCGTCGATCAGGTAGCGCGACATGGACGCCTGAAGCGTCGCGCCCTGGATGATGATATGCACCTGCGCGCTGGTGCGGCTCAGGAACAGCGCGGCCTGGCCGGCGGAGTTGCCGCCGCCTACGACGGCGACCGGGCCGCCGCAGGCCTGGGCTTCCATCTGGGTGGCCGCGTAGTAGACGCCGACGCCCTCGAATTCGGCCAGCCGGTGTCGGCGGCGTCCCTCTGGTCGTTCTTGACCCGGCAGCAGGTGAACGCCTTGACCCCCAGCGGGTGCGCCAGGTGCACCTCCGCACCCGCTCCTTCATCGCATCACGGGGGTTCTAGCGGCGTGAGCGGCGCGTCGTCGCCGTTCGCGACTCCAAGAACCCAGACGGCCCCAAGCTCTTCATCACCCGGAATCAGTGGCGGAGTTTCCTCCGCTCCCTGAAGACCGGCCAACACGACCTGTAGAACACCCGCTTGCATGTCTGGTACGAGCGATACCGATCTGCCCGGCGTGTGCGACCTGCTTGTGGTGGGAGCGGGTCAACCGGGCGGAGAACTCCCATCAAGTCACCCGGCAGTAGCTATTCAGCCGGTGTCGGCCCTGCCTCGTGGCTTGCGCCGGGCTGGCCTGTGGTGATTATGCGGCCTTGGTGGCAGCGTGGGGTGTGAGGGCGGGCGGGAGCCAGGGGCCGGTGGTGAACAGCTGGCGCAGGGCGTCGAGGGCGTCGATGCCCCACTTGGCGGCGGTGGACAGGTATGACTGCGCGATCGCGAACTCGGCCAGGCCCTCGAGGGTGCGCCAGCAGCCGCCTGAGCTGTGCTGCTGCACCTTGACGGGCCTTACTGATCTTTCCGCCTCGTTGTTCGTGAACTCCGTCACGGCAAGGTCAGTAACGAATCTGAGGATCAGGTCCTCGTAGTCGCGGAACCGGCGCGCCACCCGTCTCGCGTCACGGGCGGCGCGGGTATGCCGCCGCTGGTTGGCGGCCAGGCCGTCGGCGGCGAGCGCCCGGTAACGGCCCAGCAGGCCGGCCAGGACGTCCGCGTCGAGGCGGTCCTTCCCGGCCCCGCGCGCCTGGCAGGCGTGGCAATTGGCCTGCAGCAGCAAGTCCGCCATGGCCGAGGCCCAGCGCTGCTGGGCCGGCTCGAAGTCGTAGATGTCTTTAAGATCACGAAGCAGGTGGGCTCCGCACCAGGCGTGCAGCGCGCCGGTCAGATGCGAGTCAGCCGGCGTACCCGTCACGCATCAGCACGCCGGTGTATCCGGGCAGCACCCCGCCGGCGTCGATGTCGCCGGCGGACCGCCCGGCCACGTGCAGGCAGGTCAGGTAGCGGGTGCAGGCCACGTGCACGTACGTCAGGCTCTTCGCGGCCCGGGCGGGGGTCTCGTCGGCGTTCAGCGCCGGGGCGGTGCGCAGCAGCGCCCGGACGTGCTCCATGAACGGCGCCAGCGCGGCGGCGGCGCGGCCGCGGATCCCGGCCATCCACCCGGTGGAGACCTTGATCCCCGCCATCTGGCGCAGCAGCAGCGCGGCCCGCAGCACCGGCACGTGATGCCCGCAGGCCAGGTTCGCCGCCTGCGCCCGGGTCTCCGGCCCGTACACCACCCGGCTGGTCACATCCGCCGGGACCTGCCCGGCGCTGGCCGCCTGACAGCACGGGCACACCTTGGTGATCCTGCGGTACTCGATGATGTACGGCGGGGGCGGCGGGGTGATGTCCCATCGCTGCCGGCGCTCGGTGCGCACCGCCGGCTCCCCGGTCAGGTCCCGCCCGCACCGCCCACATCCCGCGGGCGCGCACTCAATGGTCTCATCCGGGTCATCCGCCAGCCCTAACGTCCTGCCCGGCGCGCCGGGCTGCTTGCCGGGCTGCCGCCCGGTCTTCTCCCGCAGCGACCGGTCCTTGCTCTTCTTCGTGTACGGGCTATCCGACGACGGCGGCTTCGAGGAACTGGAGGAGTCGCGCCCTAGCCTGCGCTCTAGCTGCGCGATCCGGTCCGCCTGCCCGGCGATCGTCCCCGCCTGCCGGGCGATCACCGCATCCCTGGCTTCCAGCTCGCGCCGATGAGCCCCAGCCATCACCGCCATGCCCTCGCGCAGCTCGCCGATCAGCTGCTCGGCCGCCTCCAGCCGCACCCGCAGCCCAGCGGCATCAGGCAAACCCGGCGAAGACGGCATGCGCCCTAATGATCAGCAAGCCGACCCGAAGATCAACGCGACACGCCGGCAACCCCCGCGCCGATCACAACCCGACCGTGATCCGGGTCACGGCCGGCGACACCCACCCCGGCTGAATAGATACACCCGGCAGGCAGTTCTTTTAGAGGTACCCGATCTGGTGTCAAAGCTGCCGGTGGATCACGCGGCGAGAGTGCTGGGGTCTTGGTACCGCGCGTAGTGGACCTGTTCGGCACCAGCGGCCAGGCATGGCTGGACGGGCTGCGGCTGCCCCAGCCGTGCTGGTAGTGCCGTTACTGTGCGTGGGCGCGATGGAAGCCAGCAATAGCCCGCAAACGACGCATAACGATGCTCCTATGTCTGTCAATGGCTCGGATGATGTTTAGTCCTTCAATTTCTGAAGGCTCAGGGAATGGTGGTCTGGCTGGTGCTGGGTGCGGACAAGACAGGGAGGGGCCACTCCGGGTGGAGGGGGCAGGCTCTTATTAGGTCACGCGGGCAGCGGGTCAAGTTGGACCGGGGGCGGCCGACAAATCGTTAGAAGGCCAGCATGGATGCGGCAGCCGAATAGGGGGTCAGGCCGCCCCCGGAGTCAGTGGCTGTCAGTCAGCGACGTGGCGGAGGTGGGGGTAGACCTCGCGGGCGACGTACCGTTTGAGGCAGCGCGTGATCTCTTTCTTGGACAGGCCTTCGGCGGTGCGCCGTTCGACATATGCGCGGGTCGGTGGGTGGGAGCTCATCCGGGTGATGACGATGCGCCACAGGGCGTGGTTGGCCTGCCGGTCGCCGGCGGGGTTGAGGCGGCGCCGGACGGTCTTTCCGGAGGAGGCGGGGATCGGGGCGGCGGCGCACAGGTGCGCCCAGGCGGCCTCGGAGCGCAGCCGCTCGGGGTGGTCCCCGGCGGCAACCAGGAGCAGCGCGGCGGTGTCGGAGCCGACGCCGTGCAGGGCGGCGATCAGGCCCGGAGCGTGCCCGGTGACCAGGGGCACGATGAGCGCATCGAGGCAGAGGATCTGGCTGTCGAGGAACTCGGCGCGGCGGCCCAGCTCGCGCAGCGCGATCCGGGTGTGGTAGCCGACGACGGCGCCGGGCCGGGGCCGCAGGGCCGCAAGCTCGGCGACCAGGTCAGCGGTGGCGTGCCGAGTGAACCGGGCGTGCAGGTCGTCGGGGCCGGTCACGATCAGGGCGCGGGCCTGGTTGATCGCCTGGGTCCGCTCGGAGCGGGCGCTGCGTTGGGCGACCATTAGCGCCCGGATCGCCTCGACCGCGCCGTCGCGTCCTTTCGGCGCGCCGCGGGCCCTGCCAGACTGGGCGGCCCGGGCGGCGCTGACCGCGTCGAGCGGGTCGGATCGGGCTGACCGCGGCCGAGTTGACCACGTTGGGCGGACGCGGCAACGTCAGCAGGGCCAGAACCCGCGTCATCAAGACCGATCCCCGTTACGACGGGCTGACCGCTATCCGGCGGGTGGCGTCGTTATGAAACCCGTGGGGCCAGGCTCACCATGGTCATGCACCGTCGGCAGGGGAGCCAGAAACGGGAGCCACCGTATTCACGCACCCTCGGACCCACCGCGACCCACTCAGACAGTTGCTGCAGGTGAGTGGCTCCCCGTTCGACTCCCTCCGACGCAGACCGACGGACCGGATCCGCAAACCCCGCAAAGCATCATCGGGCCCCCCGGCCTTGCATCTGGAGCCTCTGTCGGCCCTGATCGCAGTGAAAGGGGCAGGCAGAGGCCTGCGATCTTGACGCGGCGCATCCTTGGACCGCTGCACGTAAGACCCGGGAGGAGGCAGACCCGCTCCCGCCCCCCGAACTGAGTGGTTCCACCACAGCAGAGCCTCGAAGCCGGTCAGCGCGCCAGTGGCGAGGTCAACGAGGGACTGGTAATAGGGACTGGCAATACAGCAGCGCGAGCTCCTCCCGTGTGATCGCCTGCGCGAGGTCGGCTTTGAGCTCTAAGCGCTCGATCGCGTCTCGGTACATTGCCTCGTTGAAGATCTTGATAAGGCCTTTGCCTTCCCATTTCGCGTGGTACACCGCCACGTCGGCGTTGCGCAGCAGCACCTCTGAGTCGCTCTTGACGTCGGCGAATGCGACGCCGACGCTCGCGGTCACAGACGTCACGCGCCCCCGAAGTCCATCGGCTCACGAATGACCTCCTGAAGACGGCGCGCGGATCTCGATCGCCTCGTCTTGCGTATCGATAGTCGGCAGCAATACGACAAACTCGTCACCTCCTACCCAGGTCGGTGTGTCGCCGGCTCGTAGGTACGAGGTAAGGCGGAACGCAATCACCTTCAGGAGCTCATCGCCCGCGCTGTGACCGGCGGTGTCAACCGGTGGAAGCAAATTCGCTAAGCATCTCGACGAACACTTCGGCTGGCGTTCTGTAGCCAAGTATACGCCTCGGGCGGATGTTTAGTGAGTGAGACACGGAATTCAAGAACCCAGGATCGGAAGGGACCGGCGTCCCTTTCGGGATGTATTCCCGGATGAGCCCGTTCGTGTTCTCGTTCGTGCCCCGTTCCCACGGTGAATGCGGGTGGGCGAAATAGACATCGATCTTGGTGGCGAGGGAGAAGGCGGCATGATCGGCCATCTCTGACCCCTGATCCCAGGTGATCGACTTCACCAGCTGCGCCGGCAGATCCGTGACCTGATCGATCAGGGCCGAGCGCACCCGGTCGGCGGTGCGGCCGAACGGAAGCGGGACGATCGCGGTGAACCGGCTCGTGCGCTCGACCAGGGTCCCGGCCGCCGTTGCCCCGTTCTTCCCCACAATGAGATCACCCTCCCAATGCCCGGGCACCTGGCGATCGGCGACCTCGCCGGGACGGTCCTCGATCGAGCGCATCCCCACAATCCGGGCGCCAGGCGTCTTTGCCCGCCCGCGCGGCTTGCGCTGCTCACGGCCGGAACGCAGCTCGACGCCCAGGCGGGACAGCTCGCCCTTCGGCAACGCGTATATCCAGGTGTAAATCGCCTCGTGCGACACCACCTCCCCAGCCTGCCCGCAGGCCCGGTCGTACTTCAACCGGCCCGCCACCTGATCCGGGGAGAAGCCGCTGCGCAAACCGGACACCACATGGCAGCGCAGCACCGGATCAGCGTCCATCTTCCTGGCTTTTGGGCGGCATCGCTCCTTTTCCGCCCGCGACTGCGCCCGGTGCGCCCGGTACTTCTCCCGGCCGCCATTACGGGAGATCTCCCGGCATACCACCGACTCGTTACGCTCGATATGGGCCGCAATCTCCTTGTTCGTCAGGCGGACCGCCAGACAGCGCGATATCTCCTCACGATCTTCAAGCGTCAACGGCCGACGCTGTTCCCCCACGGACCCCTCCACAATCATCGGGTCCGCCGAGAATCTCAGCAAAGAAGATCACCGACAGGAAGACATCGGTACCTCCGGGAAGATCCCGCTCTCCCGAATAGCCCGATTGCCTTCACCCCTTGTGATCAAGACCGAGACCATCGTTCACGGTCTTGAAGTCGTCAAGATCAATGAACAACACGGCGCGCCCGGGCGTTTCCAGGCTGGTGTCATACCAAGAATCGATGTGCTTGTAAACGGTCGTTTCGAGAGCCACCCCAGGCTACCCGCCACCGGGCAGCTTGAATCCATGTTGGTCAACGGATGGTGGACGCGTATTATGACCGAATGCAGCCCAAGTGGAGACTGTGTGGAAGCTTATCGCCGTAAGGATCTTAAGGACCAGTTCATTTTGTACGTCCTTGGCCTGGAGGTCAGATATGTGTTCAGCGCTGCTGACCGCCCCAGCTCAGGAGGATCTGCCATCGTCGGCGGGATCGTTACAGGCCACTCTGCGATGGAAAAAGTGGTTAGTAGTCTCTTGACAGATCTTGTTGCCAGTTGGAAGGGTAAGGCTAGCGGGGGGCTAAACGGTTGGCCGCAGAGTGTTAGGAGAGCATAGGTGGATCGTCCGTTCCGCGTTTCCTGATCGCATCACGCCCTCCTATGTCCTCGGATGGCCATCACCACAAATCCATGAAAGGAACGGCCATGTCTTCAGGAGCGTATTCTGTCTTCATTGACCCGGCGGCGGGTAGTGCGGGCAGTAAGGTTGGGGATCGAGTTGTACCGTTGCCACACGGCCAGGGCGGCACTAATTACAAGGATGTTACCCTCTCACTCGCCTATGATGACCCCACGAACCCCATCCCGAATCCTCCCAACCCAACGACGGCCCGTTGCCGGTTCCTAAAGGCGCCAGGGCAGCCAGTGCGGACCGCCAACGTCCCACTCCAGGTTGGGGTTACGCAGGTCCCGCTCCAGCCGGGCGAACTCGCGGTTCACATCAAGGTGGACGCCGTAAATAACCTGCTTGCTGACGTTACGGCCTTGGTCGAGTACGCTGGCTGATGTTGGAGTGATCGGATAGCTACACCGGAATCTGCAGGTTGCCAGATAGGCCGAAACAGACGCACGCTCGGCACGAAGAACCGTCGACTGGCTGACGCCAAACGCCGCGGCAACCTAGCGGGTCAAGGCTATCGCGAAGTCCCGAAACAACGATACGGCAGTAGTAAATATGCCCGTCAAACGCGGTTAGCTCCTACGTCCGACGGGTCCGTCGCCACTAAGTCCATTCATGGCCGTACAGCCGCATTGCTCTTTGTCGCAGTGCGGCTGTACGGTACGGGTCACATCAGGTGATCGCAGGGGCATCAGGAAAGATTCACGAAGTCGGACGGGACGGGATTCTTAGTCATGCACGCACGGCCACCACCGAACAGACGAGGATCGCGATGAAAACACCACCCCACGTCGCACCCGGCCAGCTCAACCCAACCACCCGGGTCAGGAGAGTCCTGCCGGTGCAGCCGCGATTCGTGGTAGCCGCGTGAATGGCGCAACCTCCACACGGTCTGCACACCGTCTGCACACCGCCTGCAGAACGCCTCAATTACGGTTAACACTTGCGTACCTGAGATTATGTCACCGCCTGACATAATCCGGGGCGCCGGACCTGATCACGGTGGGATTCTTAACTTCGGGCAACGGCAGCTCTGGGGGTTTCAAGGTGGATGCGCAGGCAATGTTGCCCGGCAGGTATTCCGTGAAGAATCCTCTGCCCAGCGAGCCCGAAGTATGCGTGACTGCACAGGAGGGCCCTGTCGGCTTATCTCACTTATGTTTCGCTGGCGCCAACATCCGGCGACTCGACACGTTGGTGCAGCATCCCGCTGGCCAGGGTCTGATCTCGGTTCACGGTAAGCCTGGTTGGAGACGGTTTCCAAAAGCTGTCGCCAGCAGAACGCGGACCGAGAGCACGCGGAAACCGTTATAAGCCGGGACGGGTCGTAGCGTGGCGGCGTCGGGTTCGGATCCGGGTGGTGAGGCTCATGGTCGACATCGCGCATGTCGTGGTACTGATGCTGGAGAACCGGTCGTTCGATCATCTACTCGGTTATGTGCAGCATCCCGATCCGGCGTTCGACGGTCTCCTCGGTGCTGGTGAGTTCACCAATCCCGGGTGGGCGGGCGGACCCGCCGTGGCGGCCTCGCCGGACGCGAAGCTGGTCCTGCCGGTCGGCCCGGATCACTCGCATGACGCGGTGATGGAGCAGCTGGCTCCCACTGCCGCCGGTGAGCCGACGAACCAGGGCTTTGTGCAGAGCTACGAGCGCAAGGGGCGGGGCCTGGACCCGCCCGCGTTCGGTGGGCTGCTGGGGCCGTTGGTGAACCGGGTGCGTGGCTTGTTTCCTGGCGGCCAGCCGGCCGTCACCGGCCGTGGCCCGTTGGTGATGGCGTGCCAGCCACCCGGGCAGGTGCCGGTGCTGAGCCGGCTGGCGTGCGAGTTCGCGGTATGTACCCGCTGGTTCTGCTCGGTGCCGGGCGAGACGTGGCCGAACCGGAATTTCGCGCATGCGGCGACCTCGGACGGGGACACCGCGATCGAGACCCGCCCGTACACCAACCGGACGATCTTCGAGCTGCTCGAGGAACACGGCGCGGACTGGCGGATCTATCACGATGACACCCCGCAGGTGTGGGCGTTCCCGGCGCTGTGGGACACCGCTGAGCGGCACGCGAAGTGGTTTCCGCTGGACAGGTTCGCCGGGCACGTCGCGGCGGGCGAACTGGCCGCCTACACGTTCATCGAGCCCAACCACCGCCCGCCGCTGCACACCCTCGACCACGCCCCGCTGATCGGCGCCCCGGACCTGAGCAACAGCCAGCATCCCGAGAACAACCTCGTCAGCGACGCCGCCTATGACACCTTCACCCTGCACAGCGAGTCGGACTTCACCCGCGCCGAACAGCTGATGGCAACCATCTACGAGGCGCTGCGGGCGCACCCGGACGTATTCGACCAGACCCTGCTCCTTGTCACCTACGACGAGCATGGCGGCCTTTACGACCACGTCCCCCCACCGACCCGGGTTCCCAGCCCGGGCGGGCGAACCAGCCGAGTGGGAATGGTGCAGCGCACGCTGCTGCATCGCAACGCCGCCGCGTTCGATTTCACCATGCTCGGCCCCCGCATCCCCGCGGTCGTCATCTCACCCCGGGTGCCAGCGGGCACCATCGACACCCAGACACGCGACCACGCCAGCATCCCGGCAACGCTGCGGTCCCTATTCGCCCCTGGCGCGCAACCGCTGACCGAACGCGACAGGTGGTCGGCACCATTCCATGGCCTGCACATGCTGCCTCATGCCCGCACCGACCTGCCCGACCTGTCCGCGCACGCCACCCGCCTCACCACCGCCGTCAGCGCACCGCCCGCCGCCGAGGTGGCCACCCCACCCGCCGCGCCGCCGACCGTGCCCGCCTACTATCAGCCATTCATCGCCCTCGCCGAACAGGTACAACAGCATCTGCTCGCCGTCGGTGAACCGGAGGCGATCGCGGCCCCACCGGCCGGTCGGCCGGTCAACCGCAGCGAGCAGATCAGCCGCACCTTCGCCGCGGCTGCCCACCGGCACCGCAGCTCATCCTGACGGCCCACCCCGGACGGCAAACGACAGTTCCGGGCCAGGCTCATTCGCCACACCGACCTCCCTGCCGCCCGGCCCTGGGCCGGTCTGCGACCGGGTCTGTCAAGCAAACGGCTCTGTCGCACTTTCGGTGGTGACGGTGCGTGGTTTTAGTTGAGCAGGATGCGGTGGCGGAGGAGGGTGAATCCGGCGCGGCCGTACATTTGCCGCTTGATCATTTTTGTCTTGGTGTTCACGCCCTCGGTCCGTCCATTGTGGAGCGGCAGGGTGACGGCGGCGGTGGCGGCGTCGATGTCCAGGTCCAGGCCGCGGGTGAAGGCGTGGATGTTCGGCAGGTCGCAGGCCCGCGCGGTCTCGGCCCAGTCCTTGAGCCTGGCTTCGTTTGCGGGGTCCGGCCTGAGCAGGGCGGCGAAGGAGCGGACGAGCCGGGCGAGGTCTGTCATCTCGGGGCAGGTGGCGGTCAGCTCGGCGAGCAGTGACCGCTGGCCGTCGCTCAGAGCGTCCGGCCGGGTGAGCAGGAGCCGCGTGACGGACTTGGGTGACAGGTGCGGCCGGTCGGCTTCGACGCGGCCTTGGGTGATGTAGCGGCAGAGCAGGTTCATACTGCCGGCGTAACCCTGTTCGCGGATCTCGGCGAGCAGCCGCTGGACCGGCACGGCCGGGTCCGCGCCGCGGCGGGCGCGCAGGTGATCACGGTAGGGATCCACCGATGTCGCCCGGTACTTGGGCGCGCGGATCATCCGCTCTGGCTCGGCGGCGCGGGCATAGCGCTTGACCGTGTTCAGTGACAGGCTGAGCCGGCGTGAACATTCCAGCAGGCCAGTGCCCTTGTCCAGCAGGTCGTGGACCTGCCGCCACCGCTCGGCTGTCGTCTGGGCCTGCTTGCCGTCCCCGGGCGGCGGCCCGGCGGCCGCCCAGCAGGAGCTGTGTGCGGCGACTTCTTTCAGGACGGCTTCGGCCAGGCCGTGCCACAGGTGCCAGCGGTCGCCGACCTGGACCGCGCCCGGCAGCGCCCGGCGGACCGCCTCGCCGTAGGCGCCGGACCCGTCCCGGCACACGACCTCGACGCCAGGGTGTTCGCGCAGCCACTCCTCCAGCGCATCAGCCTTACGTCCCGCCACGACATCGACTCGCTCCCCGGTCTCGGCATCGATCAGCACGGTCGCGTAGACGTGGCCGCGGCGCAGCGCGAAATCGTCAACGCCCAGCACGCGGGGGACGCTGACCTGGGGCAGCGGGAGCCGCAGCAGCACCCGCAGGGCGGTATCACGGGAAACCGGGACTCCCAGCGCCGTCAGCAGCCCGGCCCCCGCACGGCCCGCTAACCGGCGGGCCACCTCACCGGCCCGGCCTGCCAGGCGCGTGGTCCGCCGCTGGTAGCGGTCCAGCACGCCCGGGACCTGCTCCCGGAACGTCTGGACCGGGCAGTCCGGGACCGGGCACCGCATCCGCCGCACCCGGACCCGCACCACGACCGGGCGGCCGTCCGCGGGCACGTCCGCGACCGTCCGCTTGCAATACCCATGAACCTGGCCCGTCCCGGCGCCGCACTGCGGGCACGGCACCAGCCCGCCCGCTGTTCGCGCCCGGACCACGATCACGCCATCCAGGTCCGTCACGTCCTCAATGACCAAGGACGACAACCCGGAGAACACCACTTTCACAAGCCCATTTTTGTCACACGCGAGCAACCATGACACACATGACTCATCGTGGCATATCCTGACACGCTGTTACTACCGAAAGTGCGACAGAGCCAAGCAAACGGTGTAACTGATCTTGTAGGTTTTACTTCCGTCCGGCGGACAGGCGGCCGTCGAAGGTGATGTCGAAGGCGTTGAGGGCGGCCTTCCACCGGTTGGTCCAGCGCTGGCGGCCCTTCCCGGTCGGGTCCAGGCTCATGATCGCCAGGTACAGGCACTTGAGGGCGGCCTGCTCGGTCGGGAAGTGGCCGCGGGCGTTCACGGCCCGCCGGAGCCGGGCATTAATGGATTCGATCGCGTTGGTGGTGCAGATCACGGTTCTTATTTCCCGGTCGAACCGCAGGAACGGCACGAATTCTGGCCACGCGTTCTCCCACAGCCGTATAATAGCCGGGTAGCGTTTCTCCCACTTCCCGGAGAACTCGGCGAACCGGTCGAGTGCCTCGGCCTCGGACGCGGCGGTGTAGGCGGGCTTGAGGTCTTTCGCGATTACGCCCCAGTCCTTTTTTGAGGCGTACCTGAACGAATTCCGCAGGAGATGAACAATACAGGTTTGCACGATTGTCTTCTCCCACACGGTGCTCACCGCGTCGGGCAGGCCTTTCAGCCCGTCGCAGACCAGCATGCACACATCGGCCACACCGCGGTTCTTGATTTCCGACAAGACCCGCAGCCAGTATTTCGCCCCTTCCCCGTCGCCGTGCTCTCCGGCCCACAGGCCCAGCACGTCGCGCTCCCCGTCGACGGTGACGCCCAGGGCGAGGTAGATGGGCCGGTTGGCGACCCGGCCCTCGCGGATCTTCACATTAATGGCGTCGATGAAGATCACCGCGTACACGGAATCCAATGGCCTGCTTTGCCATTCCGCCAGGCCCTCCATCACCCGGTCGGTGATCGCCGTGATCGTCTGCTTGGACACCTCCGCGCCATAGACCTCGGCCAGGTGCGCGGCGATCTCCCCATGCGTCAGGCCTTTCGCCGACAGGGAAATCACCATCTCGCCGGCGCCGGTCAGCCGCAGCTGCCTTTTGGCGACGATTTTCGGCTCGAAACTGGAATCCCGGTCCCGCGGCACCGAGAGCTCCAGCGGCCCGGTCTCGGTGATCACGGTCTTGGCGCGGTGGCCGTTGCGGGAATTGCTGCCATTGCGGCCCGCCGGGTCGTGCTTGCTGTAGCCGAGGTGGTCGTCCAACTCGCCCTCCAGGGCGCCCTCGACCACCATCTTGGTCAGTTTCCCGAGCAGGCCGCCCTCGCCGGTCAGCTTCAGCCCGCCGGTGCGGGCCCGCTCGGTAAGCTCCCGCAAGACCTGCTCATCGGCCGCGGACAGTTCCGCCGGCTCTTGGTCCTGGCCGGTCGTCACGTCTGTCACTGGTGTCTCCTCTGTCTCTGGAGTTACACCGTTGAAATTACAGTCCCCTGCGACCCCGCCAAGGGCTAGCTAGCGGGAGTTTCCCCCTTAGCGTGATCTTGAAGCATTTCGGGACCTGGCGGCCCGACTGGGTTGTGCTGTGAGCTGCTGAATCAGGCGTGTCGTGATCGATATTGAGCGGCTGAAGGTGTATTACCTAGAAGTATGGCGAGCTTGGTGGCGAAGAAGCAGGGCCAGCGGACCTACTACTACCTGGTGGAGTCGGCCAGGGTCGGCGGCAAGCCGCGGATCGTCTCCCAGCGTTATCTCGGGTCGGCGGAGGAGGTCGCGGCCCGGCTCAGCGAGGCCGGGCCGGGCGAGCCGGAACGGACCCGGCACCTGGCGTTTGGCGACCTGGCCGCCGTGTGGGGAGTGCTGGAGCGGCTGGGGTATGCCGCAATCATCGATGAGGCAGCCGGGCAGCGGCGGGCGGACGCCTCCGCATCGGTGGGCACCTACCTGGCGCTGGCGTGCGCGAACCGGGTGGTGGCGCCGTGCTCGAAGCTGGCGTTCGCGGACTGGTGGGCCACGACGGCCGGAGACCGGCTGGCGCGGGTGCCATCGGCGGCGCTGGATCACCGGCGGTTCTGGGACGCGATGGACGCGCTGGATCAGGCGGCACTGACCGTCATCGAGCGGCGGCTGGCGGCCGCGATGGCGGCCGAGTTCGGCCTGGGCCTTTCCGGGATGGCGCTGGACATGACCAACTTCGCCACGTTCATCGATTCCGGCAACGACAGGGCGCCGATCGCCCAGCGCGGGCACGCCAAGCAGAAGCGCACCGACCTGCGGCTGGCCGGGCTGGGCCTGGTGGTCACCCGCGACGGCGGGATCCCGCTGGTGGGCCACGCCTACCCGGGCAACCGCAACGACGTGACGATCTTCCCCGAGGTGGTCGATGAACTGGTGACCCGCTACCGGGCGATCGCCGCCGACGACCAAGACCTCACCGTCGTGTTCGACGCCGGGCAGAGCTCGTCGGGCAACTTCGCCCACCTCACCGAGGCCGGGCTGCAGTTCGTCGGGTCGCTGCCGCCCTCGGACTACCCGGACCTGCTCGCCCTCCCGGCCCGCCGCCTCGCCGTGATCGACGCCGAGCGGTTCCCGGGGCTGACCGGGCACGAGACAACAGCCGAAGCGCTGGGGGCCCGGCGGCGGGTGCTGCTCACCCACTCCGACACCCTGCACGCCAGGCAGTCCCGCGGCTCCGGCCAGACCACCGGCAAAGCCACCCGCAAGCTCGCCGAGCTGGCCGCCCGCCTGGAACGCGGCCGCACCCGCCGCGATCGCGCCGCCGTAGAAGCCGACATCGCCAAGATCACCCGGCCCCGCTGGCTGAACCGGGTCCTCACCACCACCCTGACCGGCGACAAGCCCAGCCAGCTGCGGCTGACCTGGACCGTGGACGAGCCGGCCCGCCACGAGCTGGAGACCGAGCTGTTCGGTAAACGGATCCTGGTCACCAGCCGAGACGACTGGCCGGTACCCGAGGTGGTCGCCGGCTACCGCTCCCAGTCCGACGCCGAAGCCGGGTTCCGCCAGCTCAAAGACCCGCGCGTGGTGTCCTTCTCCCCGATGCGCCACTGGACCGACCAGAAAATCCGGGTGCACGTCTCCTACTGCGTCACCGCCCTGGCCGTCGCCCACCTGATGCGCCGCCAAGCCCGCCAGCACCGTCTTGACCTGTCAGTCCGGGTCCTGCTCAGCGAACTCGCCGGTATCCAGGAAACCGTGCTGCTCTACCCCTCCACCGGAGGCCGGCCCCGCGCCCGGCGCATGCTCACCGAGATGACCTCGACCCAGCAGCGCCTCTACGAGATCTTCGGACTGGACCGCTACGCGCCAGCGCGGTGAGACCAGTTAGGTAATACACCCATCCACCCGCTGCACACCAGTTGACCTGGGCAAACACAATCAAGATCAAACTACGGGGGAAACTCGCGCTAGGTGGCGAGCAAGCCGCGAGGTGGCGCCTCAGCTACCAAGAGTTGCCCAGTCGCGGCCAGCAGTGTCTGCCCGGAGACGGCTACGTTGCGTCGCGACGGAACGTGACTCAGCCACCGGTGACCGAGACGGAGGAGACACCAGTGACTGACGTGATGACTGGCAGGGGCCAGGATCCCGCGGAGCTGTCCGCGGCCGATGAGCAGGTGCTGCGGGAGTTTACCGAGCGGGGCCGTGTTGGCGCCGCCGCGTGCCATCCCGCGTATACCGCCAGATGAGAGGGTCGGGTGCGATGTCGAACCAGGACGCTTCAGTGGCGCAAGGAGTACTGTCCGGAAATGGCCGGTCTGGATCATAGGGACACGGTGACCGATTTTGAGATGCCGAGCGGGACCTTCTTCGACATCGGCGTGGTGCATCTGCTGACCACGGCGACGATCGATCGTCTGCGGGCGCTGTACCCGCAAGGGCCCTTCGAGACCCGGCGGTTCCGCCCCAACATTGTGGTCGCGACGCCCCGGAGGAAGACCAAGGCTTCGTGGAGATCGACTGGGTTGGCCGCACCATGACTGTTGGCGGCAAAGTCCGGCTGGCCATCACCGAACCGTGCCCTCGCTGTGTGGTGATCACGCTGCCGCAGGGTGACTTGCCCAAGGACTCAGGAATCCTCCGGACTGCTGCCCAGCACAATGGGGTGAACCTCGGCGTCTACGCCTCGGTCGTGAGTGGCGGAACCATCCGCCGCGGCGACGCGGTTTCTCTCGCGTGAATAAGCCAGGCTGCGACACCGCAGCTGGTGCCGGTGAGCGAACCGCCGGGCGCATCCACTGCGAGACCGGCAGCGCACCGGCTCCCTGGAGGACACTATCTTCATGACCGCCCTGGCCAGCAACGGGCACATTTTGGCTCTGCGGCACCGGCGTGAGGCCATCGGCGCCGGGCGGCGCGCCGACCCGCGATCACCGAGCCCGTCGGGCCACACTCGTCACCGAACGTGGCTGCTAGAGCGGGACCGAGGCCGCGTGATCCGCCGTTCGGCGTAGACCCCGATCGCGTCCCCGTGCCGACGCGTGGCCTTGGCCAGCGAGGCGACGTCGCGCATCGCGTAGGTGGTCGTCTCGGCGGGCAGGTCGGCTGGGTCGGTGGACCGGCGGCCCGACTGCTGCCGGGGATGAGTCTTGACCGGCTGGCCGTGGTGCGACAGCTTAACCAGCGCCGAGTCCGCGCGGGCGTCCAGGTGGCAGCCGAGGTAGGGCGCTAGGTCCTGAGCACCCCCACACCCTGGTCAGGCGGGACGACAATGCCTCGTGCTGCGCGAGCGGGATCCGTTGAGTGTAATCACCCTGTTTAGATTCAGTCGAGTGCAATTATCCTGTTTGGGTTAGGCCGGCAGCGGGCCCATGCGTCATTTCACCGGCCAGTGGGCGGGCCGCCAAAGCTGCCAACGGGCTCGTCCCATCCGGGGGACGCCAAGGAGGACGCAGACATGGCTGATTCAGGTGACGGGCCTGCCAAGCACGCGGTGACCCGCCGAGAGGCCTGGAAGCTGGGGGGCGCGGCAGCCGGCGCACTCGCGGTTTCGAGGTTCTGGCCGTCAAGCGGGGCTGCAGGCTCAGCTCTCGTCCCGGCCCAGACGACGCCGCCGTGGAACCACAACCCGGCATCGCCGATTGGGCCGAGCCACTGGGGCACCATCGGCTATCCCACCTGCGGGACCGGAACCGGCCAGTCGCCGGTTAACATCGACACGAGAGCGGTGACCCGCCTGAACGGCCCGCCGCTGCTGATCAGCTATGTTCGCTCCGAAGTCGCCATCGAAAACACCGGCCATTATGTCGAGGTGCCGATCCCGGCGGGCGTCACCGATACGCTGCGCATCGGAAACGACACCTATCAGCTCACGCAATACCACTTCCATACGCCGAGTGAGCACAAGATCAATGGCCGCCTGGCCGATGTCGAAGCCCACTACGTCCACCAGAACAGCCAAGGTCACACTGCCGTCGTGGGTGTCTTCTTCCGCACGGGCGCCCATCCGAACCCGCTGCTCGACAAGATCCTGCTCTCCGCGCCGGTCACGGCCAACCACGAAGTGACCGTCGGCGAGGCCAACCCGGCCGGGCTCTTCGCAGGGGCCTGCTCGGCCCCACGAGGAAGCTGGCCGTTGGTTCGTTCTACACCTACGGCGGCTCGCTTACGACTCCGGGCTGCACCGAGGGCGTGCGCTGGTTTGTGCTCGAAGACGGAGGCCACGTCTCGCCCGCGGCCGTGCGGCGCTTCCACTTCGTGATCTCGCGGTTCCCCCACTACGGCGGCTACCCCAACAACAACCGGCCGGTCCAGCCGCTGCACGGGCGAGTGATCAGCTTCCGGGCGTGAGGACCGTGATCCGGGAGGGCTTTGATCCCTACTCCAGGTCACTGATCGTGGGCTGTTGACCAACCTTCCCGCTGGGAGAGCCTGCTTAACATCCCCGCTGTTCGTGGGCTTCCCGGGTTCGTCTCCAAACTCTGGCTGGCTGGCGACGAGCGCGGCACCTGCCGGAGCATATACGAGTGGGATGGCCCGGAGCGGGCCGAGCGCTATGCCCGCTCGCTGTGGCGGGTGCTCGCGCTGGTCTCCGTGCCGGGCTCGCTCGGCTACTCAATACTGCCGGGGATGGCCCGGCCGATGTCCTCAGCGGCACGCGCGCTCCAGATGGCGCGACGGCAGACGACCCGGGAGAGAGCAGTGGCGGGTGGTCGCGGCGACATGACAAGGTCACCGGACGTTTTGGTGGCCGGCGCCGGGCCGGCCGGGCTGGCACTGGCGCTGCAGGCCCACGACCACGGCGCCCGGGTCCGGATCGTCGAGCGGCGGCCGGAGGCGTTCCGCCCGTCCCGGGCACTGATCATGCACCCCAGGGGCCAGGCCTGCGGGGCGATGTCCGCCCGGGCCAGCAGGTCCCCCGTTACGCAGATCGCGTTCGCTCGCGGCGCCTGGACAGGCGTCTTAATGATCTGGATGCCGGCTGCGGTGAAGACTGCGTCGAACGCGTCGGTGTACTTGGCATCCCGATCTCTGATCAGGAACTTCAAGCCGTCGGTCTGCTCGCCGAGGTCCATGAGCGTGTTCCGGGCCTGTTGTACGGTCCATGCGGTGGTCGGGTGGGCGGTGACGCCGGCCAAGTGGACGCGGCGATGGTGGTGCTCGATGAGGAACAGCACATAGAGCCGACGAAGAAAGACAGTGTCGACGTGGAAGAAGTCGACCGCGGCGATCGTCTTGGCCTGGGCGGACAGGAACTGCTTCCAGCCGCGCGGCTGCGCGTTGTGGCGCGGGGTCGATTCCGGCGGCCTTGAGGATCTCCCAGATGGTGGAGGGCGCGATCTTAAGCCCTAGGCCCGTCAGCTCGCCGCAGATCCGGCGGTAGCCCCAGGTGGGGTTGTCGCGGGCCATTTCCACCGCGAGTCGCCGGATCGTCGGGCCGGTGCGCGGCCGTCCTCGTGGCCGGCGCGGATAGGTCCAGTGGCAGCGGACCAGATCGGCGTGCCAGCGCAGGACCGTGCGAGGGGTGACGATCAGGGACAGCTGGCGGCGGCGCGCGGCGGACAGCCGCCGGGTGAGGGCGGCCAGGTGTTAGCGACCTCGCTATTTGGGGATGTAACGGCGGCGCTCCGTGAGCATATCTTGGCCACGCTTGATGAACACGGCGGTCACTTCGCCCCCGGTCCGCCCGCGGGTTGCGCTATCACGGGCGGCCGGGAGCGTGGCGACGCGCGTAGACTCCGCCGCGATCCGCGATCCGCGATCCGCGATCCGCGATCCGCGATCCGCGATCCGCGATCCGCGATCCGCGATCCGCGGGCGTCCAGGTGCGGCTCTGCCGTGCCGACTACTGTCGGTTGCATCCGGCGGAGGCACTACGCTCACCGAGCCGCCGTTCGGTACGCCTGAGCGAGAGGGCGCCCGGTTTGCTACGGCCGCGCATAACGGGGTGATCTGTGCGGCCACGCGCATGGCCGACACGGCTTGTCGTCTGCCATGAGCATGGGACCACCTGCTGAGAGTTGTTGCCACGGGGATGGGACCACCTGGTTTGCCAGTTGATGGACCACCCTGCTGTGATCTTCCGGTTCATTTCGGACTTGGAGAGACGGCAGGGGATGGCGTTCCGGGAGGTTCTGGTGACACAGGTGAAGGAGGTCTTGCGGGCGTGGCTGGCCGGGGCGGGGAAGCGGCCGGCGGCCAGGCGCGCGAACGTGGACGTGAAGACCGCCAGCCGGTATATCAAGGCGGCGCAGGCGGCGGGCTTGGTCCGTGACGGGGATGAGTCGCAGCTGACCGATGAGCTGCTCGGGCAGGTGGTCGCGGCGGTGCGCCCGGCCCGCCCGGCCGGGCACGGCGCGTCGTGGGAGGTGCTGGAGCCGGTGAAGGCCGACGTCACCGGATGGGTGAAAGACGGCCTGACGCTGGTGAAGATCGGGGAGCTGCTGGAGCGGCGGGGGACGGTGGTGCCGTACCGGACGCTGGCGCGGTTCGCGGCAGCGGAGTGCGGTTACTCCTCGTCCCGGCAGAAGGTGACGGTGCCCGTGACGGACGGGAAGCCAGGCGAGGAGGTACAGCTCGATTTCGGGTACCTAGGGATGATTCCCGACGGGGACCGGCGGCGGAAGCTGCACGCGCTGGTGTTCACCGCGGTGTTCTCGCGGTACTGCGTCGTGTTCTTGACGTTCTCGCAGACCACGCAGGCGGTGATCGCGGGCTGCGAGGCAGCGTGGGCGTTCTTCGGCGGCATGTTCACGGTGCTCGTGCCGGACAACCTGAAGCCGGTGGTGGATCAGGCGGACCGGCTGGAGCCGGGGTGGAACCGGGAGTGGCTGGAGTACATGCAGGCCCGGGGCCTGGCCGCCGACCCGGCCAGGGTTCGCTCGCCGCAGGATAAGGGGCGGGTGGAGTCCGGGGTGAAGTTCGCCCAGCGCAGCTTCTTCGCCGGGGAGCAGTTCATGGGCCTGGATGATGCGCAGCGCCGCGCGGAGGACTGGTGCCGGGTCCGGGCCGGGATGCGGGTGCACGGCACTACCCGCCAGCGGCCGCGGAGGTGTTCGCGCAGCTGGAGGCGCCGGCGCTGCTGCCAGCGCCGGAGCAGCCGTACCGGGTCCCGGCGTGGAGCGAGGCCAAGGTGCGGCGTGATTTCCATGTCCGGGCGCAGAACGCGTTCTCCTCGGTGCCGCACCGGCTGATCGGGCAGCAGGTCAGCGTCCGGGCGGACGGGACGCTGGTCAAGATCTACCACCGCGGCCAGGTGATCCGCACCCACCCGCAGCAGCCGGCTGGTCTTGCCCGCGGGCGCGGGCGCCATCGCGGCGGGTGTCTTCGGCTGCGGCCAGGGCGGCTGCGCGCTCGTTGCGGACGATCGCGGCAATGCCTGACGCCTGCGGGGACAGCGATACGGCGGTCGTTGACCGTGTGGCCTTTGCCGTGGTCGCTGCGGTTGAGCACGCCGCGAGCCAGACCGCCAGCGCGGCGACGGTGGCCCCGGCCAGGCCAGGTGCGTTGATGGGCCAGCGCCATCCAATCCCAGGCTTTTTTACCATTTTCTTAGTTTCCGCTTAGGTCAGTTATCGCCGACCAGCATTGTCGCGCCGCCCGGGGCAGTCAGAACGACGGCCCGTTTTTAAAGTGCCTGACGAATGCCATCATGCGCCAGCCCGTCACCCCGGAAAAGCCGCCACGCCACAGCGATCCGGAGCGGCAAGGCCATGAAGGACAGTTCGACTTGGTACACGCTGTTTTCGTGTCCATTCAGGAGTGTGCGCAAGTTCCGCTCAGGCTGTCGCGAGCAACGGCAGCCATGACTGGGTGCCCAGTGACACGCCCTGGTCGAGCGCCAGCTCCGCAGGCTCGTGACACGTATCTGACACGGACGCGGGCATCCGCGACGGGTGCCAGCACAGGGCGGCAGAGATGGTAGCTGCATGGTGGCGCTAACCGCGCAGACCGGAACTGGTCATATTGTCCAGCTAGCGGCGGCCTGGCACGGCTTCTCCTGTGTGCGCTGGGCCCGCCTAGCGGGCGGGACCTGATCGGACTCGTGCCCCAATGTGCACGCCCGGGTAGTCCTCAGACTTGGAGGAAATTGGAGAACACCTGGAGACGGAGCGCGGCCGTGCTGGAGCGGCCGTGCTGGATAGGGGATTTATCCGCCACATCGTGCAGGATTCGGGTGCTGGCGCGAGGTCGCCTCGGGACGAGGGATGGCCTCGCAGGCACGGCTGAGAGCTGCTGGCGAAATACCGATGCGGAGGGACTCGCCGTTGGTTTCCTCAGCACGCGCAGCTGGGCGGAAGCGCGCCGGTTCTGCCATGACCATCCCGAGGTGCTCAGCGAGGACGTCGACCGGGCCCTGGCCGAACTCGAACCGCAGTTTGACCGCGAAGGCGACACGGCCATGCTGGCCATGGTCCGGCTCGGTGCATGCCGTCGTGACGGGCTGGAGCTGGGGTTCGCCAACGCTCAGCTTGAACAGGCACAGCGGCAGCTCGCCGCAGCCAGTGACCAGGATCGCGCGGAGCTGCTAAGCCAGCTGGGGAGGCCTGGCACGTTCGGTTCGGCGTGACCGGGGAACGGCCGGACCTGGAGCCTCATCTACGCCGCCTTCGCGCTGCAGCAGTTTGACCTGTACGCGGCGTTGCGCTGGTCGGCACCGGCGACCCGGGTGCTCGAGCAAGAGGCGGGCGCTGACGTGACCGCGTATCTGTGGCACGGCATCGCGCCTGCCGGGATTGCCTTCGCGGGCAGGACGGCTCTGGAAAAGAAGGCCGCGGAAGGCGCGAGCTCCGCATTTTCTCTCAGGCAGGTAGCCAGCGCGGCCTGGACTCGACAGCAACGGTACGCGAGGAACGCCTGAGCGCGGCCAAGCCAGGGCCTGGCGAGGGCCGATAACTGCGGACACATCCAGAAGCGGGCACCCAGAACAGCCAGATATGCGCGCCTGACCAAATGAGTATCGAGAGGCTACTGGTCGCTCATATCGAATCCTCTTTGTGTCAATAGGTTCGGCCGGTCTTTCTCGTGGCGCGTGACCTGGTCTTTTTGGGCTCGGGCCGGGGCCGTAGTGTGGATTGTGGTCCGGGAGTGGCTTGGCCGAAGAGCCGGTTTTCGGGGTGTGAGCCGGCCGCGCTGGCGACAGAGTCGTTCCCCGGTTGCCCTCCCGGGCCCTCGGTGCGGGGCGTTGCGGTCCGCTGGGCGTCGGCCTGGAGGCGGGCGAAGATGGCGTCGCTGATGCGCCGTTTGAGGGCGCGAAGTGCCTCTTTGCGGGTCTTGCCCTCGGC
The DNA here is from genome assembly GCA_963820395.1 of uncultured Actinomycetota bacterium. GTDB lineage: Bacteria > Actinomycetota > Actinomycetes > Streptosporangiales > Streptosporangiaceae > DATFVJ01. The sequence continues at coordinate 134,389 of CAWGAE010000017.1, read as the reverse complement.
TACCTTGCGTTCGTAGTAGGCCCGGCCGTCCGTACCCGGCCGTTCGTGGAGGGGCATGAGCGGGTCGCACCGGGCGCCCCGTCGAGGAAACTGCGACTGGCACGCGCCGCAGGTTCGCGGACGGCCCCAGCCGGACCATCGCGGAGCTGGTTCCACTCCATCGTCTCTTGGCGTGACCAGCAGCGGTCGGCGGCGTTCATCACCGGAGTCCTTGGTTTGCGGCTTCAGCACGCTGATGCCACTACCTGGGCTCGCGGGGCAGAGCTCGGTCACTGGCCGGGCCGACGGACCATCGGCAGCCGCGGTCCCTTCTGGGGCTGGAGTGAGGTCTGGCGTGACTGCGGATTTGCTGACCATGAAGAAAGGGCTCGGCCCGAAACGCAGCGGTCGGAGCGGCACCTGCAGGGCGTATTTCTGTAGGTAAGGCACTTGTAACTTACGTGCCAGGTACTTCCCGTTGCCCGATTTAGTGTACCCTGGCGGTACGTTGGGGGCTTAATGAAGGTGATTCTAATGTAGCGGCGTAATGCGCCGTTATGTTAGCGACGCCGTGCGGAAAATTTTCCAGCACCCTGGGTTCCTATACCGTTTGTCGGATGCAACGACAGGCGCACGGAAGGCCGCGCGCAAAAGACCATTGCGCAGTCGGGTGATTAGCCTGAGCATTACTTATCAGTTCTGAAGAGGCAAGATGAGCACGCCAGAGGATCCAGCGAACACTGCCGGTACCCCACGATTGAAGGAGGCGGCGGAAAACGGGCGGGCGCGGGCGGCGTCGGTGGCGTCGAGCCTGACGCCGTATCTCGATCCGATGCCGACGCTGGTCGATAACGCTGTCGACGCGACCGCCGGCGGCACGGTGAGGCTGACGATGGCGCTGATCTCCCGCAAGGTTCATAGCCAGTTGCCCGTGACGACGCTGTTCGGGTACCTGCATTCAGGCGGGCCGGGCGCGGGCGATACAGCGGCGTCGTACCTGGGGCCGGCGATCGTCGCCAAGAGCGGGACGGCGGTGAAGGTCAAGTACACCAATGGCCTGGCCCCGAACGATTTCTTGCGGGTGTTCACCAACGGTGGCGCCGGCTACCTGCAGTTCGCGCCGTTCCCCGAGGTCCGGATCCTGACCCATCTGCACGGCGGGTTCGTCGCGGGCGATGATGACGGGAACCCGTTCGCGCAGCCGGACGCGTTCAGGTCCGGGAAAACTCAGTCGGTGACCTACCCGAACGAGCAGCCGGCCACCTTGTTGTGGTATCACGACCACTACCTCGGGGACACGCGGATGAACGTGGTGGCCGGCCTAGCCGGCGGCTACCTGCTGCGCGACTCCTTCGACACCGGCAGCAACCCGTTGCTGCCCGGCCCGATCGGCACCTACGAGCTGCCGATGGTGGTGCAGGACCGGCAGTTCAACCCGGACGGGTCGCTGCTGTACCCGGTGGCGCCGGCGTCGACGAACGGGCCGTGGATCGGCGAGTACTTCGGTGACGTGATGCTGGTCAACGGCAAGATCTGGCCGGCCCTGACCGTGGAGCCAGCGGTGTACCGCTTCCGGGTGCTGAACGGCTGCAACGCCCGGATCTTGGATCTGCAGATCTCCACGGCGGACGGCAGCGCGACCGTGCCGATGGTCATCATCGGGACCGAGGGCGGGCTGCTGCCGGTGAACCCGGCTGGCGCGAACGGGCTGGTGATGGCCCCGGCCGAGCGGTACGACGTGATCTGCGACTTCCGGGGTTTCGCGGGCCAGACGCTGCTCATGCAGAACACCAACCCGCCGAGCCCGGTGTCCACGCCGGCGCCGCCGCTGACACAAGTCATGCAGATCACCGTGAAGCAGACGGCGTCCAGCGGCGCGCCGATGACCGTTCCCGGGCCCGGGTCGCTGCCGGCCAACCCGAAGGTGACGGCGCTGACCGGCCTGGGGCCGCCGAAGCTGAGCGGCGGGTCGGTCGCGGCGCGGATGATCACGCTGAATGAGGTCGCAGCGGGCACCCCGAGCTGGAAGCTGAACCTTAACGCGCACCCGTACGGAGGCCCCAACCCGGTGACCGAGACGCTGACGTGGAACAGCGTCGAGGACTGGTATTTCGTGAACACCACCCCGGACACCCATCCGATGCACACCCACCTGTTCACGTTCAAGGTGATGGGCCGCTACAACTACGACGTCGGAGGCTACGTCGCCGCCCACCGCGGACCCAACGGCGTCCCCCCGTTGGACGTCTCCACGCTGACGCCGTTCCTGAAGTCCGGACTGATCGCTCCGGATCCGACCGAGGCGGGATTGAAGGAGACGGTGAAGGTGAACCCTGAGCAGGTCACGGTAGTGCGTGCCAAGTTCTCGCTGCCGAGCACCGCGCTCAACGGCGCAGGTAAGCTCCTCAAGCCGCAGAAGTACGTGCACCACTGCCACATCGTCGAGCACGAAGACAACGACATGATGGAGCGTGTGGTCGTAGCGCCACAAAGAGGAGATCTGTGGCACACACTCCGTCATGCCGACGGCACCTGGACCCCTGTCTTCGGCCTGATCGAAACCCAGGAGCAGAACGATCCCGGGGCCTTTTCGGCGATCAGCTGTGCCGGCGTCGGCGACGAACTCCAAGTCGTCGGCATCGTCAATGGAGGCCTGTGGTACACACTCCGTCGTGCCGACGGCACCTGGACCCCTGTCTTCGGCCTGATCGAAACCCAGGAGCAGAACGATCCCGGGGCCTTTTCGGCGATCAGCTGTGCCGGCGTCGGCGACGAACTCCAAGTCGTCGGCATCGTCAATGGAGGCCTGTGGCACACACTCCGTCGTGCCGACGGCACCTGGACCCCTGTCTTCGGCCTGATCGAAACCCAGGAGCAGAACGATCCCGGGGCTTTTTCGGCGATCAGCTGTGCCGGCGTCGGCGACGAACTCCAAGTCGTCGGCATCGTGTGAGGAGGCGGTCGGGCGCCAGCAAGCTCCTCTTCCCCGATAACCAGGCACTCACCGTCGCCGACATCAGCGCCCTGCGCCTCACAGGCGCCCTCGCCTACCTCTCCGCCTGCGACACCACCGTGCTGATCGTCGCATCGAAATCGATTCGCAGCTCACCAGCAGCATCGGGCGCCGCCCCGGCCCGCCAGGCCCGTTCCCGGGCTGTTGCCCGCGCCGCCCGCACCTTGGGCAGATGCGGCGCATCGATCCGGTCCAGCAGCCGCCACGCCGTGGGCATCGAGGCCACCCGCCCGAACAGCGCCTCCCGGTCGCGCAGCACCTCGAACCCGGTCACCGCATCCGCGCCATCGGCGATCGCCACCGCCAGATCCGCGAACACCTGCCCCGGCATGTGCACCGGGATCCCGCGGTAGGTGTCCAGCAGACCCCCGGTCACCCCGCCCGCCAGCCCGCTCTCAATAGCCAGCTCCCGCAGCAGCGCGGTCCCGGCGTGCGACACCACGCCCCTGCCGTCCGCGCTCACCTTGACCCTGCGCCGCCCGCCGCTACGCTTCACCTCGGGAGTGCCTTCCTGTCAGGGACTGCCGATCATGCAGTCAGCTCGATTTTCCCTTGCAGACAAGGCACTTCTTCGCATCTCAAGCCCGTGTCGCGCTACTGGCGTGAAACGCCGAGGTAAGTGCGCCGAGCAGCAAGAGGTCCCCGCGTTATCGGCGGTCTGGGCAATCTAGGGTTTGACCCACCGAACGGTCGACCATCCTGCATAACTATGCATTACCACCTGCGCCGGGATCGCGCGCTCATGCCGCTGTGCGCGCGGGACGCGCGACCGTGCTGCTGTGAGGACGCGTAAACGTCCGCTCGTGCCTGGGTGCGCCTTGTGCGCCCACCCGAACGGGGAGGGACTGCGCGGGCAACAGTCTTCCCAGAACTGGCCGGGTTCAGATATCGGCGTGCTCACGGGCGTAGGCGTCGAGCCGTTCCAACTCGTCCGCATAAATGCCGCGCATCACCCGCGGAGCGAACAGGCGCTCAAAGAAGCCGCCGATCCCGCGCGCCGTCCCAGCTCGTGCAGATCTGCACGAGGGACGAGCGGCCCTGCGGGGTGACGGTGGTCTTCGTGACCAGGCTGGAGCCGGTGTCGGACTCGGTGAGGACGCGGCCAGGTTCTGGCTCGGCGACCTTCATCCGGTACTGGCGAGTGCGCCCACCAGCTGTCACCGTGAACCGCGTGATCGTACCCGCGCCCACCCCGCCCGACTCAACCTCGAAATCAGAAAACGCTGGTGGCAGGAAGTGCGGATGGTGCTCGCGCATGTCCGCGATGTAGCCGTACACGGCGCCCGCTGGCGCGTCCACCGTGCGCTCAGCCGAGACGAGGATCGTTGCCATGCAGCCTGTCTATCACCACCTGCGAGCAGCGCCCGCCCCGAAAGGTGCTCTCAGAACGTACTCTCATGCCGCTCTTCGCGCGCTGGGTCGTGTGTCTGCGCTGGGTCTTGCCGGGATCTGCCCAGTACGGCAGCTCCTGTTCGCGGATGCGGCCAAACGCGGCGTTGAACTCTTCCTCGCCAACGAGAAACGCATAATGCTGGGGCGCGATATCCCGGCTTGTCTCTGCGAAATCCAGTGAGACATCATTGTCGGCCGTTACCACGAGAAAGTGGCCGAAACGGGTAGCCGCCGGCAAGCCAAGGATCCCGGTCAGGAACGCCGCTGACCGCTGCTGGTCGTGACACGAGACGATGGTGTGGTTCAGTTGCACGCTCACGCCATCGATTCTGCCGACCTTCCAGCGCTCCGAACAGCCCGCGGCCGAGGACGTACTGCAGCGCGTGCCCGCGCCCCGACGCCATCCGCCATGCCGCATGGTGCGCGGCGGTGTTCAGCGATGTGGCGTCACCGTGTGCTGGCATGGCCTCGCAGGATGGCCGCGAAGTGGAACCCGCGGTCGATTGGCGGGATTAGGCCTGGGCCGCGGCGCTTGGTCAGATTCTCGTTGGCTTGTGGTTAGGGTGTGTGCGTGGATGGGCAACTATGGTCTGCCTACGACATGATGGGCGCCAGTTATCAGCGGCACGCAGCCGACAGCGCCTACAATGCCCATTATGACCGGCCAGCGGTTCTCGCCGCGTTGGGGCCGGTCAGAGGCCGCCGGGTCCTCGACGCGGCGTGCGGGCCGATGAGACGAGGCGCGTGCGCTGCAGCACGCGGGTCGCAGCACGGTGCATAATTATGCCGCATACCGGGCGTGGATGGTGGCGGTCGGGAGTCTTTGGGACGGATGATTCATACTGCCCCTCCTGCAACCGTGTGTGGGAATGTTCCGGTTTGGTGTGGGTGGCGTGCTGGTCAGGCCCGCTTTCGCGGGTTCGCTGGTTTGAGCATGCCGGGTGGTGCTGACAGTTTCGGCGTCGGGCTCGGGGTCAGCGTCGTTTCCGTGGCTTGGTGCGCCGGGCAGCGGGGTTGAGGTGGCCGGATTGCTCGGTCCGGTTCTGGCATTCGGCCTGGATCTGGTCGTTCCATGGGATGTTCAGCCGGTTACCCGGTCCGCGTCGGGCCGCGAGCTGGCCGGTTTCGATCCAGTAGTAGATGACGCCAGTGCTGCAGCCCAGGCGGTAGGCGGCTTCGGTGACGCTGACCTCGCCGTCGGGGGCGGGAGAGGGCAGGGCTGGGAGCGTGCGGGGGCGGGCGGTCCGGCCGGGGTGGGCGGACTGCTGGATCCGGTTCTGGCATTCGGCCTGGATCTGGTCGTTCCAGGGGAGGCAGAACCGGTTTCCCTGGCCGCGGCGGGCGGTCAGCTGCTGGGTGTGGATCCAGTGGTAGAGGACTGCGGTGCTGCAGCCCAGCCGCCGGGCGGCCTCGGCCACGGAGATCTCGCCGGGGTGGTAAGGGTCTGGCACGGGGATCTTGTGGGCGTGGCGGATCCACTGGACGGCGGCGACGTCGAACGGCCGGCCGTGGCCGGTGGTCAGCCCGGCGGCGCCCAGGTGCCGGACCAGATCGTCGTTACTGGTGGCCGGCCCGAGCCGCTTGATGAGTTCGATCGCGGCGTCTGGGGAGCGCTTGGCCGTGCCGGGATGGATGGGCCGTTCGGCGGTGAGCTCGCCGGTGGCGCCGGTGTGCCAGCGGATGCCGATGCGCACCTGGTCGGGCCGCTGCTCGGGGAGCAGGGTGACGTCAGCGATCAGGGTGCGCAGCAGCCGTTTGCGGTCTTTGGGGCTGGTGGCAGGCGCGTTCCAGAGGGCGGGCAGGTCGGCGGCGAGTTTCTCCAGCTCAGCCCGGCCAGGTAGCGGTGGCAGCGTGTCGCGGGCGGCCTCCAGTGCCTGCCCGGCTTCGGTGAGGGCGGCGAGCTTGGTCTCCCAGCGGGCTTCGAGGGAGCGGGCGACCAGCCGGTTTTCTGGTTCGACGGCGTGGAAGGCCCGCTCGGCCCGGTCGGCGTCGTAGCGGGCGCGCTCGACGGCGAGTTCGGCTGCCCGGCTGGTCCGCTGGTGCCGGCCGGTGACCTCGTCGGCGGCCGACAGGGCGAGGGCGACCTGCCCGGGGGTGAGCGCGTCCAGCAGCGCACCCGCGACGGCGGCATCGACGCAGGCCGCGGCGACCGACCGGCACGACGGCGTGGTCAGCCGGTCCCGGCGGGAGCTGCACTCATAGGCCGGCCGCTGATCGGTGTGGTAGTTGGTCATCATCGGCTTGCCGCAGCTGCCGCAGGCGATGATCCCCTGGCACAGCGCGATCCCCTCGCGCGGCGGCCGGGCGCCGGCGGCGGTGTGGTTGGCGGCCAGCTTCGCCTCGCTGGCCAGGTAGCCGCCCCAGGTGATGTAGCCCTCGTGGTGGTCTTTGATCAGGACCGGCCATTCGGCGCGGGGCCGTTCCGTGATCGTGGTATGGACCGTGCCGGACGGGTCGACGGTGCGGCGCGAGGCATACCGGCCGAATACGTACGCCCCGGCGTAGCCCGGGTTCTTCAAGACCCCGAGCACGCGGGCGTGGGTGAGCCGCCCCCAGCGCAGCTGCCCGGCCCACGCCCCGCCGTAGGCGCGCAGCGGGAACCGCCGGCCGGCGAACGCCGCGACCACCCCGTAAGCCGACCCGCACGCGGCGAACGCCGCGAACACGTCACGGATCGCGGCCTGGACCCCGGCATCGGGGTCGATCACGATTTCGCCGGCCTTGTCGTGGACGTAACCGACCGGCAGCGGGGTGCGCAGCTCGCCGCGCTCGGCCGCGGCCCGCTTGTTGGCCTGCAGCCGCTGCGCCATCACGTGCAGCTCCATCTCGCCCATGGTGCCCTTGAAGCCCAGCAGGACGCGGTCGTTCACATCGGCGGGGTCGTAGACGCCGTCGGGGTCGATCAGCAGCGTGCCGGTGATCCGGGCGAACTCCGCCAGCCGGGCCACGTCGGCGTTGCTGCGGGCCAGCCGGGTGATCTCGATCCCGAAGATGGCCCCGACATCGCCGCTGCATACCCTGGTGACCAGCTCGGTGAACCCTTCCCGGGCCACCCCCCACTTGCCAGAGATTCCCAGGTCGGTGTCGATCACCTCGATCGAGGTGCGTGCCCAGCCCAGCGCGGCCGCCGTGTCCGCCAGGCCGTACTGGCTCCGGGTCGACTCGGTGTGCTCGCGGACCTGGGCCATCGAGGACTGGCGCAGGTAGATTAGCGCCGCCCGTTCCCGGTGATAGCTCGTGATCTTGTGCTCGCCGTTCACCCGCGCCTCCCAGCACCGAGATGGTCATGTTCGCCAGCGCCGCCACCGCCTCGGCCCGCGCGGGCCCGGACAGGACGGCGGCGCTCACCGGTTACGAGATCTCTCGCCTGGCCAGCAGCTCGGCGTTGATCGCCGAGATCTCCGCGAGCAGCCGCTCGATCTCCTCGCCGTTGCGCAGATACCGGCGCACCACCCCCGCCAGGGACGCCGGGACGTACCTCAGCCGGCCCCGGGCGGCGGTCTTCGGGGCGAAGTAGGCATACGGGCCGTGCGGCTCGCCGCCGGCGCACCGGCAGCCCGTCTCGCCGCATCGCCGCGTCTGCTCTGTCAGCGAACCGGACAGCACCTCCTCCACGCCCGCGAGCCGGGACGCCAGCGCGCGACGCCGGGACAGCAGCTGCCGCGTGGACAGGCTCCCGAGATCGTTCTTGTTTACTTTCATCACACAAGAGTGTGCCGCCGCCAGGCATGACAATCAACGACCTTGCAGTGCGCGTGTCGCGGCGCCAAGTGCTGCCAGCCCCTCGGCCGACAGCCGGCCAGTCCCGGGCGGCTCGCCCCGGTCGGTCCACGCCTCCGGCAGCGTGATCGACCCGTAAGCACCGCCCGCGCAGACGAACACCGTGGCACCGGCCCGGCGCTTGGCGAACAGGACCTCCAGCCGCTGCCCGTTCAGCGGATGGAACGGATGCCTGACAACGACAAAACCCAAAGGATCATTGGACGGTGCGGCACTATGCCGCCTCCGTGGGCAGCGAGCAGCACCGCGCGGCGCAGGTCTGATGCGTTGCCGCTGATGTCCTGGCGGGCGGGCCCGGCGACGCCGCGCCGATGTGATTTGGCGGTTGCCTCGGTGATGAGATCGCGCGCGGCGTCGTCGATGACGGCGGCGCGGGCCAGCAGGGCGGGTTCGGTGATGTTGAGCTTGCGGAGGGCGCGTTCGACTTGGCCGGGTTCGGGGTGGATGGCTGGCGGCTGCGCGAGGGCGGGGCGGTTGTCCCGGCGAGGCAGGCGGGGCATTGGCTGGCGGTTTGCTGCGCGGATGGCGCCGAGCAGGCTGCTGGGGGCGTCGACGGTGACGGCGAGGTCGTCGAGGATCCTGGCGGCGCGGATCGCCGATGTGATCACGCTGTCGTAGGTGGCCAGCAGCGCGTCTGCGTGCGGGGCCGGGGCGGGGGAGTAGGGGTAGGGGACGTCGTGGCCGCTGGGCAGCAGGCGGGTCGGTACGAACAGGCGCCTGCTGGCGGCGGCCGCGCGGACGGCTTCGCGATCACTGGCGGCGACCCGGGCCAGGGCATCGGCGCCGTGGTGGACCGCGGCCAGTGACGGCGGGGATGCCGGCGGGCGCGAACGCCGAGAGCCGGCCGGGTCGCGGAGGGCCGGGGGTGGCCGCGGGCCGGTGTCCAGTCCGGATCGGTGTGCGCGAGCCGCCCGGTCCACAGGGCGAGGTCGCCGATTTCGGCGGCGACCGGGGTCAGCGCGGCGCGTTTTTCGGTGGTGATGGTGTCGAAGGCACGGGCGGCGGCGCGCCAGGCCGCCCATGCCGCGGCGGCCGCGTCGGCCGCCTGCCGCAGCGCGGCCGCGATCGCCGGGGCGATGCCGAGGGTTGCGGCGCGGTCGGCGAGCAAGCGCAGGATGAGCTCACCGCCGTGGCCGGTGATGGCGGCGCCGTGCGCGGTGCGCTGCCAGCACACGGCGCCGGGGGCGGCGGCCGGGTGGGCGCGGCTGGCGACGGCGGGCGCCAGGTAGCGCAGCCGTTCGGCCGTCGTTTCGGTGCCGGCGCACAGGGCGCGGACCGGTTCGCCGCCGCGGGGCGGGCGGCGGGGCGGTGCGGCGTTGGCCGGGATAGCGCGCAGCAGCTTGAGGTCGGCTGCCGCCGGGAGGTGGTCGTGGCGGACGGGCTGGGTGGCGGCGTCGGCGACCCGCAGCCACCGGCATGCGGCGCTGACCGCGAGGCGGGTAGCGACAGCCGCGCCGCCCAGGGCGCGAGCCGGCGCGCTGCCGGCGAGTTCTGCCAGCAAAGCGGCGTGCACCTGTTCGGACGCGATGACCGGTGCCCAGCGCGAGCAGCCGGTCCGCGAGCCGTCCGGGCCCGGCGCGAAGTGGGTTTGCAGCAGGTCGTGCCCGGCGGTCAGGGTGTTCCGCGACGCTCAGCGTGAGCGTGATGGCGTCGGCGGCGGTGAGCGTGTGCGCGACAGCAGGAACCCCGCCCGGCTGTGCCGGGCGGGGTTTGGTGTTCATGGTGTCGCGGGGGTGTTCATTCTGTCGTGATGACCTCGCTGACGGCTGCGCGTGCGGCTGTGTTGTCGACCATCTTCTTTCCGGTTGCGTAGGTGGCGATGAGCGCGGCGATGGCTAGGTTGTTGACGGTGCGGGGTTTCCCGCGGGCGGCTTCGTGGATCTGGGTGATGGCGTCCTCGGAGAACAGATCGCTGTCGCGTCCGGCGAGTTGCAGGTGGTGGCGGACGTAGCTGGCGGTTTCGCCGGGGGTCATGCCGGTCATCTGGTAGCGGACGGCGATCCGCTGGTCGAGGGTTATCTCCAGCCCCCGCCGGGGTGTCTTGCACGTCTAGCACGGGCTGGTTCCAGTCTCTGATTCGGGTGCTGGATGTGGTTATCTCCTGCCTTGTCCATCACGTGGATCAAGGAGGAGAAGCAGATGCTCGTGCAGCCTGTCGTGATGCCCGGCACGGGGACGCGGTCGTGGACCGTGCTCGGGAACGACGACGTGCCGGTCGTTCCAGCGGAGCGGTTCCTGGCATACCTGACCGATATCGAGCGGTCGCCGAACACGGTGAAGGCCTACGCCCACGACCTGAAAGATTTCTGGGACTTCCTCAGCCGCCGTGGCCTGGACTGGCGGGAAGCGCGGCTGGAGGATGTCGGCGAGTTCGTTGCGTGGCTGCGGCTGCCGCCGCCGGGCCACGACGGGACGGTCGCGGTCCTGCCGTCGGCAGTGCCGGAGGTCAGCGCGGCGACGGTGAACCGCAAGCTCGCCGCGGTGAGCGCGTTCTACGCCTACCAGGCACGCAACGGCGCTGATGTCGGCGATCTGCTGGCCACCTGGCGGCCCGGCGGGCGGGGCGGCTGGAAGCCGTTCTTGCATCACCTCAGCAAAGGGAAGCCGCACCGCGGCCGGGCCATCACGGTCAAGGCGCCGCAGAAGCTGCCGCGGATCTTGACGGTGACGGAGACGCAGGCGGTCCTGGACGGGTGCGGCCGGCTGCGGGACCGGTTCTTCTTCGCCGTTTTGCACGAGACAGGCTGCCGGGCAGGCGAAGCGCTCGGGCTTCGTCACGAGGACATCGGCGCGGCCGGGCGCGAGATCGCGATCGTGCCGAGGGCCAACGCCAACGGGGCCAGGGCCAAGTCCGGCGGCCGCGTCATCCCCGTCGGCGCGGACCTGATCCGGTTGTATGCCGACTACCTGCACGGCGAGTACGGCGACGCTGACAGCGACTACGTGTTCATTAACCTGTTCGCGGAACCGCGGGGGCAGGCGTGGTCGTATCCGGCGGTCCATGACCTGGTGACGCGGCTGCGGGCGAAGACAGGCGTTGGTTTCGATCCACACTGGTTCCGGCATTCGCTGGCGACGCGGCTGCTGCGCGACGGCGTCCCGGTCGAGGTCGTGTCGAAGTTGCTGGGGCACGCGTCGGTGACAACCACGCAGGCCGTCTACGGGCACCTGACCGCCGGGGACGCCCGCGCGGCGCTGGAGAAGGCGGGCTGGCTCACCGGGCAGGAGGTGACCTGGTGACCGGGGCGCTGGCCATCACCCAGGCGGACCGTGCCCGCTGGCAGCGGCAGGCCGCCGCCGAGCTGTGCCGCATCCTGGATGACTGCGCGGGCCTGCCGCCTATCGCCTGGACGGTCGGCCCGGCCGGATCGGTGCTCGCCGGCCGGGTCAGCGGCCTGGCCCCGCAGGTGCGGGAGGCGTTCAGCGCCTGGCGGCAGGCGCTGGCGCTGGAAGAACACCGCGAGCATCAGCTGGACAGCGGGATCGCCTGGCTGCACGCGGCGGCGCGCCGCAGCCAGGTGAAGGTCCGGCTCACCGCCACCGTCTGCTGGGACGAGGACGAGGGACGGTGAGCGCCCGCGACGGGCAGGCGGGTGCGCTTGCGGCCGGCGCTGGCGATGACGGCGGGCCGGATGCCCGCCCAGCCGGGCTGCTGGCCAGGCTGATGGCCTCGGTCCGGCCCGGGTTCCGCGGCGAGGTGCTGGGATTCGACCCGCAGGATCCGGTCTTCGGCGGCGCCTTGTGCCTGGTGGATCAGTGCGGCCGGACCGGGCGGAACCGGGGCCTGTGCAGATGGCATTACCAGCAGTGGTGCGAGGAAAAACCGGACCTTCAGGACTTCATCGCGGCAGCCGGCCCGCAGTGGCGGCGGCGCCCGCCGCCGCTGGCCTGCCAGGTGCCCGGCTGCCGCTACGGCAGGGCCTGCCTGGGCCTTTGCTCGCCTCACGCCGGGCGTTACCGCCGCTCCGGCAAGCCCGGCCTGGACGCCTGGCTGTCGGCCGGGCAGCCCGTCGTGCCGCCCGATCCGCCGGTCACCTGCCTGATCGCCTACTGCGGCCTGTGGACCCGCTCGGACACCGTGTTCTGCCACGCCCACGCCGCGTGGTGGTTCCGGCACGGCCGGCTGGATCCCCGGGAGTTTGCTGACGGCTACGACGACGAGACCACACTCAACCGTGACCGCATCGACCTGCGGGCGCTGCATCCCCAGCTGCGCCTGGAATGGCAGTACGCGTTCCAGGCCCGCAGCGACGCCGGGCAGGTCAGGGTGAACCCGATGGAGGCCCAGCGAGTGGTGAACTTCACCGCCCGCGCCGGCGTCGTGTCGCTGCTGGACTGGACCGAGGAGCAGTGGCGGCAGCACAAGCCGCCGCCCGGCCCGCCCGGGACCTCCGCGACCACGCCCCGCCCCCTGATCATCTACGCCCGGCGGCAGGTCGAGGACCTGGCCTACGGCCGCGGCTGGGAAGTCGAGTACCCCCGCGACACCTGGCGGCTGCGCAACCTCGGCATCGACGACCCGATCGCGCACGTGCGCTTCGGCGGCATCACCCAGCCGTGGCTGACGGAACCGGCCAAGCGATGGGCACGGTGGCGGCTGACCACCGGCCTCAGCCCGGGCATCGCGGCCAGGGGCGCCCGGGTCACCGGCCGTTTCGCGGCTTGGCTGGCCAGCCCGGCCGTGAACGTCACCAGCATCGCCGGCGTCGACCGCCCGCTGCTGGAACGCTACCTGGCCGACCTGCACGCCGAGTTCGGCGGCAGGAAGCTCCGCACCGAGCACATCGAGCATCTGAACGGCTTCCTCACCGCCATCCGGCAGCACGGCTGGGGCAGCGGCCTGCCCGCGAACGCCATGTTCTTCGCCGAGGACTACCCCAGGCGCGGGGAAAAGCTCCCGCGGGCGCTCGCCGCGCACGTGATGGCCCAGGTCGAGGACTCAGCGAACCTGAACCGGTGGGACTGCCCTGACCGGCGGCTGATCACCCTCATCCTCATCCGCTGCGGACTGCGCGTCGGAGACGCCTGCAAGCTGCGCAGCGACTGCGTCGTGCACGATGGCGACGGCCAGCCTTACCTGCGGTACTACAACCACAAGATGAAACGCGAGGCCCTCGTGCCCATCGACGGGGAACTCCACCGCGAGATCGGGCAACAGCAGCAGCGAACACGCCAGCGCTGGCCCGGCGGCACCCCCGTACTGTTCCCCCGGCCCACCAAGAACATCGACGGGAGCAGGCCTGCCACCGGCGACGCCTACCGCGGAGGACTCCGCCGGTGGCTGGCACGCTGCGACATCCGCGACGAGAACGGCCACCCGATCCAGCTCACGCCCCACCAGTTCCGGCACTCGCTCGGAACGACGCTCATCAACCGCGACGTCCCCCAGCACGTGGTCCAGAAGATCCTCGACCACGATTCGGCGGAAATGACCGCGCACTACGCCCGCCTCGCCGACTCCACCGTCCGCCGGCACTGGGAGGCCGCCCGCAAGGTCAACGCCCGCGGCGAGACGGTCACCCTCGACCCCGGCGGGCCGCTCGCCGAGGCAGCTTGGGCAAAGCAGCGGATCGGGCGTGCCACCCAGGCGCTGCCCAACGGCTACTGCGGCCTGCCCGTCCAGCAAGCCTGCCCGCACGCCAACGCCTGTCTCACATGCCCGATGTTCATCACAACGCCGGATTTCCTGCCCGGCCACCGCGCCCAGCACACGGCCACCCTGCAGCTCATCACCGCAGCCGAAGCCGCCGGGCAGTCCCGTCTCGCCGAGATGAACAAACAGGTCGCCGGCAACCTGAAAAAGATCATCAACGCCCTGGAAACCGACGACGGCCACGGCCAGAAAGAAACAGCCGCTGATGCCTCCTGACTCTCGCACGCCACTTGCCGAGGCCGCAGCCCGCCGCCACGAACTCACCCGCTCCAGGGCAATTCAGGCCCTCCGCGAGCTCGACCGGACCGATGGCACCGTCACCTTCGCCTCCGTCGCCGCCGCAGCCGGAATCTCCCGGTCCTGGCTCTACACCCAGCCCGACATCCGCGACCAGATCAGGCAGCTGCGCGTCATCAGCATCAAGCCAGCAGCAGCCGCAGTTCCCGCCAGCCAGCGAGCCAGCGAGGCATCCCTGCGCGCCCGGCTCGCCGCCGCCCTCCAGCGCAACCACGCGCTCACCGAGGAAAACAGTCGGCTTCGCCGCCAGCTCGCCCACGCGCTCGGCGACCAGCGCACATCCCGGACGCGATCCGGTAACGATCCGCTCCGCTGACAACAAGCAGCATCACATCACCAGCGTCTGTCCAGGACACTGTCTCCGACGAGACACCGCAGGTCACAGCCCCAGCCGACCCGGAAGCTCAAGATAACCCTCGCGGCGAGGACGCCGAGTTTGATCATGCGCCGCAGGGTCGGCTGGCCGATCAGGACGGTGGCGAACGGGGTCTTGCTGTCCATGTCGTGGTTGGTGAGCATGCGGATGGACTCGAGCTGGCCGTGGTCCAGGAGGTGGGCCTCGTCGATGATCAGGACGGGGGTGCGGCCGCGTTCGGCGGCTTCGCCGGCGAGCACGTCGTAGGCCTGGGCGGTGAGGGCGGCGGTGCCGTGGGCGGGCCGGCCGCCGAGGGCGGTGACGATGTGGTGGTGGATGCCCCGGACGCCGACGGCGGGGTTGGCGATGTAGATGATGGTGTGCCGGGTGGGGTCGATGCCGGCCAGTGCGGCGCGGACGGCGACCGTCTTGCCGGTGCCGGTCCCGCCGGTGATGACGCCGAGGGTTTTCTCGGTGATGGCCCAGGTAATGCGGGCGGCGGCCTCGGCGTGGGCGGCGTGCCGGTGCAGCATCGCGGGAGCGAGGTCGCGGCCGAACGGCATGTGGTGAACCCGAAGTGCTGCTGCATCTTGTCGATCATGAGTTGTCCTTCCGGGCGGGGCCGGGCGGCCGTTGACGGGGGCGAGCTGCTGCTGGGCGGCGTCCAGGTCGCCGGCCAGGGCGGCGGCGCTGGGGCGGGCGTCGTCGAGGAAGACGGTGGTGGCGTCGACCGCGGCGCGGGGTCGCTCGCCGAGGTCGTGGCCGAGGCGCCCGGCGGCCAGCGCCGGTCGAGGTAGCGGGTGATCTGGGTGAGGGCCTGGCCGAGCCGGGAGGCGGCCAGGGACAGGGCGGCGATGACGTCGGAGGCGACGGCGGGCTGGTCCAGCCCGGCGTTGCTGCCGGTGGCCCAGTTCAGGCCGCGGATCGCCTCGGCGGCGGCGCGGGCCAGGGTCATGGTGTCGTCGCTGGTGAGCTCGCCGTAGTTGATCATCTGCCGGAAGTCATCCACGGCTCGTCCTCCCCGGTCGCGCCGCCCGGCGCTGTCGCCGGGCTGTGATGAGGGCGGCGTAGTTGATCTGGGCCTGCAGTGCCGGCGCCGTGGGCTGTGTCAGAGGATGCTTCAGGTAGTCGATCCCGGTGGGCTCTGGCTCGGCGCGCGGCTGGTCGTCGCCGGTGCGGGTCTTGGCGTGCCGGTGCCGGCCGATGACGAACGGGGCCGCTTTGCCCGGCGGGCTGCCCCTTGTGCCGCACCTCGATGTGGGTCAGGTCGAACGGGTCGAAGACCAGCTCGACGGCGCACCGGACCAGGGACGGGTCGACCTGGTAGATGTTGCCGTGCAGGGACACGGTGGCGGTCTTTTTGACGGTGCGCCGCTCGGACCACAAGAACGCCTCGTGCAGCTGCGCCGGGGACGGCAGCGGCAGCGGCTCGCGGTGACGCCCGCTGCCCAGCGGGCCAGCGGTGCCTGGCCGGTCTCCGAGTGCACGGCGCGGTGGTAGCTGGCCTGGACCCAGGTGCTGAACAGCCGGTTCAGCTCCGCCAGGTCGCGGACGGCGGTCCCGGCAGCGGGACCGCTGCCGCTGTCCTGACCGGCGATCTCGACGAGGAACTGGTCGCGGACAGTGCGGAAGAACCGCTCGATCTTGCCCCGGCCCTGGGCCGGCCGGGCCGCGAATGGGGTATCTGAAGGAGCGCACCGGCAGGAACGGCAAGGTGCGTTACACCGCGTGTTACCTGGACGTGCGCGGGTCCTTACGCTCGGCCGGGACGTTCGCGAACAAGAAGGACGCCAGCACGGCGTGGCAGCAGGCCGAGACCAGGCTCGCCGAGGGCCGGCTGAACGATCCACGGCGGGGCCGGCAGAGCTTCGGGCGCTACGTCACCGAGGAGTGGCTGCCCACCATGTGATGGAGGCCACCACCCGGGAGGCCTACACCTACCAGATCGGCAAGCACATCCTCCTATTGACGACAAACGCCATGGGGTGTCTCACCGGTGGCCGCCACGGCTGGGACGGCGGCTCTTGGGCTTTGCCGTGAGCTTCGCACCCAGCCGGTCAGGAACCGGCCACGCACGTCACGGCGGGGACAGGTCAGGCACAGGCCCGTAGCTATGTCCCTGGCATCAGCCAGACCTCCTCGACCAGCTCACTCACCGCGTGCGACGGGTGTCGCAATGCACCTGGTCACCCTCGCGCCCCTGACCGCCGCGTGGCCCAGCGCTCCACGGCCACCCCCGGCCAGCAGCACATCCTGCGCGCTCTTGATATGCGCGAACCACCGAAGTTCCTCGACTTCACGCTCCCAGCACGAGCTTGACAGGCCAGCCTGGGCCAGGCCTTGTAGTAACACGACCGATCACGCCTTCGTGCCGTTTCCCCAGGTCAGACACCAATTTCGCCTTATCGTGCGTGTGCCCATCATCTGCGCAAGTTCGGTGAGGTGCTGGCTGCCTTTGCGTGGCTGGCCATGTTTGCGTTTGCCGGGTGATTCATGGTTGCCCGCGCACGGCCCGGCCCACGACGCCAGGTGGGCTTCGCTGGTGAAGAACTCACCGATGTTCACCACGATCTCGGAGATGATCGCGGTGGCCACCACCGGCCCGATGCCTGGAACCGTCATCAGCAGGTCGCAGCGGTCCTTGAAAGGGACCATCATCTTTCCACCTGCGTGTCCAGCCGGGCGATCATGTCGTCCAGGTGGTCGATGTGCTCACACCGCGACGGCGTGTTAGCCTGTAATTACATGGGGGCCGGTCCGAGAATCCACGAAGATCGGGACATCGGCGAAGGCGGGCTAGGTGAGGACAAGCGGGACCCCAGACATGACCTTCTCGCACCGTAAGCGCAGTGGCGACGGCGACGGTAGGCTGGACGCGCTGATGAGGGGATCGCGCGCGAGCTTCATCGCCGAGCGGGATGCAACTTACGGCTTCGATGCCGGGCTGGCTGATGTCTACGCACGTGCCGGGCTCACCACGCCCGAACCTAGTCGGCCCAGCGCAGGCAACAGCGACGACCCGGGAGCACGTTCCGAGCCCGCCTCGGTCCAGGCGGTGCGACCACATCGAGGTAATCGGCACCTTCCTCGCGGCCGCGACCAGGCGAGCTGACAGCCCAATCGCTTCCCGGCTCCTACCTACCTCACAGCGGCCCGCCAATTCCTCGCAGCTGCGCACTGGCCTCGCCAGTCATGTGCACCGGATCGCGTTCGCCCGCAGTCATGCGCTTCCGGAGGCTTGGTCGGCGGGCTTGTTAGGCGTCCCGGCCACTGCGCCCCAGGCGTCCCATTCGGCGACCTCGACGCCGGCCTTGCCGTCGTTGAGCGCGGTGGCGGCGGCCAGGGCGAGGATCGAGTGCGCGGTCGCGCGGGCGATCGCCACAGGCTTGTCGCCCTCGGCGGTGGCGGGGTGAGTGCGGGCCTTCTTGAGGATTTCCTCGGCCTCGCGGTAGTGCTCTGGTCCAGTCATGGATGTCTTCCTTTCACAGCTTGTGGTGCTACTCCAGCCATCGCCGCGGCGGTACGGCGGCTTCCGCCTCGCCTCTGCGAGGTGACGATGTGGTCGTCGCGGCGATACTGGAACAGCAGGTGCCGACGTCCCGGGACGGCGACATAACGTGCGGGATCGAACCGCTCCAGTGACTTTGACCTGGGGGCCAGGGTCCGTCGTTCCTGACTCTTGCAGTTGCCGCTTGGCCTGCCGGAGGTGCGCCTTCGAGCGCCTCCTGCGACGAGCAGGGCCGGCGCGGGTCGGCCACCGGCCCGGCAAAGTAGGTCCAGTCGGACACGAGGTCGCGGACGTCGCACGCGGCGCGGACGAGCCGCCCGCGTTCCCGCAAGGTGCGCAGCCCGGCGGTGGCGGTGTGGCGGTGATCGCGGCAAGCCTGGTCCTGCATGGCCAGCAACCGCTGTTCGACAGCGCCGTAGCGTGCGTACTGGGCGATGATGAGCAGCACGGGCTCGGCCAGTGCCTCCCAGGCCGCCTCACTCGCGAAGACGTCGGCGCCTTCGGTCCCGATGACCAACGTCAGCTCGCCGTGCCTCGGATTCGGGGCCGGGACCGAGACCGTGCGCACCAACGTGCTCCTGGTCCTCCGGCGACTCCGGGCCCGGGCGATCGCGGAGCGATCCGATCGATCGTGCACCGTGACCCGTAGGGCGTTGCCAGGTTCGTCGGGGGAGGCCGGAACGCAGAACCGGAAGCCCATGGGCGAGGCGAAGCCATCCGCCGACAGGTGGGTGGACTCCTCTCCGAGCATGCCCGGCATGCCATCGGGCCACAGCTCGCCACGCCAGCGGGGATTACGCGTGAGGTCGAGGCCGTGAAGCTTGAGCGGCGGGACGCTCGAGCGCTCGGGGGACTCAGGCCGCCGGGTTTTCGACAGCGTCATCGCCGACACCTTCCTCCAGATCCCCCGGTTCGAGCTCGGGGAAGGCCATGTTGACCTCGGCGGAAAACAGCGGGCGGCGCACCGACTCCGGGGCGAGGCCGGCTTTCATGGCACACAGGACGCCCGCAGCCTCCCAGTAGTTCTGCACCACCCGGTACTGGCCGGGCGCCCACGGCAGCGCGGCCAGGTCGTTTTGCATGAGGTTGTCGTTTTCCTGGACGGCGATCACCGGGATGCCCTGTTCGAGCGCTGCCAACACCGGAAGCCCGAGACATCCGTGCGGGATCACGAGGCACGACACGTCTGCCGCGGTGAGTACACCGGGGGCTCCCATGGCCTGCCCTGTGGCGATCCGGGGGCTGCGCTGCAGCCCTTTGAAGATGCAATTCAGGAACGTCATCGACACGGCTTCGGCGGCCATCCGAGAGTCGACGATCCCCGCGTCCAACTCGAACAGCTCCTCGTCCTCGAGCATGGGCGAGTGCGCGGAGGGGAGGTCATACAGCACGGAGATCGCGTGGGTGTAGATGGCCTCCACACCTCCCCACGGGTTGACCATCTTCCCCTCACTGACGAAGTAATCGTAGTGATAGTTGCGGGGGACGTCGATCACGGACGCCACGGCCACGGCGTCGAAGGTGCCGGCGTAGGGCTCCAGGGCGGCCACCAGGTGCTGCAAATCTTCGACGATTCCCACGGCCCGACCCGATGAGGAGTACTCGCCCCTAAGGCTTACCGGCGGGTTGAGCCGCACCACGCGAGCGCAATCCAGCCCGTACGTGGCCCGAGCGGCGTTCAGGGCGTTGATGGCCGACTCCGTCATCCACGTCTCGTCATGTTCGTCCACAACGAACAGCACGCGATTCGAGCGGACACGCTGCAACCCTGCCGTTCCCTGCAGGAAGCGGCAGATGACACTTCCCTCGACGTACAGACCGTTTGCGGGTAGCTCGTTGATGTCGGAGGCGTTGACCACGTTCGGGTGGGTGATGAGGTGGTCGCAGATCGACCCCAGGAGCAGGGCTGCCGGGCCGGCGTCGCCGGCATGCCCGCCCACCTCAGCACCGATCCCCGTGGGAACCAGAAACACCACGTTGAAGTCGTCCGGGTTCACGGCCACCCGCCGACGCAGGTCGAAGATGGAACCCGGCTGCGGCAGCGGTGGGACATCGCTTCCCGACATGACCCCGACCTCACACCGGTAACCGGTGGAGCCGGTCGCACTGACGGCGAATCGGACGGGGATCTCATCTTGCTCAAGGCGCTTATGCACCTCCTGCTCGAAGTAGCAACGCAGATCCTCCTGGCCGGGAACGAACGGGATCTCGAACTCCCTCTCATAGACTCGCATCGGCTTCCTCTCCGCAGTTGCTGGCGAAATCTCGGTACGTGAATTGCTTCCGCAGCACGAGATCACCGGTCTCCGTCACTGAGTAGATAGTGGGCAGGTTGACGCCGTTGAACATGTGGGCCTTCACCATCGTGTACGCACCCACGCCGGCGAACACGACTCGGGAGCCGATCTCAAGGGGTGTCTCGAAGGCGTAGTGCCCGAACGTGTCACCCGCCAGGCACGTGCTGCCGACAAGGCGGTGCCGGAACCCGCCCTTGTCCAGGTGGCCGACCACGTCGGGCTGGTACTGGTACTCGTACACCTCGGGCATGTGGTTCACGGTCGTATCAAGGAAGGCAAGTGTCTCACCACCATTCCTGGCCAGGTCGACGACGGTCGAGACGAGGCATCCGGCGTCGCGCACGAGGGCTGCCCCGGGCTCGATGAATACCTTTACGCCGTACCGGTCGGACAAGAGCCCGATGGCCTCACAAAGGGGTTCGACCTTCGCCTGCTGTGAGAACAAATACCCGCCGCCGAGATTCACCCACGACACCTGATGCAGGAGCGCATCGATCTTCCTCGACACGCGGCGCACGGTCTTGAGGAGCGGCTCGAAACTTCGCGAATCGCAGTTGGAATGCAAATGGATCCCGGCGACTCCCGACAGAGCCTCGGGGTCGCTGTCCGCCACACATGCCAGCTGGCGTATCGGCACTCCGAGCTTGGAGTGTGCCCGGCACGGGTCATACCGGGCGTCCTTGACGAACGAGAGCTCGGGGTTGACCCGCAGGCCGACGCTCGCCTCGGTGAGTGCCGGGATGAACCGGTCCAGCTGCGACAGTGAATTCAGCGAGACGTAGTCGCACAACTCGTTGAGGCGTGGAATCTCATCAGGGCGGAAGCCTGGTGTCGTGATGTGGACCGACCCTTCTTCGCGAAGCACAGACCGGGCCAATTCCGCTTCGAAGAGCGAGCTTGCCGCGAATCCCTCCACGCGCCCCCGCATGACACGAAGAACGTGCGCGTTGCCCTGTGCCTTGAGCGCATAGAGAAGATGGCACCCAGTGTCGGCCACGAGGTCTTTCACCACGTCGATGGCTCCCACAACGCGACCCTCGTCCATAACGAAGGCGGGAGTTGCCACCCCGTTGATTACCGCGCGCACCCCCTGGCCGCCGCCAGCTTCAGCGGTCAAGATCGGCTCCCAGCATGATGCCCGGCTGCTGCGCGCGGGCGACACGGCCATTGATGCCCGGTCCTTTTCCCGTGTCGTCGTCGCCCCAGCCGCAGCCCGGATACTCCTATCACCCGAACGGTGAATGGCTGGGTAGCACCTGCTGGACGCTGTCGCCACATAGATCACGCCCTCGAAGTTCACTTACTGGCAAAGTTCTGGCGGCCACCAAGAAAGAGGGCAGCCAGCCCGGATCTGTGACGCCTTATCCGGAGAAACTTCAAACGGGGAGGTAGGCGCCATTCGTCATCACGATGCCGTTAGCCTTGATCATTCGTGCGCCCAGCCGGGCGGGAGGTGACGCTGTGACGTAGCAGCGGAATCTTGCCGTTCGTAAGCTCGTCGTCGCCTGCCGGTGAAAGTCCGGTCCGGGTAGCTGCCAGGAGGCCCTCGGAGGCTGCCGCGCTCCAGGCTGGGGGACGCGCCGCGGGGTACGGGGCCGCCCCTCCGGCGTCAAGGCTGCTGCGCATCGCGATGCGACACAATGCCGCGGAGTTAAGGGATCGCGGGGTCTGTCCAGGATCTATGGCGGCGTGTTGAGTGCGTAGGTCCGGTTGCCTGCCCGGGTGAGAAGGCCGAGACGGGTCCATTCTGCGAGCTGTGTCAGGAGGTTCCGGGGCTTGACCTGGAGCTTCCCGGCGAGTTCACTGCCGCTCCAGGCGCGGCGAGGATCGGTGCTGATGATGGCCATGACCTGCTGCCTTCGGGTCGGCGGCTGGGACGGGCGGGGTGCGCTGCGGTCGCGGTGGGGCCTGGCCTTCAGGTCGATGGGCGGGGTGCGGATGGTGATGTCGATGGCGGTGATGGCGGTGGAGGCGCCAGGACGGCCGTCGTCGCGGTTGAGGTAGCGCGACGCATTTGACCTTGCGGGCGCTGTAGCGCAAGCGGCGGGGAGTGAGCCGGCGGCGGGCCGCGAAGCTGAAGAACCGCCGCAGCGCAGACAGCCGGTGAGCGGCCCGGGAGGGCTGGGCTGCGAGGAATGCCTGGACGTCGCGGCTGTCCACGGTGGCCCAGTCGGTGATGGCGGTGGTGGCGGCGAGGAACCGGACGAGGTCGCAGATCGCGGTGAGGTGGGCTTCGATTGTGGCGTGCTGGCGGGGCCGGGTGCCCGCCAGCAGTGCCCGCTGCCGGCCGTTCAGCTCGTGCTCAGCGAACGCCTCGGCTGCCGCCCGCAGCGGTGCGGGGATGGCCTGGAGCCGACGCTGACGGCGGCGGGCCGCGGCGTGTTCCTCGTGGTCGGGTGGCAGGGCCAGGTGATGGCGGGTGAAGAAGTCTTCCAGGGCGCGGGCGAGCGGGATGCTGAGCGAGGGCGCGCGTTCCAGCAGGTCCTGGGGATGGACCGGTCCGCCGTCGCGCAGGAGCCTGCCCAGCAAGATGATCATCTGGCAGGCGCGGGTGGCGTGGTGGCGGGGCGCCAGGTAGCCAGCGAAGCCGGGCAGCCAGGCAGGCCGGGCGTCCAGGCTGGCCGCGAGGTTGCCGGCCCGGACGGCGACCCGGTGCGCGGACTTGTCATAGCAGCGTGGGCACAGCCCGGCCCCGGCCAGGCGGGTGATGGTGCCGCAGGCGCTGCAGGCCGCGTCGGGCGCCCGCGGCCGGCCGGGACGGGAGCAGGGCCGGCACCAGCCCGTGTCGCCGCGGATCCGCCCGGGCTTGCCGCACCGCGGGCACGGCTGCTGAGCCTGCGCCCGGCGTTCCCGGCGGGAGTACTGGCCGCAGAACTGCCCGCCGATCCGGCCGACCTTCGCTCCGCAGCGGGCGCACGTGCGCGAGCACAGCACGCCACCGGCCGGTGGCAGGGTCCAGGACCTTGTCATTGCCGCAGCCAGGACACTGGTCCTTGGCCGGCCGGTGCGCCATGGCGTAGCGGCAGCGGGCGCAGTGCTCTCGGCCCTCGATCCCGACGGGCCTGCCGCAGCGGACGCACATGCTGACCTTCACCGTCACCCTCTCCCTTGATCAGATCGGGGGCATCGGGCGTCCCCGTGCGGACCGCGTCTCGCTCTCGGCGGCAGCACTGGCCTGCTCGGCGGGCTCGGCGGGGTGCCCGGCCGGGGTGGTGTCGATGTCGAACAAGTCGCCCGGGGTGCACTGCGGCGCGGTGCACAACGCCGCCAGCGTGGTGAGCTTGATCTGCGAAGGCTGCCTGGTGAACAGCGCGGATACCGACGCCGATGACAGTTCCAGCCCGGCCCGCTCGGCGAGCAGCCGGCGCAGCTGGGTGCCGGTCCAGACTTCGCGCTGGGCGGCGGACATCCGCAGTTTCCAGGTAATGCGCATGCTCATTGTCCTCCGGTGAGCTCGCCGAGGGCGGCCGAGATCGCCTGGCGGTAGGCGTCTTCGATGAACGTCTCGGACGGGCGGACGTACCGCATCGTGGAGGCCACCGCCCAGTGCCCGGGCATCTGCTGGATCGCGACCAGGTCCATGCCGCGCTCGTAGTTGCAGGTGGCACATGCCCGGCGCAGCAAGTGCGGGGTGAACCAGTCCGCCTCCGGGCGGCCTTCGAGGTTCATCAGGTGGCGCAGCCGGTTACGGACCGTGCCGGGCGACAGGCGCCCGCCGGACTCGTCGCAAAACAACACGGCCGAGCGGGGAAACCGGCCCCCGCACGTTATCAAGGAACCAGCGCAACAGCACATCCAGGCCATCCAGCATGGGCACCCACCGCGGCCGCGGCCCCGAGGTGCGGGCACCTTTCCCGAACCGGACATGCAGCTCGCCGAACGGCCCGCGGCTGAAGTGGGCGTCGGGGATGTCGGGCAGGACAGCCTCCTCGCAGCGGGTCCCGGAGTGATACAAGGTGCGGAACAGGTTATGATCGCGGGCAGCGGGAGCGTGCTTACGGGCCGTCGCGATCCTGGCCCTCAGGAAGGTGAAGAACTCGCTGACCCGCCCCGGGGATGGCGGCGGATCCTGGGCCGGGGAATCGTCACTGACATGGCGGGCGGAGTTGAACTCATCGACCGGGCAGGCCAGCCGGACACCGAACGCGGCCTCGATCTCGGCGGCCTTGCGGACCTCCAGGAACCGGTGAAATCCCTTGAACACCTGCAGATAGTTGCGGCGGGCCGGGACCGCCCTGCCCGCAGCCGCCAGCTCGCCGACCACTCGGTCCACGTCCTCTGCGGTGGCCTCCCATGCCGGGCGGCCCAGCGCGGCCAGCATCCGCTCCAGCAGCCCGGCGTCGTTCCCGATCGTCGTGGCCGCGAACCCCCGTGCCGTCCACGAGGCGACGAACGCCTCCACGCACTCGGCCTGGAACCGTAACGGATCAGCCGGCGCCTCAGCCGGGACAAGCTGACCAGTAATCACACGAAGCCGGGCCCCCGCCACGCGCACACCTTCCCCGCACCACGATTCTCAAGGCAGCGCCTGATAACTTAACGTCCCAGCTCGAATACTGCGAGTACTCGCACTGGCGTGTTGCCTCCTCGGGCAGCGGCCGGTATGCGCCGGAACGAACTTGTGGGAGTCCCACATCCCTCCCCGTCGCCGTGCTCCCGGCCCACAGGCCCAGCACGTCGCGCTCCCCGTCCACGGTGACCCCCAGGGCGAGGTAGATCGGCCGGTTGGCGACCTGGCCCTCGCGGATCTTCACATTGATGGCGTCGATGAAGATCACCGCGTAAACGGAATCCAATGGCCTGCTTTGCCAGTCCGCCAGGCCCTCCATCACCCGGCCGGTGATCACAGTGATCGTCTGCCCGGATACCTCCGCGCCATACACCTCGGCCAGGTGCGCGGCGATCTCCCCGTGGGTCAGCCCTTTCGAAAGCCGACAGGGAAATGACCAGCTCGCCGGCGCCGGTCAGCCGCCGCTGCCGTTTGGCGACGATTTTCGGCTCGAAACTGGAATCCCGGTCCCGCAGCACCGAAAGCTCCACCGGGCCGGTCTCGGTGATCAGCGTTTTCGGCCGGTGACCATTGCGGGAATTGCCGCCGTCGCGGCCCGCCGGGTCGTGCCGGGCGTAGCCGAGGTGGTCGTCCAGCTCGCCCTCCAGGGCGCCCTCGATCACCATTTTCGTCAGCTTCCCCAGCAGCCCGCCCTCGCCGGTCAGCCGCGGCCCGCCCGCACGGGCTCGCTCGGTAAGCTCCCGCAGCACCTGCTCATCGGCCGCGGACAGCTCCGCCGGATCCTGGCTCTGACTTGTCGTAACTTCTGTCACTGGTGTCTCCTCCGTCTCTGGAGTTACACCGTTGAAATTACAGTCCCGCCGGACGGCGTTCGTGGGGGACATTATTCGTGGGGGACATTAAATGACGGTCAGCCGACGTCGCGGCGCAGCAGGTCCTCGTCGGTCTCGCGGCGGATCAGGGGCCAGGCCCGGCCCTCGCGCACGGCGATGACGGGTGGCCTGGTGAAGTGGTTGTAGTTGGATGCCATGGCGTGGTGGTAGGCGCCGGTGCAGGGCATGGTGAGCAGATCGCCGGGGCGGATGTCGGCGGGCAGGCGCGCGTCGGGGACGAGCACGTCCCCGGCCTCGCAGTGCCGGCCGACGACGGTCACCGGTTCGGTCCCGGCGGCGCAGCGAGCTCCGACCCGCTCGATGGTGTAGCGGCTGCCGTACAGCGCGGGCCGCGGGTTGTCGCTCATCCCGCCGTCCACGACGACGTAGGTGCGTGCGCCGTGCTTCACGGTGAGCACCCGGTACAGTGTCACCCCGGCGGAGCCGACGATCGCGCGGCCGGGTTCGACGGTGAGGCGCGGCATCGGGATGCCGCGGGCGGCGCATTCGTCTGCGACCGCGCCGGTGATCCGCTCGGCGAAGGCGGTGATGTCCAGGCCGTGCTCGCCGGGCCGGTAGGGCACCGCGTGGCCGCCGCCCAGGTTCAGCTCGGGCAGGCCGCCCAGCCCGGCCATGAAGGCGACCAGGCGGCGGGCGGCCGTCTCGAAGCCATCCAGGCCGGTGATCTGCGAGCCGATGTGGCAATGCAGGCCGGCCAGTTCCAGGGACGGCTGGGCCAGGATGCGGCGCACGACGTCGGCGGCGGCGCCGGAGGCAATCGGCAGGCCGAACTGCTGGTCCTCGGTGCCGGTGGTCACCGCCTTGTGTACGTGGGCGTCCACCCCGGGTGTGACCCGGACCAGGACTTTCTGGCGCTGGCTGGCCAGCGCGGCGAGCCGCGCGACCTCTCCCGGCGAGTCGACGACGATCCGCCCGACGCGGTAGCCACGCGCCGCCGACAGTTCCCGCGGCGTCTTGCCGTTGCCGTGCAGCAGGATGCGCTCTGCGGGGAAGCCGGCCGCCCCGGCGACGGCGAGCTCCCCTTCGGAGCAGACGTCCAGCGACAGGCCCTCCTCGGCGATCAAGCGGGCCATCGCGCGGCACAAGAACGCCTTGCCGGCGTAGGCCACGTCGTGCGGGGCCATGGCCTTGCGGTACTCACGGCAGCGGAGCCGTACATGCTCCTCGTCAAGCACGTACGCGGGGGTACCGAAACGCTCAGCGATCTCGGTCAGGCAGACACCGCCGACCGACAGCGCCGGTTCGGCGGTGAGCGGCCAGATGCTCATCACGCCTCCAACCGGACGCGGCGCAGAACCAGGATGATGGAGGTGATGGCGCCGACGTCCCGGAGCCCCGTCACCACAGCGTCCAGGTCGGCGAGGCTGCGGCAGCCGAGCCGCACCTCGAAGTCGCAGTCGCCGGCCAGCCGCCACGCCTCAGCGACGGCTGCCCCGGCGCGCAGGTGCGCCTCGAAGCCGGCCGGCTCGACGCCAGGTCTCAGCTGCACGCGCACCAGCGCCTGCAGCTGGCCCGCGTCACTCACGCCATTCATGCGAACAGCTTCACAAGAACGAGTGCGGCAAAGGCCGCGCCCAGGATGCCCGCAGGCCCTGCCAGCGGGAACTCACCGCGGGACTCGCCGATCACGCCGGCACCGAGATCGGCAGACTCGCCGCGACCAGGCCCGGGTCCACCTGGACCCGGGTCACGCCAAGCGGCGCGAGCATCGCCTTCATCGCCCGGTCGTTCAAATGTATCCATGGCTGATCTGCCCCCATGACCCCGGCCAGCCGGGCCTCGGTGGTGAACGCGATCCCAACCCGCTCGCCGGTCGGCAGCCGCCCGCACCGCAGGCAGACCATCCCCGATACGGTTCGCACCGGCACGACCATCAATCCCGCCGTTGCATGCATGTCCAATCATCACCTTCACGCGGGGGACTTGCGTAAGATCGCCGAGGGCTAGGCACGCAGGCTGCGCAGCCGTGCGCCCCCGTCGAAACGGCAGCGCCGCCAGCGCCGCTTCTACGGTCATCACAGCGGACCGCAGCACACACGCCCGACGGCCATGGCGCGCGAGTAGGCGCGCACCTGTTCGGTAATTGGCGAAGCGGATCCTGGCCAATGAGCGAAGACCCGCGCAGATGAGGCACCCTTGGCTCCGGCTTCGGCAACGTCGGCCAGGTCTCCACCAAGTTCTTCGCCGACCATCGCCTACCGCCCCGCTCGCGGGCGTGGAAGGCGATCACGCCGGCGATGACGTCGCCGGGCAGGAACGTCAGATACCGCTGGGCCATGGTCAGCCGGGCGTCGCCAAGGATTTGGTAGGCGCGGAAATTCGGCGTCGTGATGTGGACGGACCCTTCTTCGCGCAGCACGGACCGGGCCAATTCCGCTTCGAAGAGCGAGCTTGCCGCGAATCCCTCCACGCGCCCCCGCATGACACGGAGAACGTGCGCGTTGCCCTGTGCCTTGAGCGCATAGAGAAGATGGCACCCAGTGTCGGCCACGAGGTCTTTCACCACGTCGATGGCTCCCACAACGCGACCCTCGTCCATGACGAAGGCGGGAGTTGCCATGCCGTTGATTACCGCGCGCACCCCCTGGCCGCCGCCAGCTTCAGCGGTCAAGATCGGCCCCAGCATGATGCCCGGCTGCTTATGTGCAAGGGCACCCGCCTGCGGTACACGCGTCTCCTGAGCGCGCACTCGGTGATCCGGCCGGTCAGCTTCAACCGGCGGAAACCCGCATGGGCAGTGATCGCCCTCGCCACGGCGGTGTACACATCTGGATCGTCGATGACGCCTCTGTACAGACAAACGCGGATGGCCGCCGAAGGAACCGTCCGTACCCTCCAGCACAGTGCCGCTGGCCATTGATGCCGGTCCTTTTCCCTTGTCGTCGTCGCCCCAGCCACAGCCCGGATAGCTCCTATCACCTGAACGGTGAATGGCTGAGTAGCACCTGCTGGACGCTGTCGCCACATAGATCACGCCCTTGAAGTTCACTTACTGGCAAAGCCCTGGCGGCCACCAAGAGAGAGGGCAGCCAGCCCGGATCTGTGACGGCTTATCCGGAGAAAGTTCAAACTGCGAGGTAGGCACCATTCGTCATGACGATGCCGTTAGCTTTGATCATTCGTGCGCCCAGCAGAGCAGGAGGTGAGGCTGTGTTCTGAACAGCCGATCTTGGTGCTTGTAAGCTCGTCGTCGCCTGCCGGTGCAAGTCCGGTCCGGGTAGCTGCCAGGAGGCCCGGTAGCAGGCTGGCGGTTTCGTCTGGAAACGGGCGGGGCCGGAGCCCAGTGTCAAAAGCCCTGTAAGGGGGAGCGACGATGCGGTCCGTAGCATGACGCGAAGCCTGCGGCGTCGTTAGGGGTCCCGTCCGCAAGGGCGGGGACAGGGAGTGCCGAGCCCCCGAAATCAGGGCGAAGGCCATGGAAGCGGTGTAGAGCCTGGAAGCGCAGCCGTGAGGGACTCCCCGGCGTATGGGGCGCGGAACGCATTGATGGTGGCGGCGGGAACTGGGGAGGCCCTCCCCGGCCCGGTGACCTGCGGAGTTGTGTCACCGGAGCGTGGTGTCCTATAACCGGCCAAACCGGGAAGTGGATCATTAGCCGGGTGGGCGTCGGAGGCGGCCGTAGTACCGGTTGAGCCGGGCGGGCAACATAACCGCCGGTGATGGGAAGGGCCGCTGCTTCGTCGGTGCGCAGCGTCTTCAGGGAGGGGCCCGGTGAGTGCCCGTAGGGCTAGTCCCGCCGCGAAGGGGTCTCGGGTGATCCGCGATCCGGTCCGTGCCTTGCAGCATGCGCTTTACCGGGCGGCCAAGGCCGATCCCGGGCGAAGATTCCACGCGCTGTTCGACAAGGTCTACCGCAGAGATGTTTTGTGGCGCGCGTGGGTCGCGGTGCGCAGGAACAATGGCGCACCGGGCATCGACAAGACCACCTTGGCCGAGGTCGAGGAGTACGGCGTGGACCGGCTGCTCGGCGAGCTGGCCAGCGAGCTGAGGGAGCGGCGGTACCGTCCGCGGCCTGCCCGGCGGGTGTTCATCCCCAAGCCGGGTGCGCCTGCGGGGGAGCAAAGGCCGCTGTCGATTCCCACGGAGGCGGCATAGTGCCGCACCGTCCAATGATCCTTTGGGTTTTGTCGTTGTCAGGCATCCGTTCCATCCGCTGAACGGGCAGCGGCTGGAGGTCCTGTTCGCCAAGCGCCGGGCCGGTGCCACGGTGTTCGTCTGCGCGGGCGGTGCTTACGGGTCGATCACGCTGCCGGAGGCGTGGACCGACCGGGGCGAGCCGCCCGGGACTGGCCGGCTGTCGGCCGAGGGGCTGGCAGCACTTGGCGCCGCGACACGCGCACTGCAAGGTCGTTGATTGTCATGCCTGGCGGCGGCACACTCTTGTGTGATGAAAGTAAACAAGAACGATCTCGGGAGCCTGTCCACGCGGCAGCTGCTGTCCCGGCGTCGCGCGCTGGCGTCCCGGCTCGCGGGCGTGGAGGAGGTGCTGTCCGGTTCGCTGACAGCTCAGACGCGGCGATGCGGCAAGACGGGCTGCCGGTGCGCCGGCGGCGAGCCGCACGGCCCGTATGCCTACTTCGCCCCGAAGACCGCCGCCCGGGGCCGGCTGAGGTACGTCCCGGCGTCCCTGGCGGGGGTGGTGCGCCGGTATCTGCGCAACGGCGAGGAGATCGAGCGGCTGCTCGCGGAGATCTCGGCGATCAACGCCGAGCTGCTGGCCAGGCGAGAGATCTCGTAACCGGTGAGCGCCGCCGTCCTGTCCGGGCCCGCGCGGGCCGAGGCGGTGGCGGCGCTGGCGAACATGACCATCTCGGTGCTGGGAGGCGCGGGTGAACGGCGAGCACAAGATCACGAGCTATCACCGGGAACGGGCGGCGCTAATCTACCTGCGCCAGTCCTCGATGGCCCAGGTCCGCGAGCACACCGAGTCGACCCGGAGCCAGTACGGCCTGGCGGACACGGCGGCCGCGCTGGGCTGGGCACGCACCTCGATCGAGGTGATCGACACCGACCTGGGAATCTCTGGCAAGTGGGGGGTGGCCCGGGAAGGGTTCACCGAGCTGGTCACCAGGGTATGCAGCGGCGATGTCGGGGCCATCTTCGGGATCGAGATCACCCGGCTGGCCCGCAGCAACGCCGACGTGGCCCGGCTGGCGGAGTTCGCCCGGATCACCGGCACGCTGCTGATCGACCCCGACGGCGTCTACGACCCCGCCGATGTGAACGACCGCGTCCTGCTGGGCTTCAAGGGCACCATGGGCGAGATGGAGCTGCACGTGATGGCGCAGCGGCTGCAGGCCAACAAGCGGGCCGCGGCCGAGCGCGGCGAGCTGCGCACCCCGCTGCCGGTCGGTTACGTCCACGACGAGGCCGGCGAAATCGTGATCGACCCCGATGCCGGGGTCCAGGCCGCGATCCGTGACGTGTTCGCGGCGTTCGCCGCGTGCGGGTCGGCTTACGGGGTGGTCGCGGCGTTCGCCGGCCGGCGGTTCCCGCTGCGCGCCTACGGCGGGGCGTGGGCCGGGCAGCTGCGCTGGGGGCGGCTCACCCACGCCCGCGTGCTCGGGGTCTTGAAGAACCCGGGCTACGCCGGGGCGTACGTATTCGGCCGGTATGCCTCGCGCCGCACCGTCGACCCGTCCGGCACGGTCCATACCACGATCACGGAACGGCCCCGCGCCGAATGGCCGGTCCTGATCAAAGACCACCACGAGGGCTACATCACCTGGGGCGGCTACCTGGCCAGCGAGGCGAAGCTGGCCGCCAACCACACCGCCGCCGGCGCCCGGCCGCCGCGCGAGGGGATCGCGCTGTGCCAGGGGATCATCGCCTGCGGCAGCTGCGGCAAGCCGATGATGACCAACTACCACACCGATCAGCGGCCGGCCTATGAGTGCAGCTCCCGCCGGGACCGGCTGACCACGCCGTCGTGCCGGTCGGTCGCCGCGGCCTGCGTCGATGCCGCCGTCGCGGGTGCGCTGCTGGACGCGCTCACCCCCGGGCAGGTCGCCCTCGCCCTGTCGGCCGCCGACGAGGTCACCGGCCGGCACCAGCGGACCAGCCGGGCAGCCGAACTCGCCGTCGAGCGCGCCCGCTACGACGCCGACCGGGCCGAGCGGGCCTTCCACGCCGTCGAACCAGAAAACCGGCTGGTCGCCCGCTCCCTCGAAGCCCGCTGGGAGACCAAGCTCGCCGCCCTCACCGAAGCCGGGCAGGCACTGGAGGCCGCCCGCGACACGCTGCCACCGCTACCTGGCCGGGCTGAGCTGGAGAAACTCGCCGCCGACCTGCCCGCCCTCTGGAACGCGCCTGCCACCAGCCCCAAAGACCGCAAACGGCTGCTGCGCACCCTGATCGCTGACGTCACCCTGCTCCCCGAGCAGCGGCCCGACCAGGTGCGCATCGGCATCCGCTGGCACACCGGCGCCACCGGCGAGCTCACCGCCGAACGGCCCATCCATCCCGGCACGGCCAAGCGCTCCCCAGACGCCGCGATCGAACTCATCAAGCGGCTCGGGCCGGCCACCAGTAACGACGATCTGGTCCGGCACCTGGGCGCCGCCGGGCTGACCACCGGCCACGGCCGGCCGTTCGACGTCGCCGCCGTCCAGTGGATCCGCCACGCCCACAAGATCCCCGTGCCAGACCCTTACCACCCCGGCGAGATCTCCGTGGCCGAGGCCGCCCGGCGGCTGGGCTGCAGCACCGCAGTCCTCTACCACTGGATCCACACCCAGCAGCTGACCGCCCGCCGCGGCCAGGGAAACCGGTTCTGCCTCCCCTGGAACGACCAGATCCAGGCCGAATGCCAGAACCGGATCCAGCAGTCCGCCCACCCCGGCCGGACCGCCCGCCCCCGCACGCTCCCAGCCCTGCCCTCTCCCGCCCCCGACGGCGAGGTCAGCGTCACCGAAGCCGCCTACCGCCTGGGCTGCAGCACTGGCGTCATCTACTACTGGATCGAAACCGGCCAGCTCGCGGCCCGACGCGGACCGGGTAACCGGCTGAACATCCCATGGAACGACCAGATCCAGGCCGAATGCCAGAACCGGACCGAGCAATCCGGCCACCTCAACCCCGCTGCCCGGCGCACCAAGCCACGGAAACGACGCTGACCCCGAGCCCGACGCCGAAACTGTCAGCACCACCCGGCATGCTCAAACCAGCGAACCCGCGAAAGCGGGCCTGACCAGCACGCCACCCACACCAAACCGGAACATTCCCACACACGGTTGCAGGAGGGGCAGTATGAATCATCCGTCCCTAGTGTCGCTGACAGGATCGCGCAGACGGTGGCGGTGATGGCCTTGGAGCCGGACGTGGAGAGGGTGTTCCACGACGACTCTTATGGTTACCGTCCCGGGCGTTCACCCCTGGATGCGGTCGCGGCATGCCGGGGGCGGTGCTTCAAGAGGGACTGGGTTGTTGACCTTGATGTCAAGTCCTTCTTCGATACCGTGCCGTGGGATCTGATGCTGAAGGCGGTTGCGCGTCACACGGACCAGAAATGGGTCTTGCTGTATGTGGAGCGCTGGCTGAAAGCCCCGATGCTGATGCCTGACGGCAGCCTGGTCGAGAGGGTGAAAGGAACGCCGCAAGGCGGTCCGGTCACGCCCCCAACGCAATAGATAACTTCTGCTTCGACGTCACTCTCAGCTACCGGCGGCTGGAACGGCCTCGGCGCGGCGCGGCCGGGTAATGACATGCCGGGTAGTACGTTTATAACATGGCTCGTGCTCGTGCTCGTGCTGGCGGCGGTGAGTACGCGGTGCGCATCAACGCGGCCGCTGAGCTGGTGGAGGCTGGTGTCCCTGTGGCCGAGGCCGCCCGTGAGCTGGCCGGCCGGTTCGGCTGCTCGCAGCGGCAGGCCCGCCGGTACGCGGACCAGGCGGTGGCATCGGGCCGGGTCAGGGTTCCCGAGACGGCCACGGTGTTCACGGTCAAGCTGCCGGTGCGGCTGGCGGCCGCGGTTCGCGAGCATGCCCAGGCGTCGGGACGCACGATCTCCGCCGTGGTGGCCCAGGCGCTGGAGGAGTTCCTGGAGCGGGGCCGCAGAAACCGTCCCCGCAGGTGAGCGACCGGGCGGTCGAGACGGAGTTCGTCTTCGGCCGCCACGCGGCCACGGATCTGTCGGTGGCCTACGCAATTCTGGTACCGCAGCGGCGGGCCCGTATCCGGGCCGGCCAGGAAGGAAGGCCGTCCCGTGACGAGCGCGGCGATCTACGCCCGGGTATCGAGCGCCCGGCAGAAGAAGGACCAGACGATCGGGTCGCAGACAGCGGCGTTGCGCGATCACGCCAGGCAGCTGGGGGCTGACCTGCCCGGGGAGTGGGTATTCGAGGACGAGGGGCACTCGGGCGCGACGCTGGTCCGCCCGGCCCTGGAGGCGCTGCGCGACCTGATCGCCCAGGGATGCGTGGACGTGGTGCTGTGCTACTCGCCGGACCGGCTGGCCCGCAAGTTCGCCTACCAGGCGCTGCTGATCGAGGAGTTCGCCCGCGCCGGGGTGCGGGTGGAGTTCGTCAAGGGCCCTCGCGGCGATACGCCTGAAGACCAGCTGCTGGTGCAGTTCCAGGGCATGTTCGCCGAATACGAGAAAGCCCAGCTGATGGAGCGCTACCGGCGCGGCAAGGCCCACCGCGCCCGGACCGGGTCGGTGAACGTGCTGTCGGGTGCCCCGTTCGGCTACCGGTACGTCCGCAAGAGCGACCACGCCGGGGCCGCCTACGAGATCATCGAGCATGAGGCGGTCCTGGTGGCGGAGATGTTCCGCCGCTACGCCGACGACGGCGCCGCGATCGCCGACCTGGCCCGCTGGCTGGCCAGCCAGGACGTCCCCACCCGCACCGGCAAGCACCGCTGGGACCGGTCGGTGATCTGGGGCATGCTGCGCAACCCCGCCTACGCCGGGAAGGCGGTATTCGGCAAGACCCAGATCGTGCATGAGCAGCCGGGACTGAACCGCATCGCCCGCCTGCAGGGACGCTCGGTGCCGCGCCCGGTCAAGGCAGTGGACCGGCCCCGCGAAGAATGGCTCGAGATCGCCGTTCCGCCAATCGTGACCCAGGACACCTTCGCCCGCGCCGGGCAGCGCCTGGAAGACAACAAGCGCTACGCCGCCCGCAACACTAAGGTCCCCTCCCTGCTACAGAGCCTGGCCGCCTGCTCGGCCTGCGGATACGGCTACTACCGCACCTCCACCCGGACCACAAGCAAGAAGATCTACTACTACCGGTGCCTGGGCTCCGACGACTACCGCTACGAAGGCGGCCGGGTCTGCCACAACCAGCCGGTCCGCGCCGACTACCTCGACCAGGTCGTCTGGGACCACATCACCGGCCTGCTCGCCGACCCGGCGCTGATCCGCGCCGAGATCAGCAAGCGCCTCCAGCAGGCCCGCACCTCCGACCCGGTCACCAGCCAGCGCAAACGCCTGGAGACCGAGCTCGCCAGGGCCGCCACCTCCATCACCGCCATGATCGAGGCGTACTCCGAGCAGCTGATCACCATCGACGAGCTGCGCGCCCGGATGCCGCACCTGCGGGCCAAAGAAGCCAGCCTGCGCGGGCAGATAGACGCCCTCGACGCCCAGCTCGCCGACCACGACGCCTACCTCAAGCTCGCCGACAGCCTCGAAGGCTTCCTCACCCAGCTGCACGGCAACGTCGCCACCGCCGACACCGGACAACGCCAGCGCGTACTGCGCCTGCTCGTCAAGGACATCCTCATCGGCCCCGAGAAGATCACCATCCGGCACCGCATCCCCACCCGCGCAGCCAGCACCGGCCGACCCGAGACCGAGCCCGACACGGAGAGTGACCATCGCGCAGGTTATCTATTGCGTTGGGGGCGTGAGTTCACCCGTGCTGTGCAACGTCTACCTGCACCGATTGGATCGGGCGTGGGACGACGGCGACGGGGTCCTGGTGCGCTATGCCGACGACGTGATCGTGATGTGCTGGTCCCGCAGCCAGGCCGAACGGGCGCTGGAGCGCCTGACCGGCCTGCTGGCCGGGCTCGGCCTGGAGCCGAAGGCGGCCAAGACCCGGATAGTGCGGTTGGAGGTGGGCGGCGGGGGTTTTGAGTTCCTCGGCTTTCACCACCGGCTGGTGCGCTCACCCGGGCTGAACGGGAAACGGCCGGTCACGTTCCTTGCCCGCTGGCCCGCAGGCAAGGCGATGCGGCATGCCCGCGACCGGGTCCGGGAACTGACCCTCCGGTCGCGTCTGCTGCTGCCGGTCGATGCGATCGTGGAGGACCTTAACCGGTTCCTGGGCAGCTGGGCTGGCTACTTCCGGTTCGGCAACTCCGCGGAGCACTTCGGCAAGATCAGGAGCTACGCGCGGATGCGGCTGGCGCTGGTGATCAGCAAACGTCATCGCCGCTCGCGTGAGTTCGGCTGGTCGGTGGTTACCTTCCAGTCCCCGGACCAGCTGGGGCTGATCACCTTGTCGGGAATCGTCGTCGCACCCAGGCCCTTCCGGGACTGGCGGGGGGAGCCGAATGCCGGCGGTGAACGGCGTCGGTGAGCCGTGTGCGGGAAAACCGCATGCACGGTTCGAGGCGGCGGGGGCTGGAAACGGAGCGACCTGGCCACGGTCGCTGGGGTGGCGCAACCGACCGGGAAACCGGCGGCACATGAAGGCCCCAGGCCCTACCACCAGGACCGCCACCGCGCCAGCCCCCGACCCTACATGCGGATCGGTCACCGGCCAGAGAGGGCGGCTGACCTGCGTTACGGATCTTGATCCTAGGTTTGGGGTATCACAATGGCCCGGTTGGCGGGCCAGGTGGCCGGGGTTCCACGGGCCCCATGGATATACGCTTACCGTGATCGCAGGGTCGGCTTGCTGCCGGTCAGGGGGCTTGCAGAAGGGCGGTGATCTGGGCCCAGGCGGCGGCGATGGCGGCCGCCCAGGGCCAGGTTGCCGGGATTCTCAGCCGGCGTCGCCGCCCGCCGTGGCTCAGCCGGCGGCTGTTCCCGGACGCTCAGGATGGCCAGGATCGCGTCATTGATGGTGGGGATGGCGGGGGGTGCACAAACCCCGCCGGGCGGGGTTTCGCGGCCCGCTCGCCCGGGCAGGCAGGGCTCATGCCCATCGCAACCCGATGGAACCGTTCCGCGCGGAGAGAGCCGGCTTGTTCAGGTCCCGGCTGCCGCGGCGGATCCCGCGGCACATTCCCGATGGGAAGTTCAACGAGTTGTTCGCGCTGCTGCGCTCGCACCGGGACCGGGCGCTGGTGGCCTTCTGGATCTCCACCGGGGCGCGCGCTGAGGAGCTGCTGGGCGTGCTCTGCTCGGGCATCGACCCGGGACAGCAGCTGATCACCGTAATCCGCAAGGGATCGTGGGCGCTGCAGCAGCTGCCGGCCTCGCCGGATGCGTTCGTGTGGCTGCGCCTGTATCAGCAGCAGCAGATGCGCGGCCAGGCGCCTGCCGGGCCCGACGACCCGGTGTGGTGGACTTTGCGGCAGCCGTTCCGGCCGCTGACCTATCACGCGGCGCGGGCCATGTTCATCAGGGCGAACGAGGCCCTTGGCGCCAACTGGTCGCTGCACGATCTTCGGCATTCAGTGGCCTACCGGCTGACCCGCGACCCGCAGATGCCGATCACCAATGTTATCTTCAGCTTCATTTTTGATCATCGCGCTGACCTGGGTGGCCACGTTGAGGACGGTGTCGTCGACGTGGCCACCAGTGGTTGGTGTCCACCTGTTCGGAGCGGTCGATCGTTATCCAAGGGTGATGGGGACTTGCACGGCGATCAGGGTGGTTTGTGTTGTTTCGGGGAGTCGAGGCGTCGTTCGCCTAGTGCTTGGGCCAGCTGTCGTCGGAGCTGGTCGCGTTCTGTGCGGAGTTTGCGGATCTGTTCGTTGGCAGCTTCCAGGCGGCGTGGCAGCGAGGCGTCTGAGGTGCGCGGTGGGCGGGGATCGGTGGGGACGGGGCCCGGCGGGTGGCGTCTCGCAGGCGCTCGATCTGCTGGCGGATGTCGCTTTGGGTGTAGAGCCAGGAGGTAGAGACGCCGCCCTGCTGGGCGACGGCGGCGAAGGTGATGGGTGTGCCCGCGTGATCGAGTTCCCGCAGTGCTCTGATCGCTTTGGCGCGGGTCAGTTCCCGGCGCTGGCGGGCTGCCGCAATGATCCCGATCGTATTGCCGGTGGTGTCGTCAGCAGGCATCGGTGTTGGCCTGCTGTCCGTTGTCGTTGCTCTCAAGCGCAGTGATGATCTTTTCGAGGTTGCCGGCGACCTGCTGGTTCATCTCGGCCATTCGCTGCTGGCCGCGGGTTTGGGCGGCGGTGATGATCTGCAGGGTGTGCTGGTGCTGGGGCAGGAAATCGGCGGTGGTGAGGAAGAGGGGGCAGGTCAGGCAGGCGTTGGCGTGCGGGCAGGTCTGCACGAGTGGCAGGCCGCAAAAACCGTTGGGGAGCGCCTGAACGGCCCTCCCGATGCGCTGCTTGGCCCACGATGCGTCGGCGAGCGGTCCGTCAGGGTCCAGGGCGACGGTCTCACCGTGGGCGTTGACCTTCCGGGCCGCCTCCCAGTGCCGGCGGACGGTGGCATCCGACAGCCGGGCGTAGTGCCCGGTCATCGCGTGCGAATCGTGGTCCAAGATGATCCGGACCACGTCGCATGCTTGCAGCCACCAGTGAAGCGCGGACCGGTAGGTGTGGCTGGAGATGGGCTGTTGGCCGTCGAGGTTCGCGGTTGGCCGGGGGAACAGGACCGGCACGCCGCCGGGCCAGCGTTCTTGCACGGCCTGTTGCTGGCCGCCGATCAGGCGGTGGAGTTCCTCATCGATGGGCACCAGCGCTTCGCGTTTCATCTTGTGGTTGAAGTAGCGCAGGTAGGGGCGCCGTCGGCGTCGATGACGATGCAGGTGAAGGCGAGCTTGGCAGCGTCGGAGATCCGCAGGCCGCAGCGCATCAGGATGAGCGTGATCAGCTGGTAGGCCGGGTTGTCCCATCGGGTGAGGTTGCCGGGCTGCTGGAGTTGCGCCGCGACCTGCCCGGCGAGTGCGCGGGGCAGCAACTCGGCTCGTTTGGGGTAGTCCTCGGGGAACAGCATCGCGTCTGCCGCGAGCGTGTCGTCCCAGCGGTGCTGGCGGATCGCTTTCAGGAATCCGTTCAGCGCGCCGACGTGCTGGACGTGGCAGTGCCGGCCGTTCAGCTCGGCGTGCAGGCAGGCCAGGTAGCGTTCCAGCAGCGGCCGGTCCACTTGGGCCAGCCGGTCGACTGCCACCGGCCCGGCCGCGAGGAAGATAGCGAACCGGGTCACGGCCCGGACCCCGGTACCGGCCGTGCTGGCGCTCAGCTGCCATCGGGCCCACCGTTTGGCCAGCTCTTTCAGCCAGGGCTGGCCGATCTTGATGAAGTCGAAGGTGGCCTCGGGCTGGTCGATGCCCAGGTTGCACAGGCGCCACAGGTCCCGCGGGTACTCGATGTCCCAGCCCTGGCCGATGGCCAGTGCCTCGATCCGCCAGTGCGCGTCGAGGAGGAACGCGCGCCATCCCCTGCCCCGGCGTGGCGCCGGATCGAAGCTCATCCAGTAGCGTTCGGGCTCATCCAGCAGGGAGGACAGCTCGGTGGCGGCCAAGGCCTGCACAATCGGCTGCACCGTCGTGGGGGAAGACCTTCGCCTTTTGCTCGTCACGGCGGCATTGCAGCACGTACTGCAACTCCAGGCGGAGCTGCGCGGGCAGGCACCGCAGGTCGATGTGCTCGCTGCCCGGCCCGCCCTCCTCATAGGAGGCGATGAACTCTGGCACGCCGGGGCGTCCCCGGCCTCTCCACCCGGTCGTCGTGGCCGCTGCAGAACAGCGACGTTCCACGGGCCCACAGATCGCAGTAGCCGATCCGGCAGGTGAGCGGCGGCGGCGAGGGCGGCGGCAGCGGCCGCAGGGAGGCCTGCCAGGCGGCCGGTCCTGGTCGTCCCGCATAATCCCACTGGCGCGTGTGCCGCTGGCACATTCCGTTGCTTTGCAAGCCGTAGTTGCAGCCAGCGATCAGACAAGATCCCAGGGGGCGATGCCCGTGCCAGTCGGCCCTGGTCGTTGCCACGAACTCCCCGAGATCGGGTTTGCCGGCCGCCATCCAGCGTTGCCGGTGGCTGAGGCACATGCCCCGTTTGCGCTCGGGACGGACGCACCCGGGCACCGCGCAGGCCGGTTCGATCGCCGACAGGTAGGCCAGATAGCGCTCGATCGGCCCGACCGGGGCGTCGTCGCCCCCCAGGACGGTCCACGACTCCACCCGTGAGGCGGGCATCGCCACCCGTTGAACGAGCATCGCTCCTCCATTTGATCCACGTGCTGGACAAGGGAGGAGATAACCACATCCACCAGGCAGATCACGGAGGCTCAGCTACCCGTGCTGGACGTGAAAGACAGCCCCCGAAGGGCTCGAGATAACCGACGTGCAGTGGATCCTCGGCCACGCGCACCTGTCCACCACGCAGATCTCGGACATTTCCACGGCCGGGGAGATAGTGGAAAGCGTCCTGGCCCACCACCGCCGCCAGGCCGGGCCGAAGCCGCCAGCCGGGCAGCCCGCACCCGGGTACCGGCCGGAAACCCTGGGCATCCTGTTCGGACGGGACCCGAGGTGACGGCCGCGCTGACCGCCAGCCCGGGGGCCGGGCGGGCCGCGCGGATCAGCCCGGAAGCCCTGGTGCTGCAGGCAGAGTTCCCGTCCCGCAAGGTCCCTGCCAGCTGGGAGGCCACCCGCCAGGACCGCGACTGGGTACTGGCCCGGCTGCTCGCCCCGCCGTTCCCGCTGGACACCGCTACCGGCCAGCGTCAGCGCCGGGGTTTACAAACCCGCGACGGCCTCAAACGGAGGCTCGCCGGATAGGCGCCTACCTCGCCGTTCGAAGTTTTTCCGGATAAGGCGTCACAGATCCGGGCTGGCTGCCCTCTTTCTTGGTGGCCGCCAGGGCTTTGCCAGTAAGTGAACTTCAAGGGCGTGATCTATGTGGCGACAGCGTCCAGCAGGTGCTATCCAGCCATTCACCGCTCGGGTGATAGGAGCTATCCGGGCTGGGGCGACGACGACACGGGAAAAGGACCGGGCATCAATGGCCGTGTCGCCCACGCGCAGCAGCCGGGCATCATGCTGGGAGCCGATCTTGACCGCTGAAGCTGGCGGCGGCCAGGGGATGCGCGCGGTAATCAACGGGGTGGCAACTGCTGCCTTCGTCATGGACGAGGGTCGCGTTGTGGAAGCCATCGACGGCGGGAATTTGTTCTCACAGCAGGCGAAGGTCGAACCCCTTTGTGAGGCCATCGGACTCTTGTTCGACCGGTACGGCGTAAAGGTATTCATCGAGCCTGGCGCAGCCCTCGTGCGCGACGCCGGATGCCTCGTCTCGACCGTCGTCGACCTGGCTAGGAATGGTGGTGAGACACTCGCCTTCCTTGATACGACCGTGAACCACATGCCCGAGGTGTACGAGTACCAGTACCAGCCCGACGTGGTCGGCCACCTGGACAAGGGCGCGTTCCGGCACCGCCTTGCCGGCAGCACGTGCCTGGCGGGTGACACGTTCGGGCAGTAGGCCTTAGAGACACCCCTTGAGATCGGCAGGTAGCCTTCTTCATGACAGGTACGCAAGCTCCGCCCTTCGGCCGGATGCTGACCGCCATGGTCACGCCGATGACGGCCGACGGCTCCCTCGACTATGACGGCGCCGCCAAGCTCGCCGCTTACCTCGTTGACGACATGCGCAACGACGGTCTCGTGGTCAGCGGTACCACCGGCGAATCGCCCACCACGACGGACGCGGAGAAGGAGCGCCTGCTCGCCACGGTGCTCGACGCGGTGGGAGACCGTGCGACGATCGTGGCCGGCGTGGGAACCAATGACACCGCGCACACGATCAAGCTGGCCGGGCAGGCGGAGCGGGCGGGTGCACACGGCCTTCTCGCCGTCACGCCTTACTACAGCAAACCGCCACAGGTCGGCCTGTACCGGCATTTCACTGGCCTGGCCAACTCGACCGGGCTGCCGGTGATGCTCTATGACATTCCCGCCCGGACCGGCGTGGCTATCGCCACCGATACGCTCGTCCAG
Source organism: uncultured Actinomycetota bacterium (assembly GCA_963820395.1). GTDB lineage: Bacteria > Actinomycetota > Actinomycetes > Streptosporangiales > Streptosporangiaceae > DATFVJ01. The sequence continues at coordinate 92,644 of CAWGAE010000017.1, read as the reverse complement.
CTCGCGGACCACCCGCGCATCGTGGCGGTCAAGGACGCCAAGGACGACCCTGGTGCCACGTCCTTCGTGCTGGCACGGACGGACCTCTTCTACTACTGCGGTACGGACATGGTCAATCTGCCGTGGCTTGCACTCGGCGCGTGCGGTTTCGTGAGCGTGGTCGGCCACGTCGTGGGCGACCGCCTGCATGACATGATCCACGCGTACGGGTCCGGCGACGTGACCGGTGCCCTGGCCATCCACCGCGGCCTGCTGCCGGTCTACCGGGGGATGTTCCGCAACCAGGGAGTGATCATGATGAAGGCGGCACTTGGACTGCTCGGGCTTCCCGGCGGTTCCGTGCGCGGCCCGCTGGCCGACGCGACGCCGACCGAGATCGACAAGCTCCGCGACGACCTGCAGGCGGGCGGCGTGAAGATCTTAGGGATGGCCGCGTGAGCCATCCGTACTCCGATCTCAACCCGCCAACGCCCCTTTTCCCTAACGGCTTGCGCATCGGATCGGCTCCCGAGTCGTGTTCGCCGGCGTGGGTGCGTACACGATGGTGAAGGCCCACATGTTCAACGGCGTCAACCTGCCCACTATCTACTCAGTGACGGAGACCGGTGATCTCGTGCTGCGGAAGCAATTCACGTACCGAGATTTCGCCAGCAACTGCGGAGAGGAAGCCGATGCGAGTCTATGAGAGGGAGTTCGAGATCCCGTTCGTTCCCGGCCAGGAGGATCTGCGTTGCTACTTCGAGCAGGAGGTGCATAAGCGCCTTGAGCAAGATGAGATCCCCGTCCGATTCGCCGTCAGTGCGACCGGCTCCACCGGTTACCGGTGTGAGGTCGGGGTCATGTCGGGAAGCGATGTCCCACCGCTGCCGCAGCCGGGTTCCATCTTCGACCTGCGTCGGCGGGTGGCCGTGAACCCGGACGACTTCAACGTGGTGTTTCTGGTTCCCACGGGGATCGGTGCTGAGGTGGGCGGGCATGCCGGCGACGCCGGCCCGGCAGCCCTGCTCCTGGGGTCGATCTGCGACCACCTCATCACCCACCCGAACGTGGTCAACGCCTCCGACATCAACGAGCTACCCGCAAACGGTCTGTACGTCGAGGGAAGTGTCATCTGCCGCTTCCTGCAGGGAACGGCAGGGTTGCAGCGTGTCCGCTCGAATCGCGTGCTGTTCGTTGTGGACGAACATGACGAGACGTGGATGACGGAGTCGGCCATCAACGCCCTGAACGCCGCTCGGGCCACGTACGGGCTGGATTGCGCTCGCGTGGTGCGGCTCAACCCGCCGGTAAGCCTTAGGGGCGAGTACTCCTCATCGGGTCGGGCCGTGGGAATCGTCGAAGATTTGCAGCACCTGGTGGCCGCCCTGGAGCCCTACGCCGGCACCTTCGACGCCGTGGCCGTGGCGTCCGTGATCGACGTCCCCCGCAACTATCACTACGATTACTTCGTCAGTGAGGGGAAGATGGTCAACCCGTGGGGAGGTGTGGAGGCCATCTACACCCACGCGATCTCCGTGCTGTATGACCTCCCCTCCGCGCACTCGCCCATGCTCGAGGACGAGGAGCTGTTCGAGTTGGACGCGGGGATCGTCGACTCTCGGATGGCCGCCGAAGCCGTGTCGATGACGTTCCTGAATTGCATCTTCAAAGGGCTGCAGCGCAGCCCCCGGATCGCCACAGGGCAGGCCATGGGAGCCCCCGGTGTACTCACCGCGGCAGACGTGTCGTGCCTCGTGATCCCGCACGGATGTCTCGGGCTTCCGGTGTTGGCAGCGCTCGAACAGGGCATCCCGGTGATCGCCGTCCAGGAAAACGACAACCTCATGCAAAACGACCTGGCCGCGCTGCCGTGGGCGCCCGGCCAGTACCGGGTGGTGCAGAACTACTGGGAGGCTGCGGGCGTCCTGTGTGCCATGAAAGCCGGCCTCGCCCCGGAGTCGGTGCGCCGCCCGCTGTTTTCCGCCGAGGTCAACATGGCCTTCCCCGAGCTCGAACCGGGGGATCTGGAGGAAGGTGTCGGCGATGACGCTGTCGAAAACCCGGCGGCCTGAGTCCCCCGAGCGCTCGAGCGTCCCGCCGCTCAAGCTTCACGGCCTCGACCTCACGCGTAATCCCCGCTGGCGTGGCGAGCTGTGGCCCGATGGCATGCCGGGCATGCTCGGAGAGGAGTCCACCCACCTGTCGGCGGATGGCTTCGCCTCGCCCATGGGCTTCCGGTTCTGCGTTCCGGCCTCCCCCGACGAACCTGGCAACGCCCTACGGGTCACGGTGCACGATCGATCGGATCGCTCCGCGATCGCCCGGGCCCGGAGTCGCCGGAGGACCAGGAGCACGTTGGTGCGCACGGTCTCGGTCCCGGCCCCGAATCCGAGGCACGGCGAGCTGACGTTGGTCATCGGGACCGAAGGCGCCGACGTCTTCGCGAGTGAGGCGGCCTGGGAGGCACTGGCCGAGCCCGTGCTGCTCATCATCGCCCAGTACGCACGCTACGGCGCTGTCGAACAGCGGTTGCTGGCCATGCAGGACCAGGCTTGCCGCGATCACCGCCACACCGCCACCGCCGGGCTGCGCACCTTGCGGGAACGCGGGCGGCTCGTCCGCGCCGCGTGCGACGTCCGCGACCTCGTGTCCGACTGGACCTACTTTGCCGGGCCGGTGGCCGACCCGCGCCGGCCCTGCTCGTCGCAGGAGGCGCTCGAGGCCTGCACGGCGCTGGCCGAGGCTCTGGACATCGACGCGTGGGCCGAGGCTATAGACGAAATTGCTTCTGACGTTGAACAGACCTACGGGACGATCAGCGACAGGCTCTTCGAGTACCGGTTGTTCATGTGGGGGATGGTCATGGAGGTCATCATCATCGGCCTGATCATCGGGTTGATCGTTCACTGACCTCAGCACCTGGCCGACGCCTTCCCGTGCGTGCTGTTGCGATCCCGCGTGCTGTTTCGGCCTCGGCCGCGCGGGCCTGGGCGGTGGCCAGGTGCTCGCTCATCTCCTCGGTCGCGGCGTCGGCGGCGGCGCGGAACTGGCCGGCCTGGCTGGCGCCCTGCTCGGCCGCCGCGGCGCGGGACTCGGCGGCGGCGGCGCGCTGCTCGGGCGGCCCGCATGGCCTCGACCTCAAGCTCGGCCGCCGTGGGGTCGCCGACGGTGGCGATCACCTCGCGGAGCCGGTCGGCGATCCCGGCCACCCGGTCAGCCTCAACGCGCAGCGCTCGGAGCAGCTCGGCGCCGGTCACCCGCGCCATGGTGACGGGCTGCTCGGTGTCGGCGGCACTGGTCACGGCGCTCGCCTCGAGGGCGGCCGTGATGGCCAGTTCCGGGCGCGGGTTTCAGCCGGCGTTTTCTCCGGGTCGGCGGCCGGGCGGAGCATCTGGTTCGCCGGCTTGCGACCTACCATCGTTCCCAGTGCACCACGTCAGCGACCGGCCGGCGCCGTACCGCTCCGAAGCGGCCAGCTGGCCAGCCAACCGGGACCAGCGCATAGATCGTGACCTGCTTCGGCACCCCAAGCACCCGCTTGAACTCGTTTTCTGCGAGGAAATGCCAAATCGAGATGTTGGCAGCCAGTCCGAGCGCCCGCGCCGCAAGCAACATATTGTGCGCGCCGGGATAGCTGCTGCTTGCGCCAGCCAGCACCGCCATGCGGGTGCTCGCGACCCGGCCGAGGAAGCGCGGGCCGACCGAGCGGACCAGGCCTGGCGAACAGCCGTGGATCACGGGGGACGGGCCGCCGCGAGCAGCAGACCGCAATCACCGCCGGTGTCTCGTCGAAGTGTTCGGCCTGATATCGGACCGTCGAAGACGGCGGCGCTCGCCGGGCCGGCGGAGACCTCGGCTCCCACCCGCTCGGCTACGGTTTGGTACTTGCTCTGGACGTCGCGCCACAGGGCGCCGAGCCGGGCCACCTGCGCCCGCTCCGATACCACGACATAGCTGTAGAGATGCTGATTCCCCCCACTGGGCGCCCAGGTGGCCGCCCCAACCAGCCGCTCCAGCAATTCCCGTGGCACCGGGTCGGGCTTGAGACGGCGCATCGCCCGCATCGTCCGCAGCACGTCCATGACCGGCGCATCCGGCCCGACCGGCACCGGACTGTCCGGCTGCGCCGACGGCACCGTTAGCGCCTTCGCGACCGCATGGCCCCCCTGAACCGTTCTGCGCTTCCTGACCCGGCCGCCGATCAGACCCGATTCCGCGAGTAGATGGTCGGGGAGTTGTCCGCAGCCGTGACCGCTGGTGCGGCCGGCCCGGCCGCTGCGGCGTCTGAGAGTGAATAGCACGTTCTTCGCGGCGGTGAATGTTGTTCCCCGATGGGATGGTGTTCGCCGGGCATGCACGGGTTCTGCGGCGGGCTGCCGACCCGGTGCCGGCGGGCGGGTCGTGATCTGGTGTCAGGCGACGCGCCGGCGGTGCTCAGGGCCAGTGGCGTGAAGGGTGTTACGGGGTGCGGCCGGGGTCAGCCGGGTGCGGGCAGGGCGCCGATCGCGGGCAGGATGTCTGGCAGCAGGGCGCTGGGCGCCAGCCGCAGGATGAGCTGGCCGCTGTGGCGGATCAGCCGGGCGTGGACGGCGATGAGTACCCGCCGCGAGGTGGTGATCATTGCCTTGCCGCCGCGGGTTCCGTGACCTTCGAGCCGTTCCTCGCCGCCGGTGAGGCCGGTGAGCTGGTGTAGCCAGGCGGCGATCGGGGCGGCGATCAGCGAGGCCCACATCCACGCGGTGTTGACCTGGGTGTAGCCCGACGGCAGGTGCCGGAGCGCCGCGCCGTGCCGGGAGTCGCGGACGACGTTCTCCACGCTGGTCCGGTGCCGGTACCAGTGCTCGGTACCGGCCGCCTTGGACGGGGTGGACATATCCAGGTTGGTCAAGATGAAGCTGTAGGCGTAGATCGCCTCTTCCTTCTCCAGCTCCGGGAACGGCAGCGCCCGCTGGTCCGGGTGCAGGTGCGGCGCCGCCGCGACCGGGGGCCGGCCGAGAGCTGATCGGGGTCCAGGCGCACCCGGCGCACCGGCAGCACGGTGCCTTCCGGCCAGCCATTGGTGGTGCAGATCACGGCCCGTATGTCCGTAAGTATTCGGAAGTCCTGTGAGTGTGCATGGCAATAGTCGGCGTGGCCGGTTCGCGCGGGCGACGCCGTGGTGATTGCCGGGTCGGGGTTTATCCTGGCTGCTGGGGTGGCTGTGCCCAGGCATGGAGGTCGCCGGGGCTGGCGTTCCAGGGCAGGAAGCGTTCTAGTGCCGGCGCGGCGAGTGGCTTCCCGCCGTTGCGGCCGCATGCGTCAAGGTATGCGGTCAGGTAAGTCAGGACGTTCAGGCCGGCCATCTGGGCGGTCGCGGTGACGGTCCAGATCACGGCGGCGAGCCGGGCGGAGTCCCCGTTGCGGGAGCCGTCGGCGTTCTTCCTGGTCACGACGGGACCGCGGATCCTCTCAGCGGCATTACTGCCGGGGCTTATCAGCGGGTAGTCCCGGTGCGCGGCCAGCCCGTCCCATTGCCGGTCCAAGGTGGCGAGCGCCTTTTTCGCGGGCTCTTGCAGGCCGGGGGCTCTCATCTGCTTCTTGCGGGACTCGTCGATCGCGTTGATCGCGGTGTCCCAGGCGGCCTGCGCTTCCCCCAGGCGGACGGCTGCAGCCGTCTTGTCCCGCGGCGCGGGGGCTGCGGCGCCGTTCCAGGCGGCCATGAGCTCATCGTGGGTGGCATACAGGTCCCTGATCCGCTCCAGCCACGCCTGCGTCCAGTACTTCAGCTGGGCGGGATTCGCGTCCCGGCGCGCACGAAATGCCGGCGGACGTGGGCCAAATGCAGAATTCTGCATTTGGCCCAGTATGCGGAACCCGGGCTTATGCGGAACCGCCCGGCGGTGCGGGCGGTTTTCCAGGCGCCGGTTGATGTTGCGGGCCGCCCGCTGCTGAGAAGTTCCGCATAATTACAGGCTTTCCAGGAACGCCAGGAGCGGGTCGGGGGGGCGGTACCGTCCCGGGCTGGTGCCGGGCGGTGCGGTTCGTGCCAGGGCGCGTTCTTTGAGCGCGAGGTCGGCATGCAGGTATACCTGGACGGTCCGAAGATCCTCGTGGCCCAGCCAGAGCGCGATAGTTGCAAGATCGACTCCACTCTGCAGGAGGTTCATTGCGCAGGTGTGCCGCAGGGTGTGAACGCCCACGTGTTTCGCGGCGAGCGAGGGGCGGCTGGCGGCGGCGTGCGCGTACTTGACCACGAGCTTGCGGACCGCGTCACGGCCGAGCGGGCGGCCGGCCGGGCCCGGGAAGACCGGGTCGGTGGGGGCTCCGCCGCGTTCGCCGAGCCAGGCGCGGAGCACCGCGACGGTGTGGCCGGTGAGTGGGGTGACCCGCTCCTTACGCCCCTTGCCGGTCACCCGAACGTGCGGGCCGCGGCCGAGGGCCGGGTCCGCGCACCGCGACCCGGCGAGTTCGGAGACCCGCAGCCCGGTCTGCACGTCGAAGGTGAGCAGCGCGTGGTCCCGCCGCCCAGTCCAGCGGGTGCGGTCGGGCGCGGCGAGCAGCGCGTCGACCTCGGCCCGGGTGAGGAAGCTGACCAGCGTGCGGTCACCGCGCTTGGCGGGGATCGCGAGCACCCGGGCGATCAGCGCGGCGTGCTCCGGGTGGCGCAGCGCGGCGAAGGTGAACAGGGAGCGGACGGCGGTCAGCCGGGCGTTGCGGGTGGCCACGCCCACCCCGCGGTCGCGTTCGAGGTGGGTGAGGAACCCGCTGATCGTCGCGGCGTCGAGGTCATCGAAGTCCAGCCGGGCCGGCGGCTTTCCGCTGGTCTGCGCGGCGTAGCGGACCAGCAGCCGGAACGCGTCGCGGTAGCCGGCGATCGTGTGCGGGCTGGCCTGGCGCTGGCGGGCCAGCCGGTCGGTGAGAAACGCCTGCAGGGTCGGGGCGAGCGCGCTCACGGCAGCCTGCCCAGGGTTGCGTCGAGACGCTCGGCGGCGAGTTCGAGCAGCTCGGGGCACGCCGACAGGTACCAGTAGGTCCATCTCGGGTCGGCGTGACCGAGCCAGGTCGACAGCAGCGGCAACCGGGCCTGCACGTCGACGCTGGCGCGGTACCAGCCGACGAGCGTGTTCACCGCGAACGAGTGCCGCAACCCGTGGATCGTCGGCGAGCGATGCTGCGAACCTGGGGTGAGCCCGGCCCGGCCCACCAGGGAGCGGAACGTCCGCTGCGCGTTTGCGTAGCTGAGCCGGCTGCCGCCGGGCTGGACGAAGAAGGCCAGCTCGCCGGGGGCCGGGGATAGCGTGTCGCGGCGACGGGCGTAGCGGCGCAGCGCCGCCACCGTGCTGGGGTGGATCGGCACCTGCCGGGACTTGCCGAACTTCGAGTCCCGGATGGTCAGCAGGCCGTCGGCGAACGACACGTCGGCGCGGTCCAGCCGCAACGCCTCCCCGATGCGAACACCGGTGCAGATCAACAACCCGACGAGGGTTGCGTAGGTGGCCGCGGACAGCGGGTGGCGCAGCCGGCGGGCGGCTGCCATCAGCGCGGTGATGTCAGCCGCCGAATACAGGTAGGGGACGGCTCGCCGGCGGGCCGGCAGCCATCCGGTCGGCGGCACCTCGGTGGCTGGGCCGAGCGCCTGCAGCCAGCGGGCGAAACCGCGGACCACGGTCAGCCGCAAGCTCAGCCACCCCGGGGAGGCCCCGGCCGGGGCGGTGACCCAGGCCAGCGCCACCTCGCTGGTGAGCCGACTGGCGCCGGCCTGCTCGCAGAGACCGACGCACTGCTCGAGCAGCAGCCCGTCGCGGGCCAGCTTGAAGCCCAGCGCGCGGCGCACCGCGAGGTAGTCCGCGAGCGCCGCCCGTAAAGTGAGCTCGCTCATGCCGCACCTGCCGGCCACGGCGGAGCCAGCGGGCGCAGCGCGGCGTAGCCGACCTTGGCGTAGATCCCCGTGGTGGCGACCGCGGCGTGCCGGAGCAGCTGGCCGACCTCGGTCAACGGCGCCCCGGCGCGCAGCGTCGCGGTGGCCGCGGTGCGGCGCAGCCGGTGCGCGCCGATGCGGGGCAGCCCGGCCCGGTCGCAGGCCGCGTAGACCACCCAGCCGACCCCCGCGGGGTCAGCCCGGCCGCAGGCGCGAGAGCGCGAAGGAACACCGTCCTGCTGCCGGAGCGCGGCCGGCCTCGCCGCAGGTAGCCGGCCACCGCGGCACCGACGTCGGCGGCAGCGGCAGCCGCTCCACCCGGCCACCCTTGCCGTGCACCAGCACCTCGGCGGTCCGCCAGCCGAAGTCGTCCAGTTCCAGTCCGGCGACCTCCCCGCACCGCAGCGCCAGCCGCGCCAGCAGCAGCAAGATCGCGTAGTCGCGGCGGCCCACCCGGGTGCGCCGGTCGCAGCTGGCCAGCAGCCGGGCCAGCGTCGCCGGCGTCACCCCGCGCGGCAAGCCGGCGCCCTTCCAGCCGGCCACCGCCGGCACCGCCTGCGCCAGCGGTGCATCGACCAGCCCCTCTATGTGCACGAACCGAAGGAACGAACGCAGCGCGGTGGCCAGATCGCTCGCCGCCCCGCCTCGCCGGCCGGGCAGCTCGCGCACGCAGAACGCGCTGACCTGGTCCGCCCCGACCGCGGGCCCGTGCCCCACCGGCTCCGGCTGCTCGGCGAGGAACAGCGCCGCCACCCGCAGTCGCCGCGCCACCACCTGCGCCACCAGGCCCCGCTCGCAGACCAGGTGCTCCCGGTAGCGCGCCAGCAGCTGCTCCTCCTCCTCGCTCGCCGGCCCCGCCGCCGGCGGTGGCTCGGGCAACACGCCCTGACCGCGGAGGAACTCCGTCAGCGGCACCAGCCCCCGTACCGTAAGCAGGGCCGTATAACCCTCCCGCCGGCGGGCGGCACAGAACTCCTCCGCCCGCGTCGGCGTGAACGCCGCGCCCAGCCCCTCCTCCAGCCACCGGCTGAGGTGGGCCATCAACCGCAGCTGCCAGACCGCCGACAGGCGCGTGTACCCGCGGCTGCGCAACTCCCGGTAGAACCCCGGCGCGTACGGCGCCAACGGCCCGACCATCCTAACCACCGACCGACCGGCCATCACCGACCGCCTCCTCTCCCAAGATCGGTGAGAGGAGCATCGCCGGCGGCCCGCGATCATGCGGAACTTTTCAGCAGCGGGCGGCCCGCAACATCAACCGGCGCCTGGAAAACCGCCCGCACCGCCGGGCGGTTCCGCATAAGCCCGGGTTCCGCATACTGGGCCCAGCAGTACAGGTTCACCAGCCCGTCCGCCTTCTTGCCCGCGGACTGGTACACGGTGTAGAAGTCGCTGGAGATCACCAGCCGCCGCGGCTGCCCGGCGTCCTCATCGGCGGACAGCTGGCCGGTGTCCTCATCGATTCCGGCGTGGCGAGCCAGTACCGCCCCAGACCTCGTGGCATCCATGACGAAGCAGACGGTGTCTGGGCCGATGAACACCCACAGCCACCATTTCGCCGGGCCGTCTCCCTCGCGCGGGGCGAAGACCCGCCAGGTCGTCTCGTCCGCGTGCAGGTGCCACGAGCCCCGCGACCGCGCGGTGATCGCCTCCTCCAGCGGGGCCAGCAGCGTCCCGGCCTGCGCGCACGTCCCCGCCAGCGTCGCGGGCGAGACATCCGCGCCCCGCCGGGGAGCAGCGCGGTGATGTCGGCGGCGGAATACAATTAGGGCACCGCGCGCCGGGTTCCGCCTGGCAGCAAGCTGGCCGGGGGCACCTCGGCAGACGGGTCGAAGGTGGCAAGGTGGGCGGCGAAACCGCGGACCACGGTGATCTGCATCCGCAGCCACCCCGGGCTGCCACCAGCCGGCGACGTGGCCCAGGCCAGCGTGTCCGCCAGGGTGACCGTGCCGGTCCCGCGCTGTTCCAGGTAGCCGATGAACTGGTCCAGCAGCTTGGCGTCGCGGTCCAGCTTGAACCCCAGGCTGCGGCGCAGGTCCAGGTAGCCGGCCAGCGCCGGGCGCAGCCCGGTCATGACGCACCCGGCCACGGGCGGGCCAGCGTGCGCAGCGCCTCGAGGTCGACCTTGGTGTATGCCGCCGTGGTATGGGGCCGCCGGTGCCGCAGGACCTGCCCGATCTCGGCCAGCGACCCGCGGGCACCGCCCGGTCCATCGGCCCGCTGATCAAGCCTTCCACGTGCCAGAACCGCAGCAGCGAGCGCAGCGCCGTCGCCAGCCGCTGAACCGTCTTCGGGGCCAGCCGCCGCGCCTCGGCGGTCATGAACGCGGTGACATCACCAGCGGCCAGAACCCGCAGCCCAACCTCCCCGCCGCCCGCGTGAGCGGCTACGAACGGCCGGACCGAATCGACATAGCCCCGGACAACCTTCTCCCCAAGGCCGCGCTCGGCCAGCAGATAGCACCGGTACCGATCCAGCAATACCTCCGCCGGGGTCACCGGCGCGGCGATCGCGGCCGCCGGGGTCACGCCGCGCTCCCGCAGGTAGCCCAGCAGCGGCGCCAGCGCCTTCGGCGTCAGATAGGCGGTATACCCGGCCGAGCGCCGTGCCGCCAGATACGCCTCCACCACCAGCGTGGTCAGATCCGGCGTGCCCAGCTCAGCGCCGGCCAGCCACCGGCTCAGATGCGCGACCAAGCCCAGCTGGGCCCGCGCCGACGTCTCCGTAAAGCCCAGCCGGGCCAGCTCACCGGCCAGCCCATTCGCATACGGCGCCAGCGGGCCCGTCACCCAGACCCCATGAACAACATCCATGATCGCTGTCCTCTCCAGTCGTCGGAGAGGACAGCATCACGCCGCGACCTGCTCGATTATGCCGATATCCCGGGGCCGCTCACCCCCGCCCGCCAGCACCGGCCCAGCCGGTATCGGCATAACCGCGGTATCGGGGTAATGGACGATACAAGTTTGCACGATAGTCTTGTCCCGCACGGCGTTCACCGCGTCCGGCAGGCCTTTCAGCCCGTCGCAGACCACCATCAGCACATCGGCGACGCCCCGGTTTTTGATCTCCGAGCAGACCCGCATCCAGTACTTGGCCTCCCCGTCGCCGTGCTCGCCGGCCCACAGGCCCAAGATGTCGCGCTCGCCGTCGGCGGTGACGCCCAGCGCGAGGTAGGGCGGTTGGCGACCTGGCCGTCGCGGATCTTCACGTTGATCGCGTCGATGAGGATCACCGCTTCTCCAGGGGTCCCCTGCCTGTCGCGTGACGTTTGCACCAGATGCCTAGCGGAGAGCTTTTGCAACACGTCTCTGTGGAGGTGGTGCTCGTTGTCGCTGCTGCTCTGACGCTCGCTGCCTCCGGACAGGTTGTTTCGTGCAACACCTGTGGCGTGACTACTCAATTTTGATCAATCGCTGACCTGCTCAAACTAGCAATACGTCCCGTTCGTTGAGGTCTGCACCCCGAGAGAACACCGCATACACCGCGTCCAGGGGACGGTTTTGCCATTCCGCCAGGCCGTCCATCACCCGGTCGGTGATCGCGGTGATCGTCTGCTTGGACACCTCGGCGCCGTAAACCTCGGCCAGGTGCGCGGCGATCTCCCCATGGGTCAACCCGAAGATAACCTTCGCCGACAGGGAAATGACAATCTCGTCGACCCCATTCAGCCGCCGCTGCCTTTTGGCGACGATGTGCGGCTTGAAACTGCCGTCGCGGTCCCGCGGCACCGAAATCTCCACCGGCCCGGCCTCGGTAAGCACCGTCTTATTTTCGGTCACGGCGAAGATGGACCCGGCCGTCAAGGCGGCGATCGCCGCCATCGGCGAGGATGCCTGGACCCCAATCAGATATCCGCGGGCGATCTGGGACGACCAGCTGCGCTGCTGGGTGTCGGACGCCGAGGTGGCCGAGGCGCACTACACCGCCTTCACCTCGAAGAAGGGGCAGGCCATCACCGCCCGGCTGATCGTCCGCCGGGTCAAAGACCTCAACCGCACGGCCGCCCAGGGCCAGGACGAGATGTTCCCCGTCTGGCGCTACCACGCCGTGTTCACCGACTCCCCGTTCGCGACCATCCAGGCCGAAGAGCACCACCGCGACCACGCCCAGGTCGAACAGCTGTTCGCCGACTGGACCGACGGGCCCCTCGCGCACCTGCCATCAGGCTCGTTTCCCGCGAACGCGACCTGGCTCGCCTGCGCCGCCATCGCGCACAACGTGCTGCGCGCCGCCGGATCCCTGGCCAGCCTCGCCTACGCCAAGGCCCGCGGCGCCACGTTGCGCCGCGACCTCATCAACGTCGCCGCCCGGACCGCCCGCCACGGCCGCGGCGAGATCACCCTGCACCTGCCCGAAGGCTGGCACCGCGAGCAGCACTGGATGAGCCTCTTCGAGGCCGCCTGCGGCCCGCCCGCCCACGCGGCCTGACCAGCCCAGACACAGTCACGCATTCCCACGGCCCCAGCGGCCACCCGGCGAACTGCCAGCCAAGATCCCCGATCAGAAACCGTGGACAAGCCGCAGAAAGGTGAGCGGCGAGAAAACCACGTCCCCTGCCATCCTCAAGATCACGTCCACTGGGCCATTGCCCCGCAACGCGATCATCTGAATTCGGGCGGTGGATTGAGGCTTAGCGCGGTGGCCGTTGCGGGAATTGCCGCCATTGCGGCCCGCCGGGTCGTGCTTGGAATAGCCGAGATGGTCATCCAGCTCGCCCTCCAGCGCGCCCTCGACCACCCGCTCGGTAAGCTCGCGCAGCAGTTTCTCGTCAACCGCCGACAGCTCCATTGGCTCGTGGGTGTGGCTGGTCTTCACGTCTGTCACTGGTGTCTCCTCGGTCTCGGGAGTTACACCGTTGAAATTACAGTTCCGTCGCAGGATGCGGCTGCAGGGCGCCTGGGCCAGGTCATCGACCGGTGGATCTACACCGCGTGCCTGATCTTCGGCCTTGACCTGGCCGATCAGCAGCGGACCTGCTTGACCTACGCCTACCCGGTCTACCAGGCCGAATACTCCCGTAACCTGCTGTTTGCCTACGGCGGTCACATGGACCGGGTGTTCAACGCCATGCTGGATCGGACCCGGTCCCGCCTGGACATCCCGGCCTTGCGGACCTTGTTCGGGGCCCGCCGCCGTCCCGGCAAGTACGGCACACACCCCTCGCCCCGGGTCGGGGTCGTGCTCGAGACACCTGCGTGGGACCTGACGGTGTTCAAAGTCCACTTCGGACTGCTGACACTCAAGGGCTACACTAAAGGCGCGCGCGTCCTTCGATTCGAAGCGATCACCCACAACACCAGGCAGCTGGGCTGTGGCCGGGCACTGGAGCGCTTCCCCCAGATCGTCGCCCGGCTGGCCAGCATGTGCCAGCGGTTCTGCACCGCGCTGGACCGCGTCGATATCGGCTTCATCCCCGACGGCACGCGGATCAGCTGCCGCTGCCCGCGCAATTGGGCGCCAGCCGGGTCGGCGGCATCGATGTGCACAAGCCCCGGATATCCGCGCCGCCCTGGCCGCCTCGCTCGCCCTTGCCGCATCTCCCGACGGGTTCACCGTGGCCGACATGACCGCCAAGGTCCACGCCATGACCGGGCAGACCCACGCCAGCTACAACACCCGCCACGCCGCCTACGACCTGCGCAAACTCCGCGGCAAGCAGCTCGTCGGCAAACCCGCACGCACCCGCCGCTACTATCTGCCCGGCCCGGCCGCCCGGACCATATCGGCCCTGCTCACCCTCCGGGACCACGTCATCGCCCCGATCCTCGCCGGCGTCCAGATCCGCCGGCACGACCACGTCCCGGCCAGGCTGACGCCCATCGACCAGGACTACGAACACCTCCGGACCGACATGGCCACCCTGTTGCCACCTGGGCATCCAGCCCGGCCCAGCAGCGGCATAGCCCTCCGCAAAACCCAAACTTTTGGAGATCATGAAACGTCAAGCAGCTAGGGCGCCCTTCATGTCCCGCCACCCGCGCTCGACCGCGATCAGATGCTTGGTAGGCGGCGGCAAGGTAATCGACGGTGAGGGTGAGGAACGGCTCTCCGGGCACAAAGTCCTGCTCCAGGAGGCCGCCGCCTGACACACCGCTCCACTGGACCAGGCTCCGCTGCGCTCCGCCGGGTGGCTGCCGCGCGCCCGGCTGAGCTCTGAGTTGGGTGGTCGCCGGACGACCCGCGGCCTGCAGATCTTTCAGACACTCCGCGACCGGACCGACGACTGGAACCTCGCCGTTTGAAATTTCTTCGGATAAGGCGTCACAGACCCGGGCTGGCTGCCCTCTGTCTTGGGGGCCGCCAGGGCTTGCCAGTAGGTGAACTTCAAGGGGCGTGATCTATGTGGCGACAGCGTCCAGCAGGGTGCTTGCTACCCAGCCATTCACCGTTCGGGTGACAGGAGCCCGCCGCTCGATTTCACGGCCTCGACCTCACGCGCAGTCCCCGCTGGCGTGGCGAGCTGTGACCCGATGGCATGCCGGGCGTGCTCGGAGAGGAGTCCACCCACCTGTCGGCGGATGGCTTCGCCTCGCCCACGGGTTTCCGGTTCTGCGTTCCGGCCTCCACGACGAACCCGTCAACGCCCTGCGAGTCACGGTGCACTATCGATCGGATCGCTCCGCGATCGGCTGAGTGGCAGGCGCATCGGCCGCGGCGTTGGCGCCCGGTATCGGCACTAGTCCCCGCGGAGGGATCATGATCAAGCGCATAGTCGTTCCGGATCGTCGCCTCGCCCGCCTCCGGGGCGGGGTCGGCAAACCCGGTTACCGCCTACGTCACCAACTCCGGCTCGGGCACCGTGGCCCTGATCCGGGCCACCACCAACACGGCCAACACGACGATCACAGTCGGCCGCGATCGGGCGTGTCACCGCCCAGACCAGGGTCTAGCCTCGAGTCGGCGACCGACCGGGGTGTGCGCTCCCACTTGTTCCTACGAGCCGGGGAACCCGTGAATGTAGGTGTTGGCTGCTCCGGCTTCGATCAAGCGGAGCGCCCAAGGGGACTGGACACGGTCCCGCGCTTTGGGTCCTCGGACGGATACCTCGACGGGCTGGCTGCCTTCTCCTTTGACCATCGCTGCAGGTCAGCTGCCTACTTTCGGTCACCTCCAACCCCCGTGTCGGCGAACGACGAAGCCCTGACTCGTCGTTCCGCCGTGCCCCGAGAAGGCGGTCCCCGATGACGCGACCGGGTGCTGCGGGCCAGCACCAGGCCGTGTCCGCGGCGACCTTTGTGGCGGCCGTGGGTGCGGAGCTGAGACGGGCGTTCTCCCCGCCCTACGAGGCCCCGGCCGTCGTCGCGGTCAACGGCCTGCTGATGGCAGGCGCGTGGTTCCTGCTGCCCGCGAACTGGTTCTTCGAGCTGCACACAGCACGGATCTTCCCGATCACGCTGGCGGTCTGGATGCTCTCGGACGTAGCCGCCACCAATGTGCTGGGCTCGGACGCCCGACGGATGTCGCTCGTCCTCGACCAGCCGAGGGATCTGCACCGGATGCTCGCCGCGAAGAACCTTGTCCTGTGGCTGCTCATCACCCCCGTCTGCGCGACCGTCGCCGTCGTCGTCGGCCTCCTGGCCCGGCAAACGCTGCTATCCGCCCTGGCCACGATCGCCGCGCTCGCGATCGTCCCGTTCGGCGCGCTCGGCGTCGCGGCGTGGCTAGGAATCCTCTACCCGTACCACGCGCTGCCGCTGGCCGTCCGTTGGCAGCACCGACGCCCCTATGGCCGGATGGTCGTCCGCTGGCTGCTGCTCGTCCTGATCCCATGGTCACTAGTGCCCTTGGCCGCCATCGTCGTCAACGTTGCCCCGGTCCTCCTCGCCGGTTTATACCTCTCCTCAGGCACTTGGGCCACCGGGCCCGACCGTGCGTTCGCCCTCGGCGTCCTCATCTTCGCAGCGGTCGACGCGGCGGCGTGGTTCGGTGGTCACGCGGTTGCGGCCCGTCTGGCCGGGCGGCGGAGTCAGGCGCTGCGCGAGTTCCTCGCCGACCCGCTCCACGGCTGAACCGGATGCGGGGATTTCCCCCTGTACCGCTACAGAACTCATCGCACCTTGTTGACCTGGGGATTCGTGGGTTCTGCGTCGGTGCACTCGGTTCGTGCTGTGCGTGCCCACCGCTCGGCAGAGCAGTTCACCCGCGGCGGAGTTTCTATAACGTCACCGCGGACCAGCTCCAGGCCGACCACGACACCGCGCTGGAGCTATGCACGCCGAAGCCGAACGCGCCCGGTACGCCGCGACCAAGGGCGAACGCGCCTAGCGGGTGGTCGACCCCGAGAACCGGCTCGTCGCCAGTGACTTGGGCCTCCGGACCTGCTTTTCGTGAATAGTGACCAGACTGTAGGATTCCGCAATGCGCAAACTGGACTTTGAGGCCTTATACCGGGCAGAACGATCAGCGCTCGAGTGGTACATCATGGCCTGCGGCGCCGATCAAGATGAAGCCAGCGACGCGGTACAGGCCGCGTTCGCGGTCCTGCTGCAAGCGAGAGGGCCGGTCTGGGAGCCACGGTCCTGGTTGCGCAAGGTGGCACTCAATGAGTTCCGCCGTTCGTGCCCTCGGATCCGTTCCCGACGGCGCCAGGTGACGGAAACTCCGATTGCGCCGCACGAGCTTCCCGATCGAGGAGATGCGGCATCAGCCGCCGACGTCGCCGAGCGCAACGAGAGGCACCGCCTGGCGACCGAGATGATCGCCTCGCTCCCTCACAAGCAAAGGGAAGTTATGGCCTTGCACTACGACGGGCTGCCCCATGATCAGATCGCCGATCTGCTCGGCATGGGTGCCGCCGCGGTCCGCCAAAGCTTCCGCCGGGCACGCAAAGCGCTGCGGAAGCAATATGGGACCGATCAAGGTGAGTTACCTACTGCGAGTCAAAGTGGGCCTTCCCCTGAACCGTGGAGGACTCCCTATGCTGCGTCGAGTGTAGCGGAATTTCCTCCGGAGACGGGTCCCGGGCGGGAAGTGGCATACCGTGATCTGCAGGCCGGTCTGGGGGGCGAACGCGGCCAGCTCGGTCTTCCATGCCCGTGTCCGGTAGCTGTTGGAGCCGCCGGCGTCCGCGGTGATCAGCAGCCGCCGCGCGCCGGGGTAGCCGGTCCGGCCTTGCCCGTTCCACCAGCCGCGCAACGACTCCACGGCGAACGCGGCGGTGTCGTGGTCGGTGCCGACGTTGACCCAGCCGGTGTTGGCAGCCAGGTCGTAGATCCCGTATGGGATCGCCTTGCCCAGCTCGGCGTCGGGGAAGTCGTGGGTCTTGACCGCCCCGGGCTCGCCTTCCGGGCGCCACTCCCGGCCGCTGTTGGCGTACGGGCCGATTAAGGGTCTGTCAAGTCTTGGGTGTAACTGATCTTGTAGGTTCTACTTCCGTCCGGCGGACAGGCGCCCGTCGAAGGTGACGTCGAACGCGTTCAGGGCGGCCTTCCACCGGTTGGTCCAGCGCTTGCGGCCCTGCCCGGTCGGATCCAGGCTCGTGATCGCCAGGTAGCGGCACTTGAGGGCGGCCTGCTCCGTGGGGAAGTGGCCGCGGGCGTTCACTGCGCGCCGCAGCCGGGCGTTAATAGATTCGATCGCATTAGTCGTGCAGATGACGGTTCTTATTTCCCGGTCGAACCGCAGGAATGGCACGAACTCGGCCCAGGCGTTCTCCCAGAGCCGTATAATGGCCGGGTAGCGCTTCTCCCACTTCTGGCTGAACTCCGCGAAACGGTCCAGCGCCTCGGATTCAGACGCGGCGGTGTAAACTGGCTTGAGATCTTTCGCGATCTGCGCCCAGTCCTTTTTTGAGGCGTACTTGAATGAATTCCGCAGGAGGTGGACTATGCAGGTTTGCACGATGGTCTTCTCCCAGACGGCATTCACCGCGTCCGGCAGTCCTTTCAGCCCGTCGCAGACCACCATCAGCACGTCCCGCGTACCCCGGTTCTTGATCTCTGAGCAGACCCGCATCCAGTACTTCGCGCCCTCCCCGTCGCCGTGCTCCCGGCCCACAGGCCCAGCACCTCGCGCTCCCCGTCCACGGTGACCCCCAGGGCGAGGTAGATCGGCCGGTTGGCGACCTGGCCCTCGCGGATCTTCACATTGATCGCGTCGATGAAGATCACCGCTTCTCCAGGGGTCCCCTGCCTGTCGCGTGACGTTTGCACCAGATGCCTAGCGGAGAGCTTTTGCAACACGTCTCTGTGGAGGTGGTGCTCGTTGTCGCTGCTGCTCTGACGCTCGCTGCCTCCGGACAGGTTGTTTCGTGCAACACCTGTGGCGTGACTACTCAATTTTGATCAATCGCTGACCTGCTCAAACTAGCAATACGTCCCGTTCGTTGAGGTCTGCACCCCGAGAGAACACCGCGTACACCGGATCCAATGGCCTGCTTTGCCAGTCCGCCAGGCCCTCCATCACCCGGCCGGTGATCACAGTGATTGTCTGCCCGGATACCTCCGCGCCATAGACCTCGGCCAGGTGCGCGGCGATCTCCCCATGGGTCAGCCCTTTCGCCGACAGGGAAATGACCAGCTCGCCGGGGCCGGTCAGCCGCCGCTGCCGTTTGGCGACGATTTTCGGCTCGAAACTGGAATCCCGGTCCCGCGGCACCGAGAGCTCCACCGGGCCGGTCTCGGTGATCAGCGTTTTCGGCCGGTGGCCATTGCGGGAATTGCCGCCGTCGCGGCCCGCCGGGTCGTGCCGGGCGTAGCCGAGGTGGTCGTCCATCTCGCCCTCCAGGGCGCCCTCGATCACCATTTTCGTCAGCTTCCCCAGCAGCCCGCCCTCGCCGGTCAGCCGCGGCCCGCCCGCACGGGCTCGCTCGGTAAGCTCCCGCAGCACCTGCTCATCGGCCGCGGACAGCTCCGCCGGATCCTGGCTCTGACTTGTCGTAACGTCTGTCACTGGTGTCTCCTCCGTCTCTGGAGTTACACCGTTGAAATTACAGTCCCGTTTACCGCGTGGAGTCCGTCGTCGATGGGCACGAGGGCCTCGCGTTCCATCTTGTGGTTGTAGTAGCGCAGGTAGGGAGCGCCGTCGGCGCCGGTGATGATGCAGTCGCGGGGCAGGCACATCGCGTCGGTGATCCGCAGGCCGTAGCGGATGAGGATGACGGTGGCTAGCCGGTAGGCCGGGTTGGGTTCCCGGGCCAGGTTGCCGGGCTGCTCGACCTGGGTCATCACGTGCCCGGCGAGCGCGCGGGGCAGCCGCTCTGCCCGGCGCGGGTGGTCGCCGGGGAAGAACATCGCGGTCGCCGGGAGCGCCTCATCCCAGCCGTGCTGGCGGATCGCGGTGAAGAAGCCGCCGAGCAGCCCGATGTGGGCGCTTTGCCGCTGGCTGCCGTTCGTCTCGGCGTGCAGGCCGGCGAGGTAGCTTTCCGGGACGCTGCGGTTGATCTGGCTGGTGCCGGTGATTTCCCGTGCGGCCAGGAAGGACGCGAACCGGGTCAGGGCGCGCAGCGGCCGGCCGCCGCCGGCTTCCAGGCTCAGCCCGGTGCCCAGCCGCCACCGGATCCACCGTTTGGCCAGTTCCCTCAGCCGTGGCTGGGGGATGCTGGCGAAGCTGAGCGTGCACCGCCCGCCGAACCCGAGCCGGTGCATCTGCCAGGTGTCGCGGCTGTATTCGGCGTCCCAGCCGGTTCCCTCGGCCGGGTCGGTGACCTGGCGGCGGGACCAGGCCAGCAGCGCGGCCGGGTTGCCGCGCGGCGGCCCGGGCCGGGCGCGCCAGTCCTGCTCCGCGCGGTCCAGCAGCGACGATGCGCCGCTGGCGGCCAGGAACCGGACGACGGCCATCACGATCCGGGGTTCGGTCTTGGCGGCCCGCTCGTCGTTGCGGCGCTGCAGCGCGTATTGCATCTCAAGCCGCAGTTGCGGGGGCAGCGTGCCCAGGCAGATCCGCTCGTCCCGGGGAACCTGATCGCGGGCGGGCCGGTTCGCGGCGAACTCCTTGATGGGGGGCTTGCCCCGCGACTTCCCGGCCCTTCCGTGCCAGGTGCACAGGCTGGTTCCCGGGTCTGCCCATAGCCGGCATCCGCTGACCAGGCATCCGGCCGGGTCCTCCGCCGGCACGTCCGTCGGCAGCGTGCTTGCCCATTGCCGCAGGTCCGGCATGCCGGCCCGTTCCCATGCGTGCCGTGGCGGCGGCACAGGCCTTGCGGCGGGAGATCCCGTAACCGCAGCCGGGCGCCTGGCAGCTGGCCAGGGGTGCCTGCCGGCGTCGCCCGGAGCCGGCAGCGGCGGCGAAGGCGTCCAGGTCAGGCTTGCCGGCTCTCCTCCACCGGTTCGTGTGCCCGTTGCACAGCCCCTGGCCGCGTCCCGTCCGGCCGCATCCGGGCACCCGGCAGGAAGTCCCGCCGAATACCGGGTGCCGCGGGCCGAAGGCAAGCTCGTCCACCCGGAACTCGGGGCGTACTGCGTTGACGCGGCCGCGCAGGTTCGGCACGTCACGCAGCTTCTCCTTGGCGATCCAGGAGGCCAGGATCTCCTGGCCGCCTGGATCCCGGCCGAGCCTGGACGGCAGGGCCTGACCGCCGACGACGCCCCGCGTTCATGCTGGAGACCAGTCGCCGGGTCGGCCAAGGCCGTGCAGCGGACCGCTTCTGCGTTGCATTCCCTGCTTAGGTTCTTGTATCTGGATGGCCTGGTTCCGGTGCAATTACCGGCGGCGGTCCCGTCGGTGGCCTCCGGCGGCTGGCCGGCCTGCGGGGCGGCCTGGAGCCGGGGGCAGGTGACAGCCCTGCTGGCTTACTTCGCCCCAGGAGTATCGCCAGGCGGCGCGGCTGGGCGATCCTCCTGGCGCGGCTGGGGCTGCGGGCTGGCGAGGCCGCCAGCTTGACGCTGGACGATCTTGACTGGCGGTGTGGGGAAGTCGTCGTGCGCGGCAAGGGCGGTCGGCGCGACCGGATGCCGCTGCCGGCTGATGCGGGGCAGGCGCTCGCCGGCTATTTGCTGCACGGACGCCCTGCGGCGTCTTTGGACCGGCGGGGTGGGTGACCGGCAGGACCTCGACCTGCTTCTTGGTGTGCCTGGTCCCGGTCGGGTAGGCGCCGGTGTCCGGCTCGGCATGCATGGTCAGCTCGGTCGCCGTGGTGGTAGCGCTGATCAGGTCCCGGGATGGCGGGTCTTGCCGATGGCATCCCACCATCGGCGCAGCGTCGCCACAGCGAACGCGGAGGTGTCGTGGTCGGCGCCGACGCTGACCCACCCGGCTGTTCACGCCCACGTCGTAGATCCCATAGGGATCGCCTGCTGCCAGGTGCTCGTCCTCAGTTCCGCTGCCAGCTGCTGGTCGGTCTCGACCAGCTTCTTTCGTCCCCCGCCCGCACTCTACGCTGCGGTTCCGGCTGGCCCCCCACCTCGCGGGCCCCGCGGGCGATCGCGTCCGGACGCACTCCCGATCGCCTCCGCGACAGCCTTGATCCCCCCGCCCCAGCTCACGGGCCTCCGCCTCTGCCCCGAGCAGCAGGCGGCGCTGCCGCTCATCCAGATGCGGGCGAAGCACCGCTTACGTCCGCGCCACCGAATCCGCGACCTACGCGCTGCCGTCCGTACCACAGGCAGTAAAGGTCACGGAACCTAAAACGTAGCTTATTTCGTCGCGTGTCCTAACCAGCGGCTTCAACCAACCCGGCTCCGCTAGCGTTCCGCCGGGTGCGGCCGCGCGCCCGGCTGCGGTGGGCGATTTTCGGTTCAGGTCCCCATGGCCCTGCGGGACGCTGCGACGGCGTATTAGCCTTTGACTATTGGCCTTTAACTACATAGGGGCCCGGTCCGAGAATCCACGAAGATCGGGACATCGGCGGCTAGGTGAGGACGAGCGGGATCCCAGACATGACCTTCTGGCACCGTAAGCGCCGCAGCGATGGCGACGGCGGACTGGCCGCGTTGATCAGGGCATCGCGCGCCAGCTTCATTACCGAGCGCGATGCAACCTACGGCTTCGACGCCGGGCTGGCCGATGTCTACGCACGTGCCGGGCTCACCAGGCCCGAACCTACCCGGCCGAGCGCAGGCCCGGGGGCAGGTTCCGAGCCCGCCCCTGTCCAAGAGGTCCTGCAGTTCGTGATCGATAGTGAGCTGCGGCTGCTTCAACCGGAGGTGCGTAGATCAGCCGATCAAGTCGAGGCGCTATTACACCCAGACTTCTACGAGTTCGGCCCCTCCGGCCGGAAGTGGGATCGGCCACAGATGATGGCAGCTCTGGATGCCGCAGAGTGGCGGAACGACGATACGCCCGCCATTGCGTCCGAGATGGCCGGCACTCGCCTGGCTGATGATGTCGTGCTCGTCACCTACCTCACCCAGCGTGGCCAGCGGCGCGCCCGCCACAGCTCTTTGTGGCGCAGAACAGAAGAGGGATGGCGCCTCTACTTTCACCAGGGAACACTCCTGCCCAACGATTAGCGCCGCTGCGGCGGAACAGGCCGCCGAGCGTGCGACGATGCCCTGTGGGGTGCCGGAAACTCAGCCGCTGGTTGACCTGGAGTTCTTGTTGGCCCGGACAAGTTCCGATAGGGACGGCGGGATCGGGCCTCATGGCTGTGCGACTGCTCTACCTAATTTTGTCAGTCTTCCGGTCTCGCCCTGCTGGCACGATCGGATGCTTCAACGGAGGCGGAAATCTTGGTGCTGCGCCATCAGTTGGCCCTGCTCGCACGCTCGGCAGCGTCGCATGCGGGTGTCTTGGCGTAGGCGCACGCCCTGGTATGAGCCATAACCTCCGTCGCTCCCCGTTCCACACCGCGCCCGGCGGGAAACTCTTCACCTGTGGAGTCCATGACCAGGTTGCGGGCCTGCTGGGCGGTCCATGCGCCGTCCGGGCTCGCGGTCACCCCGAGGATGTGCATTGCGACACGAGGTCGCACATGGTGAGTGAGCTAGTCAAGGAGGTCCGGCTGATGCCACAGACATAGCGACGGGTTTGTGGACAAGATCAAAAATGGCGCCCGGCTGTTTTCGCTGGCTGGGCGCCATTACTAGCTGGGTGGCGGACGTCAGACCCGCGCCACGGCGCGCCTCCCGCAACACCTGCGCGAGATAGCGCTGCGCCACCGTCGATATCGATGACCTCGCCACCGACGACGCGATCCTGACCTGCGACAGCGGCACGATCGCAACCTGGGCGGCCCGGTACTGGACATCCGCGTGGCCAGCACTGCGGCGGATGACGGTCAGCCAGATCAGAGCGGGGCGGCGCTGACCATTCCGCCGGGCAGCTTGGGCAGGTGGGTGAATGGTGATATGTCCAGGATCCAGTGGGACAGCTGCAGCGTGGCGCCGAGGAAGAGCATCAGGACGGCCACGCCGAGTGCGGTCCAGCTGCCCGCCACGCTGGCCCTCGGTGCGAGGCCGAACAGCGCCGCTGCTACCCCGGCCACCACCAGCGCGGCGGGTATCTGGGCGAGCCCGGCGCCGACGAGCCAGGTTACCTCGCCGCCACCGCCGCCTGACCGCAGCGCCAGGACCCCGTCCTTGTCGGCGGCGGGGCCGCGAGCCGGGCCGTCGTGCTCGTAGTGGCGCAGGAACAGTTCTTCAAGTGTCGGCGGCCGGCTGGTCAGGCTACGAAAGCCCGCTGCGGTGAGGCTGCCGCACCAGCGCGTCCGCCTGCGTTCCGTTGCGAGGTTGAATGATCCACAACGGCCGCACGGCCTGCCATCGGCTGCAGCTGCCATATTCCCCATCGGCGGGCACATCGCGCATGCGCAGGGACTTGGAAGTCATCTGGTTGCCTTGGTGATGGGCGGCACCGAGCCGCTTGGCGGATCAAGCCGGGCTGGTCCCACCTGGTCGCGACCGAAGACAGATGATCCCCGCGCCGACGCAGCGCGTCCGAGGGCCGGTTCGACCGTTACCGAGACCGGCGAACTCCCGCAGTGTGGCCTCGACGTTGTCCACCCGGCCCGATCGCAGCGTGGTGGCCAACTGCGCCAGGTAGTTGTGCATGGTGGCGCGCATGACCGGCGGCACCTTCGCCCACGCCGCGGCGCGGGCATCGGCCTTGGTTCAGGCGCGCTTGCGGGGTAGCTCATCGGTCACGCCCGCACGGAACGGCGTCGCCTCCAGTGCGAAAATCGCGGTGGAGATGTCATGCCGCGAGCCGTGACCGTAACGGCAGCAGCTCATCGCGGGACGCGTCCAGGCCGGGCGTGGGTCAGCCGGTCGGGCGTCAGCCCGGTCAGGGCACAGATCTGGCCGAGCGCGGCCCACTGCGCCCGGGTGACCGTGAAGGAAAACCCCAGCGTGGCCGCGGTTTTCACGAAAACTGCGTGGAACGCCGGCCAGTGCCGCGACAAGCTGATCCCCAGCCGGGGACGGCGCGCCACCAGGTAATCCGGGCTGGGCCGCAGCCGGCGGGTCGCGATCAGCCAGGACACGAACCGGTGCACCGAGCTGTTAGCCGCCAGCTGATCGGCCACCGGCAGCCGTGCGAACGCCTGCGGCTCGCCGACGTGCGCGCAAAACCAGCGCGAACCCCAGCGTGTCCTGTGATCAGGGATCTGGCCGATATCCCAGAGGTCGTTTTCGTATCCGGCAACCAGGTCCAGTTCGCCGGTGGCCAGCCGGTAGGCCACCATCACCGCTCACCCCGGCCATCCACATCCCGCAGGATCGCCGTATTGTCGTCCATCGCGGTGACCGCCCGAGCGTAGTCCCCGGCCGGCCAGCCGTTGGCCAGGTGCTAGACCCGGGTCGATTCGATCGAGCGGTGCCCGGCCTGCGCCTGCACCGCCTCCAGCGCCATCCCAGCCTCGCAGCTGATGACAGGTCACGCTGCCCAGCCCCGCCCGGTCCGCGCACCGCTGAGCACCTGATCCACGCCTTCGGCGGTCAGCGGCCGGCCCCGCGTCGGGCCGCGCAGCACCACGAACACCCGGCCGGTGCTGGCCTGCGGGCCGTTCGCGCTCGAGATAGCTGGCCAGGCTGGCGAAGAACCGGCCCGAGACCGGCACCACCCGCTGATGGCCGCCCTTGCCCTCGGCGATGAACAGCCGCCGCTCACCGGCCCGCACGTCCCGCAGGCGAAGGCCAAGCACCTCGCAGCGCCGCAGCCCGCCCAGCAGCATCGCCCGGTCCCGGTGCGTGCGCAGCTCACCCAGCAGGGCATCCACCTCGGCCGGCGCCAATACCCGCGGCAGCGTCCGCGGCGTGCGCAACAGCGGCACCCGCGCATCCCCGCAGCCTGCGGCCGCCGGGTCGCTACACCCCGTGGCACCGGGTTACGCCGCACCTCCACGTCATCGCGGGCGAGCAGGTAGGCGAACAGACCCGACACGCTGGCCAAGCGGCGTTTAATCGTGCGCGCCAACAGCCCGGCCCCAGATCTCCGGCGATAGGACAGCCATAAGTCTGTGACATGCTGCTTTATCCGGGCTTTCCTGTGCGTATTTTTTAAAGCTCTGGTAGGATAGTGGCATGTCAGCGGCGGTTGCGGCGATCCTGGAGGGCATGCCAGAGCCCCGCGACCTTCGCATGCAGGAGCACGATGGCCGGTGCGTGATCACGGCCGGGCGGGTGGTGCTGTTCGAGTACGCCGCCGGCGATGTGGTGATGCGGAACATCTCGCTGGCGGCGCTGCGGCAGCTGGGGTTCAAGGGCCGGGTGGTCGCGGCGGTGCTGGGGCTGACGGAGAACTACGTGGCGACGCTGCATAACGCGGCCCTGCGGGACGGGTCGGCGGCGCTGGTCATGCGGGACCGGCGTGGCACGCCGGGGAAGGTGTCCGGGGAGCAGTGGGAGCAGGCCCGGGCGTGGCGGTCGCAGGGCGCCAGTGACGCGGAGATCGGGCGGCGGCTGCAGGTGGCGCACACCACGATCGGCCGCGCCCTGGGACCGCGCGAGCTGGCGCCGGCCCGGGAACGCGAGCCCGGCTGGGCGCCGGCGGAACCCCTGTTCACCGGCCCCGAGCCGGAACCTGAGCCTGAGCCCGAACCTGAGCCTGAGCCTGAGCCGGAACCCGGGCCGGGGCCGGGGCCGGGGCCTGGTGCTGGTGCTGGCCTGCCTCCTGCCGGGGGGCTGCGGGCGTGGCCGCTGTCCGCGGGGGGCGTGTTCAGGTCGCGGTATGCGGGGGCGATGCTGCTGCATGCCTTCGGCGGGCAGGCCGGCGCCGGGGAGATCCTGGCGGCTGCGGCGGGCGGGGAGGACGGGCGGCCCGGGGATGCGGCGCTGCTGTCAGCGGTCAGCATGTGCTTCGCGCTGGGGGCGGCGACGACTGAGCAGTTCAAGCACCTGGCCGCGGCGGAGGCAGGGCCGCTGGCCGGGCTGGCGGTGCTGCCGGGGCTGCGGGCGCTGCGGCCTCAGCTGGCCGCGATCGCCGACCGCACCGACCCGCTGCGGCTGCAGTCGATGTTCGCGTCCGCGATGCTGGCGGCGGACCCGGTGACCTCCGGGGTGTACTACGTCGATGACCATTTCGTCCCCTATACCGGCGCCAAGCCGGTCGGCAAGGGCTGGAACAACAAGCGGGGCCGGGCCGAGAAGGGCCGCGCAGACACGCACGTCACCGCGCACGACGGGCGGGCGGTGTGCTTCGTGACCGGCGAGCCGTCCGGGCTGACGGTCACCATGCCGAAGGCGCTGGCGGAACTGAAGAAGGCCGCCGGGCCGGGAGCGAAGATCATGCTCGGCTCCGGCCGCGGCGGCGCGTATGCGCAAGTGTTCCGGCACTGCCGCGACCAGGACGCGCACTGGGTCACCTACCGGCGCGCCCCGCTGGCGGTCCCGGCGATGCTGCCGGTGATCACCACGGTCAGCTACGCCGGCCGCGCCCGGCAGATCGCCTGGGCGGAGGAGACCGTCCAGATCAAGGATTACGGCGAGGCCCGGCAGATCACCCTCTTCGAGCACGGCAAGGTGGCGCTGCAGATCCTCACCTCTGACTTCGATGCGTGCCCGGCGGAGATCCTGGCCTGGCTGAAGTCGAGGTGGCGGGAGGAGAACTTCCTCAAGTACGCCAGCGAGAACTACGGGATCGACAAGATCTGCGACTACCTCGCCGGCATCGAGGCGAATACCAAGATCACCGGCAACCCGGCCCGCAAGCACGCGAACGCGGCCGTCCGCGAGGCGGAGAAGGCACTGGCCGCCGCGGAGCGCGACCTGGCCGTACTGCTGGCCGACCCGGCCATCGCCCCCGCCGCCAAGAACACCAGGCTGATCCCCGCCGCGCAGAAGAAAATCAGCGCGGCGGGTAAGAAACTGGCTGCCGCCGCCGCGGCCCGCGGCAAGGTCCCCGCGAAACTCCCGGCCAACGCCATCGACCCCGAGGCGAAGACCGCACTGCTGCGCGCCGGGCGGCGCGGCCTGCAGATGGTGCTGCGGCTGCTCGCCCACAACGCCGAGCACTGGCTATCAGCCCACCTCAACGCCTACCTGCGCGACGACGACGAATACCGCGCCATCACCCGCGAAACCATCATCCGCGGCCTGGCCGGCACCATCACCTGGACCCCCGACGCCATCACCGTCCGGCTCGAACAACCCGGCGCCCCCCGCATCGCCCGCGCCCTGACCCTGCTCATCGACGAGATCAACGCCACCCCGCCCGCCATG
This sequence comes from uncultured Actinomycetota bacterium, assembly GCA_963820395.1. Taxonomy (GTDB): domain Bacteria; phylum Actinomycetota; class Actinomycetes; order Streptosporangiales; family Streptosporangiaceae; genus DATFVJ01. The sequence continues at coordinate 65,233 of CAWGAE010000017.1, read as the reverse complement.
CCAGGCGACACCCGCCCCATCACCTACCAGCTCACCCCGCGACCCGGCATTTAACCCCAGACGCACAACCGTCGCCGGAGATCTGGGCCCCCCGTCCTCCAGCCGCACCACCCGCGATCCCCGCGGCGCCCGGGTTGCGCACCTTCCCGCTCCAGGACTACGCGCAGAACCAGATCTGGTGCGAGATCATCGCGATGGCCGGCGAACTGCCCGCTTGGATGGCCATGCCCGCCCTGCCGGCACAACCCGCCGCTGGGAACCCAAGCGGCTGCGCCTGTTCCCCGCCACCGGGCGCCTCGTCCGCGGCGCACGCCGCCTGCGGCTGCGCCCGGCCGCCCGGTGGCCCTGGAACCAGCTGATCACCAGCGTCATCGCACCGGCCCCCGGCTAACCAAGCCGGACCAGCCCTACGACCAGGAAGGACAAGACCAGGGGCTGTAGAACCCCGCCCCCCGGCGGGACAGCCGGGCCATCAGGCACGGCCAGCACCTGAGACAGGACTGGGAAAGGCGCCCGGCCACGGCCTCGAACCAGCCAGCCAAGATCACGAAAGCTCAGCCTAACATGGTGAGCGTCGGCCTGCCTCGCAGTTTTGAATTTCTTCGGATGAGGCGTCACAGATCTGGGCTGGCTGCCCTCTGTACAGGTGACCGCCGGTTTGCCGGAGGTGAACTTCCAGTGGGGCGTGATCTATGTGGCGACAGCGTCAGCCAAGTGCTAGCCAGCCATGCACCGTCTGGATGAGAGCAGCTATCCGGGATGTGGCTGGGCGACGAGAAAGGGGAATGCCGGGCGTCATAACCGTCTCGCCCGTGCGCAGCAGCCGGGGCATGATGCTAGGGGCCGATCTTGACTGCTGAAGCTAGCGTTGGTGAGGCGGTTGACGCGGTGATCAATGAGGTGGAAACTCGGCCCGGTCTGTGCTTCGCGAAGAAGGGTCGGTCCACATCACGACACCAGGCTTCCGCCCTGATGAGATTCCACGCCTCAACGAGTTGTGCGACTACGTCTCGCTGAATTCACTGTCGCAGCTGGACCGGTTCATCCCGGCACTCACCGAGGCGAGCGTCGGCCTGCGGGTCAACCCCGAGCTCTCGTTCGTCAAGGACGCCCGGTATGACCCGTGCCGGGCACACTCCAAGCTCGGAGTGCCGATACGCCAGCTGGCATGTGTGGCGGACAGCGACCCCGAGGCTCTGTCGGGAGTCGCCGGGATCCATTTGCATTCCAACTGCGATTCGCGAAGTTTCGAGCCGCTCCTCAAGACCGTGCGCCGCGTGTCGAGGAAGATCGATGCGCTCCTGCATCAGGTGTCGTGGGTGAATCTCGGCGGCGGGTATTTGTTCTCACAGCAGGCGAAGGTCGAACCCCTTTGTGAGGCCATCGGGCTCTTGTCCGACCGGTACGGCGTAAAGGTATTCATCGAGCCCGGGGCAGCCCTCGTGCGCGACGCCGGATGCCTCGTCTCGACCGTCGTCGACCTGGCCAGGAATGGTGGTGAGACACTTGCCTTCCTTGATACGACCGTGAACCACATGCCCGAGGTGTACGAGTACCAGTACCAGCCCGACGTGGTCGGCCACCTGGACAAGGGCGGGTTCCGGCACCGCCTTGTCGGCAGCACGTGCCTGGCGGGTGACACGTTCGGGCACTACGCCTTCGAGACACCCCTTGAGATCGGCTCCCGAGTCGTGTTCGCCGGCGTGGGTGCGTACACGATGGTGAAGGCCCACATGTTCAACGGCGTCAACCTGCCCACTATCTACTCAGCGACGGAGACCGGTGATCTCGTGCTGCGGAAGCAATTCACGTACCGAGATTTCGCCAGCAACTGCGGAGAGGAAGCCGATGCGAGTCTATGAGAGGGAGTTCGAGATCCCGTTCGTTCCCGGCCAGGAGGATCTGCGTTGCTACTTCGAGCAGGAGGTGCATAAGCGCCTTGAGCAAGATGAGATCCCCGTCCGATTCGCCGTCAGTGCGACCGGCTCCACCGGTTACCGGTGTGAGGTCGGGGTCATGTCGGCAAGCGATGTCCCACCGCTGCCGCAGCCGGGTTCCATCTTCGACCTGCGTCGGCGGGTGGCCGTGAACCCGGACGACTTCAACGTGGGCGTCCTGTGTGCCATGAAAGCCGGCCCGCGCGTTTACCGTCGTGGGAGGAAATCAACAGCCGACTTCTACCGTGCGATGCTTTCCGCCAACTTCCCGGCGGCCGAGCTGATCAGCGAGGATGACCTGATCGAGGGTCTGAGAGCCGGTCTGACCCGGGTGCTCTCGGTCAGCGTGGCGGACGCCACGATCCTCGGCGGCGCCCTCGGGGACTGGTTCCCGCGCAGCCGCGTCCAGCTTCTCTCGTACTTAGCGGTCCGCCCGGGACTGCGAGGTCAGGGCATCGGTTCGATGCTGCTCACCGCGGCGGTGCGTGATTGGACCGCCGAGTTCGAACCGTTCTCATCGTGGCCGAGGTTACGGACCCGTGCTACCACCACGACACCGAGTCTGGCGACGCGTCGGCACGGGTGCGGCTCTACGAGCGCACGCTGCAGCGTCCATACACCGTGCCCGCTGTTAAGCGGAATGGGCGGCGGGTGCCCCGCACCTGATGCTCGATGGTTTTTTCCGGCGCAGCCTCCGCGTACCTCTCCGATGAGCATGTGGACGGCGGCATCGTCAAAGGGTTCCTGCCGGGAAGATTTCGAAATGTGCGAGGGGCCCGGGGGTGCGGGCTGACAAAGAATTGGCGGCGATGTTCGCAGTCTGCCGCGTGCGCGCCGGCCGCCCTCTCTCCATAGCGCCACAAATCAGAGAAAGGAAGATACCCATGACTGGACCAGAGCACTACCGCGAGGCCGAGGAGATCCTCAAGACGGCCGACACTACCACCGCCAACGGCAACGAGCCCATTACCATCGCTCGCGCGACCGCGCACGCGATCCTCGCCCTGGCCGCGGCCACCGCGCTCAATGACGGCAAGGCTGGCGTGGAGCAAGCCGATTGGGACGCCTGGGGCTCAGTGGCCGGGACGCTCGCCACGACGCCAGATGAGTGATTCCGTATGGGTTGCGAGGTAGGCTCGTCGGGCGAGGTGTCAGTTGAGCTGGTCCTTCTTCTTCCGACGGCCCCCTCCCGAACCCGGCGTGCAGCAGCACAGTTTTCTCCGCATCGGGCTCTCCGGTGACTACTGCGTGGATGTGGCGGTTGACTGTCCGTCGTGGATTGCGGTGGTGGCGCAGGAGCTGCTGGGTCACGCCCGCGACATCGGCGCATTGCGGGAAGAGATGATCGTCCGGTGGACAAGGGCCTGGCGGCTTCTTCCAGATGCAGGCGGCCATGGTCAGCAAGCGCTGGGCGGTGCGGGCGTAGACGCCGGCGGGGGTGCGGGCCGCCGTGTCGTTCGGTATCTGTGAGCCGCCAGCCGCAGTCAAGAGTGAGCTGATCGTTTTCCTTTCGCTTCCTTGTAGCTGCCGGTCGCGGGGCCGGTCGGCGCGGGGTCAAGGTGGAGCGCCCGGCTGGACGAACGACCTTGACGCCGCGGGGTCCGGCCCCACCGTGGTGCGGCGAGGAAGCGAACACTCGGATCGCGGCGCAGGTCGGAGTGTCGGCCATGACGGTGCCGACCTGGCGGGAGCGGTTCGCTGCCGACGGTCTGGCGAAGTTCGGCCGGATGCGGCAGGGCCGAGGCCGCAAGCCGTCGATCAGCGGAGAAGTTGGCGATCGTGCGCGCGACGTTGCACGAAAGGCCGCCGGGTCAGACGCACTGGATCAAAACACTCCTACCTAACGTAGTAGCGGAGACAAAGAGTATGGCTCGAGCGCGTACCCCGCTGATGGCCTTTCTGCAAGGCATCGCCAGCGACTACGCGGAGGCTGACAGGACAGGACTGAGCCTACGGGCAGTCCAGGAACAACGGCGTAAGGGCGCCATCACTCGTCGTGAGGCACTGAGGGCAGGCGGGGGGATCGCCATGAGCGCAGCGGTCGCCGGGCCAGCGATCCTTGGATGCTCCGCGCGGCCGAAGGCGGCAACCACTCCCCGGATTGCAATCATTGGAGCAGGGATCGCTGGATTGAACGCGGCGCTTCAGCTTCAGGCCGGTTCTGGCTCGGTCCCGGGTTACGCCTCAACGATCTATGAGGCTGCGGGGTTCGTCGGCGGACGGATGCACTCGGACACGACCACATGGGAAAACGGGCAGGTCAGCGAGCACTGTGGCGAGCTGATCGATAGCGACCACACGACGATCCTCAACCTAATCTCCCAATTTGGTCTGTCCACGACCAACTTGCTGGCGGCCCAACCGAGCAGGTCGACCGACACTTACTTCTTCTTCAACAATTACTACTCCGTGTCCCAGGCCACCGCAGACTTCGGCCGCGTCTACCAAACACTGAAGAGTCAGAACCAGCAGACTGGCGGAAGCGTCCTCTACAACGGTTACAACCAGGCTGGCTACACCTTCGACCACATGAGCGTCTATGAGTGGATCGAGACCTATGTATTCGGCGGCCACAACTCGAGGTTCGGCAGGTTGCTCGATGTCGCATACAAAGTCGAAAATGGTCTGGATACCTCACAGCAGAGCTCCATTAACCTGATCGAAGTGATGTATCCCCAGCCGGCCCACAAAGTCGTCGCGCTCTACGCTCTTTCTGACGGGAAATACCACATCACGGGCGGGAATCAGAGGTTGCCCGAGGCGATCGCGAGCTATATCACAAGCACCTACCCGAAGTGCACAATAAAGCTCAACACCGCACTGACCACGATTGCGAGGAATAGTGACGGAACGTACACGTTGACGCTTCGACAAGGGCAAGGGAGCAACGAATTGAAGCAGGTGTTCGATCGAGTCGTGATGACGATCCCGGTTTCGGTATTGCGGACGCTGAACTTCAGCGCGGCTGGCTTCGACTCGCTGAAGACGAACATCATCAACAATCTCGGCTACGGCACCAACAGCAAGCTCCATCTTCAGTTCACGTCGCGCCTCTGGAACACGAAGGGGCCGTGGGGCGTGAGCACGGGGACGACGTCCACAGATCTTAGCTACCAACGCGGCTGGGACGTCACGCGCGGCCAATCGGGCAGCACCGGAATCATGGTCAATTTTACTGGCGGGTCGACTGCATTCACGAACCCAGCGGACGTACAAACGTATGCTCAGAACTTCCTATCGCAGCTCGAGAGGGTGTACCCGGGTATCTCAAAGCTGTACGTGGGAACGGCGACGCTCGACACTCCGTCGAACAACCCCAACCTGCTCTGCTCGTACTCGTGCCCCACGGTTGGGCAGTACACGTCGATGATCGGAGCCGTGGGGCTACGGTCGAACAAGTGCCACTTCGCGGGAGAGCACACCTCCGTGAACTTCGAGGGTTACATGGAAGGAGCTGCCGAGTCTGGCGCCGCGGCCGCCCAGGAGATCCAGACCGACTATAAGACCGGCATCTTCCCATGAATCGACCATTTGCCTAAGTGGAAGGATGTGATCACGCTCACTGGCAACGGCGCGGTCGGTCTACGGGTCAGGGTCTTCGTCAAAGTCGTAGCGCCGTGAACCATCTCCTTTCTGTCGGCTGGGCTAGACGCCAAGGAGGGTCAGGATCTGGCCGACGCGGCGGGACATTTTCTCGGTGGCCTGTTTGATGTTCTTCCAGCCGGTTAGCCGGAGCAGGCTGATGGCGATGTTTCTCATGGTGGCCATCACCTGCGGTGCGGCGCCGGTCCTCAGCTGGGAGCGATCTTCGTCAAATGTCACGTCACGGACATAGTGCTCGCGGTTCTCCACTTCCCAGTGGCCACGGTTGCGGGCGAGGACGTCGGCGGGGTTGGCCTGCCAGGCGGTAAAGCTGGTGATGCCGTGCACGGTCTCTGGCTTGCGCAGCGGGTTCCAGTGCAGGTCAAAGATCTCGCGGTGGATGCGGAACGCCTGGTACACGCCGGGAAAATCCAGGCCAGCGACGCTTGATGTGCACCAGATCGAGCGGATCTCGGTCCGGCCGTGGCCGCGGTCAAACGTGAGGTGATGAGGGGGGGAAAGACCCGTCCGCAGGGAACAGGCTGGCGATCTTCTCCCGCAGGAGCGGGTTGTTGCCCTTCACGGTCAAGACGAACTCGCCGCCGTAACCGGTCAGTTCCTCGATGTTGGCCTTGTGGACGTGAAGCGCGTCGGCGGTGATGACTTTCCCGTTCAGATCCGGCCGCCCGTCGCTGGTGCGCGCCCCGCCGGCGACCGCTTCCAGCAGCGGGATCACCTGGCTGACCTCGGTGGTGTCCTCGGGGATCGCCCGCTGGCCGACCACGACCCCTTCGCCGTGCACCAGCGCGGAGAACAGGCGGACCTTCCCGTTGCCGGTGTTCAGCTCCGCCCACGAGCCCTTGAGGGTCTTGCCGTCCAGCGCGATGGTGGTCCAGCCGGGCACCTGGCCGGCGGCGAGCCGCCCGGCCCGCACCTGCTCCATCAGCCACGGCCCGATCAGGCTGTCCGCCTCGTCGGCGTCGATTCCCTGGACGGTGCGGCGGATGGTGGGCTCGCTGGGCGCGATGAACATGCCGGTCACCGGATGCCTGCGCGCACCCAGTCGCTGCAGCGCGTCCGGGGGCAGGTCCGCCGCGAAGTCCGCAACCGACCGCAGGCTGCGGCACCCGGCCAGGGCGGCCGCCGCGACGATGGTCAGGATCGATGCGACCTGGTGGCGGACGCCCCGCTTCTTACGCGGATCGGTCAGCCCCGACAGCACCGCCAGCAGCCCTGTGCTCCCGGCCAGCGGCAACGCGTTCACATCGGCCCCCCTCTGATACACGTTAAGCAGCGGCGGAACGCAGCGGCCAGGATCCGCTGCGTGTCCCGGTGCAGCGGGTACCACCACACCCGCTTGGTGTTGCCGTGAAAGTGGTAAGACCCGGCGCTGCGGGAGAACCCAAGCGTGTCGCCGAGCAGGCGGAAGTTCGCTGCCTGGTAGCAGGCGCCGGTGTGGCGCGCAGGATCGGTGAACGTCTCCACCGCCAGCACCCGGTGCCCGTAGACCGCCAGGTAATCACTGCCCACCCGCCGCAGTAGCCGCGACAGCACCGCGGACGCGAGATTCGCGCGCCGGCCCGCGGGCAGCACGCAGAGCCGCTGGTTGTTGATCACATGCCGGAGCCGGGCGTACTGCTGATCACGGCTCCACCCGACGAACCGGTCCCGGGCAGCGCAGCTGAGCACTGCGGACCCGAATCCGGCCAGCGCGACCCACTCACCATCCAAGACCGCGGCATACCGCATCACCTGGCCGGTCAGCCGGTGCGGCGGATCTTGCGCGAGTACGAGACCCACCACAATCAGCACCGGCCGCGACGGATCCTCTGCCATCCGGTAGGCGGCGGTGTGACGCAGCGAGTGCAACGTCGCGTCCGTGCCGGCCCGGTCATTGACGCGCTCGAACATGCGGTGCACGCCGTGGTAGGTCAGCGGGCGGAACGGGCGCCGCAGTGTCCACCACAGCGGCTGCCGGGAGCCCCGGGAAGCAGATCATCGGTTTCCACCTGAGACAGCCGCAGCCACACGAACGCGTCCGCCGAGGCTGGCAGCTGCTGGAACTCGCGGGTGCCCTTGCGGACCACCGTGATCACCTGCCTGCCCGCGTCAACGCCATTGCGCCGGGCTGACAGCAGCTCCGAGGCCCGCGCCCCCGACGACACCTAAAACGCCACGAGAGCCCGGTCCCGGTGCGACGGCAGCAGGGCGAAGATCTCGTTGAACTCCTCGTCCGGGATGCTGCGCGGAACCCGCAACGGCACCCTGGGCCGATACGGTCCGGCGCGCTCGTTACGGCGTGGCTCCATCGGATTGTGATGCGCGTGCGCCCGGCCGCCGCGCCGGGACCGGTCCAGCGGGAACGGGTTGATCACCGGGCCGGCGCCCATATCAAGATGGAAGGCATAAAAGGAGCGCAGCACCGTCTCCGAATGCGCCCGCACCGACGGTGAATAGGGCCCGCTGGCAGCACCAGGCGCGGAAGGCTTGCCAGAAACCTGCAGCCACCGGCAGAAGTCCCGGCCCTCGATCCGGCTGGCCCGGTCCCACGCGACACCGGCCGCATCAATGAAGCGGAACCAGCGCAGAAGATCCATCCCATACGAGCGGACCGTCGCCTCCGACCGGCCCCCGGCCAGCAGATCACGGAAACAGGCGGTCACCGGCTCTGCTGCCGCCCCGCCCGCGTCGATCAGCCGGAACGGCTCATACCGGTCCCCGGTGCTCACCAGCCCGCCCACCCGGGGCACCACAAGCGCCGCGAGATCCCGCTCCCGCTCTCCGATCATGACCGGTGACCGTATCGGCCGAAGCCGCCATCAGTCCGCTTAACTGCGGAAACACTGCTCGTTGTTCAGTGAACAGGGAAACTCGTCGATGCCGCCGGGGTCGGATGACCTGCCGGGGCGGAAGGCGCCGCGGAAGCAGCGGCGTGCGCAGGAGCGGGCTGAGGGGAAGAAGCGGAACCGGGGCAAGCAGCCCGGGGCGCCGGGGGCGGCGATGCGCTGGGAAGACCCGGACCGGACCGACAACCATTACCCGGAAGGGGCATGCGGGTGCGGCCGGGACCTGGCCGATGCGGCTGACCTGGGCGTTGCCCGGTCCTATCAGCAGGACGAGATTCCGGCGGCGCCGGCGGAGCGGGTCCAGCACGACCTGCACGAAACGCGGTGCGCCTGCGGGCGGGAGCACGTCGCGCCCCGGCCGCCGGGCGTGCCGGACGCGGCCTTGTCCATCGGGCCGCGGCTGCGCGCCCTGGCCGTTTACCTGGTCGTCTTCCAGCACGTCCCGGTCGAGCGGTGCCGGGACCTGATCGCCGGCATGGCCGGCGCGGACATCTCGGCGGGGTTCATCCACTCGTGCCTGCGCAAGGCCGCGGACCTGGCCGCGGAGGTGGTGCGGCTGATCCGCACCCTGATCACCGCCGCGGCCGTGGCGGGGTTCGATGGGACGACGCTGCGGTCCGGGCCGGCCGGGGAGAAGAAATACGTCCACGGCGCGTTCACCGGGCAGTACTCCTCCTTTTACCTGGGCACCCGCAGCCTGGAGACAATGCGGCAGGCCGGGATCCTGCCGGATTTCGCCGGCGTGGTGGTCTCCGACCGGTACCAGAACTACTTCCACGAGTCCTGGGAGCACTTCGCCGGGAACCAGGCTTGCCTGGCTCACATCCTGCGCGACTACCAGGACTGCGCGGAAACATACCCGGATGCCGTCTGGCCGGTGCAGGCGCAGCGGGCGCTGCGCGGCCTGATCCATGCCTGGCACGCCGCCCGTGACCAGCAGCTTCCCGCCATCCCCGCTGCCACCGCGGGACCGCTGGAGCACGAGTTCCGGCACGCGGTCCTCGCCGGGCTGGCCAGCGTGCCCCGCGTCCCAGGCCCGAAGAACAGCACGAAGCAGAAGCCGGGCCGCGAGCTGCTGGAGTTCTGCAAGAACCGCCAGGCCGACGTGCTGCGGTTCACCACGGACACCAACATCTGGCCCACGAACAACATCAGCGAGCGCGGCGTCCGCCCCCTGAAAACACAGCAGAAAATCTCCGGCCGCCTCACTAGCGACGACGTCACCCAGGACCGCCTCGACATCCGCAGCTACCTCGACACCGCCCGCAAGCACGGACGCAACGCCTTCGCCGTGCTATACGACCTCATGCTCGGCGCCCCCTGGCAGCCGCCCGCCCAGGCAATCTCGCCGTAAGGATAAGGCCAACCCCGAACCACAGATCACCCGGCGTGCACGGGGTGAATGCTTACGGGGGGACCTCGGCGCCTACACTGGATATGGGGGTCCGAGTAGGGACTTCAGCGCGTTCGACCCAAAACATAGCTTTAATGCTCGGCACGATCTCGTGAGTCGATGCCGTTAGCATCTTCTATCACCGGGGGAGGCGGAGATTATGGCCGAACTGGTGCGATTCGCGTTGGGTGAGACGAGTTCGGTGATCTTCGAGATTGATGAGTCAGAACAGGGGATCGGGCAGGTTGGACGGCACGATGGCAAGGTTCGCGATCTTCCCACGGCTTTCGAAGACCGACTATCGGCCATCCACGACGCAGCCGCGAAGACCTTGGCGGTGCTCCGCGGCAACCTTGATCCCCACGAGGTGAGGCTAACGTTCGGGATCAAGATGACCGCTGAGGCCGGTGCCGTAATCGCCCGCACCGCGATCGAGGGAAACCTTGGCGTAGAGATGCTGTGGAAGCGCGACTCGGCACGTCCTAGTACAGTGCACCCTGGCGCATCGCCATGATTGTCGATCCGGACTCGTCCTGGCAGTTACGGATCCGGCGTTTGAATGATGGCGACAGCACACCGGGAAACGTGATCGGCGCGGGCTTCGCCGTCACCGGTCACGAAGCGTTGACATGCGCCCATGTGATCAACGATGCGAAGGAATGTTGGGTCGAACTACGCGGCGGTGAGCACGAAACCCAAAGATGCAAAGTTCAAACGCTCCAGCCTGCCGGTGACTCCGCCGACTCTAGGTCCGACATTGCTGTCATCAACCTTCTAGAACCCGTCCAGAGTGCCCCACTCGGACCACGTAACCCACCCATCGAGGGCGCGGAGCTGGAGGTAATCGGGTTTCCGCGCAGCTACGGCGCTCGTGAACAGCGCGCACGCGTCCGTGTCACTGGCCCCGTGGCGAATGGCCTGCTCCAGGTCAACGGACAATATGGACATTCCGGCATCGTGGAGGGCTTCAGCGGCAGTGCTGCGGTCGACCTTCGTTCTAGGCGGGTCGTCGGCATGGTCGTCGAGGCTGATCGCGACCCATCGTGCATGGTCGCCTGGATAATACCGCTGGCGACAATTGCCGGGTTCTGGAAGCAGCTCGGAGATCTGCTGCCGAAGAGCCTGTCGGTGGATCCGGAGTTCTGCGGTGCGGTTAAGGATCTCGAGTATGGCGCCTACGGAGATGCACTGAACCGCCTAAACGGGATATTGCAAGACTATCCCAAAGAGGCGGATGTATTTTACTACAGAGTTCTGGCAGAGCTGCGCGGCAAGCGGCCTGGCGGCTACACGAGACCTGTGATCGAAGCCGTCGTAAGGCTTCTGGACAGAGCATTAAGCTTGAATCCGCAAGCGGGGCACGTCAAAGCGTTGTTGGCCCTGGTGAGGGAGGACTACTACGTGCTGCGCGGCCTTGTGCCCACGTCCGCCACCGCCAAGGAGCCTCTCCAGATTTCTCCGCAGCATGCTGAAGAGATTCTCCGACATGTCCCAGCGCCAGAGTGCCCGACTTGGCAATACCTGTGCAGAGGGAATCCGCGATGAATCCGCAAGAACGTCAGGATCTTGTTCGCAAGTACTTCATTCCCAAACCACGGGCTCCAGTGGGAGTCTATATCAAGTTAGCTGTTGGGCTACTCCTTCTAATCCTGGCGATCGCGGATTTTGGTTGGACCCTAGGATTGCTGGCACTGGCGGCTCTGTCGTGGGGTGGTGTCGGATACTATGCCTATCAACGCGACCTACGCCGCTCAACACCCAGGGCCACAGATAAACAAATGGACGATTGGCTGGACGAGGCACTTACGCCGGTCGTACAGAATGGAGTTAAGTGCCTCAGTGTACACCCAACCGAACTAGGTTCTCCGGATGTGGAGAACTGGCGACTAATTTTCGTCGGTATCCCCGACGCGAATAAGCTGCGCTATCGGAACGCACGGGGTACAGACGGAAAGTTCAGGTTCTCCGCATACCACATTATGGTCGTTTACCTGTCAAATTGGCGAATGCCGGTCTACGAGTGTGTTCTAGATATGGAGACCGGAGCAACTGTGACGGATGAGACGCGGGAATACTCACTCGACCAGGTCGACGGTATCGAGACGCTTAACGATCGGGTCAACATATTCTGGCAGCACTCTCACACACGGAACAAGGTCCGCCGAGGTTCGGCTCGACAAAGTGTCAATGCAGCGGGCCATATCACCACTGGTACCCAGAAGATTAGGCTCATTGTCTCGGGACGCGAAGCTATCGGCCTGTATATACGCCTTGCCGAAGGTGACGCTATTTATTTTGAGGGCGCTACTAAATCTAGCCCCGACCTCGACGTCATGATTGCTACGCTCCGGGAACATATACGAGAACGGCATCATGGTGCGCTTCCGGAGAATGATGGTTTGGCGGACGGTCAACCTGGGCAGCTCGGTATGCCGTTGAACCTCGGGCTCGAAATGCCACGAGAGGCGCCCGAATAAGCCTGTGGGGTTCCAGAACTCGGCCAGGAGTCTTGACCTGGAGCCTTATTCATAAGCCTTCAAAGAAATTGCTGAAGAAGAACAAGCCGGTGACGGCGTGGAGCATCTCAGGGTATTTGGTGATCGGGGGCCGGTAGCGGCCGCCTTCTTCGGACAGCATCCGCCAGGTCTTGAGGTGGGCGACGGCGCGTTCGATGGCGGCGCGCAGGGCGCTGAGGTCTTTGTTGAAGGCGTGTACCGCTTCAGAACTCGGTGCAGGGTCTCTGAGCTGCGATTTGGTGCGGTGGGCGGGGTTGGGGCATGATCGCGGCCTGTGTCTTTCCGTCTGCTGTACTGGTCATGGTCCGGGGTGTTGGCTGGCTGGTCCTGCTGGGACGCAGTCAGGCGTCCAAGGACGCGGAGATCATGGTGCTGCGTCATGAGGTGATGGTGCTTCGCCGTCAGGTGGCCCGTCCCAGGCCGGACTGGGCCGACCGCGCGGTCCTGGCGGCCCTGGCCCGGCTGCTGCCAGCCGCGCTGCGGGACAGCCGGCTGGTTACGCCGGGGACGCTGCTGGCCTGGCACCGCCGTCTGATCACCCGTAAGTGGACCTACCCGAGCCGGCCGGGTCGCCCGGCGGTCGGCCAGAAGGTCCGTGACCTGGTGCTGCGGCTGGCGGGGGGAACCCGGCCTGGGGGTACCGCCGGGTGCACGGCGAGCTGACCCGCCTCGGCCACCATGTGTAAGTGAGGCCACTGTGCGGCGGATCTTGCGGGCCGGGCAGTACCGGCCTGCTCCGCGCGGCCTGGATACTTCCTGGGGGAGGTTCCTGCGCGCCCAGGCGGAGGGCCACAGGATGCCGCAGCGTCGCCGCTCCTGGTTCTTCCCCGGCAGGCCCGGCCAGCCGCTCACGCTCGGCAACGTCGGACACAACTTCCGCCGGTTTTTGTGGCAGGCCCGCATCTCCCACGGCGGGCGCGGACACGGCCCCAGGGTGCACGATTATGCCGACCTTCGCGTTATGCCGACCTCGAGGAGAAGCCGCTGTTCAGCTGGGGCGATCGCCGCGTCAAGGTCGGCATAACGAGGTTGGCTGTGACCATTGTGTCCTTCTTGATCCCGAGAGAAGGAGACAATCATGGCCAGGCCAGCGAGCAGGGTCAGCAGGGTTTTGATGACGGGGCCGTTGGCTCCGTTTGCAGACGCGTACCGGCTGGAGCTGAAGGAGCGCGGCTACACGCCGTTGACGACCGTCAACGAGCTGCGCCAGGTGGCGCGGCTCAGTAGTTGGCTCGAGGCGAGCGGGCTGACGGACGCGCAGCTTAGCGGCGAGCGCGTCGAGGAGTTCCTTGCCTTTCAGCGCGCGGCGGGGCGCCATCGCTAATGTCCAGCGGTGCGGTCCCGATGGGAGCTGGTCACCTTCGGCTCGCCGCGCATCACCGCACGCCTCCGCCGGCCCGGCCGCAAGCGCGGACTCGGCCATGTTGGCCAGCGGCGCGACCATCTCCGCCCACGCCTCCGCGCTCACCGGCGACGGTGAGCGCGCGGACCGGGAGGCGACGGGCACCGGCTACTCCAGCTCCCGCCGGGCCAGCAGCTCGAGGTTGACCTGCGAGATCTCCCCGAGCACCTCGCGGAGCCGGCGTGAGATCTCCACCCGCGAGCGGACGGCGTCGGCCAGCGCCGCGGGCACATACATCAGACGGCCGGCGACCTGCAGATACACATACGGCCCGTGCGGCTCGCCTCGCGTGCACCTGCATCCCTCCTTCCCGCAGTTGCGGTGCTGCTCGACCAGCGCGCCCGGCAGCAGCACGTCTGCCCGCGGCAATGCGGCCACCAGCCGGTCGCGGCGCGCGCGCAGCTCGGCCGTGCTGAGCCGGGCAAGCTCGTTCTTGTGTGTATTCATCACACAAGACGATGACAGGGGCGATCCCGGAGGTCAACGACATCACCGCCCGTGTCGCGACTGCACAGCCGAGATCGCCACGGCAAGCTCGGCAAGGACCTCGCAGGTCAGCGGCGCGTCTGCCGCAGCCGGGCCGCGGTCGGTCCACGCCAGCGGCATCATCAGCGAGCCGAGCGGCCCGCCCTCACAGCTGACCGCCAGCCCTCCGGCCAGTTTCCGCTCGAACAGCACCCGCAGCCGCTGGCCCGCCAAAGGATGGAACGGGTGGGTGACCGTGACGAAGGATTCCGAAACCTCACCAGACGAGCGCGACCGCGCAGTATGCGGTGACCGTCGGAATGCCTAACTTGCGGAGTTTCCCCGACCCTCCCGGCTTGGGGATCTTGCGTTCCCGCACCGGCAGCGGCCGGAACGTGCCCGTCTTCAGCTGGGCACGCAGGTCGTCCAGGAACCCGGGCACGCCCACGGCCTCCTCGACGTAGGCGGCCGTCAGGCCATCCACGCCGGGAGTGTTCGCGCCGTGGTTGCCCGCGACCCGGCCGAACGCTACGACCAGCGTCGCCGGGTCGTGCACGAAGTTGAACAGGTCATCGAACCGGCGGCCAGGATCGGCCGCCGGTTCGACGGTGAAGCTTGGCCTGCATCCCCGCTACCCGAGACCACGACCCCGCCGGGGCCGGATCCGGAGCGCTGCCATTCAGCGGCGCGTCTTGCGGCATTGCAGCCTCCTTCCCCTCTCGTAACCGATGCCGCCCTTCCCCATGTGCCGGGCTCTCCCCGGCTCGGAGTACTACGGCGGCTCCGCCCCGTCCCGGGCCGGTCAGCCGACGGCGGGCTCAGCCCGCCACCCCCGCGCTGGCAGCGCGAGGGACCGGGCAGGACCGGGAGGTTCCCGTGTTCACTGCGATTCGCTCGACGGAGGAGGAGCCCAGCTCTACCCCTGCGGCATCGCCACGGCTACCCCGCAGCACTTCACCGTGGCCTCCCGGGCCGGCACCCACTCGCCTGCCCGGAAGTTCCCCGCCCCCTGATCGGGCGGGTGCGCACCGCGCCCGGCCCGTATCCGCCAGATTTGAGCCGGTTTACCTTTCGAGGGGCGTAATCACGCTGATTCCTCGCGTACTCCTCTCCGTCACGCTCGCCGGACCCACACCATCTGGCAGTACTGGCGCGTCCCGGCTTTGTCAGGGCTGCTCCCGCCCTCCCCGGCACCTCCCGGATCAGGCTGCCCCCAGCTCCAGCCGCCCTACTGCGATAGGGACGGAGGTGAAGGTCTCTCACCTCCACTCGAATCGTCAGCGCCGCACGGCGCACGCGGGTTGTGGTACAGGCCCACCACGTCGACCACCTTCTCGATGAACAGCGGGTCAGATGACAGCTTGAACCCGTCGCTCACGTGCGGCTTGAGGTCGAAGCGCCGCCAGATCCGCCCGATCGTGGATTTGGACAGGCCGCTGCGCTTTGCCATCGAGGCCCGCGACCAGTGCGTGGCGTCCTTCGGGGTTTCCTCCAGCGTCGCCACCACGACGTCCTCGACCTGATCGCCCGCGGCTCGTCGGCCAGCCCCTCCAGCCGCCGCTCGATGAACCGGCGCCGCCACCGGGCTACCGTGCCCGGCGTCACCCGCAGCTCGGCCGCGGCCTGCTTGTTGCTCAGCCCCCGTGCGCAGGCCAGCACGATCTTCGACCGCAGCGCCAGCGCCTGCGCGCTGTTGGCCCGCCGTGCCCAGCGGGTGAGCTGATCACGCTCGTCATCGGTCAGCGTCATTCCGGCTTTCGGCCGCCCCGGGCGCTCACCATCGGCCAGCCCGGCCAGCCCGGCCTCCGCGAACCGCCGCCGCCACTTGCCCACCGTCACCGTGGTCACCCCGAGCTCGGCGGCGACCCGCTCGTTCACCGCGCCCGGCTCGGCGCACGCCAGCACGATCCGCGCCCGCGCCGCACGCCGGCCCGGCCCGCGCGACCAGGCGGCAAGCTGCTCGCGTTCCTCCTCAGCCAGCGCCAGGCTGGCGGCATGACGTCCCACACCGATAATCATACTAAATTAATACGCATATTTCAGGCGCATGACACTAGCCGGTCTATCACGATCGTCCCAGCCGGAGGGGCGACCGCACTGGCGGTCATCGTTGAGCCGGTCATAGAGGGCGCCTTCGAAGCTCGCGAAGGCTTGCTCCGGCACCTTCAGGACTTGCTCGCGACGCGGGAGTTCGCCACATCAGAAGCCGCGAGAGTTCTTGCCGAACGCATCGCCCGCGCCAGCCACCAGTCGGCGAGGGGGAGTTGGGTGGGGGTGAGGACTGGGGAAAAGTCCTGGCCGCGGCCCCGGAATGAGCTGGAACTCTCTGAGTCCGTTGTCACTTGGTTAGTCACTCGATTTCCCGGACCTCCCCACATGAGAGGGAGCCGCCAGATTGCCGCTCACGATCCACGACACGATGGCGCTGGAGATCAACGGTTCAGTCCCCACGACCGCTCAGACGCGCTCCGAGGCTGGTGGTACGTCACCCGCAATCAAGCCATCACAGCCCTGACATCTACGGAGCCGCTTGAGACCGGATACAACCTGCGAGCTACGAACATGAACCGCAGCCCCGGCTTCTCTGGCCCGCCCAAGCCTCGGCCCGTGGAAGGACTGACGTTCAGCGCGGCTCTTCCCCGTCACCTGCCGGACAGATTTTGGCTGCCCGGCTCGCCGACGTTTGCCGCGCGCCGCCGGGTGCTATCGGCGCCGTACCGCTTCAGCGTGCGCTGAGAGCGTACGGTTGCCGACGTGGCAGCGGCGGCGATGCATACGTGGTCGTCGAGCTCAAGCAGTGGAGCCAGGCCGAGCTGTACGAGGGCAACGAACGGCTGGTTGTGGTCGAGGGAATGCACCGCGAGGTCGAGCATCCGCTGCTTCAGGTGCAAGGCTATTGCGATTACATCGCCGATTTCGTGGCTTCCCTGCGCGGGAACAACAACGCCGTACGCGGCGTCGCGTACCTGCACAATGCAGCCGACCTTGATGTCGACGACCTCTTCGAATTCGCAACGACCGAAAGAACCAGGCTCTTCACCAAGAGCAGACGAGGTGCCTTTCTCGAATATCTGCGCGATCAGCTCGCGCCGGACGGCGGGGCCGCACCAAGGAGGTCGTCATCGTCACCGGCGGCCCAGGAAGCGGAAAAAGCGTCATCGCGCTGTCGCTGCTAGGTGAACTGTATCGTCAAGGCCATTCGGCATTGCACGCAACCGGCTCTCGGTCCTTTACGCAGACGATGCGGCGGCATGTGGGCCGCGGCGCTCCCCGGATCAAGAGCCTGTTCAAGTACTTCAACAGCTTCGTGGATGCCCAGCAAAACGACGTCGAAGTGCTGATCTGCGATGAGGCACACCGTATCCGGGAAACGTCCGCCGACCGCTTCACCAGGGCCGCCCAGCGAACCGGGCGAATGCAGGTCGACGAGCTCATCGCGGCGGCACGGGTGCCCGTCTTCCTGCTCGACGAGCATCAGGTCGTGAAGCCGGGCGAGATCGGAACGGTAGAGGCCATCAAGTCACACGCGTCGTCTCTGGGGTGCCGCGTCCATCACGTTCCGCTCGACGAGCAGTTCCGGTGCGGCGGCAGCCGGAAGTACGAAAAGTGGGTCTCGCGGCTGGCTGCGCGAGGCCGTCCGGCTGCACCGCAAGATCCGCGATGGTCATCACGGCCCGCGGGGCGGAACAACACAGCAGCGGTACGGACACCGCGCAGGCCTACATCAACCTGGCGCTGGCGCTCGGGTTACCCGGCAAGCCGTTTTCCGGTTACGGGACGGTGACCGGCCAGGGCAACGGGCAGGGCGGCCGCGAGCACGGCCAGAAGTGCGACCAGCTCCCGGGGTACCGGCGGATCGACGACCCGGCCGCGCGAGCCCACGTCGCCGCGGTGTGGGGCATCGACCCCGGCGGGGGGCAAACTGACCGGTAGCCTCACCCCGGCACTGGCGGTCTTCGCCGTGCTGGTCACCTTGGGCGTGATACTGACGCATTGGCTGAGCCAGGACGATGGCACGGTACTGCCAAGCGGAAACGACCAAGAGGAAGACCAGCCAGGCTCCGGGGCAGTCGACCTGAGCGGTGCTCGGGGCGTACAGCTTGGAGGCATGGGAACGTGCAGGAGAACTACTTCGGCCAAGATCATGGCGGCTGAGACAGGTCCGGCCGAGCATGGGTCTTCTACCCGGCCGTAAGCAGCCGCCGCTACCCAGGGTGTGCAGCACGGCGGCAGGCAGAATGTGCAGCACAACTACTTCGGGCCGGTCACCGCGAGCTTGTTCGCCGGCGGGTTCGAGCGGCTACCGGATGTGTACCTCGATCCGGGCCTGCTGGAGCGTGAGCTGGACCTGGCCCGGTTCACAGGCCGGGAAGAGCTGATCGAGCGGATCGATCAGCTCATCGCGGCACGGCCGTTCGGGTACGTCATGATCCGGGCGGAGGCGGGAGTGGGCAAGAGCAGCCTGGCCGCTTACCTGGTCTGGACCCGGCGGTGGCTGCATCATTTCACCCGGCTGCCCGGCGGCCGGTCGCCGGGGGCAGCCCGCAAGAGCCTGGCCGCGCAGCTCATCGCAGGGTGGGACTTGGGCCAATGGACGCCTGGCGGGGTGCTCCCAAATTGACATTTCGCGGTGGCGCTGGGCCATGCAGGAGAGTGACCAAGCACATCAACACACTCACGGCCTACGGCTGGCACCTCGCGGTCAGCGATGGGCAGGGCGGCCCGGGGCAGGGCCCTGGGCGGCGGGGCTGAGCTCATCCAGCAATCTGCGTAACTCAATGTCCGACGCGTAGCGCCGAGCCGTGTAATTGCTCAACAGGCGAATCACCGGGCCGCCGAGAATAAGGGTGACTTATGGAGGTTAGCTATCCGGTTCAGCTTTTTGTCGGCAATCCGTATCAGCCGCTCAATCGCCTAATAGCGTTCGTCCGCATCCCAGAGCGAAAGGTCACGCGTAGAGTTGTCATACTGTGACGGTTCAGTCACAGCTGGCCTGTGGCGGCCACGCAGTAACTACGCAGAGTACGCCCCTTTATCCACTCTGTCATATTGTGACATTAATAACATCCCGCGGAACGTAGCGGGTTCCGGCCACCAAACATGCACGTGGTAGCGGGTTCCGCGCAGACGATCATGTAAGCATAATTCAACCCATACCGATACTACCCCCTTTTTGGGGTAGCTTTTTGGCTGAAATTTGGCATCGTGGTAGCTACAGCACCCAGCGTGCGAGATGGTCTTCAAAGTGACCAGTCACCCAGACCCCGTGACATTTCCACACGCCGATGCCTTAGCCGCGACTCTCGCTGGCGGAGGGCACATGTGAAATGGGTGGAAACACGGCACATTACGTGCGCAACTGGAAGGTTTCACTATCTCCAAAAAGAGGACACCCAACCATAAGTATTCCGCAATCGCTATAACAGCAGCAGGCGCTGCCCTCGCCGTCGGCGCTATCGTCTCAGGCGCAACGACCAGGGCGACCACGGTGTCCTACACGACCGGACAAGCCACCGTGGCCAGCTCACCTCAGGTGCCCGCTGTCGGCTCCAGCCGCCCGCACGGCGCCATCGTCCTAGACGCTTCCACCCGGACTACATCGTACCAGCGGACCGGCAGCTTCGAACCGTGCGTGATCAGCCACGAAAGCAGCGGGAACCCGCGCGCTGTCAACCCTGCGTCAGGCGCCGGCGGCCTGTACGGCTTCATGCCCTCGACCTGGGCATCCATCGGCTTTGGCGGGCTACCAGAGAACGCCCCGGTGGCCACGCAGCATGCGGCGTTCGAGCGCCTCTATGCCATGCAGGGAACTGCCCCCTGGAGCGGGGACGGGTGTGCGTGACGAAATGAGTGCGCCGGGCGCGGTGCGGGAGCCAGTCGGACGAACGACAGCTCGCCGCACCGCGCCCGTGCGGTGCCGGTCGCCGCTCTCCCGGGAGATAGCCCCGGCGTCCCGGAGCGCGGTGATCGCCTCCTCGAACCCCCTACCTCCCGCAGGGCCCCCGCCGATGCTGGTAAGCGCTGCGGCTGCAGCAGTTGGGCCACGAACTCGTGGGACGGCGCGGCGCGGACGATGCGCACCGGGATCGGGCCTGACCGCCACGCATCCACGTGCGCGATCTTGGCCAGGCCGTAGCCACCGGCGGACTTGTCGATGTTGATGATCGAAACGGCAACGGCGCGCCGCACCCCGGCCCGGACGCCTGCCTCCTGCAGGTTGTACGCGGCGGAAACGAAGAACTCCGTGGCGGCTGCTGGTCGGGCGACGGACCGGTGGCCGCGTCGCGCGAAGACACTCGCCAGCTGACGGTGTTTGTTGCGACTTTCCGCTACGGCGGCGAGACTGCGGATATGCCCGGGACCGGCCGTGTTGCTGGCCTGACACCAAATGCCGTGGTGGGCCGCGACGGCGAGATGACACGTCTGGCCAGGCTGGCGCGCGATGCGGCTGCGGGGCGGGGCAAGCTGATCCTTATCGAGGGCGAACCGGGTATCGGCAAGACCCTGCTGCTGCGGACGGTCCTCGGCGATGCGGCTGGCCTGCTTCCGCATACGGTGACCGGCGCGGCGGAGGAATTCGACCAGCGCTTGCCGTTCGCGACCGTGCATTCGTGGCTGGCGCCGCTGGCGGCCGGCGACCGGCGGGTAGCAGAGGTCTTGGCGCTGATCCGGGGCGGCAGCGCGGAGTATCCAGTCATCGAGTCGGTCATGGCGCTGGTCGAGGAGTGGTGCGCGGAATCCCCGATGGCGTTGGCCGTCGACGACCTGCACTGGGCCGATCCGGCCTCGATTCTGCTGCTGCACCGGCTGGCGCGGGTAGCCGGGCAGCTGCCGCTGCTGTTGGCCACCGCGCACCGGAGCGGGGCTGGCCGGCCGGATGTGGACGCCCTGACGCGGAGCTGGCGCGGTTACGGCGCGGTGCAGGTCGTGCTGGGGCCGTTGCCGGACCCGGCGGTGCACGAGCTGGTCGCCGGTCTCGCCGGGGGCCAGCCGGGCCCGGCGCTGCGCGGCCTGGTCACCGGTGCGGCCGGAAACCCGCTGTACATCGGTGAGCTGGTGAACGGGCTGGCCCGGGAGATGCGGCTGCGGGTGGCCGACGGGGTGGTCGATATCGAGCCCGGCCCGGACCGTGCAGGGGTGTCACCGACGTTGGGCATGGCCATCTCCCGGCGGCTGGTTGTTCCTGTCCGCCGAAACCCGCGAGCTGCTGCAAGTCGCCGCGCTGCTGGGCACGGCCTTCAGCGTCGCCGATCTCGCGGCGGTGCTGGGCCGTCCGGTCACGGATCTGCTCGGCCGCGTCCGGGAAGCGACCGAGGTCGGCGTGCTCACGGCGCTGCCTGACCGGCTGGCCTTCCGGCACCCGCTGGTCCGTACCGTCCTGGACGACGATCTGCCCATGTCGGCACGCCAGGCCTTGCACCTGCAGGTCGCTGAGGCGTTGGCCACCCGGGCCTCCCCGGAGCGGGTCGCCGAGCACCTGCTCGCCGCCGGGCCAGCCGCCGCGCCCAAGCTGCCGTGGCTCGCCGGCATGGCCGACGACCTCACCGCCCGCGCTCCGGCACTGGCGGCCGAGTTGCTCAGCCAGGTTCTCGACCTGGCCTCGCCGGGCGGGGAGACGGCTCACCTGCTGCGCGCCGCCCTCGCCGCCGCGCTGCTGCGCACCGGTGAGCTCGAGTCGGCCGAGCGGATCGCCAGGTCCGCGCTAGCGGTATCCGTCGGCCCGCGTGTCGAGGCGGGCCTGCGGTGGACGCTGGCCAATGCCTGCGCGAGCCAGGGCGCCGCGGACCGGGCCGTCGAGGAGATCGGCATCGCGTTGGCAACCGGCCGGCTCACACTCGGTGAGCAGGCTCGGTTCCATGGCCTGGATGCTCAGTGTCACATCACCCTCAGCCAGCCGGCCGCCGCCGCGGCGGCCTGGCAGGAAAGCGTTGTTGCCGCGAAGGTCGGCGGCGACACCGAGGCGCTCGCGCATGGGATGGCCGCAGCGGCCGGTTCCCTTATCTGGGACGGCAGGATTGAGGAGGCCCTCACCTACGCCGACGCCTCGATCCGGGCCACCGAGGCGCTCGGCCACCGGGCCAGCGCCCAACTGGCGCCTTACCTGCACCGCGGCGTCTGCCTGACCGAACTAGATCGCGACGCCAACGCCGCACAAGCCTTCGAAGACGCCCTCCGGCTGGCCGAGCGCGGCGCCGGTACCGACTACCTGGCTTGGCGGTATACCTGCGTGGCCCGGCTGCGGTTCGTGCAGGGACGCTGGGACGAGGCGCTGGCCGAGGTCCAGGCAGGCCTGGACCTGCCCGACCGGCTGGATATGGGTCGGCACCTGCGCGGCGTGGCCGCGCTCATCGCGGTGCACCGCCGAGACCGTGCCGCGCTGGCCGGCCTGCAGACATCCTTGCTGGCTCCGGCTCCGGCTACCTCACCCGGCCGCCAGTCGGCGCACATGCCGACCTGGGCGCTGGCGCTGGCCGCGGAGGCCGACGGCCGTACCGCGGAGGCGGCCACGATCCTGGGCCGGGCGTGGGGCGAGGACGCCGACCAGGACCACCTGCGGTATCTGCGCCACTATCTAGTGCCCGACCTGGTCGCGCTCACCCTCGCCGCCGGCGACCCAGCCGCGGCTCACCGCATCGCGTGCAGCATCGACACCTACGCCGCGCAGCGCCCGGCTCCGGGCCTGCGCCGGTCAGCCCGGCACGCCCGTGCCCTGGCCGACCAGGATGTGCGAGGGCTAGCCGAGGTCGCCGACGAATACCAGCACGCCGGCCGGGTGCTGTCCGCCGCCCAGGCCCGTGAACAGACCGCGCCGCTGCTTGCGACGGCCGGACGGGAAGGCGAGGCCCGGGCCGCGCTGCTCGGCGCCGTGGCCGGCTACGAATCGATGGAGGCCGGCTGGGACCTTGCCAGAGCCCAGACGCTGCTGCGCACAGTCGGGTTCCACCGCGGGGTACGAGGACCCCGCCGCCGTCCCAAGACTGGCTGGGACGCGCTCACCGACTCCGAACGGGTGGTGGCCGCCCTGGTCGCCGAAGGGCTGTCCAACCCCGCCGTCGCCGCCCGCATGTACTTGTCCCGCCGCACCGTGCAGGGCCACGTCTCCAGCATCCTGGGCAAGCTCGGCGCCGCCTCCCGCGTCGAGCTGGCCACCATGGTCATCCGGCATGACGCCGTGCACAATTGAAATCATCCCCGTCACCTGCACGGTGTCTTCCGGTCCTGGCAGGGCAATGATGTTGCCATGGCGGCACGGCCCACCGCAAGGGAGATCTCATGGACCTTGACCTCCGCGACAAGGTCTTCCTGGTCACCGGAGCCACCGCCGGCCTGGGGCTGGCCACCGCCGGCATCCTGTTGGGTGAAGGAGCCCGCGTCGTCATCTCCTCCCGCACCCGGCACGCCGTCGACAAGGCCGCCACCCGGCTTGGGCGGCCTGACCGTACCGTCGGCATCGCCGCCGACAATGCCGACCCCGATACCGGCGACCGGCTCGTCACCGCCGCGCTGACCCGCTTCGGCCGGCTGGACGGAGTTCTGGTGAGCGTCGGCGGACCGCCCACCGGACCCCTCACCGCCATCACTGATCAGCAGTGGCGCAGCTCGTTCGAGTCGGTCTTCCTCGGCGCCCTGCGCCTGGCTCGCACCGCCGCGCCCGTGCTGCCCGCGACGGGTTCCATCGGCTTCGTGCTCTCCTTGTCCGTCAGGTCGCCATGGCCGGACATGAGCGTTTCCAACGGGCTGCGGCCCGGCCTCGCGATGGCCGCCAAGATGCTTGCCGACGAACTGGGGCCCCGCGGCATCCGCGTCAACGGCTTCATCGTCGGCGCAGTGGCTACCGACCGCCTCACCCAGCTCGAACAGGCCGCCGAAGACCCGCAACACGAACGAGCCCGCCAAGCCGCAGAGATCCCGCTGCGCCGGTACGGCACGCCCGAGGAGTTCGCGCGCGCGGCCGCGTTCATCCTCTCGCCGGCCGCCTCCTACATCACAGGCAGCATGATCACCGTCGACGGGGGAGTCCTGCGCACAATGTGATCGGGCGCAGGCGAGGAAGAACGCGGCAGCGGTGCTGACCCCCGCCTGCCCGCGACCCCTGCGGGCCCTTGCAGCTATGGGACGATAGGAGCGTCGGTGAGCGGGTCCGATTCCGGCCAGGTTTCCGGCCAGGTCGGAGCTGAGCTGGTGCCGGGCGGCAAGCGCGGCGGGCGCGAAGTAGGAGACCTTGGTCTGTCCTTCGTCGGCCCAGACCAGCTCCTTGAGCGGCAGGTCGAGCGCGGCCAACGGCGACGCGGCCATCACCGGCGTGTCGGCGGCCGCGCTGCCGAGATCACCAGGGTGGTGTGGCGCAGCGCAAGCCCGGCCTGGCGCGCCTCGGCGCTCTGATCGATCACGGCGAAGAGCTTCATTCCCTTCGCGCTGACCATGCCGGTCAGCCGCGAAACTGTGCCGGCCACTGAGCGCGGGCCGAGTTTGGTGACGATTCCCGTCTCGGTGCCGGCGCTGGCGTCGGTCATCGTCAAATCTCGGCATCACCGCAAGAACCCAGGCCGCATAGACGACATTTGTGAGTGAGAGAACCGCAAGCTTCTACGTTCCGTCCGGGACTTCGCCCGGAAGGAATGGCCCCTTCGGGCAGTTCGCCTGACGGTAAGCGATGAAAGTGAAACGTTCAGTGCATGGCGGTGTCAACCGGTGGAAGCAAATTCGCTAAGCATCTCGACGAACACTTCGGCTGGCGTTCTGTAGCCAAGTATACGCCTCGGGCGGATGTTTAGTGAGTGAGACACGGAATTCAAGAACCCAGGATCGGAAGGGACCGGCGTCCCTTTCGGGATGTATTCCCGGATGAGCCCGTTCGTGTTCTCGTTCGTGCCCCGTTCCCACGGTGAATGCGGGTGGGCGAAATAGACATCGATCTTGGTGGCGAGGGAGAAGGCGGCATGATCGGCCATCTCTGACCCCTGATCCCAGGTGATCGACTTCACCAGCTGCGCCGGCAGATCCGTGACCTGATCGATCAGGGCCGAGCGCACCCGGTCGGCGGTGCGGCCGAACGGAAGCGGGACGATCGCGGTGAACCGGCTCGTGCGCTCGACCAGGGTCCCGGCCGCCGTTGCCCCGTTCTTCCCCACAATGAGATCACCCTCCCAATGCCCGGGCACCTGGCGATCGGCGACCTCGCCGGGACGGTCCTCGATCGAGCGCATCCCCACAATCCGGGCGCCAGGCGTCTTTGCCCGCCCGCGCGGCTTGCGCTGCTCACGGCCGGAACGCAGCTCGACGCCCAGGCGGGACAGCTCGCCCTTCGGCAACGCGTATATCCAGGTGTAAATCGCCTCGTGCGACACCACCTCCCCAGCCTGCCCGCAGGCCCGGTCGTACTTCAACCGGCCCGCCACCTGATCCGGGGAGAAGCCGCTGCGCAAACCGGACACCACATGGCAGCGCAGCACCGGATCAGCGTCCATCTTCCTGGCTTTTGGGCGGCATCGCTCCTTTTCCGCCCGCGACTGCGCCCGGTGCGCCCGGTACTTCTCCCGGCCGCCATTACGGGAGATCTCCCGGCATACCACCGACTCGTTACGCTCGATATGGGCCGCAATCTCCTTGTTCGTCAGGCGGACCGCCAGACAGCGCGATATCTCCTCACGATCTTCAAGCGTCAACGGCCGACGCTGTTCCCCCACGGACCCCTCCACAATCATCGGGTCCGCCGAGAATCTCAGCAAAGAAGATCACCGACAGGAAGACATCGGTACCTCCGGGAAGATCCCGCTCTCCCGAATAGCCCGATTGCCTTCACCCCTTGTGATCAAGCATGGCTGATGACTGAGACCACGGATCCGGCCGGCCTGGCCCAGATCGCACACACCTTGTCGCAGGATGCGGCTGCAGGGCGTCTGGGCCAGGTCATCGACCGGTGGATCTACACCGCGTGCCTGATCTTCGGCCTGGACCTGGCCGATCAGCAGCGGACCTGCTTGACCTACGCCTACCCGGTCTACCAGGCCGAATACTCCCGTAACCTGCTGTTTGCCTACGGCGGTCACATGGACCGGGTGTTCAACGCCATGCTGGACCGGACCCGGTCCCGCCTGGACATCCCGGCCTTGCGGACCTTGTTCGGGGCCCGCCGCCGTCCCGGCAAGTACGGCACACACCCCTCGCCCCGGTGTGGGCGCTCACGTTATTCCCCAGGCCCGCGCTCACGTAATTCCCCAGGTCCTGGCCTGTCTTAGTGTTACGTGGTGTCCCTCTTCCCGGCGAGCGCGACACGCCCTGGCCGTTTGTTCGGCCTGTAGCTTGGGCCGTTCATGAAGACTTGATGGCTGGTGTTGATCAATCGGTCGAGCAGGGATTCGGCCACGACCGGGTTGGGGAACAGCGGGTACCAGTCCGCCGGTGACCTATTTGAGGTCAAGATCAGCGGGCGGCTGGCTCGTTCGGTGATCAGCTCGTACAGGTCGTCGGCCTGTGGCGCGGTTAGTTCCCGCATGGCGAAGTCGTCCAGGATAAGGACGGCTGGGCGGGTGAGCTCGCGGAGCCGCTTGTCCCAGCTGCGGTCGGCGTGCCCGCCGGCCAGGTGCGCCAGCGCCCGGCTGGTTTTGAGGAACCGGGCGTCAGCACCTTGCCGGATGGCCAGGTGGCCCAGGGCTTGGGCGACATGGCTTTTGCCTACTCCGACAATGACAGCAACAGACTGCAACATCTTCGTGCGGTGTTGCCGTGCGAGGTTCGGGTCACCAGCGAGACACATCCCTTGTTCGGCAGGCTGGTGAAGGCTGCGTCGTTCAAGCGGTGGAACGGCGTGATGCACCTGGTCATTGAGTTGCCTGACGGTTCGCCGGGCACGATCCGGGCCGAGGCCACCGATGTGTTTGGAGCCAGGGAAGCTCAGGGGCCGCTGGTAGTGCTGGAACCTGAAGGGCTGCGTCATCTGCGCGCCGTGGTGATGCGGCTTGGCTCGGACGCCGCGGACGGGCGGCCTGCCCGATGACGGCCGCTGCGGCGGGCGGGACCGGCGAGGCCAGGTTCGTCTGCGAGATCCGTGACTTGCACGTGTGGCAGGCTCAGCAGCTTCTGGACGCCAGCTTGGGCGCATCGAGTGTGCAGGAGCTGACAGGCGGCGGGAGCGCGGCATATTACCTGCGGCAGGCGGCTCTGGAATCGGTGATCGCTGAGCGGATGCGGGTGTGCGCCGTAATCAGCATTCACCGGGCCCTGCTCGGCGGCGTCTCGGTGGCCGAGATCGCCCATGTCACAGGCTCGACCTGTGAGCATGTCGCCGATTGCTGGCGCCTGTGGGCGGATGGGCAGCGGCACCTGAACACACAGTATCCACGGCTGGGACTCGATCAGCGCGAGTACGAGCAGGCCGCCGCCGTGATCGCCCAGACGGCCGATGATGAGGCAGGCGAGACGCCGTCCCTTCTGCCTTTCACGCAATGCGCATGTCCGGCCATGGACGCGCAAATAGGTTCACCCCGTCCCTGATCGGGCCAACGACTTCAGGAGAGGTGAACCCATTGCGCGCCATGAGAGTAGCGGCAGCCTGCCAGCTTTCCCTGCCGATCGACCAGACGAGCAGGCCCGCCGACCGGTGGGCCCAGCTGCCGGAACAGGCTCGGGCGCAGGTACTCGTGCTGCTGGCCCGGCTGATCGCCCGCGGTGTCCTGATCGACGGCGGGGAAAGCTCCGGCCCGGGCGCGGGCCGTGGCTGAGCCCGGCCACCGGCCGGCGGCTCCGGCGCTGCTGCTGACAGCCGGGAAGATCACGGCGTCGCACCTGGGCAGGGACGCCTATGTGTATGTCCGCCAGTCCACCCCGGCCCAGGTCCAGCAACACACCGAGAGCCTGGCCCGCCAATACGAACTGGCCGAGCGGGCGACCGCTCTGGGCTGGCCAGCCCGTCAGGTCGTGGTCATCGACGCCGACCTGGGCCGGTCCGGGGCAGGCACCGACGGGCGGCTGGGCTTCAAGGAGCTGGTCGCCGACGTCGGCTTGGGCAAGGCCGGCATCGTGCTGGGGATCGAGGTGTCGCGGCTGGCCCGCAACAACGCCGACTGGTACCAGCTGCTGGATCTGTGCGCGCTGACCGACACCCTGATCGCCGACGCTGACGGCATCTACCACCCGGGCGACTTCAACGACCGGCTCGTGCTCGGCCTGAAGGGCACTATGTCCGAGGCCGAACTGCACCTGATCCGCTCGAGGCTGACCGCCGGTCTCAGACACAAGGCCGCCAAGGGCGAGCTGAAGCAGGGCCTGCCGGTCGGGCTGGACTATGACGAAGCCGACCAGGTCGTCATCACCGCCGACGAGGCCGTGGCCGAGGCGATCGCCACGGTGTTCCGCCGGTTCGACGAGCTCGGCTCGGCCCGCCAGGTGCTGCTGTCCCTGCGCGAAGATGGGGTGCTGGTGCCCCGGCGGGCAACCGGCTCCAAGCGGATCACCTGGGCCCCGGCGACCTACCCGTCGGTGCACGACGTCCTCACCAACCCCGCCTACGCGGGGGCGTTCGTGTTCGGGCGGACCCGCACCGAAAAACGCGCCGGCCCCTCCGGGCGGGTGACCACCCGGGTCAGGCTGGTGCCCCGGGAGGAGTGGGCGGTGCTGATCCCCGACCACCATTCCGGATTCATCACCTGGACCAAGTACGAGGCCAACACCGCCCAGCTGCGCGCGAACTGGCGTGCGCCCCGCGGTCACGGCGGCGGAGCGCCCCGGGAAGGCCGGGCTTTGCTGCAGGGGCTGCTGCGCTGCGGCAAATGCGGGCGGACCATGCAGACCGGCTACTCCGGAGCCAAGGGCAATAGCCCCCGTTACGTATGCGCCCGGGCCAAACAGCTGTATGGCACCGACCGCGGTTGCCAGACCATCGGCGGTGGCCGTCTGGAGAAGACGATCCTGGAGCAACTGCTGGCCGTCTTGGAGCCGGCATCGCTGGAAGCGACCGCCAAGGCGCTGGCCGAGGCCGATGCGCACTACCACCAGCGCCTGGCGGTCTTCGAACTCGCCGTCGAACGCGCCCGCTATGAGGGCGAACGCGCTCACCGCCAGTACGACGCCGTCGAGCCGGAGAACCGGCTCGTGGCGCGCACTCTCGAGCGCACTTTAGAAGACAAGCTCGCCGCCGTGCGCCGGGCCGAGAATGACCTGCGCGCTCAGCAAGCCCGCCGCCCGGTCACCCTCACCGACGCCGAGGTCGCCTGGATCCGCTCGGCCGGCGCCGACGTCCGCAAGGTGTTCGACGCGCCCACGACCACGATCGTCGAACGCAAGCAGCTGATCCGGGCGGTCATCGACCACATCGTGGTCACCATTAACGCCGAGGACCGGATCGCTGACCTGCTCATCGTCTGGCAGGGCGGAGCCACCACCACGCTGGCCATGCAGATGACCAGGAAAGGCGGGGACAAGGCCACCACCACCAGCGAGGACACCGTCAACCTGGTGCGCCGCCTGGCCGTCCACTACGACGACCGCACCATCGCGCTAATCCTGTCCAAGCAACGGCGCCGCACCGCGACCGGCCTGACCTGGACCAAGACCCGGGTCAAGAACCTGCGGGTCTCCCACCGCATCCCGGCCTGCCCACCGGGCGAGCCTGAAACTGTCGGTGGCGACGGCCAGGATGTGCCCGTGGTCACCGTCCCGCAAGCCGCCGCCCAGCTGGGCGTCAGCACATACACCATCTACCGGTGGCTGCGGGATGGGTTCATCACCGGCGAGCAGCTCACCCCCACCGCCCCGTGGCGGATCCGCATCGACCAGGCACTGCGTGACCGTCTCCGCCCCGAGGTCCCCGACGGCTGGCTGCCCCTCGACCAGGCGGCGGCGGCACTAGGGATCGCCCGCCAGACCGTGTTGCACAAGGTCCAACGCGGAGAACTGAACGCTGTAATCGTCAACCGCGGACAGCGCCAAGGGCTCCGTATCCAGGTCCAACACCCCGCAGTTGGACTGTTTGACACACCCCGATGAAAGAAAGGCGCAGTGTTACCCATGACCGACCGGGCCGTACAGAATTACGGATTCCCCGTTGGTCAGCCACCGCAGGGCGGCCAGGTCGCGGATCTGGGCGGCGGGCAGCTTCGGGGAGGCGGCGAAGTCGAAGCCCTCGATGGTGGCCTGCTGCTCGAACCGGGCGTGGCGCAGCCGCCGGGAAAGCGACAGCGTTTCCCGGCGGGAGATCTCGTCGTGGCACAGGACCTGGAGGAAGTCCAGGTGGCCGAGTTCCCCGGCGCGGGCCTGGGTGAGGCGGGCGTCGAGGGTATCCAGCATGCCGGACAGCTTGAGGGCCCGCAGCGACTGGGCGAGCGCGCCCCGGTCGGTGGCCGTGGCGGCGGTGGTCATGGCGTTTCCCCGATCGCGGTGAAGATGTGGACGGCGTGCCCGGCTATCTGACCGTCGGCGCTGATCCACCCGTGGGTCCGGGCGCCGGGGGTGGTGTTGCGGGCCGCCTGGCCGCCGACGGCGGCGGCCAGCACTTCGACCGCGGCTGTCCTGGCCGCCGGACCGGCCAGCTGGACGGGCACCTGGATGGTGATCCGGTCGTCGCCGATGGTCAGCGACAGCCCGGCGACGCCGGCGTGCTCGATGAAGGCGGCCGTGGCGCGCAGCGCGTGCGCCTGGGCGGCCAGCGGCCGGGCCGGGATCAGGCCGGCGGCGGCCTCGCCTGCGGCGACGGCGGCGGGCTCGCTGCCGCTCGTGATGGCCGTGGTCATGACCTCACCTCGCCGGCCTGCGCAAAGGGAGCGCGTCGCTGGTGACCGCGCTCGCCGGGCGCATGGCCACGACGTTGGCGAACGACGCCGGGCCGTGCAGGAACGCTGCGGCACCGCCGTCCCCGGCCGCCGCCGGGACGTCGTCCCGTTCGGTCCCGGCGGCCAGGATGCCCTTGATGGTCCGGTAGGACGGGTCACCGGCTCCGATCGCCGCGGCGCAGGCCGCCTCGAGCCGGGGCGGGTCGTGCTTGCCGGCCAGCCCGATCACGCCCTGGGCCGACCGCAGCCGGTACAGGGCGTTGCCGGCCAGCAGCTCACCGATGACCTGCTGGCATGCGGGCCCGATCTGGGCCGCCTGCGTGCGGCACCACACCGGCGTGCGCAGATGGAACGCGATCTTCTCTGGCGGGTAGTCGCCGAAATCGGTCTGCTTGCCCCAGCTCTTGCGCGGGTGGGCCTTGACCAGCTGCCCGCCGATGAAGAACTGGACCATGCTCGCCGTCACCCGCACGTCGGCGGTCTTGCCGAGGTACTGCCAGGGCAGTGAATAGAGCACTTTCTCCACCCGGGCATGAATGTCTGGGCCGATCTTCGCCTTCGCCCAGGGAGCCAGCACAAACGGCGCCCTGGGCAGCGGCGCCAGCGCCGGCGCCTCGGCGGCCTCAAACACCGCGGCCGGGGCCGCCCCGTCCAGCGGGCGGCACTGACGGCGCCCGGCGACCTCGGCGGACCAGCGCTCCGCCTCGGCCTGCATCTGCGCCAGGCTGGTGAACTGGCGTCCCCGCCAGAAACTGTCCCGGATATAGGGCATGGGCCGCTCGATCCTTGCCTTGTCCCGTGGTTTTCGTGATCTTGCCGGGTCGACGAGCACGCCGTAATGGGCGGCCAGCTCGGCGTACGAGCGGTTGACCTTCGGGTCATACAGGTCCGGCTTGTCCACCCCCGTCTTCAGATTGTCTGGGACCAGCCGGGCCGGGACCCCGCCGAAGAAAGCGAACGCCGCCACATGGCACTCGGTCCAGGCGTGCTGGTCCAGCTTGATCACCGGGCGGACGAACATGTGCCGCGAGCAGCACAACACCATCGCGAACGCCCAGATCACATGCTTCTTGCCGGTCGCCGGGTCCAGCCAGCGGCCCAGCTGCCCATAGTCGATCTGCGCCTCCCCACCAGGCTCAGCCGGATTCGGGCGCAGCACACGCACCTGCGACCGGCGCGTCTCCTCCGGCAGGTTGGCCGCCACATACCGGCGGAAGCTGGCCACCGACACCGCCAGCCCCTGCTCATCACGAAGCCGCTGATGAATCGTCGCCATCGTCACCCCGGCCTCCAGCTGGCCGGCGATGAACTCGTGGTGGGCAGCGATCGCCGGCCAGGTCACCTGCCGCAGCCGCCCATCGGCCAGCTCCGGGAACCACTCCCGGACCCGTGCGGCCCACTCCGCCTCGCTGACCGGCGGCCCGCCCGGGCGCATCCCCGCCGCGATCGCCGCGGCCGTGTACTTGCGGATCGTCCTGCGGTCCACACCCAGACTGGCCGCGATCTGGTTCTGCGACCGCCCCGCATGCCAGTGGATCAAAATCTCCGAAATGTCGATCACGTCGAAACTTCTCCTTGCCATCGCCCCCCCGTCCATCCGAGACGGGGAGAAGGTTGCTCTTGCCCAATGGCCAGGTCCACCCCGACACGCACACGTCATGCCCATGAGCAATTACGTGATCGGGGTGGGGAATTACGTGATCGCTATCCGCTCAACCCTGGGGAATTCCGTGATCGTCCACACCCCGGGTCGGGGTCGTGCTCGAGACACCTGCGTGGGACCTGACGGTGTTCAAAGTCCACTTCGGACTGCTGACGCTCAAGGGCTACACCAAAGGCGCGCGCGTCCTTCGATTCGAAGCGATCACCCACAACACCAGGCAGCTGGGCTGTGGCCGGGCACTGGAGCGCTTCCCCCAGATCGTCGCCCGGCTGGCCAGCATGTGCCAGCGGTTCTGCACCGCGCTGGACCGCGTCGATATCGGCTTCATCCCCGACGGCACGCGGATCAGCTGCCGCTGCCCGCGCGATTGTGCGCCAGCCGGGTCGGCGGCATCGATGTGCACAAGCCCCGGATATCCGCGCCGCCCTGGCCGCCTCGCTCGCCCTTGCCGCATCTCCCGACGGGTTCACCGTGGCCGATATGACCGCCAAGGTCCACGCCATGACCGGGCAGACCCACGCCACCTACAACACCCGCCACGCCGCCTACGACCTGCGCAAACTCCGCGGCAAGCAGCTCGTCGGCAAACCCGCACGCACCCGCCGCTACTATCTGCCCGGCCCGGCCGCCCGGACCATATCGGCCCTGCTCACCCTCCGGGACCACGTCATCGCCCCGATTCTCGCCGGCGTCCAGATCCGCCGGCACGACCACGTCCCGGCCAGGCTGACGCCCATCGACCAGGACTACGAACACCTCCGGACCGACATGGCCACCCTGTTCAGCCACCTGGGCATCCAGCCCGGCCCAGCAGCGGCATAGCCCTCCGCAAAACCCAAACTTTTGGAGATCATGAAACGTCAAGCAGCTAGGGCGCGGGGGTGGTGGGGGGGTTGCTCAGCAGGACGGTGAGTCCTTCGCCGACAGTCGGATGGGTGAAGATCCCGTTGCGCAGCCTGGTGTACGGCACGCGGCCGATCATCGCCGTCTGGACGGCGATCATCAGCTCGCTCGCCTCCGCCCCGAACGCGGTGAAGCCAAGAATCTCGTCGCTGTCGGTGGCGATGAGCATCTTCATGAAGCCGCGTGGCTCGGACAGGGTCCTGGTCCGCAGGACAGCGGCCATGGGCAGGGTGAGCAGGCGGTAGCCGATACCGCGGCGCCTGGCCTCGGTTTCGTTGTAGCCAACCCGGGCGAGCTCGGGATCGAGGAACATGCAGTGCGGCACCAGGCGGTTCCTGGTGGTGCGGTTGCCCCCGGTTAGGTTGGCCCGCATCACCCGGAAGTCGTCGAAGGCGACATGCGTGAACTGCGGGCTGCCCGCGCATTCCCCCATCGCCCACACCCCGGCAGCTGTCGTGGCAAGGCGCTCATCGACCTTGACGTAACCCTTTTCGGTCCGCTCCACCCCGGCCCGCTCCAGCCCGATGCCGCTGGTATTCGGCGTACGGCCGACGGCGACCAGCAGATCGGTCCCGTCGACGGCACCGCCGCCGTCCGGTTCCTGCGTCATCACGCGGACGTCGCGGCCGGACTTTCCTTCGACGGCACGGACCCGCGTCGCCAACAGGACATCGATTCCCTCGTCGTGGAAGAGGTCCAGGATTGCCGCGCCGACGTCGGGGTCCTCGTTGCCTGCGAGCTGCTGCCGTTGCTCGATCACGGTCACGCGCGAGCCGAAGCGGCGCATCGCCTGCGCGAGTTCGAGGCCGACATAGCCGCCGCCGATGATGACCAGATGCTCCGGCAGGCGGTCAAGATCGAGAAGCTCGACGTGGGTCATCGGCTGGGCGGCGGCCAGGCCGGGCAGGTCGGGCAACGTCGCGCGGGTGCCCAGGTTCAAGAAGACCCGGTCACCGCTGATCCGGCGGGTGCCGCCGCCGGCAAGTTCGACGTCGACGGTTCGCTCCACAGCGAAACGGGCCTCGCCCATGATCAGCTCAGCTCCACTGGCCCGGTAGCGGTCGAGATGCATCTGGCGCAGGCCGTCGACCATCGCCGTCTTCCGGCCCCGGACGCCCTTCATGTTGGTCGCCGCCTGCCCGACCTCGACCCCGAACTCGGCTGCGCGGCGGGTGAACGAGTGGACCTTGGCGGAGTGAATGATGTTCTTGCTAGGCAGGCAGGCGATGTTCGGGCATGACCCGCCGATCAGTTCCCGCTCGACGACCGCGGTGCGATGGCCGGCGCTGGCCATCGTCCAGGCGAGATATTTGCCGGCTTCGCCGCTGCCGATGACCAGGATCTCGTAGTTCTCGGTGTCAGGCATCCGCTCTCCTCCTTCGAGGCGCTGAATCGTCTTCATCTTGCGGAGTTACGCGTGTGGGGTGTGTCGTGAAACCTAGTGTCCCGCGCCTAAAATCGTTCATATAAATCAGAGATCATCAGCACTGGTGAAGACCTTACAATCGGGCGAAGTCCCTGCTAGAAATATTCGGCTAACTTACGGCGCGGGACACTAGGCCCGACGCGTTCTGGCCCGCCGCTGTAGTGGGTGACAGCGGCCGGCTCGGCTCCCGCTGCGCCGATTGCATCGGCGAGTCGGCTGACCGTGCGCAACCGGCTGCCCACTTCGCGTGTGGATAATCCCGGTCGTCGGCTGGGTCCCGGGCCAACGCAGCGGTACACCTCGCCGGTCGTGGAATGGATCGTCCCCGCCCGAATCAGCCGCTCAAGCCGCAACGGCTCGTCGGGTAGCAAGGTCATCGGCCGTTCTGTGGTGATATATGGAGTATTCACAGCGTTGTCCTGCCTTCCGTTCAGAAAGCGGCTTTCTCTGCTACCGCCGGATCAGTGGGTGCTGGCAGCGGTGGGATCCGCCGACCTGCCGCAGCGGCGACGTGCTGGGCGACGCGGGCGGCGTCGGCGGCGACCCCGTACAGAAGCCCGGAGCCGCGATTCGACAGCCACGGATAGCCGGCCACGTAAAGGCCGGGGAATGCGGTAACCCCACGGGTGTGCGCCAGCCTGCCGCCGGGCCCGAGCAGGTGCACGTCCAGCCATGCTGTGTCCGGCCCGAAGCCAGTGCACCAGATAACCGAGCTGATCTGCTCAGCGTGGCTGTCCAGCTGCAGCGGAGAGTCCTGCGGCCCGCACAGCGGACGCTCGACAGGATCGGTGTCCGGCGGCGGTGCCGCAATCCCCGCTCTGGCCACGTACTCGTCGACGGCGCGACGGACCCCGGTGGCTCGCTGGTCTGCGTAACGCATGTTCTCCGGCAAGTCCGGCGCGAACCTGAGCCTGGTGCCCTCAGCGTCGATCAGCCTGCCGAGGAGCCGCACGCCGTCGCGGGACAACTGCTGCAACGCGACGGTGTGCCCGCCCCGCGCACCAGACAGCATCGGATGAGGTTCGCGGAACTCGGCCGGATCGGTTATCGCCTCGACAGGCTGGTCATAGAGCCCGAGATCCACCGACCATTCGTGGATATCGCGTCCCCGGTAGCTGCGGGGCACCCTGGCCACCCTGCCGGTTGCGAGCATCACTTCGCGTCCTGCTGTGGCCAGCTCATCGGCTATCTGCGTGCCTGACTGGCCGCTGCCCACCACCAGAACGGCGCCCTGCGGCAACGCGCCGGGGCTCCGGTAATCCCCAGCGTGGCACTGGTGCAATTCCGCGGGCAGCCGACTGGCGACCGCCGGAATGACGGGACTGCGCTGCCCGCCGCCGGCGATGACGACGGCCCTGGCGGCGACGATCCCGTCCGGCGTGACCACCTGTTAGCCCCGGTCGCCTGCCGTGACCGAGACGACCTCGACGCCCGTTCGCACCGGCAGCCCGTGTGCGAACTGCTCAAGCATGGCCAGCACGCTGTCCCGCGAAAGGAAGTCCGCTCCGGCGCCGGCAGCCAGCAGGTAGCCAGGCAGCCGGGTCATCCAGTTAGGCGTGACCAGCGTGAACGAGTTCCACCGCGCGCTGCGCCAGCTCTCCCCGATCTGGCCTCGTTCCAGCACTATGTGCTCGACGCCGAACGCCCACAGATGGTAGCTCACCGCCAAGCCCGCCTGACCGGCGCCAACCACCACCACGTCGATGGGATCCGTTGGCCGTTGCCCGTTCCGCATGTTCATACCGACGCTCCCTCCTGACCCGCCAGGCCAGCGGCCCGGTCCGGCATCATCTCTCGTTGCCTGCCACGATGCGCCTGCGCAGCCAGAAGAACACCCGCCAGTTGGCCGGTGTTTTGCGCGTTGAACCGCTGCGGCGCAAGCATGCTGGCCGCACTGGCGATTCCTTTGGACTCAAGGGCAGGCCTTGATCACCTTGCTGTTTCGAAGTGGCAGACCGGGCTGGACGACAGGTGGCCACCTGCGCTCGGAGGATCGGCCGGGGTCGCTGATCTTGCCAGGATGGAGGCCGGGGGCAGTACGTTCGGCCGCGGCGTTCCCGGTATTGCGCGGCCGCTGTGGCCAGGCCACGGTTGCCACCGCTAGCCTTAGTGCGTAGGCGCGCCTAGTCCACGGCTGGGGACGATGGACGAGACCGGTGATGAGCTGACGGCGAGGGCGGCCCCAGGCCCGCGGGTTGATCCGTCTTTGGCGCCGTGTCTGACCGCCGGGCAGCTGGCGTTGCTTGGCCGCTACGGTGAGGTGCGGACGACAGCCGCTGGGCAGGTGCTGTTCCGCGAGGGGGATCGCGGCTACGACTTCATCGTGATCCTGTCCGGAACAGTCACGGTAGTCGACCACCAGGCCGGGGTTGAGCGTGAGCTGGTCACCGGCGGGGCGGGTGAGTTCCTGGCTGAACTGAACATCCTCACCGGAGAGCGGCTGTTCACCACCGCGGTGGTCAAGGAGCCTGGCTCGATCCTGGTGGTCCCGGTGGATCGTTTGCAGGAGCTGATCGGGCGGGACCAAGAGCTTGGTGACCTGATCCTGCAGACCACGCTGCGCCGGCGCCGGTGGCTTTTTCAAGCCCGGGCGGGGCTGAGAATTGTCGCCTCGCGCTCATCACCTGATGGCCGGCGGCTGCGGGAGTTCGCCGCCCGCAACCGCCTCCCGTACGTGTGGGTCGACCTCGAGACCGACCCCGCCGCGGCCGCCGTGCTGGACCACCATGGCCTGGGGCCCGGGCAGACTCCTATCGTGGTCATGCGCGGCGGTGAGGTCCTGCGCAACCCGTCGAACACCGAGCTGGCCCGGGCCGCCGGGTTCGGCAGCGGCAAGGTGCCCGGCAAGATCTACGACGTGGCGGTGGTCGGCGCCGGGCCGGCCGGGCTGGCCGCCTCGGTGTATGGGGCGTCGGAGGGCCTGACCACCGCCACGGTCGACGGCCTGGGGGTGGGGGGGCAGATCGGGACGACCTCGAGGATCGAGAATTACCTGGGCTTTCCGGTGGGCGTGAGCGGTGAGGAGTTCGCTGAACGGGCGTTCATCCAGGTGCTGCGGTTCGGGGCCAGGCTGCTGGTGCCCGGCACCGCGACCGGACTTTCTGGACGCGGGGATGGATATGTGGTCCGGCTGGATTCCGGTGGCGAGCTGGCGGCCCGGTGTGTGATCATCGCCACCGGTGTGACTTACCGCCAGCTGGACGCGGCCGGCCTAGACCTGTTCGAGGGCGACGGGGTGTTCTACACCCCGCTGGCAGCCCAGGACCAGGTCCACCCCGGGGACGCGGTCGTGATCATCGGCGGCGGTAACTCGGCCGGCCAGGCGGCGACCTGGCTTGCCGATCACGGATGCCGGGTCACCATTGTCATCCGCGGAGCCGAGCTGGCCGCGAGCATGTCGCAGTACCTGATCGACCGCATCGCCCAGCAGCCCGGCGTCGAGGTCGTGTCCCACTGCGTGGTGCGCCAGCTTGACGGCGCCGGCCGGCTCGAGCGGGTCGTGGTCGAGAACGTCACCACCGCGGCCCGGCACGCGCTGACCGCGTCGGCGCTGTTTGTGCTCATCGGCGCCGAGCCGCACACTGATTGGCTCGCCGGGTCGATTGAGCTGGATAGCCAGGGCTTCATCGTCACCGGCCCGGAACTCAGCAGGCACGCTCGCCAGCGGGCCGCCTGGGAAAAGCTGACCCGGGATCCCTACCTGCTGGAAACCAGCCTGCCCGGCGTATTTGCGGCCGGCGACGTCCGCAGCGGCTCGGTCAAGCGGGTGGCCTCGGCCGCCGGCGAGGGCTCCATCGCCGTCCGCTTCGTCAGCGAGCACCTCGGCCGCCGCACCGGCCTCGCTCCCGCCGCTGGCCCCTCAGCCCACTAGCCGCGCCGGGGCAGACGCAATGCCAAGCACCCGGTCCCCATCTCACCTGCGCGATCACCCTGGCATTCGCCCGCGAGAGCTCACGCAGCCCCGGCCCCACCGCCCCGGATGTGAGCCAAGCGCCTGCGCGGATGAGTACCGGCTGGGGCCGGACCGTAGCCGTCCAGCCAGAAAGGTAATCGACGATGGCTGATGCAGCAGCAGGTAAGGCAAAGATCGCGATCGTGGGCCCGGGGAACGTCGGGGTGTGGACGATCACGGAATTCCCCAGGGTTGAGCGGATAGCGATCACGTAATTCCCCACCCCGATCACGTAATTGCCCATGGGCATGACGTGCGTGTCGCGGTGGGCCTGGCCATCGGGAAACGAGGAACGTTTTCCCCGTCGGAAGGACGGGGGCGATGGCAAGGAGAAGTTTCGACGTGGTCGACATCACCGAGATCTTGATCCACTGGCATGCGGGGCGGTCGCAGAACCAGGTCGCGGCCAGCCTGCGAGTGGATCGCAGGACCATCCGCAAGTACACGGCTCCGGCGGTCGCGGCGGGGATGCGCCCGGGCGGGCCGGCGGTCAGCGAGGCGCGTTGGGCGGAGCTGGCCCGGGAGTGGTTCCCGGAGCTGACCGACACGACGCTGCGGCAGGTGACCTGGCCGGCGATCGCTGAGCACCACGAGTTCATCACCGTCCAGCTGGAGGCTGGGGTGACGATGGCGACGATTCACCAGCGGCTGTGCGACGAGCGCGGTCTGGCGGTCAGCATCGCGAGCTTCCGCCGGTATGTGGCGGCGAACTTGCCGGAGGAGGCGCGCCGCAGCCAGGTGCGGGTGCTGCGCCCTGACCCGGCTGAGCCCGGCCAGGAGGGGCAGATCGATTATGGGCAGCTGGGCCGCTGGCTGGACCCGCGGACGGGAAAGCGGCATGTGATCTGGGTGTTCGCGATGGCCTTGTGCTGCTCGCGGCACATGTTCGTGTGCCCGGTGATCAAGCTGGACCAGCACGCCTGGACGGAGTGCCATGTGAAGGCGTTCGCCTTCTTCGGCGGCTGCCCGGCACGGCTGGTGCCCGATAACCTGAAGACCGGGGTGGACAAGCCGGACCTGTACGACCCGAAGATCAACCGATCGTATGCCGAGCTGGCCGCCCATTACGGCGTGCTGGTCGACCCAGCAAGATCGAAAAAGCCCCGGGACAAGGCCCGGATCGAGCGGCCCATGCCCTATATCCGGGACAGTTTCTGGCGGGGCCGCCAGTTCACCTCGCTGGAGCAGATGCAGGCCGAGGCGGAGCGCTGGTGCCTGCAGGTCGCGGGGCGGCGCCAGTGCCGCCCGCTGGACGGGGCGGCTCCGGCGGCGGTGTTCGACGCGGTCGAGAAGGACGCTTTGACGCCGCTGCCCAAGGCGCCGTTCGTGCTGGCCACCTGGGCGAAGGCGAAGATCGGCCCAGATCTGCATGCCCGGGTGGGCAAGGTGCTCTACTCGCTGCCCTGGCAGCACATCGGCAAGACCGCTGATGTGCGGGTGACCGCCACCATGGTGCAGTTCTTCATCGGCGGCGAGCTGGTCAAGACCCACCCGCGCAAGAGCTGGGGCAAGCAGACCGATTTCGGTGACTACCCGCCGGAGAAAATCGCGTTCCATATGCGCACCCCGGTGTGGTGCCGCACGCAGGCGGCCCGGACCGGGCCCGCCTGCCAGCAGGTCATCGGTGAGCTGCTGGCCGGCAACGCCTTGTACCGGCTGCGCTCTGCGCAAGGCGTGATCGGCCTGGCGGACAAGCACGACCCGTCCCGGCTCGAGGCGGCCTGCGCCAAGGCGATCGCCGCCGGTGACCCGTCCTACCGGACCATCAGGGGCATCCTGGCCGCCGGGACCGAGCGGGACGAAGTCCCGGCGGCGGCGGGGGACGGCGGCGCGGCGGCGTTCCTGCACGGCCCCGCCTCGTTCGCCAACGTCGTGCCCATGCGCCCGGCGAGCGCGATCATCAGCGACGCGCTCCCCATCGGCAGCACGGACCGCACCGGCACGGCTGACCAGGTGCGCGGCGGCGAGGTGATGTCATGACTACCGTCGCCGCGAGCGGCAGCGGGCCTTCCGCCGCGGCCACCGGCATCGCGAGCCAGGCCGCCGCCGGCGTGATCCCGGCCCGGCCGCTGGCCGCCCAGGCGCACGCGCTGCGCGCCGCGGCGGCGTTTATCGAGCGCGCGGGCATCGCCGGGCTGTCGCTGACCATCGATGAGGACCAGATCACCATCCAGGTGCCCGCCTGCCTGGCCGGCCCGGCTTCCAGGATGGCGGCGGTCGCGGTGCTCGCCGCCGCAGCGGGCGGCCAGCCAGCCCGCGACACCGCCCCCGGCAGCCGCACCTATGGCTGGGTGTTCGCCGGCGGGCAGGTCGCCGGGCACGCCGTGCGCATCTTCACCGCGATCAAGGAGGGAACGTGATGACCACCGTCACCGCAGCTATCGACCACAACGCGCTCGGTCAGGCGCTACGGACCCTCAAGCTGTCCGGCATGCTGGACACCCTCGACGCCCGGCTTGCCCAGGCCCGCGCCGGGGAACTCGGCCACCTGGAGTTCCTCCAGGTGCTGTGTCACGACGAGATCTCCCGCCGGGAAACACTGTCGCTTTCCCGGCGGCTGCGCCAGGCCCGCTTCGAGCAGCACACCACCCTGGAAGGCTTCGACTTCAATGCTTCCCCCAAGCTGCCCGCCGCCCAGATCCGTGACCTGGCCGCCCTGCGCTGGCTGCAGGCCGGCGAGTCCGTGATTTTGTACGGGCCGGTCGGCGTCGGGAAAAGCCATGTCGCCCAAGCGCTGGCGCACCTGGCTATCCGGCAAGGCGTCGATGCCCGGTTCCTCAAAACCAGCCGGGCGCTGGCCCACCTGGCCGGCGGGCACGCCGACCGCAGCTGGGACAAACGGCTTCGCGAGCTCACCCGCCCAGCCGTCCTCGTGCTGGACGACTTCGCCATGCGGGAGCTGACCGCTGCCCAGGCCGACGACCTCTACGAGCTGGTCACCGAGCGGGCCGGCCGCTCGCTGATCTTGACCTCCAACAGGTCACCAGCGGACTGGTACCCCCTGTTCCCCAACCCGGTCGTGGCGGAGTCCCTTCTCGACCGCTTGATCAATACCAGCCACCAAGTATTCATGAACGGCCCCAGCTACAGGCCCAGCAAGCGGCCCGGGCGTGTCACGCTCGCCGGGAAGGGGGACACCACGTAACACTAGACACAGGCCAGGACCTGGGGAATTACGTGAGCGCAGGCCTGGGGAATTACGTGAGCGCCCACAGTCGGGGTGACGCTCGCCTACGCCTGCCTGCTCCGGGGCACCGGCAAGACCATCGCCCTGTACGGCCGCCACCCCGACCGGGTCCACGCGGAAGTACTCGACCTGAACCACGGATTGCAATTCGTCCCCATGGCCACGGTGACCGGCTCGGACGACATCGAAGTATGCCGCGACGCGGACGTGCTGGCCATCGCCGTCGGCGCGCCACCGCAGCCCGGCCAGACCCGGCTCGATCTGGCCGAGTCCGCCGTGGCGATCTGCCGCGGCCTGCTCCCCCGGTTGCTCCAGGTCGCGCCCGACGCCATCGTTTTGATCCTCACCAACCCCGTGGACGTGGTCACCTACGCCGCGCTGAAGATCCTGGGCCTGCTGGCTGCCCGCGTGCTCGGCTCGGGCACAGTGCTGGACAGCTCACGATTCCGGTCGCTGATCGCCCAGCACTGCGGCATCGCCGTGCAGAACGTGCACGCCTACATCGCCGGCGAACACGGCGACTCAGAGATCGCGCTGTGGACCAGCGCGGCCGTCGGCGGGGTCCCCGTGCTGCGCTGGAACGATCCGGTCATGCCCGCGCTCGGCGCGGCCGGGCGCGACGCGATCGTGCGCCAGGTCGTAGACGCCGGCTATGAGATTATCCGCGGCAAGGGCTACACCAACTACGCCGTCGCCCTCGCGGCGGCCCGCATCATCGAGGCCATCCTCTACGACGAACACCAGGTGCTGCCGGTCAGCTCACTGCTCGACGGCTACGCGGGAATACGCGAGGTATGCCTGTCGGTGCCCGCCGTCGTCAACCGAACCGGCGTGCAGCGCCTGCTCCCGATCCCCCTGTCCGAGGATGAAAGGCACGGCCTGCACCAGTCGGCGCACGCGGTCCGCTCCGCGATCGACAAGCTCAGCCTCGGTGACCCCGGTCCGCCGGCGGGCAGCGCTGATCCCATCGGCGGCCCGGAGACGCTGGCATGAACCAGGCGCAGCTGCTGAACGACTTTCAGCAGGCCAGGCACCTGCACCAGGTGCTGTGGGCGGCCGGCGACTACTTGCAGGTGGCCAAGCGGCTCGGCGAGGTCAGCACCGCAGTCGTCGAAGCGGCGCGCTGAGCACGGCCAGGCATGCCAGGGATCTGTGCCGGCTGCTGATGGCTGTGCCCGGGCCCGTCACTTCCGATTCCTCGGCCGGCTGCCACTGGATCATGCGGGAGTGGGGTGCCGTGTGCGTTACCAGCTCTGATGATGTGCTTGAACACGTGGCAAACATGGGCGAACACCTCCCCTCGCCTGGCCCGGTGGTTGCGGCGGCCGAGCTTGATCCGGTGACGGCCCGGGTCCTGGAAGCCTTACCGGCCCGTGGTGGTGCGGGCCCGGCGACGATCGCGGTGGCCGCCGGCGTGGCTCTCGATACCACCCTCAGCTGCCTGAGTCTGCTCGCGGCGGGCGGGTTCGCTGCCCGCGGGCCGCGTGGCTGGCGGCTCGCTAGACAGCGCGGTACTTGACTCCGGCAGCCGCAGCGCTGGATCTACCTTCCGTCTGCCACAACTCACGACACATCCCTTCATACGAGAGGCTGGCGGCTCGCCGGATACGGCGGTGCTTGACTCCGCCAGCCGCAGCGGCGCACCGTGGCGCATGTGAGCTTCAGGCAGCGCGCCACACAAGCGGGCACCGGGCCAGCGGGCACCGGGCCAGCGGGCACCGGGCCAGCGGGCACCGGGCCAGCGGGCACCGGGCCAGCGGGCACCGGTCGGCCAGCGGGCACCGGTCGGCCAGAGTCGGGGCACACGGAGCTGGACGGCTCAATGCCCGGTGGCCCGGGGCCGCCGGGCCGCAGGCTGATACGGAAAGCCAGCCATAGTGCGCCCGCTGAGTCAGCCAGCAAGGCCGGGCCGCTGCCCGCGATCTTC
Source organism: uncultured Actinomycetota bacterium (assembly GCA_963820395.1). GTDB lineage: Bacteria > Actinomycetota > Actinomycetes > Streptosporangiales > Streptosporangiaceae > DATFVJ01. The sequence goes on along the minus strand of CAWGAE010000017.1, from coordinate 21,268 downwards.
GAGGAGTGCCTGGCCGCGTTCGGGACGTTCCTGGCGGCAGAGCGCGGGCTTTCCAGCCACACGGTCCGCGCATACCTTGGCGACGCTGAGTCGCTCCTCGAGCACGCTTGGCGGACGGGTGCCGACCGGCCGCAAGACCTCGGCATCGGAGCCATCCGTGGCTGGCTCGCTCAGCAGCACGCCGCCGGCCGGGCACGCTCCACCCTGGCGCGGCGCGGCGCGGCGGTGCGGACATTCACCAGGTTCGCAAACCGGCGCGGCTGGCTCGTCGCCGATCCAGGCCCGTTGCTCGGCACCCTGAAAACGCCTCGTGCGCTTCCGCAGGTTGTTGCCGCCGGCGACATGGCGGCCGTCCTCGGCAATGCCGCCGCGCACGCGGGGGAGTCGGCGACCGCGCTCAGGGACGCGGCGGTCCTCGAGTTGTTGTACGCGACCGGAATCCGGGTGGGTGAGCTGTGTGGGCTCGATCTGCCTGATGTGGATCCGCAACGCGGTACCGTCCGTGTGCTTGGCAAGGGAAGCAAGCAACGGACTGTGCCCGTCGGGATTCCAGCCCTGGGCGCGGTCGATCGGTGGTGTCGGGCGGGACGGCCTCTGCTGGTCAACGGGTGCAGCGGGCAGGCACTACTACTCGGCGCGCGCGGTGGCCGCCTGGATCCCCGGGTGGCCCGTCGTATTGTTCATGCCGCACTCGGCGCGGCGGGGGTAGCTCCCGAGACAGGACCGCATGGGCTACGACACGCGGCGGCGACCCATCTGCTCGAGGGGGGCGCCGACCTGCGGAGCGTGCAGGAGATCCTGGGCCACGCATTGCTGGCCACAACGCAGATCTATACCCACGTTTCGCCCGAGCGGTTGATCGCAAGTTACCGCCAGGCGCACCCTCGCGCGTGAGGGCGATGGGAGAACTCATCGCCCGACCCGGGCCGGGAGTTTGCCGTCACCTTACCGAGGCGGGACGCTGGCACGGTCCGCTGGTCGCATGAGTTCGAGCTCTATGTCGTGTGCTGGCAGCCGATTCAGCGGACTCCTGGACCTGCCCTCGACATGTACGCGGCCTGCTTCAACCCGGACCGCCCGGACGACGGGTTGCCCTGACCCTGACTGAGCCGGTACCAAGCCAGGCGGGCGCACCAGGGCCGATACGCGGGCTTGGCGGGTGAAACCGGGCGGCAGCCGTTCGGGATTATAACAGTGATCACCTGTTTTCGGCCGTGCGGCGGGAGGCTACCGGCGCATAGCCCGCAACCCTGGACCGGGCCCCGAGCGGCTGGGCCTGCCGACCGGCGAGCACATCCGGTCAGCACCTCGCTCGTGCCCACCCTCCCAGCCGTGCTATCCAGCGGGGCCCGACCGGATCCATGTTGAAAGCCGGTAGACTGTCCACCGGCTTTCAACGGCCCTAATTCGCGCGCCCGCCCGCGGTCCGCCCTGTGGACCGGTACCGGCGGGACGCACCTCTCGGTCCGCCGGTTGCGGAAAAGGCAAATTCCGGCGGCAGGTGCGCACGGGCGCCAGGAAGAAACCGGGACGCGGCCGCCTTGTCGGCGCGCCGCACGAGAGGAAGGGACTGCGGGCATGGCACCCGTCGTCACCATGAGACAGCTGCTGGAGAGCGGCGTTCACTTCGGTCACCAGACTCGCCGATGGAACCCGAAGATGAAGCGCTTCATCTTCGCCGAGCGCAACGGCATCTACATCATCGACCTCCAGCAGTCGCTCGATTACATCGACGCTGGCTACGAATTCGTGAAGGAGACCGTCGCGCACGGCGGGACCGTGCTTTTCGTCGGTACCAAGAAGCAGGCGCAGGAGGCGGTCGCCGAGCAGGCGCGTCGCGTGGGGATGCCTTACGTCAACCAGCGCTGGCTTGGCGGTATGCTCACGAACTTCGCCACGGTCTTCAAGCGGCTGCAGCGGCTCAAGGAACTCGAGGAGATCGACTTCGACGACGTCGCGGGATCGGGCATGACCAAGAAGGAACTTCTTCACCTCAAGCGGGAGCGCGACAAGCTCGACCGCACGCTCGGCGGTATCCGCGACATGTCGCGCGTGCCGAGTGCCGTCTGGGTGGTCGATACCAAGAAGGAGCACATCGCTGTCAGCGAGGCCCGCAAGCTCAACATCCCCGTCGTGGCGATCCTTGATACCAACTGTGACCCGGACGAAGTCACATATCCGATCCCGGGGAATGACGATGCGATCAGGAGCGTTGCGCTCCTGACGCGTGTCGTGGCGGACGCGGTCGCCGATGGGCTGATCGCGCGTGCCGGGGCCGCGGCAGGGGAGGAGAAACCGGCCATCGATGTGACCGGCGCCGACATTGGCGTCGAGGAGCCCCTGGCTGAGTGGGAACGTGAGCTGCTCGGAGGTTCTCAGCCCGGAGCCGGGGAGGCTTTCACCGGGGATGGGGACCCGGGCGCTATAACAGGAGTTCCGGTAGCGGCGAGCGAATCTGATGCGGGAGAGGGTGCCCAGGACTCGGCGGGCGGCAGCGCCGGAGAAACCGATGACCACGCCGGGGCCGGCGAGCACGCTCCCCGGGGAGACACGGCTGAGACGGACTCCGGACCTGAGGCGTAAGCGGCGCAGTGCAAAGGACGCGCGGGCTGGCGACGGCGGCCGGCGCCGCCGCCAGCAGCGGGTCGCCGCAAGCGCCACAGGCCAGTTCGGCCCGGCGGCGGGGGCGCTGGCGTCTGCGGGCGACCAGCACGAACGAGCAATGCGACAACGTGGGAACACCTCCCCTGACGAGATATCGAGAGGCCGAAATGGTGAACGTCACGGCCGCGGACGTCAAGCGTCTCCGCGAGCTGACCGGCGCCGGAATGATGGATTGCAAGAAGGCTCTTGAAGAGGCCGCCGGTGATGTCGACAAGGCAGTCGATGTGCTGCGCCTCAAGGGTGCCAAGGATGTGACAAAGCGGGCGCAGCGCGTCGCAGCTAATGGCCTGGTGACAGCCCAGGTCGAGGGAACAAGCACCGGCACGCTGCTCGAGCTGAACTGCGAGACGGACTTCGTCGCGAAAAACGACAGCTTCCAGCAGGCAGCTGCCGAGATCCTCGCCACGGCCGTCCGTACTGGCGCCTCGGACCGGCTTGCCCTGCTCGGTGCCGAGGTGAAGCCGGGCAGCACCGTGCAGCAGCGCATCGAGGAAGCAAGCGCCGCGATCAAGGAGAAGGTCGAACTCGGCCGGTTCGCGCGGTTTGAAGGCGGATACATCGCGAGCTATCTCCACAAGTCGGATCCGTCGCTGCCCCCGACGGTCGGCGTGCTGGTACAGCTCGAGGCCGAGAACGCCCAGCTGGCGAAGGATCTGGCGCAGCAGGTGGCCGCGATGCGGCCGTCCTACGTGCGCACCGAGGACGTGCCCGCGGAGGTGCTGGAGAAGGAGCGCCGGATCGCGGAGCAGATCACACGGGACGAGGGTAAGCCCGAGAAGGCGATCCCGAAGATTGTCGAAGGGCGGCTGAAGTCATTCCTCAAGGACGTGGCTCTTGTCGAGCAGGCATACGTTAAGGATCCGAAGAAGACGGTCAAGCAGTTGCTCGCCGAGGCTGGTACGACCGTGCGCGGCTTCGTTCGCTTCAAGATTGGCGAAGCGTGACGCCGGAGGGCCCACAATGTGAATAGCGCCAGAAGTGACGGGAGAGGGATGCCATGGCCGTGCAGGAGAGTGACGTGACGATCACCGGCCGGGCTCCTTTGCCCGCTCCGGCTTCCGCCGCTGGCCCTAGTCCGCACCACGCTCGCCCGCACCACGCTCGCCCGGACCACGCCAGCCCGGACCACGCCAGCCCGGGCCACGCCAGCCCGGGCCACGCAGGAAGGGTGCAGTCCCGGCCGGATCATTGCGGGATCGCCGAGCCGGAAGTGACTCAGCACCCAGGTCCGGGTCCTGTGCTCGGTCAGGACGCCGCCGTGGGTCCACGGCCGGGAGCGTTCCCGCTGTCGGATGAGCGCGAGTTCGCGCCCGCCTCGCGGCCACTGGCGCACGTGCACCGGAACTGGCGCCGGGTGGTCCTCAAGCTCTCAGGTGAGGCGTTCGCGGGCGGTAAGCCGCCGGGAATCGACCCCGACGCCGTTGTCCATATCGCCGGGGAGGTTGCTGCGGCCGTTCGGGAAGGCGTGCAGGTCGCGGCCGTGATCGGCGGCGGCAACATGTTCCGCGGCGAGGTTTTGTCCGAGCGGGGCATCGACCGTGCCCGTGCTGACTACATGGGAATGCTCGGCACGGTCATCAACTGCCTGGCGCTGCAGGACGTGCTGGAGAAGCTCGGCATCGACACCCGCGTGCAGACCGCGATCACGATGGGCCAGGTGGCCGAGCCGTACATCCCGCGGCGCGCCATCCGCCACCTGGAAAAGGGCCGCGTCGTGATCTTCGGCGCGGGCCTCGGGGCCCCGTTCTTCTCCACCGACACCTGCGCGGCGCAGCGCGCGCTCGAGATACGGGCGGGTGCGGTGCTCAAGGGAACCCAGGTCGATGGCATCTACGACTGCGACCCGCGGAAGAATCCCGGGGCCGTCCGGTTCGACCGGCTTGACTATGGCGAGATGCTGACCAGGGGCCTGAAGGTGATCGACGCCACGGCCGTGAGCCTTTGCCGCGACAACGGCCTGCCAATTGTCGTCTTCTCCCTGATGGGGAAGGGGAACATCGTCCGTGCGATCCGGGGTGAGAAGATCGGCACGCTGGTCTGCCCGGCCGGTGCGTAGCCGTGGCCGCAGCTACGGCGCGTGCCATCCTGGTACCGTGCGCTGGAGCGGAGGAGGATGGATGCGAGCCGCGGGAGGCGGTCGGCGGGCTTCGGCACGCCGGGGTATCCAGTAGCCTCCTGGCAGCGGGATCACGATGCACAGGAGCCGCAGTGATTGACGAGACCCTCCTCGAAGCCGAGGAGAAGATGGAAAAGGCTGTCGCGGTCGCCAAGGAGGACTTCGCCGGAATACGGACGGGTCGCGCGCACCCGGCCATGTTCAGCAAGATCACGGCCGAGTACTACGGCACGCAGACCCCGGTCAACCAGCTTGCCTCGTTCCACCTGCCCGAGCCGCGCATGGTCGTGGTGCAACCGTTTGACAAGTCGTCACTTGCGGCGATCGAGAAGGCAATCCGCAACAGCGATCTCGGGGTGAACCCGTCGAACGACGGCGCGGTGATCCGGGTGGTTTTTCCCGAGCTTTCCGAGGAACGGCGCCGGGAGTACATCAAGATTGCACGGCATAAGGCGGAGGACGGCCGGGTGGCGATCCGCAACATTCGCCGCCACGCCAAGGATGCGCTCGACAAGCTGGTCAAGAACGGTGATGCGGGCGAGGATGAGGGCCGCCGGGCGGAAAAGGAGCTGGGCGACCTCACCCACACCTATGTCGCTCAGGTGGATGAGCTCCTCAAACACAAGGAATCCGAGCTTCTCGAGGTCTAGTTGGATCCCGACGACCGGCCAGATGGCGCCAGCGCCGCCAGCGGAAGCCGGGAGCGCGGGCGGATCCGGACCGGCCGTAATCTGCCCGTTGCGGTAGGGGTTGGCGTTGTCCTTGGCGCGGGGGTGCTGCTCACTCTTTACACGGTCAAGGCAACGTTCCTGCTGTACCTGGCGCGCCGCCATCGGCGTCGCCGGCTGGGAACTCAATCGGGCGCTCGCGGCCCGCGATATCCGGATCGCGCTGCCTCCGCTGATCGTCGGGTGCGCGGCAATCTGGACCTGCGCGTACTTGCTCAGCACCCGAGCCGCGCTTGCCGCCGTCGCGTTCACGGCGGTCGCCGTGATCGCCTGGCGGCTGACCGGGGGATCGGCAGGCTACCTGCGGGACGTGACCGCCAGCATTTTCGTGCTGGCCTACCTGCCGCTCATGGCCGTCTTCGCCCTGCTGATGCTGGCCTCTCGCGACGGCTCCGACCGGATGGTCGTGTTCCTTACGGTTACAGTCTGCAGCGATATCGGGGGCTACTTCGCCGGCATCCTGTTGGGGCGCCACCCGCTCGTACCGGCGATCAGCCCGAAGAAGACCTGGGAAGGGTTGGCCGGCTCCCTGGTTGCCTGCGTGGTCGCGGGCGCCGTGCTCGTGCCGGTCCTGCTCCGCGGGCGATTCTGGCAGGGCATGGTTCTCGGGGTCGCCGCCGTCGCGGCCGCGACCCTGGGCGACCTCGTCGAGTCCATGATCAAGCGGGATCTGGAGATCAAGGACATGGGCACGCTGCTGCCGGGTCATGGCGGGGTGCTCGACCGGCTGGACTCACTGTTGATCAACGCGCCGGTGGCGTGGTTGCTCCTCGCCGTCTTCGTTCCCGCCGGGGCCCGCTGAACTGGATCCGAACGGCTGCCGCCCGGCGCGACACGCGCGAGTCGTGCACCGGTGTCTCAGCCTCAAGGCTCGATGACAAAACTGCGGCCCTGCGCCGCGAGCTGGGTAACCAGGCTCGCCGAGCCGCGCTCCTTGGCAAGCAGCCGTTCGCGCTCGCTGATCGGGACGATCCAGAGCCAGCGGACCATGTCGCCGGCGAACGAGAAGCCGGAAAGGTCCGGCGGCTGAGTCCCGAGCAGGCCGCCGGGCTCGTCTAGCAGCAGCACCGCCTCGTTTCCGCCGCCGAGCGGGAACGTTGCGAGTTCGTCGTACCAGCGCACACTGTGGCCCGGGCCGAACCAGGTGACAGACCGCCACGGGTACGGCGCGAGCCACAGGAAGATGCGCGCGGCCTGTGCGCTTGGCAGGGTGCTCGCCAGGCACAGTTCGATGCGCGCGTATCTGCTCGTATCCTCGACGAACTGCTCGACCACGGGCATGCGCTGGCAGCTCATCCCGACTGTGGAAAGCACCGTGTACGGCCGCGACGCTGTGGGCGGCCGTTCTGTGATACCGACCAGCGGCTGCTTGCCGTTTCCGGCGTCCCAGTAGTGGGCACCCGGGCCGAGCCGGGCGATCAGATGCCCGAGCACCGCCTGCTGGAAACTGCCCCATGAAGCCTGTTCCGCGCGCCACTGCCAGAATGCGCGGGCCTGTTCGACGCGGGGAACGAGCCCTTCCAAGGCGTCGTCGAGTGACCACCCGAACGGTGTCTGCCCGATGACATCCCTGCTGTAGCCCGGCATGCCGCGGGTCATGTCGGCCCAGCCTGGAATAACGGCGAGCAATTGCGCCGACTCGAGGAGGGCGACGCCGTCGCCCTCCTCGAACCACAGCGCCTGCAATGTCCGCGCGTCAAATGGCGGCCGTCCCTGCGGATGCTTGGTGTGCACGGCCGGCATGATCGGGGCTTTCCCCGCATTCAGCCTGCCCAGGTCGGTGGTCGGCGGCGCGGGCTGGTGGTTGGCGATCCAGGTCGCCGCGATGGCCGAGGTGTCGCCGTGCAGGTAGGCTGCCGTAGTCACCCCGTCGTACTGCACGGATAGCCGACGGCTCTGGTAAGGGCTGGAACTTGCCAGGATCACCTGCGGTGCCTGACTTGGAGCGGGCCCCCTGCGCAGCGTCTGCATGGCTGAAATCTACTTACTTGTCGCAGGTCACCGCATAGATTAGGGCCACATCGTCAAGGGTTTTCAACTGCCTATCCCTGGGGGACGGGCGGGCTAAAGGAACGGAGCCAGCGTGGCGAGCCGTGATAGTGCATCCGCCGGGGGCCCGGACCAGACAGAGCCGGGGTCGTCGAGGGCCGCCACGAGGCTGATGCCGGCCGCAAGCACTGCCTCGAATGACACGCTTGGTCCCCGTGGGCTGACCCAGCCGGAGGGCCGCCGCCCGCGGCCACCGCGTCACCTCGCGGATCTCGATCCCGCGCAGCGGCGGGCGGTCGTAGCCGGGCTTGGTGAGCCGGCCTTCCGGGCCGGCCAGTTGTCGCGGCACTATTTTGCCCGGCTGACCCGCGACCCGGCCGAGATGACGGACCTTCCCGCCCGGTCGCGCGAGCGGCTGTCCGCCACATTGCTTCCCAGGCTGCTTAGCGCTGAGCGGGAGCTCTCGTGTGATGGCGGGACCACGCGTAAGACCCTGTGGCGGGCTTTCGACGGCGCCTACCTCGAGTCTGTGCTCATGCGTTACCCGGACCGGGTGACCGTGTGCGTTTCCTCGCAGGCAGGCTGTGGAATGGCGTGCCCGTTCTGTGCGACCGGTCAGGCAGGGCTTACCCGCAACCTGTCCGCCGCGGAGATCGTCGAGCAGATCGTCGCGGCCGGCCGGGTGCTGGCGGCGGGCCGAGTGCCCGGCGGCCGCAGGGCGCGTCTCCAATGTGGTGTTCATGGGCATGGGTGAGCCGCTCGCCAACTATCGCGGCGTCATCTCCGCGCTGCGCAGGATCACCGATCCGGTACCGGAAGGGCTCGGCATATCGCGGCGGTCCGTCACCGTCTCCACCGTCGGGCTCGTGCCGGCGATCAGACGGCTCGCCGCCGAGGAACTGGCCGTCACGCTGGCCGTCTCGCTGCACGCGCCCGATGACGACCTACGCGACGAGCTTGTCCCCGTCAACGCCCGCTGGAAGGTGGCGGCGGTACTCGACGCGGCGTGGTCGTATGCGGCCGCGACGCGGCGCCGGGTGTCGATCGAGTATGCCCTGATCCGCGACGTAAATGATCAGGCGTGGCGGGCCGACATGCTGGGCACGCTGCTCTCGGGTCGGCTCGCTCATGTCAACCTGATCCCGCTGAACCCAACGCCGGGATCCAGGTGGACGGCGCCGGAGCCGGAGGTGGCGGCCCGGTTTGCGGGGCGCCTTGAGGCCTGCGGCCTTCCCGTCACCGTGCGCGATACCCGCGGCCGCGAGATCGACGGGGCCTGTGGTCAGCTCGCCGCCTCGAGTCAAGTACCGATACGGTAGCCGCCGTGTCGTGGCGTGGGGCGCCGGCGCCCCGGCCTGCCAGGCGCGCACCGCGGGCGCTGCTGCGCGATGTTGTCGCCGGGCTGCTGCACCGCGGCTGGCAGGTTGTGCAATCGGCCGCGCTGATCACTGCGGAGACCGCCGGCTGGGCGACGGTTCGCCCGGTTCGGCCATGGCAGCAGCATGGCGTTTCCTACCGGCGCCGTGTTCGGCGAGCGCTGGATCGAGGTCGGCGAGGACACCATGATCGGCATGCACGTCACCATGTGTGCCGGTATGGTCCCTGGTCAGGATCTTGGAGCACGGCCGGTGCTGAGGATCGGCGACCGCTGCGTGATCGGGCGCGGCAGTCACATTGTCGCGCACAGCTCCGTCGAAATCGGTAACGACGTGTTCACCGGCCCATATGTCTTCATCACGGATCAGAATCACGGATATACCGACCCAGATGTCCCGATCGGCAGGCAGTGGCCGAGCAATGACACGGTCTCCATCGCCTCAGGCGCCTGGCTGGGCGCCGGGGTCATCGTCCTCCCTGGCGCCAGGATCGGCCGGAACGTGGTGGTCGCGGCGGGATCCGTTGTCCGCGGCAAGGTGCCGGACCGCTGCGTCGTGGCCGGTGTGCCCGCGAGGGTCGTGCGAGAATACATTCCAGGCAGCGGCTGGAGACCGCCGCTGCATCCCGATGGCGTACCACCACGATCGTGACGCCATCTGACGGCCACCGGCGCGGAGAGTTACGCGTCATTGTACGTTTATACGTAGTGTATACGCTGCGTCCGAGGAGTGATCGATGACCGTTCTGTCACGCCTCGACGCACAGCGTGCTGCCTCCCAGCTCAATGAGGCCATTGCGGCTCATGCCGTGGTGGACCAGGCCAAGGGAGTCCTCATGCACGCGCTTGGCTGCCCGCGGACGACGCCTTCGATAAAATGCGGCGCGTCTCACAGACACAGCACATCAAGCTGACCGAGGTCGCGCGCCGTATCATCGAGAGCGGTGGCCTCGATCCGGCGACCGGATGCTGACGGTGCTGGCACCTGGGCCGCAGACCAGGGATTTTGCCTGAGCCAGCAGCCGCATGACGATCTTTACATCGTCCTCTAATGACCGGCCGGGCTGCCGTGCCCGGGTGGGGCCAACTGGCGCGCGGAGCGCGGGATCGCCGCCTCGGCGCTGGTAGTCAAGGTGAGCGCTCGAAGGTGGCGGGGACCCCCCTATTGGCGCGGTCGCTAATCCGCGCGAGAGCTGTGCCAACTTCATTGGCTATTGTTCACCAGACCGCTCGCGGCGCCGCTCCCGCCGGGAAGATCTACCGGCACGGCGCTCGTGCCGCACTGCCTCACGGTCCGGGCCATCAGCAGGCAGCTTGGTGCTTCGGCCGATCCGTGGGATGGGTGCTGAAGTCGAGGCCTGGATCTGCGCCACGCCCATAAGCTCCTGGCTCTTACCCAATGGTTAGGCCAAGCGAGTAAAAGTCTCGGCCAAATTGTGGAATGAAGCTGATTGATCTAGAATTTCGCGGCAAGGTGGAAACAGGGACATGCCACCAACCAATCCCACGGAGGGCTTTATGAGCCTGCGCACCCGTGAGCGGCGGAGTCTCTGGGGAATCCAGGACGCGCTTGACCGCTCGGACCCGCGGCTGGCATCGCTGTTCACGATCTTCTTCCGGCTCACGCAGGAAGAGGAGATGCCCGACAATGAGCAGCTCAGGGTAAGGGTAGACCGGTTGACGGCTCGGGTCGGGCACGTCAAGATGGCCGCGGTCAGCCGGCTGCGTGTCATCATGATCGCTCCGGTCGCCCTCGCAGTCACCGTTGCTGCGCTGCTGATCGGCGGGTGGTCGGGCAGCCCTGCAATGTGCAAGGCGACGCCAGCGGCGTCGAACACACGTTTGTGGCAGGGTCGTTCGTGGCCGGGTCGTTCGTGGCCGGGCCGGTCATGGCAGGACCGTTCGTGGCCGGGCCGCACGACGTCGGCCCGGCTGTGGCCCGCGGTCTGCCAATCGCCCTGGCGACCCGCGATGGCAGCCCGCTGACCTGCCAGCTGATCCCAGCTGACGGCTTCCCTGCCGCCGCGTTTTTGACGCCGGCACCGCCGGACCGTGAGCGGCGTCGTTGGTGTCCGGTGTCAAACGATCTGTCGCAGGAGATCTCCACAACCTGCGGTGCGACAGATCCAGTGAGACAACCTTTCGGCCCTGTCCAGCCCTCGTCGGCGGTCTGACCAGGGATGCGTCAGATCGATGAGACTGCGTCGGCTCAACTGAGACGGGACAGTTGGCACGGTCTTCACCTGGCGCCCGTAGCGACGCCGCGGGACGCCGAGCCCGTGGAACGTCGACGCCACCGGCAGGCGCAGCTTACGGACTCCGGCTATGGTGGCAAGCCCGCTCATCTAGAAATGCGCGTGCACCAGGTCGGGAGGCTCACGCAGCCATCGGCCGGCTACCAAACGGGAGTGCGGCGCAAAGCGTTATATAACGGCCATGCCGGGCCCATGTCAACCGGCTCCTTCCCGGCGATGAGCAGGGGAATGCTGCCGGCCCGGGCCGGTTCGCAGCGGAGTATCTGCCGCCGCGATGGCTTCGGAGCGGACAGCGGCGGGCTTGCCCCCAGTCCTTTCGGCGCAGCCGGAGCCAGGCCTGGTTCGGCGCGGGCGGCGTCCGCGGGTTACCCAGACGCAGCGACCACAAGCAACGGCTCACCAGGCGCGGCCGATCCGGGCCTGGAGCGCGGGCACTCGCCGCGGCGCGAGGACAACTCTTAGCGAGACGTGTTTAAGCCGCGCGTTGCCTGGTACGCCAGGAGGGCCCGCGAGGAAATGCAACAAGGAGTACCGATGTGCGATCACGCAGCGCTCGATGCCGCAACCGAGGTGGTTACCGCACGCGAGGCCGGCGGGCCGGGCGGCCCGCCGGACGACGCGTTGGTCGAGGCCGCCGTTGCGGCCATGGCAGCGGCAGGCGACGTCCGCGCCGCGTTCTTTCCTGCCAACGGCACCCGGTGGAACCAACATGACCTGCGAGATCTGACTGACCGGCTGCTGATGAAGCTGCGCGATCTCGATCCGGGCAGTGCGGAACATGAGAAGCTGCGCTGTTGCCTTGTACAGCTCAACATGCCGCTTGTCCGCAACGCCGCGCGCAGGTACCGCTCCCGCAGCGAGCCGATGGAGGACATCCTCCAGGTCGGCACCATCGGCTTGATCAAGGCGATTGACCGGTTCGACCCGGGGCGCGGCAGCTTCGTGGCGTTCGCCATCCCCACGATTGGCGGGGAGATCAAGCGCTTTTTCCGCGACACCTCATGGTGGCTGCGCGTGCCGCGGCGATTCCGCGACAGGAGGCTGGAGCTCGTCCGCACCACTGACGAGCTGACCCAGCAGCTTGGCCGAGCGCCCAGGGTCGCCGAACTCGCCGACCACCTTCAACTTGACGAAGAGGAGGTGATGGAGGGCCTGGACGCCTGCACCGCCTACAGCACCTCCTCTCTCGACGCCGCGAAATTCGGTGATGAGGAGATGGCGGCCGTGGGCGACCTGCTCGGCGCCGAGGACTCCGATCTGGAACTGGTCGAGTACAGGCAGGACCTAGAGCCGGCTCTCAGCGAGCTACCCGCCCGCCAGCGGGAGATCGTGCTTCTCCGCTTCTACGGAAACATGACCCAGGCGCAGATAGGCGAGCAGATCGGCGTCTCCCAGATGCACGTATCCCGGCTGCTCAACCGGTCGCTTGAACAGCTCAGGGCCCGCCTGGAACCGGTACATTAAGGCGAAATCACTGGGCGGAGCCGTGCTTACGGGCGTAATCGTGCAGCAGCGTACGCAGCTCGGTACGGCCCCGGTGCAGGCGCGAGGTGACCGTGCGGACCGGGGTGCCCATGGCTTCGGCGATCTCCTCGTAGCAGAAGCCCTCGACGTCAGCCAGATAGACCGCGAGCCGGAACTCCTCGGGAAGTTCCTGCAACGCGGCCTTGACGGCCGAATCCGGAATGCGGTCCAGCGCCAACTCCTCCGCCGGCCGCACTCCGTGCCCCCGTTGCCATTGCGGGTGCGCACTGGCACGATGCCGGGTCCCCGCGCGCAGCATAGAGCTAACCATTGACCGGCAGCACCTCATCGCCATTGACCGGCAGCACCTTATCGAACAGCACCTCATCGACAGGGCGCTCATGGGATCGACAGGGAGCTCATCGGGATGCACATCCGTCGCTGCTAGAAGTCAACCGGTCTCGGTTCCGGCCTACAACGACTAAGACGTTGCTGGCAGGCGTGTGGTTCGACGCACAGGGACTTAGTTGCGGCGCTATGCCGGCAGGAGAAGAAGATCAATCGGCCCTTAACGCAGGGCGATCGCTCTGAAAGCCTCACGCACTCCTCGCTCCTCACGCTGCGCACGCACTCCTCACGCTGCGCACGCGAGTACCCAGGTCACGGTGTCGCAGAAGGCGGGGAGGTCGTGGGGGTTGCGGCTGGTCACAAAGACGCTAGTTCCTGCTGCGCACGCCACGGCCTCCCCGTCATCATTGCCGGTGATCACTCGGGCCCGCACGCTGGTACCGCTTCCCTACCAGCGGTACCAGCGTGCTCCCTCACCCCTCCGGGCTACGAAACCAACCAGCCACACCACTAGAACGACCAGTGCGATCCACCACAGCGCGTGGATGGCGAAGCCGAAGCCGCCGAGGAGCAGCGCCAGGATGAGAATGAGCAGGATGAGAAACATCGTCAGCCTCCTTGCGGACCGGCCCTTCCGGGCCCTTCCGGTCCTTCCGGCCCTTCCGGCCCTTCCAGCCCTTCCGGCCCTGCCGTCGCGCCCGTCCGGTTTGACCATCTGGTCACCTCAGCGGGCGCCTTGGCACTTTGGTACCCGCCGTGCGGCTGCCAAACATCGGCTCCGAAGAAGACCCAGGCACCTGGCGGTTCGTGCGCGAAAGGCCCCGTGCTGTTCGAGGGCGCCCGCCCGGTATCGGCTGGAACGGGCGTAGCGTCAGCGAGGCACAGTAAATTGAAAGAGTCTCAGGTGAGTCGGGGGCGAAACCATGATGCCCACCTGCTCGCCCCGGCCGGAGAGCGCGGTGCCCGCAAGATCCGGGTAGTGTCGAACACCCGCCGCTACGCAGATTGGACACTCATGTCCCAGCTATCGGATCCCGGCGAGGAGGTCGAGCTCGCCGACCTCGAGACACGTGTCGCGGAGCTGCGTCAGGCAGCCGAGATCCCCGGCGCCAGCCTCGGGCCGATCCTTGAGGCCGCACTCGTTGAGCTTGATCTTGCTGTCGAAATGCTCGGCAAGCTACGGGCACGGATCGCGACGGGTGCCTCGGCGCCGGCGCGTGGGCCGGGAATGGCCGATGTGGAACGCCGGCTGCTCAGGGCAGTGTTCCAGGACGCACCGGCGCCGATCTTCCTGCTCGAAACCGACGGCACCGTACGCAGAGCCAACAGGCAGGCGGGCGGGCTGCTCGGCGTGCCACCGGGATATGCCACCGGCAAACCGTTCACGGCGTTCGTCGATCTCCCGGGCCGGGCGGCGCTGAAGACACAGCTCAACGCGCTCGTTCGCACCCGCAGGCCGCGTCGTGTCCGCTGCCAGCTGCAGAGCACCGGCGGCAAGGTGGAGACCGCCCTCACCATCGACCTGGTCGAGCTCGCCGGTGAGCCGGAGTCACTGATCGTCGCGGTTGCCGGGCCCGTCGCCGCCGCGTCAGCGCCCGATCGGCGCGGGCCCGGCGGCAAGCAGCACGGCCGGGGCGATGCCGCCGACCGTGCCGTGGCCGACGCGACCCAGCGGCTCGATCTGATGAACGCGACCACCCGGCTGCTGCTGGAGAGCGCCACCTTCAACGAGTCCGTCACGCTGCAGCGCTGCGCGCGGCTGCTTGCGGAGGAGCTCAGATCCTGGGTCATCGTGGACGTCGTCCATGACCAGCTGCTGCAGCGCCAGTTCGTGGTGGGTCCGCCCGGTGAGGGCACCGCCGAACTGACCCTGGCCATCGGCGCTATCGACCCTCAGCCCGGCTCGCTTCCCTGCGAGGTACAGGAGTCGGAGCGGTCCCGGTTGCTCGCCCACGCGGAGGACGTCTTCGTGCTGGGCGTCACGGAGTCTGGCGTGCCGGTGCTCACGCTGCTTGGTGCCACGTCGGTGCTCTGCGTTCCGCTCTGGAATGGCGAGCGCAGCTACGGCGCACTTACCCTGGTCAGGCGGGCTGACGACAGACCGCTAGAGGTCGCCGATCTCGGCCTGGTCGAAGAGCTCGGCGGACAGCTGGCGCTCGCGATCAAGGTGGACCGGATGTTCGTGCGCCGTTCGGAAGTCGTCGAGGCCCTGCAGGCGAGCCTGCTGTCCAGGGATCTACCTCCCGTCCCTGACGTGGATATCGCGACCGCGTACATCACCGCCACCGAGGGCCTCGACGTGGGCGGCGACTTCTACGACGTCTACGACAGCCCCGGCGGCTGGGGCCTCGCGATCGGTGACGTCCAGGGCAAGGGCGAGGAGGCCGCGACAGTTACCGCGATGGCACGGCATGCCCTGCGGGTTCTCGCGCACTGGAATCCTGATCCCTCGGCGGTGCTCGCCATGGCGAACGAGGTGATGCTGGCGCAGCAGGGTAGCGATCGGTTCGTCACCGCTATCCACGCCTATCTGCGCTGGGACGGCGGGATCCTGCGGATGACCGTGGGCTCCGCCGGGCATCCGGGTCCGGCGCTTGTCCGGCCCGGCGGCCGGGTGCGGATGCTGCCGGGCGGCGGCCTGCCCCTCGGTCTTTTCCCTGACTGCGAGCCAGCATCGGCGGAGCTGGAGCTGGCGCCCGGCGACATGCTGTTCTTCTTCACCGACGGTGTCACCGAGGCACGCAGTCCTGAGAATGCCTATTTCGAGGGCCGCCTGACCACCGAGCTTGCCGCGCTGGCCGGGCGCCCAGCGCACGAGGTGATCTCGGCCATGCGGGCGTTGGTGCTGGAGTTCAGCCTGAACGACTTGCGCGACGACATGACGATGCTTGTGCTCCGGGTCCTCGAGCCAGCCGCGTAGGCGCCGCGACACGGATGACAGGTCAGCCGCGCGGCGGCGCGTGCCACTGTCCGGTCTGCGGTACCCGCAGCGCGTCGAGCGCGTCCCGCAGCCGTCCCGTCCGCTCCTCGAGGCGGGATACCACGTCCGCGATAACCGGGTCCGCACCTCCGGCGGCGAACGACACCTGGCCCGCAAGCACCGCGACCTGGTCCTCCACGGCGGCGAGCCGCCCGGACAGTTCCGCCATGACCGAGTCGGCGCTGCCGGGCGGGCCGTCCAACTGCGCGCGCAGCAGATCCGCCTGCGCGTGCAGTTGCCGGTTCTTAGCGTAAAGCTCCACAAAGACCGACACCTTCGCGCGCAGCACCCACGGATCGAAGGGCTTGGAGATGTAGTCGACGGCACCGGCCGCGTAGCCGCGGAACGCGTAGTCGGGGTCGGCGTTTACCGCGGTGAGGAAGATGATCGGGATGTCGCGCGTCCTGGCGCGCCGTTTGATGTGGGTCGCGGTCTCGAAGCCGTCCATACCCGGCATGATCACGTCGAGCAGGATGGCCGCGAACTCATCGGTGAGCAGCGCCTTGAGCGCCGCCTCGCCGGACCGGACCGATACCAGCGCTTGATTCAGCGAGCTGAGGATGGCCTCAAGCGCGACGAGATTTTCCTCACGGTCGTCGACCAGCAGGATCTTTGCCTTGTCGGCCACCTGGTGCGCCTCCTTCCTGGCGCTTCACCATTTGTCAGCGATGAACCGAGCCGTGCTTGATGTTATCGACCCCGCAACGGGATGTGCAGAGCCGAAGGCACGTGCTACCGGCTAACCGGGCAAGCCACCTAGTGAGCACTGGCCCGTTCCAGCCACTGCCGCATCACCCGGAGCAGGTGCTCGACGTCGACCGGTTTGGGGATGTAGTCGGAGGCGCCCGCGCTGATGCTCTTCTCCCTGTCTCCCTTCATGGCCTTCGCGGTCAACGCGATGATCGGTAGATCGGTGAACTGCGGCATCCGGCGGATTGCCTCGGTCGTCGCGTAGCCATCGAGTTCTGGCATCATCACGTCCATGAGTACGAGTGCCGGGTCCTCGGTGCGCTCGAGCACGTCGATTCCCTCGCGGCCGTTCTCCGCGTAAAGTACCTGGGCGCCGCACTGTTCGAACACGCTGGTGAGTGCGAAGACGTTACGCACGTCGTCGTCGATGATCAGGACCTTTGCGCCGTTCAGCGCATCACCAGGATCGGGCCTGGTGCCAAGCGCGGGCCCCCTGGCCCGGGTGCGTGCCCCGGCCTCCTCGCCGCGAGCCGGTAGCCGACCGTCGCCGGCCGGGGCATGAATTCTTCCGGCCGTCAGCTTGCATGCGGGCCGTGACGCCGAGCCCTTCGCGGTGGCGCCGGCCAGCGCTGGTTTGTGCTCGGCGTGAGCCTCACGCGCCGCGGCGGCCAGTCCAGCCCGCCCGGTTCCGGTACCGGATCCGCGGCGGTCGCCGGGTGCCGGCCGGGCGCCGGTGTACCTGACAGGCAGGAACAGGGTGAACGTGCTGCCATGGCCGATCCTGCTGCGGGCACGGATCTCACCGCCGAGCAGCTGAGCGATGTCACGGCTGATGGACAGCCCGAGGCCGGTCCCGCCGTAGCGGCGGCTGGTTGTTCCGTCGGCCTGCTGGAAGGCGTCGAAGATCACCCGCAGCTTGTCCTCCGCGACTCCCACGCCGGTGTCGGACACGGCGAAGGCCACGATCTCCGGCTCGGCCGCGAGCGATCCGGTGAGCTCCAGGTTGGCTGCCCGCGATATGTGCAGCCGGACATCGCCCGCCGCGGTGAATTTCACCGCGTTCGACAGCAGGTTGCGCAGTACCTGCTGCAGCCGCTGCTCGTCGGTGAACAGCTGCTCGGGCACGTCTGCGGAGACCTCGATGCCGAAGGTGAGCCCGTTGTCGACTGCCACCGGGCGGAAGGCGGCTTCCACGTACTCCACGAGCGTCGCCATCGCGAGAACCTGCGGGTGCACGTCCATCTTGCCCGCCTCGACCTTGGACAGGTCCAGGATGTCGTTGATCAGCTGGAGCAGGTCGCTGCCTGATTCGTGGATGGTCCTCGCGAACTCCACCTGCCTTGCCGTCAGGTTGCTGTCCAGGTTCTCCGACAGTAGCTTGGCGAGCACGAGAAGACTGTTCAGCGGCGTGCGCAGCTCGTGCGACATGTTGGCCAGGAACTCCGACTTGTACCTCGAGGAAAGCGCGAGCTGCTGTGCCCGTTCCTCGAGTGCCCGCCGCGCCTGCTCGATCTGGAAGTTCTGCACCTCGATCGCCCGGTTCTGCTTGGCGAGAAGTGCGGCCTTCTCTTCGAGCTCGGCGTTCGATCGACGCAGCTCGGCCTGCTGACGCTGCAGTTCGTCGGAGCGTTCCTGCAGCTCCTGAGTGAGCCGCTGTGATTGGGTGAGGAGCACCTCGGTGCGTGAATTCGCCATGATCGTGTTAATGGTCACACCGATGTTGCCGACAAACTGATCGAAAAAAGCCATGTGCGTGTCGCTGAACTGGTGCAATGACGCGAGTTCGAGCACACCGAGTACCTGGTCTTCGAACAGGATGGGCAGCACCGCGATGCTGGAAGGCGCGGCTTCGCCGAGGCCGGAGCCGACCTTGATGTAGCCCATCGGCACGTTGGTGATGAGGATGGGCTTGCCCTCCACGGCGGCCTGGCCGACCAGCCCCTCACCGAAACAGAGTTCCGCGGTTCCCTTTTTGCGGAACCCGTACGCGGCGATCCTCTTCAGCGTCGGCTCCTGGCTCGTGCCGCCCGTGCTCTGCGGGTAATCGGCGAGGTAGAACGCGCCGAACTGGGCGGAGGTAAGTGGAGTCAGCTCGCTCATGATCAGTTGTGCGACGTCGAGCAGGTCGCGGTGCCCCTGCATGAGGCCGGCGATCCTCGCCAGGTTGGTCTTCAGCCAGTCCTGCTCCCGGTTGGTGCTCGTCGTTTCGCGCAGATGGGCAACCATCAAGTTGATGTTGTCCTTGAGTTCGGCGACCTCGCCGCGTGCGTCCACCCGGATGGACTGGGTGAGGTCGCCTTCTGCCACGGCGCTCGCCACGGCGGCGATCGCGCGCACCTGGGTGGTGAGGTTTCCGGCGAGCTCGTTGACGCTTTCCGTCAGGCCCTTCCAGGTGCCGGAGATGCCGCGGACCTGCGCCTGGCCGCCGAGGCGGCCCTCACTGCCGACCTCGCGCGCGACCCTGGTGACCTCGTCGGCGAAGGCGGATAGCTGGTCGACCATCGTGTTGATCGTGGTCTTCAGCTCGAGGATCTCGCCACGCGCGTCAACGATTATCTTCTTGCTCAGGTCACCGCCCGCCACCGCGGTTGCCACCTGGGCGATGCCGCGGACCTGGCTGGTCAGGTTGTCCGCCATCGAGTTGACATTGTCAGTCAGATCCTTCCAGGTTCCCGACACGCCGCGGACCTGCGCCTGGCCGCCGAGACGGCCCTCGGTGCCGACCTCACGGGCCATCCTGGTGACCTCGTCGGCGAACGCGGATAGCTGGTCGACCATCGTGTTGATGGTGTCCTTGAGCTGGAGGATCTCGCCCTGCGCGTCGACGGTGATCTTCTTGCTCAGGTCACCGTTCGCGACCGCCGTCGTGACCTGGGCGATATTGCGGACCTGGCTGGTCAGGTTGTCCGCCATGAAGTTGACGTTGTCGGTGAGGCCCTTCCAGGTTCCCGACACGCCGCGGACCTGCGCCTGGCCGCCGAGACGGCCCTCGGTGCCGACCTCACGGGCCATCCTGGTGACCTCGTCGGCGAACGCGGATAGCTGGTCGACCATCGTGTTGATGGTGTCCTTGAGCTGGAGGATCTCGCCCTGCGCGTCGACGGTGATCTTCTTGCTCAGGTCACCGTTCGCGACCGCTGTCGTGACCTGGGCGATGCCGCGGACCTGGACGGTCAGGTTGGAGGCCATCCCGTTCACCGAGTCGGTGAGGTCTTTCCATACCCCGGAGGCGCCGCGGACATATGCCTGGCCGCCGAGGTTGCCTTCGGTGCCGACCTCGCGTGCGACCCTGGTGACCTCGTCGGCGAACGCGGATAGCTGGTCGACCATCAGGTTGATGGTGTCCTTGAGCTGGAGGATCTCGCCCTGCGCGTCAACAGTGATCTTCTGCGACAGGTCTCCCTTGGCGACCGCCGTGGCGACCTGGGCGATGCCGCGGACCTGGACGGTCAGGTTGGAGGCCATCCCGTTCACCGAGTCGGTGAGGTCTTTCCATACCCCGGAGGCGCCGCGGACATATGCCTGGCCGCCGAGGTTGCCTTCGGTGCCGACCTCGCGTGCGACCCTGGTGACCTCGTCGGCGAACGCGGAAAGCTGATCCACCATCGTGTTCACTGTCTGCTTCAGCTGCAGCATCTCGCCCTGCGCGTCAACAGTGATCTTCTGTGACAGGTCACCCTTGGCGACCGCCGTGGCGACCTGGGCGATGTCGCGCACCTGCGCGGCCATCTGGGTGACCTCGGAGGCATGCAGGGAAAGCTGGCCGCCCACGTCGTCGACGAGCGCGATGACCTCGGCGAGTACCCCACCGGCGCCGTTCGGGGTCGCGGGTGGCAGCCTGCGCAGCCGGAAGTCGCCGTCACTCAGGGCGGCGAGTGCGGACCGCAGCGGCTCGAGGTCGGCGTCGGTGTAACGTCCGGCCTTATCCGTTACTCCGCTTCCTGCATCGTCGCCGTTTCCTGCGCTTTTGACTCGGCTGCCGCGGCGGCTCGCCCTGGGAGTTCGCGCCGGGGATGCCGCTGACGCCGGTGGTCCTGACTGCGCCGCTGGTGCCGACTGCGCCGCTGGTGCCGACGACGCTGACGCTGCGCTCCGTCTGCTGCTCATACTCCGCTCGTTGCTATTTGGCCAGTATTTTTTGGCATCGCGGGGGCGGCCTTTTCAGCTGGCGGACGAAACCAGGCTCGGTTCCCTAGGATGGATGACCGTTACGAGTCTGTCACGATGACAGCGTCGGACATTAGGGAACGACACCAAGAGGGCTTGTGAAGGGGCGCTGCGATCTCACCGCAAGTGCGGCCTACGAAGCTGAGCCGGCCGCTGCGGGCGCCGCGCGCCGTTTTGTCCGTGAGACTCTGCGTTCGTGGCAACTGGCCGACCGGACGAGCAGGCTCGTCGATGACGCGGTGCTGCTGACCAGCGAGCTGGTGACCAACGCCATTGTGCACGCGGGCACGCCAGTGCAGGTGAGCTGCCGGCTCGATGGCAGTGAGGTCGAGGTCGCCGTACGGGACCGGCATCCCGCGCGCACCCTCCGCGAGGGGAGCGGCGCCCGAGATGACGCCGAGTGTACGAACGGCCGCGGCCTCCTGCTGCCCGCAGCCCTGGCCTCGTCGTGGGGGGTGAGTTACGCGCGGACCGCCAAGGCCGTCTGGTTCC
>CAWGAE010000016.1:0-80379 GCA_963820395.1 uncultured Actinomycetota bacterium | reverse complement strand
ACAAAAGCCAGCCCGAAAACTCACGACCGCCGTCAAAGTCCTCGCAACCAAGCGCGGCTAGAGCCGGACAACCTCGTGGGGCGGCGAGGACGATAGAAGAGGAAGAAGTCCCAGACCGCTCTACCTTCCCGCCAGCAACACTCGGCGTACGCGAGTCTGTAATGCCGGCCAGGTCAGACCGGTTCATCGGTGCAGCTGGTCGATGAAGGTGTAGATGACCATGAGGCTGACGAGGACGGCAAAGACTCGAAGCGCCCACAGTGCGGCTGCGGTGCGTGCGCTGAGCGCCGTCGCGGTACCGGCCGGGAGGTTTCGGCTATCAACTGGCCGCGCTCGAGGTGCATGACCAGATCGTCCTCGAAGCGCTCCTGTGGCTGCAGGTCCTGCTCCGGGATGCCGGAACCCTGGTGTGCGTCGTCCATGATGGGTGCTTCTGTCGTTATGAGCTGATGAGATGGATTATCTGCAGGAAGGAGTCGATGCCGTATGCGGCTCCGCAGAGCCCGACGAACGCGATGGCCGTGATCCCGATCGCGTTGGCAGAGCGCTTGTTCGCCCACCGGCCCATCAGCCCTGTGTCGTTAGCGAGCATGACCATAAAGACCAGGCTGACGGGGAGCAGCACGGTCGCGAGCACGTTGGCGTTGAGCGCGATCGAGAGCAGCGGCGCGCCCGGAATGAGGATAATCACCGCGGCGAGCAGCGCGACCCCGGTGTTCGCGGCATAAAAGACGGCGGCGTTGCGCGGTGAGCTGTTGAAGCTGTGGGAGACGCCTGGGCATTCTCCGGCCGCGTAGGCGGTGCTGGCACAGATCGTCAGGATGGCTACCGCTCCGGCCTCGATGAGCCCCAGCGCGAACATGGTACCGGCGGCGCTACCTGCGACGTGGTTGAGCGCCTCGGGGAACCCTGCGCCCGCGAACCCCTGGATGCCCGGTCCGTTGTGGGTGAGCAGCGCCGCCCCGGCGATCAGCGCCCCGACCCCGAAGATCGCGGCCAGCACCGCGCCCACCGCGGTGTCGAAGCGGCCGTGTTTGACGTCGCGGGGGGTCATGCCCTTGTCGGCGGACGCGCTCTGCTGGAAGAAGATCATCCATGGCGTCACGGTGGCACCGACCGTGGAGGCCAGCAGCAGCAGCAGCGTGTTGAAGCTCCCGCCGGGAAAGGGCGTGAAGTCAAAGGAGCTCACTACGGCTCCCACGTGGGGTTTGACCAGGATCGCCGCCAGTAGGAACAGGCCGTTGAAGAGGGCCAAGCCGAGCACGATGCGCTCCCAGCGCCAGTAGCGCCCGCCGCTGAGAGTGAACACCACCAGCGCCAGTCCGAGCGCGACGGCCACACCGGGGCTGAGATGGAAGTAGGCCAGCCCGACACGGATGGAGACGAACTCGGCTACGAGGGTGACCAGGTTGGTCAGGGTGAGATCGCCGGCGCTGAACCAGCCCCAGACCCGTCCGTAGCGCTGCAGGACCAGCTCGCCATAGCCACGGTGGGTGACCGCGCCGACGCGCATGCACATCTCCTGGCAGGTGAAGGCCATCGCGAAGAGCACCGGGATGAGCGGCACGAACAACCCGAGCCCGTACTGCGCGCCGTCAGAGGCGTAGGCGATCATGCTCGGCCCGTCGTTCTCCCCGAGCATTGCAAGGATCCCGGGACCCGCGAGCAGCCACAGCAGCAGCCAGTGCTTGCGTTGTCCGCGAGCCCGATGAACGCGCGAGCGGTCCCGCGACCGTGCGGTGTCCTCCTCGGTCAGCGGCGGCTCCGAGGGGGTGACGTCCCCCGCCGGAAGGGGCGAGGGAGTGACGGTCACTGGTCCGCCTCCACCCGCATGGCGGCGGTCACGGGGGAATCAAGCCGGTGCACCCCGGATCGCGCCTGAACGGTGACGGCCCCGCTGGGACTGACCTCCCTGACCTGGAGGATGTCGCCCAGCGCGATGCCCCGGCCGGTCAGGAAGCGCAGGACCTCGGGATCGCGGTCCGAGACCCGCACCAACTGGCCCCGCTGGCCCGGGCGAAGAGAACCCAGGCGCTGGCTGGGTGTCTCGGCGACCCGCCCGTCCCGGGTGGGGATGGGATCGCCGTGCGGATCGGTCTGCGGGTCCCCCAGCCTGGCCGCTATCACCTCGCACAGCCCGGGTGACAGGGCGTGCTCCAGCGCCTCGGCCTCGTCGTGGACCTTGTCCCAGGACAGCCCGAGGGTCTCGGCCAGGAAGGTCTCGAGGAGGCGGTGCCGGCGCACGACCCCGAGCGCCGTCTGCCTGCTGGACCCGCTCAGCCGCACGCCCCGGTAGGGAACGTAGGCGACGAGCCGCAGGTCGTCCAGCTTCTTGAGCATGCCCGAGACCGAAGCTGCGGTCACGCCCAGCCAGTCGCCCAGGGCGTTAGTCGTGACCGGATCGGCCACCTCGGCCTGAAGCCGGTAGATGGCCTTGAGGTAGTCCTCCACCGCTGGGGAGAACGAGCGCGCTGGTAATATCGCCCGCATTTTTGGCATACCTGATTCAGGTATGCCAAAATAAGGCGTTCAGGCCGTCGCGGTGAGCAGAAACCGGGGCCTATTGCTCCTGTGGAGGCGGTCCGGATCCGCAAGGGCAAGGCCGGGCGGGAGTGGGACGGCCCGCCTGGGGCGAGTTCCTGCGCTGGGGTGTTGATCGGATTCCGGCGTGACGCCGGTGCGGTCCCGGCACTGGTGTGCGTGGCCCCAGCTCATCAACCCTGATCAGCTCTTTGGCGGCTGCTGCGGGTAGCGTCAAAACGGCTCACCCGATGACGAACAGCAGGCCGAAGCCGCTAACAAGGACTGCGACGGCCCAGCCCGCGAGGGCCAGCCGACGGGAGATTGGCTGTGGCCCCATTACCTCCCGATCCCGGGCCAAGCGGACCAGGAGCACCAGGCCGATCGGGGTTCCGAGCCCCCCGATCACGCTGGCTGCCACCAGCATGCCGATCACGACGCCACCGGTTCCTCAGCCAGGCATCCCTTCACCACGACCGGCATGGGCCGGACCGCGCAGGAGAACTTGACCGGCTGGCGTGGCCGTTTACCGCAGCGGAGCCCCGTCTGGCCGCCGCCACCACTTCATGGGGGAACAGGAACGGCGCCTTCGCCCAGACGAGAATCTCGCGGACCCGGCGGCCATAGCCGCGTTCCTGCTTCGCCCCAGCCCCGGCACATCGCCCCCGGCAACTCAGACGGCTCCCTTAAGGCGCCAGTTTGGTGGCTGACCCAGCGCCTGCGGGCCAGTACGACAGCCAGCAGGACGATGATCACGATCAGCCGCTGCCAAGCACCGCGAGCAGCGCGATGAGCACACCCGAAATGCTCTCCATCCCGCGGCCGGGCCGCCTCACCCGCAAGGGTGATCCGAGGACGGCGAGCAGGAGCGCGCAGACTGCTCCGGGCCGAGACCGCCAGATGCCCCGACATCCAAAGAAGGCCAGACCGAGACGCCTGCGCATACCCGCGGAGGGCAGCTCGAACGGGTCGACGCCGAGTTCCTCGCGGGTATGCACGCGCAGCGCGGTGTCCGGATCCGCCGGATACCGCGGCAGCCATCCTGGCCGCGGTATCCGGGTCGGCGCCGTAGCCGCGGAACGTACCGGCGAGCTCGGCCCGCTCAGCGTCGGGGAACCGGGCACGCATCCGGCGTTCGACGGTGACCTCACGGCGGCCGCACGTGACCGGCGGTGACCGCGAACCGCGGCAGACGGGCCGGCCGAGTTGCCAGGATGCGGCTCGTGGCCCGGTTCGGGCCGGGCGGCACAGTGGTTATTCTTTCCCCGCTGCCCCGAGCGGGACGGTCGTTTCGACGACGTTCCAGGTCACTGAGCTGACGCTGGGCTCGAGGCTGAGCCGGCTGTCCCCCGCTTCGAGTGCGATGTCGTCGCGGCCGTAGCGCTGCAGGTCCGCGGTGACCTCGACCAGCCCATTGCCGAGGTCGAGGTCTTCGCTGCGGACCGCGCGGGGCACGAAGTCGTCTCGGGTGAGGGCCTGGACGGTGAGCGCCCGGATGTGCGCTTCATCATCAGACCGGCACGTAGCGCGGAATCGGTAGAGGGTCTCGATTTCGGTGTCGCCGGTTGCGGGGGCAGCTTGTCGATGCGCCTGGCGACGGGCCACGCGGGAGGCCGCGCGCGCCACCGCCTCCAGCGGGGACGTGAGCGCCCCGGGTCCCGCACCGTGGCCCGACCCTCCAGCCGGGCCGCTGCGCCGCCGACTGCCTTGCCAGGACGGGGTGTACCTGACGTTTGATGCCACCGGCAGCCAGGTGGTCCAGGCCAAGGCAGGGATCTCCTGGGCGTCGGCCGCTAACGCCAAGCTAAACGTGCAGACGGACCAGCCGGGCTGGGACTTCGATGGCGTGCACGCCGCCGGGGTGAACGCTTGGAACGACGAGCTGTCAAAGATCCAGATCGGCGGCGGGACGGCCGCCCGGCAGCAGGTGTTCTACACCGCGCTGTATCACTCGCTGCTGCACCCGAACATCTTCTCCGACGTCGACGGCCGGTACATGGGCTTCGACAACCAGGTCCACACCGTCCAGCCCGGGCATGTGCAGCTGGCCGATGGTCAACGACGCCGCCCGCCCAGCACGGCGGGATGCTGCCGAAGTGGTCGCTGGCCAACGGCGAGGCCTACATAATGGCCGGCGACCCGGCCGACGGGATACTTGGCGGCTACTACGCGTTCGGCGCCCGCAACTTCGACACCGCCTCCGCGCTCACGTACGCGCTGGCCGAGGCGACCGAGCCGAACAACATCCGGCCCGACCTGTCCTACTACGAGAACCTCGGCTACGTGCCCTCGGACGGGACCAGCACCTGCTGCCACTTGTACGGCCCGGCGTCCACCACAATCGAATACGGTGCCGCGGACTTCGCTCTCGCGGGCTTGGCGGCCGCGCTCGGCGATACATGCGACGCCCGGATGCTGGTACGCCGTTCGCAGGACTGGCAGAACCTGTACAGTCGGCCACCGGCCTGATCCAGCCAAAGACCGTGACCGGGACGTTCGTCCCGGTCACCCTCACCACCCGCGACAACTATGTCGAGGGCGACGCCTCACAGTACCGGTGGGAGGCCGGGTGAAACCTGCACGGCCTGTTCACCGCGATGGGCGGCAACGCCGTAGTGAACAAGGCGCTAGACACGTTCTGGACCGACCTCAACGACGCCCCGCCTCGCCCAACCGGACCGGGGACAACCAGTTCGAGTACGCGCTCCCGTGGGAGTACAACTTCACCGGTGAGCCCTGGAAGACCCAGCAACTGGTCAACCGGATCCGCACTGAGCTGTACCTGCACGCGCCCGCCGCCCTGGGCGACAACGACGACCTGGGCGCCACCTCCTCCATGGGCGTCATGACCATGCTCGGCATGTTCCCCGAATACATCTCCACCGCCGACGTGCCTGCTGCCCAGCCTTTGTCTGGGGCGGAGCCGAGGGTGAAGTCCATGGCGCCGACGGTGAACGCCGGGCCGGGCAACCACGGCCTGTTCCACGGCCCGCCGTTGAGCTTGAGCGATGGGATGTAGATGTTGCTTGCCGAGGCCTGCGGAGCTTTGGGCCGGGAGAGCGGCTTCGGCGGCGCCGATGTCGGCGGCGAGCGCGTTGTCGTGGCAAACGTCGGCTATCCAGGCGGAGAAGCCGCGGCCGGGCAGTGGCGGCGCAGCACGCCCCGGTGCAGCGGGCGAGCCCGGCTTCCAGTTCGGCGAGGTTGGCGGCGATCGCCCCGGTGGGGGTTCGGGCTCGGTCCGGAAGCAGAACCCAGGTCGACGACTATGGCAACGTGGCCGGAGCGCGGTGTTCGTCGTGCTCGCCCACCTGCTCCCGCGGCTGGTGGCCAGGCGGATCGACATGCTATCGCGACCGCCAGGTAGCCGCGGAGCGTGGTCAGGCCCATCTTGCGGCCCGCCGACATCACCTGGCGGACAGCACGTCCAGCGGTGGCATCCGCCAGCTGTCCCGGCCCGGGCGGCCGGTCGGCTCGCGGCGGCCGCCGCGCGTCCGCACGAGCAGGTAACCGCCGGTTACCACGGAGGCGGCCGCACAGCCGATCATGATCTCGACGATCTGGCGGGCGCTGACCGACGGGAACATCACCGACGCCGTCAGGATCCGAGAGCGTGATCAGGATCGCGACCACCGTTGCGGTGAACGCGTTGGTCCTCGCGCCATTGACCCACGGCCCGAGCACCGCCTTGTCGTTGCACAGCAGCAGCAGGAGCACCGTCGCGCTGGGCAGCAGCAACCCGGCGAGGACCTGCACGCCCAGGGTCAGCCCCCAGCGGAGAACCGGGGTCAGCACGATGGCCGCCGCACCGCCGATCAGGGCGGCGTACAGGCCCTAGTGTCCTGGATCTTTGATCCGCCGCAAACTTGCTCGAGTGATTCGAGGATTTCTTCCGCAGATTTCGTCCAGATGAAGGGTTTGGGGTCTCTTCGTTCTATGTGTCTACCCAGGCGAGCATATCCTTCTCGAGCGACTTTACGGACTTATGAACGCCGCGGCTCAGGAGCTCTCGGTCAAAAGCCCTAACTCAGCGCTCTACCTGGTTCAGCCAGGATGAGCTGGTCGGCGTGAAATGAATCTTGAACCTCGGGTGCTTTTCCAGCCATTGCCGGACAGCCGGAGTCTTATGCGTCGCGTAATTGTCCGCGACGAGGTGGATCTGCAGCACATGCGGCTCGCCGCCGGGCTCGTCCGGTTCCGCCAGCTGGGGCACCTGCTTGTCGATCTCCTCCAGGAACTTGATCCATTCCTTCGCACGGTGGCTCTTGTAGGTTTTCGCGATCACCAGGCCGGTCGCGATGTCAAACGCCGCGAACAGGTCAACGGTGCCGTGCCGGACATAGTCATGTGTCCGCTTCTCCGGCATGCCGGGCATCATCGGCAGCACCGGCTGGGACCGGTCAAGGGCCTGGACCTGGGATTTCTCGTCCGCGCACAGCACAACCGCGTGCTCGGGCGGATTCAGGTACAACCCGGCGACGTCGTAGACCTTCTCCACGAACAGCGGATCGGATGACAGCTTGAACGTATCGGCCACGTGCGGCTTAAGGCGGAACGCCGTCCAGATCCGGCCGATGGTGGACTGGTGGACTTGGACAAGCCGGAACGTTTCGCCATGGAAGCCCTCGACCAGTGGGTCGCGTTATCCGGCGTTGCCTCCAATGTATCGACGACGACTTTTTCTACCTGCTCGTCGGTGATCGTCGGCTCACGTCCCGGGCGCGGCTCATCGGCCAGCCCGTCCAGGCGCCTCTCGATGAACCGCTTACGCCATTTCCCGACTGTTGTGTGATTGCACCGGAGCAACGCCGCGGTTTCTTTATTGTCGTGGCCTTGCGCACAGGTCAGGACGATATTGGCCCGCAGCGCCAGAGCCTGTGATGACTTCGCCCGGCGAGCCCACCTTTGCAGCGTGGCCCGCTCCTCGCCGGAAAGCGTCAATTCGGCCTTAGGCCGCCCCGTCCTTGCCATGCCAATAACTTTACGGACACGCCCTGCTACAATGAGTCATGACACGCGTCCGGGTGATGTACCTGCCTCACTTTATGAGGGTCTAAAGGCGCAGGACACTAGAAGCCCTTGGCCTGGCGGACGCCGCGGTGCCGCGAGTGCTTCAGGCCGAGGACGTCACCGATCGTGTAGGCGGTCGACAGCGACACCGCGAACGCGCCGATGATCGCGGCGTCCAGCAGCGCGACCGCGAACAGCGCTGCCGCGGCCTTGCCGCGTAGGCGGTCAGGCCAGCCGCCAGCCCGGCGGAGTCGGTGAAGTTCCCGATGCGCCCCCGCGGGAAAGCTCTCAAGCCGCCCAGCGCGGCCGCAGCCCGAGCCCGGCACCGGGCGACGCCGCTCACCGTCGTGGTAGCCAGAAACCCGCTCACGGCCGTGCTTCCTGATTCAGGTAACCGCGGTTTCGGCGTGAGCGTCGCAATGCACACGGCCGGCTGCCGGGACGGCGCAGGCGACGGCGGCTTCTACCTGGCGGCTTACCTGGTCAGCCCGCGCCAGCGGCACCGATCCGTCGAGGCGGCCTTCCACCTCCAGCAGCAGGGTCCGGCCCATCCAGCGGCCCCGCGCGGTGGCCGACCGTATCCCTGCCACGGTTGCCGCGGCAGTCTCGGCGGCGTCCAGGTCGCCGGGGTCCAGGCCGTCCATCAGCCGGATAATCATGTCTTTGGTGACCTCGTAGCCGACGTGGCAGATGAACGCGGTGATCGCGAACCCTGCGACCGGGTCGCCCCACGGGTACCCGGCCGCGACCAGGGCCAGCCCGGTCAGCGCGCCAAGGGAGGAGATCGCATCCAGCCACGAGTGCCGGGCGTCGGCGATCAGGGTGAGCGAGCCGATCCGCGTCCCGGCCCGCCGCTTGTACCAGGCGACGGCCTGATTACCTGCGATGCCCAGGGCCGCACCCGCCATGCCGAGCCACACATCGGTGGTCTGGCCGTGCCCGGCCAGCTTGCGGTAGCTCTCGTAACCGGCCACCAGCGCGCTCAGCCAGATCACCAGCGCGACGCCGAGCCCAGCCAGGTCCTCCGCCCGCTCATACCCGTAGGGGTGGCTGCGGGAGGCGGGTTTCTTCGACACCCAGAAGCCAAGGAACACCACCGCCGAGGTGGACACGTCCGACAGGTTGTGGATCGCGTCGCCGAGCAGCGCGACCGACCCGGTGAGTACGGCGAGCAGCAGCTCTGCCAGGCCGGTCAGCGCCAGCCCGGCGGCGGAGAAACCGACCGCGCGGTTGGCGTCGCGGCGGTGCGCGGCATCGTCCCCGCTGGCACGCTGGTTGTTGACCGCTCGGGATGGAACAGTCAGCGGTCTCCCACCAGCTCAGAATGCTGCGCCACCTCGGCCTGGTCACCGGGCAGCGAACCGGCCGCACCGTGACATACGCCCTGTTCGACAACCACGTCGCGATGCTGCTGGACGAAGCCGTCTACCACGCTGAGCATCTGCACCTCGGAGTCCGCGACACGCCCGGGGCCAGCTCTGCGGCCGGTTAGCCGGCCGCCGCTCAGGCAAGGTCTCGTTGCTGTGATTACCTGCGCCGCCTGCCGCACCAGGCACAACCCCTGGAGCCGCGGCGTCACCACGGTCCGTCCTGACCCTGGCTCACCCCCGCGACCCGCCGGCCGGGCCCTCCGGCCACGCCGCTATTGCCCGGGCTATCCCGCGCAGGCCTTCCCATCAGCTTGTTCCGGCGGCCACAGCAGGGCCTTCACCCGGAAGCGGCGGGTACCAAGGAGTCATCGCGGGCGGCGCCGCGGCGGTGTATGCGGCGCGGCGCCGCGGTCCCGCATCCCCGGCTGGGTAACGTGAGCCTTCCACAGCGGGGGAACTATGGTGCGGGAGGACAAGGATCTCGTGCGGCGCACGAACGGTTGGCGCTGGCCGGGCCGCGGGCACGCGGTCCTTGCCGCCTGCGCGGCCTGCTCGGCGCTGGTGCTGCTGGCCGCGGCCGTGATGTGGCAGCTGAACGGGAACATCAGGACCCAGGTCTTGGGCGAGTTCGGCGCCCGGCCGGGCGCATCCCGGCCGGGGGTGCTGAACATCCTCACCCTGGGGTCCCAGACCCGCGATGGCCAGGGCCGGGGTTTCGGCACTGATCCCGGCACCGATCTTTCCGACACTGCGAGGCTCATTCACCTGGACGCCGCCCACGCGCACGCGATCGTGGTGTCGATCCCGCGGGACCTGGTGGCCTACCGGCCGGCCTGCCGGGCGCGGGCAGGGCCGGGGGTTGAGGACTTGTTTTCGTGGATCCGGTACTCAGCCAGGTTGATCTGCGGTGGCCGGGTGTGAGCTTGAGCCGGTGCGCGCTGGCCGAGGGCGCGGCGCGGCCGACCGCCGTGGTAATGCCGCAGGTATTCGGTCAGCACCCGGCGCAGATGATGCTCATTGACGATCAGCAGCCGGTCCACGAGCTCCCGGCGCAGGGTACCTATGACTCTCTCGCAGATGGCGTTCGCTTTGGGAGCCTGCGGTGATGCTGGCGAGAATCCTGATCCCTTCCGCTGTGCGCACTTGGTCGCGCGTTCCTCGGGCGGCTCCTGGTCGCTGATTCTTGCCCGGCCTGGCAGTATCAGGAAGGAGGGGAGATGCCATGGACTTCGCCCGGATTGCTGGCCGGGTACCGCTCGCCCATGCACGGCCAGACCGCGGGTCCGCGGAGCCCATGACCGGGGAGGAGGAGCTCAAAAGTCTTACCGAACGGCTGCGCGGATGGATCGCCGAAGGCATCGAGCCGCATGCGATCGGTGTGGCCGCCCGCTCGACAGCACATGCGATAGCCGCCCGGTCAGGGACACGCGGGTGGGTAGCCGGTGCTCGGAGCGATGGCGGCGACCTCTGCCGTGTAGCCTGCCAGCGCCTGACAGATCCGGTTCGCGACATTGCCGGCGTTGGTATCCCAACTCAGCAGGGTACCGTCCGGGGCCGCGCCAACCAGCGTCTGCGTTCCTGGTTCCCAGGCCACGCTGGTCGGGTCGGCGAGGCCGGTGAAGGTCGCCATCAGGGTTGGCGCGGCCGGTTTCCTGGTGTTCCACACCCGGATGCTGTCATCATCGGAAGACGCGGCGAGCATGCCCTCTTCGCTGAATGCGACGGAGACGACCTGCCCGGCGGGACCAGTCAGCGACGCCACGTTCACCGGGTTTTCCGGATCGCTGATGTTCCACAGCCGCACGGTCCCGCTCGCCGACCCGGTGGCGAGTAGCGTCCCATTGGCGCTGAATGCCACCGTATTGATCGCGTCGAGCGGAAGAGCCGGTGGCGCAATGGGCCTCCACTGACCATCGGGGCGGCGCGCTACCAGCAGGAAAGTGCCGTCGGCTGAGCCTGCCGCGAGCAGTGCCCCGTTGGGACTGAATGCTATCGAGGTGATCTCGGAGGCCAGATCGCCGTTTATGCGCGTGGGCTGCGAGGCCCCGGGTGGCCAGAGGTACACGATGCCGTCAGAACCGCCGGCGGCCAGGATCGGGTCATCGGCGGCTGGACTGTAGGCGACGCTGGTGAGCGGCTGCGGGGCGGTCAGCGTGCCAATCTTGTGCCCGCTGCCAGTCGACCAAAGCCCCACTTCTTGGTTTCCCAGCGTTGCCGCCACGACGCCACCGTCCGGGCTGAGCGCTAGGGATGGGGGAATGTCGCCGCGGGCCGCCGCGCTGGCGGCTAAGGGGGCAGGCAAAGGTGCGGATGCATAACTGGCGGCAAGCGGGTTCCACAAACCGATGGCGGTACCGCTGCCGGTAGTCGCCATGGGCAAACGCGCGCCGGCGGCGGTCGCCACTGCGGCAATGCTGCTTATGCCCGGTTGGGGTGGGGTGGTGACATTCCAGAACCCCACCGTCGGATCGGCCTCGACGCTGGCGATGGTCTGCCCGTTGCGGCTGAACGCCAGCCCGGTCACCCGGCTCGACGGGCCGGCCAGCGCACCGATCTGGGCCCTGGTATCGATGTCCCACAGCCTCACCACGCCGTCCCCGCCGCCGCTGGCCAGCAGCGCGCCCTGGGGGCTGAAGGCGAGCGCGTCAACCGGCTGGGGGCCGCTGCCAGGCAAGGAGCCAAGGCGCGCGCCGGTCCGCCCATTCCACAGGCGGATAGCGCCGTCATCGTCGGCCGATGCGAGCAGCGCGGAGTCGGGACTGAACGCAACTGCCCTGGCTGGCCCGCTGTGCCCGGTCAGCTTGACCAGCCTTGGCTTCCCGCGCACGTTCCACAGGCGCACCGTTCGGTCGGAGCACGCGGCGGCAAGCCGTGTGCCGTCCGGGCTGAACGCTATCCCATTGATCGTGACCCAGTTCTGCGCGGTCCCCGCCTGGAACGTCGAGATCTGACGACCGTGCAGGTTCCACAGCGTGACGACACCGCTGATGCCCGCCGTCGCGATGAGAGTCCCGTCAGGTTGAAAGGCGACGGCGTTGACGCTCAACCCGTTGGCGGTGCCCAGCACAGCGACCGGCTTCCAGGTCTTTACGTCCCAGACGATGGTGGTCCCGTCTTGTTCAGCGCCCGCGAGCAACGTCCCAGATGGACTGAAAGCCGCGGCATAAAACGGCGACCCGCTCCGCAGCGTGACCGCCCGGTGGTGGGTCGTCACCCGGAACACTGTAATCGCGTCCTGTCCTGCGACCGCCAGCAGCGGCGCGGCAGTGTCGAACGTGACCGCGCTCCCCGCTCCCGCTGGGTTGCTGAGCGTGGACGTAAAGAAGTCTTCCTGCGCGGACAACAGCCCGTTGTCCGCGGTCGCGCCGCCGACCCGGTATGCCTCCACATCCAGCAGCAGCGACAGCACCGGGTCGTTGGCGCTCTGGTTCGCGGATTCGATCAGTTGCGACGTCTCGGCGCGGGACCGCGCGAGGGCCAGGTTCCTGCTGTCGATCGCGCGGACCTGCGAGAAGGTCACCAAGAGTATGACCGTTATGGCGATGGCAGCGGTCACGCCGGCGATGCGGAAGCGCCGCCGGACGCGGGCCCGTGCCCTCTGGCGGCGCGCGGCACGCAGGAATTCCGCGCCGAGCCCGCCGAGCCCGCCGAGCCCGGCCGCCCGTGCGCTGGCAATCTTGTCCTCGATGATGGCTAGTGCGATCCCGCGAGGCAGCAGGTTGGCGTCCTTGCCCTCCGCAGCCCACGCCCGTGCCTGCTCGACCACCCGCTGCGCCGCCCGGCGCCAGTCGCGCTCCTCCTCCAGCCATTTGGCCAGGGTGGGCCAGTGGCGCAGCAGTGCCTCATGCGCTATCTGCACTCCGCCCGCGTCCTCCGTCAGCAGCCGCGCGTTCGCGAGCCGGTCAAGCAGGACGTCGGCGCGTTTCCTGTCCTCAGCCGGAAGTTCATCGAGCAGCGCCTCGCGGCTGATGTGCCGCCTGGCGTCCTCCGTGAAATCGACCGCCGCAACCAGGTGGTACACAAGCAGTCGCCGCAGCGTGAGTCGTCCATTCTCATCAAGTGACCTGAGCAGGCTCTCCGCCGTGTTGGCGAGGGCGTCTTGAACTCGCCCGGCCTTCTGGTACGCCGGGATCGTGAGTTCCCGGCCGTCACGGGCCTTCCACGTCTCGAGCAGCGCGTGCGCGAGCAGGGGAAGCCTGCCGGGGTCGTAGGTCAGCAACCCGCCAGTGGCCCGTGATCCCACCGCCCCGATATCCCCGAGCATCGCAGGGACCAGCCCGGATTGCACGGTGAGGTACGCCCGGCGGGCCTGGAATTCGATCGCCTCCCGGAGTTCCTCGGCGGTCATCGTATCGACGGTGACCGGCTTGTTGAGGGCCGGTCGCAAGTCCGGATATGCGGTGCACTGCTCCATGAAGGCGATCTGCAGACCGATGACGACAAGGCCGGCCGATGGCTCGTCACGGCTGCCGCTCGTGATCGCGCATAGGGCGTCGATGAACACCTTGCGTTCTTCGTCGTCATGGCACCGGGTGAAGACCTCCTCGAACTGATCGATGACGAGGATCAGCCGGCGCTGTCCGGCGTCCGACCCGCCGGTGACGGCACCGATCGGGTCAGTCCCGGTCGGCACGATTCCGCCGCGGTGGCGCTCCTCCTGCGACAGCAGCCCCTGCCGGACGATCATGGAGGCCCTGGCCGGGTCCGTCATGAGCTGGTCGTGGACATCCGAAGAGATGATTCCCGCCAGTTCGCCCAGGCGCAGCGATAGCTGCTCAAGCGGGCGCCTGTCGGGCCGCATGGCCCGAACCGGCCAGTCGGCGGATCCAGGTTCGGCGAGCCCGCCTGCCCGCAGTTCCGGGATCAGGCCCGCCCGCAGGACCGAGGACTTGCCGGCCCCGGACACGCCCGCGACCACCAGGGGCGTGCTCCCGTAGATCCGCTCATCAAGGGCGTTGACCAGCTCGGCGATGAGGGCGTCCCGGCCGAAGAACCAGTCGGCGTCGCGTTCCTCGAAAGGGGCAAGCCCGGGATAGGGGCATGGGCCGTCAACGGGGGAGGAGCCAGCGGCCGGGGCGACTTCGCCGTCCCCGACGGCCGGGGCGACTTCGCCGTCTCCGACGGCCGGGAGCCGTCGCGTGAGCTCACGGCGCAGCAGGCGAATTTCGAGGAGTTCCCGGCTATGCAGCTCATAGGTGTCCCGCTGGCTGGACTGGAGCCCGGTGAAGACGCTGAGCAGCGAGTCGAGCTTGCTGAGCATGACCGCCTGGAAAGAGCGCTCCTGCGAGAGTGCGCGGACGAGGTGGCCGAGCAGCCCTGCATCATCGCTCTCGGCCGCCGCTTGCAGGAGCGTGTCTACGCCCTTGACGTCGAGCACTAGGTCATTGATCGTCGCCCGGGTCTGCGCTGAGCTCGCGCCGCTGAGGCCTTCCTCGAACACGGCGCGCAGCAGTTCCCGCAGCTTCTCCTCGGTGATCGTCGGCGTTTCCGTCCGGTTGCCCAGCCGGTCGGCGAATTGCTGGACGATCGTGGCCAGGTAGCCAGCGCCCGCGCCGCCGAACTGAGCGAGCAGCGCCTGCGCCGCCGTCGGATCGGCGGAGGTCGTGATCAGCGGCACCAGGATCGGGGCGAATGCTGCGGCGGTCATCCCGGTGAGGATCGCCCGCGGTGTCATGTGCCCCAGCGTCGCTGCGTTGCGCGTTACCCAGCCGTGGATCCCCGCGCGCGCCTGAGCACGGGCAAGCTCACCCGGCGGACCACCGCCGGATTCACCGGGGGCCATGACGGGTCACCACCCGCCGCCGAGCACGCCTGGACAGCTCAGCCCGCCGGTCACCGCGGAGTCAAGGGCGCGGGCGGCATGCAGCAGGGCGAGGCACGCGCCCGCCGCCGACTTGGGCGTATGCAGCGCGGCGTTGACCTGGTCGTAGATGACCGCGCTGAGCCGTGGGTAGTTGCCGGTCATCGAGGGCCGGAGGACAACGCGGGTGTTGGCCGCCGCCTGGAGGACCGGGTTCCGGCTGATGACGGCGGGGTCGTTCCGGACGCTCGCGTTGGCCGGGATCTGCGAGTATTGGGTAGCGAGGATCCACTGCGCCTGCCATCCTGTCATCCACTGGACGAATGTCAGCGCCGCGCGCAGGTTTCGCGTTCGATGATTGATGAACAGTCCCCAGCCGCCCAGGGTTGACCAGCCGACGCCGGACTGTCCCTGGAAAGTCGGTGGTGCCTCGACGCCAACCTGATCCGGGCGCAACGCGTTCGGCCCGCTGGTCGCGTTGGCATAGGCGGAGTCCCAGCCGCGCATGAACGCCGCGTGCCCAGTGTCGAAGGCGCTGTTGGTGTTCGTCTCCTCGAAGGTATCCACGGTACCGGGGGATATTCCTTGCGTGATCAGCCCCTGCATGAATCGAAGCGCTTTCTGCGCCTGCGCGGAATCGAGTTCAGTGGCGGGGCTGGTACCCGGCGGCAACCCGCCGAAGGCATCCGCGAGGAACTCATACCAGTCGCAGGTGAGTCCCTCGTAGTTGTTCCCCTGCCAGACGAACTGATACTGCAGGCCCCTGCTCTTGAACACCAGCGCGTCATGTTCCAGCTCTTCCCACGTACGCGGCGGCGCCAGGCCGGCTTTGGCGAGCAGGTCCTTGCGGTAATACAGGAATCCCTCGTCGATGAACTCGGGGACCCCATAAATGTCATGGTTGTAGGTCAGGTTGCGGACGAAGCTCGCGCCGCTGCTTGCCCCGCTGGCCGTGCCGAAAGTATCCCAGAACTCGAGCGGCAGGTACCTGTTCAGCGGCAGCGCGTATCCAGCGGGAGCGAACGGGGGACGCCAGATCACATCCCCGTCGTAGACGTCAGGGGTGCTCCCCGAGGCTAGCTGCCTGACCAGTTGAGCCCGGAGCGCGTCGGTGCTGGTAGGCCCGGTCTCCAGCTTGACGGTGATCGACGGGTAGGCCTGTTCGAAGGCGTCGGCAAGCACTTGGCGCACGTCATTGGTCGCCGTCTCCGCGGTGGGATCGGCCAGCCAGACAATCGTTCCTGAGCCAGGACCGGCAGCGGGAACCGGAAGCAGGGGCGCCGTCGTCGTCATTGTGCAGCCTGCCAGGGAGGCTGCAAGTATCAGCACAGCCGCGGACCACGCCGCAAAGCGCCAATGGCGAACATCATTGTCCAGAAGATGCACCGTGAACTCGCTTTGGGGTTGAGTTCCTGCTTCGGCTACCTGCCCTGTGCCCCGGCATCGCGGAGATTGACGCTGTGCTGAAGTTTAGCTGCTCATGGTGCAATATCTGGAAATGGAAAGATCTCGATTGGCCGCGCTCGGATCGTGAAGCATGCCCGACGGTGGTCATGCGGCTGTGTCCCCTTGACACAGACCACAGATCGTCCCGTCTTTCCTGCGTTGTATGACCCGGCCACCGCTGGCATGCCGAGGCCGCCTCCGGCGCCGCCTGCCGGCACGCCCCCCGCAACCCGGCGGAGGCTGCCTGACCATCGCTGCTTATCCGCACCCAGCACCGGTCCCCGAGACCGTCCGCGCCTGACGAGGGGAGAGCGAGCCCGTCCCGGCGTCGGGGATCAACCCCGTCCGACGACACCCTGGGCAGCTCTCCCCCGGTCGCCTGGAGCTTCTCACCAGCTCGGTTGAACGCTGCCGGGGCAAGCCTGCCCGCACCGCGCGGGGTAGGCCAAGCCCGCTTGCCCTACGTAGAGCGAGGAGACCCCGGGTGACGGGCGGCCGGAACCGCGCCGCACGACGACCTCGTCGCCCTCGGCGCGGAGCTTTGCCATGCCCTGCGTCAGGCCGTCGTCCCGCGCACCATAGCCGACATTGCCCGTCAGGGTGGTGCGATCCTGGAAGACCAGCCGCCGTGTGAGTTGAAGGACATCCTGCCTTGCCAGCTGCCGACACGGGCGGGATGGTGGCGCGCGCCACTGCCAGCCTCATATACGCGTATCGGGATCGCAGGTCTGTGTTCGGCAGGGCGGGGCCCCGCACTGACATCGGGCGTTGGGTAGATCAAGGCGTCCGCGGGGATCGGCCCTGCCACGGCGTACGTCCCGGCGCACCGCCCGGCCGGAGGGGGCATCACGGTCATCGGGTCAGCTGGTCATCTCGGCCCACACGAACCCGGCGAGCTCGCGGGCGGAGCCGAGCAGCCCACCGTCCCGCCCGCCACGCGCCTCGCAGGCGTGTGCCCAGAGATCGCCCGAGCCCGACCGCCATGGTCAGCCCATCGGAGACCCAGCACTTCGCCTCCTCGACGAACGCGACCAACCCGGCGAATGTCATGCCGCTGGCGTGGTCAGAAGGGCGGCTCGCCACCGGCCGCTGCCGTCGGCCTGTCCCCTTCCGCCTCGGAGCCATCCTCCCCCGATGTGTCCAGGATGTCGCCGAATCGGTCCTCGCGCAGCGCGGCGACCACGTCGGGCGGCGTGGCGACGATGGTCATCGCCTCGGCCTCGACAGCGACGCCAGGGATGCCGGAGATCACGCCGCCGGGGGCGGCGAGCCAGCGCAACTGCCCGGCGGGGCCCTCGGCGATCTCGTCGAGCCCTTCGTGGCACGCCGCCATGTAGGCCAGGGGACCGAAACCCTCCGGGCCGATCGCCTGGGCCATGGCGGCTTGCGTCTCGGCGGCGAACCGCTTGAGCACCTTCGGCCTGGTCACCCGCACGACAAGCTCGACCGCGATGGTCAGGCGGGTGGCGTCCGGATCGTCTTCGAACCCGGCGATTTCATCATCGCCCATCGGCCCGCGTTCGTACCATGGCGGCGGCGGGGGACCGAACTGGGAGTCGCGGTGCCGCTTGGCGCGGCCGCGGCGTTTGCGGGACATCCCGACACGGTAACGAGACCAGCAACGGCTCGCGCGGGTATCGGTCACAATGTTCCCGGTGCGGACCGATCCGGCGCCCCGTTATGTTGGTCGCCGGGGCGTCTGCGCTCGTGTGTTGTTTCTGGTGAGCCCATGGCACGCCCGGTAGCGGATCGAGGCTCGGCGAGCATGCGCGATCCCTCTTCGCCGGGTTCCTGAACCTGAGTGTTGAAATCCTGAGTGGTGAGCCGGTGGATGGTGACACGGGCGGTACCGTGGTGACGCGGTGGCTGATGGGCGGCACCAACCCCGGCTCGCTGCGCAGGCGTCCCCGTCAGGACGGTCAGTGGCACTTCGGGGAGTGGATATGATCACCGTCACCGGTGGCAAGATCGGGCCCGCTGAAGGGTACTTAGAACGGCAGACGATGGCCGAGCAGGTCAGCTCCAGGTGGTCGCGCGGCCGCACGCCGTCGGCCGCCCGGCGCGCCGGCCGTGCATGCCGGGCACAGCACGTAGGGCCGCGGGCCGGCGAGGGGAGGAGGACAAATGGGCCGGGTGGACGTTGACGGCGTCGGTATCGAGTACGAGGTCACAGGGGAGGGGCGTCCGGCCTTGCTGCTGCACGGGTTTCCCGACTCCGGCCGGCTTTTGGCGGCACCAGGTACCCGCGCTGGCCGAGGCCGGGTTCCAGGTCGTCGTCCCCGACCTGCGCGGCTACGGGCGCTCCGGCAAGCCCGAGGGCACCGAGGCCTACTCGCTACCCCTCCTAGCTCAGGACGTCATGGCGATTCTTGCCGACCTGGACATCGCCCAGGCCCATGTAGTAGGCCACGACTGGGGCGCTGGCCTGGCCTGGGCACTCGCCTCCCTCGCCCCCGACAAAGTCGACCATCTGGTCGCCCTCTCCGTCGGCAACCCGGGCACCTTCCTCCGCACGTCGGAGCAACGCGAGAAGTCGTGGTACATGCTGCTGTTCCAGTTCCCCGGTATCGCCGAACGCTGGCTGACCAAGGACAACTGGGCCAACTTCCGAAGCTGGGCAGGGCACCCCGACGCCGACCACGTGATCGCTGAATTGGAAGCAACCGGTTCGCTCACACCAGGCCTTAACTGGTA
Source organism: uncultured Actinomycetota bacterium (assembly GCA_963820395.1). Classification (GTDB taxonomy): domain Bacteria; phylum Actinomycetota; class Actinomycetes; order Streptosporangiales; family Streptosporangiaceae; genus DATFVJ01. The sequence goes on along the minus strand of CAWGAE010000016.1, from coordinate 61,542 downwards.
CCGCGCCAACATCCCGCCCGAATCCTGGGTGGAGTCACCGATGCAACTCCCGCCGGTACGCGTACCAACCATGGGGATCTGGAGCACGGGGGACATCGCCCTCACAGAAGTGCAAATGACCGACTCCGCTCAGAGCATGGCGGGCCCGTGGCGATATGAGCGTCTGGACGGCCCAGGTCACTGGATGCAGCTAGACGCCCCAGACCGGGTCAACGCACTGCTGCTCGACTTCCTGCCCCGCTAACCGCCCGGCGGCGGTGCCGATCACCTCGATGCCGTGCGCCCCGCCGCGGCGTCCAAGGGCGCTGTTGCGTTAAGCGATCGCGTGATCGCTTTGCGGGTGTGGTAGGCGATGTGCGGCGTGACCACGGTGTTCGGCACGAGGTTTCCGGCACGCACAGGGTTTTCGCACCTCACTGGGTCCGAATCCATGCCCTCTTGACACCCGTGACCCATGGGGATCCCCGAGCGCAAGGCCTATACCGACTTTCAGGTGCATTGAACCAATTCGTCGTCTCAACTCGCAAGCTGGAGCAAGGCATCTGCCGCGATCACACGGTAGCGCTACCTTCCCACCGTCCACGGCGCCGGTGCCCCCGCTGGTGGCCCTGGTGTCGACCGACTCGGCCCGAGCCGCCTAACTCTGCAGTGGGAAGTGGCAGGCCGCGACGTGCCCGGGCCCGAATGAGCGCAGCCGGGGCTCCTCCCCGGCGCAAAGATCCTGCGCGAACGGGCACCGGCTGCGGAACCTGCAGCCCGACGGCGGGTTGACCGGGCTGGGCAGCTCGCCCTTGATCCCCGGCCCCGTTGCCCTCGCCGCCCCGGGCTCAGGAGCCGGGATGGTCGCGATGAGCCCGGCAGTGTAGGGATGTGCGGCACGCTGGTAGATGTCATCACCCGAGCCCATCTCGACCAGCTTGCCCAGGTACATGACGCCGATCCGGTCAGCCATGTACCTGACGACCGCGAGGTCGTGGGAGATGACGATGTAGGTCAGGCCGTGGTCGGCCTGCAGCCGCTTCATCAGGTTGAGCACCTGGGCCCTGATGGACACGTCGAGCGCGCTGACCGGCTCGTCCGCGACGATGACCTTCGGGTTCAGGGTGAGCGCCCGGGCGAGACCGATCCGTTGCCGCTGCCCGCCGGAGAACTCGTGCGGATAGCGCTCGGCGGCATTGCGCGGCAGGCCGACCTCGTCGAGCAGTTCGAACACGCGCTGCCGCTGCTGGCGGCGGGTCCCGAGATGCTGGATGGACAGGGGCTCGCGGATGATCGAGCCGGCCCGCATCCTCGGGTCGAGCGACGAGTAGGAATCCTGGAACATCAGCTGCAGGTCGCGCCGCCGCCTTCGCAGCTCACCTCCGCTGAGCGCGGAAATGTCCTGGCCGCACAGCTTCACAGCTCCCGAGTTCGGCCGCTCGAGCGCCACCACGACCCGCCCGATGGTGGTCTTGCCGCAGCCCGACTCGCCCACCAGGCCGAACGTCTGTCCTGCGGGCACGGTGAACGAGACGTTGGACACCGCATGCACGCTGCCGACCTTGCGCTGCAAGATCGCCCCCGACATGACCGGGAACTCCTTGACCAGCTCGCACACCTCGAGCAGCGGCGTCCCCGTCAGCGCCGCGGGGTCCTCGCGGCCAGGTCCGGCCGGCTGGCCGGCGACTGCCTGACCGCGGGCGGTCGTGCCATTCGCCGCCCCGCCACTGGCTGGTCCATCTACCGGATGCCAGCAGGCGAACAGGTGGTCCTCGGTCTCGCCGGTGAGCGGTGGCTGGCTGCTGCGGCACTCGTCGGTGGCCCGGCCGCACCTCGGCGCGAACCGGCATCCGTCCGGCGGATCCGACAGATCCGGCGGAAGCCCGCCGATGCCGGCCAGCCGCTGCCTTCTGTCCTGGCCCAGGCGCGGCATCGATGCGAGCAGTGCATCCGTATATGGGTGACGCATGCGCCGGAAGAGGCTGGCTGTCTTTGCCGTCTCGACCATCTGGCCCGCGTACATCACGTGCACCCGGTCCGCGTGCCCCGCGATCACGCCCATGTCGTGCGTGATCAGCAGCATCGCCATGCCGAGGCGATCCTTAAGGTCGTCCAGCAGCGCGAGGATCTGCGCCTGGATCGTGACGTCAAGCGCGGTCGTCGGCTCGTCGGCGATCAGCAACCTAGGCTCACAGGTCAGCGCCATCGCGATCATGACACGCTGGCGCAGCCCGCCGGACAGCTGATGCGGGTAGTCGCCAAGCCGCTCCTTCGGCTTGGGCAGGCCCACCAGGCCGAGCACCTCGGCGGCACGATCGGCGGCCGCTGCCTTGCTCGCGCCGCGGTGCAGCCGGACCGGCTCAGCTACCTGGTAGCCGATCGTCTTCGTGGGGTCGAGCGAGGTGAGCGGGTCCTGGAAGATCATCGCGATGTCATTGCCGCGGATCTTGCGCAGGTCGCGCCCGGGCAGGCCGATCAGTTCCCTGCCGTCCATCTTGATCGAGCCGCCGACGACGGCTCCCCCCGGCGGCAGCAGCCCCATGATTGACAGCGCGGTGATCGACTTTCCGCAGCCGGACTCGCCCACCAGGCCGAGCGTCTCCCCAGGCCCGATCGTGAGGTCAACGCCGCAGACGGCCCGCACCACCGACTCGGTCAGCCGGATGTGCGCCGACAGGTCTGTGATCTCCAGAACGGGGGCCATCCGCGGGTACTCCTCGGTCAGCGGTGCAATCGGCGCCGGGCAACGTGATCAGCGAATGCGATCACCAACGGCGCAGCCGCACGTCCAGCGAATCGCGCAGCGCGTCACCGAGCAGGTTGCAGGCCATCACGACCAGGACGATGCAGGTGCCGACGGGGTAGATCAGCCACCAGTATCCGTCCTGCAGGTAAGTGGCCCCGTTGGAGAGCATGTCGCCCCAGTCCAGCTTGGGGTAGTGCAGGCCGAAGCCGAGGAAGCCGAGCGTGGCCACCGCCAGGATTGCGTCGGCGATGTTGAACGTGACGTTCACGGTGATCACGCCGAGCGCGTTAGGGATCAGGTGCCGGTAGATCAGCCGTGGTCTTCCCGACCCCGCCGCGCGGGCCGCCGAGACGAAATCCCGCACCCGCAGCGTGAGCACTTCCCCGCGGACCAGCCGGGCCGGGACCAGCCAGGTGAAAACCCCGATGATGAGGCTAAGGCCGAGGACAGACGCACCGTACCGGACGGCGACGATCAGCACGATAAACAGGAACGGGATGGACAGGAAGACATCGACCACCCGCATCATGATCGAGTCCGCGATTCCTCCGGCCAGCCCGGAGACCGCCCCCCAGATCGCGCCAATGACGATCCCGATGGCCGCCGCCAGGAAGCCGATCTCGAGCGCTGCCTGCCCTCCCTTCATCAGCAAGCCGAGTTCATCGAAGCCGAGGTTGTCGGTGCCGAGCGGGTGGCCGGCTCCCGGGGGCAGGTTGGTCGCCGCCAGGTTCGTGCCGAGCACGTTGGCGTGGTACACGAATGGCCCGCCGAAGCAAAACAGCACGAAAAAGACCAGGACGCCAAGCCCGGCAACCGCCAGCCGGTTCCTCGCGAACTCCCGCAGGCCAAGCCGCCAGCCGCTTCGGACCGGGCCGACCTCACCGCCCTCGGGCGCGCGCGTCACGTCGAGCGGCGGGACTGGTGAGGCGATATGAGTCACGGTTGTCTCCTGAAGTCGCAGGCCTGTCAGGACAGCCGGATCCGCGGGTCAGCCATCGTCAGCGCGATGTCGGCGACAAGGTTTCCGGCGATGGTCAGTACCGCGCCGACCAGCGTATAGGCCAGCAGCACCTGGTAGTCGGCGGTGCCCAGGCTGTCATAGAACAGCAGCCCGAGCCCCGGGTAGTTGAAGACCGTCTCGGCGATCAGGCTGCCCGCGAGCAGCGCGGGAATGGACAGGCCGATCAACGTGACCATCGGCAGGCAGGCGTTGCGGACCAGGTGCCGCAGCAGCACCAGCCGCTCCGGAAGGCCCTTCGCCCTGGCCACCTTGATGTAGTCCTGGGCCAGCACGTCCATCGCCGCTGAGCGCATGTAGCGGGAGTACCCGGCGACGATCAGCAGGGTCAGGCAAACGATCGGCAGCGTCATGTCGCGCCAGTCCAGCATGACCGTCAGCACGGAGGTGGACTGGCTGGCCTCGAAGCCGAAGATCGGGAACGTCAGCGCGAGCAGCTGAATCGCGATCAGGTAGAGGAAGAAATCCGGCATCGCGTAGGTCACAAACGCCAGGGTCGTGGCGACATTGTCCCCGATGGTGTTCCGCCGGACCGCCTGGAAAATGCCGAGCGGGATCGCGATCAGCACCGCGAACAGCAGCGAGACGCCCGACAGGTAGGCGCTGCGCGCCCACCGCTCCTGGAACAGCGCAGCCACGCTCTGGTTCAGCTTGTAGGAGTAGCCCAGATTGCCGTGCAGCAACTGATTGACGTAGCGCAGGTACTGCACAATGAACGGGTCGTCGAACCCGTGCTGCTTGTTCCACGCTGCTATCGACACCCGGTTGGCTTTCGGGCCCAGGACGTCGATGGCCGGCGAGGGGTAGATCGTGTGCAGCAGGAAGAAGATGCAGATCGAGACCCCGAACAGCATCACGAGGGATGTCCCTACCCTGCGAGGCAGATAACCGGTCACCGCGAGTGCCCCTTCTCACGTGACGCGCCCCGCGCCACGGTCTTTGCGCCGGCGCTCCTGTCCTCCACTGCTACCACCGGAGGACAGGGCGTCCAGAGCGCCTGTCGTGCCGAGACGGCGAGGCCGTCGGGGCAGCTGACCCATTTAATTGGTGAGGTACATCTGCTCTGGATTGAGCTGGTACTGGGTCAGCGACTCGAACGCGGCGGGCTGGCCGGACACGATGTTCTTCCACACCGCGATGTAGTCGGGGTCGGGCTGGAAGAGGGTCGGCTGTTGCGCCGTGAGGAAGGACGCTTCGTGCTCCACCGCGCCGGCGCTGCCGCTGGTGACCGACGCATGGATCAGCTTGTCGGCCTGCGGGTCGGAATACGATCCGCTGTTGCCCGTTCCGGTCGTGTTGAACAAACCGAATGTGGTCGGGTAGGTGGCATCGGTTTCGCCGCCGTAGTCCACCATCGCCCAGTCGTTAATGGTCTTCGGCGAGCTTGAGTCATTGTCGACCGCGATAATGTGGTTGAAGTTGTCGGACTTCAGCGTGATCGCGATTCCGGCCTTCCTCGCCTGCGATGCCAGATCGGTCACCTGCTCGCCGATGATGGCGGGCACGGCGCTGTAGATGAGGTTGAACGCGAGCTTGGTACCAGCGGGGATGCCGGCGCCGCAGGCGCCCGCCGCGGTGCCCTCCCTCGCGCAGGTGTCGGTGCCGCCGGGCACCACGTTCCAGCCGCGGGCCTTCAGCAGGCTGACAGCCGCGCCGACGCTGAACGGGTAGGGATCAGTCACCGCGTTCGCGGGGGTGTACGGGGACAGCGGGATAGCCGGAACCGGCCCGTAAGCCAGGCCGCCCGCGCCGTGGAAAAAAGCCCTGAGGTAGCCCTCCTCGTCCTGGAGATGCGCGATCGCCTGCCGGATGTACAGCTGGGCGATGATGTGGTTGAAGTCGCCGGTGGTGTCCTTGAAGTTATAGGCCACGTCGCTGAAGCCGAAGTCGGGGTAGCCGAAGACGTTGTAGCCGGCCGCCTTGACCTGGCTGACCTGCGGCACATCGGTCTGCGGCAGGTAACCGATGTCGATGCTGCCGGCCTTGACCGCGTCGAACTCGGCGGTGTCCGAGGTGAACGGGACCGCCTGCAGGCTCGGGACCTTAGCCGAGTGCGGCCCGCCATAGCTGGGGTTCGGCATCATCGTGAAGGCGCCGGTGGTGCTGTTGAACGAGGTCAGCTTGTACGGCCCGTCCACCACCCGCCACAGCGGGTCGGTCGCGTAGGTGCTCACCGACCTGGACTGCGTGGCGAGGAAGTCGTAGATCTTCTTCGCGTTCACCGGTTTGGTGAAGTCCAGCACGGGGCCGTTCGCCGAGGCCTTCGCCCAGGCGTGGGACGGCAGCGGCGGCACCGCGAGCTGGTCCGCTGTCATCCACAGCGGGTTGACGGCCGAGTTCAGGTTCAGCACGAGCGTCGCCGCGTTCGGCACGGCGGCGCTGACCACCTGGTCGGGCAGCCCAACTTTCGGCGTGTAGCCCGCCACATCGGCCGCGTTCTCCTTGACCGCCGCCCGCACCTCGTCAATCCAGAACAGCACGTCCTTGGCGGTCAGCGGCTGGCCGTCCGACCATGTGTAGTTGCTCTTCAGCGTGATCGTGACGGTCCTGTCGCCGTTCGAATACACGGGGGCGTCGGCCAGGCTCATCGCCGGTGTCTCCGTCGGCGCCACGCCGTTGGCGTCCCAGTACAGCGGCCGCCACATCTCGGCCTGGAACGAGGAGACGGTGAAGACGGAGTTGTTTGCACCCGGCGTGACCGGGAAGATCCAGGTTGGCGTGGCGCCCGGCGGCTCCGCGACCGTGATCGTGCCCGCGTGCGGCGTGCCGCTCGCGGGCGGTACCGCGCCGAACGCGCCGGAAATGGACCCGGTGCCGGTGCCGCTCTTCGCGCAAGCGGCAAGCAGCGTGCTGCCGACCATGGCGATCGCCGCCAGCTTCGCTGCCTGACGCGCGATTCTCATCAGTCCTCGCTTTCGCGGCGCGCGCCGGTGAGCCTGCTTTGCCGGGCACCCGCGTTCGAGCCTGGCTGTTTGCCGTCGAGTCATCGCTCGCCGCCTTTCTGCCAGGCCGAAGCGGACGCCGCAGCCACCCGCCACATTTTAGCCTTGTTGTGTGACTGCCTCATTGCTCTGTCCGTTGTCGTCGTACATGCATCCCCAATGGGACACGCGCCGACGTCCGCTCATCGGCGGATCACGGCGTCTGCGACACGGCGCTGATCGCGGCATGCCCGGCTTCCAACAAGATCTTGTGCCACCTCGTGGTGCGCGACCGAATCCAGGTCGGGGCGGCGGTGTCAACTGGTGGAGGCAAGTTCGCTGACCATCTCGGCGAACAATTCGGCTGGCGTTCTACAGCCAGCTATGCCAGTATACGGCTCGGACGGATGTTGAGTGAGTGAGAAACGGAATTCAGGAATCCATTGTGAGGGACCGGCGTCCCTTCCGGGATGTACTCTGGATGAGCCCGTTCGTGTTCTCATTCGTGCCCGCTCCCACGGCGAATGAAATAGACATCGATCTTGCCGGCGAAGGATAAGGCGGCGTATCAGCCCTCGCAGCGCGGCTTTCTCCCGCTCGCCCAGTTCCCACCCGCATGAATAGATGAGCGTGTGCCCGCGGCGGGCGGCCAGGGTGTCCAGGTGCTCCAGGAACTTGTGACTGAACCCGGCGCCGTCGACGGTGACCATGAGGTTCCCGGCGGTACGCCGGCGGCAGCGCGGCAATCGCCGCATCCGTGACCTTGATGTGGTCAGCAGCCGTATTGCTGCCTGCCGAGCCCTTGCGCAGCACCCACGCCAGCGGCTCCCCGCCGGTGTTATCGCAGTACGCGTTCAGCCGATGGTGCCCGAACCCTTTGAAGTTCGCTTCCGCGAGCTCCTTGTCCGAGTGCGCGAAGGTCACCGTCGCATCCAGCCGGATGCAGGTCACGCCCGCCAGCACCTTGTCCGCGACCCGCACCCCCGGCAGCTTCCCGTGCCGCGCCACCGCCTGCGCCCAGGCGCACCGGCGTGCCGCGTTCACTGCGGCAGACGCCAGCTCAACAACTGGCTCAACCACCGGATGGGTGAGCAACTCGAACTCGAAGCGCAGATCCAGCAGGAGGTGGCCGCTTCGGCCGACTTCATCGAGGGGGTCATGGCCTTCACGCACAAGCGGCAGCCACGCTTCACCGGCACATGAGCCGACCTCCACCGGCCACCGGCCCGCGGCCTATGGCAGCCGCGCCTGCCACGGCGCACCCGCCGGACCCGCCCGCCCGGATCGGTAATCGGGTGAGCCGATGTCATAGAGGAAGACCAGCGTGGGCCAGGGCCAGGAACGCAAAACACAGCTCGGAGCTGGCACCCACCCGCTGTAGGTCGGCTTCGGCGGCTGCACGCGCCTCGCCGATGGTGCCCGGGCAGAGGTTAGCCAGCTCGACGGCCTTGACGTTGCCCCAGACCATCTCGATCGGGTTTAGGTCGTGGGCCTAGCCGGGCAGCCGCTCCACGGCCAGCCAGTCCGGCTGGCTGAGATCCAGGTCCTCATCGCGGTGGACCGGTGCGCGGCAGGCCATCCCCGACGAGCGTGACGTTCGCCCCCGCGAAGCGCTCGTGCAGGTCGTCCAGGAACCCGATCAGTGACTCGGTGTGTCGGAGCCCTCCGTGATCTGGAACGTCAGCGCCGCCTAGCTGCCGTCGCTGCGGTAGGCCAGCGCTGCGGACATCGGCAGCCGCTTCCAGCTGAACCGGTGCCGTAGCACCGGGGTCTGGCCGCGGGGCGCCCAGCTGGCCGCACCGGCGGGAGAAGGCTGAATCCGCCAAACCCGCGCTCCCCCGCTCCTGCCAGATCCGGTGCCACCGTGACACCCGCTGGCCGGGCGTCAGCTTGTGCTGGTCCTTGCGCAGTGCCCACCTACCCGAGCTGGGGCTAGCGGCCTCGCCGGCCCGCCCGGCGGCGCGCGGCTCGCCGGCGATGCGGCGGCGCAGCTCGTCCAGCCTCTCATTCGCCCCACTTGACGACGTGGAACGCGTCCGGGCGGATCTGCGCTTGCGGTGCCTTCTCGCGCACGACCGGGTGGATCCAGTCCGCCCCGTCGGCGGACACTTGGGTCAGCAGATTGGCGCGCTCATCGCCGAGGGCCCCGAAGAACGCCTCCACGGTGGCCTGGCGGCGTCCCTCGCCGATCCAGGCGACCCGTCCGGCGTCGTGATCGGTGACGATGACCAGGTACTTGCCCTGCCCCTTGCCCCAGGACTTCTCGTCGATGCCGATCCGGTGCAGACGTCCCGTCCCTTGCCCGTCGCGTACCGTCACCATCCGGCACGGGAGGCTACCGCGCCACAGACCGCCCGCTTTGGACCGACGCGCCGCAGAAATCAGTAACGACCCCAAACCTGAGAGCCGGGGAGAGCCGTCCACGAACGGCTGCTGCCGGCTACCGTCAGGGCCGTTCCGCTCCCCGGTCCGTGGTCGCAGCCTGGGAACTCTCCTTCCTTCGGCCCAGTCTGTTACAGTGACCTCAAACCGGCGCAAGCGGCCTGGGGGAGCATTGTGAAGGAGCATTGGAAGGACGAGCCGGACGAGCATGATTACCCGGCCGCGCACGACTACCTGACCCTGATCGTCGATGAAACCTCAACCGGTCAGCTGGTGAATAAGCTCACGGCAGCAACGCTTACCCACCGCAAGGCCAAAGACATCTTGCGGGCGGCCCGGTTACCGCCCCTCCCGGAAGACAATCCTCACGTCTCCAAGGATCTGGCCAAGGTCAAACGGGGCGAGCTGTTGTCGCCGGTGCTGTTGGTTCGCGGGCACACCGATTCGGGTGCGCGTATCTCCGACGAGTTGCTCATCGCTGATGGCTACCATCGCGTCTGCGCGTCCTACCACTTAGACGAAGACGCCGACATCCCCTGCAAGCTGATCTGAGCCACGCCCTCGCCACCAGGAGACCTGACCCATCTATCTCCCGGCCAGGCGGGTATCCACAGCCGGGTTTGCATAATCGCCCACCACGTCGGCAAGCTCGGCGCCCTCGGCTTTGAGGTCATCCTCTGCCGCCTCCCCGGCGCTGACTCTGACCCCGGCGAGCCAGCAAACACCCAGGCCGCCTGACCCATACCGCGCTCACGGACCCTGACCAGCCCCGATGGCCAGGGTCCGCTGCCGCGCGCCCGGCTGAGGTCCCTTTTTTCGGGTCAGGGAGTGACATTGCCGCAGGCGATCGGATCGAATCCGGTCTGGGTGTTCAAGTTGGTCGAGCCGTGAACGTTGATGTACCACTGACCCGAAGGTATGGAAGTCACCCCCGCGACTGTGGTCGACGACATGGCGTTCCCGTTGCCGTCAGCCGTGACATTCGTCAGAGGATGCACCACAGCGCCCTGGTTGGTGCACGACCCCACATGGATGTGCGCTGCGTGGGCGCTGTTCGGTGTGAGACCCGACATGGTGATCTTGACGGTGAGCTGACCGTTGGCGAGGCTCAAAGCCGCTGTGCCGGACGCGGCCTGCGACGGTCCGGAACCCTTTTGCAGCGGCACTGTCACTTCTTTCGAGCCGCCCTTAACCTCGCCGCACGCTATCGGGGAGAATTGGTCGGGCGGAGTCAGCGCTGGACCGTTGTGGACGTTGATGTACCACCCCGATGCCGGTATCGAGGCGACCCCGTCAATGGTGGAGGTCACGCTCGCGGTGCCGGCCGCGTTGGCGACGACGTTCTTGAGCGGGTAGATCACAGGAGAGTTGGACGAGCAGTTCCCCATCCCGTGGATGTGGGCGGGGTGCGTACTGTTCGGCGCCAGGCCAATAAGCGTGATCGCGACGGTGAGCTTGTTGCCGGCCAGCGTGAGCTTGGCTTCACCACGCGGCTCATGTTGCAGTGTCACCCGTGTGGACGTGCCACCCGAGGCGCTCGACGACATCGCCGTGGAACGACTGGGTCCACTCGTCCCGCTGCTGCCGCACGCGGCGACCACCGCGAGCCCAAGGAAGGCGAAGACTGGCCACACGAGGCGTTGCTTCACTGGAAACCTCTCAAACGCGTTATGGGGTTGATCCCGGCGTGTCGCGTAGATCAAGAAGTTGTCGCTGCAGCATACAAGCGGTGGACGAAGACCGTCTATCTGCCGCAGAGGCGATTTCCATGTTGCCAACCGAGGAGCTGTTCGTCCACGTCTACATGCTGATCGATGATCTGATCACTGCCCAGGCGATCACCCACGGCTCGGGCCTGATCCGGCATGCAGCGACGCCAAGCTGCTCCCATTGCGATGCGCTACCTGCTGGGCCGCCGCAGCGAGGCCGGGTTCCTGGCCGAGGTCGCCCGGGACTGGCCGCATCTGTTTCCCCGACTGCCGCACCAAGCACCGCCGTGCTCGTCCCGCCCACCAGGAAGGCGTCACCGCCCACCCCACCGCCGAATGGACGGTACAACGACCCTGCTGGCTAATTCCGTAGGAAATCTGGGCCCGCGTGGCGTGGCGCATCCGTTTCGGATCTTGCGTTCTGCATGATCGGGCTGCGGTCGACTTTCCCCTCGTCTCGGCCGCAGGATGGAGCCTGTGATGTCTGTCCAGCCGCAGCCGTGGCCGCAGCCCGCGCCGGAGATCGTCGCGGCCGTCGCGGTGATGTACCGGGGCAAGCGGGAGCGCCCGCTGCCGGTGATGGTGCGTGACCAGCTGGGTGAGTGGCTGGCCGATGAGCAGTTCGCGGGCGCCTACGGGGTGCGCGGCAAGCCGGGCTGGCCGCCGAGCCGCCTGGCCCTGGTGACGATCTTCCAGATGGCGGAGGATCTGACCGACCGGCAGGCCGCTGAGGCGGTCCGCACCCGGATCGACTGGAAGTACGCGCTCGGCCTTGGCCTGCCCGATCCCGGCTTCGACGACTCGATCTTGAGTGAGTTCCGGGCCCGGGTCGCCGGCGGCGGCCTGGATCAGGTGGTGCTGGACACGCTGCTCGAGCGGCTGGCCGCTGACGGGCTGGTGCCGGCCGGCGGGAAGATGCGCACCGATTCCACCCATGTGATCGCCGCGGTACGGGACCTGAACCGGCTGGAGCTGGCCGGGGAGTCGGTGCGGGCATGTCTGGAGGCCCTGGCGGTGGCCGCGCCGCACTGGCTGGCGCGTCATCTGGACGATTCGTGGGGCAAGCGGTACGCCGCGCGGGTCGACACCTGGCGGATGCCCGCCTCCGCGACCAAGAAGGAGGAGCTGGCGCTGGCGTACGGCCGCGACGGCCACACGCTGCTGAAGGCGGTGTACGCCGCCGCGGCCAGCGACCCGGATCTGGCGTTCCTGGCGCGGCTGCATCAGGCCGGGGTACTGCGGGTCGTGCTCGTGCAGAACTATCTCATCGTCACCGGCGAGCGGGGACGGGAGGTGATCAAACGGCGGGAGGCGGAGGTGGAAGGTCTCCCGCCGGGCAGATCCCGCATCACCTCCCCGTATGACCTCGATGCCCGGTGGGGCGTCAAGCGCGACACCTTCTGGAACGGCTACAAGGTGCACGTCACCGAGACCTGCGACACCAGCGCCATCCGGGACGACGACACCGCTACGAGCAGCGACTCCGGCAGCGAAGGTCACGGCGACGACGGTGAGGCCGCACCGCCGCCTCATCTGATCGTGAACGTGGAGACCACGGATGCGACCGTGCCCGGTCAGCCAGATGACCGCGCCGATCCATGCCCGCCTGGCCGGACGGGACCTGCGGCCGGCCGAGCATTACGTAGATTCGGGCTACCCCTCGGCGGAGCTGCTGGTGTCCTCGCTGGCCGGATTCGGTATCGCGCTGGTCACCCCGATGCTGGCCGACACCTCACCGCAGGCCAGGGCAGGTGCCGGGTTCGACCGCACCGCTTTTGCCATCGACTTCGATGCCCAGCAGGCCACCTGCCCGCAAGGTCACGCCAGCAGCTCCTGGAACCCCGTCACCCAGCGCGGCACCGACACCATAGTGATCACTTTCGCGAAGGGCACCTGCGGGCCCTGCCCGGTCCGGGCCCAGTGCACCACCTCGGCGTCCGGGCGCCGCCAGCTCACCCTCCATCCCCGTGAAATCCACCAAGCCCAGCTCGCCGCCCGAGCCACCCAGGGCACCAAGGACTTCCAGGCCAGATACGCGCTGCGCGCCGGTGTCGAAGGCACCATCCGCCAAGGCGTGGCCGTCACCGGCATGCGGCACGCCCGCTACCGCGGACTGGCCAAGACCCGCCTGGAACACACCAACGCCGCGGTCGCGCTCAACCTGATCCGGTTACACGCCTGGTGGAACGGCCACCCGCTGGACCGGACCCGCACCAGCCACCTCGCCCGCCTCGAACTTGCCCTGGCCTCGTAAACACAATTAACCAGCAGGGTCTACAACAGGTCCAAAACACGCTCGTGGACTTCGGCGCAGCAGCGTACGTGGTGAGACGATCAGGCGAAGCTGGCTGTGGTGCTGAGGGGAGCATCAGTTGGGCCAGCGCGGAGATGATCGCCCGGTCGGCCCAGGACGTTCTCGGTACCCACACGCCCGGCGCTTGCTCGGGAGCTGACGCTGGAGGCAACAATGAACACATTCCGCAACAGCCTATGACCAGGAGGGAAGCCCTCGAAGCAGGGCAGTTCCGCCTGGGTCTTGGAGTCAAATGGCCACTCGAGCGCGGTTTCGTCAACATCGCTTTTCGGCGAAGTCGAGCCGATGCCGGATGAAATCCCAGCGGTCGGGAACGGGGAGCGGCCGTTCGCGATAACCACGAAAGGATCGGCGGGCGCGACATCGGTCCGCCCGGCGGACACCTGCCCGGCAGCCACGGAGCGTATGCAGACGAGAACTCTTCCTGCCGAATGATCACGCGATCGATTAACGCAACAGCGCCGTCGCGTTTACCCGGCTGGCAAAGGCGGGCGTAGATGCCCGACGTCTCGAGCGGTGCGGTGGTCCCGCGATCCGCCGCGCCGTCGATCGCGATGCCAGCCGCGGCAGCCTACGCAGGCCGCTGACTGACTTTATCGGCAGGGAACGCGAGCTGGCGCAGGCCAAACGGTTGCTCCGGGGCAGCTACCTGGTCACCCTGACTGGGCCGGGCGGCAGCGGCAAGACCCGGCTGTGCATCGCGCTGGCCGCGGAGGTGGCAGCGGACTATCCCGACGGGGCATACTTCGTCCGCTCGCGCCGGTCCGGGATCCGGGCTGGTGCCATCGAAGATCGCCCAGGGCATCGGGTCGCAGAGCGGCCTACTATGAGGCGTGCAGCAGGAACGAGGGTGGCGGTCCTGCCGTTACGACGGCCCGCACGCGGCTCACGGATGACCCGCGCCAGCGTCGCTGCGGCTCTGCGCGTCCGCGACCCGGGCGGATACGCGCTGCACCGCGGTCTTCGCGTTGCTGTGGTGATGCCCGCGTTGCTGGCGTTCGCCTTGTTCGTGCTCGGTAACCCGAGGGTAGCCACGTTCGCGGCGTTCGGCAGTTTCGCCCAGCTACTGTTCGTAGACTTCCCTGGCAGCCGCAGCGCGCGCCTTGGTGGCTATGCGATGCTTGCGCTAACCGGTGCACTGCTGATCACCGTTGGCACCCTGCTGTCCCGCCCCGGGTGGGTGGCCGTGCTGGGCATGGCGGTTGTCGGCTTTGTCGTCCTGTTCGCTGGTGTGCTCAGCGCCGCGATGGCGGCGGCTGGGCGGGCAGCGCTGCTCACGTTCATCTTGCCGGTGACATTGGCCGCAGGCCCTGCGGATATCCCGTCACGGCTTGCCGGATGGGGGCTGGCGGTTGCCGCGGCGGTGCCGGCCGCTCTGTTCATGTGGCCACCACGCCAGCACGACGAGTTGCGCGACCGCGCCTCCCGTACCTGCGCCACCCTGGCCGGCGTGATGACCGACCGGGCCCGTCACTGTGCGGCTGGCCTCGGTGGGCCAACCGATCCGGCAACGAACCCGCGCACGGCCATGCGCTCGTCCCTCGCCGCGCTGCGGCAGAGCTTTCGGGCCACCACCTACCGGCCGGTCGGCCTGACGATGGGTACGCGGATGCTCGTGCGGCTGGTAGATGAGCTGGAGTGGCTGGTTTCGATCACCGCATCTGCACCGCTAGACGTCGCCGCTGGCTTGCGGCCTCCAACCGGGCAACTCGGCGTGGCGGCGGTCGACGTGCTGATGGCCAGTGCGTCAGTCCTCGAACCGGGTAGCAGCGTGCCCGCTGAGGAGCGCCGGCAGCAGCTGGCCAGGGCCATGGGCCGGCTTGCGGCGGGCAGGAAGTCGTTCGCCGCGCAGGCCATGGCGGCGTTTGTGCCCTCCGCGACCCAGCCGGGCCGGTCGGCCGGTGACGGCCGTGACCACGGTGCGGCTGAGGTCTCGCGGCTGCAGGGGTGGTATCGGCTGAGCCATGCCACGGCGCTGGTCGGCCGGACAGTAAAGGCGATGGCGGATGCTGATGCGCGATCACTGCTCGCGAGGCTGACCGGCCGCCCTCCTGACGGCAGCGCGGGCGAGCTGTCCGCGGCCGGGACAATCGCCGCGGGCCATCTGCACCGGCACTCGGTGTGGTTGCAGAACAGCGTGCGCGGGGCTGCGGGCCTGGCCCTCGCGGTCGGCGTGGCTGAGGCGACCGGCCTGCAATACGGATTCTGGGCAGTGCTTGGCGCGATGTCGGTGCTCCGGTCCAACGCGCTGTCGACCGGCTCGACCGTGCTGCGCGCGCTGGCCGGGACCGTGATCGGATTCGCGATCGGCGCAGCGTTGCTCATCGTGCTTGGCACCAATCCGGACGTGCTGTGGCCGCTGCTGCCGGTCGCGGTCTTCATCGCGGGCTTCGCCCCGGACGCGGTGTCGTTCGCCGCCGGTCAGGCGGCGTTCACCGTCGTGATCATCATCCTGTTCAACATCATCCATCCGACCGGCTGGACGGTCGGCCTCTTGCGCGTCACGGACGTCGCGCTGGGATGCGCGGCCAGCCTCGCCGTGGGCCTCCTCTTCTGGCCCAGAGGGGCGAGCGCCGACCTGCATGTGGCGCTCGCTGACGGCTTTCGGTCCGGGGCGGATTATCTGGCTGACTCAATCGACTATCTGTCGTGCGACAGGCCGGCCCCGGTTGCCGACGCCGCCAGGGCCACAGCCGCGGACCTGCGAATAGACGACGCGTTCCGCCAGTACATCGCCGAGCGGGGAGCAAAGCACGTGCCGTTGAGTGGCGTCACCCTGCTGGTGAACGGCGCCACCCGGCTGCGCCTTACCGCTGATGCCATCACGGCCCTGAGCGACGGGCGAGGAAGCGATGGCCCGCCAGCGGCGCAGTGGCCCCCGCTGGCCCGGGCCGTGCAGGATGAGGCCCGTGAACTGCGCTCGTGGTACACCCAGCTCGCGGCTTCGCTAAGTGCCGCATCGCCCGTCCCTGCCATGGACTCAACGCCTGCGTTGAGCACCGATCGTGTTACCAGCCTGTTGGCGGGCGAAGCCGCGCCAGCTGCTGATGGGGCTCAGCTGTCCGAGCTGCGGCTGCTACTGTGGTCGAGCGGTTACATGGACGACGCTGCGCAATTGCGGGTGAGCCTGGTGTCACCAGCCGGCGAAGTGAGCGCCTTGCACAACAGGCCCTGGTGGCGGTAGATAAGCGGGAAATCGCCCGGTTCCCGGTCCCGGCGATTGATCGCCTCACGGCGGGACAATCCCCAGCGGGCAGGTTCGGGCGCTTTCTGTTTGAGCCCTCAGCCGTGTACGTCGTCACCGGCCCTACGCCAGCGGCAACTCACCGACGACCTCTCCGTGTAGCCGCTGCCCGGTTGGCCGAAATCCGAGCCGCAGGTAGAAGCCCTCAGGGCCGTGCTTACCGGGCACCCACGTCACCGTCACCCGCCGCTGCCCTCGGCGGCGGGCCTCCGCGCACACCGCCTCCACCGCGAACCGCCCGTAACCCCGCCCCTGCCGAGTCGCCGCGATGGTCAGCCGCCAGATGACGCACCGGAAGGCGTCAACCGGATTGTGCGGATCGAAGTTGGCCATGACAAACCCCACGAGGCGATCACCGTTGTAGATCAGCCGAGGCCAGGCGGTTTCCCCGTGCACGTAGGCGTCCGCTAGGGATCGGACGACCGGGGCCACGAAGCGCTTCTGCTTGGGGCGCACCGTCAAGCCGCACGCAGCATCGATGTTCTTGGGCGTGACCTTCTTCAGCCGCAGCGATGAAGCCATGTCCGCACCCTACAAATCAACGGCGCCCCGTTCTTTAGCTCCCGTATGTGCAAGACAGCTACCTTTGTCGTCGGTGCAGGCCCCTGAGCACGCGTCGCTTAGCCATGCCGTCCGGGTGGGTCAGGCAGCGGATGCTGAGGGTCAGCCTGGACAAGCTCGGGTATGTCGTGATCGAGCACGTGAGCGTCGGTACGCGCGCGCGGTGGCTGGAGATCACATAGGCCGGGCGTGCGTCAATGACGGGCCTTGCTTGGCGTTGATTCTGACGTGCGGTTGCAGGATTCCCTCAAACCGTGGAGACTTCGGTTGTGGTGATCTTGGTTGGATGGGGTGCTCGCTTCCTTGTGCCCGCGCCTGGGCGGGACCTGGGCCGTCGCCTTCGTGGCGAACTTCTCCCGCGACCGGAGTGCCAGGACTCGATCACGGCGTCATCCAGCGCTGAGCCGGGGGGCCCCATCGACTGGCGGATACCCAGCCGCTCACACGCCGCCCGGAACAGGCCCGCAGTGTACTCGCTGCCGCTCACGGTGCACGTCTCATGCGGCGTGCTCACCCCGTTCGAGAAAACCATCAAGGGCACCCTGTTCGGCTCCGCGAACCCGCAGTAGGACATCGTCAAGCTGTGCTGTGGCTCTATGAGGCGGGGTAGCTCAAGCTGGACGAGCTCATCACCAGGCGATGCACCCTTGAAGAGGGCAACGAGGGCTACGAGGACCTGCGCGACGGCAAGAACGTCCGCGGCGTCATCGTCTACGGCACCGACTGACCCAGCGGCTCAGGCGGCCTCGGGCGGCTGCGGCGGCCGCGCCCATGCGGGAAATGTAAGAGGCACCCGGGAAGTACGCCATTCCCGTCGGCCGGCTAAGAGATGATTCAGTAGGCCGAGAGGCGGACGGCGGAGACGAAGCGCGGTAGGGATGGATGAGGCACGGCGGATGAGGCACGGCGGGATGAGGCACGGCGGGATGAGGCACGGCGGGATGAGGCACGGGGGGATGAGGCACGGTGCCCTGGCTGCCGCCTTCGCGGTGATCTTGGTTAGCGGCTGTTCTGCGGCGCCGGTCGCTGGCCACCGGCACCTCGGCGCCAGCGGCCCGGTTGGCTTCTGGACCCGTTCTCGGCTCCTCGGCGCCCGGCCATTGCGGGGCGGGCAGCGGCTCGTCCCGCTGCCGCGACAATCCGCGAACTCGCATACGGCGGTGGTCGCGCTGCGCGTCGGGGCGCTCTTCGAGCGTGACGCCAGCGGTGACCATTTCTGCACGGCAAGCGTGGTGGCAAGCCCTGGCAAGGACCTGCTGATCACCGCCGCGCACTGCATCAACGGCGGCAAGGGCAGCGGCTACCACAATGACATCGTGTTCATCCCCGGCTACCGGGATGGCGCCGCGCCGTTCGGTGTCTGGACGCCCCAGCGCCTGGTGGTCGCCCCGCAGTGGGCGAGCTCGTCGGATCCCAACTTCGATGTCGGCTTCGTCGTACTCCAGCCTCACGACGGCGAGAACGTCCAGCAGGTGCTGGGCGCCAGCCGACTCGGCATCGACTCCGGATACCATAACCTGGTGCGGGTCACCGGGTACCCGGACAGCGCCAACGCCCCCATCACCTGCATCAACTGGGCTTCGCGGCAGAGCGCCACCCAGCTGCGGTTCGAGTGCGGCGGGTACACCGGCGGCACCAGCGGCAGCCCGTGGGTGACCCACTTCGACACACGGTCGCGG
Organism: uncultured Actinomycetota bacterium; assembly: GCA_963820395.1. GTDB lineage: Bacteria > Actinomycetota > Actinomycetes > Streptosporangiales > Streptosporangiaceae > DATFVJ01. The sequence continues at coordinate 42,989 of CAWGAE010000016.1, read as the reverse complement.
ACCGGCACGATCGTGGGCGTGATTGGCGGCTACCAGCAGGGCGGCGATACCCCGTCCATCTCCTACAGCGCCTACCTGAATAGTGAAATTCAGCGGCTTTACGAGCAGGCCATCTCGGACGGGACCGCCAGCGGTCAGGGCTAGTCGGCCTGCCACACGGTGGCGCCAGGCTGCGCTTGACGAGTTGGTCCTGTCCCGCGAGGCACTTGGCGTAGGACCGTAGCAGCACGTCTACGCTGCGCTCTGTCCACTGGTGTGGACCGTCATCGGGAATCTGCCTACTTGCGTCACGCCGGACCGCGAGCGGGCGGCCAGCCTGTCACCGAGCGTGGCTGACGGTGGGCTGGCTGACGCCGGAAAACGCGCCGGCTGTCGATGCCGACACCTACGATCAAGTAAGCAGGCTTGTTGTTCGCGGCACCGCCATCGCGGACTTTCACCACCAGGGCGTTGATGGACAAAATCGCGTAAAAAGCCGGGACGGGGTGGAACAAGCGCGTGTACGGGAGGGAGTAATGGGCAAGGCGTCCCGCGACCTGCCGAACTCGGAGCACGGTCTGATCGGCGATCTGCGCAGCGTGGCCCTGGTGGGCACCAACGGCACCATCGACTGGTACTGCTGTCCGTCGTTTGACGCACCCAGCATTTTCGGCTCGATCCTCGACGCTGATCGAGGCGGATCCTTTGCGCTGGCCGTCGACGCGGCGGCGAAAACCAAGCAGTTCTACTTTCCCGACACCAACGTGCTGATTACCCGGTTCTTGACCGAGGAGGGGGTGGGCGAGGTCCAGGACTTCATGCCGGTGACCGGCGGGGCAGCCGCTGTCCAGCGACCACTGGGACGAGGTCTGCGGCCTGGCGGACTGGGTCTGCGACCAATGGAACCAGCCCGACGAGGGCATCTGGGAAACCCGCGACGGGCGCAAGAACTTCTTGTACTCGCGGCTGATGTGCTGGGTGGCGATCGAACGGGCCATCCGGATGGCCAACCGCCGCGGACTGCCCGCTAACCTCCCGCACTGGCGGTAAGCCCGCGACATGATCTACCGGCAGATCATGCAACGCGGCTGGTCCGCCGCGCGGCAAGCGTTCGTCCAGCACCAGGACGACGACGTCCTGGACGCCGCCGTCCTGATGATGCCCCTGGCCAAGTTCATCTCTCCCACCGATCCGAAGTGGCTCTCCACCCTGGACGCGCTCACCGTGGACCTGGTGTCGGATTCGCTGGTCTCTCGCTACGACCCGCACGCCAGTCCGGACGGCCTGCGCGGAGAGGAGGGCGCCTTCTCGATCTGCTCGTTCTGGTATGTCGAGGCACTGACCCGCGCCGGGCGGCTCGACGAGGCGCGGCTGTCCTTCGAGAAAGCTCACGTACGCCAACCATCTGGGCCTGTATGCCGAGGAGATCAGCCGTACCGGCGAACAGCAGGGCAACTTCCCACAGGCCTTCACCCATCTCGCGCTGATCAGCGCCGCGTTCAATCGAAACCCTGCGGCCTGGTCGTGTATAACGAGGTGTTATGTGACCCGGGGGGTGATCTTCGTCTACCTACGTGGTTTCTGTTGTTTGCCGGTATCCAGACCAGTTCTGCCTGACGCGCTGGCAACCCTATGGCGACGCGCAGGCGGCGAGCTCTTCTCGCCCTGGTCCTGCCGCCCGGGCGGCCAGTTCAGGGGGCCACCCTGCCGCCTCTGACCAACACCAACATGGCCACCGTAGCCACCATGGCTACCGCTGCCTGCCCACCGGCCAGGTCTGCAGATCCAGTCTGCCAAAGCCGACGTCGGTGCTGCCCGACTGCCTGAAGGCGAGCCGCCGTGCTATCACGCTCCGTAATGAGCTTCAGTGCACTCCGAGCATTGACCGGCCAGCGTCGGTCGGGCCTGGTCAGCCGACCCGCCTGTCCGAGATGCCTGCCGGGTCAGCGGGCCGCGTCCGGTCGTTTCTTGCGCTGCGGCATACTGTCGGGGTGACCGATCGCACGCTGCTCACACGACTGACGCTCCGTGGCGCCCTCCGGGTGCCCGAGATCACGATCTACTTCTGGGCGGTCAAGGCCCTGTCGACGGGGATGGGTGAAGCGACGTCCGACTACCTCGTCCACACCCTGCGCCCTGTACCTGCCGTCGGCCTCGGCTTCTTTGGCTTCGTTGTCGCGCTGTCGCTGCAGTTCTGGATGCGCCGCTACATGGCGTGGACATACTGGCTGGCGGTGGTCATGGTGGGCGTGTTCGGCACCATGGCCGCCGATGTCCTCCACGTCGGCTTTGGCGTCCCGTACCCGGTGTCGAGCATTCTCTACGGCGTCGTGCTGGCGGCCGTGTTCGTCACTTGGCAGAAGACCGAGAAGACCCTGTCGATCCACACTGTCGACACCGCTCGCCGGGAGGCGTTCTACTGGGCGGCCGTCGTGGCGACCTTCGCCATGGGGACAGCGGTCGGTGACCTGACGGCGTACACCCTCCACTTGGGCTACCTCGCCTCGGGCTTGCTCTTCGCGGGGGTGATCGCGATTCCCGCCATCGGCTACTGGCGGTTCAGCTGGAACCCGATCTTCTCCTTCTGGTTCGCCTACGTGGCCACCCGACCGCTCGGCGCGTCGTTCGCCGACTGGATGGGCAAACCCCAAGAGGTTGGGGGCCTTGGCTGGGGCGCCGGAACCGTGGCCCTGGCGCTGACGATCGTCATCTTCTGCCTGGTTGCCTATCTGGCGATCACACGCCGGGACGTGCAGGGCGTTAATCGCGCGCCACGGGCTGGCGCCGATGCGCACCTGCCGGTCGTGGAGCCCGCACCCGAAGGCCTCGATTGAAGGATTCTTGACACAACGGGCTCCATTGTGCAGCGCCCTCACCCAGATCCGCCACCGCCACAGCCACGGCCGGGCCTAATACGACCGCAAGGCAGCCGATTGCCCGCCGTCGCACAGGATGTCCCTAAATGAGGCCACGTCCGACGCGGTGGGTATCTGCCGGGGGGTGATTTTCTCGATCTGGGGAGCTAGTGTCCCGCGCCTAAAATCGTTCACATAAATCAGAGATCATCAGCACTGGTGAAGACCTTACAATCGGGCGAAGTCCCTGCTAGAAATATTCGGCGAACTTACGGCGCGGGACACTAGGGTTCGTGGACGATGCGGCCGTTTAACCCACCGTACCTGGCGCAGGCGGAACAGCGACGGCAACGACACCATGACGAATGCGAGCCCACGGCTGCCACGACCACCGGCGGTCGGCCCGATCTTGTGCCCGGGGATCAGCGTGAACAGCGACACGGCCAGCGCGTTGGTGAACGTGGTCAGCGCCGCCGACGCGCGTATGCGGTGCAGCTGAGCTCCTGCCTCCGCGCGGGCGAGCTGCTCGGAGGAGACTGAGATGGCCACGAACAGCATCCCGATCAGCGCCCCGGCCACCCCGCCGCTCGCCACGAAGAAGTCACGAATGCTCGCGGAGACGACCGGCTGATTCTCGCAGCTGACAACGCACGGACGAGCCGGAGCAGGCGAAAACCAGGGCGTGCCAGCAGGCGTGATCCCCTATCCTCTGGGTGTGGCGCACGATGAGCGCGGAGTAACCCCGCAGAGCGAGGACTTCTCCGCCTGGTACAACGAGGTCGTCTTCAAGGCCGAGTTGGTGGAGCGCGGCCCGGTTCGAGGCACGATGGTGATCCGCCCCTACGGATACCGGATGTGGGAGCTGTTGCAGGCCGACATCGACCGGCGGATCAAGGAGACCGGTCACGTCAACGCCTACTTCCCGCTGCTGATCCCGGAGAGCTACCTGCAGCGCGAGGCCGAGCACGTCGAGGGTTTCGCGCCGGAGCTGGCGGTCGTCACCCACGCCGGCGGCAAGGAGCTTGAGGAGCCGCTGATCGTCCGGCCGACCTCGGAGACGATCATCGGCGAGATGATGGCCAAGTGGATCAGCTCGCACCGGGATCTGCCGTTGCTGCTCAACCAGTGGGCGAACGTGGTCCGTTGGGAGATGCGGCCGCGGATGTTCCTGCGCACCACCGAGTTCCTGTGGCAGGAGGGTCACACCGCGCACGTCGATGAGGCGGACGCCATGCGGGAGACCCTGCTCGCGCTCGACCTCTACGAGCAGGTGTCCAGGGACGTGGCCGCCATGCCGGTGATCGCGGGCGAGAAGACGGCAGGCGAGCGGTTCCCCGGCGCCAGGCGGACCTACACGGTCGAGGCGATGATGCGCGACGGACGAGCGCTGCAGTCCGGCACGTCGCACTACATGGGCACGAACTTCGCCAAGGTCTTCAACATCCAGTACGCCGCGGAGAGCGGCGAGCTGGAGCTGTGCCACACCACCTCGTGGGGCATGAGCGCTCGCATGATCGGCGGAGTGATCATGACACACGGGGACGACAAGGGCCTTATTCTGCCGCCGCTGCTCGCCCCCTATCAGGTGGTGATCGTCCCGATCGGCCGCGGCGAGCACGCCGACCAGGTGCTGCCGCCCGCCCGAGAGCTGGCGGCCCGGCTGCATGACGCCGGCATCCGCGCGCACGTGGACGACCGGCCGCAGCTCTCCCCAGGGTTCAAGTTCAACGACTGGGAGATGCGCGGCGTCCCGCTCCGGCTGGAGCTCGGGCCGCGGGACCTGGCGGCGGGCACGGCGCTGATGGCCACCCGACTCGGCAACGAGAAGACGCCGGTCTCGCTGGACTCCGCCCCGGCCCGGCTCCGCTTCGAGCTGATCGCCTTCCAGGACATGCTGCTGCGGCGGGCGACCGAGTTCCGCGATCAGCGGACCGTCACGGTGGATACCTGGGACGAGTTCGTGGCGGCGGTCGCGACCGGCTGGGCCCGGGCATTCCACTGCGGCCAACCCGGGTGCGAGGACGACATCAAGGCCGCCACTTCCGCCACGCCGCGCGTCATCCCCACAGACGGCGAGCCGGAGCAGGGGAGCTGCATCCGGTGCGGTCAGCCGTCCGCCTACGGCAAACGCCTCATCTTCGGCCGCGCCTACTAGAGCGGCGCTCTCGCGGATGGGATCGGCGTGTACCACCCTCAGTCCGGAGAAGCAATCAGCCGAGATGGCAGTAACGACGCGTTCTGAGCTTTATCAGGGCGCGTAGTTGCTGAGTTCGATGAGGTTCTGGTCCGGTGAGTGCGCGCGCCCTCGCCCAGCTGGTCAGCGACACTCTGTAAATATCGCCTCGCCGGACTGCTATGAGGGGTGCGTCGCCAGGCTGAGTGGGCGCCTGACGGCGCTGACGAACTCAGATGCATCGACACCCGCAAGCCCAGGTGGATCGCTCTACCGGCGCAAATGAGGACGGTCACCCTGGGCGCGTCATACCAGTCGGCGCTTACGCCATGTCGAGCCCGGGCGATGATTCCGGCCCGTGCCGACCGTCTGTCTGATACATCACGTACATCACGCCGCCGCCGGAGGCCTGACTGCTAAGGAGAGAGCCGATGGGCAAGGTGCAACGTGATGCCCTCTATCGGCGGAGCCCGATGCCGACGGTCGACTCGGTGCGGCGTGACTGGCCTGCAGGCCGCCGCCGGGCGAGACGCCCGTCGACGCTGCGAACCAGCGGTCCGGCCACTGGCTAGATTTCCGCTTGACCCTGTCGCGCGCCCTATGCGGCAGATGAGTGCGTCAGTGATTGAGGAGCCTCTCACCTTCGGCCGGGAACGATGACGCGTCGCTTAGCCCGAGTAGAAGATGCACCGGGGCCAGAGGGAGGGACTTCGAAGGCTACTGCGGGGTCAATGCCGTCCAGGGACTCGCCGTCGTCAGAATCCGACCGCCGCGGTGGGGGAGACCTCGCTGCGCATGGCCCGCCACAGCTCAGCGACCGCGCCTTTCCGGCGCTCTGCCACAAGCCCCGCGCGCTGCAGCGCGACGAGGTTGCCGCCACCGAGGTACCCAGATCCCAGCGCCTCCACGCTCAGGCGTATGTCGGAATCTGCCATCGTCCTCTCCACCGTGGCCTCGCCGGCGTCGTCCGCCCGGATCCGCCAGCTGCCGTCGTTCCATGGAGCGGTGGTGTCCGCGACCTCGACCACGACGTCGCATGGCGCGCTCCACGCCCGTTCGTGCAGCGCCTCGGGAAGGTCGACCAGGCGCACCCACAGGCTGTCGTAGGTAGCCACGTCGGACGTCGACCTCGGGCCGCCGACCCACAGCAGCAGCGGGTCGTCGACACCGACGGTGCCGACCTTGACGGTCCCGATCAGGTCGAAGTCGACCAGCCGACGCAGCAGCGCGAGCTGCGCAGCCGGATCGCCGACCAGCGCCCACACCGAAAGCTCTCCTGCGGGCCGGGCACGCTCCCACTTGTGCGTGCGGCGGAACATCGCGAACCCGGCCTCCACGCCGTCGCGACGGGCGAAGAGCACCCGCCAGGACTCCTTGTCCCGCAGGTGCTCGGGCAGCTGGTAGCAGATACGGGCGTAGTAGCCGGCCTCGCCGACCACCGAGCCGAGGCCGGCACAACCGAGATGGCATTCCCGCATCCGCTTCGGCACCTCGGGATCAGAGACCGTCGCCAGATGAGTAGTGACCGCGGCGGCCGCGCGCTCCAGATCGGGCGCGTTAAGCGTCGTACCCCTGCCCAGGCTCACCTGCAGCTCCAGCGACGCCAAGCCGTAGCCGTGGCGGCCGTATATGGCCGGCTCGCTCGCATGGAGCGCCGAGACATGGGTGCCTTCCTCCTCGTGCACCTGCTCGAAATGGTGCCGCAGCATCGCGCTGAGCACGCCCTTGCGCCGGTGGTCGGGATGCACACCCACCCAGGTGAGACCGGCGCACGGCACCTGCCGGGCACCCGCGTCAGGCCCCGGGATCGACAGCGTCAGCGGAAAGACGCCGTAGATCCCGGGGTACGTCCCCGGATCGGAGCCGTCCACATCCGCCGCGAAGCGCTGCTCCTGGGGAAGGCCGATCAGCTGCTCCTCCGTCGGCGCTGCAGGGACCTCAGCGAACCAGACGGTGTGGTCGGTGGCCAGGTAACGCTCAGGGTCGGTCGCACGGCCGATGCGGATCCGGTTCTCGGTCATGGTCCCCAGCCAACCGCTGGCGGGCTGATGCCTCAACCGGTTTACGCTCACCCCACGCTCTCGCCCAGTCGCAGGCTCGCTCGAGGCAGCCGCAGCCGAGCGGGCCGGCGGCAGCGCCGAGTTCGACCTGCAGGCAGCGCGTGAGCGACAGCGCAGCCCGGCGATCGCGGGGAAGAGGCGGTCAGGTCACCGAAAGCCGCCCGGGTGCTGCTGGCAGCCATCCCGGTCTCACGAGGCTTGGCTGGCCCCGGGCCATTCGGCCAGGAATACGGTTCGCCGGGCCCTTGTTTTCGGCGACTAGCGGGTGACTACTGCTGCTTGACCCAGGGAAGGGGCGGCTGACCCGCTCGGGCGGAAAGGACTGTCGGATGCGAGCGCTGCAGTTTACTGACTACGGGGGTCCCGAGGTCCTCAAATGGGGAGACGCTCCTGTTCCGCACGCGGGCCCGCGGCAGATCCGGATCGTTGTGCGGGCGGCCAGCGTGAACCCGATCGACTGGAAGACGTTCGCCGGGGCCATGTCCGGTGGCCGGCCCTCGGCCGGTACGGGTTACCTCGGATACGACGCCGCCGGCGTGGTGGACGAGGTCGGCGAGGGGGTCACGGGGGTCTTCGTGGGTGATGAAGTGTTCGGCTGCGGCCGGAACACTCAGGCGGAGTACGCGGTGCTGGACTCCTGGGCGGTTAAGCCGTCGTCCATCGATTGGGCGGTGGCGGCGGCGGCCGGCGTGACCGGTGAGACCGGTGAACGCGGTCTTCGCCTGCTGGGCGTCAAGGCCGGCGACACGATCTTCGTCGACGGGGGCGCGGGTGGTGTGGGAGCGGTCGCCGTGCAGATGGCGGTCGCCCGAGGAGCGAGGGTGATCGCCTCCTCGAGCGAGGCCAACCATGACTACTTGCGGCAGATCGGGGCGATCCCGGTGCTATACGGCGAGGGCGTCGTCGCTCGCGCCCGGGCCGCTGCTGGCGGGCCGGTCGAGGCTGTCTTCGACGTCGCGGGCAAGACCCCGGTCGAGGACCTGATCAGCCTTGTATCCGAGCCGTCCCACGTACTGACCATCGCCAACTTCGCGGCCGGTCAAGCTGGAGCAAAGGTGACCGGTGGCGGCGCGGACAGTAGGCCCATGGAGGCCATGGCGGAGGTCGCCGAACTGTTGGTACAGAACAAGCTGGTGATCAAGGTGCAGACGTTCCCGTTCGACCGCGCCGTCGACGCCTACCGCATCAGTCAAGGCGGCCACGTCCGCGGAAAGCTCGTCTTGATCCCCTGACCGCGGCAGCCGCGCCCGAGCGTCCGAGAACTCCCGGCCAGGTTGATAAGAAGGAGAGCTACCCAACGGCTCCGCCAACTGGCGAGGCTCTCCCGTTCCCCGTCACCCCAGAGGTCAGGCCTGGGCTCCGCAGTTGATGTAGAAGCCTAGTCGGTGAATCTGCCAGATCACGTGCGGGAATACGCCGTTGGCTGGGCGGACGGCGTGTATCTAGGGCCGCGGAGCAGGGGGCCTAGGACTCGACGGCGGGTTTTAGCTGGTAGATGCGGGGCGGGGCGTCGGTTCCAGGGTGCGGAGGATCGCGCTGGGGTCGGCCAGCACGATCCCGGCCAGCCAAGCGGGCCGACGAGCAAGGTCGGCGAGCAGCCGGAACCGTAGCGTCCCGGCTTCAGCGGCGGCGCTGGCCTGCTGGTGCTGTAGCACGCGGCCACACCGAATGAACATGCGGTCGCAAGCGCTGCAAGCACTGCGACAACGGTAGCGGCTGCGGTGTTCACCCGTTGCTCCTGGCCAGGCCTTGCTTACCGGCGTCCCGCGGGCGCGAGGTGGCGCCGGGCCCGGTCAGCCGGCTCGCCTCCATCCGAAGTCCTGGGCGCACGCAGCGAATAAGCTCCGGGCCCGCCGGGCCGTGCACGCGCCGTGAACGGTGGGCGCGGTCATGTCCCGAACGGCTGGCGCCTCCCGGCGACGCGCCTGCCAGTGCAGGCCAGGCTAGGTGGTCACGTCCGGTGAACCGGGCCCTGCTGAGCAGGCGCGTGGTGCGCCCCGTTCGGTCAGCGGGCACGGCGATGTCTTTGCTTGATGTGTGCGAGAAGCCACAGGATTGGGGACACGATCCTGGCTGATCTGGGGCGTGGGCACCGTGATCCATGAGCGGCTGGCCGGGGAGTACGGCTTCACCGGCAACTACCAGCGAGTCAAGCTGTATCTGCAGGAGGCCCGCCCCAGGATCGCAGCGGAGCTGGGGCTATGCGCCCAGTGAGCTAGCGCGGCTGCATCGCCGGTTCGAGGTCGTGCCGGGCGCCCAGGCGCAGGTGGACTGGGGCGATGAGGGCGGCATCCTCGCCCACGTGGAAATCGGGAAGGTCTACTCCCTTCCACATGGTGCTGTCGTACTCCCGTGACCCGTTTCGCTGTCTCACCACTAGCCAGGACCCGGCGACGTTCTGGGTGTGTCACCGGCGGGCGTTCGCGCTACAGCACCGGCCAGTTCGGAAAGTGCCACGAGGTGCCGGTGTGGGAAACGAGTCCGATGGGCCCATTCCGTCAGTGGCCCACCGGCAGCGGCTTCGAGCGGCGCCGCATTGTCTGGGCGCACCGAGCTGTAACCGGGTGCCGAAGTCGCCAACTCGGTAATCGCGCCCATGCCCACCGCGTGATGGTTGCGGCCCGTGAGTAGCGCCTGGCGCGTCGGCGAGCACAACGCTGTGGTGTGGAACCGGTTGTACTTCAGGCCCGCGCCGCGAGCCGCTCTGCGGTCGGGGTCGCGATCGGCCCCCCGAACGCGCTGGACGCCCCGAACCCGCAGTCATCAATGAGCACGATCAGCACGTTCGGCGCCTCGGCTGGCGGCCGCAACGGCTCTATCGGCGGGAACGATGTATCAGGGTCCTTCGCGTCATAGGTGACCAGGCCGACATGCGCCCGCTCGGGAATGGGCAGAACCGAACGCTGCACGTCAGCCATGACCGGACTCCCTCAGCTGTTCGCTCACAATGGTGCCCCGATCCGGCGGTGTCCCCGGAAATGTGCCGCTCTCGATACCAGGTCTCCGCCAGCCTCTCTGTTCACGCGCTTCTTCGTGCCGCCGGGCTAGCTGCCCGGTCCTGTCTGGCTCGGCCTTCAGGTCTGGCCGAGGAACGGGAATGGAGGGGCCACTGCAGCTTCGCCGCCACAGCCCCCCGTCACATCACCCGCAGCGGATGAGGCGGCCCCGGCGTGCCTTCCATCTAACGCGGATTTCCGCGTAGGACGTTCGGCACAACCAACGCCTGACGATACAGAACGGCGGTTCGTGCTGTTTATGCTGTTTACGCTCCGCGACTTGGGTGCGGCAGCTGGATGCATGCTGACGAGCTTCAGGCTGTCCGCCTGGCCAGTTCCGGGTCGCCCGGGCGGAACAATCGTGGCTTGCCCGGGATCTAGCTGCCGCGCCAGCGACGTAGGCGGCGACGATGTAGGTGGCGTGTCGGTCCAGGGAGGCCCTATGCGGCGGAGGTGCCGACCCCGTGGGATATCGGTCGGCCACAGTAGGCGTTCGTCCGTTTTGACGGACCGTGGCCTGCTGTGCGGCGGGTGCTCGACCACCGCCGTGCCGCTGGCGGCGGTTGCGCTTGCGGTTGCCGTGATCGGGTTCCACGCCTGCGGCCGGGCGCCGCGACGGTGGTGCTACCGATGAGCCTTACACCGCGCGGCCCGCCCGGGGCGAGGTCGTCGAAGGACGCCCGGACGGTGTCCTGGTTGCGGCCCTCAGCGGCCCACACCAGGCGCCCAGAATCGTGATCTACGACGACCGCCAGCCCGCCGTCGGCCGCGCGGCTCGGCCGCCTCCGCCCGCTGGGCTTCACCTTCGGCGTGCCCGCCCGGCGGGGTTCTCGCTCGGGGGCACTTGGCCCTAGCCCCCCATCAGTCTCGGACACGAGTCACCTCCCGCCGGTCTTCACCCCGTGCGCGCCACTAGCGGCGGCGGCCCGCAGCAAGCCCTCTCTGATCTTCAGACGCCTTCACGTGCTTCCAGCCGTCCGGACCGGACCGCGTTCACGAACTCCTGATAGTCCCGCTCGTTCTGGTCGGCGTAGCGCTGGGAGAAGTCGGTGATCGATTTGTCGAACGCGTCGCTGGTGCCCAGGTACTCGGCGATGGCGACTGGGTCGCCGGATCGGGCGTGGGCCCGGGCCAGCGTCCACCCGCAGGTGCGGGCGTAGAAGGTGAGCCCCAGCGGTGCCAGCGACTCGGCCTCCACCGAGCCCTTCATGTCGCGAAGCTGGCGCCAGTAGAAGTGGCGGCGCACGTCCAGCCCCTTCGTCCAGCCAAGGTAGATGTCGCTGGCGGCCTGCATCATCCGCTGCCCTTGCACCACGCGCTCGCCGTGCTGCTCGTATCTGCTCGTCGGCAGGTATGCCTCAAGGACTGATGCCGTCGCCTCCTTGATCTGCAGGAACAGAGGATCCTGCGTGTCGCGTCCCTGGAGCAAAACGATGAACGCCCGGGTCCCGACGCTGCCGACGCCGACGACCTTGCGGGCCGCATCCACGATCTCGAAGCGCTCCAGCAGGTGGCGCCGGTCGTCTTGCAGGGTGGCCCGGTAGGCGCGGAACTGTTCGTGGATCGCCGGCATGACCTCATCGGGGGACAGGCCGTAGGTGGAGGCCAGGTCGCGCGCTGGGACCACGATCGGCGGCTGGCTGGCGATCCGGTATTTTCCATCGACCAGTTCGCCGAGCTTGGACAGCGCCTGCAGGCTGTCACGCGTGTGCGCCTTCGCGGCGGTCTTCTCTGCCCGCTTCTCCGCTCGCTTGGTCGGCTTCTCCTCCTTCACATCCCCTTTCTCTTGCTTCTTCTTGGCCGCCTTCGCCTCCTTCTTGGTGTCGGCCACCGTGCTGCGGACCGCGCTCATCAGCTCGTCCTCATCCAGGTAGGCGTACCAGATGTCCATCGTCGGCATCTGCGCGAACGTGGCCATGGCCTCCCGGTAAGCAGTCACCGACGCCAGCGTCGCCGCGCGCGTGTCGGCCTTGGAGAACCCGTTGTTGCGGCCCGCGATCGCGAAGCTGGCCGCCATCCGCTTCACGTCGTACTCGAACGGCCCCGGCAGCGTCTCGTCGAAGTCGTTCAGATCGAACAGCAGCCGCCGCTCCGGCGAGGCGAACAGCCCGAAATTCGACAGATGCGCGTCCCCGCACAGCTGGGCGTCAAGGCCCGCCACCGGCGTGTCCTTCAAATCCGCCGCCATGATCTTGGCTGCGCCCCGGTAGAACGTGAACGGTGAGACCATCATCCGGCCATGGCGCACCGGCACCAGATCCGGCTCACGGGTGCGATTCTGCTCCTCCAGCAGGCCAACCGGATCAGGGCGGTCCGTGGCTGGGCGCCACTTCGTGTGGCCCGACACAGACGTCCGATCCCGGGCCTCCAAACCCTTGGCCTTGCGATCGTCGATGCTCGGATGCGCGATCTTCTGTACGGCCATCCGGCTCACCTCCTCTGCTGACCGTCACCCCGCCCGGCCCCGGACCGCGAGCACACTCCCCGTGCGGCCACGGCCGGGACAGCCGGGCGCTCCAGACATGGCAGTCCTTCTCGTGCGCTCTGATTACCCCCATCTTGCGGCGCCGACGGCCGAGGGGACATCACCCAGAAAGGAGGATCTCGGCCCCGGCCGGCCGGGCTCATCATGGAGTGTTGCTACGGCGCGGAACCAGGCCCGCCAGCCCGTGATCGAGCTGGCACCGGCTGCCGGACGCGGTGAGTACTGGTGGCCCGGCCGCCGCCGTGGCGGGCATTGCCGTCGCTGGCGTGCATGTGGCGCTGCCCGCACGGTACCGGGTACAGCCCGGATGAGTGGTCGCGGCCGTACTATTCGCGCTGCTGGCAGTGCTGGGCGCCGGGGACCCGGGCCCGGCGCCTGACGGAGGCGCAGGCATGCGGTGGCAGTGCACGGGCCGGCCACCGGCCAGTGTCAGGAACATGTGATCATGACGGCTCACCCGTTCTCGACGCGAATGCTGGGTCCGCTCCGACGTCGGACAGCGCTGCCCACAGGCGTCGCGGACGGCGACCGGCCGACGTCGGCTGCGGGGGTGGCGACGGATATTCGCCGGCAGCGGGAGTGTGCTGGGCCTGACCCTTCACGGGGCCGCGGCGATCACCGGCGTCTCGCCGACGGTGATCTGCGAGGTGGAGTGGGGGAGGCGCACGCGTTCGCTGCGCACGTACGCAAAGCTCCGCGACGGCCTTTGCCTGACCGATCCGCCCGCCGCGCTGATTGCGCGGCGGCGTGCCGCAGTCCCCGAGGACGACCGATACAAGGCTGGCCCGCACCCGGGCCCGGCTGGCCCAGGACCAGGCACGCCACCAGAGCCGGGTGGAGAAGATCCTCGAGGACGCCCTGCTGAAGATCTCGGTGGTGATCTCGGACCTGTTCGGGGCCAGCGGGCGCCGGTTCCTGGATGCCCTGGTCGCCGGGGAGCGCAGCCCGGCGGCGCTGGCCGCGCTCGGCGATAAGCGGCTGAGGGCCACCCGGCGGGAGCTGGAGGAGGCGCTCACAGGCCGGTTCCGCGACATCCACGCCTTCGAGATCCAGGCGCACCTGCGGCTGATCGACGCGATCAACGACGAGATCGCCCGGCTGGACGACAGGATCGCCCAGCAGCTCGCGCTGGTCCCCCGCACCGCGCTGCGCCGGGCAGGGGACTCCCGTCCTGGGGCTGGCCGAGCGGCTGGATGAGATCACCGGGGTCGGGGAGTGCAACGCCCGGGTCATCATCGCCGGGCTCGGCACCGACCCGTCGATTTTCCCTGCCCCCGGGCACGCCGCCGCCTGGGCCCGGCTGACCTCGCGCAGCAGGCAGTCCGGGGAAACCGCCAGGCCCGGCTGCGCCGGCAAGGGCAACCGGTACCTGCGCGGCGCGCCCGGCCAGGCCGCGATGACCGCAGCGCGCGCACCGATACCCGCCTCGGCGCCCAGTACCGCCGGATCGCCCGCAAGCGCGGCAAGCAGAAGGCCGTCGTCGCGGTCTCCCGGGTCATCTGCGAGATCGCCTGGAGCCTCATCTGCGACCCCGGCGCCCGCTACGAAGAACCCGGCCCCGACTACTACAGCCCCCGCAGCCCCGCCCGCCAGACCCGGCACCCAGCCCCGACGGCAGCGGCCGACGGCGGCGGCGCTCGATCGCGGTCAGGCACACGTTGGTCGCGATCCGGCACGGCCAGGTCCGCACCGACGAACGGCACTCAAACCCGTCGTGGGACCGCCACGCCCGCGGGTACGTCTCCTCCTGAACCAGGTCCTCTGCCTTCTCAGCCGAGCCCAGCATCCGTAGCAGTAAGCCAGGACCAGTACGCGAGCGGCGCGCATTCCCATCAGCTAGCGCCGGTGATGATGATCACGTTGTCCCAGGTGTCAACTACGACCGCTCTGGTTTCGTGCGGTCCGCGCTCAGGCGGGACGACGATGACGCCGCCGGGCTGGCCGAATGCTTTGAGCGCGGGGTTGACATCCGGCACTTTGAACGCTGCGGCGCCGGGGGTCCTGCTTTGAGATCTTCTCCCTGGCCTGCGAGCACCAGTGTCGTGCCGCCCCGGTCGAGGCTCGCGTACCGGTCGCCGTCCACGAATCTGAATCGCGAGACACGCCGCGTGGTGTTAAGGACGTCTGGCCGATCGGGAAGGGACCTTCCGCCCTAAGCGTGCACGCTATGCGCACAGTGAACTAGCATGTGTGATGAGTTGCCGTTGCCTGGGGCTCGTGGGTGTGATGATGCCCTCCCGGCTATGCTGTCGGCCTTCCATGGGCGCGCTGTAACCGAATTGCGCCCAACCCGGCCATTCAGTACTGGCAACCGGAGGCGGCACATGACCCGCTCAGCGGCGGACAAACACAGGATCCTCGTCATCGGCGGTGGCAGCGCTGGACTCAGCCTGGCAGCCCGGCTACAGCGCGCTGGCGAGCACGACGTTGCTGTGGTCGAGCCCAGCCGTGACCACTACTACCAGCCCTTATGGACACTGGTGGGCGGGGGGCGGGCGCCGCTGCCGATCAGTCGGCGCGACGAGGCCGGTCTCATCCCTGCTGGTGTGCGCTGGGTGCAAGACCGCGCTGTCGAGATCGATCCGGTCGGGCACATGGTCACCCTGGGTTCCGGATCGCGCATCGGATACCAGGCACTGGCGGTATGCCCCGGCATTCAGCTCGACTGGGACGAGGTGCCGGGACTGTCCGGCACGCTCGGGATGCGGGGCGTGTCCAGTAACTACCGGGTGGACCTGGCACCGAAGACCTGGGGGTTCCTCCGGGACCTGCGGTCTGGCACGGCGGTGTTCAGTTTGCCGACGGGTCCGGTGAAGTGCCCGGGCGCGGCCCAGAAGATCTGCTACCTGGCCGCCGACTGGTACCGGCGGCAAGGGGTGCTCGGCGGGATCCAGCTCGTGCTCGTGCTTCCCACGCCCGCCATCTTCGGAGTGCCCGAGTTCGCCCGGGTGCTTGAGCGCGTGGTCGAACGTTACCGGATCGACCTGCGGCTCGAGCACGAACTGGTGGAGGTAGACGGTGACCGCCGGGAGGTGATCATCGCCGACCGGCGGGTGGGCGGCGGCAAGGAGCGGCTGGGTTATGACGTGCTGCACGTGGTGCCGCCGCAAAGCGCCCCCGACTGGATCAAGCAAGGGCCTCTGGCCGACCCCGCGGACCGGAAGGGCTGGGTGACGGTCGACCCGCACACCCTGCAACACTCGGTCTATCCCGAGGTGTTCGCCCTCGGCGACGTCTGCAACGCCCCCATCGCGAAGACAGGCGCGGCCGTCCGCGCCCAAGCCCCCGTGGCCGCCCGCAACATCCGCGATCACCTGGTCGGCCGGAGCCTCAGCGCGCACTACGACGGTTACGCGGCTTGCCCGTTCACCACCTCCCGCAACCGGATGCTGCTCGCCGAGTTCGACTACACGTGCCTGCCGCACCCGACCATCCCGTTTATCAACACCCAGCGAGAGCGCTACGACATGTGGCTGCTCAAACGCTACGGGCTGCCGTTCTTCTACTGGCATCTCATGCTGCGCGGCCTCGCCTGAAGAGCGGACCGGGAGCACGTGTCCCGCCCAGAGCGTGCTGCGCGAGAGCCACGCGATCGGCGGCATGACCGAACGTCGGATGCAAGATCACCTGGTCGTCGGTGCTACAGAACGACCAATCCGTGCGGCGGCCACCAGTTGCCAACCTTCCTGACCGGCGTTCCAGCGCCGATCTTGCTTGAGACCTCTACTCGATCATCGGGAAGGTACACCCTTCCCGGCAGATCCACAGACATCCGATCTTGTTAAATGTCAAGCAGCGGCGGGTTCGAGGCGTGGCTCGGGTAGTGGGAATGCCTTATCCATATCGAAGGTCTGGCCGGTCTGCAGGCAGTGGTGCAGGCAGCCCAGCAGCCGGTTGAACAGGTTGCGCATGGCGGCCGCATGCCGGTCCCCGGCGGCGCGGCGGCGGTCGTAGTGTTCCTTGATTTCCGGAGTGGGAAGCGCGCCGAAGATCCATACGTAGCCTGCCGCGGCGAGTCGCTGGTTTTTCACCTTGCGGTTGCGCACGATGAGGCTCTTGCCGCTGGCCACGGTAATCGGTGCCGAGCCTGCGTAGGACTTGAGCCCGCGCGCGTCGCGGAACCGGGCCCGGTCATCGCCGATCTCGCCCAGCACCCGGGCCCCGGTGACCGGGCCGATGCCGGGGAAGCTGGTCAGGATCTCCGCGTCCGGGTGCTCCGCGAACGCTGCGGCGGCGGCCGCGGCGAGGTCGTCGGCAGCGCGGCATGCGGCGTCGAGCTGCATGATCAGGGCCGCGGTTTGCCGGCCCATCGCCTGCTCGACCGCCGGCATCTGGTGCAGGTACTCGCCGGTGAAGATGGCGCGCAGGCGCTGCGCCCACGCGTCGATGTTGCGTTGCCGGCCGGCCGTACGCAGCACCGAGGCCAGCCGTGCCGTGGACAGCTTCGCAGCGGCGGCTGGGCCGGGTGCCACTGCGAGCACCGCCCGGGCCTCGCGGGAGTCCAGGCCGACACCACGAACCTGGAACGCGGCCAGCGCGGCCGGGAAGTACTGCTTGAGATGCGAACGCAGCTGGTTGGACAGCTGCCCCCGGTTCCACGCCGCGTCCTGCTGCGCCCGGGCCAGCACTGCGATCGCCTGGACCAGCTCGGAGTCCGCCGGCAGCGGCCGGTGCGCATCGGCGTCGGTGCGCAGGATGTTCGCCAGTGCCATGGCGTCGGCGTGATCGGATTTCGCCCGGGCCACCGTGTGCCGCTCCCGATACCGAGCCACCGCCATCGGGTTGATCGAATACACCTTCCGGCCGCTGGTGCGCAGACACGCGATCAGCAAGCCGCGTGCGGTCTCGATCGCGACCGGGATCGGCTCGTCGGCGCTGTCACCGGCCTCGGCGAGCAGCTCCAGCAGTCGCCGATAACCCTGCACGTCATCGCTGATACGCCGTTTCGCGACCAGCTTCCCGGCCTCGTCCACCAGCGCAACGTCGTGGTGGGCCTCCGCCCAGTCGATGCCACACGTGATCGTCAAGCATGCCTCCAATGTCGTGACCTCGGCCCAGCAGGTGAGCCCGTGCAGGGACACGCAGCGCCCTAATAGAAGGGCTCGATGGCCCGACATCCGATGAGCAGTTCGTGGCCCCAGCTCACCGCACGGTCGTCAGTCTCTGGACAGAGCTCGACGGCTCGCGTTACAAGAAGACATCACCGTGCGGACGGCTCGAAACACGATCTTCATCGACGCCCCGGCCGACGCCACGCCGCCACGCCGGACGGGGTGCACGACGCCGGAGCCCACCGTCTGTGGATAGGAGTCCAGCCCCGGGTTTCAAGAAGGAGTCATCGGCGCCGTGCAGTGCTATTAGGTTTCAAGCATTGCTCCCTGCCAAACCGCCCCGGCAGAAGCCATTAGTGCCTCAGTCTCGTAGCCCAGTTGGGGCCCGGGACCGAGGTAGTGCATCAGCCGGCCGAGCGCTTCGTGCCCGCCGTGAACGTCGCCAGGTCACCCGCCGGTCGGCTCGCCGCAGCGCGGGAAATGCCTTGGCTTCCGGACGGTGACGTCGGCCGGCCCGCGGGCATCAAGTTGCGCGTGCCCATGTCAGTAGCGATGGTGGCGATCATGGTGTTTCCCAGTGGACGAGGCAGCCGGGTGTGCCGCGGGTTCGGGTCCAGCCGGTGGCCTTGGCGGTCCACTCGCAGGCGCACCGGCGCGGGACCGTCTCGGCGTAGCTGCGGTTCATGACTCCCCCTCGAAGTGTTCTAGGCGCGCGATCCGGTAGCTCAGGTCGCGGATGAAGGTTCGGACGTACTAGCGGTGCAGGCTCCTCATGACTCCTCCAGCGCGCTGTACGCCGCCGCGGCCTGGGCGGTGAGCTCCGCGTCCTCGCTGCCGCACACGACGGCCTGGTAGGCGCGTCGGGAAAGCTCGGCCGCGGCGCGGTAGGCCGGTGTGTAGGTGTCGTGGTTCCACATCGTGATTGCCCCCTAGTCGCTGATCTTGATTGAGTGGCAGAGCGGTGGACCGAACACCGCGACCGGCGGGACCTACTTACGCTTGAGTTTTCTGACCTACTGCCACCCAGGCCAACACACCCAGGCCAACACACCCAGGCCAACACACCCAGGCCAACACACCCAGGCCAACACACCCAGAAAAAACAGAGGACTTCGCCGCCACGCCTGATACCTCGCAACGCACCCTATGCCGCTCGAAAACTCAACCTGGGCCTTTGACCTGGAGGTTCGCGGGCGGGCGTTGCCGTGGCCGGGATCCTCGCGAGATGCCTCCAACCCTCGCCTGCATGATCATCAGATTCGTAACCTCACTGGTGGCGGTGCCTGGTCGGTGGTGAGGTGTCCAAGGACGTCGGGTTACTCGTGCGCCGTCATGAGAACGCTGCGCTGCGCCGCCGGGTCCCGCCCCCCGCTACGAGCCAACTGGCCGGATCTGGTTCGCGGCCCTGTCCCGGCTGCTCCCTCGCCGCCTCTGGCCAGCAGTGTTGCCGGTGAGTCCCGCGGTCGCGTGGGCTGGTGTCGTCGCTTTCGGCGGGGCCGATTCCGTCGTGCTGCTGACAATCCGAGCGCCCGAACTGATCCGCAGGCCAGTGGAGCGGGCGATGCCGTCTTGACCGTGAACGTGAACTCCGCGCGCGACTTCTTGGCGGCAAGCACCGGTGTCCGGGCCGCCGTATATCTCGGCCTGGAACTGGTCGGCGGCGAAGGAGCCGGTCGCCGTCGGCGCCGGGCTAGAGCCCGGTGTCGTGGCGTGCGGCCACGGCCGTCCCATGTCCAGGCCCGAGACCGTCAGCAAGCTCAGGTCCTTCTCCGGGATAACCCGCACCTTCCAGCGTCACTGTTCCCCGCCGGACGAACAGGTGCAGGAACGGAGCCTCAGGGAGGTCGATCACCTCGCCGGGTCCCAGGCGAGCAGCATGCCGGGCGGCGTACTTGTTCTTGATCCGGATAGCGGATGCGCCGTCGTGCCTGCCCATGCCTGAAGCGGCCGGGACCAGGCCGCCGCGCAGCAGCTCGCCGTCGATCTCAAGCTGCTCATAGCCGGGGGTGCCATCCTCGTCCGCCACGACCCGCATCTGCGCAAAATGCACCGGCTGGGTGTGCTCCGAACCGCCCCGCAGCGGCCAGGAGCCGGTCTTCTCCGAGTGCAAGATCCCCGTGCCGACGCTCATCCGCTGCGCCAGGCCCGGGTAGATGATGCCGGCACGTCCGGTGGAGTCCTGAGGCGCCAGCGGGTACTGAAGGATCCAAGTGACGATCTCCATGTCCTGGTGCGGATGCGTCTCCCGAGACCGGTCCGGGCTTCACCACGTCATCGTTGTTGACTAGCAGCAGGCCATGATGGTATTGAGCGGTCGGAGTTCCGGGAGAACGGTAACGAGTCTTGGAGTCCAGCCACTAGCTCGCCGGTCCCACTCCTGCCACGCTTGGTGGCGAGGACTGCCCAGTCCGGCTTGGGCCGGCTGACCTGCACCGCCACCTCGTGCTCAGCGCGTCGAGGCAGCGGGACGGATGTGAGGGTAGCCACGCGCTGGGATGGGCTGGCCTCCCGGCGGTCCGTCGGTGGGCACGATTGCCGATGACCCGCCGCTACTTGTGGCGCCTAGTGCCAGGCGCGCGGCACTGACATCTCCCCGGCCGTAACCGGCGTCAACGGCTGCGCGCCACTGACGAGACAGCGACCTTCCAAGGTAGCCACCCGCACTCGGGGACTTCCAGCGCACCCTTGGAATTGATCATTTAGCGGGTTCGCCCACTCTGGTGGCGTTCACCTGGCTGACCAGCCGAGCCGACCGGGGCTGACTCAGTAATTGGTGGTCCGCCGGAAGCCAGGAAGCAGGCCGGTGATCTTGAGCACGCACGCCGACTCGCCGACACGGCAGTAACGTCCGTTCGGGCTCCTCGCCCCTTGTCAAATTCCTGTACTCTCAGCGCTGTCGCCCCCAACATTCGGCTGCTCGCGGTCAAAAGCCTGCGATCGGCCGGAAAGCCTACGGGTCCTCGCTCGGTCACCGGCGGATGCAGGTAAGGCGGGTAGGGATCGTGAGTCGGGACCCTGGCCTCGCCACCGAGGGATCGCGACCTGGAGTGGCCGGTGCCCGATACGGACGGCGTGGCCAGGATCCTACTGTTACCGCGCTATAGCCTGGGATTCCAGATCGTGAGGTTTCGTCGGTGAGCTTGTTTCCGGAGATCGAGCCCTACGAGCACGGCCTGCTGGATGTCGGCGACGGCCACCGCCTCTACTGGGAGACGTGTGGCAACCCGGCCGGCAAGCCGGCGGTCGTCCTTCATGGTGGGCCAGGCTCTGGATGTACGCCCGGTAGTCGTCGCGGCTTCGATCCCAATGCCTACCGGATCGTGGTGTTCGACCAGCGCGGCGCCGGTCGCAGCACGCCCCGTGTCGACGCGGCCAGCGACCTGTCGGCCAACACCACCTCCCACCTGCTTGCCGACATCGAGCGGCTGCGCGAGCACCTGTGTATCGAGCGCTGGCTGGTGTGGGGCGGCTCCTGGGGCGTCACCCTCGGCCTCGCCTACGCCGAGCGCCACCCCGAGCGGGTGGACGCGATGGTCCTCGTCTCAGTGACGATGACACGCCCCGCGGACATCCACTGGCTCTACCACGACGTGGGCAGGTACTTGCCCGGGCAGTGGCAACGCTTTCGGGCTGGTCTCCCCGAGGCCGAGCGGGACGGCGATCTGGTCGCCGGCTACTACCGAATGCTGAACGAACAGCCGGACCTGGCTGCCCGGGAGAAGGCGGCGAAGGAGTGGTGCGACTGGGAGGACGCAGTGGTGTCGCTCGAGGAGGGCTGGGTGCCGCACCGGCGCTACGCGGATCCAGCCTTCCGGGTGACGTTCGCCCGCCTTGTTACCCACTACTTTCATCATCAGGCCTGGCTGGCGGACGGCCAGATCCTGCGCGACGCCCACCGCCTGGCCGCTATCCCCGGTGTGCTCATCCACGGGCGGCTGGATCTCGGCGGCCCTGCCGACACCGCGTGGCAACTCGCGCAGGCCTGGCCGGAAGCCGAACTTCGCTTCGTCGGCACAGGTCACCGGGGCGGCGCGGAGATGACGGACCGCATGATTGAAGCGACGAATCGGTTCGCCTGAGCGCCTGAGGGCGCACCCAGCACCCAGATCTGGATCTGATCAAGGTGCCCCCTCCTCGGGTGCGTGCCGACGCTGGCCGCGGTTTCCCTCTGCTCCGGGCACTGCACTTTGACCGCGGTGCCGGGGCGGGCTCGGGTGGTTACGCTCCGCTGATTGCTGCTAGGCCGTTGAGCGTGCCGACGTAAGCGTGCGACCCGGAAAGGCTCGGCGCGGCGAAGTGGGGCGCCGTGCCGATGTGGACGCTGGCCCTGATGCTGCCGTCAGCGGGGTTGAGTGCGTCGAGGACGCCGGCGTCGTAGTCGACGACCCAGACCGCGCCGCCGCCGGAGACCGGGGATCCATGCGCGCCTGCCGCCTGGGCGATCCAGCCCGGGTGCGGCGTGCCGTCCGCGCCGATGGTCACCTGGCGGATGCCGCTGCCCCTGCACGGCACGTAGATCACCGAGCCGGAGACCGCGCTGGTCCCGAACCCGGCGCAGACCCGCGCATGCGCGACCTGGCCGTCGATCCCGCCGAGCCGGGAGGCCCTCAGTACGTAGCCGGTGCCGCTCTTGCCAGCCAGGAAGACGTAGCCGCCCGAGACGGCGGGGGTCATCGAGCCGAGGTCCAGGTCGTTAGCGTTCTCGCTGGCCCAGCTCGATGGGGCGAACAGGTCGATGCGGCGCAGCCCGGCTGACAGGGCGGTCACCGAGTCGCTGCCGTCATAGGAACTGGTCGAGGCGCCGTGCGGTAAGCGCATACCCGGATACTGCGTGGCGGCGACGTCTGATCACGGGGCCAGGCTATTCCCACGGAACGCGCGTTGCGGCGGCGATGAAACCATCCTTACCCCCTACGGCTCACCCGCCGCCGTCGTCACGAGCTGCCAGACATGCGCGGTTCACGGGCGCCAAAGCGCCGCAGCTGCCGCCGGAGATCGAGATCTCATCGGGGAAGAACGGTAGAGTAGTCCATGTACGACCTCTACCTTCAACCTGCCAGCGACGCCAGGGAAGAGATGAAAGGTCATGAATGACATCCAGTACGGCTTCGCCCTCGAGGTCGCCCGCCTCGAAACGGGTGTACGGGCGGGGCTTTGGTACGACGATCGTTGCATGATAGAGCGATGCCTCCGTACCGACAACAGGTTCCCGCCCAGGTAAGTAGCCGGGTCACCTCATCGAGACTTTTCCCAGGTTCTTGGCGATCGAGCCGATGGCCGCGTTTGTGTTCGTGGCCGCATAGCTGGCGATGAACTGAGCCAGCGGCGACGGCAAGATCATCGCCTGGGGAGTGCGGGGATCGGCCCGTCGGCGGGTGAGCGCGATCAGCGAGGCAGGGTGGAGCTGGCCGATGAGCTTACTAGCGCCCACCGGCTGCACGCCGTGCTCCGCGACCTGGTCCCCGGAGGCCACCCGAAGGAGGTATCCGCAGCTCAGGTTGCTGCCAGGATCCGGAAGCAGGCCCCGCCGTCCGGTGCCGTCGTGCTGGCCCGCGCCGGAGCTCGCCGCCGAGTTCCTGGCCGGCCTGCGCCACCTCGACGTCGAGCTGCGCGATACCAGGAAGAAACTGGCCATCGCGATCAGGGCCTCACGCACCACGCTCACGCAGGTCTTCGGCGTCGGCCCCGTGATCGCCGGGACCATCGCCGGCGGCCTTGCCCGGTTCCCCGGGCGCGATCACTTCGCCGCCTATCACGGCACTGCCCCGGTCGAAGAATCCTCCGGGAACCGGAAGATCCACCGGTTGTCGCTGTGCGGCAGCCGCCGTATCAACCACGCGATCCATATGGCCGCGATAACCCAGCTCCGGCACAAGCACCGCGAGGGCCGCGCCTACTGCGACAAGAAATTGGCCGGGGGAAAGGCCTGCAAAGAGGCGCTGAGGTTCCTGAGGCGGAGGATCAGCGACGCCATGTTCGCCCGCCTCCAGGGCCGACGCGCGGCAGGCCAACGCGAAGGGCCCGGGAGGGCAAGTGGGGAACGGCTCTCACTCGAGAGCGGCCAGCTCACCCCCCGAACGCCAGCTCTTCAGACCAGCCACTCCCAGGCCGGACACCACCATACGGCCCGGCACCACAGCAGACACGCCTTCAGCTTAGTCGTGCTCGCGGTATCAGTCGGATCCGACCGAGGCGCGCAGGTCGTTGAGCAGCTCGGCCTGCCCGGACAGCACTCCGGTGAGGATCAGCCGGGCCACCGCCAGCAGGTCCGCGATGTGCGCGCTGGCCAACGAGTAGTAGACGGTGGAGCCTTCCTTGCGGGATGTCACCAGGTTCGCGCGGCGTAGCACCGCCAGCTGTTGCGACAGGTGCGCCGGCTCGATGCCGACCTGCGGGAGCATCTCCGCGACCGCGTGCTCGCGGTCGCTGAGCAGTTCCAGCACCCGGATCCGGGCGGGATGGCCCAGCGTCTTGAAGAAGTCCGCCTTCAGCTGGTATAGCGGCGTGCCCACCCCAGCAGCCTCCTAGCGCCCATCCACACGGTGTCCTCGGGGCCTGGATCGCCTGACGGTCTCACCTCATGCAGCCCATCATGCCCGATAACGGCCCCCGGCCCGCGTAATCAGGCTCAGCAATTGCTAATCTTGGCAACTGGTTGACGGAGGAGGCGAGATGCGCGTCAGCGGGTCCTACGACATGCGCGTCACCTCCACGGCCTGACCAGCATCGCCCGCTACATCGCGGTCTGCACATGGCCCGGCCCGGCCAGCGATGGCGGTGACACCGAGGTCCCGGTCGGACCGGGCGATCCTGGAGGCGGCGGTGAGTACCTGCGTGCCCGGAAGCAGGTGCGCAGCTTGTCCGCGCGGCTCATCCCGGCGCGGCGAGGAGTCCGGGTGGACGTCGTCTGCGCCGGCGGCTGGCGCATGCCCTGGGAGCCCCTGACGTTCTTCAGCGGGCCTGGGCGCTATCATGCTCCCTCTGGTGATTGGGGCAGGCGGGCGGGCTGCCGAGAGTCCCAGGCGGCGCGCGGGCGTGTCAGCTGAGCTTCCCCCCGGATCGAGGAGGCATCGGCTATAAGGGGTAGCCATGCCGGAGAAGCGAAGGACATTTGATCCGGAGTTTCCGCGAGGGCGCGGTCCGGATCGTTCGGGAGACCGGGAAGCCGATCGCCCAGGTGGCGCGTGACCTTGGAATCAACGAGGGCACGCTGGGCACTGGGTCGGCCGCGACCGGGTCGAGCGGGGCGAGGCGGAGGGCCTGTCCCGCGACGAGCGCGCTGAGCTGGTTCAGCTGCGCCGCGAGAATGCCGAGCTCCGGATGGAGCGCGATGTCCTCAAGCGAGGGGTGGTCTTCTGGGTGAGGGAGGCGACGCGTTGAGCCGGGCCGCGTTCATTGCCGACCAGAAGGCCAGCCACCGCGTGCCGTACGCGGTGTCGTGCCGGGCTCTGGGCGTGTCGGAGTCGTGGTTCCACAAGTGGCGCGACCGGCCGTGCACGCCGTCCCAGCAGCGGCGCGCCGAGGTGGACCAGGCGGTGGCTGCTGCGTTCAAAGCGTCCGGGCAGACCTACGGATCGCCGCGCATTCACCGTGACCTGGTCGAGGAAGGATGGCGGATCAGCGAGAAGACGGTCGCTAAGTCGATGGCCCGCCAGGGCCTGGTGGGGCGGTCAAAGAAACGCCGCAAGGGGCTGACCCGTCCGGACAAAAAGAAGCGGCCGTTCCCGGACCTGGTGAAACGCGGCTTCACCGCGCCGGCGCCGAATGTGAAATGGTGCGGGGATATCACCGAGATACCCACAGACGAGGGGAAGCTCTATCTGGCTACCGCCCTCGACTTGTTCTCCCGCCGCCTGCTGGGGTATGCCACCAGCGCCCATCCCGACGCTGTCCTGGCAGGCCAGGCCATCAAGATGGCGGTGGCGGCCCGTGGCGGGAACGTCGCCGAAGTGATCTTCCACACGGACCGGGGTTCCACCTACACCGCCGATGAGTTCACTGGCCTGTGCGCCAAGCTTGGGATCCGCCAGTCGATGGGCCGTGTGGGGTCGTGTTTCGATAATGCAGCAGCGGAATCGTTCTTCTCGACTCTGGAATGGGAGGTGCTATCGCGTCATCACTTTAGCACACGGAATGAGGCGAGGGAAATCGTGGTGGGCTGGGTATGTGACTTCTATAATAGCCGCAGGCGTCACAGTTCTTGTGGCATGAAATCGCCCATCGACTACGAGAATTCCGCTAAAGTAGAGGCAGCATAGGGAGTCCTCCACGGTTCGGGGGGAACCTCACAGCGGCCCATCGCCGGGCCTATGGTCCTGGTGTCTGGCGGGCATGCTTGTTGTCCTGGTCCAGAGGGGGTGGCGTCGGGTGCGGCGGGCGGGCTTGTTCGCCAGACTGCGGCTGCCCGTG
Source organism: uncultured Actinomycetota bacterium (assembly GCA_963820395.1). GTDB lineage: Bacteria > Actinomycetota > Actinomycetes > Streptosporangiales > Streptosporangiaceae > DATFVJ01. Next base: position 16,981 of record CAWGAE010000016.1, on the reverse strand, counting down.
GTGCTGGTGGCCGCGGCGGTGGCCTACGGGACGGCCGGGTACCAGGTGGTTGAGGGCTGGAGGCTGCTCGACGCCTTCTACATGACCGTTATCACGCTCACCACCGTGGGATACGGCGAGGTGCACCCGCTGGACGCGGAGGGAAAGCTGTTCACGATCTCGCTGCTCGCGTTCGGCGTGGTCGCCCTGGCCGCCGCTATCAGCGCGTTCACCCAGCTAGTCGCGGGCGGTGAGCTGGCGAGCTGGCTGCGGAGGAAGCGGATGGATGCTTTGCTGGGCCGGATGCGCGGCCATTACATCGTCTGCGCCTACGGCCGGGTCGGCCGGGCTGCGGTGTCGCAGCTGCGCGAGGACGGCGTGCCCTGCCTCGTGGTCGAGCCCAAGCCGGAGCTGGCCGCCCTGCTGGAGGAGCACGACGTCCCCCACCTATCCGGCGACCCCACCCAGGAGGCCGTGCTGCGCCGCGCCGGCGTGGAGCAGGCCCGCGGGCTGCTTTGCGCCGTGGACTCCGACGCGATCAACGTCTACATCACGCTGACCGCCCGCGCCATGAACCCTCAGATGACGATCGTCGCCAGGGCTTCCGATCCCGAGTCGGCGGACAAGCTGCGCCGGGCCGGCGCCGACCATGTGGTCTCGCCCTACGACGTCAGCGGCAGCCGGATGGGGGTGCTCGCCCTGCACCCGGCGATCGTCAGCTTCCTGGACATGGTCCGCGTTGCCCCCGGGTGGCGGCTGGAGGAGGTCGAGGTCCGGGCGGGCGCCCGGCTGGACGGCACCACGATCGGGCGCATCCGCGCCGCGCATCCCGAGGTCAGGATCCTCGCGGTCACCCAGCGCGGCGCCGACGCTGTCGCCTTTCCCGCTCACCAGGTGACGCTGGCCCCTGGCGACCTCGTCCTGCTCCTCGGGCCGGCCGCCGCAGTCCAGGATGCCACCGGCTGACCTTGCCGCGGCCAGGCCCCGGGCGGGATAGCAGTGTTCAGCGCAGACCTTTTTGGGACCAGACAGAAACAAGTGGTCCTCGAACCGCAGCCCCAGCACCTCGGACCGGCGCAGCCCGGCCAGCAGGATCGCCAGCACCATCGCCCGGTCCCGGTGCGTGCGCAGCGCAGCCACCAGCCGGTCCGCCTCCTGCGGCAGCAAGATCCTCGGCAGGGTACAGGGCACCCGCACCAGCGGCACCGTCCGCGACCGCGCTGACCCGCCGTGCCGCCGGGTCAGCAGACCACGCGGCACCGGGTTTAGGCCGCTAATCCCCGGACCCTGTGACCGCCTCAGGACTGCGAGTGGACATGCGGGTAAGCGCATAAGCATGCACCCACGCAACGCCTGCTCGGAAACGCCATCCAGATCGCCGGCAGCCTGAGTCCTGGCACGGCCTGCGGGCCGCAGTTCAGCAACCGGCAGCGCCGGTCAGGCCCTCATGTCGATCGCGTTCACCCGCACAGGGCGGATGGCTACCTTGACCCGTGACTGGCCGGGCCGGTCGTGGTCCCGGAGATTGGTGTTGTACTTCGCGCCGACTCTATCGGCGAACGAATAGTCATCATCCGCTGAGATCTCGGCATCGCCCCGGATCTCCAGGTAACGGTAGGGGACCGCCAGGTCAAGAAGGAACAGAGTCACGGCCGGGTTCGTCAGCAGGTTCCTCGTCTTTTGCCGGGCGCTATTGAGTGAGACACCTACCGTGTCGCCATCGGCGAGAAACCAGACTTCCGACAGCTGCGGACGGCCGTCCGGGCCGACTGTGGCCAGCGTCGCGAACTGGCCATCGAGCAAGTCACGGTGGGACGCGGGGATCGCTGGCATAGTTCTCCTTTCGCCCTCCGTAGGCTACGGCACACCTATCTGATCGACCATTGCCACCGCATCCGCTTCTGCCGCCGAGGGCGTTACTGGCGGGGGAGACCGTCGACGAAAAGAAGCCGACGGTCCAGGGCTCAGATCTCCGGCGATAGGACAGCCATAAGTCTGTGACATGCTGTTTTATCCGGGCTTTCCTGTGCGTATTTTTTAAAGCTCTGGTAGGATAGTGGCATGTCAGCGGCGGTTGCGGCGATCCTGGAGGGCATGCCAGAGCCCCGCGACCTTCGCATGCAGGAGCACGATGGCCGGTGCGTGATCACGGCCGGGCGGGTGGTGCTGTTCGAGTACGCCGCCGGCGATGTGGTGATGCGGAACATCTCGCTGGCGGCGCTGCGGCAGCTGGGGTTCAAGGGCCGGGTGGTCGCGGCGGTGCTGGGGCTGACGGAGAACTACGTGGCGACGCTGCATAACGCGGCCCTGCGGGACGGGTCGGCGGCGCTGGTCATGCGGGACCGGCGTGGCACGCCGGGGAAGGTGACCGGGGAGCAGTGGGAGCAGGCCCGGGCGTGGCGGTCGCAGGGCGCCAGTGACGCGGAGATCGGGCGGCGGCTGCAGGTGGCGCACACCACGATCGGCCGCGCCCTGGGACCGCGCGAGCTGGCGCCGGCCCGGGAACGCGAGCCCGGCTGGGCGCCAGGCGGAACCCCTGTTCACCGGCCCCGAGCCGGAACCTGAGCCTGAGCCCGAACCTGAGCCTGAGCCTGAGCCTGAGCCGGAACCCGGGCCGGGGCCGGGGCCGGGGCCTGGTGCTGGTGCTGGCCTGCCTCCTGCCGGGGGGCTGCAGGCGTGGCCGCTGTCCGCGGGGGGCGTGTTCAGGTCGCGGTATGCGGGGGCGATGCTGCTGCATGCCTTCGGCGGGCAGGCCGGCGCCGGGGAGATCCTGGCGGCTGCGGCGGGCGGGGAGGACGGGCGGCCCGGGGATGCGGCGCTGCTGTCAGCGGTCAGCATGTGCTTCGCGCTGGGGGCGGCGACGACTGAGCAGTTCAAGCACCTGGCCGCGGCGGAGGCAGGGCCGCTGGCCGGGCTGACGGTGCTGCCGGGGCTGCGGGCGCTGCGGCCTCAGCTGGCCGCGATCGCCGACCGCACCGACCCGCTGCGGCTGCAGTCGATGTTCGCGTCCGCGATGCTGGCGGCGGACCCGGTGACCTCCGGGGTGTACTACGTCGATGACCATTTCGTCCCCTATACCGGCGCCAAGCCGGTCGGCAAGGGCTGGAACAACAAGCGGGGCCGGGCCGAGAAGGGCCGCGCAGACACGCACGTCACCGCGCACGACGGGCGGGCGGTGTGCTTCGTGACCGGCGAGCCGTCCGGGCTGACGGTCACCATGCCGAAGGCGCTGGCGGAACTGAAGAAGGCCGCCGGGCCGGGAGCGAAGATCATGCTCGGCTCCGGCCGCGGCGGCGCGTATGCGCAAGTGTTCCGGCACTGCCGCGACCAGGACGCGCACTGGGTCACCTACCGGCGCGCCCCGCTGGCGGTCCCGGCGATGCTGCCGGTGATCACCACGGTCAGCTACGCCGGCCGCGCCCGGCAGATCGCCTGGGCGGAGGAGACCGTCCAGATCAAGGATTACGGCGAGGCCCGGCAGATCACCCTCTTCGAGCACGGCAAGGTGGCGCTGCAGATCCTCACCTCTGACTTCGATGCGTGCCCGGCGGAGATCCTGGCCTGGCTGAAGTCGAGGTGGCGGGAGGAGAACTTCCTCAAGTACGCCAGCGAGAACTACGGGATCGACAAGATCTGCGACTACCTCGCCGGCATCGAGGCGAATACCAAGATCACCGGCAACCCGGCCCGCAAGCACGCGAACGCGGCCGTCCGCGAGGCGGAGAAGGCACTGGCCGCCGCGGAGCGCGACCTGGCCGTACTGCTGGCCGACCCGGCCATCGCCCCCGCCGCCAAGAACACCAGGCTGATCCCCGCCGCGCAGAAGAAAATCAGCGCGGCGGGTAAGAAACTGGCTGCCGCCGCCGCGGCCCGCGACAAGGTCCCCGCGAAACTCCCGGCCAACGCCATCGACCCCGAGGCGAAGACCGCACTGCTGCGCGCCGGGCGGCGCGGCCTGCAGATGGTGCTGCGGCTGCTCGCCCACAACGCCGAGCACTGGCTATCAGCCCACCTCAACGCCTACCTGCGCGACGACGACGAATACCGCGCCATCACCCGCGAAACCATCATCCGCGGCCTGGCCGGCACCATCACCTGGACCCCCGACGCCATCACCGTCCGGCTCGAACAACCCGGCCCCCCCCGCATCGCCCGCGCCCTGACCCTGCTCATCGACGAGATCAACGCCACCCCGCCCGCCATGCCAGGCGACACCCGCCCCATCACCTACCAGCTCACCCCGCGACCCGGCATTTAACCCCAGACGCACAACCGACGCCGGAGATCTGGGGCTGTCTGCCCTATTGCTCGGGCCTCGGCGTAGTCCGCGGAGGCATACCAGGCCTGCAGCTGGTCCATGCTAGGGAATTCCACTGTAATGATCTGGCGACCGGTCGGCCAGTCACCCTCGGCTACCTGCGGGTCGGCGCCGCGAACGAGATAGCGACCGCCATGCCGGGCAATGGAAGCCGACGCCAGTTCACGATAGCGCCGGCCCTGCGTCTCATCCAGCATCTCAACCTCGGAGATCACGTAAGCGGCCATGGCTTGATGATCCCAGGTCCACACGCCGCCCGCGATCGCTTCTGGCACGCGCGACTACGCGCTTTTCTGCATGCCGTGCGTGCGCCTGCATTAGCTATCAGAGGGCGTCGTCCGCGTAACACGCGTACCAGTCCACGAGCGCGTGCGGCGTCATGCCATGTGATTTTGTCGCGACAGGCACCCGACGGCGAGCGGGATGGCAGGCTGACGGTGTGCCCGAGATGCCGTTCCTGGCTAAGAAGCTCACGACGAGCGCCCCGTACCGGCTATTCGCCCGGCGAGTCGTTCTTCCCTGGGTGCTGCAGGGCGTGCAGCCAACCGGTCACGGGTTGGAGATCGGCGCGGGCAGCGGCGCGATGATGGCCCAACTGCTCGCGGCTTTCCCGGATCTGCATATGGTCGCCACCGACTACGACGCCGGCATGGTGTACACAGCACGCAAAACCCTAGCGCCCTTCGGCGGCCGGGCCAGCGTGGAGCAATCTGACGCCGCTGATCTTCCCTTCGCCGACGACCTGTTCGATCTCGTACTGTCAGCCGCGATGCTGCACCACGTGCTGGCGTGGGAAAAGGCGCTGGCCGAGGCGGTGCGTGTCCTGCGCCCGGGCGGGCGCCTCATCGGTTATGACCTGCTGGACGCGCTACCCATACGGCTCCTGCACGCGGGCGGCAGATACGACACCAGGCTGCTGCGACCGGGCCAGTTGCAAGCCGAGCTCGGCCAACTCCCGGTCACCAACCTGCGCACCAGCCCCAGCCTCGGCGGCATGGCCATCAGATTCACCGCCAGCAAGGCCGGTTAACCACCGGACCCTCCCGGTCAGCAGTGGCGATTTGCGTTATTAACGCCGCCTGCCGTCGGCAGGCATCACAGCCAGCAGCCCCAGATCCCCGGCCCAAACAACTCACTGTCATGCCGCAGGTCCGGTGCGTTGTGAGCGGGGCAGGTTCCAAAGCAGGCTGTGGCACCTGGTTCGATCGAGATCGGGGTAACGGCGTAGGCGTCTGGCAAGCTCCCAGGCAACGGCGAGTAGGCATATCGACATGATGGTGTACATGCCAGTTCACCGCTGATGGCCAGGTCGACCCGCGCTGGGGACGCCGCCGGCAAAGGAAAGCGAACCCGCGCTCGCCCAGGCAGGCTCTCGGCCGGTGCCGGGTTGAACGCGTCCAGGCTCAACTGGCCGGCGAAGTACGACGCCGGGTGAACCAGCTTGTGTTGACCTGCTGCTGCCCCCACACGCAGCAGCGGCGAGCACAAGGGCCGCCAGGCCAGCAATGGCGGCGCAACCCCGCCTGAATGTCCTCATCGGCACGCTCCTCCACTGGTTTGCGAGCTCGTCCGCCACTCGATAACCGTCGGCGAACCAGCCCACGCGCAGTTGCCCGCCTGCCTCGGCGGGACCGTCGAGTCATGGTAGGAGCCGGGCAGCCAACTGTGAGAACGTGGCTGCACCGCGGGACCAGCGCGGGTCGTGGGTTCCGCGTCTATTGTTCGCTTTATCCCTGCCGTGCAGCGTTCAGGGGCTATCGTTTCCCGTACTGTGGAACACCCAGCGGACCAGCGATCAAGGACGGTAAAGCAGGCCGGGCGAATCCCTGGTAGGGAGTGCCGCCGCAGTGGATTGCCAGGGACAAGAACGCTCTTTAAAGCATGCTGCGATGCAGGGACGATCCACGGAAGAGCGCATTGCCGAGCGACTGGCCGGACAGGACGGCGAGGCGGAGCCGGCCACGGATGGCGTTGGGGGATGAACGAGTGGTGGCCGGTAGGCCGACGGATACCAGTGTTTGCTCAGCGAGCGCCGTGCGTACTGGAACACGGCCCGGCCGCCGACGGGCGGCAGCACGGTGGCATGATGGCGGGCGCAGCAGACGAGGCGGTAGCCGCGGGGCGGCAACGCCACGCTGTAATGGCGCGTGGGCGGCGCGATGACTACGGCGGCCGGATGGCGCACCACAGCTTAATCTCACCGCGATTCAGGCACCCATTCGTGGCCTGGCTCGGCCACACGACGGCCAACGGTCATGACCATGCGTGAACGCAGTGGCAAGGCCGCGCGTCACACCCACGTGACCCAAACCCTTGTGGCGGAAACCGTTACCGGTTGTTCCATCACGGCCGGGCAGCGTTCCGAGGAGGCGGTGCGCGCGCTCTACAGCGCGAACTACCAATCGCTTGTCCGCTTGGCCGCGATCCTTGTCCGGGACGCCGCGACCGCGGAGGAAGTCGTGCAGGACGCGTTCGTGGCCATGCATGGAGCCTGGCGGCGGCTGCGTGACACCGACAAAGCGCTTTCTTACCTGCGCCAGTCGGTGGTCAACCGGTCCAGGTCGGTGCTGCGCCACAGGGCGGTCGTCGACAAGTACGCACCGAAACCAGCGCCGGACGCGCCGAGCGCCGAGCAGGGAGCCATCACGTTGCTCGAGCGGTCGGCGGTCATCGCCGCGCTGCGGGCGCTTCCCGCCCGCCAGCGTGAGGCGCTGGTGCTGCGGTATTACGCGGACCTGTCGGAGGCGCAGATCGCCAGCGCCATGGGGATCAGCCGGGGCGCGGTGAAAAGTCACACGGCGCGTGGCACGTCCGCGCTCCGTACGGTGCTGGAGCAGGAGTCATGACGGAACCGGAAGCTGAGTACGGCGAACGTCTGCGCCGCGCGTTGCACGTGGCGGCAGACAGCGTCGTGCCGTCCGGGGATGGCCTGGAGCGGATCCGCCAGAGGATCGCCCATCGGCCAGCGTGGGACAGCTTCGGCGTCGGGCTCCGTGACTGGCTGGGATCGGTCGCCGCGGGCTTCAGGGTCGGCCTGCCCGATCTGCGGTTCGTTATTGCCGCCCTCAAAGCCGCGCTGCTGCCAGCCGCTGCCAGCCGTCAAAACGGTGCTGTCAGCCAGCGCCCCGATCGTGGGAGCGGTGAAGGCCGCCGTGCCGCAGCGACTGCGAGCCGACGAGGTGGTCGGCTGGGGCCGGTACTCACGACCGCGGGAGCGGTAATTGTCGTCGCCGCGGCGATCCTCGCCATCCCAGTCCTGCGGCAGAACGTCACCGTGCGGATCAGTTCGCTGATGCAGAGCCCAGGCGGCGGCCAACCCGCCCGCCATAATCCCGGGCCGGCAAAGCCGCGGCCAAGCCACCCGGGATTCGCCTCAGGGCCTGGCACTCACCGGCCGAGTCCCACCGGCCCCTTCGCGTCGCCGTCGCCGTCGCCGTCGCTGCGGGATTCCTCCGCCGAACCGTCACACCGCCCCAGGCACCCGAGGACGACGCCCACTACCTGTGCTCCGGTACCTGGCCAGGCCAGCCCGCCAGCCACCCCTGCCGCAGCCCCCAGGCGGACCCGCGCGACCGCTCCCAAGCCCAGGCAGACCCGCGAAACATGCCGGACCCGGACCGGGGCCGTAGCGTGGCCACAGGCGCCCGCCCCGACACCGGGATCGTCGTCAACACCAACATCAACACCAACATCAACACCAACATCAACACCAACATCAACACCAACATCAACACCAACGCCTGCTCTCTCGCTGGCACCTTCAGGCACGCCGACCACACAGGGCTCAGCTCAGGCTTGCAGACCGCGATATCGGCGACATTGGATGCGTCACCACCGGTGGGCAAGGGACTGCAAATACAAATGGGAACACCATGAAGACTTCAACGGAGACTGTATCGGTGGCCGGTTCGGCTGACGCGGCGGCGGCTGCGCGGTCGGTGGATGGCGGCCCGGTGGATGCGGCAGCTGGTCCGGCAGCTGGCCGAGCGGGTCCGCGCTGAGGGGTGAGGCTGACCAGGCCGGGACGCCTGCTGGCCAGGTCACCAAGCGCTACCCTGACCTCCATACGCAGGTAGTTGCCGCGGCCGCAGCCGAGGGCGTCAGCGTGTGGGTGGATGACAGCAGCTGCGCGGCGCGAGCTCAGGCTGCGGGAGGGGCTCGCCCCTGTCGCCGAATGGGAGGCTGAGCACGGGGCTATCACGGCCGAGGAGCTCGAGGCGCACGCAGGCGCATTGGTGTTGCCAGTACGAGGCCGCGATCGGCATGACGTCACTGGTCTACGATGGATGTGCCCTGGTCGCGGCGGATCGCCCCGAGCGCGGGGTATGGGCAGATCACCGGGTTCGCCTTGCATCAGGGATCGTTCCGGTGGTGCCCGCACCCGTTGTGGCCCAAGTCAGCCGTTCGCTAGCACAGGTTCGGTTTCGGCGGCTGCTGCGTGGCTGTGAGGTTGCGAGCCTGACCGAGGCGAAGGCGCATGCGGCTGGGCAGTTGCTGGGACGTGCGGGTTCCCGTGACGTAGTGGATGCCGTGGGGCGCCCAGACGGCAGCTGAACTGCAGGCTGACGTGGTCACCGGTGATCGTGCCGATATGAGCCGCCTCCTTGGTGCGGCCCGGGCGTTCGGCCAGATCATCGACGTGTAGTTGAGCGACGGCATGTACCCCCGCATATCCAACGGCATCGGGCCGACCTGAGCGATGCCGAATATTTCGTATTCGCAGACGCGCCCGCTGGAAAGATCTTCAGGTTGCGCCGCAGTTCGGCACAGACGAGATCAGCATTCTCGAGGAGGCGGTGAGGGACAATGGCCAGGGCAGACCGAAGTTGCTCATCTTCGTGGCGTGTGAGGTCCATGTCGTCAACCACGATGGCGCCACCATGGCGAACTGTTGCCCCGCAGCCTCCTCTGCGAATGGCAGCCTACGCGCCTCGTCGCGCGGGAGTTAGCACGTCGCAGGGGCTGAAGGTGTCCCCGCAAGCCCGCTGCGCACGGGGCGAACCGTTTGACTCCCTTTCCGGAGGTTTGCTCCGCCGGGCCCTGCATCGTCTGCGCGGTCGCAGACCCAGCTCCGCTCCCCCATCCCAAGGATCCCGGCCTGTTCGCCGAGACCGCCGCGGGGCTCGACATCATCGCTGCGCCCGCCGACATTTGGGCTACGCCACACCCAGCGATAAGGGAAAGCTCCCGCTTCGCTGTCTGCGGCACCGTTGGCTGAGGCGAAGGTGCATCATCGATGGTGACCGCCTCCAGCGGCATCAGGTAGCCGATCGTGTCTGCGTGAGGCTTTTGATCAGTGAACGGCCTGAATACGGCTGCTTGAGCATGCGGCAACTGTTTCCATACAGTCGGTAGCCAATTGATGGGTCACGCTCGGGGCCTTCCTGCTGCGCTGGCCGATCGACGCGTAGTCGCCAACCGAGCGATTATCAAGTCGTAGACGTAGGCTCCGACCAGCCGGTGGTCATGGGCCGAGGGGGATTGGTGACTGAGAAGGCAATGGGCGATGGCCGGCGCGCAGGCGATGTCCCTGGTGCGTCCGGGACGCTGCCGCCAGGGAGCGGGAATGGCGCCGATCCGCTTGGGCTGGTAGTCGGTACGGTGCCGGCAACTCCGCTCCAGTTCTCGGTGGGGCTGGCTCCGGGACAGTATGTGCAGCTCGATGATGTGGTTGTGACACGGCGGGAGTTGCCGGGCCAGGCCGGAGTGCAGATCGCCGGTGTGGTGACCAATGTCGAGGCGATGCACGAAGGGGCACGGTTCGCTTCGGATGTGTTTCTGATCGAGCAGGGTGCCCTGCCGGCCGAGGTGTGTGAGGTGGCCGAGGTGACGGTCACCCGGGTGGAGCCCGAACTGTATGTGCCGCCGTTGCCGGGGGCACAGGTAAGACGTGCGGTAGGGGAGCAGCGTGAGTCGGCGCTGTATTTCGATGAGATGGGTGCGTCGAGGGTTCCCGTGGGGTTCGGCCGGGACGGGCAGCCTGTGTTCGTCAACTTTGAGTTCGTTGACGGTACCCGGGGTGCCCATGTGTCGATCTCCGGGGTGTCGGGGATCGCGACCAAGACCTCGTTCGCGATGTTCCTGTTGCACTCGATTACCAACTGCGGTGTGCTGGCAGGTGAGGCGCACAACACCAAGGCGCTGATTTTCAGCGTGAAGGGTGAGGATCTGCTGTTCCTGGACTACGCGAACAGCAAGCTCACGCCCAGCCAGGAGGCGCGCTACGCAGTACTGGGGTTGCCTCCGGCGCCGTTTGGCAATGTGCGGGTGTTCGCCCCACCGCGAAAGGGGGACCCAGCGGGCACTCCTGATGTGTTCGCGCGTGACCGTGCGGTTAGCCCGTTTTTCTGGACGCTGGTGGAATTCTGCCGGGACGAGCTGCTGCCGTTCGTATTCGCGGACACTGAGGACGAGCGTGCCCAGTACACGATGCTGATCGCCCAGGTTGCCGCGCGGCTGCGCCGTGACGCGGTCCCTGCCGGGGACGAGGGTGCGGTCCGCTTTCAGGGGCTTGATCCGGCCAACGACCGGATCATCCGCACCTTCGGCGACCTGGTTACTCTGCTGGAAGCCGAACTCGGTGATGAGGGCACTCGCGGGTCCTGGGTGGCTTCGAGCACTGTGACGGGCAGTGTCAACGCTCTGCTGAGAAGGCTCCGGTCGGCGGTTGCGCCATTGTCGGTGATCGTCCGCGGGGATCTGGCCCACCGGGGTGAGCGTTCGATCACGACGTCGCGTGCTCAGGTGACGGTCGCTGACCTTCATAACCTGCCGGACCGGGCGCAGCGATTCGTGGTCGGTGTCACACTCCGGACCGAGTTCGCCCGTAAGGAACGCCAGGGCACCGCGCGACCGCTGATGTTCGTCGTGCTCGATGAGCTCAACAAGTACGCCCCCCGTGAGGGTGATAGCCCGATTAAGCAGATTCTGCTCGATTTGGCCGAGCGTGGCCGGTCGCTGGGTGTCATCCTCATCGGGGCCCAGCAGACCGCGAGCGAGGTTGAGCGTCGAATTCTGGCGAATTGCGCGATACGGGTCGCGGGACGGCTGGACGCAGCCGAAGCCGTCCGCCCGGAGTACGGTTACCTGCCAGCGGTCCAGCGGCAGCGGGCCACGCTCGCCAAGCCTGGCACGATGTTCGTCGCCCAGCCTGACATCCCGGTCCCGCTGGTGGTGGATTTCCCGTTCCCTGCGTGGGCGACCCGCCCAAGTGAGAAGGGGGAGTGGGCAGGCCACGACACTGGCCCTGCCAGGCCCGCTGACCCGTTCGCCACCATCCCTGGCGCTGACGACGACCCGCCACCGTTTTAGGCCGGGTCGCCAGTACCGAGAGGAGATTGCGAATGAGGATCCTGCATACCAGCGACTGGCACGTCGGCAAGGTCCTCAAGGGCCGCGACCGCCACGATGAACATGTGGCCGTCCTTCGCAGTATCGCCCAGGTGGCGCGGGACGAGAATGTGGACATGGTGCTCGTCGCAGGGGATCTGTTCGAGACCGCAGCGCCCACCCCGAAGGCGCAGGGCCTGGTCATGCACACGTTGCTGACCCTGCGGGAAGACGGCTGCCAGGTGGTCGTGATCGCGGGGAACCATGACAACCAGATCCTGCTGGATGAGGTGTACCGGCCCGTTCTCGGCGAGCTCGGACTGCACGTGCTGGGCACCCCGAAACGGCCACAGTCGGGCGGGATGATGGCGCTGCGGACCCGGAACGGGGAGGCGGTCAATGTCGCCGCGCTTCCTTTCCTGTCCCACCGTTACGCTGTCCGCGCCGCCGAGATCTTGCTCCACGAATTCGCTGAACACGCGCTCGACTACACCCGGCGGGTAAGCGAGATCGTGCGGCTTCTCGCCGGGGGGTTCACCGCCGACGCCGTCAACGTGGTCGTGGCACACGCCACCTTGCTGGGCGGGCGCCGCGGCGGCGGTGAACGCGACGTGCAGACCAGCCTCGACTACGAGCTACCGGCCAGCATGTTCCCGGTCACCGCGCACTATGTCGCGCTGGGGCACCTGCACCGGTGGCAGGAGATCCCCGGACCGTGCCCCATGTTCTATTCAGGCTCGCCGCTGGCCATCGACTTCGGCGAGGAGGCGAACGAACCAGTCGCGCTGATCGTGACCGCCGAGCCCGGTATCCGGGCGGACGCCAGGCCGGTGCCCATCACCGGCGGCCGTCCCCTCCGGACGCTGCGCGGAAGCCTTGATCAGGTGATCTCTGAAGGTGAGCAGGCTGGCGATGCCTTCCTGCGCGTTGTGCTTGCCGAGCCTGGCCGCGCCGGGCTTGGCGACCTGGTCCGGGAGAAACTCCCTAACGCCCTGGAGGTGATGCTCGACGATGCGCACCGGCCGCGGCCGGGTGCCCGCGACGGTGACCGGCCGAGCCGGGTGGGCCGCAGCCCAGTGGAACTGCTCAGTGACTACCTCAGCGAGCAGAACATCGACGACCCGCGGATCCCGGCCATGTTCGCCGAACTGCTCGACGAGGTCACCGGCGCACCCGATGCCGCCGGTGCCACGGGCAATGCGATCCCTGGGGCGGTGTGATGCGGCCCGTGCGCTTGCTCCTCGACGGGTTCGGCTGCTACCGCCAGGCCACCGAGGCTGACTTCTCCGACGTGGACTTTTTCGTCCTGGTCGGACCGACTGGTTCGGGGAAGAGCACGCTCATCGACGGGCTGTGTTTCGCGCTCTACGGCACCGTTCCCCGGTGGGGCAAGGAGAACGCCATTGCCCAGGCGCTCGCCCCCGCAGCCAACGCAGGCCGGGTCTGCCTAGTGTTCGAAGCTGCCGGGAAACGGTACGGAGCGGTGCGGGCATTGACCCGCGATAAGAGAGGCCAAGTCCACACAAAGGAGGCCCGGCTCGATCTGCTCGACCCGGAGATCCCGCCTGGCGCTCCCATCGCTGAGATCCTGGCCGCAAGTATCGAGCAGATCGCCGAAGGCCCGGACCAGGTCAAAGCCCAGGTCCAGGACATCCTCGGGCTCACCTACGAGCACTTCACCCAGTCGGTGCTGCTACCGCAGGGCCGGTTCTCGGAGTTCTTGCATGCCAAGGCAGCTGATCGCCAGGACCTGCTGGTGGAACTGCTGGCGTTTGGCGTATACAACACGGTCGGGCAGCGGGCCCGCAAGCGGGCCGAATTCGCTGCCGACCGCGTGCGGATGGCGCAGGCAGCACGTGCGGAGCTGGGCGACGCGACCGAGGAAGCCGAAACCCTGGCTTCCTCCCGTGTCAAGGAACTGACCGACCTCACAGAAACGATCGAGGAGAAGCTGCAATCCCTGAAGCAGCTCAAGGAACAAGCGGAACGAGCGGCCGAGCAGGCCCGCGCAGCCCGCGAGGAAGCCGGCCTGCTCGCAGCGGTGCAAACTCCCGCCGAAGTCCCGGGCCTCGCCCGCCAGATCGCAGCGGCCGACCAGCGCGTCCGTGAATGCAGGAAAGCACGGGAATGCGGTGAACAAGCCGAGACAGAAGCCCAGCAGGCCCGCGACGCGCTCCCCGACAAGACCCGCACGGAGAGGCTCCGTCAGGCATTTACGGATCAGCGGGAACTGACCTCTCGGCTCAACCAGCAGGCGAAGACTCTCGCGGAGAAGCAGGTTGACCACAACAACCAGGTGCTGGCACTCCAAGCTGCGGAGCGTCAACTCGAGCAGGCCCGAGACGGTCTCGCGCATGCCGAGCGGTCACACGCCGCAGCAGCTCTCGGCCAGGATCTGCGCGTCGGGGAAGACTGCCCAGTCTGCCTCCAGCCCGTCGCCTCCCTCCCGCATCACCCCACCCCCGCCGACCTCGCCGAGGCCAAGGAGGCAGTCGACTCAGCCGAGAAGGACCTCCGCCGAGAGCGGGCGGATCACGAGGAGGCAGCCACCGCCACGGCCGTCGCCAACAACGTCGTCAAGACCACGCAGGAGCAGATAGGAACGTTGTCCGCCATACTCGCTGAGGCGCCTAGCGAGGCCGATGTCCTTGCGTCGCTCGAAGCCATCCTCAAGGCCGATGAGATGCTTCGCCAGGCACATAAGGATGCAAGGACACAACGGGAAGCCTTGCACGCGGCTGAGAAGACGCGCTCGTCGCTGAGCGATGAGGAAACAAAGGCCCGGGCCCAGCTCAGTAAATCCAGGGATTCCGTCGTCCGGCTTGGCGCCCCTGCGATCGAGGACACTGACCTGGCCGGGGCTTGGGAGACACTCACAGCATGGGCCCGAGCGCGGCACGCTGAACGCCGCAGGTGTCAGCCGGACTTTGACGCAACCGCTACCACCCTTCAGCAACAAGTCACCAACGAGGAAAGTGCCATCACCGGGCTCCTGACCGAGTACGGCATCACCGAGGTCACAGACCCCGCACGTGCCGCTGCCGCTGTGGCCATACATCGGGAGCGAGCCGAGAGCCAGCTCACTGCCGTGCGGGAGGGCCGCAAGAAGGCCGCCAAGCTCGATGAGCAGATTCGTGCTCACCGTGAAGAGGAACAGGTCGCGGCCATGCTCGGCCAGCTGCTGCGGGCAACCTCGTTCGAGCGCTGGCTGTGCGGTGAAGCGCTTGATTCGCTCGTGGCCGAGGCCTCCGAAACACTCATGGATCTTTCCGCGGGCCAATACCAACTCGATCGGGATAACCGCAACGATCTGATCGTCATCGACTACCAGGACGCCGGCGCCTGGCGCCCCGTGCACACCCTGTCGGGCGGTGAGACCTTCCAAGCATCCCTCGCGCTGGCCCTCGCCCTGTCCCGCCAGGTCATTGGCCTGTCCGCCGGGATGCGCGACCTTAACTCCATGTTCCTCGATGAAGGCTTCGGCACCCTCGACGAGGACACCCTGGAAACCGTGGCCACCACACTGGAGCGCCTCGCCACGGACTCCGACCGGATGGTCGGCGTCATCACCCACGTCCCGGCACTCGCCGAACGCGTCCCCGTCCGTTTCGTTGTCAGCCGCACCGGGGCCACCTCAACGCTGCGCCAGGAACGGGTATGACCGGCGCATCCGTTCCTGTCGCGTTCACCGTTGATCCGTGGGATCCCGGGTATGGGCTGGCTTACGGCGAGGACCTGGACGGCGGTGCGCTGGAAGAATCGAGCGCGGAACTCAACCTCGACCTGGAAATCCCCGTCGCCCAGTGGCGCCCCATCGACCCAGACCCGGTTCCCCGGCTCCCCGGCACAGTGCTGTTCCTTGATGGCGTGCGGCGCATCGACGCGCGCATTTGGGTGCACGGCCGCAATCCCCAGCCCTCCCCTGGGATAGCCGCATCCTTCGCCGCAGGGCTGGTCTGCTGCGATGGAGCGGCGCGCGTCGCCGAGGTCACAGTCGAACGCGGCCTGTTCACCGCAGCCCGCCAGGCAACAGACATCATCACCCATTCCATCCGTTATCCCGCCCGGCGCACGGACGGCCCAGGACTCGACCAGCTCTCACTCGCCTTGCAACAGCGGCTCACCAACGCCGAAGTGCAGCTCGCGCTCACATTCCGCGACCAGCATCGGACGGGACACGATTTGCTCATCGTCGACGGCCCCCTCCGCGGGCGCACTCACCTTGATCGGACCGTCGGCTACGTCAAGACCCACCACGCGGCCTACCTCCCCGCCGAGCAGGCTGGCGTAGTGGCGGCGCTCATGCCAGGCCAGCGAACGCCCGCATTCACGATGGGCACCTCATGGCGGCGCAACTCCTGGTACGTGCAACTACCCGGAACCCCCGGCGTTCCCTGGTCGGGGGTCGTACGCCTCGAATGCTCAGCGGAGCTGCCACCCGAAGACGTGACACAACTCGCCGACCTCACCGCCCGGTTCTTGCCATCCTTGGCCAGCTCACCGCATAAAGACCCGCGCGCTCCGCAAAACCTGGTGCCAATCGGCGGGCTCGAACGCGAGCTACGGCACAGGCTCGGTGACCAGCAACTGCTCTACCGGGCACTCCGCAGCGCGGCCATGGCGGGAGCGAAGTCCAGATGACGCAATCGCTCCACCCCTACAGCCACAACGCCCGCGCGATGACTGGGGCGCCAGATTCCCATCTCACCTGGTCATGAGCGCTGCCAATTGCGCGCGTTCGGTCTCGCTGAACGAGATCGGCTTTCGGTGGCCGGGGTCCCAGCGCACCGTGACGACGCGCGCCTCGGCCACGACCTCCTTTGATGGCGTAAGGATTGTTTCGCGGGTCGTGAGACTTGTCGTTCCCAGGTGCTCTACCTCTATTCGCACCGTCACCCGCCGTTCCGGGTAGCGAACCTCCGCGCGCAGATCAACTTCAAGCCGGACAACCACATAGGTGGGATCGCTGCCAAGGGCCTGCGAGAAGAAGGTATCCCGGCCCTCTTCCAGGTAGGTCAGGAACACCGCGTGATTGACGTGACCCAAAGCGTCCACATCACGCCACCTGACATTGACCGGATGCTCAAATATGGCGTCCATGTACTCACTCCTTAAACAGCACTCAGGATCATGTCGGCCACGTCATCGCACGCGCCGCGGCCGCCCGGCCCCATAGGGAGATCGGGCACCCCGGGCACCCCCGACATCGTGCCAGTCGCCCTCACCTGCCGCCGGCCGGCCGCGCGCAAGCTGGCATATATATCACACTCGCTGAACTTCACCACTGCCGGTTGCCGATCCCGGAATCTGATCGAAAAACCAGGCGCCGGCTCCGCGCCGGGCCCGGCCCGTGGT
>CAWGAE010000015.1:0-764578 GCA_963820395.1 uncultured Actinomycetota bacterium | reverse complement strand
GCGGGCCGCCCGGGCTAAGGCGGCGATCGGCTCGACGATCTGCTCAGCGGCGGGATTGGCCAGCTTTCCAGTGGTGAAGTCGTTGAGCATGTCGAGCACGAGCAGGGCGGTCGCCATCGGAAACTCTCCTCCCGTATGCCTCGGCTGATTATCCTCCCACCGCTACACGCGCCCCTCGGCCAGGCTCCGTTCCGCGTCACATGACCTGAAGGCGCTGAAGCATTACTCGCGTTGCCCTGGGCTTACTTCGGCGCAGCTGGCGGAACCGCGTCGTTTTTGCCGCCATGTGGCACATTCTCCGGGTAGGGTGCCGTCGGCCCTGTCTACTGCCGGCTCCGGTCACTTGCCACCGGGCGGCCACGGCACAGACCCCCGGGCTGCGGCCACGGGGTGTTCGGCTGCCGCCGGGCCGGGCTGTGCCGCTGCTAGCACGTCGGGTTCTCCGCACAGCGCCAGGACGGCGGCGCGGGCCTGGTCGCGCATGGCCAGGGCAGCCGGCCAGCCGGTGCCGGCCGGGCTGATGGGGTCGCCGATGGCGACGTGGAGCGCGCTTCGCCGGGGGAGCCGCCGGCCGGGGCAGACCACGTCACGGCTTCCCCGGATGCCGACCGGGATGACGGGGGTGCCGGTGGTGGCGGCGGCTTCGAACGCGCCGAGGTGGAACGGCCGCACCCCGGGGGCACGGTCCAGCGACCCCTCCGGCCAGATCGCGATGCTGCGGCCGCTGCGCAGGGTGCCGGCGAGGCGGCCGGTGTCGGCCGCCGCCTTCTGCGGCTCGGCCCGGTGGACAAACTCGCAGCCGATCCGGCGCAGGAACGGGCCCGCGATGCGCTGTGTCGCGAACCTCTCCCCGGCCGCGAAGCAGACCGGCCCGGGGAGGCAGAGCGTGACGATCAGGCCGTCGATGAAGCTGGCATGGTTGGCGGCGGCGACAAACGGGCGGACGTCGGCGGGCACTTGCCCGGTGACGGTGAGGGGCACCGCCAGGAACAGGCGCAGCAGCCGCCCCGCTGCCCGGATGACCGCCCAGCGCAGCCGCAAGGTGGGCAGCGCGACGACGAGCAGCCAGGCCGGGGCGCCCACCAGCACCGTGATCGCCCACGCGTATCCGGCGTAAAGCAGGCCGGCGGCGGACCTGACGGAACGGCCCAGTTGCGGCCGGGCGCCCGACAAGGCGAAGCGGGCCAGCTGCCACCGCACGCCCCGTTCGGGCTGTCCTAGCTCGCCGGTCTCGTAGCGTTCGCGGGTCGCCGCCCGCCTCGTCTTGCCGCTGGTAGTCTTCAAGACGCTGCCCGGGGCAGCGAGCACCACCTCATCCGGCGGGGTGCCGAGCAGGCCGGCCGCCACCGCCGTGATCTTGTCGTGCAGCGCGGCCAGCGCTTGCTCGTCCTGCAGGCGCGTCTCGGCCACCACGACGAGCCGCTCCGTCCCGAGGGCCGGGTCGGCTGAGGCGAACACCGCCACCCGGCCCTGCCGGACCCCGGCCAGCCGGCCGGCCGCCTCCTCGAGCTCGTCCGGATGCAGGTTGCGGCCGCCGCGGATGATGATGTCTTTCACCCGCCCGGTCAGGTACAGCTCGCCCCCCGCCAGGTACCCCAGGTCACCGGTGTCAAGCCAGCCGCCGTGGCGCAGCGCCCGGGTCGCCGCCTCGTTACGGAAATACCCGGGTGTGGCCGACGGCCCGGCGAACTCGACCCGCCCCTCGCGGCGCTCGGCCAGCTGCGTGCCCGCGGTGTCCACCACCCGGACCTGGTAGCCGGGCAGCGGCCGCCCGCAGGAGACAAACTCCAGCGCAGCCCGGTCCCCGGCCGCGGCCGGTACCGCCCTTGCCCGGCGGGCGAGAGTGCCGCGGTCGACGGCGTCGACGACCGGCCCGCGGCCCAGCGGCGGGAAGCAGAGCCCCACGCCCGCCTCCGCCAGCCCGTACACCGGGGTCATCGCCTCGCGGCGCAGCCCGTATGGCGCGAAGCGGTCGCTGAACCGCCGGATCGTGCCGGGCCTGACCGGTTCGGAACCGTCGAACGCCAACCGCCACGACGATAGGTCGACACCGGTCAGCTCGGCCTCGGAGACGTGCCGCAGGCACAGCTCGTAGCCAAAGTTGGGCGACGCGGACGCGGTGGCGTGCTGCTCGCTGATCGCGCGCAGCCAACGGGCCGGCCGGGCCAGGAACGCCAGCGGGGACATCACCGCGAGCGGAAAGCCATGGTAGAGGCCGGCCAGCCACGCGCCTATCAGCCCCATGTCGTGATACAGGGGAAGCCAGCTCACGAACACATCCGACGGCGCCGCACCCGCCGCGACCCCCATGGCCAGGATGTTGGCCAGCAGGTGCCGGTGAGTGAGGATCACGCCTTTGGGGTCACCGGTACTGCCGGAGGTGTACTGCAGCAAAGCGATATCGTCTTCCGCCACGGTAGGTAACGGGCCAAGGTCACCGGCCTGCAGCTCCGGCGCGGTGGTCACCGTCCGCAGCGACGGGACCTGGGCCCGCAGCAGCCGCGCCACCAAATGGGCCTCCGAAGAGGTGACCAGCAGGGCCGCGCGCGCGTTGCCGAGGATGGCCGCCTGGCGGCGGAGATGCTCCTCCAGCCCCGACGGCCGCACTGGCGGGTAGATCGGGACCGCCACCCCGCCGGCCATCAACGTCCCCATGAACGCCGTGAAGTAGTCCCGGCCGGTCGGCAGCATGATCGCCACGGACTCACCCGGACGGAGCCCACCCCCGCGGAGCCCGGCGGCCACCGCCGACGTCCCAGCGGCCAGCTCGCCATAGCTGATCTCTTGCGGCGGGGACTCGTCCTCGGTGGCGTACAGCAACCGGATGCAGGTGCGACCAGGGTGAGCGCCGGCATGCCACGCCAAGGCGTCAACCAGGGTAGCGGTGCCGGACGGCATAGCGGCGGCCCCGGCCATCGCCGGAACGGGCGCGGGCCCGGCCGCAGCAGGGACGGCCTGCCCGGCGGCGGCGCCGACAGTCCGCAGCACCTGCAGCCACTCACCCGGGGTCGCGCCGCCCAGGATGCGGTCCGGCAGCACGACCCCGAAGGCGCCCTCCACCCGCGACCGCAACTCGACCAGGACCAGGCTGTCCAGGCCCAGGTCGGCAGCGAGCCGGCTGTCCAACCGGACCGGCGCGGCAGCAGCGGCCGGACGGTTCTCCGCGATGAGATCCCGGATAGTCCCCATCAGCAGTCTCGCGTCCTCGGCCTCCCCGGGCCGCGTCACTATCGACTCCTCAGCCACCCCATAACCGTGGGCCGGCCCGCCAAAGGTGACCAGGGGCCAACGTCCCGTACCCAGGCCACACCGGAGACGGCTACCGCACGGTCGGTCTCTAACCGCAGGCGGAGTCGCAGGTGCCGCCAGCAGCGGTGCTGGATGACGGCCGATGTAGCTCGCCTGCCGTAGGTGCAGAGGCCGACCTGGCCCAGGCCCCCTGCGCCGGGGCGGGCCAAGCACCACAACACGGTGACCTGACCACGCAGACGCGGCCCCATACCGAGCACACGCTGCCCGGCGCCGGGGCGATGAACTCGCCGCCTCGCTGATCACTGGCGAGCCCGTGCCAGTCTCGTCGCGGGTGAGAGGCAGCCCGGCTACCGATCAGGCATGACCGACACGGCGCGACGGAGCGGGAAGAAGCGTGCCGCCAGAGTCGCCCCGCCGCCCACTGGCTGGACTCCGTAGCAGCGGCTGGCCGCGGCGGCCTCGGGCGCACCGAGCCCGGGGCCGCCGCCGCGACCAGCAGCCTCACAGGTCAGCGCTGGAAGCGCCTGCTAACTAAGGCGCTGGGCTGCCCTGCTTGCTGGCACTCGGATGGTGCTCGACCACCGTGTCGGAGGAGGGAAAGAACACACTCTCGTGGCCATCGCTCCAGCGGACCAGATACGGCGGCGCGCCTTTCTCACCGTGCACCTCGATGATCACAGCCTTGCGGTCTTGATCGCCTACATGATGTCCCTTGACGACCAGCTCATCACCGGCATTTGCTCGCATCATTCCTCCCTGTTCCCACACGAGGGATCGGTTTCCGGCCCGGCCGCGGGGGGACCAATCAGCGGCGGGCCACCAGCAGGTATCGGGCCGTCAGTCTCCGGTCTCGACGGTGATCCGGCGTTCTGCTGGCTTGGCCCTGGCAAGGCCGACGCTCACCTCGAGCACGCCGTTCTTGTAGGACGCCTTGACGTCGTCCTCGTTCGCGCCGCGGGGAAGCCTGACCGTCCGCTCAAACGAGCCATACCGGAACTCGCTGCGGTGGCGCTCCTTGGTCTCCTCGGTGCGTTCAGCCTTGATGGTCAAGCTGCCGTCGCCCACATGAACTTCGGCGTCCTTGCCGGGATCGATGCCGGGCAGCTCCGCCCGGACGACATAACGGCCCTCGGCCACGAAGTCCTCGATCCGGATCGGCGGGCCGAAGCCGGGCCAGCCCGACATCGGCGACTCCAGCCACTCAGTCAGCGCGGGAAACGGCCACCGCGCCTCTCGGCGCATCACTGCCATCGTCTTTCTCCCTTCCGCTCCCTTCCGCGGATCTGGCTACATCTCCACCCGATCGCCGCGCCGGCGCTGGCCCGAAGGGCCAGACCTCCCGCCCCGCAGGGCCAAAAGTCCCCTCCCCCGGCAAGCGTGGCAGGCGAGCAGTGCCGCTTCGGGGTCCCGCCGCAGGCGGTCCGTGGGCTGGCCGGCCTTGGTGTCGATTGCGTGGCGCTGGCCGCCAACCACGTGCTGGACCCCGGCATGCGGAGGAGCGAGCCGTGGCCGCGCCTGGACCGGCGCGGTGCCGCCTGGCGTCAGGTGCGGATCAGCAGGCCCGCCAGCGGCTGATTGTGGTGCAGGCGGCCAATGGCGTCGGCAAGCAGCGGGGCGACGGACTGCACCTGCAGCGCGGGCATCGCTGACTGGTCCCGGGCCAGGCTGTCGGTGGTGAGCACGCACCGGACCGGCAGCCGCCCGAGCAGGCTGGCGGCGGCTCCGACCAGCAGCCCGTGGGTCGCCACGACGACAATGCCCGGTACGCCTCCGTGCGCAAGGACAACCCCCGCGGCTGCCTCGATCGTAGCGCCGGTGCTGATCATGTCATCGACGATGATGGCGGGGCGGCCGTCTACATCACCGGCGATTTCCTCGGCGCGGACGGTGGCGCCGGTCACCCTGGTCTTACGTACCACGGCGACCGGCCGCCGAAGCAACGAGGCGTAGTGCTCGGCGAGCTTGACCGCGCCAAGATCGGGCGCGACGACAACCGCGTCCTCGCGAGCCATCGGCGCGAGCGCCGCCGCCAGCGTGGGCACGGCCGTCAGCATCTCCACGGGCATGCCGCACATGGCCTCCAGCGCGGCTGTGTGCGGGTCCACCACGACCAGGCGCCCGGCCCCTGACCCCGCCAGCGCGTCGGCGACGACCCGGGCACCGACGGCCTCACCGGCCCGGCCACGGCGGTCCTGCCGCGCGTACCCGAAGTAGGGCAGGACCGCGGTGATTCTCTCCGCGCCAGCGCGGCGGCAGGCGTCGAGCAGCAGGAACAGCTCCATCAGGTGATCGCTGACCGGAGGCCCCGTGGGCTGAATCACATAGACGTCGTCACCGCGCAGGTGACCCACGACCGGGCGCAGCTCGCCATCCGGGAACCGCTCCACCCCACCCGTCACCGGCCCGGTGCCCAGGGCCGTCGCGACGGCACCGGCGAGCAACGGGTTCGCGGTCCCCGCCACGATTCGAAGGCTCATCCCCACCTCACAGACTGTGATCACGCCGGTCTGGCCGCGTGCGGTCATCTGGCCCCGTGCCGGGATTCACCGTCATCAGGTCCCCCCGGCCGACCGTCCAGCGCCAAGACGCCGCACGTGTTCCCGCCTGGGCATGAACTCCTCCCGCGGCGGTGGGCCAGCGCGAGCCGGACCAGCCCGCTTTCGAGGTCTCGCAGGTCCAGGCCACATTCGGAGGCCAGCTCGGCGAGGCGTGGAAGACCTGGCTGAACCGGGCCTGGGCCGAAAAGACCAAGGTGCTGCGCGCCAAACGTGGCGCGCTGGTCGAGCGGCGGTTCGGCGCCGGGCCACACGCCCCGCAGCTCTCGCAGGAACAGCTGGATGGTCACTGCCCCCCAGCCGGGCAGCACATCCAGGGCCCGGCGCAGTTCGGGGTAGGTGCGGAACCCCCGGCCGATCACGGCAACCTGCCCGTCGTAACGCTCGTCGATCACTTCGGACAGGGCTTGGAGCCGCGTCGCCGTGCGGAAGTCGTAGCGGGCGTAACCACCTTCGTCGAGGCAGGCGACCAGGTCATCCCACGGTATGTGACGCGCCTGCGCGATCTGTGCCAGGCCTGCATCGCTGAGCACACGGAACGTTCGTTCAGCGACTCGGGCCGAGATACGTGTGCCAAACAGGGTAGCCGCCAGGAACCATCGCTCGATTTCCGCATCGCCTGCGTCGACGTCGATGCCGAGCTCCATCGAATAACGCCCGCCGAGGGTGCCGACGACGTGCCGGGCCAGCCGCACGTGCTCGGCTGAATACCGCGCGCGGCCGGTACCGGCCGGTGGGGTCACAGGCCGCATCCTGCGCGTACAGGACGCGTCGCGGCAGGGGCGAAGGTCCCCGGCCGCTGCGGGCCAGTGATGAAGCGGCGCCGGTCAGCGCGCGACGTCTGCGCCCATGAGGTGCAGGGTGAGCGTGCCGCTTGGCTGGCGCTCGATCCGTGACCCGAAGCTCTCCAGCAGGTGCGCCCGCTGCCCGGTCGCGGCCACCGGCGATTCCTGGTCCCTGGCCGATGTGCTTCCTCACCGGCACACCTGTTCCTCATGGGATTCACGCTCGGGTCTGAGCGAAATCGTTGCCGCCCTCACTTCACCGGAGCACGCGCAGATCCAGCCGGGTAGGGCCAAACGGCCTGTGACTGTCGCATGGCTTGCAACAGGCGCTACCGGGAGGGACCTGCCTGGCGTACCCGGCGGGTCAGCCGCTCGCGAAGATCGCGTCGGCGAACCCGCCGGTGACGCGCAGGGTAGGACCTTGGTCCATTGGCGTACCGAGGGCGCCGTACTCATGGTGGAGTGGTGGGCGAACTCGACCGCACGGTCGACGCGCTTGTCCTGGTGGCCGCGGATCGATGTGAGGATCGATGTTCTGAGTCGGTGCGCAGACGGATTGACGCGCTGCGGGCGATGGATGTCGACGTCTTGGTCACAGACGGGCTCGGGCTGTCTCAATCGCTGCAGGCGATCGGCGGGCACCTTGCTGCCCGGGGCGTCGGGCCGGGACTGCTGCTTATGGCCGGTGATCGGCTGCCCGCGCTCGTGGGGCGATCGAGAGCGACCGTGCTGTCGGGAGTCACGGAACCGTTGCTGTGCCGGCTGCTGGATGAGCAGCTGCGGCGCCGCACGCGGGGCCGGGTGCCCGGCGTGGACGAGGATCCGGCCTGGACGCTCCGGGAGACCGGCGGGGACCCGCTCCGGCATCGGGCGATCGAGGCCCTGTTCACCTTGGGTTCCGGCGGGTTCGCCACCCGCGGCGCGGCGGAGGACAGACGGCCGGGTTCGGTGCCGATGGTGCTGGCATCCGGCATCTACACGGATGGCGTGGCAGAGGAGCATCTGCTGCCTGGGCCGGACTGGACCGGGCTGGACATCACCCCTGCCCCTGAGTGCTACCGGCACGTGCTCGACCTCCGTACCGGCGTGCTGCTACGGGAGGAGAACACCTCCGATTGTCCGGTGCGTACCGTGCGCTTCGCCTCCGTCACCAGGCCCGGCGTAGTGGCCATGCGGGCCGAAGCCGCGGCCGGGCGCGCGCGCCCGGGTCGGGCGCTGCGGCAACCCGGGAACGTGCAAATGATCGAGGGCAGTCTTGACGGTCACCGATGGGCGCAGGTGCGTGGCAGTTCCGGCATAACCGCTGTCGCGGCGCAGCGGCAACGCCGTGACGGCGGCGTACGCACCATCGAGCGTCTCGTCGCGTTGGCCAGCGGGAAGCACGGGCCGCCCGCACCCGGCGAGGTGGCAGCCGCACTCAAGGCTGCTGAGCGGCAGGGATTCGAGCGCCTGCTGGCCGAGCACCGGGCTGCCTGGGCCGGCCGCTGGGCCGCGGTGAACGTCGATCTCCCCGACGATCCCGAGACGCAGCTGGCGGTCCGGTTCGCCCTGTTCCAGCTGTGGTGTAACGTCGGTGGCCGCCACGAAGCCGCGGTGGGGGCCCGGGGCTTGTCCGGCAATGGCTATGCCGGCCACGTCTTCTGGGACGCCGACGTGTTCGTGTTGCCCGCCATCGCGAGCATGGATCCAGCAACGGCCAAGGCGGTGGCCAATTACCGTACGCACCGGCTGTCGGCTGCATGCGCCGCGGCGCGAGCCGCCGGCTATCGCGGCGCACGGTTTCCCTGGGAATCGGCGTCGCTCGGGAACGACGTCACCCCCATCTCCGGTTACCTCGGCGGACGGCGAGTTGAGATCAAGACGGGGCAGCTGGAGGAGCACATCACCGCGGATGTCGCGTGGGCCGCGTGGCACTGCGCGCAGTGGACGGGCGATAGCGGGTTTGTGCGTGGGCGCCACCGCCTGCTACTGCGCGAGACCGCGCGGTACTGGGCATCGCGTTGCCGGCTGGACGGCGACGGCGGCGCGCACATCGATCAGGTGATCGGGCCCGACGAATACCACGAGCCGGTCTCCGACAACGCGTTCACGAATGTGATGGCGCGCTGGAATCTGCGGGCGGCGGCGCGGCTGCTGTCCGGGCCGGCAACCCCGGGAGATGAGTCACGCCAGTGGACCGAGCTCGCCTCCTCGCTCGTAGACGGATACCAGAGCGCCACCGGGTTGTACGAGCAGTTCGCCGGGTACTTCGAGCTCGAGCCGCTCATCGTGACTGACGTCACGAGCGCGCCGGTGGCCGCCGATCTTCTGCTCGGGCGGGAGCGGATCGCCGCGTCGCAGGTCATCAAGCAGCCGGATGTGCTGATGCTGCACCACCTGGTACCCGACGAAGTCGCGCCCGGCTCGCTGGAGCCGAACCTCGACTTCTACGGGCCACGGACCGCGCACGGCTCCTCGCTGTCGCCCGCGATCAGCGCCTCCCTGACGGCCAGGGCGGGCCACGCCGATGATGCCCTGCGGCTGCTGCGAACCGCGCTGCGGCTGGATCTCGACGACCTGACCGGGACGACCGCGGCGGGCTTGCACATGGCCACGATGGGAGGTGTCTGGCAGGCGTTGCTGTTCGGCTTCGCCGGTATCCGGGTGCGTGCCGGGGTGCTGCACCTGGACCCAGCGCTGCCGAGTTCCTGGCGGAGCCTCGGGCTGCGGTTCCGATGCCTCGGCCGGGCCGTCGTGTTGCACATCACCGCAGACGAGGTCCAGGTCGGCGTCGACACCCCGCTACGGGTATGCCTCGACGGGCACCGACCCCGGCTGGTGACCGGTGTCGCGCGGCTCCCGCGGGACGCGAGACCAGCCGAAGGAGAACGGGGATGCCCAAGATACTGGCGGTAGCAGGTCCGGAATCGGCGTCCACGGTGGCCGCCGTCGCCGAGGCGGTGGCCGGCGTCCTGCGAGCGACGGTGTCCCGGTTCGACCCGCGCCTGCCGGACAGCCAGCACGCCACGGCCGTGCTCGGCGAGCTGGACCAGCCGGATGCCGTACTCGGGGTCGTCATGCGGGATACGACCACATCCGGCAGGTCATGGCGGATCGCCGGCCGGTCGACCAAGCCCATCATCGTGGTGCCCCCGACGTTCACCCCGGCGCGGTCACTGGTCATCTCACGGGTCCTCGTGCCGCTCGACGGCACCCTCGAATCAGCCTCGGCCGTCAGGGAGACCATGGAACTGTTCGCCAACGCCGACGTCGAGCTCGTGGTGCTGCACGTGTTCGATGAAACCAGCGCGCCGCGCTTCTGGGATCAGGCCGCCCACGCCCGCCGCAGCTGGGAGCAGGAGTTCCGGGCCCGATTCTGCAGCCACGTGGATGTCCGCATCGAGCTGCGCAACGGCGAACCGGGAGAGCACGTGACCCAGGTCGCCGCGGACGAGCATGCGGATCTCATCGCGCTGGGGTGGTCACAGCGCCTCGAAGCGGGAAGGGCACGCACGGTACGCCGCACGGTCCGCGAAGCCGACGTTCCAATAATGCTGGTCCCACTGTCCCCCGCGGGGGGACGTTCGGCTCTGGGTGACAACGGCCTTACTTGATGTGCTCCCACCATGGGCCGGATCCATACCGCGCATCTCGATTTTCCCTCCGAGGCTCTACCGGGCCACCGGCTGACCGGCGGCGTCACTTCTCAAACCTGGCGGAGTTCTCGCTCGGGCGTGAGGTGCGCACCAGGCGAGCGACCGGCCCCTGCCGTGGAAACACTGCCATGACGAATCCGTGGGCCCTGACCAGCGGGCCCATCGGTCAGGGGCCTGGCCACGACCTGGTGACCCTGATCGACGGTTCGACCCTCTGCATCACCGATCGCGGCGGGGCCATCCTGCAAGGGCACCGGCAAGGGCTGTTCGTGCGGGACACCCGGTTGCTCTCGCGCTGGGAACTGCGCATCGACGGCGTCCCACCTGAGCCACTGACCGTGCAGACAAAGGAACCCTACGCCGCCATGTTCATCGGCCGGGCACCACCCAGTCCCGGGCACGCCGACAGTTCCCTGCTGGTGCTGGAAAGCCACTACGTCGGCAACGGGATGCGGGTGGACATCGAGATCCGCAACATCGGCGCGACACCGGTGGAGTGCTCTATCGAGCTGCGGGCCGACACGGACTTCGCCGACCTCTTCGAGGTCAAAGAGGGGCGCGCGCACGCCGATGGTGACGTCACACGTACCGCGGAGCACGGGATCCTGGAGTTCACTGGCCGTCGTGGCGAGCGCCGCCAGCAGCTGCTGATCGTCGCGGGCGGCGATCCGGCCGTGGGCGGCAACACCGTGCGATGGCGGGCGGCCATCCCGCCACGCCACGCGTGGGCTGTGTGTACCGAGGTCCGCACCGGCGAGGACGGTGCGCCGGCCCCGATACGCCATCCCTGCGGGCACCCGCTCGAACATACGATCCCCGCACGCAGCCTGCGCGAGTGGCGCAGCCGGGGATGGGAGGTGAGTACCGCCGACTCCGGCCTGGCCGCGGTACTTCGCCGCAGCGTCGAGGATCTCGGGTCGTTGCGAATGCTCGATCCGGAACATCCGGACCGCGCTGTGGTCGCCGCGGGCGCGCCCTGGTTCATGGCGCTGTTCGGACGGGACTCGCTGATCACCTCGTGGATGCTGATTCCCCTGGACGAGCGGCTCGCGATCGGAACCCTGCACACGCTGGCCGCACACCAAGGCGCGGCGATCGACCCGGCGACCGAAGAGGAACCCGGCCGCATCCTGCACGAGATGCGCTTCGGCCCCGCGGCTTCACTCGCACTCGGCGGCGGCAATGCCTACTACGGCACGGCCGACGCGTCTCCGCTGTTCGTCATGGTCCTCGGTGAGCTGCGGCGATGGGGGCTCGATCAAGGCGGAGCCGATGCCTTGCTGCCGCACGCAGACCGCGCCCTGGAGTGGATCGAGCGGTACGGCGACGCCGACGGCGACGGTTTCGTCGAGTACCACCGGGCGACCGAACAAGGGCTCGCCAACCAGGGGTGGAAAGACTCCTGGGACGGAATCACCTTCGCCGACGGGCGGATCGCACGTTCACCGATCGCCCTCGCGGAGGTTCAGGGCTACGCCTACGCCGCCTACGCCGCCCGTGCGCACTTCGCCCGCGAACAAGGTGATCGTGAGGGCGCACGGCACTGGGCGGGGAAGGCCAAAGCCCTCAAACGTGCCTTCAACGCGAAGTTCTGGCTTCCTGATCGCGGCTGGTACGCGCTCGGGCTCGACGCCGACAAGCGCCCGATCGATTCGCTGGCCTCCAACATCGGCCACTGCCTGTGGACCGGGATCGTTGACGACGACAAGGCCCCTTCGGTCGCGGCGCACCTGCTTTCGCCAGAGATGTTCAGTGGCTGGGGAATTCGCACGCTCGCCACGTCGATGGGCGCCTACAACCCCATGAGCTACCACAACGGCTCGGTCTGGCCCCACGACAATGCGCTGTGCGCGGCAGGGCTCATGCGCTACGGATTCGTCGATCACGCGCAGCGCGTGGCGGTCGCCATCCTGGACGCCGCGACTCACTTCCAGCACCGGCTCCCCGAGCTGTTCTGCGGATTCCCACGGGAGATGTTCGCCGAGCCAGTCCCGTACCCGACCTCGTGCTCACCACAGGCCTGGGCAGCCGCCACCCCCCTCCACCTGCTGCGAACCCTGCTCAGGTTCGACCCGCAACTGCCCACCGGACGCCTGTGGTGCGACCCCGCCATACCCGACCGCTACCTGCCGCTGCGCATCAGCCGGCTCAGCTTGGGCAAGGACCGCCTCACGGTCGACGTGACCTCCGACGGCGCCCGGCTCCGAGAACTCGAACACCTTGGCATCCGGCTGTCCGCCGGGCCGCGGCCGACACACGGCAACCAAGACCTTGACGCCGAGTAACCGGGAGGACAGTGATCCCACCGGATGGGGACCGCAGCCAGCACTGGATATCCGAGGTCTGGAAAACCTGAGATGGGCCGTTCGTCCATACCGTCCGTGTCTGCCCGGTGCGGAGTGCCGGCATGACGGTGCTGGTGCTGGTGCTCACCCGACCCCTGGCAGATCGTCAGCGAGCCCCGGATATGGGTAGCGGGTGCGGCGAGCAAGGATCGGCGTCGTCGCGGCAGGGTGACGGGGCCGGCCGCCAGTGCGGTCCGGCTGCGGCCCGCCAGCCCGAAAGCTGGCCCGGGCCGCACAGGATGCGGCGGTACAGCCGCTGGTGGTCGAGCGCCATCCGCATGAGGGAGAACCGCCGCTCCGCGGCGGCCCGGCACTGGCGGCGCTCGATCTCGTGCACGCGGTCAACCGCGATGATCATTTCCTCCTCGTCACGGCACAGGTACCCCGTCCGGCCCTGATCGACGATTTCGGGCGCCGCGCCGTTCGGGAAGGCCAGCACCGGGGTCGCCGACGCCAGCGCCTCGACCATCACCAGGCCGAACGGCTCGCGCCAGGTAATCGGGTTGAGCAGGGCCACCGCCCCGCGCATCAGTTCCAGCCGGGACGCCAGCGGCAGCTCGGCCGGGATGTCATCACCGGGCTCGAGCAGCGGCCGCACCCGCTGCTCGAAGTAGGCCCGCTCGGCGGGCTCGCGCATCTTCGCCACGATCACCAGCCGCTGGCCGGCGCGCCTGGCAATCCGCACCGCGTGGTGCACTCCCTTGTCGGCGCACATCCTGCCCACGAACAGCAGGTAGCCGCCGTCCCCAGGCCCCGGCCGGTACACCTGCAGGTCGATGCCGTGATGGATGACCGCGGCGATGGGAATCCCGCCCGAAGCGCGGGCCTGGGAGCGCGAGATCGCCACGATCGAGGCGTGCCGGGCGATGTCGGCGAAGATGCGGCGAGTCTGCGGGGTGAACGGCCCGTGGTTGGTGCTCACGACCGGGAGCCGGCGGAGCCCGCGCCGGCCCGCCACTAACGGGCCCAGCACGGTGTGGTCGTGGATGATGTCCACATCGGCCAGTGCCTCGTACGCGGCGAGGACATGCGCCGCTTCCGGAACGTCCGCATCCATCGGCACGGCCCCCGTCGGATAGAGATACTCGTGCGGTACCGGGCAGGTGGATTCGCCGACCGTGAACAGCCGCACGTCGTGACCCAACTCCTGCAGGCCCCTGGCGAGGTTGTCGATAACCAGCTCGGTACCGCCGTAGCGGGGCGGCGGAACGGGCAGCCACGGCGGGGCAATCAGGCCGATGCGCATTGATGAGCCCCCGGACACCTGAACACGATGTCCTGGCCGGTGATGACGGCGTACGGCCGGTTGTCGTGCCCGCAGGCCGACAGCGCGCCCAACATCCAGGTCACGTATCCGCCGCGCCGGGTACTCCAAGATCTCGTGCTCGCGGATGCATTCCGCGCCGGTGTGCATGGCGTCTCGTGAGGTGATCATGCAGCCTCCCAGTCCCCGGA
Source organism: uncultured Actinomycetota bacterium (assembly GCA_963820395.1). Classification (GTDB taxonomy): domain Bacteria; phylum Actinomycetota; class Actinomycetes; order Streptosporangiales; family Streptosporangiaceae; genus DATFVJ01. The sequence goes on along the minus strand of CAWGAE010000015.1, from coordinate 750,551 downwards.
GCGCGAGCCGAACACCCACCCCTTATTCCGGCGGCCCGCCCCCCTCATCCGCAGCGTGTTCACTGGCCTTTCCGCCGCGAAAGGGCCGAAGGTCCCTCCGGCTGGCGCATGCCGGGAACGAAATGCAGCTGACAGGCAGCGGGCCCTGCCCGGCTAGGTCGTGCCCTCGTGCAAGGGATGCAGGGACAGCGGGATTTCGTGACCAAGGGGAGCCAGACGTCGGAGCGTCCTCTCGGACACGGGTATCCCGAGTGGGCATACAGAAAAATGCGCCTAGGCCGATCTTGAAAGGGCTGGTAGCGCCTGCCCACTGCCACGCCGTAGCGGCGTCACCTGGGGCACCATGACTTATACGACGAAGTCAAGGTCCGGGATACTAACGGTGGGCGTGCACCCCTGCCCGGGAGCCGTAGAGGCCATCGGCGGGGTGTGGCGACTCGGACTACCGGCACGGCATTACCAGCCTGTTCGCCGCGTTCAACATCGCCAACGGTATCGTGATGCACTCCCTGCACCGCCGTCACCGGGCAGTTCAAGAAGTTCCTGGCCAGATAGACAAGACGGTGCCGTCCAGCCTCGACGTGCACCTGGTGTGCGACAACTACGGCACCCACAAGACCCCCGGAAGCCGAGTTCTTCATCGCTCTCGGGTGGCCCCATTGCGTCCCCGCGCCATCATGTCAACGTGCTTGCCCGATTGATCGTGCTGACCGGGCCTCCCGGCCGGGCAAGACGACAGTCGCCCGATGTCGGTGTCCGCGCGGGCGTAGCCGGGGTCATGTAGGCGTCACGGTTCGGTGATCGTCAGTATCGTGCCCCAGAGGGCGAAGCCGCTGCGGGTCGGGTCTTCACTGAAGGAGGTCCTGCGGCAGCTGAACTTCGCCGTGAACGATCTTTCCGGTGGGGCCCTTCGGCAGCGCGCGCACGAGCCAGAGATGGCGTGGGTACTTGTACGCCGCCACCCGTTCCCTGGCGAATGCGCGTAGCTCCGCGGGGGTGGCGGTCGCTCCCGGTTTGAGCACCACGGCGGCGCCGACGTCCTCGCCAAGCTCGACATGCGGAATCCCGACCACGGCGACCTCAGCGACGGCCGGATGCTCGTGCAGGACCTCCTCTATCTCGCGCGGATAGATGTTGTACCCGCCACGGATGATCAGGTCCTTCTTACGGCCCACGATGTGGAAGTAACCGTCGTCATCGACCTTGGCCAGGTCGCCTGTACGAAACCAGCCGTCCGGAATCGCCTCGGCGGTCGCCTCGGGCTTGCGCCAGTACCCCTTCATGACATTGGGGCCCCTGATGGCGATCTCCCCGACATCCCCGGAAGGCAATCCGCGGCCGTCAGCGTCCACGACGCGCATCTCTACCCCCTCGACCGGCGTGCCTATCGAACCCGGCTTGCGCACCCGGCCCGGGTGGTTGAAGGAGGCGACAGGGGAGGTCTCCGAGAGCCCGTAGCCCTCCAGGATCACGCAACCGAAGACCTGCTCGAATCCGCGCATGATCTCCACCGGCATCGCGGCGCCGCCTGAAATGCAGGTCCGCAGGGACGAGACATCGGCCTCGGCGTGGGCCGGGTGATGCAGCATCGCCGCGTACATGGTCGGCACGCCCTCAAAGATGGTCACCTCGTCGCGCCCGATGATCTCCAGGGCCTTGCCGGGATCGAACCCGGGCAGCAGGGTGAGGGTGCCGCCGCCGATGATCGTCGCGTTCAGCCCGCAGGTCAGGCCAAAGACGTGGAACAGCGGCAGGCAGCCCATGACCACATCGTCCGGTCCGGCGTTCAGCAGGGTCGCGGCGGTGAGCGCGGCGTTGCCGGTCAGGTTCGCGTGCGTCAGCTCGGCGCCCTTGGGCGTGCCGGTGGTTCCCGAGGTATACAGGATCACCGCGTCGTCGTCGTCGGCCTGATCCGTGCGCGCGGGCACCGGGGCGAGGCCGGCGAGCAGGGCGGAAAGGTCGGGCTCGGCAACCTCGACGACCCGCGCGCCCGTCTCCGCGGCGCCCTTAGCGGCTTCGCTCGCGGCAGCGTGCCAGGCGAACAGCACCTTCGCGCCGGAATCCCCGAGGTAGTAAGCGACCTCACGGCTCTTCAGCAGCGGGTTCATCGGCACGACCACCGCCCCGGCGCCCAGCGCCCCGTAGAAGACGATCGGGAAGGCCGGCACGTTGGGCAGCATGACGGCGACCCGGTCGCCGGGTTCTACCCCGAGAGATGACACCAGCGACGTCACCTGGCCCGCGGCATCTTGCAGCTCCGCGTAGCTGAGCACGAGGTCATCCATGCGCACGGCCGACCGCTCGGCGTGAGCGGCCGCTGCTTGTTCGAGCACGGAACTCAGATTCGCCATCACGCCCTCCAAAAGGTCAGCGCGGAGATGCAGCCCTAGTTGCATCATGCCCCAGACCGGCTCAATCGACAGGCCTGGTCCAGCACGCAAGCCAGTGGGTGTGCGAAACCTCCGTGGGGAATCACCACGTTCGCGGCCCGGTGCGGTTTTGGTCCCACGAGGGTCGCGACGAAGCCGTGCTCCGGGCGCTCGCTGAACGCCGGTTCGGTGACCTTCCCCGGCTGACGCCGTGTCCGCATGCCCGGCGAGAGCAACTGGCCGCCGAGTTTTGAGGTGGCGCTCGGCCACTTGCGTGCTGTACGCGCTCCTACTGGGACCGCGACTGGCGCCGGGAGCACCGCGGGTCCGGCCGTTACCCCGTGCATTACCTGTGGGTGGCCGTCCCCGGCTATCTAGACGTGGGTGACGCCGCTGAATCCCCAGCCGGGGGCGCGGACCGGCGATAACCTGATCGGCTGTAGCCGTCCGCCCGGGCGTGGCTTGTGCCGCCCGGCAGGCAAAGCCGGTAGGCTTTGGCGCCGTACCCCTCGAACCCCTTTGCTGGAGCACTTCCGACATGCTTGTGCTGCACGGGTTCTGGTCCCCTGAGAGCGGCTTGTGCCTATGGGCAGAGGACTCGGCGCCCGCCGTCAAGAGCCGGAGCCAGGCGTTGCGGTCGGCCCGGCCGCATCCCTTTGCCGCACCAGCCAGCACGCTGGCGGGGATCCATGCCGGCAAGCCGGCCGAGGTCGCCCTGCTGCTGCCCTCGCTGCGCACCGCTCCGCTTGACTCACCCGAACTGATCAGGATCACCCCGCGCCCGGCCGCGCGGTCAAAGGCCGCGTTGCTGCCGTGGCGGATTCCGGTCGTTATGTTTGACGCGGCCACGGCGCTTACCACGCTGTCCGAGCGCGCCCCCGGAATCCGCTACGGTGCCTCCCTTGGATACTTTGCCGATGTGGCCGCGTTTGCGAGTGATCTCGTGTCCCGCGGCCGGGTACTGCCAGCTCTGGCGCGGGACCGGGGGGGTGCCATCGCCAGGTGGCGGCCGTTCTTGCAGGGACCCGATGTCGTCGCCATGCAGTCACTCGTCAGGGCGATGCCGCCGGTCTGCCGGGCCGTGCCTGGCCGCGATGATCCGCACGAGCTGATCACCGCCGCGCTGGGCGCCATGGCCGACGCGGCCGCGCGCGAGGCGCTGCCCGGCGGCCTGTCACTCGCCCCGCCGCGGCGGGGACGCCGGCCGGCCCGGCTGGCCGCGGCTGAGGCCTGGCTGACAGCGCTCTGTTCCCCAGACGCCCGGTTCGACGCCGACCCCGGCGAGCTGGACATTCTCGCCGAAGCACTGCACCCCTGGAATGAGGTGGGGACCGGCCTGACCGGACCGGCCCGGGCGACCTTCCGCCTGACGGAGGCCACTGACGGCCCGGACGCCGATGAGCTGGGCGCCGATGACCTGGGCGCCGATGACCTGGGCGCCGACGGCAGCCGGTGGCGGCTGGAGTTCCTGCTGCAGTCCATGACCGACCCGAGCCTGCTTGTGCCCGCCTCGCAGGCATGGGCCGACGACGGCAGCCTAAGCCGGTGGCTATCCCACCCGCAGGAGCTGCTGCTCGCCGAACTCGGCCGGGCCAGCCGGGTTTATCCAGAGCTGGCCGATGGGCTGCACCAACCGCAGCCTTGCGCGCTCGAACTAGGCGCTGACGGCGCATATCACTTCTTGTCCGTCGCGGCTTCGGCGCTGGACGAGGCGGGTTTTGGGATTCTGCTGCCCTCGTGGTGGGACCAGCGCCGCAGGCTCGGACTCACCGCCTCCGCGTATACCCCGGTTGACGGCGTTGTGGAGAGGGCCAGCAAGTTCGGCCGGGACCAGCTCATGGACTTCCGCTGGCAGCTCGCGGTCGGGGACGACACCCTGACAGAGGAGGAGATCGCTGCGCTGGCCGAGGTCAAGGCCCCGCTCATCCGGCTCAGGGGCCAGTGGGTGGCGGTCGATCCCGAGCAGCTCAAGCGTGGCCTCGAGTTCCTGACGCGCGAGCAAACCGGGCAGGCCACCGCTGCTGAGATCCTGCGGCTGGCGGCAGCGCACCCGGACGACCTCGACACTCCGCTGCCTTTCACCCACGTCACAGCCGATGGCTGGCTGGGAGAGTTGCTCAGCGGAGCCGTTTCGCAATCATTGCGTCCCGTGCCTGTGCCGGAGCATTTCCAGGCCGGCCTGCGCCCCTACCAGGAGCGGGGACTGTCGTGGCTGGAGTTCCTGTCCTCGCTGGGGCTCGGTGCGTGCCTGGCCGACGACATGGGACTGGGCAAGACGGTGCAATTGCTGGCCCTGGAGGCGGCGCAGCGTGCTGAAGATCCCGCGGGCGGCCCAACGCTGTTGCTGTGCCCGATGTCGCTGGTCGGCAACTGGCAGCGGGAAGCCGCGCGGTTCACGCCCAGCCTGCGGGTCTACGCACACCACGGGCAGCAGCGCCGGCGCGGGGAGGACCTCGGCGGCCAGCTGGCCAAGGCCGATCTGGTCGTCACTACCTACGCCACCGCGACCCGCGACATCGACGAACTCTCTAGCGTCGAGTGGCGGCGGGTGGTGCTGGACGAGGCCCAGGCGATCAAGAACAGCCTGTCGCAAGCCGCGAAAGCAGCGAAACGGCTGCACGCGGCCCACAGGGTCGCCCTGACCGGCACCCCCGTCGAGAACCGGCTGGCCGAGCTGTGGTCGATCATGGAATTCCTCAACCCGGGCATGCTGGGCTCCGGCGAACAATTCCGGACCCGGTACGCGATCCCCGTCGAGCGCCACGGGCTCACCGAGCCGGCGCAGCGGCTGCGCACCGTCACCAGGCCGTACGTGCTGCGCAGGCTCAAAACCGACCCGGCCATCATCGACGACCTGCCGGACAAGATAGAGATCAAGCAGTACTGCCAGCTCACCAACGAACAGGCCTCGCTCTATCAGTCGGTCGTGGACGACATGATGGAGAAGATCGAGAACTCCGACGGAATCGGGCGCCGTGGCAACGTACTCGCGGCCATGGCGAAGCTCAAGCAGGTGTGCAACCACCCGGCGCTGCTGCTGCATGACCGTTCCGCGATCGGGCGCCGCTCGGGGAAGGTGATCCGGCTGGAGGAAATCCTCGAGGAGATCATCGCCGAGGGCGACAAGGTGCTGTGCTTCACGCAGTTCACCGAGTTCGCCGAGATGCTGCTGCCGCACCTGGCTGCGCAGTTCGGCACGGATGTCGCGTACTTGCACGGTGGTACGCCAAAACCGCGCAGGGACGAACTGGTGACCAGATTCCAGTCCGACGATGGCCCGCCGATCTTCCTGCTGTCGCTCAAAGCTGGCGGCACCGGGCTGAACCTCACCGCCGCCAACCATGTGATCCACCTCGACCGGTGGTGGAACCCGGCGGTGGAGAACCAGGCCACCGACCGTGCGTTCCGGATCGGCCAGACGCGGAACGTGCAGGTGCGCAAATTCATCTGTGCCGGGACGCTGGAAGAGAAGATCGACGAAATGATCGAGGATAAAAAGGCCCTGGCCGACTTGGTGATCACCGACGGCGAAGGCTGGCTCACCGAACTGTCCACTCGTGACCTGCGGAAAGTGTTCGAGTTGTCGGGGGACGCGGTCGGTGAATAGCTGGTATCCGCCGCCGTCGCGCCCGCGGCCCGTCGAGGACGGCCTGAAGGCCCGCAGCACGCGCGGGGCGATCGGCCAGACCTGGTGGTCCGGCCGGTTTGTCGAGGTTCTGGAAGGCATCGGCCTTGGCAACCGGCTGCAACGGGGCCGGAGCTACGCGCGCAAGGGCCAGGTGATCTCGCTCGACGTGGACGCGGGGATGGTGACGGCGCGGGTCCAGGGCAGCCGCGCGCGGCCCTACCGTGTGCGCGTCGGCATTACCGCGTTTGGCAAGCCCGAATGGGCCAAGCTGGAACGAGCGCTCGCAGGCAGCGCCTGGTACAGCGCCAAGCTGCTGGCCGGCGAAATGCCCGGGGATATCGAGGAGGTCTTCACCGCTCAGGGACTGTCCTTGTTCCCGGCAGCGGCCGGGGAGCTTTCGATGGACTGCTCCTGCCCGGACTGGGAGGTACCGTGCAAGCACATCGCGGCGGCCTTCTACCTCCTGGCCGAGGCCTTCGACGACGACCCGTTCACGATTCTCGCCTGGCGGGGACGGGAGCGGGAGGACCTGCTGGCCAACCTGCACTCTGCCCGCAGCGATGGCCCGCCCGCCGCCGACCGCGCGGACCGGGCGGGCACACCTCTTGCCGAGTGCCTTGAGTCGTACTTCACGGTGCCGGGTGAGATCGCGCTGACGAGCCCGCCCGCGATCGCGAGCGGTTCCCCGCTGGACCAGTTGCCCCCGGTAAACGTCACCGTGCGAGGCCAGACATTGACCGAGCTGCTCGAGCCCGCCTACCTCGCCTTCAGGTCGGCTGGGAGCTGATCGTGACGGCCTGTCTACCGGGGCGGGTTCACCGCCGCCTACCGCCGCTGGGCCGGGTGACACTTCGCTCACGAGAGGCCTGCCCCGAGCGGACGCATCTCGCGAAGGAGCACGATCAGTATTCCGGTCCAGCTGTATGCAGTGCTCCTGGGCCTGAAGCGGGCGGTCAGCAGGCGCCGCCAGCCTCTTCGAAGCTGGCTGGCGACCCGGCTTCGCGGCGCGTGCGGGGGCAGGGGGGCGCGATCGGCCAGGACCGCGCTCTTTTCCGCACTAGCGGGATCCCGCCGAACCGGGCTACCAGACCTGGCTTGCCCTCACGCTGGATCCTGGCTTCGAAGCCTCCTTGATGAGTTCGTCGAACCCGTTACGGATGCCGTCGGCGAGGACCTCCAGATCGGCCATCGCATCGAAGTCACCGGTCAGCCCGAAGAAGAGCCGCCCGAGGTAGGAGATGTTCCCTATCGAGACACGGAACCCCATGACGATGGGGATGTAGGGGTACATTTCGACGAGCTTGCGGCCCATAAGGTACAGCGGGAAGGACGGGCCCGGCACGTTGGTCGTAACTGTCTGGATCACCGGCTGGCGCAGCAGGAGGGCGGTGTGTACGGTGGCCGCGAGCAACTGGGGCGCCATGCCGAGGAACCTGACGAGCGCATCCGGCCCGATCGCCTGGTTGCTGTCCTTAAGGAACTCCATCTGCTCGTGCACCAGGTGCATGCGGCGCACCGGATCCGGCTCGCCGCAGGGCAGGTTGACAAGAACCGCGGAAACCCGGTTGTTCAGCAGGCCACGCTCACCGGGCGAACGGATCGAGACCGGAACCATGGTCCGTACGACAGCGTCGTCGGAAAGGACACCGCGCGAGCGGAGCAGGTCGCGGAAACCGGCCGCGACCGCAGCCAGGATGACATCATTCACCGTCCCGCCGAGCGCGCGGCGGACTCGCTTGACCTCATCGAGATCGGCTTGTGCCCACAACCACCGCCGATGCGGGGAGGTAGGTCCGTTGAGCGACGGCGCGCCTGGCTTGAGGAGGCGCAGGGCGTACCGCGGCAGGCCACCCGCGAAGCCAATGTCCTCGCCAAGGCCGCGCGCCAGCGCTGGGATCCTCACCGCCTGGCTTATCGAGCCTGCCGCCGTGTCCCGGACGCCCCCAAGCATGAGCGATAGCGCTGATGGCTCCGGCTCCGGCGCCCAGGACGGCGGCTCGGCCTGTCTCCCGGCCTGTCCCTCGCCTGCGGTGTGGTCGAATAGCAGCGCCATCAATTCAATGCCGCCGACCCCGTCCACCATGCAGTGATGCACCTTGAGGACGACGGCCCAGCGGCCACCTTCGAGCCCTTCGACCAGCCACATCTCCCACAGCGGCCTGCTGAGGTCGAGGCGCTGCGCGAGGATCCGCCCGGCCAGATTGCGCAACTCCTCGGGGCCGCCAGGACTCGGCACCGCCGTGCGCCGGACGTGGTAGAGCACCTGGAAGTACTGATCATCAGCCCATACCGGTCTCGCGAAATTGAACGGGACCCTCCGTACCCGCTGCCGGTACCTCGGCACCTGCGGAAGCTTGGACAGGGTCAACCGGACGAGGTCGCCATAGGAAGGCGGCTCGCCCTCGAATACGCACACTGCGGCGACCTGGAGCGGTGTCCTGTCGTTCTCGGCGAAGAAGAACCCAGCGTCCAGGCTGCTCATCCTCTGCATGGTCCGCCAGCCTTCCCCCATCGGCCCTCGTGATATACGGCCGAAATGCGCTCACTTCGGTCTCTGCTCCTATTCTATTCACGCTTTGCCCGCTACGCCCATGCAAGGACAATTCGCCCTGTGGGTGCCGGGATCCTCGCCGGTCAAGATCGCTTCGGGCTGCCCCATAAGGCCAGTTCCGGGGCGGGCTGCCTCAGAGGAATGGTCAAAAGTTGTGGACGGCGTGTCCTGATTGACTACGCGGCGACCTTGGTGTCGACCTCGTCGGGCCGCTCGATGAGCACTCCCTTCTCGAACTTCGCACCAGCCCGGACAAGAGCGACCAGGACCGGGCCTTTCAGCGACGGCAACGTCCCAAGGCGGTCAAGCTCGACGCCAGCCCGGCGCTGCGGCGGCTGGTGCTGGCCAAGCCTGGCACCGCGCTGGTCACCACAACAGATCTGCCGCTACGTTCGCCGCACCTATCGCTGACGGCGCTGGTTGCGCCCAGTTCGGTGTGGGTGGCCGTAGACCAAGGGCTCGGTGCTGGCGATGCTGGCTGTGGTGCCCGAGTGTACTCATCCAGCGCTGCTTGCGGATGCCGCTGTTCGGCGGTGAGCATGCGATCGGTCACCTCGGACCGGACGGTCCGGACGAGCCTTCGAACCCCAGAGGCAGCCTGGCGGGTGCTGTCTGGGTGGGAGCCGCCGTTCGGCTTTTAGACCGCAATTCCGCGTGTCGCGATATAATTAAATTGGTACTGCAGATCAAGCGCAGACCAAGTGGGTGGTTGTCATGCGTAGGTACCTTGTTGTCGCGAACCAGGCCCTGCAGGCTGTGGAGCTAGGGAAAGAGGTCCGCAAGCGGATCGAGGCGGGATCGAGTTCCTTTTACCTGCTCGTCCCGAACACCAGCGCCGCGCACTATCACGTCGTGCCCGCCGCCGGTGGTGTCATCCCCATGCCCAGCATGGTGACGGACTACGGTGGGCCCGCCACCGACGAGGAGGCGACCGCGGAGGCCCGGGAACGGCTCGACGAGATGATGGCTGACCTCGGTGCGCTGGGCGTCCCCGTCGAGGGCGATCTCGGGAGTTCCCACCCGCTGGAGGCGATGGAGAAGGTGTTCATCGATCACCAGTTCGACGAGATCATCGTGGCCACGCTGCCCCGGCACGTCTCGCGCTGGCTCCGGGCCGACTTGCCCCATCAGGCCGAGCGCCGGTTCGGGCTGCCGGTCACGACCATCATCACGAAGCGCTGACCCGCCAGCCGGTGGCCAGTAGACCCGGACGTCTCTGATCTGCCCGACCCGGCCTGCAGGCCGAGCGCATGACCGTGTCGGGTATGGCGTTCGCCGTGACCTGGTCGGCAGCCATGGAGGCGGGGCTGGCCCATGATGCTGTGTTGGCGTTGGCGCCGACAATGCTCCGTCAAGTCAGCATTCCCGACCCCTGTGCCGCTTCAAAATTCATCGCACGGTGTCTGACCCGGATTCATGAGATCGGCTAAGCTGCCCGGTAGCACTTGTTGATCACGCCGCCGAGGACCTTCGGCCGCAGAACTGGCAAGTCCAGCGGAGCACTCGGTTGTGGGGACTGATCGGGCGGTCGTTGCTGGCGGGAACGGTGCGGCCGGTACCGGCACGCAGATCAGCGGCCACCAGGCGGCGGTCGCCGGTACCGAACCTCTGCGTGATGTCCGCCAGCCAGACGTTGGTTTTGTCGATGCTGCGATCGAGACTGTCGACGCCGGTAAACGACATGACAACCTCCTTCCACACCTCCATTACCTGGCGCCAGCCGTGGCGCCGGGCCCGGCGGGAGCGGGGCTTGTGAGTTCGACTTGGCCAGGCGGCTGCGGCGGGCAAGGCAGCCGATAGCCTGACCCTGTGCTCGGACGCCACGTGACGGTACCGGGGTATGCGCTGGCGACAGTCGTGGCGCTCGTCGCGGCCGTTTCCTGCGGCGGCTCGGCGGCGCCGCCTCGGCCGAGCCCACCCCCGCCGGTGGTGAACACCGCAGCGGCGCCGGGACGGGCTTTGTCAGCGGCCGACTGGCCGACCTATGATCACGACCCGGCCCGTAGCGCAGCAGCGACAGGCGTGCCCGCACCGGCGACGCTGCGCATCGGCTGGCGCCGGTCCCTGGACGGTGCCGTCTACGCCCAGCCGCTGGTTATCGGCGGCGTGATCGTCGCGGCCACTGAAGGTGGCAGCGTCTACGCGCTGAACGCGGATAGCGGCAAGGTCATCTGGCGCAGGCACATCGCGGCACCCGTGTCACTGTCGGACCTGCCGTGCGGGGATATCGACCCGCTGGGCATCACGGGAACGCCGGTCTACGACCCGGCCACTGGCGTCGTGTTCACCGTCGCGGAGACGACCGGCGGCACGCACCTGCTCACCGGGGTGAGCCTCGCGACCGGCGAGCTGAAGGTGCGGCGCGACGTCGAGCCGCCACGTGGCACCCCGATCGCGACGCAGCAGCGGACAGCACTGGCCCTCTACGGCGGCAGGGTCTATGTGGCGTTCGGCGGCCTTTACGGCGACTGCGCCGACTACATCGGCGCTGTGATCTCCGTGGCCACGAGCGGGCAGGGCGCGGTGGGCTCCTACTCAGTGCCGACCAGCCGCGAGGGCGGGATCTGGGCCACGGGCGGTGTCGTGGTGGCGGATAACCGGCTGTTCATTACCGTCGGCAACGGCGCCTCGACCAGCTCCTATGACGGCAGCAACTCGGTGACCGCCTTGTCACCCGGGCTGCGCCGCATCGACCTGTTCGCGCCATCGAGCTGGGCCAGCGACAACGCGAACGACCTGGACCTCGGCTCGATGACTCCCGCCGTGTCCGGCGGCTACGTCTTCGTGGCCGGCAAGAGCGGCACCGGCTACGTGCTGCGGGCCTCGCGGCTCGGCGGGATCGGCGGGCAAGTCGCGCAGGTGCACGTCTGCGCCGGGTACGGCACCGGCGCGGTCTCCGGCGCCACGATCTACGTGCCGTGCAGGGACACCGGCATCCGGCAGGTGATTATCGGCGCGGACGGCACGCTGCACCCCGGCTGGACCGCCCAGGCGGCAGGGGCCCATGGATCCCCGGTCACCGGCGGCGGTGCGGTCTGGGTCATCGACTACGACGGCGGCGTCCTTTACGCGCTCAACCCCGCCGACGGAAGCATCAGGGCCAGCGTCCACGTGGGCGCGGCGCCCCACTTCGCCTCGCCGAGCCTGTCCGGTCCGCACGCCTACGTCGGCACGCTCGACGGGGTGGTAGCAGTCAGCGGAGCCTAGCCGCGAACGTAAGGTCACAGGGAGCCGAAGGGCCGCCGCACGTTTCGCCGAGCGGCGGATTTCCCCGCCGTAGATCCCTGGCGCTCTCAACCCAATGGAGGTCCCCCGGCACGCTTTCGGCGCGGCGATTCGGACCCCAGCACACCCGGCGTTCTCATCCGGCACGGACGCAGCCACGACATCTTCGGCGCGGTCTTCTTCGGCGGCCGTGGACGCCGCATATTCCGAGAGCCGCGCCCGCCGCGGATACCGGGTTTCTCGACGTTGGCTGCGGCACCGGCCATCTCACCTTGTAGGCGCCGTAGACCTCATAATTGTCCTTCCAGACGCGGATGATCTCGGCTTGAGGCTTGGCGGCCGACCATCAGGGCGTCCGCGCTGGTGCTGCGGCACTCCTCCCCGACACCGCACTTGGCGCCGATCGACCGGATCGCCGCGTACTCCGTCTCATACTCGCCGTGGTGCTCGGTCACCAGGCGCACCGCACGGTCACAGATTTCCCTCGGGTACTACTGCGGCATGGGAGGTGGCCGCCCGGCGAGCAGGCGCCGCACGGCCGGTTTGTGTATGGATGCGGAAAGTGCCGTCGGCCCGCCGGGTTCCCGAGATCTGCGCCATGCCGTCACCTTAGCCTCGCGTCGGATCCACAAGCCTTGTGGCGGACCGCACAGTGGCCGCCGGTAACAGGGACGTGGCCCGCGGCATGAGCCGCGTCCCGAGGCCATGGCCTCGGGACGCGGCCGTGACCGCCTGGGTTCAGCGGGACGGCGACGCTGTCTTTGGACACGGCGGCGCCACGGGCAGCGGGCGCGGTGTTCAGCGCCATGGCGCCGTTTGGCCTGTTCTGTGGCACCGGTGTCCGCTCATGCCAGTGTTCCGCGCGGTTCCGGGCCCGGACAGCAACCATGTGCGGATGAGCGCATGGCGGCGTTCGAGGGTCTCTATGCCGGTCCCTGTGTTGATCGCGTGGTCGCCGGTTCTCCCGCTGCTGCGGCACCGGAGGGGTCGGACCCTCGCCTGCGCTGTCGGCCACCGCGGAATCGACCACGCGAACCAGCCGACCGATGGAATCGGCGTAGCGCTGACCCACTGCGTGGGTCATCCGCCGGCCGCTTTCCTCCAGCCGGTACTGCAGGTCGGAGCGCGCGCGGCCGGTTAGCTTCGGCGCCAGGTCGCTGGCCTGCTCAAGCAGGTGCTGGCGGGATCTGCGCTGCCCGAGCTGCCCGGGCAGGCGGCGCCGCACCGCCCCGGCGAGCAGCTCGGTCTGGCCGGTAACGTCGGTGCCGGTATAGAAGAAACGCCGGTCGGGCACCAGCCGCTCACCGGTATCCGGCACGGTGAGGTCCAGGTCGAGCAGTTCTCGCGCCGCGTCCCTGATCTTGCCAAGCTCACCCGCCAGGCCGGCGAGCAGCCGGGTGTCCAGTTCGGCCAGGCTCCCCTCAAGGTGGTTACGCTGCTGGTCCCGCCATGCCTCGGCGCCATCGCGGGCGCGGGCGACCAGCCATTCGTGCCCCCGCTGCTCGATCTCGCCCGGGCCAGCATCGTGCAGTTCGTTGCCAAGGAACGAGATCAGCCCTTGCCGGTCTCCGTGATCAGCCGGGCAGCCTCCTGCTCCGCCGAATTCGTTCAGCCCGGCTAGCAGGCGGCGCTGTTCCCCAGCGATCAGGTCGGCGCCGTCCTGCCGGCGGAGGGCGATCGCAGCGAGGCGGTCACGGAAGAGTTCCACCCGGGCGGCGGCGTCACCGGTGCGCATCTGCGACATCCGCTGTGCGAGCCGTACCTCGTCCAGCAGCCGCTGGGCGGCGCGGCGGGCATGCCCGGCGACCGCCTGCTCCGGGTCCGCGGAGCGTCGGCCGTCGAGGTAGCCGGCGAAGCCCGCAGTGAAGGCTTGAAAGCCGTCATCTCCGGTGCCGCCGGGCAGCGCTGCACGGGCGGACACGGCGTAGACCGGGATGCCCGCGCCCGTGGGTCCCGCGGCCGCGCGGACCACGTCCGTGGTGAAAGCGAGCGCCTCCGCCCGCTCGCCGGAATCGAGCCGGTCCGCCTTGTTGAGCAGCACGAAGGTCATCACCGAGTGCCTGGTGATCTCGCATAGCAGATCCCGCTCGGCCGCGGACGCGGGCGGGTCGGCGATGAGCACTACCACGGCGGCGTCCAGGGTCTCCAGGGCCCGCTGCGCTTCTTCGCTGTTGTGCTCGTAGATCGAGCCGGTGCCGGGGGTGTCGACGATCTCCACGCCCATGGATCCACAACATTCAAACGGAAGATCTTGTGCCGGAAGCTTGACCCGGGACACGATCGGGACTCGGGCCGCAAGAGCCTGCGGAATCCTGGCTCCGCTGGCTGATCCGCCCGCCAACCCACCTGGGGAGTTCTACTCCGGCAGGTGGAATCCGATGAGCGATCGGGTCCCGCGCGGGGTTCTGGCGAGAAACTCCACCTTTAGAATGGACTGGCGTGGGATTACGAGAACGCGGGGCGCGAGCCCGGTGCCCTGCTTTCCCTCGATCATCTCTGCGTAGTGCTTTGGATGCGGGCAGAGCGTTATGAAGCCGTCGCCCGGCTCGGGGTGGAGCGAGGCCAGGAAGAACTGCTCGCCGTCGACGAGGGTGACTTGCACGAGGGGTTCGTGTTGGCCTCGCTCGCGAGCGAAGGCGTCAGCCTGCGCGGCGAGCAGGTTTACCCAGGCAGCCTCCTGGCTTGCGGCGCGCCGCGTGGCCGGTGCTGGCCGGCTAGCGCTGTCACCAGTGACCGCGCTAGCCGGCGGGCTGACTGCGAAGTCAAGACCACCATGACTGACCTCACCTGCACGCTCGCGGTAGCCGGGAACCACAAGCCAGGTAACGACGCCATGCTCTGCCGTGAGCTCGTCGACGATCGGCCATACCTCGGCCACCTTTCGTGGCCGATCGATGTACACCGTGTAGCTCGGAACGTGACTCGTCAAGCGGCCGAAGCGGTCGCCGTACGGCCGCTCGTCGCTCGAGAAGCCCCACTCGCCCAGGCACGTCGTCACGCCGGCCGCGCCGACCTCCCGCAGCCGGCGCGTAAGCTCGCTGTACAGCGCGCGGCCGTTCACCTGCGCAGACCGCCGTGTGTAGATCCGCAGCGTGTGCCATACGTTGGGCTCATCGCCGCCACGGACCTCCCATCTCGGTGGCGGCACGAGCAGTTCACCGTCGTGCTTGAGCTGCGTGATGCCCTCGATCGTTATGAGCGGGTTCTTGAGGCACGCATGCAGCGCGGGCAGCGCCTTCCGGAGAATCTCGGTGGCGCCGACGGAGATGATCACCATCGGGCAGTCGGTGTTGGCAGCGAACAGGCGCGCCTCCCTCCGCCGACCGCCAAGGACCCCGTCGACACCCATCAGCACAATCGCCCCGGCCGCCCCGTGCCGGCGCAGCACGTCGACGGCCGCCCGGAACGTGGGCTGACCGTCAGATCGCTCGCCCCGCCCGCAGTAGATCGTCAGCTTTCCCGTCCGGCCAGCGCCCTCGGGGAAGGTTGCCCGCGCCACATCCTCATCCGTGGCGAGCCGCGCGTGCTCGAGTGTCACGAGCCCGCGCGAGATGATCTCGTCGACGTCATCGAGGAGCGCCTCGATCCGCTCGCGCTCATCGACCGCGACGGCCAGCAACGGCAGGTCGGTCGAGATGTCCGGAAATCGCTCGGCATGGATGCGCCGGTTGAGACCGAAGCCCTCCACGCCGCGCAGCAACGCGGCTATCCGCACACCGCGCCGCGCGAAGCGCCGCATCAAAGCCGCGCTCGCGAGCTCGGGGCCCGCCACGGCGCTGTCACCGAAATAGACCGACAGTTTTAGCGCGTCGGCGATCACGCGACCAGTCCTCCGATCAGCCAGCCTGCGCCCGCCGCTGCGAGACCAGCGAGCATCGACCCAGCGAGGTACAGATACAACAAGAGCCACTCGCCGTCCTCGCCGAGGCGCAGTGTCTCGACCATCCAGGTGGAAAAAGTCGTGTAGCTGCCCAGGAAGCCCGTTGCCAGGACGAACATGAGATCGCTGGGCAGCGACAGCCCAGTCAGCACGCCGATCATCCATACCGCCTGCGGCGCGCCACCAGCGTTCCGCCGATCACGCAGGCAATGCCCAGAGCGAGACTCGCCGCGGCGTAGCCGAGCGCTACGCCGGGGTGACCTTCCTTCACTAACCGGATCGTCTCAATCTGAAAAGTCGAAAACGTCGTCAGCGCACCACAGAAGCCAGTGCCTATCAAGAAGCGCCAATAGCGCGTCGGGGCGACGTGCTCGGCGAGGCGGGTCGTGAGCCAAGCGAGCAGCAGCGTCCCGGCCAGGTTGACAGTGAACGTCGGCCACGGCCACTGGGCGCCGTGGTGCGGCAGTGCTTCGGCGATGCCCGCGCGCGCAAGCGCCCCCGCTGCCCCGCCGACGAGGACCGAGGCCGTTCGCAGCCGCGCAGCACTTATCGGTCGCATGACCGTTATCCGTGACGACTCGGGCAGGCCGCTTGTCGCCTCAGGCAGAGCCGACGGAATCTTCCGCATGGCACGCATCAGTAGTGTTGGTGAGATAACCGAGGCATAGGTCAGGGTACCGGGAAACGCCACTGCCGAGTCTCCCGACTACACCCGTGGGTATGGGTGATCTTTAACGGGCCGGGGGAGCGCGGCGGACTGGCCGCTGCCGTACAGCAGTGAAGTACAGCAACCGCCGCGGACGCGCACGGTCTCTGCCGCGCTGGCCAGCGCGCTGATCTGCGCGAGAACACTCTGGCGTACATGTTGCGCACTGCTTATCACCTTGAGCTCAGCGGGCACACAGTCGACCCGAAATCCCCGCCGCTTCTCCCGATCGAGCCGATCCTCGAGTGGCACGACGAGCAGCCCCTGACGCTGACCTTCAGTGACCTGGCGGGGGACCGCACGTACGGCTTTGCCTACCGGCTGCAGCCGTCGGCCTTCGCGTGACTGATTCGATCCTTCGCGTGACTGATTCGATATGGTCGGGCTCCGCCGGTCCGGTTTGGGACCTCCGGTCTGGTGCTGGGGCCGGTGACCGGCCCTCCAGAACTGCTTGCGCTGCGAGGCCAGGCCTGTTGCGGACTACGCATTCCCAGATGCGCACGACTGTCCATCCTGCCTGCTCACCAAGTGCTGTGCTCCGCCTGTCTCGCTCTTGGTTGCGGATCATCTTGTCTGCCCACAGCGCTGCGTTGGGCCCGGTGAAGGGGATCTTGCGGCCGTGGACAGGGCAGGAGTGCCAGTAGTCGCCGTCCACGAAGATCACGATCTTGCGTCCGGGGAGCACGATGTCTGGCGTGCATCCTGGCGCCAGCTGACGATGAAGCCGGAAAAGGGCGCCTTGGGCGTGGAGACCCTGCCGCAGCAAGATCTCGGGTTCGGTATCTACCATGCTGCGGCGATGTAGATGCTTCCCTCCGGAGTGCTGACCCAGCCGACCATGCAAGAAGTATGAAGCTATGCCTCGCCGTGCAGCGCCCGAAAGGCCTTCTCAGCAAGCAGCGGCGGGACCGAGTTGCCGAGCTGCGTTTGGGCCGACTGTCGGCTGCCCACGAGCTCGAACTCGTCGGGGTAGGTGAACAGCCGTTTGATCCCCGGTCGAGGTCCGGCCGTTCCAAAGAGGAACCTGAGAGGTAGCACACCTCGATGTCCTTTCATTCCTACGAGATCGAACACCACTTCTGGCGCGAGTACGGCCGGGCCGTGGCGACCCCTGGTCCAGGAGGCCTTCGCCGTGGCTCTCGATCGCTGGCCAGTGACCGGCCTCCCGCCGAATCCCGGCGCATGGATCACCACGGCCCGGAACCGTGCCATTGACCACCTCCGCCGCGAAGCCTCACGCCATGACCGCTAGGGTTGTCCACAGGCTGTTACGCGCCCCTACCCGCTACCACCGACCTACCGCACCTCACCACCAATGCGGTATCTCACGGGGAGCCATCGTTGCGGGCGGTCACAGCAGTCTTGCCCGGGTCCCTGCCGGGTGGGCTCGTTCAAGAACGTGATCGCAGCCGCCGTGCACCGAGCTGGGGTGAGGTTCTGCACGCCCACGTCAACTCAGTCGGCGCCTAACGCAGGCCGGGCCGAGGGGGCTGGGGAGGCTGTTTCAGCTGCGCGCTGGCCGGCTGAGCCGAGCCAGCCGGTGATGGCGCTGGCGGTGTGGCGCGGCGCTTCGAGCTGAGGTACGTGACCGACGTCGGGTATTACGATCAGCGTCCAGCCGGGGTTGGCGCGCGATGCCGCCCGGGCAAGCGCGATGGGCACCACCCGGTCGCGCGCGCCATGCAGCAGCAACACCGGGCACGTCATCGAGTGGATACCGCGCCGGTACGCCCCGCCGCGCAAGTAGCCGGCGGTGGCGATGAGAGAACGGGCGGAAGCAGCGAGCTCCCGCTCGGCCTCCGCGGACATAAGGACCTCGCGAGCCACCGTGACATGCTGGGTGAGCACGTCAGCGGGCACACGTGAGACATCCACGCAGCAGAGCGACAGCACGCCGGCAACCAGCGCCTCCGGCGACATGCGGCGGCGGCGGCCCAGCAGCACCGGGCCAAGGCCCGGCGTGGCGTAGGCGGCGAGCATCGGGGTGACGAACCGGTCCGGCCGGGTCGGCACCAACGGCAAGACCGGGTCGACCAGGATCAGGCCGGCCACGGCGCCGGGAGCAGCGCTGGCCTCCAGCAGCGAGATCATTCCGCCCATCGAGTTGCCGATGAGAATCACCGGGCCCGCGGATGCTGCGCCGATGAAACGGTGCAGCAGAGCCCGCAGGGCCGTCACGTCCGTGCCGCGCCCCAGCGACCGCGTGAGGCCATGTCCGGCCAGATCTGGCGCGAGCACGCGGCAGCGGCCGGTCAGCAACGGCGCGATCGCCGACCAGTTCACTGCCGAGCCGGCCAGCCCGTGCACGCACACGGCTATCGGCCCGTTGGCCGGACCGCCGAAGTCGAGGTAGTGGACAGGGCCGTCGAGGTCGATCCACCGCGAGCATTCGCTGACGCCCAGCGCCCGCACGTCAGCGCTGCGCGGGCGTGGATCAGCAATCGCCGGGTCAGCATGGGACCATCGGTGTGCAGGAATTCCGGCAGCTTGGGCCACGGCATGGCGTTTCAAGCCGGCCAGCCCCAGCGCCGTGGACAGCCCAGTGGCGACGATCGTTGTGCAGCAATCGGTGGTCAGGTCACGACCGCGAATGAGCGTACCGCTTAAAGCGTGCAGGATGGCGGATGGAGCACCGGGTTGCTGATGCTGCTGGGATGCGGGCAGTGTCGGCGCGGCGGCCGGTGGGTTAATGATCATGTCAGGATTCCATCCTGTCAGGCATATAGCCTGTCCGGCCTGGCCGGTTGCCTGTCATGGCAAATGCGCATCTATTTCTTGCTCGGTGACCGGAGCATGGCGACGTTCCGGCCGTTCGTGCGGCCGGCGGCGGGATTCGACAGCGGCCGGCCGAACAAGCGGGCGACAGCGAGGTAGGTTCTGCCCGGGTGGCGCAGATCAACTGTCCAGCAACCCGGGCAGAACCGGCTCACCTGGTTCAGGCGCCTGTCTTGGGTGGGTGGTTAGTCAAAAAGCGGGTCATGGCAGACAGGTCGTAGCCGTTTTCCCAGTGCTCCGCGATCAGGCCGTCGCGGAAACGCCACAGGCCGCAGAAGGGCATGGCGAGGTTGTCGCCGTCGAGATGTGCTCGCAGGACGCCGAGGACAGCTCCGAAATAGTCATTGGCGGTGATGTGCTGTACATCCATGAGCAGGGTGTTGCCCGTCAGGCGGATCAGTTCGTGTTCTTTGGCGACCACGGCTTGCTTGCCGGCATAGTCGCCGCCCTCGGCGGCGTGCAGGACGACGTCGTCGCTGGCGTATTCGCCCAGGCGGGTCAGGTCGGCGTAGACGGTGCGCAGGATGTCGACGTTGGGGTGCGCGCCGGTGTCGGTGGTGATGGCGGATTCGGTGGTGGTCATGGTTTCTCCTATCTGGGGTGGGCTGAAGGGTTGCGGGTTATGCCGAGGGCCGCCATGTCGGTACCGTCGACGCCGCGTCGGTCAGGGTTGCCATGTCGGCGTCGTCGAGCTTGATGTCGGCGGCCTGCAGGTTTTCTTCGAGGTGGGCGACGGATGAGGTGCCGGGGATGAGGAGAATGTTCGGTGAATGGTGCAGCAGCCAGGCGAGTGCGAGTTGTGCCGGGGTGGCCCCGTAATGGTTGGCCAGTGTGGCGAGCACGCTGTCCGGGCCGGTGAGGTCGCCGTGGCCCATGGGGAACCAGGGGATGAAGGCGATGTCGTTTTCCTCGGCGTATCGCAGCACGGGCTCGCTGGTCTGGTCGGCGATGTTGTAGAGGTTTTCCACCGCGGTGATGTCGGCGATCTCGCGGGCCTGGGTGAGCTGGTCTACGGTGACCTCGGGCTGCCCGGACAGCCCGATGTGATGGATCTTGCCCTGTTCCTGGAGCCGGACGAGCTCGCCGATCTGGTCGGCGAGTGGCACGGCCGGGTCGATGCGGTGGAGCTGGTAGAGGTCGATGCGCTCAAGTCCGAGGTTGCGCAGGCTCATCTCGACCTGTTGGCGCAGGTACTCGGGGCGGCCGAGGGCGACGATGTAGGGCTCGCCGCTGCCGCGGATCCAGTCTTGGGGACCGGAGCGCAGCATTCCGCCCTTGGTGGCGATGACCAGGTGCTCGGGGTAGGGGTGCAGGGCGCGGCGGATGATCTGTTCGTTGGTGTCGGGGCCGTAGGAGTCGGCGGTGTCGATGAAATCGACGCCGAGGTCGACGGCGCGGCGTAGCACGCGGACGGCTTCGTCGGGGTCGGCCGGTGGGCCCCAGAAGCCCGGGCCGGTCAGGTGCATCGCGCCGTAGCCGAGGCGGTGCACGGGCAGGTCCTTGCCGAGGGTGAAGGTTGGCGAGAGCTCTCGCTGCAGGATCTTCATCGAGGGGTGCCTCCTTGTTTGTTGTTGAACGGGTTCCGGTGAAGCGAATCGGAGATGGCGGATACCGGCGGCCTGAGAACGCTCCTGGGCGGAATCAGCCGACGGCCGCAGTCCAGTGATCCAGCATTGCGATGTCGTGCCTGGCGGCGCGGAAAACGGGGGCGTCCAGCACGTCGGCGAGGAGCGGCGCGGTTGTCCGGATTCCCTGACCGACTACCCGTAGCTCGCGCAGTGCGCGCCTGAGCCGGGCCAATGCCTGGTCACGGTCTTGACCCCAGGCGATGATCTTTGCCAGTAACGAGTCGTAGTCCGGTCCCACCACCGCGCCTGGGAAGGCATGGGTGTCCACTCGGACGAAGGGGCCCGCTGGCGCGACGAAATCGGTCAACCGGCCGGGACATGGGATGAAACCGCGCGCCGGATCCTCAGCATTGATCCGGCATTCGACGGCGGCCCCGTTGCACGTCAAGGTGTCCTGCGCCAGCGTCAGCGGCTCGCCCGCGGCGATGTGCAGCTGCTCGCGGACCACATCCACCCCGGTCACCATCTCGGTGACCGGATGCTCGACCTGAATCCGCGAATTGACCTCGATGAAGGCGATCTGCTCGCCGCGCACCAAAAACTCGAACGTGCCCGCGCCACGGTAGCCGACGGCCCGGGCACCGGTCACCGCGTATTCGGCCAACCGGTCGGCCAGACCCGGTGCCAGTCGTGGTGCCGGTGCCTCCTCGATCAGCTTCTGGTGACGCCGTTGCACCGAGCAATCCCGGTCCCCGAGGTGCACCACGTTGCCGTGCGCGTCGGCCAGGATCTGGATCTCGACATGCCGCGCGCCGTCGAGGTAGCTCTCGAGGTAGACCCGATTGTCACCGAATGCCGTCTGGGCTGCCGCCCGGGTGGCCCGGAAGGCGGGCAGCAGCCCGGATTGATCGAACACCACAGACATGCCCAGCCCGCCACCACCGGCCGCCGCTTTGATGATCAGTGGCAGGCCGATCCGGTCGGATGCCTCGACCACTTCCTCCGCGGTGCCAACCACGGACCCGGTGCCGGGCACGACGGGCAGTCCGGCATCGGCCATCAGCCCTCTCACCACTGACTTGTCGCCGAGCTGCGCCATCACCCGCGGCGGCGGACCGATGAACGTGAGACCGCCTTCGGCGCACATTTCGGCGAAGTCCGGATCCTCGGACAGGAAGCCGTATCCAGGGTGCACGGCCTGCGCGCCCGTCTGTAATGCCGCCTCAAGTATCGCCGGCGGATACAAGTAACTCCGCTTGGCACTGGCAGGCCCGATCTGCACGGTCCGGTCGGCGGCTCGCACCGCCGCTGTGTCTCGGTCGGCCGTGGAATGCACCACCACGGTGGAGATCCCCATGTCCCGGCAGGTCCGGATGATGCGCAGCGCGATCTCGCCCCGGTTGGCGATCAAAACCGTGTCAAACACCGTTCAGTCCTCCTCGATCGATTCCAGGATGAACAGCGTCTGGCCATACTCCACTGCGGTGCCATCGGCGACGAGGATGTCCGCCACCCGGCCGGCCCGATCCGCCTCGATGGCATTCATCAGCTTCATGGCCTCGACAATCGCTATTTGCTGTCCCGGCCGCACCACATCGTTGATCTCGACGAATGCCGGTGCGCCGAGCTCCGGACACCGATAGAACGTGCCGACCAGCGGCGCGGGAAGGACGAACTGACCGCCGCTGACTGGGTCCACATCGCTGGCTGTGCTGCTGTCTGACGCGACGGCCACCGGTGCCGTCGGCGGTGCGGGTGCGGTTGGCCAGGCGACCTCGATGCTTGTGTCACCCCAGCGCAGCACGACCTGGGCGGGGGGCGTCGGCGCGACGCCGAGCACCTGCTCCAGCGCCGAACACAGCGCGGCCATGGCCGGCTGGGAGACCGGATCGGCGTTGTGAACCATGCCATTTCCCGTTGTGGTGGTGGTCATGGTGACACCTCCTGCAGCGCCCGATCCACTCGGCCGAAAGCACGGTAGCGGTCGCGTCGGGCACGCACCCGGCTGGCCGGGCTGGCACCGTCAAGATCATCCAACGCGGACAGTATCGCGTCGCGCACTATCAGGCTCGCCGCCGTGGGGTCGGTGTGGGCTCCGCCGTCCGGCTCGGCCACGACGCCGTCCACCACCCCGAGCTCCAACAGCGACCTGGGATCAATCCGCAGGGCATCGGCTGCGGTCGCGCTGGCGTCCGGGGCCTTCCACAGGATCGCCGCGCAGCCTTCCGGGCTGATCACCGAGTAGATCCCGGTCGCGCTCATCAGCACCTGGTCGGCGACACCGAGGGCAAGCGCGCCGCCGCTGCCGCCCTCGCCGGTGATCACCGCGACCACCGGTACCTCGACCGTGCTGAGCACGCGCAGGCACTCCGCGATCGCACCAGCCTGGCCCCCTCGCTCCGCATCGACGCCGGGGTAAGCGCCAGGCGTATCGATCAGCGTCACGATCGGCACCCCGAGCTTGGCCGCCATCCGCGCCAACCGGACAACCTTCCGGTAGCCGGCGGGTGAGGCCATGCCGAAGTTACGGCGCACCATTTCGGCGGTGGTGTGGCCCTTCTGATGGCCGATCACCATGATCGGGCGGCGCTCCACCATGCCAAGGCCGCCGACGATCGCGGGGCAGTCGCTACCGGAGCGGTCACCGTGCAGTTCGATGAAACCGTCCATCCAGTAAGCCAGGTGATCGGCCGTGGTCGGCCGCGCGGTGTTTCGGGCCAGCGCCATCACCTGCCGCGTGGGACGAACCGGGAGCTGCTGCGGGTCGCGCACAACCGGCGGGCGTTGCGGTGCCGCCGGGGCCGGGGCCGGCCGCGTGCCGCACCGGCTACCGAAAGCAGCACGGCAAGCACACGCCGGAGTTCGGCGCGGGGACGCACGTCGTCAACAAGGCCGTGTCGCAGCAGGAAGTCAGCGGTCTGGAACCCGTCGGGCAGGCTCTCGCCGATCGTTTGAGCGATGACCCGAGGCCCAGCGAAGCCCATCCGGGCGCCCGGCTCGCACAGCACCACATCGGACAGCGTGGCGAACGACGCGGCTACCCCGCCGTAGGTCGGATCCGTGACGATCGTGACGGTGAGCACCCCGGCGTCGTCCAGCGCGGCCATCGCCGCGGCGGTCTTCGCCATCTGCATCAGCGATAGCACGCCCTCCTGCATGCGGGCGCCCCCGGACGCAGTGACCAGCACAAGTGGCACGCACTCGGCGAGGGCGTGCTCCGCGGCCGCGGTGATCGCTTCCCCCGCAGCCACTCCAAGGCTGCCGCCGAGGAAAGCGAACTCCATCACGGCCACCACCAATGGATGGCCGCTGACCGTGCCGGTGGCGGTGACCACCGCGTCGAACAGCCCGGTCGCCGCCCGCGCCGTGCCCAGGCGCGCCGAATACGGCACCCGGTCGGCGAAGTCGAGCGGATCCTCAACGGTCGCGGCCGGGTTCAGCAACCGCACCGAACCTGGGTCCAGCAACGAAACCAGCCGGTCGCGGGCACTCAGTGGCGCGTGCCCGCCGCAGGCCGGGCACACCCCGAGGTCGCGTTCCAGCAGCTTGCGGAAGATCAGCGAGCGGCACTGCCTGCAGGCCGTCCACGCCGCGGGCGGCGCCGGGCCACGGCCCACCGTAGCCGGACTCGTCATCGTCATGACGTCTCCAAAAGTTGCGGTTCCTCCGAGCCAGAAGATGACTCCGCGTAGGCACGCTGACGTGCAAATCCGGCCGTCAGATCCCCGGCACCGCGTCGAGCGCGGGTACCGCCCGACTGGTCGCGGACCCACGTGCCGATGGCCATCTCCGCGGTGATGCCCGGACCGAATCCGGCGATCACCCCGCGTCCTTGCTCCTCAACGTGGCCCTCGGCGAAAAGCCGGTCCAAAGCGTCGAGCACCACGGCACTTGCGATGTTGCCGTACTCGGTGAGCGTGGTCCTGCTGTGCCGGAACGCGTAGCCGTCGACCTCGAGGTACTTGCACAGATCGTCGAGGATGCGCGGGCCGCCGGCATGGATGATGTAGAAGGCGAGGTTCGCCACGTCCCAACCTTGCTTGTCCACCAGGCTGCGCAGCGCCGGAGCGAGCGGTTTCATCGTGGCTGGTACACGCCTGTCCAGCTGGAAGTGGAAGCCAGTGGGCCTGACCGCGTAGCAGATCCAGTCCTCGGTGTTCGGAATGAGGTAGGAGGCGTTGCGTTCCAGCGACATTCCGGTACCGCCCGAGCCGCGCACCACCGCCGCGCCCACCGCGTCGGCGAACAGCCCGTCGGACAGCAGGGAGCCGATGTCATCGTCGGGAGGCTGATAGCACAGCGAGCAGAACTCGCAGGATACGATCAGCGCGTTCGCATCCGGATGCGCCGAGCAGAAGTCGTGTGCGCGATTGATCGCCGCACCCCCCGCCGCGCAGCCCAACTGGGAGATCGGGATCTGCCGGGTGTCGGAGCGAAAACCCATGGCATTGATCAGCCATGCGGTCATCGACGGCATCATGAACCCTGTACATGACACGTAGATGATGACATCCATATCGGATTCATCCAGTCCGGCGTTGTCGAGGGCCCTCCGGATTACCTCCGGAACACGCGCCTTGGCGTGCTCCTCATATATCCGATTGCGGATCTCGAAACCGGGATGCTCCAGCGTTTCCCCGATCGGCCTGATGATGTGACGTTTACGCACGCCAGTATTCTTGATCAATCGTAGGACAAGCGGGAGACGCGGGTTACCGGCATGCAGCCGACGCGCGATTTCCAGGGTTTCCTCCTGCGTGATGATGTACTCGGGAACCATCACGGCAGGTCGGCACAAGGTAGGCATCAGGAGCCCTCCACAGTCATTTCTATCGCGAGTCTTAATGCGACCCGATCACTCCGCAGGCGTTCCATCACGTGTCGCACAATGACAGCGAAACAGACATCCGCTGACACCAGCAAGAGGGGGTAAATGTCACCAGGAGACAAAAATGCCACTGTAACCGCTCGACTTTCGCGGTTATGCGGCGGCGACGGCCCAGGCCAGCTGGAGGGCGTTGATTTCTGCTTGGGTCGGCTCGGCGGGGTGAACGGGCCGATATCTCGCTGCGGTGAGGACCCGGCGCAGTTTCGTGATCATGTTGGCGGTTGATGGCTCGGCCCTCCTGGTCTCAGACCTCCGGACGTTGGCCTGCGATGAGAGTTGAAGGCCCGGTCAGCTGGCGGCGAGGCAGTAGGTGATGGGCCGGGGGTCGCCGGGTATCCGTGGCGGGGTGGCGTTGAGTTCCTCGATGAGGCAGGCGACCGCTCTGCTGGTGCGGGGGCGCTGCGCGCCGGGATGCGCCTGGTTCACAGCGATCTTGGCAGGGATCGCGTCACGGGCAGCCCTGGCGGCGGTCACGGCTCGCTTCGCCTTGATGATGGCGTCCTGGGCGGCGGGGATGGCCTGGTTCTTGTCGGCGGCGCTGGCGGCTGATCCCAGCAGCCGGGCGAGGTTCCGCTCGGCTTCGGCGAGGCTGGCCTCGGCGGCCTTGACCGGTCTTGCCCGCGGCCTTGCGGGCGGGGTTGGCGATGATGCGGTCATCGTCGATGAGGGTGGCGGTGTAGTCGCAGAGCCAGTCGATGCCGTGGTGGGCGGACAGGTACTTGAAGGCGTTCTCGATCCGCCACCGGCAGCGCAGCCAGGCCGCCAGCGCCGCCGCGGGCGCGGAGAAGTCGCTGGTGAGGATCTGCAGTTTCAGCTGCCCGTCTTCGAACAGCGACAGCTACGGGCAATGGTTGTAGGAAAATAGTTAAGGAAAAGTAAATGAACAGGCAGGGCTTTCGAGCCTGCCATCGTGCCCGAAATGTTTAAGGCCTAGCCGCATAGCGTTTACGTGGCCTGAACACGGCCGTAACACAGTTGTAACGCGGCACACAAAGACTGCAGATGGGACAAATCGACCACAATTCGGGTGTGATGGCTGGCTTCTAGTCGCATCATAAAGTTGCGGCCAGGGTGACGCGCGGCGATATCGACTTATGTCATGGATACGCAGACGGGGCGTAAGAAAATGAGATCTGGTCATGGATCGCAAACGGGAAGTAAGAAGATGAGATCTGGTCTGCCAGCGTCAGTACCATGCGGCAGCGCCATGGATTGGGATGCTGCCCGCGTGGGCGTTGAGATCGTTTCCGGCAAGTGGGTGCTGTCGGTCGTGGCGGAGTTAACGGATGGGCCGAAGCGACACAATGAGTTGTCGCGTGCTGTGCGGATAGATCATAAGCGGTTGGGCAGGGTTCTCCGCAGATTACAGGAAGCGCAGATCGTGGCCAGGGAGACGGATGTGTCGCGGCAGCAGGTTCACGTGCGGTACCAACTGACGCGCTCCGGAAGGGACTTGCTGCCGCTCTTGGCCGCGCTCAGTTCTTGGACCAAGGACGGGCAAGCCTGATCAATCGTGTCCGGTCGCGTCGAGGTCGGTGTGTCGGCCAGCATTTCCCCGAGGCTTTCTGGCTGGGATGCGACCTGCCGTACCGCACGACGCTGCGGTCCTTGTTGACCCGCCGGGTCTCACGCAGGTACACGCCTACGAGCCAAGCCATCGCAGCAGCCAGCGCAAGCGACATGCGCCGGATAGTGTGTGCCTAAAGCAATTCGCGGTCAGTGAGTGCCAAGCCGTAGGCCCATGACCAGCTAGTCTTGGTCGTAGGCCAACTCACTACGCCGAGATAGAGCCGTCTGGGAGGTGGTCCGTCTCCGCGGACGGCGCAAGGCCGCTCAGTTAACTGACTGGGGCTTCGGTGACTCTTGCGGAGCGGTCAGCTGCGCGACGATCGCATTGCCGTCGAGCCAGACGTTTTCCCGTGAGATACATCCGTCCTTGAACTCAAAGACGTGCAGCATTCGGAAAGAGATTCGCCGTCCGTGCCCGCGGATCCCGAGCAACTCGCCGGGCACAGTGCCCGACCATTGATGCTCGAGGACGCAAAAATCGTCGCCGTACCAGGCGTGGTTTACGTCCATTCGGTCGGTGGCGATGCTTTGGGTGAGCGTCTGGTAGAAACCGCAGGCGGCCTCAGGCCCGCAAAGAGGGCCGGTTGGCGATCCGACAACGTCATGTATGACGTCATCGGTGTACATCGCCACACATCCGGCCACGTCGCCTGCCTTCTCTGCTTTCAGATGCTGCTCGATCAGTCCATCCATTTGCTCGCGCTGCATCACTACCTCGTTCGATCTTCAGCTACTGCTCGCTCGAGGACCTTTGCGGATCATGCGCCGGCGGCCTCGTTTCGCCGCCGCAGATCATCGATCAGGACCTCCATCGCCCAGCCGATCGCCTTGCCGATCTCCTCGCCGCTGAATGCGTTCTCGTCACGCATGGTTACCCAGGCGAGCACGTTAGACAGATAGCCAAAGACAGCTTCGGCCCGGCGCTGCTCGGCAGCGGAGAGATTGCCCATAACCTCCTTCAGCGCTCTCTGGAGACCTTCAAGCCGATGCTGACGCCGCACGGACCGGACGGCGTTGCCGGCACGGGTGAGGGCCAGCGCCCGGCCCAGGTTGGGGTACTTGTCAAACGACTTCAGGTTTGCCGCGGTATGCGCGGCAAGCTCATCCACCTTCTCGGGGATGCCAGGTTCGCTGAAGAACAGCCCGCCGAAGATCCATTCGGCGGCGGCCGCGATGAGATCTTCACGAGTGGGGAAATGCCGGTAGATCGTGCGAACCGAGATCCCCGCAGCCTGCGCCACCGCGGGCACAGTGATATCCGACAGGTCTTCCTTCCCCAGCTGCTCGGCAACCGAGCGCAAGATCAACTGGCGCGTGAGCCCGTGATGCTGCTCGCGCAGGCTGCTCGGACCGCCATCCCCGCCGTCGCTCCCAGCCACCGCTGCTCTCACGGCCGGCGAGCCGACAGCAGCTTGCTCGCCTGCAGCGCCCGGACTGCGGCGGGGTCGTTGGCGCGGCCTAGTCGACATGGCATGAGCATGACATGTGGGCGTGTCCACGTCAACAGGCCTGGCTTGTGCCAATCACACCGGACCAAGGACCCACTGCGTGTAGTGGCCCGGCTGGCGTGCCGAGTGGCCGGGGACGCCGTTCCCCTACTGGAGCGCTTCATCGTTGCCGGTGGGCGCATTCTCTGCCTGCCGGACGGCGGCTACAGCCCCGCGAGAACCTGGCTGCCATGCTGGGCGATCGCACCATCCTCGCCGCCGAGGACACCCGGCTGATCCCGTCCGCCAGCGCGGGCGGCAGCGTGACGGATCAGCCCGGACGGTTCGCCGGACACGAAGCACACCGCGCGGCCGTCCTGGGCGGTGAGGTGGGTGTCGGCACGGCCCTTCTCTGCCCGGCCGCGCTTGTTGTTCCGGACCTTGGTGACCGGCTTAGCCCCGACGTATGGGCGAACGCGAGCGAACCCCTGATGACGCCTAGTAGGCCAGGAACACGTTCACCAGCCCGAACTTGCCGCCACCAGCCCTGTTAGCCGCCACCCGCCGCCGTGTTCCTCGGCGATCGGCCCCCGTCATCTGCCATGGCTCACCTGTATGCCCGGCGTTTCACTCTCAGTCGACGACCCGCTACTGATCGGCGTGTCCTGGCAGCAACCGCCAAGGATTAGCCGGTTAAGGGGGGCCGGACGGCACGCAGGTCTCCACCTTCCAGCCGTAGTGCCAGCCCAGCGCAGCCATCGCGGGTGGCACACCGGAACACCGGCCACGTGCTCGATGGTGACTGTCTCGGCTTGTCGGTCAGCAGGTACGTCGGCGCCCCGCCCACCTTCCCAACGTGGTGTCCAGGCACGCGGTCCTGCCCAGCTGCTGATCCCACGACGGGATCACCACCCGGAACCGTGACCAGGCCAGCCAGGCGCAAACAGCTGCCGCAGGCCGCGATCTTCGGCCCGTCGCCCCAGTCCCTTTGCAGCCACATCCCCGGCTCCGATATTCATGGCCGGTACCGGCGCCGGTGCCCGGCCCGCCACGCGGACTTCAGCTCGGCGACTGCCCGCCGCATCGACCGCTCCCACCCCCGGTACCTCATGCGGTCAGCTTCTGGTGCGCCACGTCAGCGCGGTGACGACCACACACCTGGATTTCTAATGGCCGCAGGCCTGGAGCTAACTGGCCGCACACCTAGATCTTCTCGTGGCCGCCGACAGCCGCCGTGCAGGCGCCGACGGCGGACCTCCTGGCCTTTCTCAGCGAGCTCCCCCGGCTCCGCCATTCTGCCCGCTGCCTGGTTAGCCTCTCGCTATGGTGAGGCCGGGCCGACCGACCCGCACGCTGCGGGGGCCGCTGCTCGAGGCAAACGGGCGAGCTGGTGCACGTCAGCGGGTCCACGGCGCGCCGCACCTGTTTCGAGAGGTCCCGGCGGAACGTCGTCAGCTGTTACAGCGCCCGGTCCTGATCCTCGCGTGCGCGTGGCTGGACTCCAGCCACCTGTAACGCCATACTGAACGCCACGGCCACCGCCTTCATCGGGATCTTTGGCGGTAACCCGAAGATAATGAAATCACCCGTGGCTGTCTCACGTCACGGCGAAGCGGCAAGTTCAGGATCTGAGGATGACCCCGCGGTGACCGACCCTATGGAGGGATTATTGCAGTGTCGTTGGCAGCCCTGTCAGGTCAGGTGGCCCCTACATGGATTGGTGGGCGGGCTTATGGTGCCGCCGTTGTTTCGGAAGTTCGGTGATATTCCGGGCATGCGCTATGAGACGCCTACTGGGGCCGACGTGTCGCAGCTTCCTAACCGCATTAAGCCGCCGACGCTCAATCAGTACGCAGGTTCGGAGCCGTCGCTGTGGTGGAACATGAGCCCATCACCGGTACGTGAGCGTGACTCCAGCGATAAGTGGGCAACACCGACTGGACGGGCGCTTGCGGGCCTCGCCGAGACTCTGGGAGTGCCAGGTGAGCCTGCCGTCTACCACTTCGCCATCAAGGGCACCGCGGATGTTTTAGGGCTCCGGTGCCGGGAAGACCCGCAGATCTTTGCTAAGGTGCAGTGGTCGTCCTGGATGGACCCGGACCTGATCCCGGCTGTCGAGTACGGCAAGCTCGACGCTTTGGACCGGCTTTTCGCCGAAGGCCATGTTGAGGACCACGGACCCGACGTGATCGCCGGATTCGGTCTGGCCATGACCGCGGAGATGGCCATCGGCACCGGAATCCGCGACCAGTCCGGCGGCGCCCGCGCTGGCCAGGGCGGCGAGGACCTGACGGTCAGAAGCGCCTGCGTCGCCAACCACGACGGGGGGACCGTGACCCCGAACCGGACCGCCACCAACACCGCCGGTACGCCGATCACGGTCGGAAGCGACCCGCACGCCATCACGCTCACGCCGGACACGAAAACCGCCTACGTCGCCAACTCCGGCTCGGGGACTGTGACCCCGATTCAGACCGCCACCCACACCGCCGGCACGCCGATCACGGCGGGGAACGGTCCCTTTGCCGTCGCGATCACGCCGGACGGGACGACCGCTTACGTCGCCAACTTCGACTCAAACACCGTGACCCCGATCCGGACCGCCACCAACACCGCCGGCACGCCGATCACGGTCGGAAGCGACCCGATGGCCATCGCGATCACGCCGGACGGGACGACCGCCTACGTCGCCAACTCCGGCTCAAACACCGTCACCCCGATCCGGACCGCCACCAACACCGCCGGCACGCCGATCACGGCGGGGAACGGTCCCTTTGCCGTCGCGATCACGCCGGACGGGACGACCGCCTACGTCGCCAACTTCGACTCAAACACCGTGACCCCGATCCGGACCGCCACCAACACCGTCGGCACGCCGATCACGGTCGGAAGCGACCCGATGGCCATCGCGATCACGCCGGACGGGACGACCGCCTACGTCGCCAACTCCGGCTCAAACACCGTGACCCCGATCCGGACCGCCACCAACACCGCCGGCACGCCGATCACGGTCGGAAGCTTCCCCAATGCCATCGCGATCACGCCGGACGGGACGACCGCCTACCTCGCCAACCACGACTCAAACACCGTGACCCCGATCCGGACCGCCACCAATTCTGCCGGCACGCCGATCACGGTGGGAAGCGACCCGATGGCCATCGCGATCACGCCGGACGGGACGACCGCCTACGTCGCCAACTCCGGCTCCGACACCGTGACCCCGATCCGGACCGCCACCAACACCGCCGGCACGCCGATCACGGTCGGAAGCTTCCCCAATGCCATCGCGATCATGCCGGACGGGACGACCGCCTACGTCGCCAACCAAGGCTCGGGGACTGTGACCCCGATCGAGACCGCCACCAACACCGCCGACACGCCGATCAAGGTGGGGAACCTTCCCGTTCACATTGCGATCAGCCTGTAGCAGTCCCGCTGGTGTCTCCTGCAGCGAGTACGGGCATTGCGAATCGCAGCCAGCCTTGCCGACCGGCGCAGCTGAACAAGGGCGAGAGCCTGCACGCGCTGCGCCGCGGCCTGTACTACGCCACCAGGGCACCATTGGCACGCCTCAGGCCAGTACGAGCTAGCCGTGGGACAGCTGCGCGCGAGACCATCGGCGCGAAGCCGCTACGGGACCTGACAGCCACCCAGGTCCGGACGGCGTTGGCGGCCCTGGGCGAGCAGCTCTCCAGCCGGTCCCTTCAGATCGCGCGCAGATCCCTGCAGCGGGCCATCAAGTACGCCGAGGCCAACGATAAGGTCGGCCCGGAACGTGGCCGCGCTGGTCGACACGCCAGCAGGCCGGGCAGGTTGGCGCAGGCGTGCCTTCACCCTTGCCCAGGCGGTGGCGGCCATCGAGGCGTCGCGGACGCCCGTGGAGGTGGAGCTGCACCCGGGGCTCAAGGATCCCGCATAGTGGTTGGGGTCGACGGGTCGGAAGGCTCAAAAGAGGCGCTGCGCTACGCGGCCCGGCAGGCAAGTTTCACCGGAGCTGGCCGGTAACCCGGCCGCGCTGATCGAGCGGGCGATGATCGCGGCGCGCGGCGGTTGGCCAACATGGACGGCGCCAGGGGCAGTCCGGGGACCTTTGCCCCTACGCGGTCACACCTGGCGACGCGGTCTGATGAAGTTGGATGTCGGCTGCAAGAGGTGTACGGAAGAAGCCGCGGTCCTGCGCGCCGGGTAAAGGGCGCTGGCGCAGGTGACGATGTTTCTGGTGATGTGGATGGCAGCGGCGGAGTGGAGAAGCGATGAGCAGGCTGGACGCGCCGCCGCTTAGCGTGCACCCGTTCGTGCGCGGCATGGCGGACGAGCACATCGCCCGGCTGAGCGAGGTCACGCGCTACATAGCGGTCCCGGCCCGGTACCGGCTCTTCGAGGAAGGCGGGACGGCCGACCGGTTGTGGCTGATCGAGGCCGGCCAGGTAGCCCTCGACCTGCACGTGCCGGGGCACGGCCCGGTCATCATCGAAACCCTCGGCCGAGGTGAGGTGATTGGCTGGTCGTGGCTGTTCCCGCCGTACCAGTGGACGCTCGGGGCGGTCACCATGCAGCCCACGCAGGCGTTTGAGCTGGATAGCCGGGCCGTGCATGGCTTGAGTGACGCCGACCCGGCCCTTGGCCACGAGCTCACTTCCAGGTTCGTCGCGGTGCTGGCGCACCGGCTGCAGGCGACCCGGATCCGGTTGCTGGATGTCTATGGCCGCCAGGAGCCTATGTCATGACGCCTTGTTCGGCCCCGGTGTCGCGTCTAGTGGCCCGCAGCGGCTCGGAGATCAGCGGCTTGGGCCAGCACCGGCGAGTCAGTCTTGGTTGGTGCGGACCACGAGCGGTCGCGCATCATCATCGCTGGTCATGAACCTGCCTCCGTCGGTAGGTGATCAGCGCCGTCACCTTCGAACTACATCCAGGCGCCCTGCGGGAAGGGCGATTCGGGGGTTCGTGACCGCGCCCGGCGGCGGTTAGGCTAAATCCCGCTGACGTACGGATGGTCGGCCTGAGCGCGGGGATGGTTGTGATGGGTGCTGGTGAGGATTCGGTGAGCCCGCCGGTGGCCGGCCCGCCTGTGGTCATGGACGCCGACGGGCTTCCCGCGTTGTTCGAGGCGCTGCGCGGCCGTGGCTACACCGTGGTCGGCCCGACCGTGCGAGACGGCGCGATCGTGGTGGCCGAGCTGGCTACGGCCGCCGAGCTGCCGTTCGGCTGGGGGGTGGAGACCGAAGCGGGAAGATACCGGCTGCGGGCGCGTTCCGATACCGCGGCATTCGGGCATTCGGCAGGCCCGCAGTCATGGAAGAGCGTGCTGCATCCGGCGCGGGCCCGGCTGTGGTCGGCGCACCGGGCCACCGGCACCGTCGTGGCCGGCGAGCCAGGGGAGCGGCGCAGGTACGCCTTGCTTGGGGTGCGCCCCTGCGATGTGCGCGCGGTCGGCATCCTGGACCAGGTGCTGATCGGCGGTCGGCACGCCGATCATGTCTACAACGGGCGGCGCGATGGCGCGTTCATCATCGCGGTCGAGTGCACTGAGCCCGGAGCCACCTGCTTCTGCACGTCGATGGGGTGCGGCCCGGGCGCCGAGTCGGGGTTCGACCTGGTCATGACCGAGCTCGTCGACGCCGGGGGCCACCGTTTCCTGGTCCGGACGGGCACGGCGGCCGGTGCGGGCGTGCTGGCGGACGTGCCGAGCCGGACGGCCGACGATGCGATGGTCCGGTACGCTGCGGCGGCGGTGGCCGGTGCGGCCGACCACATGGGGCGCAAGATGCCGGCGCAGGGCCTGCCGCAGCTGTTGGCCGGCAGCCGCGAGTCGCCGCACTGGGACGATGTGGCCTCGCGCTGCCTGACCTGCGGCAACTGCACCATGGTCTGCCCCACCTGCTTCTGCACGACAACTGAGGACGTCACCGACCTGACGGGCGATCACGCCGAGCGGTGGCGGCGCTGGGATTCCTGTTATGCGCTGGACTTCTCCTACCTGCACGCCGGTAGCGTACGCACCAGCGGGCAGAGCCGGTACCGGCAATGGATCACCCACAAGCTAGGCACCTGGCATGATCAGTTCGGCACGTCCGGATGCGTGGGCTGCGGGCGGTGCATCGTATGGTGCCCGACCGGAATCGATATCACGCAGGAGGTGTCCGCGCTGGCCAGCTTGCAGCGTTCGGCGGGCACGGACACGGACACGGCCACTGCCGCCGAGCCGCATCAGGCGGTGGCCGGGGACGAGGCCGGATGATGATGAGTACGGTAGCCGCGCGAATCGCCGCCCACCCGTTCTTTGCCACGCTGACCGGCGAGCAGAACGCGGTACTGGCCGCCGACGGCGCTCCGGTGACCTTCACGGCCGGTGAGCGCATCTTCACCGAAGGCAGTGTTGCCGACCGGTTCTGGCTGATCGAACACGGCGGCGTCGCCCTGGACCTCCGGGTGCCGGGCCGCGGCGATCAGATTGTCGAGACCTTTAGTGCGGGTGCGGTGCTGGGCTGGTCGTGGCTGCACCCGCCCTACCGCTGGCACTTCGGTGCCGTGGCCCGCGTCCCGACCGGGGCGATCGCGTTCGATGCCCCCTCCGTGCGCCGTCGCTGCGACGCCGATCCGGCGTTCGGCTACGCGGTGCTGCGCTTGTTCACGCCGGTCATCAGCGAGCGGCTGCAGGAGGCGCGGTTGCGGCTGCTGGACATGTATGCCTCCCCGGCCCAGATCCGGCAAGCCGGGATCCGGCAAGAGGACGCGTGAGCGGCCGGGGGGCGCCCATGACGACACTGGCCGAACCGGCGGCCGCCGATGCGGCGCTGCCCCGGTTCTACCGGGTGGCCTCGCGCCGGGAGGACACCGACGACACGGTCACCTTGGAGCTGACGGCAGCGGCGCGCGCGGTCCCGGCGTTCGCCCCGGGGCAGTTCGCCATGCTGACCGCGCTCGGCGTCGGTGAGGTACCCATCTCGGTCAGCGGCCTGGGTGACAGCGGCGACGGGCGCGCCCACCGCATGCAGCACACGCTGCGCGCGGTGGGTGCGGTCACCCGGGCACTGCACGCGGCGCAACTGGGCCACCTCATCGGCGTACGCGGCCCGTTCGGCAGGGGCTGGGACGTGCCGTCCGCGGCCGGGTGCGACATTGTGATCGTCGCCGGCGGGATCGGCCTCGCGCCACTGCGCCCGGTGGTGCTCGCCGCGCTCACCGGCCGGTCCCGGTACGGCCGGATCGTGCTGCTGGCCGGCGCGCGCACGCCTGACGATCTGCTCTACCCCGGCGAGCTGGAACAATGGCGGCGCGCCGGGGTCGAAGTGGCGGTCACAGCCGACCGGGCTGACGGTGCATGGAGCGGTGAGGTCGGCTTGGTCACGGCGCTCATCAGGCCCGCCCGGCTCACCCCGGGCAACACCGTGGCATTCGTCTGCGGCCCGGACATCATGATGAGGCTGGCAGCTGACGCGCTCATGGCGGTGGGAATTCCCGCCGCCCGGATTCGCGTGTCGCTGGAGCGCAACATGCGCTGCGGGGCCGGCTGGTGCGGGCACTGCCAGCTCGGGCCGCTGCTGCTCTGCCGGGACGGCCCAGTGGTCGGCTACGACCGGGCCGCGGCGCTGATGAGGGTGGATGAGCTGTGACGGGGATACCCACGTTGGCGGTGTGGAAGTTCGCGTCGTGCGACGGCTGCCAGCTCACGCTCCTCGACTGCGAGGACGAGCTGCTCGCGATCGCCGGGCAGGTGAAGATCGCGCATTTCCTGGAGGCCACCGGCGAGGTGCAGCCCGGCCCGTACGACGTGTCCCTGGTGGAAGGTTCCGTGACCACGGCGGAGGACGCCGACCGGATCCGCCGGGTACGCAAGATGTCGCGCACACTGGTGACGATTGGGGCGTGCGCGACCGCGGGCGGCGTGCAGGCCCTGCGGAACTTCGCCGACGTCGCGGAGTTCACCTCTATCGTGTACGCCCGGCCGGACTATATTTCCGCCTTGGCCACCTCGACGCCGATCGCGGCCCATGTCGACGTCGACTTCGAGCTTCGGGGCTGCCCGATCGACCGGCGCCAGCTGCTGGAGGTCATCACTGCGCTGCTGGCCGGCCGTAAGCCCAGCATCCCGACCCACAGCGTGTGTTTCGAGTGCAAGGAACGCGGCAACGTGTGCGTGGTGGTGGCGCACGGCACCCCGTGCCTCGGCCCGGTGACACAAGCCGGCTGCGGCGGCCTTTGCCCAGCACACCATCGCGGCTGCTACGGCTGTTTCGGCCCGGTGGAGACACCCAATGCGGGCGCCCAGTTGGGACTGCTGCGGGCCACCGGCATGGGTGAGGCCGACGTGCTGCGGGCATTCCGCACGTTCAACGCCGGGGCGGCACCATTCATCGAGCTGTCCCGGGTCACCGTCGGGCCGCCGCCGGCGGCAGGCCCAGGCGACGTGGTGGGAAGGTGAGAGCATGAGCCACCGGCCGGACCGCACGCTCGATGTCCGCGCGCTGGCCCGGGTCGAGGGTGAAGGCGCAATGCATGTGCGGGTGCGCGCCGGCACCGTCGAGGACGTCCGGCTGGAGATCTACGAGCCACCACGGTTCTTCGAGGCGTTTCTGCGCGGCCGGCGGCACACCGAACCGCCCGACATCACCGCTCGCATCTGCGGGATCTGCCCGGTGGCCTACCAGATGAGTGCCTGCCTGGCCATCGAGGCGGCCTGCGGGATCGAGGTCTCGGCTCCGATCGCCGAGCTGCGCCGGCTGCTCTACTGCGGGGAATGGATCGAGAGCCACACCCTGCACGTCTACCTCCTGCACGCGCCCGACTTCCTTGGCTACCCCAGCGCGCTCGACCTCGCCCGAGACCGTCGAGATCTGGTCGAGCGCGGGCTGGCGCTGAAGAAGGCCGGCAACCAGATCATCGAACTGCTCGGTGGCCGGGCGATCCATCCGGTCAACGTCCGGGTGGGCGGCTTCTACCGGGTACCAGCCAAGCCCGAGCTCGCCGCCCTCGCCGAGAAGCTGCGGATCGCGCTGGATCAGGCGCTGGACACTGTGCGATGGGCGGCCGGGTTCGATTTCCCTGACTTCCACCACGACCATGAGATGCTGGCGCTCGCCGCGCCGGGGCAGTACGCCATCGAGCGCGGCATGCTCACCACTACCAGCGGGCTGACGTTTGTCCCGGAGGAGTTCGAGGAGCACGTCATCGAGGAGCACGTGCCGTACTCGACCGCGCTGCACGCCCGGCTGGCCGGACGGGGCTGCTACCTGACCGGTCCGGCCGCCCGCTACACCCTGAACCGGCAGTGGCTCTCACTGGTGGCCCGGCAGGCCGCCCAGGAGGCCGGGCTTGGCGACGAGTGCCGCAACCCCTACCGCAGCATCCTCGTCCGCGCCGTCGAGGTGGTCTACGCGGTGGACGAGGCGCTGCGGCTGATCGAGCGGTACGAGCCGCCCGCACGGCCCTATGTGGATGTTCCGCCGCGCGCCGCCGTCGGGCACGGCGCGACCGAAGCGCCCCGCGGCGTGCTGTTCCACAAGTACGCCCTCGACGCCGACGGGCTCATCACCTCCGCCCGGATCGTGCCGCCGACCTCGCAGAACCAGGCAAGCATCGAAGACGACCTCCGCCGGTTCGTCGCCGACCGGCTGGACCTCAGCGACCAGCAGCTGACCTGGCAGTGCGAGCAGGCGATCCGCAACTACGACCCGTGCATCTCCTGCGCGACCCACTTCCTCGATCTCAGCGTAGATCGCGCATGACCTGGCAAGACAACCCCTTCTGGCGCCGATCCAGCGACGGGAGCGGCCGGCGAACGGTGGTGATCGGCGTCGGCAACGAGTTCCGCCGCGACGACGGCGTCGGCCCCGCCGCGGTCGCCTGGCTGCGCGCCATGCAAATGGGTGACGCGAGCCTGGCGGGCATAACCCTGGCGCTCAGTGACGGCGAGCCGGCCGCCATGATGGACCTGTGGGCCGGCGCCGAGCTGGCCGTGGTGATCGACGCAGTGCGCGATACCGGTGCGTCAGCCGGTCACCGTTACGAACTCGCGGTCCACGCGCTGACCGGCACCGTGCACGGCGCGGCCAGCTCACACCGCATCGGTCTCGGCGACACCGTCGAACTGGCGCAAGCGCTCGGGCGGATGCCCGAAATGCTCGTGGTTCTCGCGGTCGTCGGCCGCGAATTCGGCTTTGGCGCCGGCCTAAGCGCCGACGTGGCGGCAGCCGTGGGGCCGCTGGTCGGGCAGGTGCGAGAGATGGTGCGCTGAACCTTGGCCAGCGCGCCGCGCCTGCGCAGCGCACACTTGCCGGGCTGGGCTCCTCGCTGGGCACCGCGGTGGCGGGCTAGCTCTTGTCGTCGCGATCTTGATCCCCCGCTAGCAGGTCCGGGAGACCGCGTCGGCGACCTGACCCTCCCGCCGCCTTGTTCCTACCGGGTTTCGCGGATCAGCGATCTCCCCTCCATCGAGGTCGTCCTGCTGGACCGCTCGGACCAGCCGGACGCCGGAGCAGGCGAGACGCCGATGATCGCGGTGGCGTTTGGTCAGGCCGCTCCGCCGAGGTCGACGTCGGTGATGCCGGGGGCGGCGATGCGCAGGGGGGTGCCGGTGGCGTGGGCGAGGCGGGCGAGCATGTCGATGGTGGGCAGGCTGCCGCCGCTTTCGATGCGGGCGATGGAGGATTGGGTGGTGCCCATGCGCCGTGCTAGCTCGGTCTGGGTCAGCCCGGCCCGGGTGCGCAGGGTGTAGACGAGTTCGGCTAGCTGGCCGGCCAGTGTGGCGGCGGCGTAGGCGCGGTCATATTCCTCGCGGTCCTCCGGGGGGTACTTGGCCCGGAGTTCGTTCAGGGTGATGCCCGCCATCAGTGCCTCCTCGTTTCCTGATCGGCCTGCAGGGTTTTCCTGGCCCTGGCTACTTCCTGCCGCTCGGCCTGCCGCTGCTTGCGGAAGGTCGTCAGCGTGATGACCTTCCGCGGCACGTCGAGGTAGTAGGTCACCCGGCGGGCCGTCCCCTCGCAGGTAAACCGTAGCTCGAACAGGTCGCCGCCGAGCGGCCTGGCGTGTGGCATCCGCAGCGCGGGGCCGTGTTCGGCGAGCCGGTCGAATGCGCGGTCGGCTGCGGCTTTGTCTTTGCTCTTGAGCGTGGCATACCAGTTCTCGACCTCCGCGGAGATCTCCACGGCCCAGTGGTGTTCGTCCACCGGCCGAGTATCGCACGCACACTATATCGCGTTCGCGCGATATCTTCAGATTTCCTCGGTGGGCGATCGGGGCGGGTCCCGGCATGGTCTGAAGGTGTGGCGCTGGTCGGCGGTGCTGGGAACGATCAACCGGCTGCGGACGGGCAGATGTCGGTGGCATCACCACCGTGGCCGGCTCGTTCTCACGCCTCGCGGACGCACCGCAGCCACGGATCCGCTCGCGTTGTGATCGGCAGCTCGCCGAAAGGATGCCGCCCAGGTCCGCCGATGCCTGCGAAACCCACGCCGGGCTCCTACTCCTTAGGGGACGGGTCGATGGCAGACGGATGATCAGCAAAGCCACCACCCGCGCGCCGCGCGTTGGTTTGGTGATGTGCCCACCCAATCCCCCGTTCGAAGAGCTACAGCATGGCGAATCTTTTTAGATTGCGCTGACTGTAGCGAGAAGCTCCCGGTCCCGGGCGGGTCCGAGAGCCTCCGCTCAACCCAGGACCCTACTGATGCGAGCGCTGCTCCGTTTCGGCCGCGCTCGCTTCCGCTCGGGCCTTCTCCGCCTCGGCCTCCTTGACAGCCACGCCACGCTGCGCGGCAGCCTTGTTCTGCTGGGCTTCGCCTTCCTTCTTCAGCGACTCGTTCCCGCTCACGGTCCCGACCGCTTCCTTGGCTCGGCCCTTCACGTCTTCCACGACGCCTTCGACGCCTGCCTTAGGTCCAGACTCATTCGCCAAAATCGTCTCCCATTGTTTTCCATGTAGCGGCGCTGTCGCCCCGCCTTCGTGCGCTACCCGCTACCCGGCGATCTCGGGCGCAAACGCAGCGGGCCCGTGCCCGTCGCGGAGCGTCGGCGGCGAGCCCACGATTCCATGATCAACGGTCACGTTTTTTTGGCCACTGAGGCGTGGGCCTGATGGTCGTGGTTCAGGGCTTCCTGTTGCGTGTTTTGAGCAGGATGCCGACGGCCGTGGCTGCGCCGAGCAGCAGGAGGGGGATGCGCAGCGCGTAGCCTGCGTGCTCCCAGCTTGCGCCGAGCAGCATCCCGGCGAGCACGAACCCTGCGGCCCAGATCGCGGATCCGAGGGTGGTCAGGACGGTGAAGCGGGCAATCGGGACGCGGGCGTGGCCGGCAGGCAGGGAGACGAAGGTGCGGGCGAGCGGCATCAGCCGGGCGGTGAAAACGGCGCGGGCGCCGTGCCGGGCGAGCAGGATGTCGCAGCGGCGCAGCCCGGCCCGCGCCCGCGCCCACAGCGGCCACCGCGAGGTGAGGCGGCCGAGGGCGTAGGCGATGAGCGAGCCGGCTAGGTTGCCCGCGGTGGCGGCCGAGACGGCGGCCGGGAACGGCATTCGCCCTTGGTGCACGGCGAACCCGGCGGCCAGCAGGGTGATCTCGCTGGGCACCGGGAGGCACGCGCTTTCGGGGACCATGAGCAGGAACACGCCCAGCGGCGCGGTCTGTGCGAGACTGAATCCGGTAAGCATCCTTAATAGATAAGGTACCTTATCTATGCCACCTCGGCAACGGCCGCGTGACCCGGTGCCCGGCGCCGCCGACATGCTGGCTGTCGTCGCCCTGCTCACCGCGCGGTGGGCCGAGCGGCTGCTGGCCGGCCACGAGCCGCCGCTGACGGTGACTCAGTACCTTGCCCTCCGTGCCATCAGCGAGGAGGGGCTCCCAGCGGCTGAGCTTGCCCGCCGGGCCGGCGTCTCCGGGCCGGCTGTCTCCCAGGTGCTGGCCGGGCTGGGGGAGGCCGGGCTGATCCAGCGCACGCCGGTCCCCGCCGACCGCCGCTGGCAGGCACTGGCCCTGTCCGCGGCGGGGCAGCAAGTGCTCCGTTCGGCGCAGCTGCTGCTCCGCGACCAGTTCAGCGAGCTGCTCGGAGGGCTGCCGCACCCCGAGGCCAGCGCGCTCGCCCTCGCCCTGCCGCACGTCGCGGCGGCACTCTCGGGCAGCCCGCCACCGCGCCACCCGCCACCCCCGCCACCCGGCGGCACGCCTGCGCCCGGCCCCCGCCGGCACCGGCACGCACCACCGCCGGGCCGGTGAGCGATCACCATGCGACTCGTGCCCGTGATCATGGAGTGCTGCCAGCACGTGGCCAACGAGCCCTGCCGTTACATCGACAGATAGCGAGAATCGCTAACGCCTCGGAGAGGACTGAATGCCGGAGAACCGCTCCCATGCTGCCTGCTTCGACACGCCGAGTGCTTTCCCGATGCGGGTCCAGCTGATGCCCCGATCGCGCAGGACGGCCACCTGGTCATGCACGGCAGCGTCGGCCTGGGAGACCGCAGCTTGAATCCGCGCCAGGCTCGCCAGCATCTCATCGTCCGGGTGCTCGTTCCATGAGCCGAATTCGGGCGCGAGCTTCTCGGCGATGATCAGGTCGCAGATGCCCACGCACTCGTCGCAGATGTACACGCCTGGCCCGGCGATGAGTTTGGCGACCGCATCTTTGTCCTTAGTGCAGAACGAGCAGCACAGGGTCTGGAGTCGGCTGGAGCCTGGCGGCGAAATTCGAGGATGCGTCATACCGTCAAGATTACCTTGACGAAGGTGTCGTCACATGAGGGCCACCCGGCCCAGGGAACCAGGGCCGCCAACGCCGCCTTGATGCCCGTGCCATTAACGTGCCATTAGCCCGAAACGCCAGGTATCCCTAACATCAATCCTTTACGGAAACGGCAGCAGAGCCGACCCGTCGCGGCACCCGATCCACAACATTCAAACCGAAGATCTTGCGCCGGAAGCTTGACCCGGGACACGATCGGGACTCGGGCCGCAAGAGCCTGCGGAATCCTGGCTCCGCTGGCTGATCCGCCCGCCAACCCACCTGCGGATTTCTAACTCCGGCAGGTGGAATCCCATGAGCGATCGGGTCCCGCGCGGGGTTCTGGCGAGAAACTCCACCTTTAGAATGGACTGGCGTGGGACTACGAGAACGCGGGGCGCGAGCACGGTGCCCTGCTTTCCCTCGATCATCTCTGCGTAGTGCTTTGGATGCGGGCAGAGCGTTATGAAGCCGTCGCCCGGCTCGGGGTGGAGCGAGGCCAGGAAGAACTGCTCGCCGTCGACGAGGGTGACTTGCACGAGGGGTTCGTGTTGGCCTCGCTCGCGAGCGAAGGCGTCAGCCTGCGCGGCGAGCAGGTTTACCCAGGCAGCCTCCTGGCTTGCGGCGCGCCGCGTGGCCGGTGCTGGCCGGCTAGCGCTGTCACCAGTGACCGCGCTAGCCGGCGGGCTGACTGCGAAGTCAAGACCACCATGACTGACCTCACCTGCACGCTCGCGGTAGCCGGGAACCACAAGCCAGGTAACGACGCCATGCTCTGCCGTGAGCTCGTCGACGATCGGCCATACCTCGGCCACCTTTCGTGGCCGATCGATGTACACCGTGTAGCTCGGAACGTGACTCGTCAAGCGGCCGAAGCGGTCGCCGTACGGCCGCTCGTCGCTCGAGAAGCCCCACTCGCCCAGGCACGTCGTCACGCCGGCCGCGCCGACCTCCCGCAGCCGGCGCGTAAGCTCGCTGTACAGCGCGCGGCCGTTCACCTGCGCAGACCGCCGTGTGTAGATCCGCAGCGTGTGCCATACGTTGGGCTCATCGCCGCCACGGACCTCCCATCTCGGTGGCGGCACGAGCAGTTCACCGTCGTGCTTGAGCTGCGTGATGCCCTCGATCGTTATGAGCGGGTTCTTGAGGCACGCATGCAGCGCGGGCAGCGCCTTCCGGAGAATCTCGGTGGCGCCGACGGAGATGATCACCATCGGGCAGTCGGTGTTGGCAGCGAACAGGCGCGCCTCCCTCCGCCGACCGCCAAGGACCCCGTCGACACCCATCAGCACAATCGCCCCGGCCGCCCCGTGCCGGCGCAGCACGTCGACGGCCGCCCGGAACGTGGGCTGACCGTCAGATCGCTCGCCCCGCCCGCAGTAGATCGTCAGCTTTCCCGTCCGGCCAGCGCCCTCGGGGAAGGTTGCCCGCGCCACATCCTCATCCGTGGCGAGCCGCGCGTGCTCGAGTGTCACGAGCCCGCGCGAGATGATCTCGTCGACGTCATCGAGGAGCGCCTCGATCCGCTCGCGCTCATCGACCGCGACGGCCAGCAACGGCAGGTCGGTCGAGATGTCCGGAAATCGCTCGGCATGGATGCGCCGGTTGAGACCGAAGCCCTCCACGCCGCGCAGCAACGCGGCTATCCGCACACCGCGCCGCGCGAAGCGCCGCATCAAAGCCGCGCTCGCGAGCTCGGGGCCCGCCACGGCGCTGTCGCCGAAATAGACCGACAGTTTTAGCGCGTCGGCGATCACGCGACCAGTCCTCCGATCAGCCAGCCTGCGCCCGCCGCTGCGAGACCAGCGAGCATCGACCCAGCGAGGTACAGATACAACAAGAGCCACTCGCCGTCCTCGCCGAGGCGCAGTGTCTCGACCATCCAGGTGGAAAAAGTCGTGTAGCTGCCCAGGAAGCCCGTCGCCAGGACGAACATGAGATCGCTGGGCAGCGACAGCCCAGTCAGCACGCCGAGAACGAAGCTCCCGGTCACGTTTACCAAGAACGTGCCGACCGGGAAGTCGCTCACCGCCCGCGCTGCGACCGCCGCTGCCACGCGGAAACGAGTGAGCGCCCCCAGCGCACCGAAGACGCCGATCCCCATCCACGTCAGCACGCCGATCATCCATACCGCCTGCGGCGCGCCACCAGCGTTCCGCCGATCACGCACGCAATGCCCAGAGCGAGACTCGCCGCGGCGT
Source organism: uncultured Actinomycetota bacterium (assembly GCA_963820395.1). GTDB lineage: Bacteria > Actinomycetota > Actinomycetes > Streptosporangiales > Streptosporangiaceae > DATFVJ01. The sequence goes on along the minus strand of CAWGAE010000015.1, from coordinate 706,053 downwards.
AGCCGAGCGCTACGCCGGGGTGACCTTCCTTCACTAGCCGGATCGTCTCAATCTGAAAAGTCGAAAACGTCGTCAGCGCACCACAGAAGCCAGTGCCTATCAAGAAGCGCCAATAGCGCGTCGGGGCGACGTGCTCGGCGAGGCGGGTCGTGAGCCAAGCGAGCAGCAGCGTCCCGGCCAGGTTGACAGTGAACGTCGGCCACGGCCACTGGGCGCCGTGGTGCGGCAGTGCTTCGGCGATGCCCGCGCGCGCAAGCGCCCCCGCTGCCCCGCCGACGAGGACCGAGGCCGTTCGCAGCCGCGCAGCACTTATCAGTCGCATGACCGTTATCCGTGACGACTCGGGCAGGCCGCTTGTCGCCTCAGGCAGAGCCGACGGAATCTTCCGCATGGCACGCATCAGTAGTGTTGGAGAGATAACCCAGGCGTACGTCCGTCAGGGAGTCGCGTCCCCTACGGTTGTGTAGAAGCGGCTCCGATGGCGGAATGTGCTGAGGAAGGTTCCAGTCACCGCGCCGATCTTGATTCTCGAACTCTTCACGACTCGACGAGATAAGAGTCCGGCGATGGACAGGATGACGATCGGGGTCGTCAGGAGCGTGCTGCTGGCGGATCATGCTGATGTGGCGCGCGAGAGCAGGCGATCACGCTCAGTGTGATTTATGATTGCGTCCACACCTCCCACGAGATCTGACGAAGCGGGGCGCCGTATGCTTCCCGTGGGGAACCGTCAACAACCTCGCGGGAACGATGGAGGACGGGCGGATCGGGAGGCGAGCTCCCATCTGGGAGCCCGCCTCACTCGTGCTGCGACCGTCACTTGACGCCGTATCCGGTTCCGGGCATCCACAAGAGCGCAAACCGGTACCATCTGTGCGCTGTCAGTTTGCGGACCTCGGCACCTGAATGCCTTGCTTCACCTGGTGCGGCTTGCCGGTCGACGGAGCGACGTCGAAATCGAAGATCCTCCTGGGGATGTAGACCGTTGCACACGAGTTCGGGATGTCGACCACACCGGAGAATCGTCCCTCGATCGGCGCCGAGCCCAGGATCATGTACGCCTGGATGTCCGTGTAGCCGAACTTCATGAGGTAGTCGATGGCGTGGTGGCACGCACGCTCGTAGGACAACTGCGAGTTCAGGTAGTGCTGCTTGCCTTGGAAGTCCACCGACACGCCAGAGAATGCAATCCACTCGGAGTACTGCGGATCACGGATGCCTGGCATGAAGATCGCGTTCTCGGAAACTCCATACGTCTGCATGCCGCCCTTGATGAGATCGACGTGCAGGTCCATGAACCCGCCCATCTCGATCGCGCCACAGAACGTGATCTCGCCATCGCCCTGCGAGAAATGCAGGTCACCAAACGAGAGATTCGCCCCCTCGACGAAGACCGGGTAGAAGACCCGCGTTCCCGCTGTGAAGTTCTTGATGTCCTGATTTCCTCCATTCTCGCGAGGAGGAGCGGTCCGGGCCGCCTCGGAAGCCGCTTTGTTGAACGCAGCACCCGAGAGGCTGCCCAGGATGGCGCTGTCCGGAAGGGGCGGCAGCGCCAGCGGCGGCACACGCTGGGGGTCGGTCGCGATCAGATCGGTTTCGCGCTTCGTCCACTTCGCGAGCAACTCTGCCGACGGCGCTGTACCCATCAGGCCGGGGTGATGGATGCCCACGTACGAGCACTCAGGGATGTGCCGTGAGGTGGCGACATCACCCGTGAAGTCCCAGATCACCTTGTAGGCATCAGGGAACCGTTCCGTGAGGAAGCCACCGCCGTTTGTCGTGGCGAATACGCCGGTATAGCCCCAACCCATGCCGGAGAACGCGCCCGCGTCCTCTTGATCGCACGCGTCGATCTCAAGGATATCGACGACGAGCAGGTCGCCGGGCTCCGCGCCCTCGACACGGAACGGCCCGCTGAGGACGTGCACGCCGGGAAGCGGGGCGTGCCGAACGTCATCTGCAGAGTCGTCGTTGTGAATGGCACCGTCAAACCACTCGCGGCAATCGGCGCGAAAGACATCACCCGGCCTGACACTCGCGACCGGAGGGATATCCGGATGCCACCGATTGTGGCCGATAAGCTTCTGGTCCGTGAACTTCTTCGTGTTGTCGAGTGGGAAGATATTCTTAGGCATTATGCCTCATTCCTTTCCCCGAAGGTCTCCCTTGAGCGTATTTCACGAATGACTTCAGCCACGGATTAGAGTGGTAACCCCACGGATATTATCTCCCTATCGCAGAGAATCTCCCGAGAACGGCTTGCCGGCAGACGAAACTTCAGCCATAGGCGGTCGAGACCGCGGGCGCCTCAGTGACCCTCCATCTTGGCTTGAAGAGCACAATGAAGACAACGTCGAGGACGACCCCGACGCATGCGATGACGATCGCGAGCGTCGTTGTGACGAACGAGCTGACGTTGAGCAGGATGAGCGCCGGAAGGAGCCCTGTGTAGAGCCCCTGGGCAGCGCACACAGCCCCGGTGTACCTCGTAAGGTTTGTCTTGCCTAGGCCGAGCACGAACCAGAACAGGAGCCACAGGAAGGCCCAGTTCGCCCAAAGGACGCCGAGGATGTTGCCGGTGGCGGTCCCAAGCTGGAAATTGAAGCCCGAGTACACGCACGCGGCCACGGCCACGAACAAACAGAACCAGCCAAGTCCTGTGCCATCCAGGTCAAAGGCGTTATTCATGGCCACGTACAAGTACGTGAAGCCGAAGAGGAATAGGCCGGACGCACCCACAATTATCGCCTGATTTCCATTCGCGGTGAAAATCAGGTACAGGGGCGTGATGACCTGCAGAAGTCCGACGAACAGATTCATCGGAATCATCGACTTGCCTTTGACCAGCCCAAGCAAACTCAACCCGTTAACGAACAGAACAGCACCTACGTAGAGGAGCCCTACTGCACCCATGAAAACGCCTCACATCTTCGCCTGAGCGGCTGGGGAACTGCATCTCGCTTGTCAGGGGTAGACGATGTAACCACGTCGCCGCTGATTCCCGCGTCCTCCCATCGGGGAGCGTCGTTATGGCCTAGGGAGACGCCGGAGCGCCGGGGTCAACGGAAGCACAGGCGTTCGCCTGCGGGCGCCGGTTGGAGGCAGCGAGGTAACCACTTCCGGCTGGTCGCGAGTCTTCTCCGCGTGTTCGATCGCGGCAGACAGCTCACGTGACCGAGGTGATGAGAACGAAAACATCGGCGACGAAAAAACTCGCCTCGCCTCGCCGCCACAAACTTCGCAGATGTTCGACTCCGGCGCCGTGCCGAGCGGCCACGCGGTCTCGACCACACCATCTGTCGCACAGCGATACTCGTAAATCACCACGTTTTTAGGCTTACCTCAGCAACCCCTCCCGCGTCAAGAGACGCTTGGTCACAAGTGGTCAGAGGCGTCGCGGAACGCAGAGTGCAGCCCTTGCGCCGCGAGCACGCCGCCTTCATCACATGCCTGTCCGCGGCGTCGAAGAACGCCTGCAGCTGTTGGCGGGCTCGCGAGCCGCGGGCGTGCTCGGCAAGCGATTGCCGGGCACGGGGACCTGATATCGGCGGAGGTGGGCCGTCGCGTAACGTCTGCCGCAGCCCTCGCGGGCACATGGTTTGCGCGGATGGCGGGAGGAACCGACGATGGCCAAGAAGGAGGCAGCGGGGGCAGTCCGCGCTGCGAAGGCCCGTGTTGGCGTGACGTGGGCTCAGCCCGCGGGGGTGACCGGGCGGCCGCTGGCCTGGACGACATCGGCGTTGCTGGGTCACAGCCGATGACCGCCGTGCAGGGCGTCTGGCGGCTGCCGGGCCGGCGGGGCAGGCTGGCCCGCGTCGCCCCGGCGTGCGGGACGGTTCCCACCCGGGTCACCCGCGGATACTCGCTGCCGGGGCTACGTTCAGGACCCCGGGGCCGGTTGGGCAGGTCAGATTTGCACGTGCGTGCGTAGGATCGGATTATGCCGAATTCTGCGGGGATTGTGCTGGCCGGGGGGCGGTCGTCACGGATGGGGACTCCCAAGGCAGACCTGGAATGGCATGGCTCGACCCTGCTGCGGCGCACGGTCGGCGTCATCTCGCGAGTGACCGACGGGCCGGTCGTCGTCGTCCGGGCCCCCGGTCAAGCCCTCCCGCCGCTGCCGTCGCACATCGAGGTCGTGGATGATCCTTGCGAGGGCATGGGCCCGGTCCAGGGCCTGGCCGCCGGGCTGGCCGCGATCGCCAGCCGGGCCGAGATCACGTTCGTTAGTTCCACTGACCTGCCCTTCCTGCACCCCGCCTTCGTCCGGCGAGTGCTGCGGGCGGCGCAGGAGGGGGCGGATGTCGGGCTGCCCCTGGCGCGGGGTTATCCGCAGCCGCTGGCGGCCTCCTATCGCACGGCGCTGGCGCCAATAGCCGAACGGCTGGTGGCGCAGCGCCGGCTGCGGCCGGCGTTCCTTTTCGAGGAGTGCGCGGTCTGCCGGCTGAGTGAGGCTGACCTGCGCGAGGATCCGGTGCTGGCCGCGCTTGATCCTGACCTCGACTCGGTGGTCAACATCAACGAGCCGGCCGACTACCAGGCGGCGCGGGCCCGGCCCGCGCCGCAGGTGACGATCCAGCGTTTCGGCGCGCTGGCGGACGGCCAGCATGGACCGCGGGCGGTCCGCGCGGCCACCGTTGCCGGGGCCGCGGCTGCCTGTGGGCTCGCATTCGACGGGCACGTGGTGGCGGCGCTGAATGGCGAGCAGATCACCAGGGACGGCCAGACCCCGCTGGCGACCGGTGACACCGTGTTCTTCCTGTCCGCGGACGCCGGAGGCTGATCCAGGTGGCGGCAGGCGGATATTTCGGCCGGGCGCTCGTCGTGGACGTAGGTACCGGCAGTGCCGCAGCGCTGCCGCTGCCGGATGAACTACTCCGCGCTTACGTCGGCGGCGTCGGCCTTGGCGCCTGGCTGATGCACCACCTCGGGCCGCCCGGCGTCGATGCGCTGGCTCCGGCCGCGCCGCTGGCCTTCGTGTTCTCCCCGCTCGTCGGCACCCCGCTGACCACAAGCGCCAAATTCGCCGTCGTGGCCAAGTCCCCGCTGACTGGCATGCTGACCGACGCGCTCGCGTCCAGCCAGTTCGCGATCGCGGGCAAGCTCACCGGCCACGACGCGATCGTGGTGCGCGGCGTCTGCGCGCAGCTGTCGGTGCTGCTCGTCGACGGTGCGGGCGCTCGCTGCATTGACGCCGCTGAGCTGAGCGGGCTGCCCGCGGCCGAGGCAGAGAGGCGGCTGCGGGGGATCCTGGGGCGAAGCTGGCGGGTGGCCGCGATCGGGCCCGCCGGCGAGCGCGGCGTCCGTTACGCGACGATCTCCCACGACGGGCGGCACGCCGGGCGCGGCGGGCTTGGCGCGGTGATGGGCGCCAAGCGGATCAAGGCCATTGCGGTCCGTGCGGCGACCAAGGTCGTGTCGGCGGACCCGCAGGCCGTTCTCGGCGCGGCACGCGATCTGCGCGCCCGCTCGTTCGGGCCGGCCACCGCGAAGTACCGCGAGCTCGGCACGCTGGCTAACCTGCTCGCCTTCAACGCCATCAGCACCCTTCCCACCCGCAACTTTCAGGCCGCGGTATTCGCCGGGGCGCCGCGGCTGGCCGCCGAAGACCTCGCGGAGATGCGCCGGGTCGCGCGCAACAGCTGCGCATCGTGCACCATCGGCTGCGAGCACATCTACGCGGCGCGTGGCGGTAAGAAGGTGCGCGTCGAATATGAGAACGTCTTTGCGCTCGGCCCGATGTGCGAGGTCTCCGACCCGGACGCGGTCCTTGCCGCCAGCGGGCTCTGCGACGAGCTTGGGCTCGACACCATCTCGGCGGGCGGGACCATCGCCTGGGCGATGGAATGCGCCGAGCGCGGCATGATCGACGCGCCCTGGCTGCGCTTCGGGGACGCGGACGCGCTGATGCGCGCGCTGGCCGAGATCGGTGCCAGGCACGGGCTCGGTGAACTGCTCGCTGAGGGCTCGCGGCGCGCGGCCGAGCGCGTCGGCGGGGGCTCGGCGACGTTCGCACCGCACGTCAAGGGAATGGAGATGCCCGGCTACGAGCCCCGCACGATGCAGGCGATGGCCCTGGGCCTGGCGGTGAACTCCAGGGGGGCGGACCACAACCGGTCCGGGGCTTACGAGGCCGACCTGTCCGGCGACCACGACCGCCTCGCGGGCGGTGAGGCGCATGCCGCGGCCGCAATCGAGACCGAGGACCGTGCCGCGGTCATGGACTCGCTCATCTTGTGCAAGTTCCTGCGCGGCGTCTTCAGCGAGCCTTTCGATGAGTGGGCGGCGCTGCTGTCCGCGGTTACCGGCTGGGCCGTCGACGGCGCCGAACTCCGGCGGACGGCACGCAGGATCGTGCTGGCTAAGCGGGTGTTCAATATCCGCGAGGGCTGGCAGCCAGCCGATGACTGGCTGCCGGAGCGGGTGCTGTCCGAGCCGCTGCAGCTGGCCTCCGGCCGCGTTGCCACGCTGACATCCGAACGGCTGCGCGGCATGATCGCCGCTTACTACGCGGCGCGTGGGCTTGACCGCCAGGGCCGCCCTGACCCGGCAGTGCTGGCGGATCTCCAATTGGAGTAGGGCTCAAGCGCTGGTGGACTACCAGGTAGGATCACGCGGCCACAGGCCTTGAGGCTTGGTCGGACCAGGGCGGATACTGCTCGCATGGCTGTTCCCGCCCAAGTCAGGACCCGGACTGTCACCCTCACGATTGACGGACATCAGCTCACCGTCCCTGAGGACACGACCATCTGGGCCGCGGCCAAGGCTGCCGGCATCGAAATCCCCGTCCTGTGCCACAACGAGCGCTTCGACCCAGTCGGTGTCTGCCGGATATGCGTGGTCGACGTCGGCGCGCGCGTATACGCCGCTTCCTGCGTGCGGCCCTGCGAGAACGGAATGGACGTCAGGACCTCCACCCCGGACGTTGAGCGCAGCCGGGCGACCCTGGCCGAACTGCTGCTGGCCGACCAGCCGGCCCGCGACCGTGACCCCAAGCAGACCACGACCGGCGACAACGAACTGCTTGCCCTGGCCGACCGCTACGGGGTGACCCGCGAGGACGGCCTCCCCGTTGCCACCGGCCGCGGAGCCGACATCTCCAACCCGGTCATCGCCGTGGACCACGACGCGTGCATCCTGTGCGACCGGTGTGTACGCGCCTGCGATGACATCCAGGGCAACGACGTCATCGGGCGCAGCGGCAAGGGTTACAGCACGAGGATCGCGTTTGACCTGAACGATCCGATGGGCGCGTCGTCGTGCGTGACCTGCGGAGAGTGCGTCGCGGCCTGCCCGACAGGAGCGCTGACCAACAAGCCGGTCGACAACATACCGATCCGGCCGCGCAGCGAGCTTGACACGGTTGACAGCGTCTGCCCCTACTGCGGTGTCGGCTGCGCCCTCACCTACCACGTCGACAGGCAGCGGGGGGCGATCGCGTTTGCCGAGGGCCGGGACCAGCCGGGCTCGAAGAGCCGGCTGTGCGTCAAGGGGCGTTACGGCTGGGACTACGCGGCCTCACCGCAACGGCTCACCACCCCGCTGATCCGCCGCGACGAGGCATACCCCAAAGGCGCGCTGTCGGCCGACGTGCGCGGCGAGATGAACGGGCCGGGAAACGCCGGGCGGAAGGGGACCGGCGGGCCGGGGGGACGCGATGGCGAGGGCGGCGACCGTGGGCAGCGGCGCCGTGGGCGCAGGCCAGGCGGCCTGGTCGATTACGCCGAGGTCCTGCCGCACTTCCGCGAGGCTACCTGGGATGAGGCGCTGGACCTGGTCGCCCGCCGGCTGACCGGGATCCACGCCGAGAGCGGGCCAGGCGCGATAGCCGGCTTCGGGTCGGCCAAGTGCTCGAACGAGGAGGCGTACCTCTTCCAGAAGCTCATCAGGACCGGCTTCCACACCAACAACGTCGATCACTGCACCCGGCTCTGCCATGCGTCCAGCGTGGCCGCATTGTTCGAGGGAATCGGCTCCGGTGCCGTCTCCACGACCTACGGCGACGTGGTGAACGCCGACGTGGCAATCGTCACGGGAAGCAACCCGACAGCCAACCACCCCGTCGCGTCGTCGTTCTTCAAGCAGGCACGCCGCAACGGCACCACGATCATCTACATCGACCCGAGGGCCGACAAGATGTCCGACCACGCTGACATCTTCTGCCAGCTCAAGCCCGGCACCGACGTTGCCTTCTACAACGGCGTCATGCACGAGGTGATCCGCCTCGGGCTCACCGACGCGGAGTTCGTCAAGCACCGGACGACGAACTTCGGGGCACTCGCGGCGACAGTCAAGGACTACCCGCCGCAGCGAGCCGCCCAGATCACCGGCGTCGACGCCGCCGTCATCCGGCGGGTGGCCCGGGCGTGGGGCGAGGCGCGGGCCGGCGTGATCTTCTGGGGCATGGGAATCTCCCAGCACACCACGGGCACCGACAATGCCCGCTGTCTCATCGCGCTGTGCGCGATCACCGGCAACATCGGGCGGCCGGGTAGCGGGCTGCATCCTCTGCGCGGGCAGAACAACGTGCAGGGAGCCTCGGACATGGGGCTGATCCCGATGTTCTACCCGGACTACCAGAACGCGGATGACCCCGACGTACGCGCCTGGTTCGAGCGGCTGTGGGGCACCGACGATCTGGACCCAACACGCGGGCTCACCGTCACCGAGATCATCGGCTCCGCGCTCAAGGGCGGGGTGCGCGGCATGTACATGGTGGGAGAAAATCCCTTCCTATCCGACCCCAACATCAACAAGGTCCGCAAGGCCCTGTCAGCGCTGAACTTCCTCGCCGTCCAGGACATCTTCCTCACCGAGACCGCCGAGTTCGCCGACGTCATCCTGCCCGCCTCCTCCTATCTGGAGAAGGACGGCACTTACACCAACACCGATCGCCGCGTGCAGCGGGGACGCAAGGTGCTCGATCCGCCTGGCGGTGCCCGGGCAGACTGGCAGGTCCTTCAGGACATCGCGAACCGGATCGGGCTTGGCTGGAGCTACTCATCGCCCGGTGAGGTCTTCGAGGAGATAGTCGCGGTCACACCCAGCTACGCCAACCTCACCTACGCCAATCTCGGGCCTGCCGGCAAGCTCTACCCGAATGCCGATCCTGACCACAGTGACGGCACCGTCGTCATGTTCGGCGACCGGTTCAACACCAGCGATGGGCTGGCCCACCTGGTCCCCGCGGAGTGGCTCCCAGCCAAGGAGCTGCCGAATGAGGAATTTCCGTTCGTGCTCAACACCGGCCGGCTGCTCGAACACTGGCACACCGGTTCGATGACCCGCCGGTCCTACGCGCTCGATGCCATCAGCCCGCGGGCCGAGGTCTACGTGCATCCTGATGACGCAGCCGAGCTCGGTCTGGCCGACGGCGAGATGGCCCGGGTGAGCTCGCGTCGGGGCACCATCGTGCTCGCCGCCCGCCTCTCGCACCGCGAGGCCCGGGGCAACTGTTTCATCCCGTTCCATTTCCGTGAGGCAGCGGCCAACCTGCTGACCATCGATGAAATCGACCCGGTCGGCAAGATCCCCGAGTTCAAGTTCTGCGCGGTGCGGATCGAGGCGGCGGCCGCGCCGGACGGGCCTCGATCGACCCACGGCGGTTCACCGCAGACCCGGGACTGGTAATGGCGAAGGCCCGGCCGCGGGTGCCCGGTGTGGAGGCGAGAGCGGGCAAGTTCCCCGGCCCCAGCCTGATTCCGGCGCTGTATGCCATCCAGGAGCGAGTCGGCTGGCTGCCGCGCGAGGAACTGGTGACGCTGGCCAGGGAGGTTCGCAGGCCCCTGTATGAGATCGAAGGGCTGATCTCGTTCTATCCGCACTTTCATACCAGCCCGCCGAAGACGGTGGCGTTGCATGTGTGCCACGACCTGGCCTGCTGGCTCCGCGGCGCGGACCAGCGCATCGCGGCACTAAGGGAACGTTACGGCGAGGACACCGAGATCGATCTTGTCGAGGTGTCATGCCTCGGGCGGTGCGACTCGGCGCCAGCCGTGAGCGTCGACCACTACCCGGCGAACGTCGGCGCCGCGGACACCCTGATCGCCGAGGCGCGGATCGGCCAGACGCCGCCGCCGACGGTGCGCGGCCACTCAGCTGACCTGCCCTGGCCCAACGACCCCTATGCAACCGTGCAGGAGCGCTATGGGGCGCTGCGCGCCGCGCTGGCCGGGGAGCTGGAGGCCGGCCAGCTCATCGCGATCCTGCAGGACGCTGGGCTGCGGGGAATGGGCGGCGCCGGCTTCCCCACAGGCAAGAAGTGGGAGCTGGTCGCGGCGCAGGCCGCAGTGCCCAAATACGCCATCTGCAACGCCGACGAATCTGAGCCGGGGACGTTTAAGGACCGGCAGATCCTCGCCGCGCAGCCCCATCTCGTGCTGGAGGGGCTGCTGCTCGGGATGATGGCGGTCGGCGCCGAGGAGGGCTGGGTGTTCATCCGGCACGAGTACCGCCCGGAGCAGGTGGTGATCCGCCGTGAGATCGAGTCGCTGCGCGCCGCCGGGCTGGCGGGCGAGAATGTGGCGGGCACCGGCCGGCGGCTGTCGATCGAGGTGTTCACCTCGCCGGGTGGTTACATCCTTGGTGAGGAGTCGGCGCTGATCGAGTGCATGGAGGGGCATCGCGGTGAGCCGCGTAACAAACCGCCGTTCCCCGGGGTGTACGGCCTGTGGGGACAGCCGACTCTGATGAACTCGGTCGAGACGTTCGCGCATGTGCCGATCATCGTTGGGCGCGGAGCCGGCTGGTGGAAGCGGCAGGGCACCGGCGGCCACACCGGGCTGAAGTTCTTCGCGGTCTCTGGCCACGTGGAACGCCCCGGCGTGTATTGCGTGCCCATGGGCAGCACGGCCAGGCAGCTCCTGAATCGAGCCGGAGGGGTGGTCGGCGGCAAGGCACTCGGCGCGATTCAGCCGGGCGGCGCCTCGTCGAACTTCCTGGGGCCAGACCAGCTTGATGTGCCGCTCGACTTCGATGCGCTGGCCGAGGCCGGATCGATGCTGGGCTCGGGTGCGCTCGTAGTCCTGGCCGAGGGCACCGACCTGCTCGCCGCGGCAACGAACGTGCTGCGGTTCTTCCGGAACGAGTCGTGCGGCAAGTGTGTTCCGTGCCGGGTCGGCTCCAGCAAGGCGCACCAGATACTCAGCGACCTGCTCGCGGGCGGGGGCGGGCCCGGCGATGTGGACGAGCGCATATTCCAGCTTGAAGAGGTCATGCGCAGGACCTCGATCTGCGGGCTGGGCCAGGTCGCGCTTGGCCCGGTTGTCAGCGTCGTACGGCTCGCGCGCGCCGCTGGCGCCAGCCGGTCAGATCCGGGTGGTGTGGCGCCCGCGGCGGCGAACGGCGTTAGGCCGGGCCCGCCGCCGGATGGTCAGGGGAGTCGCGACGAAGCCTGATATCCATGCTCATGGGGCTTCCCATGCGGCGAGGGAATTCTTCAGCACCCGGACGGTCGCGGCGGCGCTGGCCGGGTTCAGGCCTGAGCGGCGCACGCCGACCGAGATGCTCCCGCTCACCCACGCCCTGCACCGGATTCCGGCGGCAGCGGTGACCGCACCGCACGCGCTACCCGGCTTCGCCCGCTCGACCGTAGACGGCTTTGCCGTACGCGCCGCGGACACCTACGGGGTCTCAGAAGGGCTGCCCGGCTATCTCCAGCTCGCCGGTGCCGTGCGGATGGGCGCAGAGCCAGATGTAACGGCCGGCCCGGGGATGGTGGTGAGCATGCCCACCGGCGGCGTGCTGCCCCCCGGCGCGGATGCGGTGGTCATGGTCGAGTACACGCAGGAGGCGATGGCAGGCACGATCGAGGTTGTCAGGCCCGTTGCCCCCGGAGACGGCGTCGTGCGCGCCGACGAGGACGCCGCGCGTGGAGCCGCGCTCGTCCCAGCGGGCCGGCCGCTGCGCGCCCAGGACCTCGGCATGCTGGCGGCGGCCGGCATCGCAACCGTGCCGGTCCATGCCCGCCCGCGCGTGACGATCTTCTCGACCGGCGATGAAGTGGTGCCACCAGAGACCGAGGCGCTGAGGCCCGGTCAGGTGCGCGACAGCTCGGCGGTGGCCCTTGCCGCGCTGGTAACCGACTCAGGTGGCGAGCCGATCCAGGGCGGCATCGTACCCGATGATCCTCAGGCTCTTGAGGCGGCGCTCCGTGCCGCGCTCACGACCAGCGATCTAATCGTGGTCTCGGCGGGCTCGTCGGTCGGGGCGCGCGATGAGACGGCCACCGCCGTGCGCCGTCTCGGCCTGCCGGGCATCTGGTGCCACGGCCTTGCGATCCGGCCAGGCAAGCCCACGCTGCTGGCCGACTGCGGCGGCGTGCCTGTCATCGGGCTACCGGGAAACCCGCGCTCTGCGCTCGTGGTGTTCCGCTTGATCGGGGTGCCGCTCGTGCACCTGGTCGGCGGATGCACGATGCCACCGGCCGAGCCCGTGGTGCGGGCGCGGCTTGAGCGTGACGTGGCCTCTGCGACCGGACGCCTTGATGTCGTCCAGGTCCGGGTTAGTAACGGCATCGCGATCCCGGTGTTCGGCCTGTCGGCGCTGCTGTCTGTGCTCACCGCCGCCGACGGGTACGTGATCGTTCCCGAGGAGGCGACCGGACTCGGGTCGGGTACCGAGGTCGAGGTCACCCTGTACCGTTGATGAAGGTCATGGCTGATAGCCCGTTCATTCGCGACGTTCCCGCTGCCCGCGCCCTGGATGCCTGGCGCAGCGCATGCGAGGCCGCGGGTTGCCCGGCCAGGCTGCCGGCCACGCGGGTCCGGGTTGAGGAGGCCGCGGGACTGGTTACCGCCGGGCCCGTGTGGGCCGTCCGTTCTTCACCGCCGTTCGATGCCGCGGGCATGGACGGAATCGCGGTGCGCGCCGCCGACACCCTCGGCGCGAGCGAGACCACGCCGATCTACCTGCAGCCGGACGCCTACGACGTCGTCGATACCGGGGACCCGATGCCTAGCTGGCGCGATGCGGTCGTGATGCGTGAGCACGTGCACTACTGCGGTGACACCGCCGAGCTGCGCGCGGCCGTGCCGCCTTATCAGCACATGCGCTCGATCGGCGAGGATGTCAGCGCCGCAGAGCTGCTGCTGCCCGAGGGCCATCGGCTGCGCGCCGCCGATGTCGCCGCCGCGGCGGCCGCAGGAGCCACCGACATCCTGGTGCGCCGCCGCCCGGTCGTCGCCATCTTGCCGACCGGGGACGAGGTGCGGCCGATTGGTACCCAGACCGGCGCCGGGGAGATCATCGACACCAACTCGCTCATGCTCGCCACCCAGGCGCGGGAGGCCGGCTGTGCGGCGAATTGCCTGCCGATCGAGCCCGACGATCCGGCCGGCCTCGCCAGCGCGGTCAGCGCCGCAGTCTCCTGTTGCGACCTGCTCATCATCGTGGCCGGGGCGAGCGCCGGCCGCGACGACTACACGGCCAGGGTCGTGGCCGAGCTCGGGACGCTGGCCGTCCACGGGGTCGCGGTACGGCCAGGCCATCCGGTGGTACTCGGGGTCGTCGAACACACTCCGGTTCTCGGCGCACCCGGCTACCCGGTGTCCGCGGCGCTGACCTTCGACATATTCGCCGAGCCGCTCCTGGCCGAGCTGGAGGGAGCCGCGCCACGTCGGCGCCCGCGGACACTGGCGCGGCTGGCCCGAAAGCTCGCCTCCCCCCTCGGTATGGACGACTGGGTGCGGGTGCGGCTTGGCGTGGTGGGCGGCACGACGGTGGCCACCCCGCTGCCGCGAGGCGCCGGAGTGCTGACCTCGCTGGTCCGCGCGGACGGGCTGCTCGTGGTCCCGGCCGGGCTTGAGGGCTATCACCCCGGTGCCGAAGTCGAGATCGAGCTGCTGCGCGGCCTTGAAGAGATCTCCCGCACGATCGTCGCCATCGGCTCGCATGATCTCACCCTTGACCTCGCCGCCTCCGCTTTGCGCGCTGACGACCCCCTGGTCACCCTGGCGTCATCAAACGTGGGCTCCCTCGGCGGACTGGTCGCCCTGCGCGATGGGCTGTGCCACATCGCCGGATCCCACCTCCTGGATCCAGCCACCGGCGAGTACACTCTGCCCTATCTCGACCGCATCCTCGGCGACCGTGATGTGTCCGTCGTCCGGCTCGTGCACCGCGACCAGGGACTCATGGTCGCTGCGGGCAACCCTCTTGGCCTAACCGACATCCAGGATCTGGCTCGCGCAGGCGTGCGCTACGTCAACCGCCAGCGCGGCGCGGGCACCCGCGTGCTGCTCGACTACGAGCTGGGCATGCGCGGGATCAACCCGGACGCCATCAACGGCTACGCCCGCGAGGAGCCCACCCACCTGGCGGTGGCCGCGGCCATCGCCGCTGGCCGCGGCGACACCGGCATGGGGATCATGGCGGCTGCGCGCGCCTTCGGCCTCGACTTCGTGCCGGTCACCCGTGAGCCCTATGACCTGGTCGTGACCACTGATGCGCTGGGAAGCCCGCTGCTGGCCCCGCTGTGGGCGCTGCTGCACTCGGATCGGTTCAAGGCCGCAGTCGAGGAGCTGGGCGGTTATACGATCAAGGAGATGGGTCGGCGCATCAGGTGATCGCGGGGCGGCATGCGGGCGCGCAACGGTTCCCGCTGTGGTCACCACGCGTCTGGTATGGGAGGAACCAAGGTCGCCGCATGACATTCCCTGTGTCAACCTCAGGCGGCACTCGTGTCTTTGAGCGCGGTGTTTGCGGCTTTGAGCACGGTCACCAGTGCGAGCACGGTGCCCGGCCTCCAGTAGCCTGGATGGCCTGGCCGATGAGCCGCCAGGTCCATGCCAGAACAGGCAGCCGTTGACGGTTCGCTGCGATCACTCACGGAGACCATCAAACCGGGTCGAGCTGGTACGGATCTGGTCGGCGAGAGAGGCGAAAACGATCTCCTACTGATCACTGGGCAAATGTCCCCACGGGCCGAGCCGTGTGATCAGGCCAGCATTTCCACCGAGCCGGCGCAGGACGGGTCGTAGCCACCCAAAGCGCTGATCGACGACTGCACGTCCGGGTCGCGCAGGGCAAAGATCAGCGGTTCTGCGGCTGCCAGGGCGTCGCCGCTGAGCACGATGTCGAAGTCTTCCCAGACAACCGGGATGAAACCCAGATCGAGAGCGGTGGCAGCGGCGCGCACCCCGAGCCCGGTATCGGCCTGGCCGGAGGCGACCGACATGGCCACCTCCAGATGGGATGCTGCTTCTGGGCCGGTCACCGAGGCTGGTGCGATTCCCGCTTCGGCCAGCAGCCGGTCCAGCAGCACCCGGGTGCCGGCGCCGAACTGGCGGCGGGCGATCCGCAGGCCGCGAAGGTCACCGGGGTCACTGATGTGATCGGGGTTGCCGTCCGGGGTCAGCAGGCCTTGTTCGCGGCGCCACAGGTGAATGATCGCCGGGCGGCGGCCACGAAGCAGCGTGCGGGCGAATGGGCTGTTGTGGCCGCCGGAGCGGTGACGCAGATGGATCGCTGCGGCGTCGGCGGTTCCCCGCCAGATCCTGGTCAGGCCGTGGAAGCTGCCGCGCGCTCCAATGGTGACGACGGAGGCCCCGGTGTGGCACAGCACGATGTCCAGCCCGGGGTCATCGCTGCCCGCAAGCCGCAGCGCCGGATGGCCGCCGAGCAACTGCCTTGCTGCGGATACGCCTCCGGCCGCGACCCGGGACCGGCGGCGGTCCGCGACGTTGATCACACCTGCGTCGGACAGATAGCGGTAGGCACGGCTAATGGTCGAGCCCGTCGTCTTGTACCGGTTCGCAGCATCGCGGACGCTCGGCAGCTCGTCTCCGGGATCAAGTACCCCGGATTCGATGTCGCTGGCGATCTCGTTGCTGATGTGCAGATACCTGGCCATGGTCTGGACCCTACCGGCGGAGTAAGGGCAGCGCGGCGCCATGTGAACCGCGGGCTGCCGTGACACCCCCTGCACGATGCGGTGCTCCTGTTAGGCTCTGCCCCGTCTGTAGTAGTACAGAAGGAGGCAGTCGTGGGCCGCAGGTTCCGCCTGGCCGGGCTTGCCGCAGCCGCGTGCCTGGTCGTGACCGTGGCCGCCGCCTGCGGCAGCAGCAGCGGTTCGGGCAGCAGCGCAAGCCCGGGTGCGCCGGGGGCGCACGGCACGCTGATCGTGTTCGGCGCTGGCACGCTGTCGGCCCCGTTCACGGCGGAACTGGCGGCGTTCAAGAAGCAGAATCCTGGCGTGACCGCGCACTCGCAGTTCGGCGCCAGCGGTGACATGGTCAAGAACATCACCCAGCTGCACCAGCCCGCCGACGTCCTCGGCGTGGCCGATTACTCGCTGATCCCCAAGCTGATGTTCAGCGGCTCGAAGCCCTACGCGACCTGGTATGTGGGTTTTGTCTCCAACCAGATCACCTTCGCCTACACCAGTCACGGCACGGGCGCCAGCCAGCTCACGGCCGCCAACTGGTACGAGGTGCTGGCCCAGCCCGGCGTGCACATCGGCCGGTCCAACCCGGCTGCGGACCCCTCTGGTTACCAGACCCTGCAGATGCTCCAGCTGGCCGACAGCTACTACCACGACCCGGGCCTGTCCGCCGCTGTGCTGAAGAACTCCCCGGCCTCCAGCGTCGCCGAGACCGAGACCTCGCTCATCGCCGCCCTGCAATCCGGGCAGATCGACTACCTGGCCATCTACAAATCCACCGCGCAAGAGGAGCACCTGAAATATATCCCGCTCCCCGCGCAGGTCAACCTGTCCGACCCGGCCTTGGCGGCCGACTATGCCAAGGTCACCATCCACGCCGGGTCACTGGGCGCGCTGACCGCCAAGCCGATCATTTACGGGCTGACCATCCCGGCCAGCGCACCCGACGCCGCGCTGGGCCAGAAGTTTGTCGGCTTCGTGCTCAGCCCGCAGGGCCAGGCGATCATGCGCAGCGCTGGGTTCGTGGTCATCTCGCCTGCACTGGCGAGCAGCCAGGCCAAACTCCCCGCAACGCTGAAGCCGCTCACCACGCGGTGGCCTTCATCGGGCGGGTGAGACGTTGACGGGCAGGCCCAGACGCAGGTTGCTAAGGACGAGGCAGCCTGGTGGGCTCGCGGCGGCACAATGACCACGTGACAACGACAGAAGCGAGGCAGCCTGCTCGCAGCTGGCCATCGGGCTGGTTCGGGGTCGTCACCTGGCTGCTCGGCGGCCTGCTGCTGGCGTTCATTGTGCTGCCGATCATCCGGCTGGTGACAACCTCGTCGGTGGCCAGCTTGCGGCACGCCGCTGACACCGCTGCGATCCGGGACGCGATACTGCTCAGCCTGCAAGCGGCGGCGATCACTGCCGGGATTGCGACGCTGTTGGGGGTGCCGCTCGCCTACATCCTCGCCCGCGGCAGCTTCCGGGGCCGGGGCGTGATCCAGTCCGTGGTCGACCTTCCGCTGGTCGTACCGCATACGGTCGCGGGCATCGCGCTGCTGTTCTTGCTCGGCAGGACAGGATGGGTCGGCGGCCCGGCAACCCACCTGGGGGTGTCGTTCTACGGATCGCAGTGGGGGATCGTGGCCGCAATGCTGTTCGTCAGCGCGCCGTTTGCTGTCAACAGCGCCCGGGTCGCGTTCGAGGCCATCGATCCCAGGCTGGAACGGGCAGCCCGGAGCCTGGGCGCCACACCGTGGCACGCCTTCCGGCGCATCACGCTGCCGCTGGGGCTGCGCGGGGTGCTGACCGGCGCGGTGCTCGTCTACGCCCGGTCGATCAGCGAGTTCGGCGCTGTGGTGATCATCGCCTACTACCCCGCCACCGCTCCGGTCGAGATCTACAACCTGTTCCTGCAGTCCGGTCTCACGCAGTCAGCGTCGGCCGCTGTGGTGCTCCTGGTCGTCACGCTAGCCACATTCCTGGTCTTGCGGACCCTCGCCTCAGGCAGGCTGCTGGCGCGGGTTGATCGTGCCTACAGCTAACCCCGGGCTCAGCATCAGCGAGCTGACAGCCCAGGCCGGGGGCTTCACACTTGGCCCGGTCAGCCTCGATATTCCAGCTGACCGGGTGCTGGTCGTGCTCGGGCCATCGGGCGCTGGCAAGACGATGCTGCTGGAGACCATCGCCGGACTCCGCCCGCGGCAATCCGGCCAGATCAGGCTCGCTGGCACCGACATCACCAGCCTGCCGCCGGATCGGCGGCGCATCGGCCTGGTCTTCCAGGACGCCGCGCTCTTCCCCCACCTGACCGTCAGGGACAACGTCAGATTCGGGCCACGAGCCAGCCGCGCGGCGAACCCCGACGGCGCCGAGGACCTGCTGCGCCAGCTCGGAATCGGGCATCTCGCTAACCGGTCGCCGCGCTCGCTCAGCGGAGGGGAACGCCAGCGGGTGGCCCTCGCCCGCGCGCTCGCGATCAAGCCTGGCCTCCTCCTGCTCGACGAGCCACTATCGGCCCTCGACCAGCCCTCCCGCGAAGACATGCGTGTCCTGTTGCAGCGGCTCCTCACCCTGCTTGAGATTCCGGCCGCGCACGTCACCCACGACCGGGACGAGGCACTGAGCATCGGCGATGACCTGGCCGTCATCGTCGGCGGGCAGCTACGCCAGACCGGACCGGCCGTCAAAGTCGCCGACGAGCCAGCCGACCCCGACGTCGCCCGTTTGCTCGGCTGGTCAGAACTCGGATATGGCATAGCAGCCAACGGCACAACCAACATCGGACAACTCGTTTTCCGCTACGCAGCGGAACCAGGCATGGACGGCCGAGTTCAAGTGTTTTACCGGCCCGAAGACGTCCAGCTCAGCCCCGCGACACCAGGTACGGCCACTGGCGCTAGCCTCACCGCACAGGTCGAGCGGATTCTTTACACGCGGCCGCTTGCCCGTATCACCCTTGGCTCCAACCCACCTATACCGGCGCTGATGCTTCACCGAGACATCGACCGTCTCCAGCTCGCGGTCGGCAAAGTTATAGAGATCAATCTGCCGCAAGGAAGCCTTTGCATTTTCCAGATCCCTTGAAACCTAGGCCATCAGCACGGACAGCGCCTCCGGCAGGTCGCGAGGGATGACTGGGCACCGTCAGCAAGGAGTCCGACGGTGATTCACGGTCACTCGGGGCGCCACCTACAGTGCGCTTGACTTGTGCGGCCGCAGGTGGTCCGGTCGTTGCCACCACCTTCGGACGCAGGTGATCCCCATCCTCCTTGCTGCTCGATGATCTCGGCCGGGTCCTCTGAGTCAAGGTCAAGCCGCTGCGCGGTCGCTTCGCGAGCCTGGACACGTCGGCCACGGCCAAGGCGACCACCGTCTCCAGGTCCAGGTCGCGGCGACGCGCGCTGGCCGCCGTGGCCATCGTCGGCGTCCTGGTGCACCTGGTGGCGCGACCGGCGCCGGGACTGGGGATCGCGGTTCCCGCACTGCTGCGGGGCTTTTCGCCGTGCTGACCGCCTTTCTGTTCCATCCTGCCGCGATGGCCGGCCTGGCGTACGTGGGCGGCACGCTGGGCACGCTGGCCGGAGCAGACCGGGCGAATCTGGGCAAAGTGCGGCGGCTGGGCGCGCCGGTCGCCTCCATCGGCGGCGACGGGATCTTTCTTGCCGGTATCACCGGCCACGCCTCGCGCGTGAACAGGTGCCATGCCTGGGAAGCTACGCTGACGGGAGTGTCCTCCAAGAAGCGGAACTCTCGCAAGCCCAAGACTCACCGCCAGGGCCTCAGCGGCAACCCGCAACGTCGCGCCCTGGAGCTGCAGGAGCGGCGGGTGGCCCAGGGCCAGTCGGCGTTCTGGCGGTTGCCGCGAGAGCCGCAGGCGGATCCGGATCGGGCGGCGTTCCGAGAGCTGGCCTATCGCGTGGCTGGCGGCGCGCCGGCCGCGGCGTGGTGGCGGGCATCCCACGAGCGCATTCTCGCCCGGGCCCGCGCCCTCACCTGGCCGTCTCGCCTGGTCGATCTGGAGACGCAGGCCTGCCAGATCGTGGGCGATGAGTTCTGCGATCGCCTGCAGTCGCCGGAGACGGGTCTTCATCCAGCCCAGTGGCTGCGCGCCCTCGCGGAGGAGACCGGGGCGGCGCTGCGCGCGGAGATGGCCCAGGGTACTGACGACTGGCAGAAGCTCTGGGCGCTGCTGTGCGGGCTGGCTCTGACGGCGCCCAGGATGCTCGCCGAGGCGGTGAGCGAGACTGCCCTGAGCGCCCGCGAGGAGTTCCCCGACATCAAGGATCCCCATGAGACGACGCTGGCCGAAGCAGGCAAAGTCGCCAAGCTGCTGGCGGACCGCGGGCTGAAGCCCGGCGTCGGCTGCCCGGCCGGTTGTTCGCGGCCGGCCGGGGAACCCCTGGTTGCCCGCGACGCGTACGGCAGCCGGCTCCTGCTCATGGCCCCGTTCAGCTACGACGGGGGCGCACCGGATCACTGGTATGCCTGGGACATCGACTTGTGCTGGATCGCCGTTGTCGTCGGCGCCGGCGTGTTCGCCTCGGCCGAGGACGGGTTGCGTGAATGGCGCGCCGCGGTAGGCCCCGCAGCCTCCGGCGCGGCGCTGTCGCCGTGCGCGGCGGGGATGACCGCCCGGCTGCTGGCCCCCTGCCTGCAGACCGGGTTCATGGCGGACACGCTACATGGGCGGGAGCCTCGCGAACTCATCCATGAGTACTACCGGCTCCGGCGCCGTGCCCGCGACCTCACCGGATCCGCGGACGCCAGCGCAGGCTCATCCCCGTTCGACGCCGACCACGTGCACCATGCGTTCCTGGACTGGTACGCCACACGGCACGACGACGTCCCCAGGGCAGTGACCGAGGCCGCGGGCACCATCCTTGGCGAGTGGGGACCGCATGAGAATCCGGACGAGCGCTCGTTCTACGCCTGCTCGCCGCACCGTACCGAGATGGCGGCGCAGCTGATCCGCGAAGGCCATTTTGCCGACTATGCCAGCCCGGCGCTCCGGCTGCTACCGGAGTGGACGGAGTGGTGCATCGAGCAAAGCGGACTCGACGGCGACGCCGCCGCCCGTTCCCGCAAAGCGGCCCGCTGCGCGGCTTCAGTGCTCGTTGCCGACGAGGATGACGAGCCAACCCCCGAGGAGGACGAGGCGCCGTTCCGCCGCCAGGAGTGAACCGCACCAGGTGCGGCCGGATTGCAGCCATAGCTGTAGGTCTGGCGAAGATTTCGAAGTCCACGGCGACCAGCACTCTCATGGCCTTCCGGGTAGCTTCCAGCGCAAACAACGATAAGCCGGGTCCGGGCGTGGCTCCCGCGGTGGCGGCCGTCGAGCAGCCGGGGCAGCAGCAGGGCGGCGCCGGTCTGCGTGACGGGGAGGCCAGCCAGCTCTCTGAGCATGACCTCGAGAAGCTCTTCCTGTCCTCGGCGTGACTGTGCGAGTGGTCAAGCCGGTCATCCAGTCTCAGACGGCGACGATGTCGTTGTCCGAGAAGAACCGGTCGCCCACGGAATCGTATGCCCAGTTCGGAAGCGTGGCGTGCTTAGGCGTCACCCCGCCGCACCACATCTTCGCGGCCTGGGCTTCGCGCTCACGCTCGGCTTCGAGCATCCTGGCGATCAGCCCGGCGCCCGCATGGAGCGCCGTGAAGGCACGTTGCCGCCCGAAGTCCGCGCGTGATTGTCCAGTGCCTTGCCGTCGATGGTTCTTGCGCCTGCTCGCATGCCCACGGCACGACCTTACTGACAGCCAGATGGGAAGGCATCGCTATGGCACATCGTAGAGCCGGGTACGGCGCGCGTTCAGCGGCGTACGGTCAGGGGCGGGCCACCCCGCCCCGCATGCCCGGCGACCGGCAGCCCGTCACCTGCGGGGTGGATGGGGGTGGCGTACCGGGGCGGCGTGGCGGCTGCCGCCACTGCGGTCCGCGTGCTGCTCGCGGATAACGCGGAACGCCACCGGTAGGAGCTGCGGGGTGCGGCGCCGTCACCAGGGACGGCACGGACGGCGTCGAGCTGCGCATGGCCCTTGATCTTCCGCCCCGCGTCCCCGGCGGCGACGGTCCGCGGAACCGCTTGCTTTGCCGATCTCGGGGCCCAGCGTCGCAGCGTCATCGGTCAGGTCAGCACGTAGGCGATCTTGAATAGCACACGCCTGGCCAACCATCACACACTGTCCTGCCTGCCGGCGTCAGCGCGGGTCAGCCACCCGATCGAGTCTTTGACCGGTACACGTTCGCTTACGCAAGCCGATCAGGTCAGGAGCGGTAGGCGTCACGTCGGTGATCTATGTCGAGGATGTGGATGCTGTTGGCATCATCGTCGATCGCATAGCGGATGCGGTACTCGCCGCGCCGGGCTCGCCATTGTCCCTCGAACGGCTTGCGCAGGGGGGTGCCCACTCTGCGCGGCTCTTCGCTGAGGGGGCCGCGCATGAACTCGAAACAGGCCCACGCCACGGCTTCAGGTAGCCGGTCGCGAAGCTGGCGAGCTGCGGTCGGAGCGATGGTGACCTGGTAGGTCACGGCCGACGTTTCCCAAAACGTTCTTCCAGGGACCGCGCCACTTCGGCGATGGACAGGCCCTCTCCGCGAGCGATCTCGTCACGGGATTGGGCGATGCGCTCTTGCGCCGCTGGGTCGGACAGCAGCTCGAGCGTCGCCTCGATGGATTCAAGATCTTCAGCTGCGAGCAGGACGACGTAGTCTTTGCCGTTCTTGGTGATGTGGACTCGCTCGTGGGTGCGGCCGACTTCGTCGGCAATCTCCGAGAGCCGGGCCTTCACCTCAGACAAGGGCAGCACTGTCATAGACCAAAATAATAGTCGGTTCTGGCTGGGAGGCAAAGTTAGCGCACGACTGACTACGGTAGCTGCCCCGGCAAGCAGTGACCGAGCCCCTGGACGGCGCCCGTACCTGTCCATGTTCCAAGCCACCCGGACCCGGTCAGACACGGACGCATGACGGACAGGGTCAGCAGTGCCAATTGCCGTCAGGGGAGTCTGGGCAGGTCAGCAGCTATATGACCTCACGGCGGACCCCGTGACCTGATTTCCGCGAGACAAGGCCGAGGTCAAGTGTCAAGACCGCCTCTGAGTGAAGTCGCGCCGGCCACTCTACTAGACCCACCCGCCGCAGCTACGAGGAGGATGGGGGAGTGTAGAAGCCCAGGTCAGGACCCACATCCTTAAACGGATTTGTAAACGGGACGCTGCGGGACAGGGTGGGACGGGGGAGACTCGGCCGACCCGAGGAGA
This sequence comes from uncultured Actinomycetota bacterium, assembly GCA_963820395.1. Taxonomy (GTDB): domain Bacteria; phylum Actinomycetota; class Actinomycetes; order Streptosporangiales; family Streptosporangiaceae; genus DATFVJ01. The sequence continues at coordinate 682,927 of CAWGAE010000015.1, read as the reverse complement.
TGCTCGGCTCCGCGTAGGCCAAGGTCGGCAACGCCAAGTGAGATCGTTCGAGACGGCGAGACGAGGGTCGGTCGCCTCATAACCCAGCGACGCCGTAGCCCGCTTCCGCGTCGCCTCCACCCCCGGGTACCGCGAGGCCCGCCCGGTGGTCGCTTCCGGGAGCGCGGCGGGCGGACGGCCGGGGTTGCGAGGCGGCGGTCTATGCGGCAGTGGCTGGCCGGCTGCGATGCCCCCAGGCGGTGTGCTCGTCGTAGGCGGTGCCGGTCTTGACGCAGCCGTGCAGGATGCCGGCCAGGCGGTTGGTGACGCGGCGCAGCGCGTCGGTGTGGCCGGTCTCGCGTGACCTCAGATCGTCGTAGTAGGCCCGCGCGCCCGGGCTGGCTGAGGTAGGTCCCGGCATCAGGGTGGCGGCGAAAAAGCGACTCCACCGTGGCTTCCATCTTCTTGATCTGCTCGTTCAGCACGGTGATCACGGCGGCGGACGCGGTCACGCTCGCCGCGTATGCTCCCGTGACGATCTCGGGCTGGCCCAGGTGCTGCTCGGGCGGCGCGGCCTGATCTGCCGCGCCCTGGCGGCCACGTCCCGCCGGCGGGCACGCTTGAGCGCCAGCGCGGCCGGGAAGTACTCCCGCAGCGCCGAGCGCATCCGCAGCGCGTGCCGGGTCCGTTCCCACACAGCTGCTGATGGGCCCGGGCGGCCACCTTCACCGCCACCGCCTCGTCGCCCTGTCAGCCGCCACCTCCGCAGCTGATGACGGCGGGTACGCACCATGTCCGCCAGCGCGCCCGCATCGAAGGTGTCGTCCTTCTTGCCCGGTCACCGCCACCACCTCCCGGTGCCGGACGAGGCTGATGTCCCGCCCGGAATGACCCGGTAGCCCTCATCAGGGTGTCGCGTACGCTCGCTAACTCTTCGTGTGCTGTCTGACCTGCGGGTCCGTGGAGTCGCTCAGGCGGCTCTGTAGTACTCGTTGATCACGCCGCCGAGTACCTTCCGGCGCTGGCCCGCCTGATCACACGGAAGTGGACGTATCCGAATCGGCCAGGGCGGGCCCAGGACCAGCCGGGAATCCGGGACCTGGTATTGCGGCTGGCGCGAGAGAACACAGCGCTCCCGCCATCACCTCCTCACCCTGAGAACGCGCGATGCCCCCTCCTAAAAACGAGGACGTGAGAGTGAGCTCCGCCCAGGTCTGCCCTACGGGGACATCACGCGCTTCCAGGCCGCCGCGGCAGATCCGCGCCGTCCTGTCGGAGCTGCCTGTGGCCAGCCCGCCGGTGTCCCTTCCACGTACTCCATGATCAGGAGGATCAGCGCGGGCTCATCCCCTACATACCGGCGCTTGGCCCGGACGGCACGGCGGCCCGCGAAGGTGAAGGCTTGACCACAAGGGCCAGTGCCGCCGCGCCGCCGCAGGCCGCCGGGCTGATGGAGAACTGCAGTGAGCTGAAGCGCCGGCTTGTCGAGTTCGCCCGTGCCGGGCGCTTTTCGCGGCAGCTCGACCAGGCGGTCAGCGAGGGCATCGGTGGCACGGTCACCGATGAGAGCAAATTCACCAATCTCCTTGACCATTTCATCTTGCAGCGCCCGCTGGCCGACGGCCGCACGGTGGTCGAGGTCTTTGTCTCCGAGCATCCTGAGCTAACGGATGCGGATCGTCAGATGCTGCTGGGGTGGCGCGAGGTGGTCGAGGGAGTGTTCGAGATCTGCGGACGGGCCGGGCCCGCGATCATGGTCGTCAATCTCGTTGGTGAGCAGACCTACCGGGTCCGCGCCAACGCCGGGCCCGGTGCCCTGGCGCAGATGCGCCCGGGGTTGTTCATGACCGCCCGGATCGTCCCGGTCGGTGGTGACTGGATGCTCAGCGGGGCGCAGCAGCTGTTTGCCGCCTCCGGGCGGGACGCGATACTCGGGCTGGCGGTGGAACGAGCAACCGCGCATCCGCGGCAGCCATCGCACGACCGGCGCGAGTGATATGTAGCTTGCTCACTGCTTCCCGCCATGGGAGGTAGACGCAAACGAGATCCGGCGAGGATCGGGGAAGCCGAGGGAGGCGGCACAGGTTAGGCCGCGGCCGCGACGGGGACTGCGGAGGGGGTGGTGGTGGCCGCCACCGCGGTGGCGGGGTTGCCGTACCAGTCGCCGAGCCAGCCGGTGATCGCGTCGGCGGTGTCGCGCGGCGCTTCAAGCTGAGGCAGGTGGCCCACGCCGGGTAGTACGGCCAGCGTCCAGGCTGGGTTGGCGCGGGCCGCCGCCTGGGCAATCGCGACGGGCACCAGCCGGTCGCGCGCGCCGTGCAGCAGCAGTACCGGGCAGGTCACCGAGCGGATTGCTCGCCGGTACGGGCCGCCGCGAGGGTAGCCAATGTTGGCGGCGATCGAACGGGCGGCAGCAGCGAACTCCTGCTCGGCATCGGTGAACAGGAGACGGTGCCGGGCCACCGCGACGTGCTGAGCGAGGACGTCAGCGGGCACGCGTGAGGCATCCACGCAGCACAGCGCCAGGACGCTGGCAACGAGCGCCTCCGGCGACATTCGACGGCGGCGGCCCATCAGCACCGGGCCAAGCCCTGGCATGGCGTAGGCGGCGAGCATCGGGGCGACGAGCGGGTCTGGCCGCGCAGGCGCTAACGGCAGGACCGGGTCGATCAGTACCAGGCCGGCGACGGCGCCGGGAGCGGCGGCCGCCTCCAGCAGCGAGATCATTCCGCCCATCGAATTGCCGATGAGGATCACCGGGCTCGTGGGCGATGGCGCCACAGCGCCGATGAAACGGTGCAGCAGAGCCCGGTTTGCCGCCACGTCCGTGCCGCGGCCCCCAGACCGCGTCAGGCCGTGCCCGGCCAGATCCGGGGCGAGCACGCGGTAGCGGCCTGTCAGCAACGGCGCGATCGTTGACCAGTTCACCGCAAAGCCGGCCAGCCCGTGCACGCACACGACCGTCGGCCCGTCGGCCGGACCACCGAAGTCGAGGTAGTGGACGGGGCCGTCGAGGTCGATCCAGCGCGAGCGCTCGCCGAGGCCCAGTACCGGTGGCGCTGGCTCGGGCGGTCGGCGTGCGGGCATTCCCACGGTCTGCGCGGCGGTGGCGCCTGTCCAGTCGGCCAGCCCCAGCACCGTTGATAGCCCAGCGGCGAAGACCGTTGTGCACCATTTGGTTGTCCGGTAGCCGTGGCGGGTGAGGGCGCCGCTTACGGCCTGCGGAATGGCGGGTGGAGCACCGGGCTCATGCTGCTGAGGCGCCGACGGTGTCCGCGCGGTGGCTTGCGGGTTAATCATGTCCAGATCCCTTCCGGTTAGGCATATGGGCTGTCAGGCCCGCGCGGTTCCCCTGTCATTTGCAAAACTGGCGAAGGTCGTTGCCCGGAAATGCGACGTCGTGTTACCCGGTCATCGTCACCGGCCGCTGAAGCCTTGGCGCCAGGGCCGGCGGCTTTCGTGCGCATCTGGTGATCTCTTTTGAGTGTGTGAGCCTGCAGATCCTGGTCTTTTACGGCGAGGTGGGCTCGAGGCTGACCTGTTACCGGCCTGGCCCGGCATGGGCTATGGTGGCCGCGGCCCGGCTGCGCGTCTTCGGCAACATCACACTCGCCGGCATCGAGCGGACCGTCGCTTTCCTTGGCTGCATGTCCGGCACCGCGGTCTCACCCAGCACGCCGCCCAGGTACTGGTTGCCTTTCTTCACCTTCCCGCTGCCCTGTTGACCGGGAGCCTGCAGGCAGGTCAATCCGGCGCATCCGCTCCAGGTACAGCGGGTCGTTGGTAACCTCCTTCACGCCGCTCGCCTGTCCCAGGTCAGCAGCAGCCCTGTCCGCCCGGCCCGCCCGCGCGCGTATCCGGCCGCGGGCGGGCCGGCTGCGGCCAGGGCTGCGCCGCGCCAGGCGGTGCCAGGCGATGAAGGCGAAGGCGACGGCGAGCGCTGCCTGCAGGCCCATGTCAAGCAGCCACACGTGCGGAAGGTGCCGCCACAGCGGGTCGGGCTTGATGACGCTCCCGCCAGGCGGCGTGATCCGCACCAGGTCGACGGTGGAGGCGGTCGCGCCGAAGCCCCAGCGGGACGGCGCCAGCCAGGAGAGCTGATCAAGGCCGAGCTTGCCGTTCAGCGGCAGCACGGCTCCGCAGAGGATCACCTGCGCCATCGTGAGCAGCACGAGGAACGGCATGGTCCGCTCGGACGTGCTCACCACCGCGGAGACCAGCAGCCCCAGGGTCATCGACGCGACCGCCAGCACCGCCATGGCAAGCATCAGCTCCGCCAGCGGCGACGCCAGTAACGCCCCGTGCGCAGGGAGCGGGCGGCCGAGCAGCCCGAGCGCCACCAGGATGACCGCCTGCACGCCGCTGATGATCCCCAGGATGACGAGCTTGGAGAGCAGGTAGGCGCCCGACGACAGCCCGGCGGCGCGTTCCCTGTGGTAGATCGCACGTTCCTTGACCAGCTCGCGGACGGAGTTGGCGGTTCCGGCCAGGCAGGCGCCCAGGATGAGCATCAGCAGCAGGGTCTGGGCATCGGGATTGGTGCCCGTTCGCCCCGCCAGCCCCTCCGGCGACGGAATCAGCCGGATCGCCACCCCGAGGACGAACGGCAGCACGGCCAGCACGGCCAGGTATGCGCGGTCGGAGGCGATGACCGCGAGGTAGCGTCGGCACAGCGTGCTGAGCTGCCCCAGCAGTCCCCGCGGCGCGGCGGGCGGCGCGGGCTGGCGCGACACCGGGGCGGCGACGCCGCCGGCCAGGCCAGCCTTGACATACTGTGCATACATTGGCGAGCGGCTGAATTCTCCCGCCCAGTCCCGGTCCGGCTGGCGCTCGAACTCGGTGAACACATCGGCCCAGTCGGACTGGCCGAAGTGGCTCAGCCCCTCGGCGGGCGGCCCGTAGAAGGCGATGCGGCCGCCGGGCACGAGAACCAGCAGGCGATCGCACACGTCCAGGTTGGCGACGCTGTGCGTGACCACGATGACGGTCCGCCCGTCGTGGGCCAGCTCCGCCATGCTCTTCATCAGGGACTTGTCGAGGCCGGGGTCCAGGCCGGAGGTCGGCTCGTCCAGGAACAGCAGCGATGGTTTCGTGAGCAGCTCCAGCGCCACGCTGACCCGCTTGCGCTGCCCGCCGGAGAGGGCGTCGATGCGGGTCTGGGCGTGGGCGGTGAGCCCGAGTTCCTCGATGACCTCGTCAACCCTGCGGTTCCGCTCGCTCGCGCTGGTGTCACCGGGAAAGCGCAACTCGGCCGCATAGCGGAGCGCCCGGCGCGCCGATAGCTGGGTGTGCAGGATGTTCTCCTGGGGAACCAGCCCGATCCGGTGCCGGAGCTCGGCGTAGTGCGCGTAGAGGTCGCGGTTGTCATAGAGCACGGTCCCCTCGTCCGCGGGCCGGGCCCCGGTCATGGCGCCGAGCAGGGTCGACTTGCCTGCGCCGCTCGGGCCGATGATGGCGAGAAGGCAGCGCTCCGCGATGGGGAAGCTGACCTGATCGAGCAGGACCTTACCACCGGACGTCCGAACGGTCAGGCTCTGGGCGGTCAGCGAGACGTCACCGGCGTCGATGAACTCGTGCAGCTCCTGGCCGCTCAGGCGCAGCGTCGCGTGGCCGATGCCGACAACGTCGCGTTCGGTCAATGTGACGGCGCTCACGCGCGCGCCATTGACAAACGTGCCGTTGGCGCTGCCGAGGTCGGCGATCTCGTACCGCCCGGCGCCGGAGTTGCGCAGCTCGGCGTGGTAACGGGAGACGCTCAGATCGGCAAGGACGAGGTCGTTGTCCGGCGCCCGGCCGATCCGCAGCACCCGCACCGGCAGGGGGTGCTGGGCGGTCGGCTGAAGGTCCACACTCGGCCCCATGTCCACGGTGCCAGCGGCCGGGGTCTGCGCGGCGGGCGGGACGACCGAGCAGAAAACGAGCGGGCCTTCCTGCGGGTGGCCGAGGCGCAACACGCAGTCCGTGCTGATCTCGATCCGGTCGACGCGCCGGGATCCGACGTACGTGCCGTTGGTGCTGCCGGCGTCCTCCACGACCCAGGCGCCCCGGTCGAGCCGCACCGCCGCGTGCCGCCACGAGACCCGCGAATCGGTGACCACTACGTCGGAGTCGGGGTCGCGGCCGAGCCGACACAAGGACCCGGCCTGAAGGCTATGCTCAGAACCCTGCGTGCGCACGACCAGCTCCGGGGGCACCGGCGCGGCAATGCGCTGAGTGTTCTTAGCGCTCATTATGTTCATCCCTTCGTTGCTGACAGCCGTTTCCCGTACCCAGACAGAGGGTCACCCCGCCACGCCTGATACGTCGGCACCGGCCAGGGTTGGCCCAGGCTGTTGTTCAAAGTCGCACATCAAGCGCAGTTTGTTCAGCTGGATTGTTACCGCAGGTCAGAGTCAATAAACGCGACTTTGATCAGCGCCCTGGGCACCGGCCGGAAGGTTCGCCGCGGCATGTATCAGGAGCCTGCGCTGCGGCTCTGTTCATCACGAAGGAGCAAGAGCAATCGTCAATCGCGCATTGAAGGAGCATTCATGAGCGTGTTCGAGGCGGAGCCAAGGCCATCATCGCAGGAACGGCGCTCCTCGGGTGCCGACCTCGTTGAAAAGCCGTATGAGACCGCCGCAACGGATATTGACGATCCAAGCGGTGTTGATAATTCGAACGCAATGGCTGGCACAGCGCTTCGCCAGAAATATCACGGATCTCGCGCCGGTACCAGGACCGCCGCATCCCAGGGTCCAGAGCCAGCCGTCCCGAACGTGACAACAGTGAAACTAACTAGTCGACCGGCCGTCCCACGGCTACGTTTCGCAGCCCAAGCTGCCAGCGAGGCCGGCCGGATTCTCTGGTGGACGGCGTATCACGCGGTCCTTTACGTCATCCACCGTGACCGCACTGACCGAAAGCTGCGGCTAGCCGCCGTCTTGCGCAGTTATCTGCTGCGCATGGGACCTTTGTACATCAAGGCGGGACAGGTCCTAGGGACCCAGTCGGGCCTTCTCCCGAAGCAGGCAACTGAAGAGTTCCGGTCCTTCTTCTCGGGACTACAGCCGATGCGCCAGGCAGCCTTGCGACGTATCCTACGCCGAAGCTTTCGTATGCCAGTAGAGGAGGTATTCGATTCATTCGAGTGGCAGCCGATCGCGGTCGGTTCCGTCGCGCAGGTACACCACGCCGTACTCGGCAGCGGCGAGCACGTTGCCGTAAAGGTAGTGAAGAGCGGGGTTCGGGAGCGCCTTGAAGCCAGCTCGTGGCTGCTGGAGAAGCTGCTGTCGCTCGCGCACATGCTGGTTCCGCCGCTGCGCAAATACGATATTCCAGGATATTTCGCCGAGCTGCGGCCCCTCCTGACCGGTCAGTGCGATATGCGGCAAGAGGCGCAGCGCCAAACCGAGATCGCGCTTAATTTCCGCAACCATCCCTATCTTCGGGTCCCGCGGACGTACGACGCCCTCGGCGGAGACGACATCCTGATCATGGAGTACGTGGAAGGAACACCGGCACAGGAGGCAGAGCGCGCGACTTTTCCCCGTTCAACGCTCGCGTCCCGGCTACAAGACATCTTCTACTCCATGGTCTACTTCCACGGGCAGTTCCACGTCGATCCGCACCCCGGCAATGTCATGTTCGGCCCCGACGGTCAAATCGTGCTACTAGACTTTGGCCTGGTGGGGCACCTTTCCGAGGATGACAAATGGAATCTATCCTCGTTCTACTACGCGTGCGTTCTAGGGCAGTGGGAGCTGGCCGTGGAGCGGTTCACTCGCGCGTTCGTGGCGCAGCCCGATCGACTCGGATCTGACCGTTCCGCATACACCGAGGAACTCAGCCGTATCCTGCGTGCGCACTTCCAGGATGAATCATCGAGATGGTCGACGATCGCTTTCTTCGACGATGCTACTCGGTTGCTGCGTAATTACGGCGCACGAGTCTCAACGCGGTTCTCGCTGCTCGCGCTATCCCTGTTGACTGGTGAGGGCTTCATCGGGCAGGTCGACCCGGACATCGATATCTGGCGCAACGCCAGGCGATTCACCGATCGCTTCTCGCCCTACCTGAGCGAAGAACTTCGCGAACAGTTCGAGCGCGAGATCGGTCAGCTGATTCCGCAATCGATGACCAGAAGGCGCGACGCCGCGCGTTATCTCGTCGCCCCTACTCACCTAGATCGCTTCGTGTTGCCCAGCGCTTTTCCACTCATCATCCGAGAAGCAAGCGGCTCGAAAATTCGCGACCTCGACGGTAATGAATACATCGATTTGTCATCCGGATATGGCCCGCACATCCTTGGTTATGCCCATCATCGCATCGTAGAGGCTATTCGGGAGGCTGCAGTCGACGGTGGCGTCAACGCACTCGCGAGTCCCAGCGAGCTGCTTCTGGCGCAACACATCGCCGACGCCTTCGCGTCGCATTCGAAGGTGATCCTGAGCAATTCTGGTACCGAAGCGGTAATGATGGCGCTGAGGATCGCGCGTGCTTATACTGGACGGCAGAGGATTGCCAAATTCGAGGGACACTACCATGGCTTTTCCGATCAAGGCATGGTCAGTTCATGGTTTCGCTACAGTGGCGATGCCCTCCGACCTGACCCAATCGGTAACTCCGCCGGGGCGCAGCGATCTGTCGTGGACGATACGCTGCTCCTGCAATATGGTGAGCCCACCTCGCTAGATCGGATCGTTGCCCACGCAGGATCTTTGGCCGCTGTCATCTTGGAGCCTATGCCAGCTGCGCTGGCGGACTTCGACAGCGCATTCCTGCGGGAACTGCGTGAGGTCTGCCGGCGCCATGGGATCCTCGTGATCTACGACGAAGTAGTCACTGGCTTTCGTGTGCACTATGGGGGAGCGCAACATCTTGCCGAAGTTGAGCCGGACCTGACGTGCCTTGGCAAGATAATCGGTGGCGGGCTGCCATGCGGTGCGGTGGTAGGTCATCCGGCGGTCGTCGACATCGCCCGTACAACCGGGGACCCCTTCCTGGACGTCGACAGCAGAGCATTCGTCGGTGGGACGATGAGTGGTAATTCGATCACGGCCGCTGCAGGCGCGGCGGCCCTTGGGCATCTGAAGGATCACCCGCAAATCTATGACGAACTCCGGCGCAAGACTGCCTGGCTTTCACAAGAACTAACAGCCCGGGCAACAACGCGTGGGGTGCCATGCAAGATCAAGGGGAACAGCTCGATATTTTCCATCACCTTTGACTACGCGCTCCCACGGCTGGTAAGAGATCGGCTGGCCGGATCGAACATAAAGGCGAACCTCGCACTAGCTTACTACATGCGAAAGTATGGAATCTATATGCCAGAACTGCACACCATGATGCTGAGTGACGCTCATTCAGACGTCGATCTGGAGCGTGTGGCCGAGGCTTTTGGAAGAAGCATAGGCGAGATGGCAAAGAATGGCTTTTTCGCCGTCTAGCTAGCAACCCGGGAAAACCGTCCCCCGCCGTCCCCCGGCTAGCGTCCTGGCTGTGAAAATGGTCCGGGTGCCAGCATGGGGGTATGGCGGTGGGGTATGGCGTGCGGAAACGGGCCCGCCAGATCATCTTGTTCGAGGACGGCGGCAGATCCCCACCTCCGACACCTCGGCTTGCCGGGGCGAGATACTGTCCTCGCTGAAATCCCGAGGACGGGAGCAGAATGAAACTCGACCAACCCCACAGCGTGACGAAAGTCCCTGTCGGAGAGCCGCACCCATCGGCTTTCTTGGCACTGCTGCAGCGGATGATCGAACAACGTCCCTGCCCCAGCGGACGCGAAAGGGCGGTGCGACACCTTTCAGTGAGGGAGCGAGCCGAGGAGGATTCGTGCGCTCGTTTGAGCTTGTCGAGACCACTCCGACGCGTCCAGACCTTGGAGGTGCAGGCTCCAGTGCGCTTCAACGAGGCAGGCGATGCCGTAGGCGACGTCGCCAATCTGTGCGGGCGTGGCCCTGGGCCGGGCGGCCCGGAGCTCGTGTTCAATCGTTGGCAACCAGCAGTCACGCCACAATTTGTGCAGCCGCCAGCGGACGGTGCTGTCACGCGCCGCGAGCCCGACCAATTCGGTCCAAACGACAAGATCCTCGCGTGCTGCGTAGTGGCCGGGCTCGAATGCGTTGTCCACGCGCTCTTCGATGGTCAGGTTCTGGTCGCCGAGGATCTGCAGGTCGCCGTAAATGGCGACGACATGGTCAATATACGCGTCAACCAGCGACTGGCGATCGCCGAAATAGTGGAACACCAAGGTGCGCTGAAGGCCGGCCTGGTCGGCAACCTTGCTCACGGTTGTCTCGGCGAGCCCGTCCCTGGCCACCACGGCTGCGGTGGCCAGGAGAATGCTGGCGCGTCGCTCGGCGGCCTTGCCCGGTCGCCCCATTTTCTTTACTATCACGACAGTCAATCTAACCGAGGCGGTGGGCCGATGCGAGTACTGGCGTTGGGTGGTACAGGGGGGATAGGTCGGTATGCGTGCCGGATCGCCGCCCAACTTGAGGGGGTCGACGAACTGGTGGTCGCCGACCTCGACGGTGACCGAGCCGCACAATTCGCCGGGCAGCTCGGTTCGGGTGTGACGTCAATGGCCGTCGACGTCACCGACAGGGAAGCGCTCAGCTCGACGCTATCGCAGGTCGATGTAGTCATGAACACGGTCGGGCCGTTCTTCCGCTTCGGTGTGCCGATCCTGGCCGCCACTCTCGACGCAGGCTGTCACTACCTAGACATCTGCGACGACTGGGAACCCACACAGACACTGCTTGACCTCCATGACACAGCAGTGCGCCGCGGTTCCACAGCAATCGTCGGCATGGGCGCGAGCCCGGGGATCTCGAATCTCCTCGCCGTCGTCGCCGCCCGTGAATTGGAGCCCCCGGAGGAGATAGTCACCGGATGGAACATCGAAGCCGCGCGAGAATCCACGGGCTCGGCGCCGAGCGCTGCGCTCGTCCACGGCATCCGGCAGATGACGGGGACGATACGAGTCGTTCGCGACGGGCAACTCGTGGATGAGACCCCTCTTCGGCGGATTACCATCGATTATCCGGGCCTCGGACGTAGGCCGTCATGGACCTTTGGTCATCCCGAGCCCCTCACCCTCGCCCGCGCATACGAATCTCTCACAACGAGTCTCAACGCTGTCAACGCCAGCCAAGCGACCCTCACCATGATGAAGTCGATCCAATGGTTGATCGACCATCACGCACCGAGCGCTGACCGAGCCGCACGCGCGACAGCCTGGATCGAACGCCACCTGCCAGCCCCCAAACCATCGAGGATGTTCAATCCCAATAGCCTGCCGCCGCTGTTCGGCTACGCCGCCGGACGGCGCAAAGGTCTGCCCGCCGCAGTCGGTGCCGCCCTCTGCCGCTTCCCCGGCACAACCATGGGCGCGGCCACCGGCATCCCACTCGCCATCTGCCTCAAGTTCCTGACTGACGGAAAACTGTCAGGACCAGGAGTGTTCACGCCGGAATCAATCCTCGATCCCGATGAGTTCTTTGCCGCACTCGCCACCTACTCTCCGGGCAATCCCGATCCAGCGGACATGATTTCGGTCATCCGGTCCTGGGACCCTGACGCACATGCCCAGTTCCGAGCAGCTGCCCTCGGAGCCCGTCGCTTCATCGACGCGGCTAAATGAGGGCGTACTCTTCCAGAACGGCGCAGGGCGCCGTTGCCCGGTGATGACCATCCGGTCGGTCACCTCCGTGCGCACGGTGAGCACCCAGGGCTCGGCGTAAGCATTCGTTCGTGGGCTGCGCGGGATCTTCACCGCCTCGATCCCGGAACTGGCGAGCCCTGCGTCTAACGCGCTTGTGAACTGCCCGGAGCGGTCCCGGACCGGTCCCGGACCAGGAAACGGAAGTGCCCGGCGCGCTCGCCGATGTCCATCGGCGGCACTGTTGCGTCGTGCCATTCGTAGACAATCTTGCAGCGACACCCGGATCTTAGGTCAGATGGTGACGGCGAGTTCGTCGAAGGCCATGCGGAGCCTCTCTTGGTCGGGGACGTCAGCAGTGATGGCGTAATGGCCGCGGCGCACATGCTGCGCGAAGGCATGGCCGACGGCAAGGATCCGCGCTGACCGGTGCTGAGTCCGCGCATCGGCCGCGGGCTGTGCTAATGCTGATCCGATGGGAGATCAACCCCTCGGCGGGCTACTCCACGAAATACTCTCAGTTCGCATAGGATGGCCCAGTTTCCGGCATCAGCCGGGGCAAGGCCGTCAGCTGCAGCTGGCGTGGGCGCTGCAAGACCGGCCCGAACTGCTCGCCGACGTCGGTGTGCCCTCGGTGCTGCGCCTGATCGAGGTCCTGCCGACCACGCACGCTGGCGGGCTCTCGCACCAATGCCACTTAGCCTATCTGTCGATCATGACGTTGACCTGCGGGTTTACTGATCTGACCGCGAGCGCCGCCTGCGGTAGTGGGCAGCGCATAGTTGCTGGTCAGAAGACTTTGGTGACGCTTTAGCGTCTCCAAGATCAACTTAGGTTAAGTGGCATTGTGCTCTCGCACCCACAACCCCGATGCGGAACGATCCGAACGACATACCTGACTCGATCATGACGCCCGGCCGTCCAAGCCGTCTAACCACCCGAAGCGGTTTGCAGGACGGAGACGGCGTTCGATCCGTTGTTGGTGACGTAGGCGTGGCGTCCGTCGGGAGCGACGGCCACGACCCATGGGCTGTGACCGACCTGCACCGTCGCTGTCACGTGGTTGTTCGCGGTGTCGAAGACGGACAGGCTGCCGGAGCCGTTGTTGGTGACGTAGGCGTGGCGTCCATCGGGAGCGACAGCGACGCACTGCGGGTTGGCTCCGACCGCAATCGTGGCGGTCACGGCATCACTACTGGTGTCGATGACTGAGACCGATTTGGCGTCGTAGTCGGTGACGAACGCTTCGCGCCCGTTCGGGCTCACCGCGATGCTGTGCGGGCTTCGCCCGACGGGAATCTTGGCGATGACGGTGTTGCTGGCCGTGTCGACCACCGAAACCAGGTTGGATTCGTGGTCGGCCACGTACGCGCGCCGGCCGTCCGGCGTGAACGCCACCCAGTGCGGGCTCGGTGGCACGACGATGATCGTGGTCACCGAGTTGGTGCGCGTGTTGATCACGCTCAGGTCCTGGGAGTCGTGGTTGGGGACGTACAGGCGCTGGCCGTCCGGGGTGACCGCGGCAGCGTAGGGGTTTCTGCCCACTGGAATGGTGGCCACGACGGTGTTCGTGGCGGTGTTCATCACTTGCACCGCATGTCCGGTTCCGTCAGCGTCGTTGTAGGTGGTGACATATGCCCGCCGGCCGTTCGGCGCGATGGCGACGTATTGCGGCGGGGCGGACAGGGGTGTCGTCGCGATGACCCGGTTCATCGCGGTGTCGATGACGGAGACGGTGTCGCCGGCGTTGTCGGCGATGTAGACGCGGCGTCCGTCCGGAGAGACCGCGGCTCCCCGGGGCCCGTTACCGACCCTGATGGTGCCACGCATCACCGGTACCGGGAGGCTGGCGCTGAGCCGGACGGCTGATACGCGGGGACGGGCGTAGGCGGCCGTTCGGAGTATGTGCCGGTTTGCGATGACGTGCCAGATTCCGGCGCCGCCGAAGGCGATGACAAGAATAGTGACGAGCACCGTCCCGAGGACAAGCCGCCGTCGCAGTGTCGATGGTGTTTCGCGTGGGGGCGATGGTGGCCGTGTGCGCGGGACGGCGTGGGCGGGACCTGTGATTGCTGGTGCAGTCTGGTCGGTGGGTGCCCGGTGCAGGTGGGTAGACGGCGCGGCGTGCGGTTCGGGCTTAGCATCACCCGGGTCCGTCTGCTCGACGCGAACGCTGCCGTGTGCGGGGGCGCGACCAGCGAGTGCCGCTCGCAGATCCGCCATGAGGAAAAGGCACGTGGGTGGCCGGTCGGTGGGCTTCTTGGCCATGGCCCGCGCCAGCACGTCGTCGACCGCTGGCGGGAGATCCGGCCGGCGGCCGCTCACGGACGGTATGGGGCCGGCTATGTGCGCCCATAGCATGGCGGCGTCGTGCTCCGCCAGGAACGGCGGGTCTCCGGTGAGCGCCTGATACAACATGCAGCCCAGCGAGTAGACGTCGGCGGTGCCGCTGACGGTGCCGCCGGTGATCTGTTCCGGCGCGACGTACTGGATGGTGCCGAGGAAGTGGCCGGCCGTGCTCAGATCGGTCAGGGAGGTCGACCGCTTGGTCAGGCCGAAGTCGGTGAGGTAGACGTGCCGGGTGGACAGGTCGCGCGCGTGCCCGGTCAACAGGATGTTGCCGGGCTTGACGTCGCGATGTACCAGACCGGCGGTGTGCGCTGCATCGAGGGCGCTTGCTATCTGCGTGAACAGCGGCAGCAGCTGGTCGATCGGCAGCGCGCCCTCTCGTTCCAGCACGGCGCCGAGGTCCTCGCCGTCGACGAAACGCATCGCGATGTAGAGGTGGCCGTCGTCTTCCCCGGCCCGGTAGATCGGGACGATGTTGGGATGGTCAATCGCCGCCGCGAGTGCGGACTCCCGCATGAAGCGCAGCCGGAACTTCTCGTTCATCGCGAGCTCCGGTGCGATCAGCTTCAGGGCGACCAGCCGCCCCAGCGCGACGTCGCGGGCGCGATACACAACGGCCATCCCGCCACGGGCCAAGTAGGACTCGACCCGGTAGCCGGCGAGTTCGTCGCCGTGACCCAGCTGGGGCCGCATCTCACCAGGGACCATCGGTGTCACCGGACCTCGGTGTAGTTCATAGGGGGGCTCATAGACTTCCGTACCTCCCGGGTGTGCCCAGCTGACGCGGGCTCGCACTGTTATGGAGGCAAGGGGTGGATTCCGTGATACACCGAATAAGAAATAATCCCTCTGTTCGTAGCTATTCATCCCTGAAAGAGCGGGGCCGTACTTCCACCGGGACGAGCCATCAGCACTGCCTGCCGAATCAGGATCGGAAAAGATTTTGAACCCTCCCCTTGACAACAAACGCTATCGGGTGTTTCAGCTGGTTCACGGTCTGCGCTTGCGGCGCGCCGATAGCTGGCCGCCGGCGGCCGCGCGCGACGTGACCGGTGCTGCTGACGCCGCGTCCTGCGATGCCTGGGCATCGGCGCGGGCTTGCCCGATCGCCTCATCACTGCCCCGCTGCTCCTCGGGCCCCCGCAGCCGCGTCCTCCCGCACCCGCAGCAGCTCCGCCTCATGGGCAGCGGCGTGCTCGGCCAGTTCGGCGCGGTCATCCGCGGCGGCCTGCTCGGCATGATCTTTGGCGGCGAGCGCCCAGGCCAGCTTGGCGGCGGCCTCGACCGCCGCGCTGCGGGATTGCGTGGCGACGGTCTGAGCCCGCTGGCGGCGCTGCGCCTCGTGTGCTGGCGGTGAGTAGACCCTGATCGACCTGCTGCGCGACTTCAAGGCGAAGGGGTCAAGCTTCCGCCAGAACAAGCAGCGGGTATTCCTGAGGGCTGCCGTTGGACCCGCCCGGATCAGCCGTGATCAGGAGCCGGGCTGCGTGCCGGCCCCAGGCGGGCCGGCCGTGTCCCACCAGCGGCGGACCGATTCCACCGCGAACTGGCCGGTGCCGCGTCGGTCCCCACGTTCATCCAGCCGGTGCTGGCGGTCACCTCGTACACGCCGTAGGGCACCGCCTTGCCCAGCCCGGTGTCAGCGAAGTCGTGCACGTTCACCCGCCGCGGCGCCCCGCGGGCTCCCACTCCGTCCCACCGTTCTTGAAGTTGCTGACCAACGAGGTAGGGCGCCGGGCGAGGTCCCAGTGGTGCTGGACCCTAATAAATAACCCCAGAGTTCCCTGAGGTGTCTCTCGCCTCTGTAACCCCAGGACCTGGGTGTTCTTCCGTGACCCATGCTGCTGCTGTCAGCTGAGGGTTTCTCGGGGTTCTTGAGGGTCTATCGTCTCCAGTGCTGGTCTTCTTGGATCAGTGAAGCCGAGGAGGCCCGGGTTGAGCTTGGCGGCCGTGCGGGATCTGCGTGAGGCGCGTGCGCCTGCCGGGCCGGATGAGCTGGCGGCGTTCGAGACTGACGTGCTGGCCGGGTTCGTCCTGGCCCGGGCGGCCGCCGGGCTGGCCGATGCCACGATCGCTTCGGACGTGGTCAATCTTGAGCAGATGCGGGTGTGGTTCGGCCGGCCGTTGTGGGAGATGGAGCCCGCTGACGCAGATGCCTACTTCGGCAAGGTGCTGAGGGGCGCCGCCAAGGGCACGCGGCTGGCCCGCTCGCGGGCGCTGCGGGTCTATTTCTTGTTTTTGGAGATCCGGCACAAGGCCGAGATCCATCAGATGACCGGCCGGGTGGTGGAATGCCCGATCGATGAGATGAACCGGCCGCGGGGAGCGGGCCGGGCGGCGTTGCGGATCCCGCCCTCGGCCCCGCAGGTGGATGCGCTGTTCGCCGGATGGAGGCAGGAGCTGGTGACCTGCCGGAAGTTCGCCCCGGCCGCCCGAAACTACGCCGCGGCCCGGCTGATGGCCGAGGTCGGGCTGCGCGTCAACGAGACAAGCCACCTCGACCTGGCCGACGTCAAGTGGAACCTGGGACGCTTCGGCAAGCTGCACGTCCGCAAGGGCAAGGGTGCCCGGGGGTCCGGGCCGCGCGAACGCATGGTGCCGTTGATCAACAACGCCGGCGCGGCCCTGCGGTGGTTCGTTGAGGACGTGTGGTGCCGTATCGATGACGATCACACCCGGCCCGGTGCCCCGCTGTTTTGTTCCGAGCGCCGCAACGCCGACGGGACGGCGGCCCGGGTAGGCAATGAGACATTGCGGTCGACGCTGGCCGCTGCGGCGGCCACGCATCTGCCGGACTGGCCGGACCGGGTCACCCCGCATGTTCTGCGGCATTTCTGCGCCTCGCAGCTGTATCTGGGTGGGATGGATCTGGCCGCAATTCAGCAGACCCTCGGCCATGCCTGGGTCGCCACGACCATGAATTACATTCACGTCCAGGCCACCCATGTCGAAGATGCCTGGGTCACCGGCCAGCAGCGGGCGGCCGATCGGTTGAAGGGGCTCGGTCCGTGAAGTGGAACCTGCGGCTGACAGCCGCCAACCGGAGCATCTGGAAGGCCAGCGAGCTGCAGCGGATGCTCGCCGAGGCGGGCCTGGTGATCAGCGCCGGGAAGATGTCCGGGCTGTGGTCGGGCAGCCCGGCCAGCGTCAAGCTCGACGACCTGGACGTCATCTGCGCCGTCCTGGGATGCGGGGTGGAGGAGCTGCTGATCGCCGAACCGGCCGGGACCGCCAGGACGGCCTGCGACCGGCAACCCACTGCGGTGTCCTCCCAGCCCTCCGGGCAGGCCGGGCCGCAGGTCACGCCCAAGCGCCGGGACGGGCGCTCGCTCCCGCCCGCCTGATGGCCAGGCGGATCCGGGCCGGCACCCCGATCGTCAGCTGCCCGGACTGTCTATCCTGGGGATCGTCTTACGGATCGCAGTCGTATTGCCGGGCCTGCTATGACTTCGTCCGCCGCTACCGCCCCGGCGAGTGCGCCGGCTGCCGGAGGATCATCGCGGTCAAGAAAGGGCACTGCCGGCTGTGCTGGCTGCAGGCCGGCATCGCCGCCGCGGGCAGGCGCAGGATCACTCCTGCGGATTTCGAGCCCACAGGCTGCTGGCAGCTGTCGCTGGCGGGCATGAACCGCCTCGGGAACACCGGTCCGGCCCCCGCCATCCCGGCGGCCAGACTTACTCAGCCAGGCCCGGCCGCCTGGACGCAGTTGGAGCTGCGCGCCCCGGGTGAATCGCGGCACTTCGACGCACGCCACTGGGTCGCGTCCAGAATCGGCGGCGAGGCCCTGGACCTGACCAGGCGCATCGCTTCCGAACTCGCCGAGACCCGCGGCTGGAACGCCCGGATCGTCATCGAAACCGGCCGGGCGCTGGCCGTCGTACTGGCCGATCACACACCCGGAGACATGATCGCCTGGTCCGGGCTGTTACCGGCCCTGCACTCACGGGACCTGAGCGTCACCCGAACCGCCGAGATCCTGGATCTCGCCGGGCTCCTGCACGACGACCGGGTCCCCTCCTTCGCCTGCCTGATGCGGGCCCGGCTCGCGCTGCTGCCCCCGCCGATGGCCGCCGACGTCGGGCACTGGCTGCGCACCCGCAGCAAGGGCGGGCCCCGCAGCCGTCCCCGCGACGAGCACACCGTCCGGATGAATCTCAACCGGGTGCACCCGCTGCTGCTGAAGTGGGCCGGGCACTACATCCACCTGCGCGAGGTCACCGCCGCCGACGTCATCACCGCCACCGACCTCCTGTCCGAAAGCCTGCGCCGCCAGACCCTCACCGCGCTGCGCTCACTGTTCGGCCACTGCAAGAAGACCGGCAGGATCTTCCGCGACCCGACCAGCGGCGTCCACGACGGCCAGCGGCCCCTGATCCTCATCCAGCCGCTGCAGCCTGCCGAGATAGACCAGGCCACGGCCGCCGCCATCACACCTGCCGCCCGGCTCGCGATCGCACTGGCCGCCATCCACGCTGCCAGGCCCAAGACCATCCGGGAGCTTCATCTCGACGACATCGATCTCGGCAACCGGCGGCTGGTCATTGCGGGCCGGGCCCGCCCGCTCGGCGACCTGACCAGAAGCCTGCTCCTGGCCTGGCTGCAGCACCGCGGCCGCCGCTGGCCCGGCACCGCCAACCCGCACCTGATCGTCAACCAGCAGACCGCCATGACCACCCGGGCGGTCAGCGAGAACTGGCTGACCGAGACATGCCGCGGCCTCACCGCCACCCTCGAACGGCTTCGCGTCGACCGGCAACTCGAGGAAGCCCTCACCCACGGCGCCGACCCCCTGCACCTCGCCGCCATGTTCGGGATCGACGACACCACCGCCATCAAGTACGCGACCATCGCTCGCCAGCTCCTGCAGACCGCCGCCGAGCAGCACGACCCCTCCGGTTCCCGCGAACCCAAGGGTCAGCGCAGCACATAGAGCGTGAAGACCCCTAAGTTCATGCCGGGGAACCTTCAGTTCGCCTGAACTCTGGGCAAAGGCTTAACCCCCTCCCGAACCGGACGGGCCCAGCTTCCCGGGCATCCGGCTCTCCAGTGACTACTGCGTGGGTGCCGAGTTTGGCTGCCCGTTGTGGAAATCACGATCTCCGGCTGGAGTGCTGCTGGAGGACTAGGGCGGGCGCCCAGTAGGCTGTGGCTATGGTCGAGCATCGACAGGAATTTCAGCGTGATATGGAGGCCATCGAAGCCAAGGTCATTGAACTGTTCGCCATGGTCGCCGAGGACCTGGCCGGGGCGACCGCTGCCCTCCTGAGCGGCAACAACGAGGTGGTCAAGCTGCTGGCCGAACGCGAGCTGATCATCGACGCCCTCTACCTGGAGATCGAGGAGCTGGTCCAGCGGGAGATCGCGCTGCAGGCGCCTGTCGCTTCAGACCTGCGCTTCTTGCTCTCCGTGTTGCGAATCGTGCCCGAGCTCGAGCGTTCCCACGACCTCGTCGTAGATATCGCCTGTCGGTCCGACCACCTTCTCAGCAAGGAGCTCTCGCCGCGCAGCCGGGGGCTCGTCGAGCGAATGGGGGACCTCGTATCTGACATGTGGCGCCAGGCTGCGGACTCTTGGTACCAGCGCGACCGTTCCGCCGCGCCTGTGCTAGCCGAACGTGATGACGAGATGGATGAGCTTCACGCCAGCTTGATAGCCGAGCTCGCCTCAGGACGAATGGCACTACCAGTGACAATGGAGATGACGCTGGTGGCGCGCTTCTACAAACGTCTTGGCGACCACGCTGTCAACATCGCCCGCCGAGTGATCTACCTCGCAGGATCTCAAAAACCGCCTTAGCTCTCACCGCATTATCGAGCGCCCAGCTGCGTTTTGGCCTTGTTTGGATGGGACCGTTCGGCGGTGGCTTCGCGCTTACAAAGGTTGTTCCTCAGATCCTTCTCGAAATCCTTGATGGACTGCCCATCCGCCCCAATGCCATGGACTGTCAGCGCAACTTGGCGTGCGGGACCTGATCGGGCGCTGCCAGGCACCAGCGCCCGATCACCGGCCAGCGCGGCCATCACCTCGCTATAGTCCGCGTCCGGCTGCCGCGCCATAAGCACGGTCGCCCGGATCGCGAACGCGGCCGTCATCGCCCGCCTGGCCTCCCCTTTCACCTGCCCGGCCAGCGTCGCATGCGCGGCGATCTCCTCTATCAGACCAGGCCCCGCCAGTTCATCGAGCTGCTGCTCAAGCGTCCCCAGCCGCGCAGGGGCAGCCAGATGGCCGCCTGCCTGGACCTGGGCGTCACGGCGGACCACCGCCGGCGCGACCGCGACCACCTTCACGAACACCAGCTGATCCCCGGTCCGGATCTGCGGTGTGCCGGCCACCACCAGTGCCGGCCGGTCACCCTCAGCCAGCGGCCGCCCGGCCGGTGACACCACATCCACGGCGAGCATCGCCAGCCGCATCCACGCCACGCAGACCGCCGTCACCGCCTACTAGATTGCCTGGTCGTCTATTCCGATGACGTTGAACAGGCGGCGTACCTCGCCGATGGTGAGCCTGATCAGGGCGGCAGGGTCGGCCCGCGGGAGCCGGGAGAGGTCGTTGCCTGTTATGGTAGGTGTGTCGGCGCCTATGGCACTATTCGATAACGATTCCAGGCGAACTGTCAGCAAGATCATCCAGGGCCTTTTTGAATAAGACTCATAGCCCAGCGATCGACGGTATCCCGCACGCCAGGCGGTAATCGCGAGAGTGCAGAGGGTGGCATCTTCCAGGTCGCCGCCGATGCCGGTAGCGTCGGTGAAGACCATTTACCTTCTGTTTCCATATTATTCACCGTCTATCTTCCATTCCTTAACTCGCGGAGGCGGGCAGCGCGTAAGACTAGATCGGCGTAGCGCGGTCTCCTGGCTGGCTGGCCGTCGAGGGTCTGGTACTTATCGCAACCGGGAATGGGGTATCTGATATGCAGGGTCGGCGCATCCATTGGGTCACGCCGGCGGGGGTCGCCGTCGTCGCGATGGCTCTCTCTCTCGCCGCATGCTCGTCGAGCAGCAGCGGCAGCGGATCGTCGCCGAGTAGCAGCGCCGCCCTCACGGGCACTCTTAACGGGAGCGGATCGACGTTCCAGCTCAGCTTCCAGCAGGCGGCCATCTCGAGCTTCAAGTCGGTCCAGCCCGGCATGACGGTCAACTACGGCGGCGGCGGCTCGGGCAAGGGGCGCACGGACCTGGCCTCGGGGGTCGTCAACTACGCGGGCTCGGACTCGCCGATCCCCGCCAAAGAGCAGGCGAACTTCAAGGGCAAGACGGTGCTCTACTACCCCGTCCTGGTCGGCCCGATCACGGTCTCGTACAATTTGTCAGGCGTCAGCAAGCTGCAGCTGTCGGCGCCGGTCATCGCGGGCATCTTCCAGGGCAAGATCACGACGTGGAACAACTCGGCGATCGCGGCGGAGAACCCGGGTGTCACCCTGCCCAACACCCCGATCACCATCGCCCGCCGCTCGGATTCCTCGGGCACCACCCAGAACTTCTCCGAGTTCTTCGAAAAGGCCTCGGGGGGCGCATGGACGCTCGGCTCCAGTTCGACCATCAACTGGCCCGCCACCAGCCGGGGAGGCAACGGCAACGGCGGTGTGGCGCAGATCGTCAAGTCCACCGCCGGGGCCATCGGGTACGTGGACTACGCCGACGCCAAGGCCTCAGGGCTGACCTTCGCTTCTATCAAGAACCAGGCCGGCAACTACGTCGCGCCGACCGTGTCGTCGGCCACCGCCGCCGCCGACAACGCCACTATCGCGCCTGACCTGACGTTCAGCGCGATCTGGGCGCCCGGCGCCGACTCGTACCCGATCACCTATCAGTCGTGGGACCTGGTCTACCAGGCCCAGTCGAGCACGCAAACCGCGAAGGGGCTCCAGGCGTACATCGGCTACCTGCTCGGGCCCGGCCAGAAACTGCTCCCCGAGCTGGGTTACGCGCCCCTGCCCGCCAGCCTGGACCAGAAGGCCACGGCGCAGCTCAGCAAGATCGGCTCGGCATCGGCCGCCCCGTCGGCCTCGTCGTCGTGAGCACCGTGACGCAGGCGGACCAGATCGGCTCGTCGCCGTGAGCACTGTCACGCAGGCAGGCCAGGCCGTCCCCGCCAGCGTCCTGTCACAGCGGCGGTCGCTCGGCGACCGCGGCTTCCAGGTCCTCGCGCTGGCGGCCGGCCTTCTGGTGCTGGTGATCCTCGTCCTGATCGCTGTCTCGACCACCCAGCAGGCCTCGTCGTGGTTCACCACGGAGGGCCTTTCGGGGATCTTCTCGACCACCTGGAACCCCGCGGCAGGGAAATTCGGGGCGCTGGCCTTCATCTACGGCACGGCCATCTCGGCGGCGATCGCGATCGTGATGGCCGTCCCGGTCAGTGTGGGCATCGCCCTGCTCCTGACGGAGGTCGTGCGGCCGCGGGTTGCGCGGCCGATCGTGTACGTGATCGACCTCCTCGCGGTGGTCCCGTCCGTGGTCTGGGGCCTCTGGGGGATCCTGGTGTTCGCGCCCTGGATCGCCGGTATCTATAGCTCGATAGGCTCGGCCGTCAAGGGCGTCCCGGTGCTCGGCGCCCTGTTCGGACCGCCCACGAGCGGGGCCTCGTTCTTCACCGCGGGCATCATTCTGGCCTTCATGATCACGCCGATCGTGACTTCGTTGTCGCGCGAGGTCATCGCGACGGTGCCAGCGATCGACAAGGAGGGCGCGTACGCGCTGGGCGCCACCCGCCTGGAGATGATCCGCGGCGCCGTCTGGCCGCACAGCCAGGGCGGCATCGTCGGGGCGGTGCTGCTCGGACTGGGCCGGGCGATGGGCGAGACGATCGCGGCAGCGCTCGTGATCGGCTCGTCGGCCACGATTACGTCGCACCTGTTCGCCCCCGGCGACTCCATGCCCGCGGTCATCGCGAACGAGTTCGGCGAGGCCTCCGGCGTGTTCCGCGCCGCGCTGATGGGGCTCGGCGTGCTCCTATTCATCATGACGATCATCATCAACGTGATCGCCCGGGGGATCGTGCAGCGCTCCGCCCGGCGCCAGAGGGGTGCTTGATGGCCGTCACTGCCGAGCAGCCAAAGCTCGACCTGCGAGAGCCGCCGTCCTGGCGGCGCACCAAGAACCGCATCGCGACCGCACTGATGTGGCTCGCGGCGGTGCTCGTGGCGATCCCGCTGGGGTTCGTCCTGTACACGGTGATCGCCCGCGGCGCCTCGGTCATCAGCTGGTCTTTCCTGACCGGCTCGATCCCGGTGCAGGTAGCGCCCGCGAACGTGGGCGGAATCGGGCCGGCGATAGTCGGCACGATCGAGATCACGGCCCTCGCCACGGTCATCGCCGTGCCGCTCGGCGTGCTCGGCGCGGTCTACCTCAACGAGTACGGCGGCAAGAACCCGCTGGCGCGGGTCATAGGGTTAATGGCCGACGTGATGACGGGCGTGCCATCGATCGTGATGGGGCTCTTCATCTTCTCGATCTGGGTGCTGCACTTCGGCTTCTCGGGCCTGGCCGGCGCTTTCGCCCTGGGCTGCCTGATGCTGCCGGTCGTGATCCGCTCCAGCGATGAGATGCTGAAGCTGGTGCCGGACCCGCTGCGCGAAGCGAGCTACGCCCTCGGTGCCAGCAAGGCCCGCGTGACGCTGACCGTGGTGTTGCCGACGGCGATCGGCGGGATCGTCAGCGGCGCTCTGCTCGCCGTCGCCCGGGCCGCGGGTGAGACGGCGCCGCTGCTGTTCACCATCCTCACGGTGACCACCGTGAACCGGAACGTGTTCAGCGGTGCCAACACGGCGCTGCCCTCGCAGATCTTCGCGAACGCGTCATCGCCGTACACCGGTGCGCAGGCCCGCGCCTGGGGCGCGGCGCTCACACTCATCGCAATGGCCTTCATCTTGTTGGCCACCGCCCGATTCGTGACCGCACGATTCGCCAGACATCAGCGCTAGGAACGTTATGGAACAGCCTGAGCAGAACGTCGTCGCCAATCCCCAGCTGGCCAAGCCCCGGCTGGCCGAGCCGACAGCCCAGCAGCAGGCGCAGCCTGCGCCGCCGGCGCTGGACGCGTATGTCTTCGATACGAAGAACGTCTCGATCTATTACGGCACCTTCCGGGCCGTCACGGATGTCTCGCTGTCCATACATGAGAACGAGATCACGGCGTTCATCGGCCCGTCCGGGTGCGGCAAGACGACGGTGCTGCGGACGCTGAACCGCATGAACGACCTCGTGGTAGGCGCCCGCGTCGAGGGTGATGTGCACTACCGCGGGGCGTCGCTGTACGGCAAGGATGTGTCCGCGACGGCCGTGCGCCGGCGCATCGGCATGGTCTTCCAGAAGCCGAACCCGTTTCCGAAGTCGATCTACGACAACGTCGCCTATGGGCCGCGCATCAACGGCGTGCGCAACCGCGGCAAGCTGGACGAGATCGTCGAGCGCTCGCTGCGCCAGAGCGCGCTATGGGACGAGGTGAAGGACCGCCTGAAGGCGTCGGCCCTGGGCCTGTCCGGCGGGCAGGCGCAGCGGCTGTGCATCGCCCGCACGCTCGCCGTCGAGCCGGACGTCGTCCTCATGGACGAGCCCTGCTCGGCGCTCGACCCGATCGCGACGGCCGCCATCGAGGACCTGATGCGGGACATCAAGTCGCGGTACACCATCGTCATCGTCACGCACAACATGCAGCAGGCCACGCGCGTAAGCGACCGCACCGCCTTCTACTCCGTGCTCCGCGACGAAAAGAGCGATACCCGCACGGGCGTGCTCGTCGAGTACGACCGGACCGACCGCATCTTCCAGGACCCGAGCGACAACCGCACCAAGGCCTACGTCACCGGCCGGATGGGCTAAGCCGTGACGCGCGAATCGCTGCAACGGGCGCCGCAGCCAGCGAGGAGGCGGCCAGGCTGCTCGAGCGCGCCGTCGAACGGACCATCGCCCTGCAGGAAGGCGGGCAGAAAGGACAAAGCCGTGCCCACCGATGCCGGGCGGGCTTTCTCTTGGCGTACCGCTACCGCCGCGCGCGACAGTCCTGCCGCCGGCGATGGCAAGTTGGTTTCGTAGGCGCGTGAGGGGGCGCGAGGATTGGTTGCCAGATCCGCCGGGGAAACAGCAGGCGACGACCAGTTCCGAGCCCGTCCGGCAGCTGAAGTCCTAGCTGATCGCCTGGCCATTGCGCTGGTACGTCATGAGCCCGGCTGGCGGCTGCCCCGGCACACTATCCTCGCCCGCCAGTACAACGTCAGCACCGCGCAGATCGACGCCGCGATCTCCGAGCTCATCAGCCGCCACCTTATCCGCCGACTGCCCGATGGGCGGCTGCACCGGGTCAGTCCTGTCGAGTACCTGATCCCGCTGGAGGGCGTGCCGGGCCTGCGCTCGAAAATCGACCCGATGGGCGGCGGCCTTACCTGCCGGAACCGTCAGACTTCCTGGCACCGGGTGCCCGAGGACATCGGCTGGGCGCTGCACGTCGACCCGGCCGAGCCGGTGTGCGTTGTGCGCGCGGTCTGGACAGCGAGCGGCGAGCCCGCTGCTTACGCCACAACCTACCTGCCGACGGAAATGGCGGGCGCGTTCCTGGGTACCGCACCGCCGAGCGCGGATGAGGCTGACCACCCGGCACCGGCGGACACGGCAAGCGAGCCTGCTGGCGTCCCGCCTGCCGCGGAGACCGGCGAAGCAGACGGTGCCGGGGCCCCGCCCGGTGATTCCAGGGCCCCGGCCGCTGGCTCCGGTATGAAGCCCGCTCGTTCCGATGCAGGCGCACTAGCGCCCGCCGTAGGGGCCAGCGCTGCACTGAGCCTGCTCCCGCTGACATCGTGCCCGGAGCTGTCCGAGGCGCTGCGGAGCGATCTGGCGGCGATGGGCAAGCCCGCCGCACTGCACGTGGAAATGCAGCTGCCGCCGGGGTCGATAGCCCGGAGCCTGCGGTTGTCAGCCGGGCAGCCTGCGGCGATGGTGACAGTCCGGTTCGATGATCCGGCCACTGGCCGACCGGCCGCGCTGACGGTCGCCGTGCTGCGCCCCGAGTTGTTCCGGATCGTGTTGCAGACCGCGGAGGTGCCGCTGCCAGATGGCGAGGAGGGCAGTTTGTCACGTACCTGGACATACACAGCAGAGGGCTGGGAATCTTGACCCGATATGCGTGCCCCGCGCCGCCACAGCCTGCGGCGCTCCCGTTCTCTCGTCATGCACAGAACCATGATCGCACCCAGGCCAAGGCTAACAGCGCGGCCAGTAACGGAGTGCAACCAAAGGCCCGATCGGCTGGCCACGCTGTCATGGGGATGAATCGGAACGGAGCGGGAATCTGAGGAGCAGAAATGACCGGAATCATCGTCGGGGTGGACGGCTCGGACAATTCGCGCCAAGCTCTTCGTTGGGCGATGCACGAGGCCACGCTGCGCCATGTCCCGCTGACAGTCATGGCAGTTCGCCCGGCCCCAGTTCGCCCGGCCACCATGATTTACTGGGGCTTGGCCACCTACCCCGAGAGCAGCCTTAACCAGGAGCAGGCGCGGCAGCAGGCCCAGGAATTCGTGGACAAGGTCGCGAGCGAAATCGGCGACCCGGTACCTGAGGTTTCGGTGAGCGTCCCTACGGGGGATGCGGCGGAGGAACTTGTCAGAGCCTCGCGTGACGCCGACATGCTCGTCGTAGGGACCCGCGGCAGCGGCGGGTTCGTCAAGCTCCTGATGGGTTCGGTGAGCAGCAAGGTCACGCACCACGCGGCCTGCCCCGTCGTGGTCATCCCTAGCACTCGCTAAGCCTCCCAGCACCTGGCCGGTGGCTGCCTGGGGGTGAGGGTCAGGGTGGCGAGCAGGCGTCGGGTTTCGTTGACGGTGAACGGGATGGGTTCATGATCATCGGGGGTCTTCGGGGGTGGCGAGATGGGGCAGCTGATCACCGAGACTCTAGAGCGGTAATGAGACTGGGAATCATTGGTGCGGGGAACATCGGCGGCAACATTGCCCGCCGCGCGCGCTGGCCGGACATGACGTGACTGTGAGCTTCGCCCGTGACCGGGCGAGCTTGTCCGCTCTCGCCGCTGAGATCGGCGCGGACTGCCGGGGAGTCCGCCGACGCGGCCAGGGCCGCCCTGATGGTGCTGTCCGTGCCGTGGGGCGTCATCGATATCGATGAGGCGCTCGCCCAGGTCGGCCTGCTGGCAGGTCGGGTCGTGATCGACACCGCCAACCAGTTCATGCGCTGGCCGGAACTCGTCGCCGTAGCGGACCTGGCCAGCGCCCAGCGCGCGATCGAGGAGATCCTGGAGCAGGGCGAGGGTCCGCGTGGCGCTCCTGGGCGACCTGATCACCACTCTGGGCGTGAGGGTCTTGCCGGGGGGAGCCGCGGGGTCCTCGGCATCAAGGCGGTGCTTGACCGCGCGCTTCGCCCGGCACTGGCTGTTTGTGGTGGTACTCATCCCGGTAGGTGAACGGATCATCTAGCGACCCGCATGAACGGGCTGGTCAGGAAATCGCGGGCCGGGTGCTCGCGCCCGGCGGGGCCACGGGAGAAGGCGAGGAGAATGTTGCGTGTCGCCGTTTCGATTACCTGTGGAGCCGGGGGTTGCGCGGATTGATGGGGGCAGAAGCTGGTCGCCACGGCGACGGTTGGCAGGCCGCAGCTCCAGCCCTCGGTCCCTGCGTCGAACACGCCGGTGCCGCTTCGTGCGACGTAATACGTGACATCGCCCTCGGCCGCGTGCCCGTGGCAGTGCTCCGGTGAGCGCGCGAAGATCTCGATCGGGCGCGGTGTTGGTCCGGGCGGCTTGACCGCGTCGAATTCGAGCCCCACGACGCCGGGCACTACCGTGCCCTGGTGCGCTCCGCTGCCCGCCCATATCCAGCCATGTGGATCGGTCACGACCATCGGCGCGCGGGAGCCGATACAGGCGTAGGCCTGCCCGGTCAGTGAACTCTCGGGTTCAGCGTGCGGCGGGTCCGGCCAGTTGCCGGTCACTCGCGCGTTGTCCCTGCCATACAGCGGATCCTGTCGCGGGTTCTTGTAGTTGACCTCGGTCCGATCCCGGCCGAGCCGTGAGGGCTCGAAACGGATCTTGCGGTAGATCGCGTTGGCGCCGAAGAACGCGAGGTTCACGCCACGGTCGCGCGCATGTGTGACGGCAGCACGCATGGCTGGCGACCAGTACTCGTCGTGGGCCTCGCTGACGGTGGCACGGGCGCCGTCAAGCACGTGCGGGTTGAGGTCCAGATCGACGCTAGTGATGTAGCCAAGCGGGAGGCCGAGCCGTTCGGCGTACGAGACCAGCGGCTGATCCTCCTCAAAGAAGCCGCCGGCACCGTCCTCGGTCGCGTACGGCCGGTCGAAGCTGACCATGCGGGCCCGCGTGGCGTAGCTGCCGTCGGGTCCCTGGTACAGGTTGTACCCGCCCCATGGGTTGTACGCCTGAAACGTCGTGGTTGGCTGGACCAGCACTACCCGGCCGGCCACCGACGCAGAGCGGATCACCAACGGCACATAACGCTGCGCGCCAGAGGAGGCATCCAGGCGGAGCAGGTAGGAGCCCGGTGGCCAGCCGGTGGTCGGCAAGGTCAAGCTTGGCTGCCACGGCGCGACCGCCATGCCATGGGCCAGCACCGTGGCCGGAAGCTGTCGCCTGCCCGGTATCGCGGGCGAGGTCCAGACCAGGCGCGCCAGCGTGCCGCCGTACCACCCGAAACGCAGCGCCTGGACGCGAAAGGACGCCGCGGTGGTGGACACGAACAGCCGCACCGGCGACCCCGGCAGCGCGCTGACGTCGTCCGCGTACCCCTCGATCGCGCCGCCCTGGCCAGGGCGGCTGATCCGCCAGCCCGGGTAACCGCGAAGCGCATTCTCAGCGCGGATTCCCGCGCCTGGCCCCGGGCGCGCCGGGCTCTGTGGAGATGTCCGCACGCGCGGGTGAGCGGGCGGTAGCTGCCGCACCGGCGGCAGACCGGTGCACCCGGCAGCCATCACGCCGCAAGTGAGCACCACAGCGACCCCGAACGGCTGCCGCCGATGCGCGCACATGAAGAACATGCCCCGGTGCTCCCCGGTCGTGAACAGCGTCCCGGCGCCCACCAGCGTAGCCGAGCGACCCAGCCATTTCGGGAGCGTACGCGGGTTGGTGCGCCGCGACCGTGACCGGGCCCGACGCGCAGGCGTCGCTCGCCTTGGTTGTCAGCGATGGGAGGCCGTGTGTTGGCGCGCCGATTCCTGGTAACGGGCCGGGTGTCCCCGGCGCCGGACCGGCCCGCTCGTTCCGGCTACGGGCCGGGCGGGTCGCGGGTGAGCACCAGCCGCACGAGCTCCACCCGTGGCGGCGTCGTCGAGCCGTCCGGCGGCCAGCAGCGCCGCCGCGCGGGAGGCGTCGGCAATGCTGCCGGAGAAGGGTGATCCCATCTGCTCGGCGTCGCGGGTGGCTTAGGCGACGAAATGCAGCGCCTCATCCAGCCGGTCGAGCGGGCAGGTAGGCGCAAGCGTCGCAGCCGCCTCGCTGAACAGGCCCAGGGCTTTCTCGTCGCCGGGACGGGCCAGATGGGTGGCGACTCGGGACGGGTCGCCACCCGACCGGCTTTGGGCCGTCGCTGCCTCGCGGTGCAGCGATTGGCGAACCGGGGCAGGCAGCTAGTGGTAGATCGCGTGGCGGATGAGATCGTGCTGGCCGGCTCGACCCAGGCACCGGCGCCCAGCCTCCTGCGCCAATCAGACGGCCACCAGCTCGCGGGCGGCGCTGATTACCTCGAGCGCGACGCGCCGGCTGACCTGCAGCCCCTGCTCGGCAAGGTCGAAGGCGGTGTCGATGACCTCGTCCGGACGAGTGACGGCCGCAGGCAGCGCACCGCGTAGCAGCCTGACCACCGCGTGAACGGCGCAAGCGGCCGCTTCCTCGCCGCCGCGGCTGGCCGCCACCAATTGCGCGCGGGAACGTTCCTGGTCGAGGTCCTGAAGTTGGGCCATCAGGCGTTGCCGTGCGGTCAGCAGCAGCTGCTGACCACCGGCCCCGTTGGGCGGCTCGCTGAGCTCGTCCCGCAAGAGCTGCACGGCCTGTTCCAGCACCAGCTCCTGGGCCTGCCGTTGAGCGCTCGCTAGCTCCGCGGCCCGCGCCTGAACGTCCTCCTCATCGGGCCGTTCCACCGGAGTCACCCGCTCCTTCTCCCGGCTGCCGGACCGGCCCGATGACCCGCTCACTGTCTCCGTCATGTCAGCGTCCCTCCTATTCGCTTGTCTGCGGTACACCGGAAGCCTGCCGGGCCGGGTTGAACCGCGGGAGATGCCAGCGGCAACGGGCGCCGAACATCTGGCTGCGGTCGGCTGACCGCAGGCCGTGAGCGCTGTCGCTTGGCAGGCGACGCCGGGCGGGTCGGCTCCCGAACGGAAGACGCCGGTGTCGCGCTGGCCGACGCCATCTTGCTGGTTCGGCGCACGCGTCTGGCGTTTGCCGCGTTGCCGCCGAAGCTGGCCGGCGACGTGCCCGTGGCCGACTTCATGAACAACACGCCCAAGTGCGTCGTGTCCAGCACTCCGCACGCCCTCGAAATGGGCCAACTAATGTGCGGGCCAAAGCGCACAGGAGCTCAGCAGCGACACGCCGTTCGCCGGGAAAGTCGTCGATGTGGTTGCCGGTCCTTGCCACAATCCGCCCCCGTGCTTCACGCGCGGGTTTGACAGGGGTATCACTGCAGGTGTGCATCGGCGGAGCATTGGAGCGATCCGTTAGGTTCCGCTCCGAGCGGCCACGTCCAGGGAGGTGGTGTATGAGATGACCACCTCGCGATCGGTTTCTATTTAAGCACCAATGGCCTCAATTGTCACGTCAGTCTCGGAATTATTGTCGGGCCTTTGTATTGTCCGCTGGCAGGCGGCGAGGATTTCCGCGCCCAGGTACCGGCGGGACTCGGCCCATTCGTCGTTCTGCTCGGCCAGCACGGCGCCGACCAGGCGGATGATGGCGTCGCGGCCGGGGAAGATGCCCACCACGTCGGTCCGGCGCCTAATTTCCTTATTCAGGCGCTCTTGCGGATTGTTGCTCCACACCTGGCGCCAGACCTCGCGGGGGAAGGCGGTGAAGGCCAGGATGTCGTCGCGGGCGTCGTCCAGGTGCGCGGCGGCCTGGGGGAACTTGGCCTGCAGGGCGGTAACGACCTGGCCGTGCTGGGCGTGCACGGAGGCGGCGTCGGGCTGTTCGAAGATGGTCCGCAGCAGGGTGGAGACCCACGGCTGGGCGGACTTGGGCACCTTGGTGGCCAGGTTGCGGGCGTAGTGTGCCCGGCACCGCTGCCAGCAGGCGCCGGGCAGCACCGCGGCAATCGCATCCCGCAAGCCCTGATGGCAGTCGGAGGTGACCAGGGCCACGCCGGACAGGCCGCGGGCGACCAGGCCCCTGAGGAAGGCGAGCCACCCGGCGCCGTCCTCGGAGCTGGCCACGTCGATACCGAGGATCTCCCGCTTGCCGCCGGCGTTGACGCCGGTGGCGATCAGGGCGTGCACGTTCACCGTGCGGCCGCCCTCGCGGACCTTCTGGGTGAGTGCGTCCAGCCACACGAAGGTGTACGGCCCGGCGTCCAGCGGCCGGGACCGGAAGCCGTCCACCAGCTCGTCGAGTTCGGCGGCCATGAGGCTGACCTGCGACTTCGACAGCGAGGTGACACCGAGCGAGGCGGCCAGCTTCTCCACCCGCCGGGTGGAGACACCCAGCAGGTAGCTGGTCGCCACCACCGAGGCCAGCGCCCGCTCGGCGCGCCGCCGGTGCTCGAGGAACTCCGGGTAGTACGAGCCTTGGCGCAGCTTGGGGATCGCCAGCTCGATGGTCCCGGCCCGGGTGTCCCACTCGCGCTGCCGGTAACCGTTGCGGCTGTTCACCCGCCCGGGGGTGACCTCCCCGTAGCCGGCGTTGCAGCGGACCTCGACATCGGCGTCCATCATCCGCTGCGCAAACCCCTTGATCATCTCCCGGAGCAGGTCCGGGCTCGCCGATGCCAGTGTCTCCTCGAACTGCGCGCCGGGAACCGGCACAATGTCACGTGCGGCCACTTCGTTCTCCTTCGTCTCGTAGTGAGCACTTCGAAGGATCACGAGGTGGCCGTCTCAGGTCACGCCGACACGCCCATCAAAGGCGAACCAGTCATAGCCGGACCAGTTACCCCATACACCACTCCCGTGGACGTGAACCTCCGAAGAGACGAAGAGAAGCTGATCTCATCGAGCCTGAGCTCAATGGCCTCGACTGCTGCGCCGCCTGATCACCTACTGAAGGCAGCGCTGCAGCAAGTCAGGTGGCGCGGCGACGGCCGTGACGTGGTCTCGGGCGGCCTGCTCGGCCGCGACCCTTGTCCGGCCGATGAAGAGAAGATCACAGTCTGGGCAGAAGGCCTCCCATCGGTCGTATTCTGGCCTAGGCTCGATGAACAGCCGGTGCACCATCAATATGTGCCCCCATCCCCTAGGTAGGCCTGACCTGGGGCCCAGGCCTGAGGCGTCGTTTCTTTGTTCGTGAACGTCACCCACCCCTCGCGAGCCAAACATGGATGCTGGCGGACCCGACACGAACGGCCGGTGACGCCGAGTGAGCGGCTAGCTCTGACCACAATGGTCCGGTGCCTGTGGTCGCGATGACTGTTGGCGCTGAACTCAGCCGCTGCGGGCGGGATCCGGGTCGGCCTCATCAAGTCGGCCCGGACTGGCTATGACGTCCGTGCAGCCTGATCAGGTCTGGAGGCCACGACGCCTCTCGCGTTCGGCCGAGATGATGGCCTCGAACTCGGTCTCAGACAGGCGCTGGATGAATCGGGTGATGACCATCGGCGGAACTGTTGTGCCGCTGTCTTTATGCCATGTCACTCGCTCTGGCTTGACCTCGGGCTTCGGACGGAGTCTCTTGACTGTCATGAATTCACATCCTTACTTAGGGCCGAATATGTCAGCGTCCCGGTCGGTGAGATCGTCGTCTGGCAGTACCAGGAACACCTCGCCGAGGCCGTCCCAGTCGTCCGGTGTGCTCATGTCAGGCCACCTCCTGCCGGACTTTGTCTACATCAGTCCAGTAAGAACCCTCGTCACGAGCGCCGAATGAACGTATGAAGATCCCGGCGTTAACCACCGATGGATTCATGCCGATAGCCGTGCTGTGGGCCCGCGACTACCCGGCTGCACAACCGTCGCACATCCCGTCTTTGACGCTCCAGAGGGCTGAGATGACGGGATGCCATGTCGAACGGGGTGGTCGTGGTGCCTTCTTCTTGGTAGCCGCGGACGTGCAGGTTCCGGTGGTTGGTGCGCCGGCAGGTGAGGCGGTGGATGAGCCACGGATAGCCGTGGTAGGCGAAGATCACCGGCTTGCCGGGGGTGAACAGGGCGTCGAAGTCACGGTCCGGCAGCCCGTGCGGGTGTTCGGTGTCTGGCTCCAGCCGCATGATGTCCACGACGTTGATGACCCGGACCTTCAGCTCGGGCAGATGGGTGCGCGGCAGGTCCGCTGCGGCTACGGCGGTACCCCACCTCAGGACTGGACACCCGAGGCCGATCGCGTCTTCTTCGCTGGCCAAAAGACAGTGACGTCACGGCTCTTATCGCACACGCCGCGACGGGTGCGCGTCGCGGGGTGCCGTCGGCGAGCTGCTTTGTCACAGATACGGGATCGGCCCTTCGCTGCCGAGATCCGCTTCGGGCGTGGCCCGGCGGCGCCAGAACAGGAATGATCGTGTCTGTGCCGTCCTACACCCACTTCTTCGCCGGGAGCGCCCCGGTGGCCGGGGCGCTCGTCGGCCTGTTGTTTGTCGCCCTGTCCGTGGCACCGGAACGCCTCAGGGCAACCCTGGCTCCGTCGAGCATCGGGCGGTCGCGGCCACCGCATTCACTGCCCTGGTCGGACGCCTTGTTCGTGTCGATGGCCGGGTGAGCTCGTCGAGGCGGCCAGAGACGGTGGCGTATGAGAACCTGATGGTGTTCGCTGACGCGGACGCCTTTTTGCGTCATGTCCGGTTCGGTCGCGACGGCTCGAGCCGATTCTGACCACGCTGGCGCGTTTAACGCGCCTGATGCGCTGATGGGGGCACCGTGCACGAATACGGTTTCACACTCACCTACGATGACTTCGACCGCGCATCCGAGGGCCTGCGGGAGGCGCTAACCTCCACCGGGAACGGCTACTTCTGCACCCGGGGGACGGCCGAGTGGGAGGACGCCGGACCGGTCCATTACCCCGGTACCTACGCCCACGGCGGCTACAACCGGGAGACCACCATCATGGGTGGCCGCCCGGTGCTGAACGAGGACCTGGTCAACCTGCCCAACTGGCTGGTGCTGAAGCTGCGGATCGAGGGCGAGGACGCGATCCGGTTCGACAACGTCGAGATGCTGTCCTACCGGCACTCCTACCACATCCGGTCGGCGCTGGTGCAGCGCGAGCTGCGGTTCCGGGACCGCGCCGGTCGCGAGACGAGCCTGCGCAGCCGCCGCTTCGTGAGCATGGCCCATAGCCACCAGGCGGGCATCGAGTGGATCATCACGCCGGAAAACTGGTCGGGCCGCGTCGAGGTGGTGTCCGCGCTGGACGGTCGCGTGGCCAACCAGATGGTCGCGCGGTACCGCGAGCTCGAGGGGCGCCACCTCGACCCGGTGTCGCCCCGCACGTTCGGCGCCGAGGCCATCGCGCTGAAGGTGCAGACCCGGCAGTCGAACATCTACGTCGCGGAGGCCGCGCGTACCCGGGTGTTCCGCGGCGACGGCACCGCCGACGGCCCCGCCGCTGTGCAGCGCAGCCTGTACCAGATGGAGGACTACATCCAGCAGGTGCTCGCCTTCGACCTCGCGCAGGGCCGCCCGGTGCGCGTGGAGAAGATGGTCGCGATGTTCACCTCCCACGACAACGCGATCACCGAACCCCTGGCCGCCTCCGGCCGACACGTGCTGCGCTGCCCGGATTTCGCCGGGGCGCTGGCGGAGCACGAGTCGGCGTGGAGCGAGTTGTGGGACATCTGCGACGTCCAGCTTCCTCGCGAACCCCGCGTGCAGCTGCTGGTGCGCTTCCACGTCGCCCACGTGCTGCAGGTCTGCTCCCGGCACACCGCTCGGCACGATGCTGGTGTCCCGGCCCGCGGCCTCAACGGGGAGGCCTACCGCGGGCACGTCTTCTGGGACGAGCTCTACGTCTATCCGTTTCTCAACTTCCGGCTGCCCGAGATCACTCGCGGACTGCTCCTGTACCGGTACCGGCGCTTGACCGAGGCGCGGGCGGCGGCGCGGGAGGCGGGCTACCGGGGTGCGATGTTCCCCTGGCAGAGCGGCAGCGACGGCACGGAGGAAACCCAGGCCGTCCACCTCAACCCGCTGTCCGGGCAGTGGGACCCGGACCTCAGCCACAACCAGCGGCACGTCAACGCCGCGATCTTCTATAACGTCTGGCGGTACTACCAGGCAACCGACGACCTGGAGTTTCTGCGGGACTACGGCGCCGAGCTGATGCTCGAGATCGCGCGATTCTGGGCCTCGATCGCCCACTACAACCAGGAGAGGCGGCGATACGAGATCCACGGGGTGATGGGGCCGGACGAGTTCCATGAGCGCTACCCCGGGGCCAAGGACGCCGGCCTGCGCAACAACGCCTACACCAACGTCATGGTGGCCTGGATCGCCGCGACCGCCCCGCGGGTGCTCGACCTGCTCCCGACGAGCCGGTGTGCCGCGCTGCGCGCCCGTCTGGATGTGACCGACGGGGAGCTGCGCACCTGGGAGGACATGAGCCGCCGGATGTACGTCCCCTTCCACGACGGCGTGATCAGCCAGTTCGAGGGCTATGCCGAGCTGGACGAGCTCGACTGGGAGCGCTACCGCGCCGAGTATCCCAACCTCCAGCGCCTGGACCGGATCCTCAAGGCCGAAGGTGAGGACCCCAACCGCTTCAAGCTGGCCAAACAGGCCGACGCGGTGATGCTCTTCTTCCTGTTCGACGACGATGAGCTGCGCGTGTTGTTCGAGCGGCTGGGGTACAGCTACGACCGGGACCTGGCGCGACGCACCATCGACTACTACGACCGGCGCACCTCCCACGGCTCGACACTCAGCCTTGTCACCTACGCTGGCGTGCTGGCGGGCCTTGACCCGCCGTCGTCGTGGGAGCGGTTCTTGGTGGCACTCGAGAGCGACGTGAGCGACGTGCAAGGCGGAACCACAAAGGAGGGCATCCACATGGGTGTCATGTCCGGGACACTGGACCTCCTGCAGCAAAGCTTCGTCGGCAGCAGCATCTCCGACGGCGTCCTCCGCTTCGAACCACGGCTGGCCGACCGGCTCGACGGCGCCGCGTTCTCGATGCGGTTCCGGGGAACCTCGCTGCGGGTGAGCATCAGCGGTGACAAGCTGACGGTGTTCGCCCAGGCCGAGGGCTTCCGCGGCCCGATGCGGGTCGGCGTCGGCGACCAGGTCCGCGAGCTGGGTGCAGGCGACGGCTGCGTGTTCACAGTCCCTGCGCAAGCGTCCTCCGTGCGCTGACAGCGGGGAGAGGAGCCAGCATGCCGCAGCCGACGATCGCATCAGCAAGGATCTCCATGCGGCCTCGCTCGTAGCCAACGACTGCGAACACGCTGGGGGCAAGCGCCGCTCTCGCGGTTACGTCTTGCGCGGCCTCTTGCCCAGAACGTTGCAGCTAGGCCTGGTCGGCAGCAGCGTAGATCGCGGCCACATCGAGCTTCTTCATGCCGAGTACGGCCCGCATGGCACGATCGCGGCGGCCCGCGTCAGGGTCGCACATCAGCTCCGCAAATCCAGCGGGCACGACCTGCCAGGACAGGCCATAGCGGTCCTTCAGCCATCCGCATGGGCCCTCCTCGCCACCCTCGGAAAGCTTGGTCCAGTAATAGTCGATCTCGTTCTGGTCAGCGCAGTTGATCAGAAACGAGATCGCCTCGTCGAATGTGAACTGAGGGCCGCCGTTGATCGCGGTAAACTCCTGGCCGTCGAGCACGAATTCGACGGTCAGAACGGTGCCAGCCGGTCGCGGACCAGCCTCGCCGTAGTAGGAGATCTTCCTGACCTCCGAATTCGGGAACACCGAGACGTAGAACTCGGCGGCCTCCTCGCTCTGAACGTCGAACCAGAGGTTGGGGGTGATCCGGGGCATGCAACTCTCCTTTCTCGATGCTTCCTGCTACCCGTGCGCTGACGGTTCTCCGGTAGAGAATCATCGGCTGCTGGTCATCTACCGGCGGCTCGCCCAGGTCGTTCGATCACGTGCCCACCGCACTCGGGAGGCGCGTCTCAAAGTCCAGGATCCCGACCCAGTAAGTGACAAGGTGGTCACATATGTTCTGGACCTCGGTCAAGATCTAGGGCGCCCAGATGTGGCGGGGACCCGCTATCCAGCCAGCGTTTTCCAATCGCGTTCTAAGCTCCCTAAGCTCCCTAAGCTTGGCGTCGTCAGATGGATAATATTCTATCCAAATGTGGTCAAGATGGACGGCGATGCCCCCTTTAAAAGTATAAGTTAGGGTCCGTATTTTTCTCTTTATTTGATCATCAGGCGTAATTGCAACAAGCTCCCCGACCCTGGGCTCGATCGGCAACTCTGCCTCGCGTTCATATGTAACGCAATAATTGTCGGGAAGATCTAAATCGACGTAAATTACATCCACCTTCATGCTGATCCACATTGCCTAACTCCTCTGACCGGTTCATCTGTCGAACAGAATCCAATTGTGCGGCCAACCGGCTCCAGGGATGCCGGTCATCAGAAATCCCGGCGCGGTCAGCAGATCTCCCGATGACAGGGGCGTCCTGATGCGAGTCTTTGGGTACAGGATGCGGCCTACCAGGGGCGGGCAAGGCCGCGAACTCCGGAGGTCCGCTACTACCGAGTTCATGATCCGACCGCTGCCAGGCAACCAGATGCGGATCAAACGGGGTAATCCTCATCGATTGGCAATCGTGCCCGAACAACCGGCAGACGTCAAGTCGCCCGAGGACGCCTGGCCGGACCGGCGAGGGGCACATTCAGGGCACATGACAGCAGGATCAGACGAGAGAAAACCAGCGAAATCTCATTCCCGAGGTCAGACGCCTTGTCCGGGAAGCGCTGCAGGTCATGGAGACCCGGCGGCACTTTCAGTGAAACTGACAACAAGACCGTGCACGACTGGGCAGTGGCACGTCGCACCGCGCCGGGCATCAAAGGTGCGCCATTAATTAGGGGCCATTGGCCCGAGTCCCGCGGCCAGCCCCACCGCCTGGAGACCGGTATCGGCATCCAGTCCGGAGGGGGAGCACGCGCACGAGATCTGGACTCGTGAGACTTGGCCTGGGAACATCCGCAAACTGGTAGATGACGGCAGGGCGGCTGACCTCCCACGCGCTCGCGGGCGCCTTCGGGGTCAGGATCTAAACACACCCGGCTGCACGGAGTGTGTCTCCAAATCTATTCCGCCTGCCTGTGCTTCGGCCGCGACCTTGGTGAACAGCGGCGCAGCGGCTTCCGCTACGGCTACTCGGTTTACCAGGCGGAATACAGCCGCAACCTGCTGTTCGCCTCCGGTGCGCGCTGACAAGAACGCCAGGGTCACCTGCACGGCCCCCGCGGCGGAGCCGGTATCGGCACCGCTGCCAGGTCGCTGCGGACCTTCATGTAAGCGTCGGCGTCTTTCTTGAACTGGGCCGCGGAGCCAGGTTCGTGGGCTTCGTCGCGGGCGAACGCTTCAATCAATGCGGTCAGTGCCTGATCGCCTTTGCCCGCTAGCTCGGTTCGCCGCCGTATCGCCGTCTGGAACTGGGCGTTGCGGCCGGTCCGGCATTCGGTGAACTGCCTGACATGCTGCGCGTCGGCGAAGTTGGTGCCGATGCCGACGGCGGCCGCTGTGAACGCCAGGAACGTCAAGATCGCGCCGACGATCGCCAGTTTCCCGATCCTTGATTTCCACAGTTCGACCGCGGTGATCTCGCCGGTGAGGTGCGCCAGCGCAGCCTCGAGCCGGTCGGCCTGCGCCAACGCCACGGCGACCTTGTCCGTGATGGCATCGCTCGCCGCAGCCTTGTCCGCGGCATCTTCGCCGCCGGGTGTCTGCATCCCCGCCCTTCCTTCCTCCCCCTGCCTTCGGTGTGCCTTCAGGATCGCCTTCACGTCGGACACTGTGACCCGCAGTTCCCCTGCGAGCCGGCCGGCCTCACCGATGAGCTGGTCGACTTCCTCGTCCTTAACGGCCAGTTCCGTTCTCCCGGCCGGACGTGGCCGCCGCATCAGGGCGACCTCTTATCGAGTCGGTCCAGCACTGTAGCGAGCGTCACGCTGGTCTGCCTGAGCGTTTCGTTGATCGCGCTGAGCATCGGCAGCATCTGCGTCGTGTGGGATTCGATCAGCCGGTCCCGCTGCGCCTCAGCCTGAACTTTTTCAGCGAGAAGCATGGCCCGCATTTCCTGCGCCTGCGCCCACAGGACTGTGGCCTCGCTGGTGCCGACTCTTCCGCTCGCTGACCGGCGGCGCAGCATGTAGGTAGATGCTCCGCCCACAATCGACCCGACCATGGTGAGGACCGCCACTAGGGTGGTGACAGCGACGGGGGACACGGCAAACACGCTAGTTACTGTGGATGCCTCCGGCGCAGTGCCGCAACAGTCTTAATTACGTTACGTCACGTCGAGATACTCTCAGTAGCAACTGGTGTCGCGGCGAACCATCCGTGTGCAGATGTAGGTAGTCTCGCCGCATACCACGCACCAGCTACCAGCCGATCCCGCTCTCCAGCCCGACCACACCGCCACCGGGGCGGGCGCAGCCAGCAGGACCGGAGTCAGGACCGGACGTGGGCTCTTCGGCTGCCGTCGTTGGCGGACCGGCAGTTGCGCCGGTGAGGCCCGATAGCAGGTTTGCCGCGGCGGCCTGGAAGCGCGTGATGTCACCGTAGGGCCGGGCGACGAGCATGGCCCCTTCCAGGCCGCTGACGATCAACCGGGCTGTATCGCGTGCGGATCCTGTGAATTGCAGGCTGCCGTCTGCATGGCCCTGTTCCAGGACGCGCTGCAGCCAGGTCTCATTCTGGTCGAAGAACCGGATCACGGCTTTTTGCATCCCCGCCGGGAGGGTCTGGTACTCGGCGGCCAGCATGCCGCATAGGCACATCCGCCGGTGGCGCAGCACCTGGAGGTACAGCCTGACGTAGCCATCGAGCTTTGCGGCGGGCACGTCCGCGACGCCGGTGTCGACGCTGGCCAGTGCCTGGGCGAACCGCGCAGCATAGCGTGCCATGAGCGCCTCACCGAGCTCGGCCTTGCTGGAGAAGTGGTAGTGCAGGGCGGGCTTGGTGATCTGCAGTTCGGCGGCGACGTCGGCGTAGCTGAAGCCGTTGAACCCGCGGTCCTGGACCAGTCGCTCGGCAACTTCCAGTATCCGGGACGCGGTGCGGGAGTTGCCGCGCTTACGTGCGGTCAACGTTGGCGTGTCCTTTCCGGTGAGCTCTCTTGACTGCTGACCTAATAGTAGGTAAAGATCTGACTTATCGGCAGGTAAAGTTATCTCTTCGCGGCGGTGGCCGCGAGAGAGGGTGCGGGCGGGATGGACAAGACCGAGCACAAGAGTTTCCAGGCGCCGGATGAGACCCGGGAGTTCCCGAACGGGCGCGCCGAGATCCTCAGGATCGGCGGCGGCGAAGTCGGCCGGCTCGTCTTCGAGCCGGGGTGGCGCTGGTCGAACGACGTTAAGCCGATCGCCGGCACGGCGAGCTGTGAGGCGCCGCACTTCCAGTACCACGTCAGCGGCAAGCTGGCGATCCGGATGGACGACGGTACTGAGTTCACCGCCGGCCCAGGAGACATCACCGTGCTGCCCAGCGGCCACGACGCCTGGGTCGTCGGCAACGACCGGGTGGTGACCGTCGACTGGTTCGGCGCGGGCAGCTACGCGAAGTAGCCACGGAAGCGGACGGGCTGATCGCGGCCGGTAGAGCCTCGCTGAATCATGTTCCTCAGACGTCCTCGGGAGGCTCATCATGACTGCCGTCGCCGACTGGCACACGCGGGCGCTGGACGCCACCGGCCGCATGGTCGCGGCCATTCCGGCAGATCGCTGGCAGGCAGCCACCCCATGTCCTGAGTGGGATGTGAGAGGACTGGTCAGCCACCTGGTGTCCGGCAACTTGTGGGCAGCCGAGCTCGGTGCCGGCGAGACGATCGAACGAGTGGGCGACCGGCTCAACGGCGACGTGCTCGGTGCTGAACCGGCCGCGGCCTATGCTGAATCAGCCAGAGCCGCCTCGGATGTGTTCCACCGGCCAGGTGCGCTGGATGCGCCGTGCGCGGTCTCGTACGGGCCGGTGCCCGGATCGGTATACGCAGGTCACCGGCTCATCGACGTCCTGATCCACGGCTGGGACCTGGCTGTCGCCACCGGGCAGGACGCGGCGCTCGATGATGAGCTCGTCGAAGCCTGCCGCGAGGTCGCGGAACCGCAGCTCGGCATGCTGCGAGCCAGCGGCGCGTTCGCCGCAGGCAGGCCGGTCCCGCCGGATGCAAGTGGCCAGACCCGGCTTCTTGCCATGCTCGGCCGAAGCGGCTGAGCACTGGCTGCTCCGGGGCCAGCTCACGCGCCAGAAAGGGATCACATGGCGGCCAGCGAATCAGTAGACGAGCTGCTAGGGCGGGCGTCCTCGCGCACTGAGGTCCGGCCTGGTGATGCCCGGGCCGGAGCGCGATACGAGCGGGTCGTGATCGACGGGGAACCGTATTTCGTCAAGCGCCTCAGCCCGGCATCGGACTGGATCATGCGTGTCACCGGCGATCACGTCCACCGCCCATACCTGGTGTGGCAGTCCGGGATCATGGCCAGGACGCCCGCTAGCATCGACCACACGGCAGTGGCCATGCGGGTCAGCGGCGTCGGCGACGATGCCGTGCTGACGGTGATCATGCGCGACGTCGGCACCTTCCTCGTCCCGGAGGGCGACGCCGTCGTGCCGGTCAGTCAGCACCGCGGTTTCATCGAGCACATGGCCGATCTCGCCTGCGCGTTCTGGGACTGGGACGACGATATCGGCCTGACCACGATGGACCAGCGGGTACGGTTTTTCGCCCCGGACAACATCGCCGCCGAGCTGCTGGTCGCCGAGGTGCCCCCGCCGATCGCAGCCGCCGAGGCGGGGTGGCGGTCCCTGCCCGTGCGCTCACCGCTGCTGTCGGGCCTCACCAGCCTGCTCCATGACGAACCTGGCCTTGTCACCGGGCCGCTGGCCGCCACGCCGCGCACGTTCCTGCACGGCGACTGGAAGATGGGCAACCTCGGCACCCATCCTGACGGGCGTACCATCCTGCTCGACTGGGCATATCCCGGCTCCGGCCCGGCATGCTGGGACCTGTGCTGGTACCTCGCCCTTAACCGGGCGCGGCTGCCCGAGTCGAAGGAAGCGGCCATCGAGCGGTTCCGGGCCGCGCTCGAGACAGGCGGAATCGCCACCGGCAGCTGGTGGGACGCCCAGCTCGACCTGTGCCTGATCGCCATCATGGCCACGTTCGGCTGGGAGAAGGCACTCGGCGAAGACGACGAGCTGTCCTGGTGGGAGAGCCGGGCCGCTGACGCCGCGGCGCGCCAGCGCATCCCGATCCCGCGGATGGC
Organism: uncultured Actinomycetota bacterium; assembly: GCA_963820395.1. Classification (GTDB taxonomy): domain Bacteria; phylum Actinomycetota; class Actinomycetes; order Streptosporangiales; family Streptosporangiaceae; genus DATFVJ01. The sequence goes on along the minus strand of CAWGAE010000015.1, from coordinate 640,404 downwards.
CGGGTGACCGCCGACCACTACGCCAGCGCCGGCCGGCGGTGGGCGCACGGCGCGACGTTGGTCTACGGCCCAATCGCCGCCGAGCTCGTCGCGATGAGCCCTCACCCACTCGCCGGGCGCACGGTGCTTGACGCTGGAGCTGGCACCGGAGCGGCCAGCTCCGCCTTGGCGGCTGCCGGTGCCCGTCCCGTCGCCATCGACCTGTCATTCGACATGCTTGCCTGGAACGCGCGAGCCCGGCCGCCGAGCGTTGTCGCCGACATCCGAGCGCTCCCATTGCCTGCCCATTCGGTCGACGACGCTGTCGCCGCGTTCGTGCTGAACCACCTCGCGGTGCCGGCGGCTGGCCTTGCCGAACTGGTCCGCGTCACCCGTCCCGGGGGTGCCGTGCTCGCGGCAGTCTTCAGCAATGCCAGCCGAAGCCAGGCACGGGACCGGGTGGACGCGGTGGCGCAGGATGCGGGCTGGCAGGTCCCCGACTGGTACCTGGAACTGAAGGCAACCGCCACCCCGGTCCTCGGCACAGCAAACGCGGGCGGGGGCCGGCTGGGGCGGAGGCAGCCCAGCCCTCGATGATCGGGTTGAGCAGGGCAATCGCGGCAATCTAAGTGCCAGAGCCGCTTCGCTACAAGGGGTGATCCGATGAGCCACGGGACCAGCCTCGGTGAGGTCCCGCATTCGCCACTGCGGGAACTTGGAGACCAGCTCAGGCATCTTTGGTGGATACCGCTCCTCACGGGCCTCGTCTCGATCGGGCTTGGCCTCGCGATCCTCGCCACCGACTGGACCGTGCATGCCCTGGTCATCATCACGGGCCTGGTCTTCATCATCCGCGGGATAGCGCTCGCCTTCAGTCCCGCCTACGCGGGTAGGACGTCGGGCGAACAGATCGTTGCCGGGATCGCCGGCGTCATCGCCGGTGTCGTCCTCGTCGCCTGGCCCGGCCCGTCCCTGCTCGTGCTGGCCTTTTTCGTCGGCGCATGGCTTGCCGTGTCCGGCAGCTTCCACATCGTCACCTCCATCGCCCGCCGCCGTGAGCTACAGCACTGGGGTTTCACGGTCTCGCTTGGCGTGATCGAGTTGCTGCTCGGGATCTGGGCGATGCGCAGGCCCGAGGCCACTCTTGCGCTGCTGATCACGATCATCGGCCTGTGGGCGGTGGTGACGGGCGTTATCTATTGCGTGCTCGCATTTGAAATCCGCAACGCAACCCGGGTTCTTGCCAAAGCCACAGACGCCACGGAGCCCGATGCGGCTCGGCTCGCAGACCGGCTCGACCGGCTCGCACAGCTCCACGCGAAAGGCATGCTGTCCACGGAGGAGTACACGCAGCTCAAGACTTCACTGCTCGCTGCCCAGACGTCGGCGCATGCCCACCACGACCCATGGGGCGCGGCCAGCGGAGGCTCCTAGGTTCCATCCCACGACCAGCGGCGATGCCGCTTGTTGACCGTCAGCTTGTTGACCGTCAGCCAGCACCCGCACTCACCAGGCAGGTCCCGCCACGGGCAGCCTGCCCGGGTACGGATCTAGTGTCCCGCGCCTAGGAGATATTGAGAGCCGTCGCGGCCTCGGTCAGCACGGCCAGGTGCCCGTCGACGGCACCGAGCCCAGCACCCATCGTGTTGATCGACACGTGCGTAGCGCCGGCGTCGCCCCATCTGCCGACCTCCTCCACCAGCTTCGCCGTGCCCCCCGGATGCCAGCTCACCCGGCCTTCCATGCCGAGCGTGGACGGATCACGTCCGGCCTGTATCGCCGCCCCCGCCACGATGGAACGGGCTGCGTCGAGCCCCGGTCCGGGTGCCACCTGGGGAAACCAGCCGTCAGCGAGCCGGCCCGCGCGCTGGTAGGCACGCGGTGACTGTGCCCCGAACCATACCGGGATGGGGCGCTGAACGGGCAGCGGCGCCAGGCCAGCAGCGGTGACCCGCTCGTAGTCACCCTCGAAGGTGACGCTCTCCTCGGTCCACAACCGGCGCATCAGCGTGACCTGCTCCTCAATGCGACGGCCGCGGTTGGAGAAATCCTTGCCCAATGCCTCGTACTCGACCGCGTTCCAGCCAAGCCCGACCCCGAGACGGAACTGCCCCCTGGTGAGTAGATCGACTTCGGCGGCCTGTTTGGCCGTCAGGGCGGTCTGCCGCTGAGGCAGGATGATGATCCCGGTGACCAGCTCCAGCGAGGTGAGCGCAGCCAGGTAGCCGAAGAGCACCATGGGCTCGTGGAACGTCGTGTGCACGTCATACGGCCCCCGCCAGGGCGCATGGACTGCGGGGTCGGCGCCGAGGACGTGATCGTAGGCAAGCACATGGGTGAACCCGAGATCCTGGACGCGGCCGGCGTAGGCTCGCACCGCGCCCACGTCGACGCCAATCTCGGTCTGAGGGAACACCACGCCGATATGCATAACCTTGGTTATACACCGAGTGTGACTCGGGCACCGCGGCCGCCGCCGCGGCCGGATACTCCGCTATCGCCAGCGCTGACCCGGGGCCGGGCCACCGGCGAGGTCGCGGCGCAAGTTCCAAGACCTTGTCGGCTCATCGTGACGGTCAGGGCGACAACCATGATCCATAACGGCGGTGCGGGCGTTCCCCAAGTCCAGACCGGGAGCGTAAGTGGGGCGCCACCGAGGATGAAGGAGCGGTGATGAGTTCCACGCCGATCGCCGATCACGCCCTGCTGTCCGATTGCCGCTCGGCCGCCCTGGTGAGCCGTGAGGGATCGGTCGAGTGGCTGTGCTTGCCGAGGTTCGACAGCCCATCGGTCTTCGCGCGACTGCTCGACGACGAAGCCGGGCACTGGTCGATTCGCCCCACCGGGGATTTCCGGGCCACCCGCCGCTATCTCGGAAAGACCATGGTGCTGGAGACTACGTTCAGCACCGCCACCGGCTCGGCCACCCTCGTCGACGCCATGGCCTTGGGCGCGGGCGAGCGGGGCCACGACCTCGGCGCGGAAGTCCCCGGCCTGCTGCTACGCCAGGTACACGGGGTGACCGGGCGGGTCGAGATGGAGATGGAGTACGTGCCCCGGACCGAGTACGGGCGGATCTGGCCCCTGCTGAGCCATATCGACGGCGGCATCGCCGGGCGCGGCGGCGCCGACATCACGGTGCTGTCTACGCCGGTAGATCTGGAGCTCGGCGCTGGCATGGCCGCCGGGCGCTTCAGCGTCCCGAGCGGCGGGCGTGCCGCCTTCGGGCTGCACTATGGCCGGCCGGGAGGGTGGGCGCCCCGCGTATGGCGTCAGGACGAACTTACCCAGTGCCTGGAAGACACGCTTGCTGCCTGGCGGTCCTGGGCGGATATCCACCAGGCGTATGAGGGCCCGTGGCATGAGCTGGTCCACCACAGCGGCAGGGTCCTGCAGGCCCTCACCTACTACCCGACCGGCGCAGTGGTCGCGGCGCCGACCACATCGCTGCCGGAGACTCCAGGGGGCAACCGCAACTGGGACTATCGCTTCTCCTGGGTCCGCGACGCCTCGCTCACCATGGACGCGCTGTGGGTGGCCGCCTGCCCGGACGAGGCAGCGAAATTCTTCGCCTACCTGAGCACAGCGGCGGCTAGCTCCCTGGCCGGCGGCGCCGACCTGCAGATCATGTTCGGCGTACGCGGCGAGCGCGACCTGTCCGAGCGGGAATTGCCGCACCTCACCGGCTGGCGGGACAGCGCTCCGGTGCGGGTCGGCAATGGAGCCTGGACCCAGCGCCAGATCGACGTATACGGCGAGCTGATGGCAGCGGTCTACCGGCTACGTGACCAGATCGGCGAGTTCGATCCGGCCACCCGGGACTTTCTGGTCTCGGTAGCCGACACGGCCGGCCGCCGCTGGACCGACAAGGACCAGGGCATCTGGGAGATCCGGGGTGCCGAACAGGATTTCCTCTACTCCAAGGTCATGTGCTGGGTCGCGCTTGACCGGGCCATCGCGCTGGCCGGAGCACTCGGCGCCGAGAACAAGGTGGAGGGCTGGCGGCGGACCAAGGACGAGATCCATGCGGCGGTCCTCGGGGAGGGCTGGAGCGACAAGGCCGGCGCCTTCACGCAATACTTCGGCTCCGACGACCTCGACGCCTCCAACCTTATGTTGCCGATCGTGGGATTCCTGCCTGCCACCGATCCCCGGATGCTGGCCACGATAGATGCCATCGCCGATCATCTGACCGACGGACGGGGTCTGGTGTACCGCTACGACACCCGCGGCGGAGTCGACGGCCTGGAAGGGCGCGAGGGTACCTTCCTGCTATGCACCTTCTGGCTGGCCCAGGCCCTCGCCCTGGCCGGCCAGCCCGCGCGGGCGCGCGAAGTGTTCGAGCGTGCCATCAGCTATCGAAATGATCTCGGCTTGCTGGCCGAGCAGGTCGACCCGGACACCGGCGAGCTGCTCGGCAACTTCCCCCAGGCCTTCAGCCACATCGGTTTGATCAATGCCGCCTGGGCGATTTCCGAGGCCGAGCTTCGGCAAGCGGCGGCCTCGCCCAGGTGAGCAGTGATGCTAGCGGTGGCGAGTTCCTCTCCGCGCTCACGCTCCTACCGCGGAGAATACGGCGAGCGCGCGGTCGAGGTCCGCGTGGCAGCGGGGTACCCAGGCGTCGCCCCAGTAGATGTTGCAGCTGGTTTGCGCGCGCAGCAGGTGGTGGAACGCCCGGTCGAGCCTTGGCCGGTCGGCGGGATCGGCGCGCTCGGCTGCGGCGTGGAGTTGATCGCTCACGTTCTGGATTCTCGTGAGGGCGTCGCGTTGGGCGGGGGAGCCGGTCCACTGGGTGAAGCTGGTCCCGTCGTGCCAGCCGGTGTTCCAGGCGCCGGGCTTGACCCGCACCTCGCCGTGGGTGCCGTGCGCGGCGAGGTACTCGTGGATGAACGAAGGGCGGATCCCGCCGCTCTCGTCGGCGCGGGCCAGGTCCAGGAGCTTCTGGTAGAAGGCTGTCCAGAAGTTGGCACCTGGCGTGGTGTTACGGAACCAGCCACCGTTGTCGCCGTCGGTGCAGGTGGTGACGAGGGGAGTGAAGTCGCAGTGGCTGGTGCGGGCCTGGACCTCGCGGATGAACCAGCCGGGGTCCATCCCTGACTCCTGGGCGTCGGAGAGTTCGCGGTCGCGGACCACGACGACGATCTCGGCTCCGTTGTGGCGTGCGATGTGGGGCCGGTAGCGCAGCTCATCCCAGCGCATCGGGTCGACCGCCTCGACATGGTTGGCGTCGACGACCACGTAGCGGTAACCGAGGCGGCGAAGGAGGGGGATGAGCTCCATCGTGAAGCCCATCTCTGGTGGCCAGAACCCGCTGAAATCGTCGCGCGCGAAAACGCGCCCGGCGATGCGGCGCCACAGGTCGAGCTGCTGCGGCCAGTCGGCGGGCGGGGTGAGGGGGAGCACGGGGTGGTAGTAAGCGGAACCGAGGATGTCGATGATGCGGGTGTTCTGCAAGTGCCACAGCAACGATCCGCAGTCGACGATGCCGTAGACGCGTGCCTGAAAAGCGGGATCGGCAAGGGTCTTGAGCAGTGTCCCGGACACCGACAGGTGGACCCGGCCGATGTCTTGGTAGGGCCACAGCGATCTGGGGATGCGGTCCAGTGCGTAGAGGATCTCGGCTGCTTCCCATGGTTCGTTGCCGAGAAGTTCTTCGAGATTCCCGTCAGGCTGGTGCAGGTTGAGCACCAGCGCGAACGCGATGTCGTTCACCTTTGCCTCCAGTTCTGGCCGCCCGGTGTTCAGGTCGCCCGGTGGTCAGGTCGCCAAGCTTGCGGCGTCGCCGGCGCGGCGGGCAAGCTCGGCGCCGTAGTCCGTCCAGATGCCCTGGCCCCAGTAGCGGTAGCAGCTGGTTTCACAGGCCAGCAGCAGGAAGAGCGCGCGCCGGTAGCGGGGGTCGCTGGTCGGCACGCCCGGGGCCAGCAAGTGCTCGTTGAAGAGCGAGCTCGCACGCTCCATAGGTGCGAGCACGTTCTCGTACCCCCGAACCCATGAGATGTCGTTAGTCCAGCTGCCGCCCTGCATGTTGAACCGGTTGTCTTCGGCGCTGAGCTCTTCGATGACCGCGCCGAGCCGTTCAGGTCCCTCGCCCGGCTCGAAACGCTCCCACACCCGATGCTGGAGCAGCGGCTGCAGGGGTGCAAAGTCCTCGCTGCCGATGCCAAGCCCCGCCAGCGCTTCGAGGTACTCGGTGACGTTCACAGCGGGGGTGGGCGAGCCCGAGCACTCCCTCATGACCTCGAGATACTTTGCGGGAAACTCGTTCATCATGACGCCGCCGTTCTCGCCGTCGGCGATCTGGGTGACCAGCGGCGGGACCCGCCGTCCGGCCAGTTCCCAGGGGCCGAGGCCCTTGGCCTCGTAGTAGGGCTGCATCTGGGCCACGAGCTTGGTGTCGCTGCCCTGGGTCTTGACGACCGCGACTATGCTCGCCGTGTTGCCATGGGAGTCGGTGCAGACGAGCCGGTGCGGCAGATGCGGGTGCTCGACGCCGCGGCCGCCCGGTTGTTCCACTGTGTGTTCCTGGACCAGCACCCAGTCGTAGCCGGCGTCAAGCAGTGTGCGGACAAAGTGGTAGGCCACATCGGGATGGTTGGGTAGCGCCATCTCGGCCGGGGAGAATCCCCGGATGCGCCCGAGCGCCTCCAGGCCGAAGATGGCGGCGAAGTGGTGCTGCCAGGCGCGTACGTGCAGCTGGTAGTCCTGGATCGGCGTGGATGGGGCCACCGCGTGGCCCCAGGTGGAGCCGAGCCACTCGGTGGTATCGCGGGCCCGGCCGTCGTTAGCGAGGTGGCCGAGCGCGTCGAATACGTCGTGCAGGCCCATCTGCCGCATTCCGTGCAGCAACGTGCCCGAGTATTCCAGCATCACCCGGGGCTCGCGGCCTTCGCCGAGGAGCTGCGGGATGAATTCGCCCATGCGCTTGTAGCACCAGACGAACACCGGGGCGTTGTGGTTGTCACCGATGTCCTGGTGGTCCATCATCCACGCCAGATTGCTGATGATCCCCGCGGAGTGCAGGTCGTCACCGGCGGCGGGGATGAGCGGCTGATGCATGTGCAACGCCACCGCGACGGTACTGGCCGCATGCTCGATGTCCACGCGGCCCGAGTACACCGGGCGCTGCCGGCCCGCCGCGATGGCCTCGCTGATCAGCTGCTCCTGTCCACACAGGTTGGGCAGGCCGTCGACGTACTCGTCAAGTGTCTCCATGGGCTCGCCTCTCGGTCGGCTCACTTGTGGCGGATGTGCTCGTAGATGTTGAGGTAGTCCTGTCCGGGCCGGGCCCACGAGTAGTCGGCCCGCATGGCGTTGATCATGAGCTGGCGGAACTGGTCCGGGTAGGCCTGCCATAGTCCGAGCGCGCGGTGCAGCGCGGATTCGATGGCCGGGTTGTCGGCGTGGTGGAATACATACCCGTTCCGCTCGCCGGGTGGGCGGTGCGAGTGGTCGCGGTCGAAGACGGTGTCGACCATGCCGCCGACGGCGCGGACCACCGGGATGGTGCCGTAGCGCATCGCGATCATCGGGGCCAGCCCGCAGGGTTCGAACATGCTGGGTACCACCAGCAGGTCGGCGCCGGCGTAGATGAGGTGGGCCAGTTCCTCGCTGTATCCGATCTCGAGGTGGCAGTCGGGGTTGTCGTTGAGGTGGTTTTTGAGGTGCCAGAAGTGGCTGCCGATGCCGTTGTGGTGGAACGCGTCGCCGAGCAGCACGAACTGGGCCCCGCTGGCCAGCGCGTAAAACAGGGCGTGATGCACCAGGTGCATGCCTTTTTGCTGGTCCAGCCGGCCCACGTAGGCGACGATCGGGCTCCAGGTCTTGCGCAGCAGGAACCGGTCCCGGAGGCGTTCTTTGTTGTCGTACTTGCGGTCCAGGGTGCCGATCGAATAGCGGGCCGGGATGAACGGGTCGATCTCGGGGTTCCACACGTCGTAGTCCACGCCGTTGAGGACGCCGCCGAACTTGACGTGATGCACGTTCAGGGACTGGCCGAGCCCGAAGCCGCCGTCGCCATGGCGGGCCTCACCGGCGTGGTTGGGTGACACCGTGGCTGACGAAGTTCGAGTACACCACCCCGCCCTTCATCAAGTTGGCGGCCTGGTGGTAGGTGTCGTCGCCCAGCCGGTCACGGTCCAGGAAGTAGTCCGGCTGGCCCAGCTGGGGGCCCGCCAGCACCTGCGGGCCGCTGATGCCCTGATGGGCAAAGTTGTGGATCGTGTAGCAGACCCGCTGGTAGGGCAGCACCTCGCGGTACTGCTCATACAGCAGCACCGGCACCAGCCCGGTCTGCCAGTCATGGCAGTGGATGACATCCGGCCGCATATCGGCCTTGAGCATGAACTCGAGGGCCGCCTTGGAAAAGAAGCTGAACCGCTCGGCGTCGTCCGGGTACCCATACAGCAGATCCCGGTCGAAGAAGTTGTCCGCCGAGTGCGGCTCGATGAAAAAGCACTTGCGGCCATACACATGGCCAAACCACACCGTGCAGCGGATCGCCCCGCCATGCCAGGGCACCCACAGATCCGCATAGCTGACCTGCAGATCCCAGATATCGCCGTAGCGCATGCTGGCATACTTCGGCAGCACGATCTCCACCGCGTGGCCCCGGATCTCCAGCTCCCGGCTCAGCCCGAACACCACATCACCCAGCCCGCCCGCTTTCGCCGCGGGAGCACACTCGGGCGCCACCATCACGATGTACATGACTCACCCACCCAGCCCATCCAGACATGCGGCCACCACATCACGCCACGGATTGGGGCGTAATACGCGATCAACGCCGGCGGTCAGCGGAACAGCCGGGCACGGCCCGGGGCCGGGGCCGGCTGGCTCGCGCCCGAGCGCGAGCACGTGCTCGTGCACGCTGGAGCGCGGGCCCGCGGCGCGCGGACCGCTGCGGCGACTCCATTTAGACCGCGAATTCGCTGGCCTCAAGCAACCGCTTGCACCCAACGCGCGAACGCCGCTGCTGTTCCTTGCCGCATTGACTGGATTGACCGCACTGCTTGAATCGACTGCCTCGGTGCCGCGAGCAAGGTTCGACGAGCGCAATGGCTCATCCCACCAGTCGCCGTTCGCGGCCAAGGCCGACAGACGCTTAGGCCGCGACGTTATCGAGCCCCACATCGCAAAGTACGCTTTGAAGGTCGGCCGATCCTGTCCGTGGGTCCGGTTCAAACCTGTCGGCACACACCCTCACTTACGCCGCTGCCATGCGGCTGCCGCTCTTCAGAGCCGGCATAACAGTCATCGCCCGGTGGCTCGGCCATGAGCACTCGGCCATGAGCAGCTCTCCACGACGAACGTCTACCCCAACCTTGAGGAATCGTACCGTATGCGCGAGTCCCGCAGGTTTGACAGGCCAGTCCGCAGCGGGATCCGCCACCTCCATCGCACGCCGCAGCTTCGTGACCAGGGAGTGTGCAGCTGAGATCCGGCACATGACTCGCCCATCGCCCGGATGCTGCCGTTCGGCGGGCCGCCGTGGTCCGGACCGCCCCGCGGGGGCGGGGCACAGCTGGCTAGAGAACGGGGTTCTCCGCGGTGCTGCCGGCCGTGAGCGCAAGCCGCTGGTCGGCTTCGATAGCGGCGATCGCCTGCCGTGGCACGTTGATCACCCGTTCGATGAGGCGCATCGCCACCCGGTAGGCGGCCTGCCGCTCCGCGGGGTTTCCGCCGTCGGCCAGGGCCAGGTGCAGTGCGTCGACGGCGCGGGTGACCTTCGACCGCTCGGGCGCGGGTATGGCATCGGTGCCCATGCGCGCGGCGTAGTCCCGGGCGATCCGCCACGCGGTTTCCAGGTCCCGGACCGCTGCCTGGTAAGTCGCGACCGTCTGCGAGTTCCGCGTGCTGCGTACGACGTATTCGGTGTCCTGGGCGACGCCGTAGGCGGTGATGAACGCCGCGGTCTGGGGAACCGAAACGTCGGCGAGTGCGGGCCGGTCCAAGACCGCGAGCAAATCTCCCTGATACCTGCCGTATTCCTCGCGAACCGCATCGAAACGCGCGCTGAGGGTGGCGATCCACTCACCGGCCGACCGCTGTCGGCGACGGTAGGCGACGGCCGCCGCCGCTCCTCCGGCAACTACGACGCTGCCGAGCATTCCCGCCGCCACGATGTCCTGCGAACCTGAGGCACCCGGGTTCTGCTCCGGGACATAGGACGGGAACCTGTGCGGAGCAGACACTCCCCATTGCCGGTGGTGGGGGAAGGGGCCGTGCCCGTCGAAGCGGGCACCGGGCACAGCGGCCATCGCCATCAACCCGATGATCAGAATCCCCATGATGAGCAACGCCGCGAACGGCCCCGCTCCGGCGGCTGGCGCCGAACGCAGCCGCCCCGGCAGGTCAGCCGGCCCTTGGGCAGGCACCTGCGTGGGGGAGGGGCCCGGGTCGCGGCCGTCTTCAGGAACGGCACGATCTGGACCGGAAGTGGAACTCATCGCCCGCTCCGGGAGTCGTGACGGATGACTGGCCGATGGCCAACAGCTGACTCGTCGGCTAAGACCACCGTAGACACCAGGATTGACCCAGCGCCAGAGCCAAGCCCTGTCACCTGAGCAAGCTCAGCCGGTAGCGGTGCGCACGCTCGGACATCGCCACCCTGTAGGAGGGCACCAGCCAACTGCGGCAGTTCGCGCGGCGCCCGTGCCGCAGGCGCCGTACCCTTGGCGATGAGTTTTCCGTCTTTCGGTCGTCGTAACGTTGGTTGAGTTGCGACTGGCCGGCAAACGACTGGCCGGCAGGAGTAGCGATGAGCGGGGTACGGGTACTGGCTGGAACGCGCAAGGGCGCGTTCATCCTGACAGCTGACGGCAAGCGCGAGCGATGGGACGTCAGCGGCCCTCATTTTGGGGGCTGGGAGATCTACCATCTCAAGGGATCTCCTGCTGACCCCGCTCGGCTCTATGCGTCGCAGTCAAACGGCTGGTTCGGGCAGCTGGTCCAGCGCTCCAACGACGGCGGCGAGACTTGGGAGCCGGTGGGTAACCAGTTCCGGTACGAAGGCGTCCCCGGCACTCACCAGTGGTACGACGGGACGCCGCACCCCTGGGAGTTCGCGCGAGTCTGGCATCTCGAGCCATCGCTGACCGATCCCGACACCGTCTACGCCGGGGTCGAAGACGCTGCCTTGTTCCGCTCCGTCGACGGTGGGCAGGAGTGGCACGAGCTCCCCGGTCTCCGTGGCCACGGCTCGGGGCCCGCCTGGCAGCCAGGCGGCGGGGGGATGTGCCTGCACACGATCGTTCTGGATCCGAGCGACCCCGGGCGGATATTCGTCGCCATCTCGGCCGCGGGCGTGTTCCGGACCGACGACGGCGGTAAGACATGGCGCCCGGTTAACCGCGGTCTGAGATCCGAGGGCATCCCCGACTCGGATGCCGAGGTCGGCCACTGCGTTCACCGCATCGCGGCGCACCCGTCGCGTCCGGGCGTGCTGTTCATGCAGAAGCACTGGGACGTCATGCGCAGCGACGACGCCGGCGAGTCGTGGCGCGAGGTCAGCGGAAACCTGCCGACCGATTTCGGGTTCCCGATCGACGTGCACCCTGATGAGCCAGACACTATCTATGTGGTTCCGATCAAGAGCGACTCGGAGCACTACCCGCCAGAAGGAAAACTGCGCGTTTACCGCAGCCGTACCGGGGGAAACGAGTGGGAGCCGCTCACCAACGGCCTGCCGCAAAGCAACTGCTATGTCAACGTGCTGCGCGACGCGATGGCCGTCGACTCGCTTGATTCCTGCGGCGTGTACTTCGGCACCACGGGTGGGCAGGTGTACGTATCGGCCGACGCCGGGGACAGCTGGCGGCCCATCGTGAGGGATCTTCCTGCAGTGCTGTCTGTGGAAGTCCAGACATTGCCATGATCCGGGTCGTGCTCCCCGCACACCTGCGGACGCTCGCGCGTGTTGACGGCGAGGTGGAACTCCGCCTTGCTGGCCAGGCCACGCAGCGCCTGGTCCTCGACGCGCTCGAGGACCGCTATCCGATGCTGCGCGGGACGATCCGCGACCACGTCACCGGGCAGCGCCGAGCGTTCGTGCGGTTCTTCGCCTGCGAGCAGGATCTGTCCCATGAACTGCCGGACACGCCGCTGCCCAACGCGGTCGCGCTCGGCTGTGAGCCGTTTCTGGTCGTGGGAGCCATGGCGGGCGGCTAACGCCGTGACCGCGCTGCCGCCCCGGCGTACTCGTGCTGAATCGGCCCTTTTTGTCGCAGCCGGATGACCGAATGGGTCGCGCTGCCACGCGGGGTGGGGACATTCGGCGCACGCGACAGGGCTAAGGGCCCTTTGGCAGGTCGCCACGTGCGAGAACGCTGACGACCAAGAGGTCGCGAGGTGATATCCATGAAAGAGATCGCACGCTTGGAGCTCGGCTACTACTGGCCCGATGGCCGACGCGCGTACACGGCCGTCGACAACGAAGGGCAGCGGTACCGGGGTGTGCTCGACGAGCCCGACCTGGTCGCCGAGTACCTCGACTACCTCGACTCACTCGGGCTCGAACCCCCCATCGTGACCGGGACGGCCGGCGTACGGCCAGACGCGGCCGCGCCGCTGTCGGGCGAAGAGTTCCGCGATAGCGCCCGCCGCGAGGGCCGCGACATGGGCCGCGAAACAGCCAGCGAGCCGCGCCGTGCTCGGGTGGGAGTCGTGCCGATCCCGACGGACCAGATCGAGTACCTGCTGGCCACCGCGGCACGCGCACCATCGATCCACAACAGCCAGCCATGGCGGTTCGGTGTCGACGGCAACGTAATTGAACTGCACGCGGACCGCAGCCGGGGCCTGCACGCCATCGATCCGACAGGCCGGGAGATGCTCATCAGCTGTGGCGCCGCGCTTTTCGGGCTGCGACTCGCCGTGCGCAGGCTCGGCTACCTCCCGCTTGTTCAGCTGCTGCCCTCTTCGAATGAGTATGACCTGCTCGCACGGGTGTGGCTCGGCGCCTCGATACCTATGACTGCGGGCGAGGGCCGCCTGCTCGCGGCGATCGCGCACCGGCACACGCACCGCGGGCCCTTCAGCCCCGATCCGTTGCCGCCCGGCCTGCTGGCCTGCCTGCAGCGCGACGCGGCGGCCGAGGGTGCGACGCTCGTGCTGTTCGACCGGCCCGGCCCGTATCAGCAGCTCGCGGGGTTGGTCGCCGCGGCGGAGCGCAGGCAGAACGAGAATTCGGCCCTGCGGGCGGAGCAGCGGCGCTGGACCCGCCGGCCCGGCAGCCCGGCACGCGACGGCGTGCCTGCCCGCGCCTACTCCGCGCAGCCCGGGCGCCGGCGCGGCGTGCTGGCGCCGCGCGACTTCGACCTGGGCCGCGGCTGGGGAAAGCTCGAGACGGGCGACTCACAGCCTGCCATGACCGCGGTCCTCACCACCGGAGGGGACGAGCGGGCCGATTGGCTGCGGGCCGGGCAGGCGTTGCACAGGCTGCTTGTGCATGCCGCCAGCCGGTGGGTCTTCGCCAGCCTGCACACGCAGCCTCTCGAGTCGGCGCCCATGCGCGCCGAGATCCGTGCACGCCTGGCACTGCCCGGTGCGCCGCAAATGCTGCTGCAGTTGGGCCGGGCGGATACCGCCTCGGTCACTGCCCGCCGGCCGGTCGGCGAACTGCTGATCGAGACGTGACCTGTACGCTCCGGGCGGTCACCCGCTTGTCCTTCCGGCGGCTACCCGGAGCATGGCCGCCGGGCGACGCGGCGCGGTGACCTCATGCAGCAAGCATCGCCCCTACCGGGTCTTCCATCGCCCGTGTGAGGCGCGCTCGACCCGCCCCGCTGTTTCCTCCTCTTCCAGCCAGCGATCCAGTGACTGCCGTGCCGGTGCGATACCCTCCACCTCCAGCATCGCGAGCAGCCGGGTGGAAGTGGCGCCCATTACGCCGGTGCCGGTCAGGATTTCGAGCATGCGCTTACGCGCGGGTGCCGCGCTGGCCTGGCCGTTCCCCAGCCCCGCGACGATCTCGGCGAACTCGCGGTCGGTGTCGGCAGCCTGCGCCCGCACCTGCGACGACGGCTGTGGTGACGGCACCGCCTCACCGGCCGCTCGTTCCGTTGCGCCGCGCAGGTGCCCGGCCCGTTCCACCGACCAGCGGCGCCGGTAGTCGTCGCCGAGCGCCTCGGCGAGAAGCCGGTCCGGTGCGGGGCGGGCCGGGGCCGAGCGTTCGGCGATCCTCGCGATCCGGTCGTGGTCGAGCCGGTAGAACTTCACCGGCACCGGGCGGCCGTCGCGGGACTGCACTATCCCCGACCCTGGATGCCGCAGGCGCGCGAGGTCGGCCGCGATATGCAGGTCGTCAGGGATGACCAGCCGGGCGTCGGCCTCGGTCGCGACCCCTAGCCCGATCCGCAGCGCGCACTGTGACTTGAGGTCAGCGCTGCCGATCATGGTCACGGCGCCTCGCTGGGTGACCAGGACAGGATCGATGGCCTCGCTCCTGCCGAGCTGCGTGACCTGGGTGCCGAGCCCGGCGAGCGTGGCGTTCGTCGTGCCTTCGAGTGAGGTGCGCGGTCCGCCGTTCATACCGAAGATCACCGCGACCTCCTCGACGATGAGGATCACCGCAGGCAGGTCACGGGAGGGTGTGATCTTCTCGCCGCCCGCACCCGAGTGGGCACGGGCATCGATGCCGCGCAGCACGGCGCGGAGCATCCGCTCAGCCTCCTCCCTTGTGGTGGCCACCCAGTCGATGACTGGACGGGCGGCGCGTCCGCCCAGCCAGGGCCGCAGCCACGGCAGCGCCGTCCGGCCGCCCTTCAGGTCGATCATGAAGATCACCGTGTCGGCGCACCTGGACAGTTGCGCGATCAACACATTGATCAAGTTTGACTTGCCCGAGCCCCGGAGGCCCACGACCAGCGCGGCGACCTCGCGCAGGGTGATGGCGCAGACCGTCCCGTCCTCATGCAGCCCGACTGGCAGCGGCCGGTTGACGGTAAGCGGCTGTGAGTCGCCGGGAAGCGGGATCGTCTCCGCGAGTACGTCCCGCTCAGCCACGTGCAAGAGCACTTCGTCCGCGCGCCCGCCGCGTTCGACCCGCACGGCGCCGCGGCGCAGCCTTGCCGCGATCTCGATCCGCTCCGCCGCCTCTGCCAGCGTGCCGTACCTGACCTTGCCGCTCGCCGGGAGGCCGAGCCTGATGGTCTGGCCGGATCTCGTCCCCGTCTGGCCGCGGAATGCGATACCCGGGTAACCGAGGTCGTCGAGCAGGTCCGGCCACCTGCGCGCGTCCGCCTTCCTGCGCTCCTCCTCCGCGCGGCGGCGCGCCTCCTCGGCCAGGTACCGCTGATGGCGGCGCACCGAGGGATAGAGGAGCCCGAGTGCCAGGGTGAGCACGGCGGCGGCCGTGATGGCGATCCACGTGCCTGGTGAGGCGATGGCTGCGTAGATCAGCCATCCGCCGGCTGCGAGTGCGCAGGCCAGGGTGTAACCCGCCGCCGCGCCGGGGCCAGTGTGGGCCAGGACCGGGATAAGCGCCGCGGCGGTGGCGACAGCGACGATGACGCCCGTCAGCCACACCGGTGCCGCGGTGACGTAGATGATCCAACCCACCGCGTAGATGACCGCCGCGATGAGCGAGGCGAGCGCGATCGTCTCAAGCGGTCCCGCCCGCAGCGCCCAACTCGATCGGCTACTGGGTGTTGACATCCCAGAGATCCTCACCTGGCCGCGGGTTCTCGATGCGCTCAAGCTCGCGATCGTGCACGGTCCGGTGCAGGCTCCACGCCTCCTCAGCGAATTCCGCGCTCCCGGCCGAAACGGCCGCCAGTTCCCGCAGGTGCTCGTGCACGCTCGGATGCACGGGCAGATCACCGCCGAAGCGGTCGGCTAGCTGGGCCAGGGCCTCCGCGGTTCGCTCGAACAACCGCGGCAGGTCGTGCAGGAACCGGTCAAGATCGGCGGCTGACTCAGGGGCGAACCCTCCGATGTGCTGTTGCACTGCCTCTGCGGCCGCCTCTACCGGGCTGCTCGCCATGGTCGTCTCCTTCGCTAGGCGTACGGCGCTGGATTGCGAGGCCGAGCGCGGGCACTGGTACTTGCCCAGGGCGGTAATCAGCGGGCTCGCCGCGGGACGATGCCGATCTTTGTCCCGGGCGCGGACTGCCGCCGCCGAGCGGCAGGAGAGGGATCACGGCGGCGGTCATATTTTCCTTTATAGCTTGACAGTGACGTTTATAGCTTGACAGTGACGTTTTTTGCTCGGCCGATCCGTCCGGCACGATCCGGGACCGGACAAGGGGACAGCTACATGGTGCGGCGGGATCGGCCAGGCAGCAAGAGCGGGGATACTATCCGTTCCCATCCGATGCCGTGGCGCAGCCACCGGGCCTCCGTGATTATCGGCGCCAAATGGTGCCCGGGCTTCATTCTCCGTGCTCGGTGAGGCCGCTGTGCCGGAAACTGCAGAAGAGATGCCCGAGATTACAGTGACCTTGAGTAGCGCCAGGGTAGCGATGAGTCCCCAAGTCAGCGAACATCCGCTGCGGCGGCACAATGGTTCGTTGGCAGGACTAGGGTTCTGGAGGACGTTGGAGTGGCCGCTTCGTTTTTTTGGCCGAAGCTCCGCCGACTCGCAGCGCCACCCGGCTTTGCCATTGGGTGACGCCGCGCGAAGGGTACGACGACAAGTTAACGGTGGGTAGTTTCGAATCATGCGACTCGGTGTCCTGGATGTTGGATCCAACACGGTGCACCTGCTTGTGGTGGATGCGCACGAGGGGGCCCGGCCGATGGCCGCCTACTCCCACAAGGCGGAGCTCCGGCTCGCCGACCACCTCAAGGACGGCAACAGGCTCAGCGGCGGCGGCGCCGAGAAGTTGCGGGTTTTCGTGGGCGAGGCGCTGCAGGTCGCCGAGGACAAGGGCGTCGAGGAACTGCTCTCCTTCGCCACTTCAGCGATCCGCGACGCGGTCAACGGGGAAGAGGTCCTGGCCAGGATATGGGCCGAGAGCCATGTAAACATCCGGGTGCTGACCGGTGAGGAGGAGTCACGCCTGACGTTCCTTGCGGGCCGCCGCTGGTTCGGCTGGTCGTTCGGCAGGCTGCTGGTGGTGGACATCGGGGGCGGCTCGCTCGAAATCGCCGCGGGCCCGGACGAGGAACCCGACGTCGCGATCTCCCTGCCGCTCGGCGCGAGCCGGCTCACCCGCGATTGGTTCACCGGCGACCCGCCGTCCGCCGACGAGGTGCGCCGGTTGCGCAAGCACGTCCGCACTGAGATCGCCCGGACCGTCGGTGACCTGGTGCGGCATGGTCCAGCCGACCATGCGGTGGCCACGTCGAAGACGTTCAAGCAACTTGCCCGCATCGCCGGCGCGGCACCGTCAAGCGAGGGCCCTTACGTCAGGCGCCTGCTCAGCCATGCAAAGCTGACGCCGTGGGTTGACCGCCTCGCGGGCATGGCCGCCGCGGAGCGCGCGGAGTTGCCCGGTGTATCGGAGGGGCGGGCGGGGCAGCTACTCGCAGGCGCGATCGTGGCGGACGCCGCGATGGACCTGTTCGGCCTATCGGCGCTGGAGATCTGTCCCTGGGCGCTGCGCGAGGGAATGATCTTGCGGCGTCTTGACGTCATGGCGGCCGAGCCCCGGGAGCCCGTGAACCGGTGAGCGACCGCCGGGCCCGTACGTCGATGATCAGCTTGCCGATGCTGCGGGCGGGCGGCCAGATTGTCCGCGTGGCGTGCCTCGTCTCTTGCCGACCGTCGCACCGCCGCGACGGTCCCGCCGCCGGTGAGCCTGCGCGTCGCCGCGGCGAAGTCGGCGTGATCATCTCGGATCAACTTGTCCGCGCCCGCCTGGCCAGGCGATATTTCACACACCGTCAGACCGCGCATGCCGCGTGTTCACTCGCGCGAGGCTTACAGTGACAGGAGTCTGTGATCGGAGGCCACATGCGGCAGCCGTTTCGGATCTTGTTTGTCTGCACGGGGAATATGTGCAGGTCGCCGCTGGCCGAACGGCTTACTCGCGCGTCGCTCGCCCGCACCGGAACAGCGGGTATCGATGCGTCGAGTGCGGGTACCCACGCGGTCGTCGGCGCACCCATACATCCGGACAGCGCGGTCGTGCTCCAGCGGCTCGGCGGTGACCCGGCCGGGTTCATCGCGCGCCAGCTGACCAAGCAGATCGTCGACAACGCCGACCTGATTCTGGCCGCGGCCCGCCCGCACCGCGAGATCGTTGCCGCATTGTGCCCGGACGCGACGGCGCGAACGTTCACGCTCCGCGAGTTCGCCGCGCTCGCGGCGGCCGTTCCGCCCGGCGGCATCAGCGAGCTTGACGATCCCGGCGGACGGGCACGCGCGCTCACGGCCGCCGCCGCGCCGCTGCGCGGTCAGCTAGCTGCCTGGCCGCGGGAGAGGCTCGATGTCGCCGATCCCGTCGGCCGGCCGATGGCGATGCAGGAGGCCACCGCGCGCGCGATAGCCGAGGCGCTCACTGGCCCGCTGAGCTTGCTCGCCGGCACCCCTGGCGACTTCGCCGCCGGCCCGGCGGGGGGCCCGGGCGCGGCGGGGGGCCCCGAGGGCACCACGTGAGCGGCCGTCACAAGCGCGCGGTGGGGTAGCGTGCGGTTCGGCGACCGAAGCGGAGCTTGTTTCCATGACCGCGGTGGATTTCCCGTCGATGTGGGCTGTTTCACAATTGATCGAGCCTGAAAGATCAATCTGACGATGCGAGAGGTCGACCCGATTCCGCAACAGCCCGATGTGACGCACAATGCACCGCGATCATGGCTGTGAGAGACAGGACGTGCACTCATGACCGCCAGCACCGGCACTGACCCGGCGCAGCCTGGCGGTGTGCGACTTGCCCGGCGAGGTGGCAGCCCCGCGCTCGTCATTTCCGCGGTGATCCTCTTCCTGGTGAGCATCACGCTGCTTGCGGTCGTGATGGCGCTTGGCCCGTCGGCGGGGGTGCCGCGAATTGGACCGGGGGCCCCGATATGGTCACTGTCCGCGAGGCCGTCCCCTGCCATCGTCATCACCCTCGAGCGGACGGGCCTGCTCCTCGGCGCGCTCGCGGTCGCCATAGGTATCGCCGCCGTCGGGCGTGGCTGGCGGCCGTCGGCCAGGCTGCTGGTCGGTGCCGCCGCGGCAACTGCGGCCCTGTTCGTCATCCTGCCGCCTGCCGGGTCCATCGACGTGCTCAATTACGCCATTTACGGCCGGATCGCGGGCCTCGGCCACAACCCCTACCTGATGCGGCCGGCGCAGCTGCAGCGTAGCGGTGACCCCGTGGGGTTCTTCGCGCCCACGAACTGGCGGACCCTGCCGACTATCTACGGCCCGGTCGCGACCGCCGTCCAGTGGGCAGCAGCCAAGCTCGGCGGCGCGTCGATGGCGCGGATCGTCTTCTGGATCAGGCTCGGCAACGGGATCGCGTTTGTCGTCACGGCCGTCGGGCTGGTCCGGCTTGCCGGGCGGGACCGCGCCCGCCAGGCCCGGGCCTGCCTGCTCTGGGCGGTCAACCCGCTGATGCTGTTCTGGCTGGTCGGCAGCGGCCATGTGGACGTGCTGCTCGCTCTGCTCGCGGTGGCCTCGCTGATTATGATTCGGTCGCGCCGCTGCTCCGGCATCATCGCCGGCGCCGTGACCGGCCTCATCGTCGGGGCCGCGACGGCGATCAAGACGCCGTTCGCACTGGTCGGCCTGGGCATGGCCTGGGCCGCCCGCAAATCGCCACGCATCATCGTGGCCGGGCTTGTGGGCGCCGCCGCCGTGCTCATACCGAGCTATCTGCTTCCTGGCGTACTGAACACGGCCGTCCTCAGCCGCCGGCTCACCGTCAGTGCCGGATTCATCTACCCGGTGCCCGCCGCAATCCGGTCCCGGCCCGCGGTCTTCGCGGCCATGGTGCTGCTCGCCACGCTGGCGCTGGCGCTGCTGCTGCTCTGGCGCCTTCCTCCCGGCCATCCGGCGCTGCCTGCCGTCCGCCCCGCCGCCGCCCTGGCGCTCGGCTGGCTCGTCATCTTCCCCGTGCAGGCGCCCTGGTACGACGCGCTGATCTTCCCGTTGCTCGCGCTCATGCCGGCCAGCTGGCTCGATTACCTGTTGATTGCCCGGTGCCTGCTACTCAGCGAGATGCTGCTCCCCGGCGTGCAGCCGGACACCGGCGCGCTGAGCGTCAACGTCGCCAGGTTCAGCCATCTCGGCGTGCTGTTCCTGCTCGGGGTGCTCATCGTCATGTGCCTGCTGCAAGCCTGGGGTGGCGTCGGGCCTGATGGTGGTGAGCTGCGGCCATGCCAGCCGGTGAT
The DNA here is from genome assembly GCA_963820395.1 of uncultured Actinomycetota bacterium. Lineage (GTDB taxonomy): Bacteria > Actinomycetota > Actinomycetes > Streptosporangiales > Streptosporangiaceae > DATFVJ01. The sequence goes on along the minus strand of CAWGAE010000015.1, from coordinate 620,169 downwards.
CGGGGCGCGGGCGGGCCGCGTGCCCTGATGACCTGATGACCTGAAGGAGCGGAACAGTGCTGACGAAACCCGGCTCGTCCACCCCTGCGGCAGGGCTCGGCCACGTCAGGCGGAGACGCTTACCTGGACGGTGTCCCAGCCGGTAGCGCCGTCAGGGTACGGGCTCGCCGCGGCAGCAGTTTGCGTGTACCCGGTCTCATCGGTGGCGCGCACCTGAAGCAGGTGCTTTCCCGCCGCGGCGTCCCACTCCCACACCCACTGCCGCCAGGTATCGATCCCTGGGACGGTGGCGAGCCGTGCCTCATGCCATGGGCCGCCGTCCACCCGCACCTCCACCGCCGCGACGCCGCGGCGCTGTGCCCACGCCACGCCGGCCACCGCCACCGGGCCGGGCTTTAGCGTCGAGTTGCCGTTCGGCACGTCGATGCGCGACTCGGTTTTTATGGGCGCCAGCTCCGCCCACCCTTGCTGTACCCAATACCCTTGCTGCGCCCCGAAGGTGGTGACGTTGATGTCCGTCAGCCACTTGGTAGCTGACACGTAGCCGTACAGGCCCGGTACCAGCATGCGGACGGGGAAGCCATGCGCGACCGGCAGGGGTGCGCCGTTCATCGCGACCGCGAGCAGCGCGTTCCTGCCGTCCATTACGGTTGCGACCGGCGTGCCGCTCGTGTACCCGTCGGTGGATGTGGTCAGCAACTGGTCGGCGCCGGGCTGGATACCGGCCTCGCGCAGCACACTCGCCAGCGGTACGCCGAGCCAGCGGGTGTTGCTGATGTAGGGGCCGCCGACCGGGTTGGAGACGCAGCACAAAGTGATGTCGGCCTCGCTGAGGGGTCGGCGCAGCAGGCCGTCGAAGGTGATGTCAAGCTCGCGGCTCACCATGCCGTGCACGCGCAGCCGCCATGAGCCCGGCGGCACCTGCGGGATGAGCAGGGCCGTGTCGACGCGGTAGAAGCTGCTGTTCGGGGTCACGAACGGGCTCAGGCCCGGGATGCGGAGGTCGTCGCTCGCGGCGAGCGGCGGCAACTGCTTGGCTGGCGGCGGGATCCGTACCAGCGCGCGTGACTGGCTGACGGTCGAGCGCTGCGAAAGTAGGTTTCCGGCCGCGCCGGCGGCAGCGGCGCCCACGGCCGCTACCGCGCTCGTCGCCAGGAAACTCCTCCGCTTATATCCCCGCGCGCCCCCACCTCCCGGTGGTTCGGTGTTATCGGGTGTCACGCCGCCGTGTGTGGCGCCGCTGTTGGTGACGGCACCAGTGGGCGACGCTGCCGGCCACGCGGCCCCGGCCGACGCTCCGGCTGCCCCTAGTACCCCGGCGGTGCCTGCCTGGCCCGCCGTGTCGGCGGCGCCTGCCTGGCCCGCCGTGCCGGTGGCGCCTGCCTGGCCCGCCGTGCCGGTGGCGCCTGCCTGGCCCGCCGTGCCGGTGGCGCCTGCCTGGCCCGCCGTGCCGGCGGTGCCTGCCTCGCCGACCGTTCCGGCGGCACGGGCGAGCCGGGCTAGCGCGTAGGCGCCCACAGCCGCTCCGGCAACCGTGGGGATCAGGTCCGCGGGGACGGAATCGGGGCGGGTCGCGACCGCGACGAGGCCAATCGCGGCGAAGATCGCGAGGCCCCAGAATCCGGCCGCGGGCCTGCGCATGCTCGCGATGCCGAAAGCGGCGGCGAACAAGGCGACAAACACGACAATGGTGCTGAGCAGGACTGGCTTGTCGTATGGGCCGAATATCCTGATGACGAGGTCGGTGACCGGCCGCGGCGTCAGGCCGATCACGGCCTGGCCGACGGCCACGACAGGGGATCCCGCCGGCCCGGTGATCCCAGCGACAAGCTGCGCGACACCGAGCGCGACAGCGGCGGCCAGCAGGCCGGTCACGATGCCCCGGGCGATGCACGGACCGGCCGGGCGGGATCCTGCGGGCCCGGCTGTCACGCGTGTGCTGTCAGGCCTGATCGTCAGGCGTCTTAGTCGTTGCCGCTCCCGTGCCGGATTGCCGTCTCCCACGCATGCCATTCAACTCCGTTGCGCCTCCCGGCCAGCGCGCGGCATCCGGGCGTGCGCCGGGGGTCCTGCCGGGCGTGCGGCCAGGGGGTCCTGCCGGGCGTGCGGCCAGGGGGTCCTGCCGGGCGGCCCTTTCTGTCAGTCTTCGAAGACCCAGCGCGTGGGTGATCCGGTGAAGTCCGCGCTGCGCAGGCCGAACACGCGGGCCGGGCGCACGCTGATCGTCGCGTTCACCGCCGGGTCGAGGAAGCTGACCCTCATGTCGGTGGCGTACTTCTCGTTCATCAGGTCGATCACCCGCTGCAGCACGGCCGGTTCGGTAACGATGCGTGCGGTGCCCTCGATCACAACTGGGTCGCTGGTGTCCTCGGTGGTGACAACGCAGCGCGGATCGCGGGTCAGATTGCGGGTCTTGCGTGACTGCGTACTGCTGCTGAACCAGAGCACGGCGTCGTCCCACATGCCCCACACGGGCATTACGTGCGGGCTGCCGTCGGGCCAGACGCTCGCGACCCAGTAGCTGCGCGACGCGGCAAGCCGCTCGGCGGCCCACGACCACGGTAGGAGCCCGCTGCCCTCACCCGGGCCGGCGACACCGTAACCCGGCATGTATGGGCGGCTCACCCGCGGTATTTCCATGGTGATCAGGTTTACCGGAGAAACGGTTGGCGCATGGGGAGATTCCGGCGATCGGGAGGCCGCATCGTTTGGAACCAGGCACTAACGTGGGGATCCGTGAAAGCATCTCCTCAAGAGCAATTGCGCCTGCTTGAACTCGCGGACCTCGACGCCGAGCTTGGTCGGCTTGATCATCGTCGTCGCGGGCTGCCCGAGCTCGCTGAGGTGGAGCGGCTGGACGCCCGTGCCGCCGAACTTCGGGACGGGATTGTCATAGCTGAGACCGAGGTGGGCGACCTGGCCAGGGAACAGGCCAAGGCTGAAGGGGACGTCGAGCAGGTCCGGGCCAGGGTAGACCGCGATCGAAAGCGCCTTGACGCGGGCCAGGTCTCGTCGCCGCGTGAGCTGGGGAATCTCCAGTCCGAGATCGAGTCGCTGCACCGCAGGCAGTCCGATCTTGAGGAGATCGTGCTTGACGTCATGGAGCGGCGTGAAACCGTAGACGGTCGGCTTTCGTCGCTTTCCACTCAGCAGGCGCGGCTCGCCGGCGAGCGTGACGACGCTGCGGCGCGACGCGACGCGGCGCTGGCCGAGATCGCCGAACAGGCGGCCAAACTGGGTGGGCGGCGTGCAGGTATCGCCGTCGGCGTGCCAGCGGACGTGCTCGCGCTCTACGAGAAGCTGCGCGAGCAGCATGGGGTCGGCGCGGCGGCGCTGCGCCGCGGCCGCTGCGAGGGATGCCATATGGAGCTGAACACCGTGGACCTGAACCGCATCCGGGCGGCCGGCCCAGATGAGGTACTGCGCTGCGAGGAGTGCCGCCGGATCCTGGTCCGCACCCCCGAGTCCGGACTATGACCGCAGCTCAGCAGGTGGGCTCAGGCGCCCGCGGGGGCTCCGCGCCCGGAGGGGGTCGCCGTCTGATCGTCGAGGCGGACGGCGGTTCGCGCGGCAATCCCGGCCGGGCCGGTTACGGTGCGCTGGTTGCGGACGCGGGCACCGGCGAGGTTCTGGCCGAGGTGGCGGAGCGTATCGGTCACGCGACCAACAACGTGGCTGAGTATCGCGGGCTGATCGCCGGGCTGCGGGAGGCGGCGCGGATAGCGCCAGGAGCGGCCGTCGAGGCCCGGCTGGACTCCAAGCTGGTGGTGGAGCAGATGTCGGGCCGCTGGCGGATCAAGCACCCGGATCTGCAGCCGCTCGCACGCGCCGCCCGCGAGGCCGCGAGTGCGCTCGGGCGGGTGTCGTACGTGTGGGTACCGAGGGAGCGCAATCGCCGTGCGGACGAGCTGGCGAATGAGGCGATGGATGGTACCGAACGGCCGCCGCGTGGCGCAACGAAGCGAGCGGGCGGCGCGCCAGCGGGGCAGGCGCCGGAGGATCAGGTCGCCGGCTGGTCTGCCCGGGCGGATTCACCCGAGCCGCCGGTCGCCCACCCGACCCGGGCGGAGCCGCCAGAGGCCAAGCAGGCGCCCGCGCGGGTCCCTGCGGCGCGTGCCGCGACCGGATGGGCGGGTCGTGATGAGCAGAGCAGGCCGCCAACCACCACGGTGCTGCTCCGGCATGGGCAGACCGCGCTCTCGGCCGAGCGGCGTTTCGCTGGAAGCGGGGACATCGACATGACAGAGCTGGGCGAACAGCAGGCAAAGGCCGTCGCCCAGCGGTTCGCCCGCCGCGCCGGTGACGCGCCGATCGCAGCGATCGTCACGTCGCCGCTGCGCCGGGCGCGGCGGACGGCCGAGGAGGTGGCCCGTGCGACCGGGGCGCCGCTGCGGGTGGAGGCGGAGCTCAGGGAGACCGATTTCGGTGCGTGGGAGGGACTGACGTTCGCCGAGGCGGGGGAGAAGTGGCAGGCGGAGATGAAGGCATGGCTGGCCGATGCCGATGTAGCCCCACCGGGCGGTGAGAGCTTCGCCGAGGTCGACCGCCGCGTCATGGCCGCGCTCGAGCGGCTGGTCGCGAGGTACGCGGGAACGACGGTACTTGTGGTCAGCCACGTGACACCGATCAAGATGATGGTCCGTCGCGCGCTGCTCGCCCCCGTCGCGGCCCTGTACCGGATGCACCTGGATGTCGCCAGCCTCTGCGAGGTTGACTGGTACACCGACGGGCCCGCCGTCGTCCGCTCGCTTAATGACACCGCGCACTTGAACAGCTCATTCCCGGCCCCGCCCGGTGGTGGTGCTGAATGCCGGCAGTGGTGACGCCCAGCATGGACTACCGTTGCCGCGCTTCGGTGACGCCCACGACGGGGTAGCGGCGGTGCTGACATGCTCGCCTTCGGCTTCCCGGCATGGGTAAGGGCGCCCGCGGTATCCGGGTATCCAGGTTCGCCCGTAGGAAGGTGGGGTGTGGGAGTTCCCGGATCCATCTCCCCTGGCTGGTGACTTCCTGCCCGTAGCCCATTCACCTTGTCCTACGACGCACGCTCGATCAGGGTCCTCGAAGGCCTTGAGGCTCCTCGAAAGCCTTTGTGGATATCGGTTCTGGAGCGGGTCTGCCCGAGGTCGTGCTCGCGATCATCCCGCACGTGTCGGTGATTCAGGCTGTTTCACAAATGAAACAAATGAATGAGCGTCTTAGCTTGCGAGATGTCGCCAACCTGGCGGAGGACCTGTCGGCATCGTCGCAATTCACGGGATTTCGAACGAGCCTTCCCGGGCGAGCCTGAAAGATCAACGTCACGATGCGAGACGTCGACTCAGATTCTGCGACAGCCCCGTGGGGTAAGGAATTTCGGCGCGGGTTGAACTGTCCGGCGGCTTCGCGTCGTATGAGTAGGCGGGGTGATCCTGCTGGTGTCGGTGATCAGCGTAGGGACCGACTGGCCCACGAGGAGGCCGATCTGGTGGCCCAGGTCGCCGCAGGGGACATCGGGTCCCCGATGGCCGAACTGTACCGGCGGTATGGCGGGCGGCTGTACCGGTTCGGAGTGCAGGCGCTGGGTAACGCTGGCCTGGCCGAGGAGATGGTGCAGGAGTGTTTCGTCCGGTTGTGGCGGACAGCGGGGAGGTTTGACATGGATAACGGTACCGTGGCGGCGTCCCTGTTCGTGATCGCCCGCAGTGTCGCGTCGGACCTGCGCAAGCGCCCGTCCTCGCGTCCGCTGGTGCCGGTGGAGGATGCCCAGCTGCCGCCCCAGCGGGAAAGCGTGGACCGGATTCTTGAGCGCCTGATGGTACGTGATGCGCTGGATTCGTTGAGCCCGGCGCACCGGCAGGTGTTGAGGCTGGTGCATGAGGACGGCCTGACCCAGTCACAGATCGCTGGGCGGCTCGGGTTACCGCTGGGGACGGTGAAAACGCTTATGTTTCACGGGCTACGGGCGCTGCGGGCAGCGCTGATCGAGCTGGGTTTCGATGCCTGATCGTGACGCGTACCCGGAGCTGGGACATCCTGAGGTGGCCGGCTGGGTGCTCGGTGCCCTGGATCCCGGCGATGAGGTGCGCTTCGAGGAGCATCTGCGGTCCTGCGGCGAGTGCCAGGTTGCGGTGGCTGAACTTGAGCCAGTGGCCCGGATGCTCCAGGAAGCCGCGCCCGGCGGGGGGCCCGCGGCAGCGGCCGAGCCCCCGGCAGACCTGCAGGCACGCACGCTCGCCAGCGTCGAGCAGGCAGCCACAGCCGGGGGAGCCGCGGGGGTAACCGTGTGGCGGCGGCGGAGTGTGTGGCTGCTCTCGCTGGCCGCTGCCGTTATTTTCGCCGTATCGGCCGGTGTCACGTTCTTGGTGTCACGGCCGGGGCCCGTGCTCGCAGCCACCATCCCGCTGCACCCCCCATCGGGTGGAACAGCCTCAGGCCAGGCAACGGCCCATCAGACCGCGGACGGCTGGTCCATCCAGCTGACCGTCCATGGCCTGCAGAACCTTGGACCTGATCGCTTCTACGAATGCTGGTACGCCGGCCCGGGCAGTCGACCCGGTCATCCGGTCCTCATCACCGCGGGCACGTTCACCATCGGCCGCAGCGGCAGCGCAAGCATGCAGATGTGGAGCGCCGCCGACCCGCGCACCTTCCCGACCATGCAAATCACCGCCGGGCGCGTCGGCGACGACGGGCCGCGTGGCCCGATCATCCTCAGCGGCACTGTCCGCGGCTAACGGGACAGAAGTCGTGGTGGGCCGCAGCGGTGCTCGAGCACCGCGCCGGCACACTCCGCGCGTGGGAGCGCGACGGCACTCCGCGCGTGGCAGCGCGACGGCACTCCGCGCGTGGCACGCGACGGCACTCCGCGCGTGGCACGCGACGGCACTCCGCGCGTGGCACCGCGACGGTCCGTCGGCTCGGGGGCGCTGACGATCGAGCCAGGGGCTTCCCAAGACATCCCGTTCCTCCAGACTTCGATCACGGCCGCCCACCGCCTGGCAGCTGGCTGAAGGGAACTGAATTGGTGTCTCCATGCTTGTGCCGCGCCCGCTCGCTGCCCAGTGTGCGGCCAAGCTGATCCGGGTATGGCTAGCCCCGCCAAAGGGCCATGCGCAGTGCTGGCGCCCGGAACTTTCGCGGTAGGGGAGTGCCACCTCCAGGACGCATGACTCCGAGCGGCAGCCGTTAAGAATTTAAGGGAATATCCTTGTCTTGCGGCGGACGAGCCGGCCGGGCGGTCGCGGCGTGGCCCCTGCGGCCATGTCGAGGAAGGTCCGGGCTCCACAGGGCAGGGTGGTCGGTAACGCCGACCCGGGGTGACCCGCGGGACAGTGCCACAGAAAACAGACCGCCCCGCGCCCGGTCAAGCCGGGCCGCGAGGTAAGGGTGAAACGGTGGTGTAAGAGACCACCAGCGCTCGGGGTGACCCGAGCGGCTAGGTAAACCCCACCCGGAGCAAGGTCAAGAGGGAGCCGCGGTTTCGGTTGTGGCTCCTGCGCGAGCGGTTGAGGGCGGCCCGCCCGATGCTCGCGGGTGGACCGCACGAGGCTGCCGGCAACGGCAGCCCTAGATGGATGGCCGCCGACCCGCGCGAGCGGGTGCACAGAACCCGGCCTACAGGCCGACTCGTCCGCCGCCTACGCTTGTGACCTGCGCAATAACGAAACACATGGACGATCGGGGCACTTTCCGGGCACATCTAGCGCGGAGCGGAATGCCTTGTCGAGCGCGTCGCGGGCACGTCCGCTAGCTTCGGGCACCAGGTGGCCATAGAGGTCAACCGTGGTCGTGATCGACTTATGGCCGAGCCAGCGGGAAACCTCGGAGATGGGTACGCCTTCGGCAAGCGCGGTACTGGCAAAGGTGTGTCTCAAGTCATGAAAGGTTGTGTCTGCTGGGAGCCCGGTGGCGGCTATGGCAGGCTTCCAGATCTCGCGGTTGTAGTAGTCGCGGCGCAGGAGGGTTCCCCTCGGGGTACGACACAGAACCTCGTTACGGCCAAGCGCGAACCGATCTGCGTGCTCAGCAACGACATTGAGCAAGAAACGAGGCATGGGCACGTCGCGTAGTGACGCGGAGGTCTTCGGAGGGGCGAGCACAGGCCGACGGTCTACGATGATCACCTGCTGATCAACGGTGATCATTCCAGCCGCTGCGTCAATGCGGTCGAGCGCCAGGCCGAATGCTTCGCCTTGACGAAGCCCGGCAGCCGCGCCCAGAACCACAAGCAGTCCGTAGCGCCGTGGCATGGCGTCAGCGAGTGCGAGCACCTGGCCGGGAGTCAGCAGCCGCACGAGTGTCTTGGTAATTTCGGGCAGCCGGATGTCTGCGCATGGTGTCTTTCGTATATAGCCATCGCGGACAGAACCGCGCATAATGCTGGCGAAGATAACGTAGATTGTTTCGATCGTTCTCGGGGCGAGTCCTTTGACACCTTGAAGGTCTTTGATCCATTGCTGCACCATGGTTGGCCTGATAGCGGCCAACCCACAGTTACCGAATACAGGTGTGATGTGGTTTGTGAGATGCCCTTCGTAGGTGTCTACGGGTAGCTATTCAGCAAGCGTCAGCGGTTTAGCGTTCGGTGTCTGGGCTGACCTTGCTGGCTGCGGAGCTGCTGGGGTTTCGCGGGCTGGGTGCGGCGCGGATGGGGTTGGCGGCGCGCCGGGGCGGGTTGTTGACTGGCGGGCCGGGATGGTGACTATTGCCAGGTGTGCCCGATGTGCCCGGTGTTCCTTCCGCAGAGGAGCTGTCAGCCCTGCCGGCTGCCGAGCTGGCGGCCCGGCTGACTGAGGCGTACAGGCTGATCAGCGAGCTGACCGCGCAGGCCGGGCGCCTGTCAGCACGGGTGGAAGATCTTGAGCGTCAGTCCCGCAGGGATTCGTCCACGTCGTCGCGGCCACCGTCGTCCGACAGCCCTTATAAGAAGAAGGACGCGGACCGGTCTTTGCGGGAGCGGGGGAAACGGCGGCCGGGCAAGCAGCCGGGCGAACCGGGGACGACGATGAACCTCGTCGATGACCCTGATGAGACGGTCTTCTGCCCGCCGGCCGCGTGCTGCGGGTGCGGCGCGGGCCTGGCCGGGGCGCCGGTGACGGCGCAGCGCCGTCATCAGGTCACCGATATCGTCCCGGCGCCTGAGCCGAGGGTCACCGAGTACGTGGCGCAGGCGAAGGAGTGCGGCGGGTGCGGGACGGTGACCGAGGGCGAGCTGCCAGCGCACGTGCGGGCGCGGGCCAGCTTCGGGCCGGAGACCTGCGCGCAGGCCGCGAACCTGACCGCTGGCCACCACATCCCGGTTTACCGGGCGACGCTGCTTTTGTGCCAGCTCGCAGGGATCGCCGTGTCCACCGGGTGGATGGCCGGGATCCGCGGCCGTGCCGCCGCACTGGTAGAAGCGAGCGGGTTCATGAACCAGGTCCGGGAGCTGCTGAAGACAGCCCCGGCAGTGCACGCTGACGAGACGCCCGCCCGCGCCACCGGCGGCACGCGGTACGTGCACCTGGCCTGCACCCGCTACCTGACCTGCATGCACACCGGGGACCGGTCAGCGGAGGCGATCGACGCCGGCGGCGTGCTGCCCGGCTACCGGGGCGTGATCGTGCGGGACGGCTACGCCGGGTACGGGCACCTGACCGATGCGCTCCATGCCTGGTGCGGGGTTCACCTGCTGCGCGACCTGAAAGGCCTGTACGACTTCGAGCCGGGCAAGCAGGAATGGGCTTCGCGGATGGCGGGCCTGCTGATCGAGGCCCGCGACGCCGCCTCGGCCGCCCGCCAGGCCGGGCAGTCCGCCCTGGACGCCGCGGTTCTGGACGACCTGGTCACCCGCTACCGGGAACTCGCCGCCGCCGGCCTCGCCGCTAACCTCTACCGCCGCACCACGACCGCGAAAGACGCCCGCCGGATCGCCCGCCGGTTCCTCGGCTTCGAGGACCTCATCCTCCGGTTCGCCACCCACCCTGACCTGGACATCTTCTCCAATAACGAGGCCGAGCGGACAATCCGGCCGGTCAAGGTCCAGCAGCGCAGCTCCGGAGGATGCTGGCGGACCCTGCAAGGGCTCGCCGACTTCGCGCTCGTCCAGTCATACCTGTCCACCGCCGCGAAATGGGGCATCAGCAAACTCGCTGCCCTCCGCGACCTGTTCCACGGGCACGCCTGGCTACCCCCCGGCCTCGAACCCGCCGGATAAGCCAGCACCACCCCGACCCGTCACATCAAGCCGCCAACGCTTGCTGAATAGCTACGTCTACGGTGCCTGTTTTGTGCAAGCGCGATTTCATCCAGACCGGCGCGTAGTCGCGGAAAGGAGTCCTGCCGATACGCGGATCGATCCACTCACCACGGGATTCATCGGCGGTTCTCTGGGCGTCAAAGGCTTCTGCGCAGGTCTCAGGATTGATGCCCTTCTTCTTCGGGAAGTTGCGTTTGCACTGATTCCCGTTTTCGTCTCGCCACCGGACTTGCCAGCGGTCGCCTTGCAGATGTTCAACGGTTGGGTAGAGGCGGGTTTTCCCCGTGTTGTGTTCCTTGCAGACCGTGTCGCTTTCCCGAGGGTGACTCTTGTGCCAGCGGTCGTACACGCTCATGCGGCTGCCTGCTGCTGGCGGAACCAAACTTTAACGTCCTCAGGGTCATAGCGAAGGTGACGGCCTACGCGGCCCGCTCTCGGACCAATGCCGAGATAGCGCCACTGGTAAAGAGTGGCCTTGGGAATTCGAAGATAAAGCGCTGTTTCCTCGGCGGTCCATAGCTGGTCGTGAATAGATTTCATGTGTGCATCGCTCCTCCTCCGGTCGGTGGTTAGGAAATCAGGCTGCGTCGGTGGCCCAGCTGTGGTGTTCACGGGCGCGTGCGGCGGCCGACAGCGCGAGTTGCTGGTCCCCGAGGGTGTGGTGACCGGTTCCGGCGTAGTGCCAGTCGGCGAGGACCAGGACGACGGTCTCGTCTAGCTGGCGGCCCCAGGGGTCGGTTTCGCCGTCGGGGTGGCGTTGTGCGCGGCGGTGTGCGGTGCGGGCGGCGCGGAGCTGGCCGAAAGTAACGGAGTAGCGGCGGGATTTGGTCAGGTAGTGGCCGCCGTAGCCGAGCATGTGCGCCCACCTTCGCAGCCGCTGGCCACCGTCCGGGAGCGTGCCGCCGAGCCGCCAGGCGGTGCTGATCATCTGCTGGTAGTGGCGGCTACAGGTCAGGTGGCGGATGTCGGCGATGCTGCGGATCGGCCGGGTGGGCAGGCCGGGCGCGTCAAGGCTTTTGGTGGCGTATTTGCCGATGTAGTTGGCGACGGCCTGGGCGGTGAGCGGCCCGTCGGGGCCGTGGTGGATGGGCCGGGTGTCGGTCTGGGTGCCGAAGCGCAGCAGCACCGTGCCGCGGGAGTCGCTGTCACGGTCGGCCGCGACGTAAGCGGCCGCGGCGGCGTGGTTGATGGCGTCCGAGAGCAGGCCAGTGGTGTAGTGGCTGGGGGGCGGTTGGTAGCTGTCGCCGGGGGCGTCGAGGCGGATGACGGCGTGGAAGTGGACGACGCCGCGGGCCTGGTATTCGGCCACCTTGACGTAGCGGATCCGTATCTCGCGACGGAGCTGGACGGCGGTGACGCCCGCGAGCGCGGCGAGGCGGCGGGGCAGGTAGGTGGTGAACCGGCGCCACAGCTCGGCGGCGTTGGCGTTGAACAGCACGGCGGCGGTGTAGTCGTAGCAGTCCGGGCACAGCGGGCGGCCGAGCCGCGGGTCGACGTCGGGGTGGCGGTGCGGGCAGGAGATGTCGCGGCCGTGCGGGCAACGCCGTTCATTACGATCGCGGCGCGCTCGGCAGGGCAGCGCCCGGCCTTTCGCGGATCGCTGAGTGTGCACGGGACCGAACGAGGGCGCGGTCAGGGTAGCGAACACGCACGGATGCGCTGCAATCGTCTCGGGGATGCCTTTGCCCCCGGCCAGGCCCGCCTTGACGAGCTGGCGGGCGTCCCGCTTATAGACCTGCGAGCAGGGCGGGCAGACGTGCTCGCGGCGGTTGCCGCACGCGGTCAGCAGCACCCCATCGGGCTCGCTGGCGGTGTCATACATCACGCCGGTGTCGCCGGTGGCCAGGTCGACGGCCCGGATCTGGCCGCGCAGCCGGATCGGCTGCTGGCAGTAGCCGGTGTTGGCGAGCTGGCGTTCCCACCGGCCGAAGTCGCTGCGGCTGGCCCGCTCGACCAGTTCCATGCGCCGCTGGTCCTCCCACCGGTCCAGGTTGTCGCGCCGGATCTGCTGCAGCCTGTCGTCGGCGGTCTCCCCCAGCCCCGGGCCCGCGCCGGGCAGCCCGGGGCTGAGGGGGATCGTCGCGGCGGCAGCGGTCATCCGGCCGCCTGTGCGCGCAGCTGCGCGGCGTGGCGGGCGAGGTCGCGGATGTCGTCGTCGGACAGGTAGGCGGCTTTGATCCGCTTGGGGATGCCGCTTTCGGACAGCAGCCAGCCGACGCCGCGGGCGAGCGGGTCGATCTCGGCGGCGGTGTAGCCCTCGTTGGCCCAGCCGTTGCCGAGCACCACGTCACTGGAGCTGTCGGTGGTGCAGCGGAACGCCCACCGGTAGCCGAACAGGTCCCGCATGGACGGGTCGATCACCTGATGGCTGGGCCGCTGGGTCGCCAGAATGACGATCACCCCGGCCGCGCGGCCACGGGCGACCAGATCGCGGGCCAGGGCGGCGAATTCGCCCTGCTGCTTGCGGTCGCCGACGGTGGCCGAGAAGTAGGCGTACTCGTCGATGACCACCAGGTAGACCGGTTCGCCGGTGTGGCGGGTTATCTTGCGCCGTCCTTCGGCCAGCAGCGTGTCGTAGCGGCCGTTCATGATGTCCTGCAGCTGCTGAAATGTTTCGATGGCGTGGCTGATGCTGGGGCCGACGAAGATCTCGGCGCAGTGCCGCCATTGGCCCAGCTCGACCTGCTTGCCGTCGACCAGGACGAGCCTGCCGTCGGCCGACAGCGCGCCGTGCGCGACGATGAGGTTGAGCGCGTTGGATTTCCCGCCGCCGGGTTCGCCGCCCAGCAGCATGTTGCGTTCGGCCAGGTCGACGTGGACGTGTTCGCCGTTTTCGTCGATGCCCAGGTGGACCGGGTCGAACATGGACAGCGGGAACACTCCGGTTGCGGTCATGCCTGACACCTCCTTTCAAGGGTGTGGGCGGGGAGGGGACAGGGTCCCGGTGTGCCGTTTTCCGGGACCCCGTCCCTGTGCTTGGTTGCGGCCGGTTAGGCGGCCTGGTTGCTGTGCTGTTGTGCGCGGCTGGTCTGCCATGCTTCGGCGCAGGTTTTGTGGCACGGAACGCCTTTGCCTGGGGAGCGCAGGAGTGCGGGCTTGCCGCACAGCACGCACGGGGCCGGGCTGGCCACTGTTGCGCGCTGCCAGTCCAGGCAGCCAGGTTGTGGCTGGTGACCGGCCACCGGTGAGGGTGGCGGGGTCATGCCGGGTCGCTTTCCGGCCCGGTGGTGTGCGCGGTGGCGGGAACCGGCTCAGATGCCGGAGATGGCCCTGCCGGTGTTTTGGTGATCTGGGATGGCACTCGCTGGTCGGCGCTCAGCGGGTCGTGGCGGATGATGTCGATGGTGACGAGCTGGGACCAGCGCATGTTGCGGGTGACGCGGGCGTCGCGGGCGTAGCAGGCCGCCCGGATTTCGCCTTTGTGGGCCTCGAAGTCTTCGAGGCAGATTCCGGCGCGGCACCAGATGTGCGCGCGTTCGCCGACTTTGGTGGGGTGGATCCGCAGGATGAGCGGCAGCCGCCCGGAGCGGGTGTGCAGCCGTGTCTCGAAGCACAGCCGCTGCAGCCGGTGGCGGCTGATCACGCACCAGGCGCGGGCCAGCACGAACCGGCGTGTCCAGGGCAGCCCGATCACGGCCGCGGTTACGGTGAGCGCGCCGATCACGAGCCCGGTTGCGGTGAGGTAGTGCGACAGCCACGCCGCACCGGCCGCTGCGGCGCTGATGATGGCCAGTTCGGTGCGCCAGCGCCACAGGGCACCGGCGGCGGTGTGGTGGAACCGGCCCGCGACGCCGTCGATGATGTAGGGGTTGTTCCGCTGGTTACGGCTGTAGTTGTTCGGCATGAGCGTTCACCGCCTCGTGGCGTTGTTGCGGGCGGATTGGATGAGCTGGCCCTTGCACCACAGGCAGTAGCCGCCGTCGGCGGCCGGGTTGGCCCGGCAGCCAGCGCGCACCGGCCGGTGCCGTGCCGTGGCCATGAGTTCGCTGGCCAGTTCCCGGATTCCGGTGGCCAGTTCGTCAGGGTCGATGGTCATGACGTGGGCATTGCGGTTACGGCGCGGCATTACCGCCACCTCCCAGTCCATGGATGCGTGGTGCACAAGGGGCAGTAGCGGACCGAGCCACCGGCTCGTTTGATGGCGCGTTCCTTGGTCCGGTCGCCGGTGCAGGTGCGCGCGAGGGTGAACCCGATTCCGGCGTGCCGGATGACCGCGATGAGCCGGGCGCCGTTACCGTGCTGATGATCGGCGAGCCGGTTGGTGAGGTTGTCGGTCCATCCGACGTAATGGCGGGCGTGCCGGTAGGGCTGATGGAAATGCAGCAGGTAGATGGTTCCGGTGAGCGCGGTCATGGGCGGCCGTCCCAGTCGACGACGCAGGCGACCGGCCAGGCGGTGCCGCAGGCCAGGCACAGCAGCGCGATTTCGGTGATGCCGTCGCCGGTGTCGACTTCGGTTTCGGTGATGTTGGCGGACTCGCAGTCGGGGCAGACGGCGGCGTGGTAGATGACCCTGTGCTCGTGGTTTATTGCGGCCACTGGGTCATCACCGCCTCCGGTTGCCGCTCGGCCGATGCGGCTTGCGCTGCACGGCGCTCGTCGAAGCGGGGGTCGCGGTACTGGTAGGTGCCGGGTGCGATGCGCTGGACCTGCCAGCCGTTGGCGGCCGCGATGGCGTTGTCGCGCGCCAGCCGGTAGTCGCGGGCGCGGCGGGCCTGGCGGGCCAGCCAGGCGTTGATAGCGTGGAACATGCCACGCACCTCCTTGTGTCGCTTGATCACGGGATGAGGGCGGATGTGGCTGGCCGGGCCGGGGGGATGACGGTCCCCCAGGCCCGGCACTGGGGTGGATGGGGGTCAGAACACGGGCTCTACCTCGTCGTTGTGGTCCCGCAGGTGAGTGCTGACGCTGAGCAGGTAGGCGAGCGCCAGCGACGTGCAGTCGTAGGCTTCCTGCAGCGTCGCGGTGATGTCGTCCCGGTCGAGGGGCTTGGTGCCCTTACTGCCGTCGCAGTCCATGACCCGGCTGTATGCCTTGTTGTGCACCTTTCTGACCAGGTGCTCCGCTTCGCCGAGGCAGTCACCGATCAGGTTGGTCAGGTGGTAGCACTCCTCCTCACGGAGGCGGTTGATGCCGTGCTCACGCTGCGCGGGCACGTGCTTCTGCGCGGTGGTGTCGCCGCCGTTGCTGGCGGCCTTGGCGGTGGTGGTGCTGGTCATGGTTGCTGCTCCTGTTCTTGATCACGGGATGAGGGCGGATGCGCGCTCCGGATCACGCTGCGCGCTTGGTGCGGCACGGCGGCGGTCTTGTGGCTGCGCATGGTCAGGCTCGGCTCAGGCCGCGTGCGAGACCGTCTTGGCGCCGTTGACCGGCTCGATGCCGTCGGCGCGGAACGACCGGCGGATCTTGTTGTCGCGTCCGACCCACGGCGCGAAGACCAGGCCGCGAATCTGGACGGGCTGCCCTGTGGTCACCTTGGGCTGTTCTCCAGCCACCTCGACCCAGAGCACCTCCAGGTTGCGCTCGTCCTGCGCCCCGAGCTTGACGACCCAGATCTCACGGCCGTCCGGCGTCGTGGCTTGCCGGTTCTTGTCCTTGTAGTCGTTCCTCGGCTGAGGGGCCTGACCCACGGTGAACTGGACACCGCTCGTGTCGATCAACAGACGCATGATCCTTTCCTCCTGCTTGTTGAGGCGCTTCTTGTCGGCCACATCCCTCACAATCCCCGCCTCGGCATTGACCGGACAATGAGTCACTACGGCAGAGGCATTGACGTTGAACGCCAATAAGCATTGCCATAGGCTGTCAACATGCCGTCCCTGAGCCGCGAGCGACGACACCAGCTCTCCCGACACGCATCGGATCTTCGGCTCCGCTGCATGCGGGAAGGACTCACACCCGACCGGATCGTGGATGTCATCCGCGAGAACGTTCCGGAGGTCTTCGCCTTGGAGGCCTGGCGATTTGCCCACGGGTGGAGTCGCACGGAAGTCTCCGCACGGCTTGATGCTCTGTACGAAGCTGACGGCCTTGCTGGTCCCCATGTCACGAGTGCCGAGCTTTGCCGGTGGGAGCACGAGCAACGTCGGCCAAGCGATGAACGAATCGAATACTTGTGTCGTCTATATGGAACGCGACCCGATCGCCTCGGCTTCGGAATTGACTACAGTGGAACCGACATCAATCACCTTTCCCAAGCTGGACTGTCAAATCTCTGGCCGCGGACGAATCCGGAGGTCCTCGAAGATCTGGTAGCACGCGTTAAGGGTGCACAAGACGATATCTCCGTTTTCGGGCTTACCCGTAACTTCTACGCCAAAGACGAATTGCTTCCGCTTTTTGAGTCAAAGGCGATCGACGTACCTGTAACCCTCTACGTCATGGATCCCCGATGCGCTTCACGGCGTGACCGCTACCGCCTGGAGCCAACCGAGGCGGCCATGGAAGACCCTGCCAGGTACACTCGCGAGATCCTCCGTCCTCTGTTCGCAGCTTCACAAAGAGTATTTCCCGCTGCGGTACCACCGGCGGGCCTACGAATTTTCACCTACAACTTTCCCTGCTCCTTCGCGATAGAAAAGATTGACAACGCCTGCCGAGTCATGCTCTACGGTCACGGTAAGCGGGGCACTGAAGGGCCAATATTCGTCTTCAACTACGGCACGCCTTACTGGGACTATTTCGTCAGTCAAATAAAGTGGCTAGAACGCCTGTCCAACGACCCACGAGAACCATGGACGAGCAAGGGCATAGTCGTCCGGCCTCTAACCCAAACTGATCTTGCCATCTAGGATGCAGAAGCTAGCCCGGCCGTGATCACTGAACACGATGGACGCCGCCTCCTAGGTATCGCATGCGACGCCGTAAACCAAGCAAGCGAACTCGTCCGCACCCGCTCCCCAGGCACGTTGACCAAAAAGGGCGACCGCGATCTGACTTCCGAAGTAGATCTCGCCGTAGAGAAACTCGTACGCAACTTCTTGCACGTGAAGACGCCCGAGGCGGCCTTTCTAGGTGAAGAAGAAGGTACCGTAGTCGTCAGTAATGACTTTCTCTGGATTCTCGATCCGGTCGACGGCACCATCAATCTCGTCCACGGGCTACCACTCTCCGCTGTATCCCTCAGCCTAGTACGAAACGGTATCGTGCAGGCCGCAGTCATAGACTTGCCTTTCATTCGAACTCGATACACCGCCCTACGCGGATACGGATCTTACGCGAACGCAAAGCGCATCCACGTCAGCAGAACGACAACACTAAACACAGCACTGATATCTCTCGACCAGTACACGTTCAATGATAGCAATGCCGACCACAAGAATCGAGCACGGCTCCGCCTTGCCGAGCACCTAGCGCGCAAGGCACAGCGAGTCCGCATGTTCGGCACATCGGCCGTTGAACTCGCATGGATGGCTGAGGGTCGACTCGACGCATGCGTGATGCTGGGCAATAAGCCATGGGACACATCCGCTGGCGTTCTTATAGCTCGGGAAGCTGGCGCACGCGTGCTGGACCAAGATGGCACCGACCACTCGTGGAACTCAGCAGCGACGATCGCGGTTACACCAGCAGTTGAAACACAGCTCATAACCGTTGTACAAAAAGCCCTGGCAGAACCAGCTACGACATAACGCGTAACTTGCGGACCTACTGCCCCAGCACGACACGCCGCATCGGTCCGGATCCTTCGCGCTTTTCCCCCATCTGGGCCCCACTGGTCTTTTTATGGATCAGCTTCAGTTGATCCCTTACACCGCCTTACTTAAGCGTTTGCTTGCTCGCTGCTTTCTATTGTCCATCCGGAGGCGGTGGCCTATCTCGCCTCGCGGGGCAGAGGTAGCCACGATCGCTGCGACCCGATGCCCTCGGTGTCGGATGACGCTTGACGCGGACCTGGCCCTGCCGAAGGCGGCGCATCGCTGCGATTCGCCTTCGTGTTTCGGTGACAGACTGGGTGCCTGGAGACGGCTGCGCCCGACCGGACAGTGATCGGCTGGGACGAGAGTGGCATCGGTAAGAGGCCGTCTGCCTGGCAGGAGTAATCACAGGTTAGGAGGGGTGCAGCGTGGCGGGGTCTGTCCGGCCGACGGCGGGCACAGGAAAAGGGCAAGATGGCGCCGCCGTCTACGCGCTGGGCAGCAGCCCCGGCGAAACCGCCCGGCTGCTGCGCCAGGCTGACGAGCTGGCGCCCGACAGTGCTGCGCTGCTGGATCGGGTCGGCCTGCGGCCAGGGCAGAGCGCGATCGACCTCGGCTGCGGCCCGCGCGGGATCCTTGAGCTACTGGCTGAGCGGGTGTCGCCGGGGGGCCGGGTTGTCGGCGTCGACGCTAACCCGGCTCACGTCGCCATGGCGACCGAGTTCGCCACCGAGCGGGGGCTCCGTGGTGTGGAGATCATGGCGGCGGACGCCAGGCGGACCGGGCTGCCGTCAGGCTCGTTCGACCTGGCGCACGCTCGCACCCTGCTGATAGCCATTCCCGAACCGGCGGAGGTGGCCACCGAGATGGTACGGCTGGCCAGGCCCGGCGGCTGGGTGGCAGCGTTGGAGCCCGACGCCGAGTACGCAATGTGCTATCCGCCTCATCCGGCCTTCGAGCGGCTCTGCGAGATCTTGCCGGTGGCCTTCAGCCGCAACGGTGCCGATCCGCAGATCGGCCGTCGGCTACCGGAGCTATTCCGCCTGGCGGGCCTGGAGGATGTCGGGGTAGAAGCCAGCGCGCATTCATACCCGCACGGGCATTCGCGGCTTACCATCCGGCTCGACCTGGTGCGCAGCATG
Organism: uncultured Actinomycetota bacterium; assembly: GCA_963820395.1. GTDB lineage: Bacteria > Actinomycetota > Actinomycetes > Streptosporangiales > Streptosporangiaceae > DATFVJ01. The sequence continues at coordinate 601,172 of CAWGAE010000015.1, read as the reverse complement.
CGCCCGCACATCCTGGAGATGGGGCTGGCGAGCGAGGCGGAGCTTGATGAGCTGGACACGGCGGCCCGCGCCCACCTCGCCGACCCGGGAACGGTTGCGATATCCGGCCTGCTCTTCCTGGCCTGGGGCCGCAAACCGGCCTGATCAAGCGCGCACGCGCTATCCCTGTCGCAAAGGATGCCCCGATGCCTCTGGAGCATCGCCTAGCAGCCCTCAAGTCTTGAGACGCTCAGCATCGGATGGTGCGCTCCCATGCCGCGGCCTCGGCGCGGGAATTGGTCAACTGCTGGCGTTCGTTCCACGGGTCACGGGCGCGGGCGGGATTGCACCGATTCGCACACGAGCGCGCCGTTAACCTGCCCGTTGCCCGCTGTGAGAACTTTCTCTACAGGGTTCAAGGGCGCGCCTCCGGCGCGCCGGGCCGACGGCCAGGGCCGTACTCCGGGCGCAGGTTGGAGGTTTCCTCCGGAGGCAGGGCGGCGCAGCAGCCGAGTACAGACGGTGACCGTCTCTCGGGTCCCGCCGCTGCGGTGCGGCGGCTTTCGCCGCTCCTTTGGGCGCCAGCCCACGTCGCGGCGAGCCGCCGCGCGCCGCTGTCCCCGGACCGCACCGCACGGGCCACCCGCCGCAGCACCAGGTGACCACGCGTGCAAAAACGAGCGGCCGTCCTCCTCGCGCCGGGCATCCTGTCGCCGAGCAAAGATCACAGTCAAGGGCGCCTTCGGCGTCGCTTTCGCGATGGCGCAAGCGCCACCCTTGACAGTGATCTTCCTCGGCAAATCTCGGCGCCTATCAGGAGGACGGGGGAAGAGCCGCGGCGGAAGCGTTCCCGTTGTCATCTATCACGGGGCGCCGATGACCTTGACGGTCCATGCGCATTTGGAATTGATCGCGAGGAAGCGGGTTTCCGGCGTCGCTGTAGCCGTACCTGGAACCATCGCCGCCGGTGCTGAGTTCGTTGACGCTCGCCTCGTTGAAATCCGATCCGCCATCCTCGGCGATGATCAAGTTTCCCCTGCTGCCGAGTGCTGAGTAACCCACACAAGTTCATATGACTGCGGGCCTGGCTTCTGTTGCAACGGTACTGCAAACGTACAAGAAGTTCACGCCCGGCAGCACTCCAACGCAACAAATCGCATGCCGACGGCCCCTGACGCAACATCCGGCACAAGCTCAACCGCATTTTCACTGGCCATTCAGTTCCCTTTGATCACTCCTTACACAACTGGAGATTACCTGAACCTGGAGAGATTGCCTAACTTTTACACACCTGGAGATTGCCTGCCTTGACATCTCGCATGAGCAGCATAGCGTCGCTTCAAAGGGGAAGAAGCATCCCAAAAGGTAAAGAACATCCTAAGGGGAGTTCTCCCTCCAACATGTGTGTTCCAACGGAGGAGATGAACACAATGGGACACGACCACGACCACCGCCGCCACCGCCGCCACTACCGTCACTACCGCCACTACCGCCACTACCGCCACTAAGCCGACTAACCGCGGCTGTTCTAGTGGGCGGTGGCCGCTACTCCCGGGCAGGGGGTGGCGGCCACCGCCCTCGTCCGAGTTGAGGGGGAATCACCGGTGCGGGAGGTCGTGAGGTCGCTGCTGCGGCCGTCGGCGTTGGGCGCCGAGGCTCTGGTGGACCTGGCGCCGGTGGCGGGCGTCCGGACGGTGTTCGGGCGGTTCTGGCCCGATGCCCGGCCGTTCCGCGGCTGGATCGCGGTGAGTCTGGGGCTGTCCGTACTGGCCCCGGCGCTGGACGCAGCCGCGATCTGGATGTTGAAGATCATAACCGACGACGTGGTGGCCCCGCGCAACATGTCGGCGTTCCCGGAAGTGGCCGCGGCGTTCCTGGGCATCACGATCCTGGCCGGGGTCACCACTTTCGCCGATGAGTACCTGGCCAACTGGATCGGGGAGAACTTCCTGCACCGGCTGCGGACCCGGGTGTTCGCGCACCTGCACACCCTGTCGGTGGGTTTCTTCGACCGCGGCCGCCTCGGTGACATCCTCAGCCGGCTCACCCAGGACGTGGCCGCGATCGAGGATCTCGTACTGGTCGGCGTGGCCCAGGCGACTTCTGACGTGTTCCAGATCGTGATCTTCGCCGGGGTGATGTTCTTCATCAGCTGGCAGCTGGCCCTGGTGGCGCTGATCGCGGTCCCGGTGTTCTGGCTGACCGCGCGCGCCTTCTCCCGCCGGATCAAGGCCGCGTCCCGCGAGGCGCACAGGCGCGGCGGCTCGATCGGCGCGGTCGCCGAGGACAGCCTGGGCAATGCCGTGCTGATCCAGGCCTACGGGCGCGAGCAGGCCGAGGCCGAGCGGTTCGCCGGGCAGAGCCTGGGCAGCGTGGGCGCGGAGCTGGCCGCGGCCAGGGTCGAGGCGCTGTTCCCGTCGGTGGTGAGCGTGCTGGAGGCGGTGGGCCTGCTGGCCATCGTCGGCGTCGGGGTGTGGGAGCTGTCGGCGCACCGGCTCACCGTGGGCGGGCTGGTGGCGTTCCTGGTCTACCTGGTCCAGCTGTTCAGCCCGGTCCGCGACCTCGGGGAGCTGTCCAACACCATCTTTGGCGCCGCGGCCGGCGCCGAGCGGATCATCGAGCTGCTCGACCAGCGGCCGACGGTGACCGCCCCGGCGCGCCCGGCCGCGCTGGGCCGGTCCCGCGGGATGCTGGTCCTGCACGACGTCGGCTTCCGCTACCCGGGGACGGACGCTGACGCGGTGGCCGGCATCAGCTTCACCGCGCTGCCCGGCCAGACCACGGCCCTGGTCGGTGCCAGCGGCGCGGGCAAGACCACGCTGATCAAGCTGCTGCTGCGCTTCTACGACCCGGCCCGCGGGGCGATCAGCCTGGACGGACACGACCTGCGCGATCTCGATCCCGCACAGCTGCGCGCCAACATCGCGGTCGTGCTGCAGGAGACCCTGCTGCTGGACGGCACCATCGCGGACAACATCCTGGCCGGCCCGGCGCCGGCCACCGCGAGCTGGCCGCGGCCGCCCGCGCCGCCGACGCCGACGCGTTCATCGCGGCACTGCCGCAGGGCTACGACACGCCGGTCGGGCACCGGGGGCGGCTGCTGTCCGGCGGGCAGCGCCAGCGCATCGCGATCGCCCGCGCGATGATCCGCGACGCCCCGATCCTGCTGCTGGACGAGCCCACCACCAGCCTGGACGCCGAAGCCAGCGAGCACATCCTCGCCCCGATGCGGCGGCTGATGACCGGCCGCACCACCATCCTGATCTCCCACGACCTGCGCGCCGTCACCGACGCCCAGCAGATCCTCTACCTCGACCGCGGGCGCATCACCGAGACCGGCACCCACACCGAGCTGCTCAGCCAGGGCGGCCGCTACGCCGATCTCTACCGCCTGCACCACCCACCCCAAACCCCGGAAACCCCCCATGCCCTGGCACTACCGAAAGGCCTAGTGACATGAGGATCACCTGCGTCGGTGGTGGACCGGCAGGGTTGGTTGTATTTCGCCATCTCGGCGAGGCCATGCGACGCCGGGCCACGACATCACCGTGATCGAACGCGACCCGCCCGGGGCCACCTAGCTAGGGCCTAGGCTGGGGGTCGTCGTCGGCCGACCTGCTCGAGGTCTCGCCCAGCGGGCTCCTGCTAGAGCGTCGACGCGGCGTACCACTGAGACCCCACTTCGCACGTCACGTCGCGTATCTGTGACGGTCGCAGGTGTCCAGAGGCCCGGCATCACTTCGGCTGGGAGCGGATCCTCGGCACCGATCACCCGGTTACGCAAGCAGTTATGGCGCAACTGAAATCTCCGCAAATCATCGCAGGCTGCGGGCCACGACCGCGCCAAAGCGGTCACCGTCTGCAAAACCGTCGGTTGGTCTCACCTTGGCCCGAGCCCGTGGGGCGCCAGGCCAGAACCGATGGGCCACACACGGGCCACATGCCAAGCGAACGAAGACTCAGCCACCGGCACTCACGGACCTTGGCCAGCCATCCACCAAGACAGGTATTCCCGCAGCCCACCCACAGGCGGCACCACCGATCTTTCAAGCTGGGGATGTCGCAAAGCGTGGCTCGGGGCGCCGCGCCCTTTGACGCTCGTATCAGCGTCAACCGGACCTGCCGCGAGGGCACACACAGGGCACATCGCAACGCAATCAAGCCAGAGACAACGAGAACTGCCGAGATCTCAACCGCATGTCAGACCACGTGGCCCAGCTATTGGCCAAGGTCACGAGGACCCATGCACTAGACCCGGCCTACAGGCCGACTCGTCCGCCGCCTCGCATGTCGTAATCGAAAGAGGTCGCCTGACCTGCCATTTCGTCCGGCATCGGTGGTCGTCGTGGGTCATCGCTGGGCGGCGTTTGACGGCCCGGCCACGGCCTGAGACGGCCTGGAAACGGCCTCGCCCAGGCGTAATCGGCCGGGCCTTCACCGTGGGGTCGTGGCAGTGCCCCGCGATGCGAACTCCTGGCGGCGAGGTCATTTGTGGTCGTTGGGGCAGGTCGCTGTCCGGCGGCAGCTTGTCGGAGTCGTTCTCGGTCGACGGCGTTGCTGTACTTGTGTGCTGTACGGCTTCCGGCCCGGTCGGTGGAGCTTCCGATTTTCGGGCCTAGCGAGGGCCCAGTTCAGATTAGACACGCGAGAGTAACTGGCTGTCTGCGGGCGCGTCAGGGTGCTGGTGGTTGCCCACGTTGCCGTCAGGGTTGCCGTCAGATGCAGCGCTATTGACTGCTGAGTTCTCTGGTTAATTGTTCGCGGCCAGCCTGGCGTCCTGGCCAGCCCAGGGCGGCCTGGGCGATTATTCGCCGGGTTGCCCCGCGCCCGCGTTCCGCGGCTGCCGCTGACGGCCCCGTGTCACCGCGCCAAGGATGATCTTTGCCCCGATCCCGATGATGACCAGATCGGCGACCATCTGCCCCGTGACCAAGAGCCGCGCCCCCTCGGTCTTGGCCGTGATATCACCGAACCCGACCGTGGTGAACACGGTGACGGTGAAGTAAAGCGCGTCTGTGTGCGTCAGCTTCTCGCCGAAGTTGCTGGCAGAAACCGCAGCCATGAAGACGTAGGTGCTGGAAAACAGCAGCAGGAACAGGGGAGGCTGGTAGCCAGGGCCTCCACGGCCCGCAGGCCAGGGAACCGCGACCGGATGATCCAGCGGACCTGGAAGATCACCAGTGCAATGAACGCCACCAGCCCGATGACCAGTATCGTGGCGGCGACCCAGGTCGAGGTATGGTCCAGCGGCAGCAAGTAGTAGATAGCCACCAGCGCGACAGTGGCTCGCAGAGCCCGCAGTCCAGTCGACACCATGGCGCGGACCGGCGCGCTTACCTCACCCGGGACACCAGGCCCCGGGCCTGTGCTGTCAGTCATGCGGCAAGGCTAATGGGGCATCCGATTTTGAGGAGGCTTTGCTGGTCCAGGTGAGTCCGCCATCGGCCGTCTGATCGGCTCGGATGGCGCGCCTGTCCCTCTGGGAGTCCAGCGGCGACTGCCCCGAAGACGGCGGGTCAACGTAGTCGAGGAGGTCTGTGGGCAGAGCCCGAGTGGCGCTCACTTCCTCGCCGGGCATCAGAGTCGGAAAGAGGCCAGGCTGATCCCAAGGTGCGCTGCCCCTATGCCAGTCACCGGCACAGCACCGGCGAACATCTCATTCAGCCGCCTCGAGGCAGAGCCGATTAGGCGCGCGCCATTGCCGGTTAAGCACGCGCCATTGACACGACCTGCAGCCAGCTAGGCCTCGTCTGTCGTGGCGGCTGCCTGGGCTTCCTCGACAGCCTCGTCGGATACAGGATGAGTCTCCGCGGTACCGCCCAGATCGGCGAGCTTGTCGGCCACGAAAGTGGCTTCGGAGACGGGAGCCAGAACGCCGACAGCCGCTTTGCCCCCTTCCAGCTCGCTGCCGATCCGCTCGCGATCGGCCTCGTCCAGTCCCAGATTCTTGTGGTGAAGCGCGCCCAGCAGCCCGCCGCCTATCAGGCCTGCGGCGAGCCCGACCGGGGTGCACAGCGCCACGACTGCGCCGATGCCGCCGCCCTTGACCCAGCTGCGCTTGCCGACCTTGTCAGCCTTGAGCTCGCCCTTCTCGTTCAGGACCAGGACGCCGATGGCATCCCCGTGCGCCACCCCCGAGTCCTTCAGAGAGGCGGCTGCCGCATCAGCAGATACCTCGTCTTTGAAGATCGCCAAAACCACCGTCTTATTCGACATGAGCCTTTCCTCCCTGATAGGTCAGGCGCGATAGCCGCGCCGGGCAATAGACCCGAGGACCGAACGGGCGCCTCAAGCCCCCCGCGGTTCTCGTACTGCCCAACCTCGCGTGGTCCGCTCCTCCGCCGTAGAAGCGCGCTGCCGACGTCTGCGGTCTCCCGCCGCGGCTGCCGGGCTCACTGCGTCCTCCACCCTGTCAACCAGGCCGACGCTACCAGATGCAGCAGAAGTTGCTGTCGATCGGTGACAACTACTGGATTGAAGACGAGTCCGGTCATCGTGCCGCCACGGCCTCGCGCAGCTCCGCTTCGGCAAAAGATCGCCCGGCCGTCGATCTTCATGCGCTGCATCTGTTCCCCAACCGCCCAGCTGTGTGACAGGCCACAGAATGGTGACGATCGTGATCGCGAAGCTGAGCGCACGCTTAGTGTACGATGTTCACACTTATCGAAGTCGTGTCGTTGCCGCGTGCCAAGAGGCGCTGCGTCGGAGGGCGCGCAGAAAGGCCGCCGTGACCACGTACGACCGCTACACGCTTCCAGTCGAGCCGGGCACCTGGGATGTTCCAGCCGCGGGCGCGGCCAGGTTCACCTGGGAGTACGACGACGGCCGTGACCGGTTGCTCGCGTTATACCAGAAGGGCAAGGACAAGCAGTGGGACGCCCAGAAGCGCATCAACTGGGACACCGAGGTGGACCCGGTCAACGCGGCGGGGGTTCCCGACGAGTTCAACCTGCTGTTCGGATCTCCCATCTGGGACAAGATGACCGAGGCGCAGCGCGAGGAGTACGGCCGTCATTACGGTTCCTGGCTGTTCAGCCAGTTCCTGCACGGCGAGCAGGGCGCGCTGACCGTCGCGGCCAGGATCGTCGAGTCGGTGCCCGACCTGGACTCCAAGTTCTACGCCGCCACCCAGGTCATGGACGAGGCGCGGCACGTCGAGCTGTACAACAGGTTCATCCAGGACAAGATCGGGATGTTCTACCCGGTCAACCAGGATCTGGCCAGGCTGCTCGAAAGCGCGCTCACCGACGGCCGCTGGGACATGCCCTACCTCGGCATGCAGGTACTGATCGAAGGGCTGGCACTGGCCGCGTTCGGCGTCTACCGCGACCTGTCCACCAGCCCACTCGTCAAGCAGCTGCTGTCCTACGTGATGCAGGACGAGGCACGGCACGTGGCGTTCGGCCGCCTCGCGCTGCGTGACTACTACGCCGGGCTGACCGAGGCCGAACGGGCGGAACGCGAGGAGTTCGTCGTCGAGGGCTGCTACCTCATGCGCGACCGCTTCCGCGGCCACGAGGTCTTCACCAGGCTCGGCCTGCCGCTCGACGAGTGCCTGGAGTACGTCGACAACTCACCGACGTACAAGCTCTACCAGTCACTGTTGTTCAGCCGGGTCGTGCCGTGCGTGAGGGACATCGGGCTGTGGGGCAGCAAGGTGCAGCGGGCCTACGCCGACATGGGTGTCCTCGACGCGGCGAAGGGTGATCTGGCCGCGCTGATGCGCCAGGACGAGAAGATCGCGGAAGAATACGACAGGGATCTTGCCGGGCGCCGGGCCGAGGTGGACGCCGCGATCACCGGGGGCGCCAAAGATTAGCGCTGGTGCCTGGCCCGAGCCCCTAAAGCCATACCCTGACTGCTGCCGCATGGCGCGCCGCTCCAGCAGGGGGTGGGCAGGGTCCTAAAAACGGCCGGACCGGATCCGCCGACCAGGAGTAGAAGCTCAGCAGCCGCTGCATCCATCCGGGCTGACGTCCTCCGCTGGTGGAGCGTCATCGCCCGTTCTGACGCGGGGTATGCAGCGGGCACGCTCATAGGCGGCGATGCGCACTAGTTCGCGGCGGTGGGCGTCACTGTGCCGCCAAAATGCGGCCAGCGTGGGCGGCAACCTCGTCAGCTCGATTGGGGCAGTCGGCCGGTGTTGTCACGTGGACCTGACTTATGGATCTCATCCTTCTCATCAGTTCATTCGGTCCGGCCTGATGTTGGCGCGGGGCCCCGACGTGGCGGTTGCTCCCGGGTGATCACATGAGACTGTGTGCGATCCGGCTGTTGTCGGCTGCCGTTATCAAGCTGGAGCTGGTCCGCCTCTGCTTCCAAGCATCAGTGCCGGTCGGCGCGACTAGCGATTAGTGCGGGCTTGTGGGGTATTCGCGGTGCGAGGGCTTGGCAGGAGCCGCCAACTGGCCCTAGACGTCAGGACCTACGGCCCTAAAGAATGCCTCCTGCTGCTGGGTAGGTGTGGAAGCCACGCTGCGGAACTACCAGCCGTTTGCGGCATGGCCCCCCTTGTGGGCGGGCTGACGCCGAAAGGGGGGGCTGCAAGGTAGCCGTGAGTTAGATGATCGGCCGGTCGCGTGTAACCGGTAGCGGTTCGTCGTTGGCTTCCATCATTGGGGATGCAGACATGTCGCAATTGGACTGGAAGGCCGAGTACGCCTACACCACCGGGATGCAGGCGTTCATCTATGGCTTCCCGTATATCTACAACGCCAAGCTTCGGCATGCCTGGGTGACCCAGGCCCGGGACCCGGCTGTCATCCCCTATGCCGCGGTCAACCATTTTTGGCATGCCGCACGGCTGTTGGATGCGACCTACCGGGACGGCGGCTGCCCGAACAACGACACGCTGTATTCGCTGGCGTGGCTGGATCTGGGCGGCGAGCCGGTCATCTTGTCTCACCCGGACATGGGAGACCGTTACTTCACCTTCGAGCTGATGGGGTTCACCTCTGACAACTTCGACTACGTCGGGCAGCGCACCACCGGCAGCAAGGCCGGGCATTTCGCCATCACCGGGCCGGGCTGGCACGGGGAACTGCCGTCTGGGGTCCAGGCGGCGCGACCGGCGCCGACCCCGTGGGTCCTGGTCTTGGGGCGCACCCTGGCCGACGGTGACGCGGACGTGGCGAACGTGCACGCGCTGCAGGCGCAGTACCGGCTCACCCCGCTGAGCCAATGGGGCAAACCCGGCGCCCAGGCGCCGGAACGCCGCGACGTGTACGCGCCGGTAGAGGCAGCACAAGATCCGCTGGGGCCGTGGAAGACGCTCAACGCCATGCTGGCCGAAAACCCGCCGCCGCCCCATCACGCGCTGGTGCTTCGCCAGTTCGCCAGCATCGGGATCGGGCCCGGCCTGAACGTGAACGCCCAGCCCGAGGCGGTCAAGCAAGGCCTGACCCGCGCCGCCACGACCGGGATGGCGCTGCTCGGCCAGCAGTTCCTCAGCGGGGACTGGGCCACCGTGGTCAACGGCTGGCGCTACCCACCGGCCGAGGAAGGGCGTTTCGGTGACGACTTCCTGCAGCGCGCCGCCGACCAGTCCCTGGCTGGCATCACCGCCAACGACCCGGCAGAAGCGGTCTATCTGGTGAACTTCAGCGACGCAAACGGGGCGAAGCTGTCCCCTCAGGTCCGCTACGAACTACATTTCCGCGCCGGCGACCTTCCCCCGGTGGACTCGTTCTGGTCGCTTGCCGCCTACACCGAACAAGACATGAACCTGATCCCCAACCCCGCCCACCGCTATTCGGTCGGCGACCGCACTGCCGGGCTGGCGCACGACGCAGACGGCGGGCTGACCATCTACCTGCAGCCCGGCTCACCCGGTGAGATGCGCGAACCGAACTGGCTGCCCACCTCAGCAGAGCACCCCTGGTTTGTGATCTTGCGGATGTACCGGCCTCATCCTGCGGTGATCGAGGCCAAGTGGGAGTGCCCGGGCATCACCCCGGTCACCTGATCGCTAAGGCCTGGCACATGACCGCCAGCCACGCACCGCCAGGGCGGAGAGCCGAAGTAGCTATCCCGCGCCCGCGAGCCAAGCCGTTCAGCCTCACCGTCCGGATCTACTGGCCGCCGGGCGCGGTGCCCGGCGGGCCCCCGCAAGCTTCCGCCGGTGACGAACATCGGTGAGTCGATAGGAGAGGAGTACGGGCCATGAAGCTGTCTGCCAAGCTGCCCCCCGATGATGAAGGCGCCAAGCTCATGCGCTTCGAGGACGTCCGCGGCCAGCGGTACACCGAGATCTTCTTGATCGGTGGTCACGCGATCACCCACCACCTGGTCGGCGGAGTCTACAACACGATCGGGCTGAACGATCCCGGCGGAACCGGGGACAGCTGCCCGCAGGAGATCCTCGACAAGGTCGACGTCGATGCGATCGAGGAGGAGTACGACCTCATCAGGGCCTTCAAGAACGGTCCCCGGCTGTGGTGTCTCGACTGGATCGAGGTCATGGTGGGGCAGGAGCGGAACTTCAACGGGCTGCACGCTCGCTGGGTGACCTGGCTCGACGTGCCGAAGGAGATGCGTAAGCACAAGAGCGTCGCGTACAAGCCCATAGACGTGCAGCGGGACACGCAGTTCGGCATCAACACGGGCTCGCCGGCTTTCCTCCTCGATGACCCGGAGGGCAACACGTGGGGCATGAAGTCCGCCAGCCTCATGGTGGATCCTAACCAGACCTACGAGAGCCTCAAGGACCTCGGCGGCCGCCTGAATCCAGCGCCGGGTTGGAAGTTCCGGGCCGTGGTGCTCGAGCAAGACTTGGTTCTCACAACGGACAGCGGCGCTGCCCTGATCACCCAGGACGAGCTCGGGAACACCTACGACCGGGTCGGAGGCGCGTACAGCAACTACAAGCCATGAGCTGCGTCAATGACCGGCGACCGGCAACCGGCCCCGACAGCACGCGCTTTCGGGCGATCGGAGACTCGAACCCTAACCTTCTGATCCGTAACTCGTGGCCGCCGGATCGCTGAAGATCTTCGCGCTGTCGGTGACGACTCTAACAGTCGCGTGCGATCGGCGGGGTGCGGCCTGATTGCTGCACTCTGATGCTGCACGCGGTGATCCACTCGTAGCGGCAGAGCTCGCGCGGCGATCAGGGACTCAACAGGTCTGCAGGGGCGATCCGCGCGTACTGCCGGGCGGGCGCCCTGCTGATCGGCTCCCAGTTGTCAGGACCTATGGCCCTAACTACGAATGTTGCTACCGGGTGAGCGTGACAGCCAGGCTGCGGGCCCACGACCCGTGTTTGCCGCACGGCTGCCCGCGCGGGGCGAGCCGACACGGAAGGAGGTTTATACACAGGCGGCATGGGGCCGGGCGATTCTGGCAAAGGGGGCCACCATGACATCGGCAACATCCACGCCAGCCACCGGCGCCGGAGAGCGCCACGCGGAAGGCCATGGCCGCCCTCGCCGTCTGACACCCGGAGGAGAATTCACAGCGGACTCTAGAGAAGGGACAGTGAACATGCCTACGCACGCGAAAGGATGGCTGTCCGTGACGGGCGTGCTACTGCTCATCGCAATGGTGACTGCGGCATGCACCTCGTCATCCCCCAGCAGCTCGTCATCCTCAACGCCGACAACGACCTCGTCAGCGTCAGCTACGTCGTCGGAGAACAAGGCGCTGGCCGAGAAGTATCCGGGCTGTGCCGTACACCTGCATGACGGGGACACCGCCAAGACTATGCAGCTGACAAACCTCCGCGGCATTCGTTACGGCGAGGTCAGCCTCCTGTGCGACCAAACCGGGGCGTCCATGTACAACACGACTGGGTTGAACAACCAGGCGAATCCCAATGACTCCGCTCCGGCGCTTCTGTGGAATAGCTTCTCCGAAGGTACAGTGGCGCTAGACTATTCCGTGCCGAACGGCTTCAAGAACGGCCCCCGTTTCTGGGTCAACGACTGGATCAAGTTGCCTGTAGGGCCGGAGCTGAATTTCAACGGCTTGAACGCGCGCTGGTTCGCGTACCCGAACTACCCGCCGGGCGTCCAGAAGCTGGGGGTTACCGCTAACGCCTACCACACCAACAACATTACGCGTAACTCGGTCATGGGCTTCGACGCAGGCAAGTCAGTCTACGTTCTGGTTGACCCCAACAACAACGTCTACGTCATGCAGGCCGCCTCGCAGCAGGTGAACCCCAACGAGACCATTCAGTCTTTGAATACGCTGGGCAGCACGCTCTCACTGCCGTCCGGCTGGAAGTATGAGGTCATCCCGCCGCTGAAGAAGGAACTGACGATCAGTGCTGTCAACGGCACGGCCAAGGTGACGATCGATGACCAGGGTAACGCCTATGACCAGGGCGGTGTCAACCGGTGGAAGCAAATTCGCTAAGCATCTCGACGAACACTTCGGCTGGCGTTCTGTAGCCAAGTATACGCCTCGGGCGGATGTTTAGTGAGTGAGACACGGAATTCAAGAACCCAGGATCGGAAGGGACCGGCGTCCCTTTCGGGATGTATTCTCGGATGAGCCCGTTCGTGTTCTCGTTCGTGCCCCGTTCCCACGGTGAATGCGGGTGGGCGAAATAGACATCGATCTTGGTGGCGAGGGAGAAGGCGGCATGATCGGCCATCTCTGACCCCTGATCCCAGGTGATCGACTTCACCAGCTGCGCGGGCAGATCCGTGACCTGATCGATCAGCGCCGAGCGCACCCGGTCGGCGGTGCGGCCGAACGGAAGCGGGACGATCGCGGTGAACCGGCTCGTGCGCTCGACCAGGGTCCCGGCCGCCGTTGCCCCGTTCTTCCCCACAATGAGATCACCCTCCCAATGCCCGGGCACCTGGCGATCGGCGACCTCGCCGGGACGGTCCTCGATCGAGCGCATCCCCACAATCCGGGCGCCAGGCGTCTTTGCCCGCCCGCGCGGCTTGCGCTGCTCACGGCCGGAACGCAGCTCGACGCCCAGGCGGGACAGCTCGCCCTTCGGCAACGCGTATATCCAGGTGTAAATCGCCTCGTGCGACACCACCTCCCCAGCCTGCCCGCAGGCCCGGTCGTACTTCAACCGGCCCGCCACCTGATCCGGGGAGAAGCCGCTGCGCAAACCGGACACCACATGGCAGCGCAGCACCGGATCAGCGTCCATCTTCCTGGCTTTTGGGCGGCATCGCTCCTTTTCCGCCCGCCACTGCGCCCGGTGCGCCCGGTACTTCTCCCGGCCGCCATTACGGGAGATCTCCCGGCATACCACCGACTCGTTACGCTCGATATGGGCCGCAATCTCCTTGTTCGTCAGGCGGACCGCCAGACAGCGCGATATCTCCTCACGATCTTCAAGCGTCAACGGCCGACGCTGTTCCCCCACGGACCCCTCCACAATCATCGGGTCCGCCGAGAATCTCAGCAAAGAAGATCACCGACAGGAAGACATCGGTACCTCCGGGAAGATCCCGCTCTCCCGAATAGCCCGATTGCCTTCACCCCTTGTGATCAAGCAGTGCTTTGAAACCGCTTGCAGCTACAACCCGCTAACCGGCCAATAGGTCCTGCGCTGGTACGTCGCCCGACCGACGCGGGTGGAGCGTTGCAATAATGTTCCTCGCTCCAACCAGTTGGCTGCCTGAGAGTTCGGCCGGATCCCCTGGGCGTCCTGCCGTTGTCAGCTACTCAAGGCTTGCTCTTCGATGCAAACTAGCAGCAAGGGGGGTCGGTGGTGGCTATTTGCGCAGGTCAGCGGCGACTGGCTGCCGGTCCGGGTCGGCCGCGCCCGGTGGGGTTGCTGTACTTACGTGCTGTACGGATTCAGGGTCCCAGAACTCCGGAAGTTTCGTGATGCGCAAGGCCAGTACCTGCGGGAACGCGATCGAGGCCTCTGCGGAAGCTTGTTAAATCTCCGAATCATCTACCGATGAGTAACATCAAGATTCTTCATCCATAGGTGCTCCATGATGAAGAATTTTCTGCTGTGTGCCATAGCGGGAAACTTCCTCCCGATGGAAGATCAACAACGCTATGCAACGCCCGCCCATTTCGCACAGGGACTTCCGGAGGTCTGGGTCCGGACTTGGCCATCCTTCCGATAGGCGCGAAAAGAAACCGGCGCAAGATCAGAGTCAAGGTCGTCCTCGCGTGTACGTTCGCCACGCACGTTGCCGGTCAGCGGTTGCCCTGCGGTCACGGACGGCCTTGATTGTGATCTTGTCCGGCTTCAGGATCGGAACGCCGGGAGACATCCCAGGAGCTTGAATGTCAAGCAGCAGTCTTGATTTCCTGGCTGGCGTACTGCGGCCAGGCTGTCGCCTCGTCGTAGAGCATGCGGGTCTTCAGGCAGCCGTGCAGGATCCCAACGAGCCGGTTGGCGAGCTGGCGGAGCGCGGGGCGGTGGCTGAGGCCGCGGGCGCGCTGCCGGTCGTAGTAGGCGCGGGCTCCGGCGGATGCTGTCAGGGCGGCGAAGGCCTGGCCGTCAAGGGCGTCGCGGAGCCGGTCGTTGTGCACGTAGCGCGCCATGACGGTCTTCCTCTTCCCCGACTGGCGGGTGATGGGGCTGGTGGCCGCGTAGTTCTTGCGGGCCTTCGAGCTGGCGTAGCGGTGCGGGTCGTCGCCGAATTCTGCGAGCACCCGGGCGCCCAGGATTGGCCCCAGACCGGGCTGGGACGAGATGATCTCAGCGTCTGGGTGCTGACTGAAATGCGCCCGCACCTGACCCTCCATGACCGTGATCTGCTCGTTGAGGGTGGTGATGACCGTGGCCAGCGCCCGCACCGCCGCAGCGCAGGCGGCGGTGACCGCCGGTGGCTGGGCCAGCTGCTTCGAGCCCAGCGCGGCCCGGATGGCGGCGGTCTTGCCGGCGATGTCGCGGCGGTGGGCGCGCTTGAGCGCTGCGCTGAGCTGCGCTGTGGTGAGCCTGGCCGCCGCGGCCGGGTCGGGAGCCCTGACCAGCAGCTCGAGGGTGTCGGCGGCGGTCAGGTCCTCGAAGGCCTCCAGCGCGGCGGGGAAGTAGTCGCGCAACTGGTGACGCAGCCGCTGCACATGCCGGGTCCGCTCCCAGATCAGCGTCTTGTGGGTGCGGGCCACCACCTTGACCGCCTGCGCCGCCGCGCTGTCCCCCGCCACCGGGCGCAGCTGG
Organism: uncultured Actinomycetota bacterium; assembly: GCA_963820395.1. Lineage (GTDB taxonomy): Bacteria > Actinomycetota > Actinomycetes > Streptosporangiales > Streptosporangiaceae > DATFVJ01. Next base: position 586,099 of record CAWGAE010000015.1, on the reverse strand, counting down.
TGAGAGTCGGTGCGCACCATGTCCGCCAGGGTGTGCGAGTCGGCGGTATCGCTCTTGGCTCCGGACACGGCGTGCCGCTCCCGGTAGCGGGCCACCTGCAGCGGGTTGATCCCATACACCGTGTACCCGGCCGCGACCAGCGCTGCCACCCACAGGCCCCGGTCGGTCTCGATCCCGACCCGTATTTCCTCCGCCTCGCCGTCGGCGCCGAGATGCTCGCCGATCATCGCGTGCAGCCGGGCCATCCCCGCCGCGCCCTCGGGCAGCCGGGCCCTGGCCAACACCCGGCCCGAGGAGTCCATCAGCTCAACGGCATGATCATCCTCGGCCCAGTCATCTCCCACCAGCAGCATTACCTCTCCCGTCCTCGATGCCAGGCAGCCAGGCAGCCTGCGGGAGAACCATCAGCGACCTAATGAACAGTGCTCACGCCGCAGCGGCGGGCACGACATCCCAGCAGCGATCCGCTCTCCCGGCCACCGGCAGGGGCACGATCTCCCGGAAAGGCTCCCCGCGGAGGCCCAGGATGGCTCAGTGCTCACCTGGCGGCGGCTACCGGTCCCGAGTCTGCCGGAACGGCGGCTCGGTAATTCTCATTAGGATGGCCCCGGTTTGCAGGCGGGTTGCCGGGCCTGACCGTGACGGCGCGTACCCGGCGCGGCCGGTCGCTGCGGTCGCGGCCCGCGCGGCGGTCCCGCCCGTAGGCGCCGCAGCGCCGGAAGGGCGGGAAGCTGCCGCGCTCTGGTCGCCGCGTTTCCGCATAGAGTCCGGACAGCCCGCAGGGTGTATGCGCCAGCGAGGAGGTCAGCCCATGCCCACCCGCATCTGCCCAGGACACCTTAGGCTGATCACCCGTACCCGGCGCGCTTCGCGCGCCCTTGAAGGCGTAAAGAAAGTTCTCACAGCAGGCACCGGGCGGGCACCGGGCGGGTTTGTGCTGTCCCGCTCGATGCTTTACACATTGGCTTCGCTTGATGCTTGACACTCCCGCTCATGATGAGGGAGTTGAGCGTGGCCGAGCAGAGGTACCGGGCCGTGCTGGAGGCTGGTGCTGGTATTCCGGTGACCGAGGTCGCCGAGCGGTACGGGGTAAGCCGCCAGAGCGTTCACACCGTGTTCGTGAGCATCCCTGGCGGGGTTCGCAAGTTACGCGTTATGTCGTAGCTGGTTCTGCCAGAGCTTTTTGTACAACGGTTATGAGCTGTGTTTCAACTGCTGGTGTGACCGCGATCGTCGCTGCTGAGTTCCACGAGTGGTCGGTGCCATCTTGGTCCAGCACGCGTGCGCCAGCTTCCCGAGCTATAAGAACGCCAGCGGATGTATCCCATGGCTTATTGCCCAGCATCACGCATGCGTCGAGTCGACCCTCAGCCATCCATGCGAGTTCAACGGCCGATGTGCCGAACATGCGGACTCGCTGTGCTTTGCATGCTAGGTGCTCGGCAAGGCGGAGCCGTGCGCGATTCTCGTGGTCGGCATTGCTATCATTGAACGTGTACTGGTCGAGAGATATCAGTGCTGTGTTTAGTGTTGTCGTTCTGCTGACGTGGATGCGCTTTGCGTTCGCGTAAGATCCGTATCCGCGTAGTGCGGTGTATCGAGTTCGAATGAAAGGCAGGTCTATGACTGCGGCCTGCACGATACCGTTTCGTACTAGGCTGAGGGATACAGCGGAGAGTGGTAGCCCGTGGACGAGATTGATGGTACCGTCGACCGGATCGAGAATCCAGAGAAAGTCATTACTGACGACTACGGTACCTTCTTCTTCACCTAGAAAGGCCGCCTCGGGCGTCTTCACGTGCAAGAAGTTGCGTACGAGTTTCTCTACGGCGAGATCTACTTCGGAAGTCAGATCGCGGTCGCCCTTTTTGGTCAATGTGCCGGGGGAGCGGGTGCGGACGAGTTCGCTTGCTTGGTTTACGGCGTCGCATGCGATACCTAGGAGGTGGCGTCCATCGTGTTCAGTGATCATGGCCGGGCTAGCTTCTGCATCCTAGATGGCAAGATCAGTTTGTGTTAGAGGCCGGACGACTATGCCCTTGCTCGTCCATGGTTCTCGTGGGTTGTTGGACAGGCGTTCTAGCCACTTTATTTGGTAAACATTCACCACCCCCGGTTCGACGGCTGGTTTCGTTAACGGTGGGTGACTGCCGTCCCCGGCGGTGATCTTTGCCGGGCTGGCCCGGTGTGTCGTCTTGCTTACTGCCAGCCGACTCTGGATGATCATGGCTTATGTCCGAGTTGCCGCCTCCCGCTCCTGGCTGCGCGTCGTGCGCTGCCCGGGACGCGCAGGTCGCGGAGCTGGCAGCGCAGGTGCAGGCATTGCAGGAGCGGATCGCTGACCTGGAGCGCGCGGCGTCGCGGAACAGCGGGAACTCGTCGATGCCGCCGGGGTCGGATGACCTGCCGGGGCGGAAGGCGCCGCGGAAGCAGCGGCGTGCGCAGGAGCGGGCTGAGGGGAAGAAGCGGAACCGGGGCAAGCAGCCCGGGGCGCCGGGGGCGGCGATGCGCTGGGAAGACCCGGACCGGACCGAGAACCATTACCCGGAAGGGGCATGCGGGTGCGGCCGGGACCTGGCCGATGCGGCTGACCTGGGCGTTGCCCGGTCCTATCAGCAGGACGAGATTCCGGCGGCGCCGGCGGAGCGGGTCCAGCACGACCTGCACGAAACGCGGTGCGCCTGCGGGCGGGAGCACGTCGCGCCCCGGCCGCCGGGCGTGCCGGACGCGGCCTTGTCCATCGGGCCGCGGCTGCGCGCCCTGGCCGTTTACCTGGTCGTCTTCCAGCACGTCCCGGTCGAGCGGTGCCGGGACCTGATCGCCGGCATGGCCGGCGCGGACATCTCGGCGGGGTTCATCCACTCGTGCCTGCGCAAGGCCGCGGACCTGGCCGCGGAGGTGGTGCGGCTGATCCGCACCCTGATCACCGCCGCGGCCGTGGCGGGGTTCGATGAGACGACGCTGCGGTCCGGGCCGGCCGGGGAGAAGAAATACGTCCACGGCGCGTTCACCGGGCAGTACTCCTCCTTTTACCTGGGCACCCGCAGCCTGGAGACAATGCGGCAGGCCGGGATCCTGCCGGATTTCGCCGGCGTGGTGGTCTCCGACCGGTACCAGAACTACTTCCACGAGTCCTGGGAGCACTTCGCCGGGAACCAGGCTTGCCTGGCTCACATCCTGCGCGACTACCAGGACTGCGCGGAAACATACCCGGATGCCGTCTGGCCGGTGCAGGCGCAGCGGGCGCTGCGCGGCCTGATCCATGCCTGGCACGCTGCCCGTGACCAGCAGCTTCCCGCCATCCCCGCTGCCACCGCGGGACCGCTGGAGCACGAGTTCCGGCACGCGGTCCTCGCCGGGCTGGCCAGCGTGCCCCGCGTCCCAGGCCCGAAGAACAGCACGAAGCAGAAGCCGGGCCGCGAGCTGCTGGAGTTCTGCAAGAACCGCCAGGCCGACGTGCTGCGGTTCACCACGGACACCAACATCTGGCCCACGAACAACATCAGCGAGCGCGGCGTCCGCCCCCTGAAAACACAGCAGAAAATCTCCGGCCGCCTCACTAGCGACGACGTCACCCAGGACCGCCTCGACATCCGCAGCTACCTCGACACCGCCCGCAAGCACGGACGCAACGCCTTCGCCGTGCTATACGACCTCATGCTCGGCGCCCCCTGGCAGCCGCCTGCCCAGGCAATCTCGCCGTAAGGATAAGGCCAACCCCGAACCACAGATCACCCGGCGTGCACGGGGTGAATGCTTACTTTATTTGACTGACGAAATAGTCCCAGTAAGGCGTGCCGTGGTTGAAGACGAATATTGGCCCTTCAGTGCCTCGCTTACCGTGACCGTAGAGCATAACTCGGCAGGCGTTGTCAATCTTTTCTATCGCGAAGGAGCAGGGAAAGTTGTAGGTGAAAATTCGTAGGCCCGCCGGTGGTACCGCAGCGGGAAATACTCTTTGTGAAGCTGCGAACAGAGGACGGAGGATCTCGCGAGTGTACCTGGCAGGGTCTTCCATGGCCGCCTCGGTTGGCTCCAGGCGGTAGCGGTCACGCCGTGAAGCGCATCGGGGATCCATGACGTAGAGGGTTACAGGTACGTCGATCGCCTTTGACTCAAAAAGCGGAAGCAATTCGTTTTTGGCGTAGAAGTTACGGGTAAGCCCGAAAACGGAGATATCGTCTTGTGCACCCTTAACGCGTGCTACCAGATCTTCGAGGACCTCCGGATTCGTCCGCGGCCAGAGATTTGACAGTCCAGCTTGAGAAAGGTGATTGATGTCAGTTCCACTGTAGTCAATTCCGAAGCCGAGGCGATCGGGTCGCGTTCCATATAGACGACACAAGTATTCGGGCGCAGCTCCGCCGCGAGGCGCGGATCCGGTATGTGAAGGTGGCCGAATACCAGGCCCGAGGCGTCGTCCACTTCCACGCCGTCATCCGCCTCGACGCCCCCGGCGACACCTACCAGCCGCCGCCCGGCCGCTACACCACCGGCCTGCTCGCCGATGCCATCACACAGGCCGCCGCGGCCGCCTACGTCGCCACCGACCGCGGTGGCGACTGCGGCACGGTGCTGCTGCGATTTGGCACCCAGGCCGACACCCGGCCGATCCGCCACGGACCCGATGGTCCGCTCACCGCCCAGGCGGTCGCCAACTACATCGGTAAGTACGCCACCAAGAGCCTCGACGCACCCGGCCTGCCCGCCCCGCCGATCCGCCACATCGCCGACGCCCAGCGCCTGACCTGTAGCCGCCACTACCAGCAGATGATCACCACCGCGTGGCGGCTCGGCGGTACGCTCCCGGCCGATGATGGCCAGCGGCTGCGCAGGTGGGCGCACATGCTCGGCTACGGCGGCCACTACCTGACCAAATCCCGCCGCTACTCCGTTTCTTTCGGCCAGCTCCGCGCCGCCCGCACCCAGCACCGCCGCACCCAAATCGCGCCAAACGGCGAAACCGACCCCTGGGGCCGCGAACTCGACGAGACCGTCGTCCTGGTCCTCACCGACTGGCACTACGCCGGAACCGGCCACACCACTATCGGCGACCACCAGCTCGCACTCGCTGCTGCTGCTCGCGCCCGCGAACACACAGACCTATGGCCCGCTGGGGCCGCATAACCCGTCAGCCAACCAGACAAAGGAGAAGCGATCCGCGAGTGAATGAAGCATCTGCACGAATTCCAGCTGGTACGCCCCGGCTTTGGTCGGTCGAGGACGTGTCAGGTTACTTGCACATCCCGGTCGAGACACTGTACAGGTGGCGCAAGATCAGGTACGGGCCACCTGCTTCCCGGGTCGGCCGTTACCTTCGCTATGACCCGGCCGATGTGCGAGCCTGGGTGAAGTCACGGGCAGCGTGATCATGGCCCACATCGAAGACCGCTGGTACAGGGCGGTTGATCACGATGGCCGGACCGGACGGGTCAAGACGCCGCTGTTCGGCAAGGGCCTGCGGTACCGGGTTCGCTACATCGGCCCGGACGGGCGTGAACGCGGTAAATCGTTCCCCGACAGGGCCAAGCGTGACGCCGAGGCATTCATGGTCTCCGTCGAGTCAGACAAGCTACGCGGAGCTTACGTCGACCCCGCCGCCGGTCGGATCCTGTTCGGCACATACGCCGAGACCTGGCTTCGCACGCGCGTGCTCGACGAGTCAGCGCGTGAGTCTGCTGAGTACAGGGTCCGCAAACACTTGCTGCCGTTCTTCGGCAACCGGCAATTGGCAGCCATCAAACCTGGACACATCCGCGAGTGGGACCACAGCCTGGCGGCTGAGCTTGCGCCCGCGACACGATCTGTTGTGTTTGCTCACCTAAGGACGATCCTCGCCGCTGCCGTCGATGACGAACGAATTGTGAAGAATCCCTGTTCAGCCGCGTCGGTCCGGCAGCCGCGCCTGGTGCAGCGCAAAGTAGTCCCATGGACGAACGATCAGGTTTCGGCCGTCCGTGCCACCTTGGCAGCCCGGTACCGGCCGATGCTCGACCTGTGCGCTGGCTGCGGGCTCCGCCAGGGTGAGGTCTTCGGGATTGCTCTCGACGATCTCGACTTCGACGCCCGCTGGGTTCATATTCAGCGTCAGGTCAAACTTGTCCGCAACAAGCTTGTATTCGGTCTGCCCAAAAACGATCACGACCGCCACATACCGCTACCCCGGACAGTTGCACACTCCTTGCGCACTCACATGGGCATCTACCCTCCGGTCAACGTGACACTGCCCTGGGAGGAGCCAGCCGGGAGGCTGGTCACGGCCCGGCTGATCTTTACTTCTACGCGCCGCAACCCGATCAAGCGAGCCACCTTCAACGAGAAGAACTGGCGGCCCGCGCTGGCCGCTGCTGGCATCGAGCCCGCCCGGCCGAACGGCATGCACGCGCTACGGCATTTCTACGCGTCGGCTCTTCTTGACGCGGGGGAGAGCATCAAGGCTCTCTCCACCTACCTCGGCCACTCCGATCCCGGCTTCACGCTGCGCGTCTACACGCACCTGATGCCAGCGAGCGAGGAACGTACCCGCCGCGCCATCGACGATCTCTTCCATGTCGTCTACCCAACGCTGACGGCCTGAGGACGGCCCGCGATGCTGTCTAGCGGCGATTTGGGCAGGTCAGGCACCGTCTCCTGCCGAGTACCCGGCCTACAGGCCGGCTCGTCCGCTGCCTACCAGGGGAGACGCGCTGCCCTGCCTATACCGCGTGTACCGCCAGGCAGGCGCGCCCGGGAGGCACCGCGGGCACGCTGCCGATTCGATCCGTTGGTAGCACACCGTTGATCATCCGGGAAGTCCTGGATGATCGATCCTCGGGCGTTTTCCCGGTCGCTGATCGCCAGTGTTCGGGCGCTGTCACTGCCCGCTGAGAGCGGCCCGTGCGTGTCCGGCGGTATCCGGTCCTGACCGCTGCTATACGGCTGTCCTACGGACAGGACGCGGACAAGTTTGCGGCACAGGTGACGCAGATACGTGGGCCGACGTCGATCGTGGACGCGGCCGAGCCGCGGGTGGCGGGCGCGATCGTCTCCGCTGACGCGGCGTAGCCCGAAGCGGTGACCCGTAGTTCAGGTGTTCGGTGGGATTGGTAACGCCCCCGCAAACAGCGCCACGCCGCGCTCTCATCGTGGCGCGGTGGCTCGGCCGGGGCGGCAGCCGTTTCGCGTGACCAACTGGCTGACCGGCGGAGCCGGATGGCCGAGGCGTCAGGAGAAGAGGCGGCGGACCGGCGTGGCGCGGTGTAAGACTTGATGTGCAGGGTTCACGGCCGATGTGCTGAGACTGCGTTCCTCGCAGGCCGTCTCGAGCCGCGCGACCCCCCTGCGGCGGTGTAGATGGATCCGCTGTCCCGCCCGCTGCGGCTGGCCGAGGCCGCGGGGGTGTTGTCGCTGGCGACTGACCTGGCGATGGGTCAGCCGCTGGAGCATGGGCTGCGCACGGCGGTGCTGGCGATGCGGACGGCTCAGGCGATGGGCCTGTCCGAAGACGATCAGGTGACCGTCTTTTATACGGGCGTGCTGCATTTCGCCGGGTGTACAGCCGAGAGCGAGGTCGACGCGCGGTTTTTCGGGGATGAACTGGCGGCGCGCCCGCAGATGATGGCGGCATACCTGGGGTCGCGGCTGGGACTCATCGCGACGGCGATGCGGGTCGCTCACTCGGGGAGTGCGCCGCTTGCGCGGGCAGCGGTGATGACCAAGTCGGCCTTTGGTGGCATAGCCGAGTTCCGCAAGTGGGCCGCCAGTCACTGCGACATCGCCCGGCTGCTGGGCGCTCGGATGGGCTTGTCGGAGCAAATTCAGCTAGCACTGCGGCACCTGTATGAGCGCTGGGACGGCAAGGGCATGCCGGGAGAGCTGGGCGGTACGCAGATCCCGCTGGCGGTGCGGCTGATGCAGGTGGCACAGGACGCGGACATGGCCTGGCAGCACGGTGGCGCGGCGCTGGCACGCCGGATCCTGGCCGGGCGCGCCGGCTCGGGCCTGGACCCGCAGGCTGTGGCTGCCTTCCTCGCCCAGGGTGATCACGTCTATGAGGGACTGGGCGCGCCATCGATCTGGGACGAGGTGATGCTCGCCGAGCCCGGCCCGCAGCCGCTGGTGAGCGAGGACCGGCTGGATGCGTGCCTGTCAGCGGTCGCGGACTTCGCCGACCTGAAAAGCATGTGGACGATCGGGCACTCCCGCGGCGTCGCCGAGCTCGCCGGGCAATCCGGAATTGTTGCGGGACTGCTCGCCGCAGACGTGCTGCTGCTGCGCCGGGTAGCGCTGGTGCACGACATCGGCCGCGTCTCGGTACCCTTCAGCGCCTGGGCAAATCCAGGCCCGCTGACCCGCGACCAGCGCGAGCAGGTCCGGCTGCATGCCTACCACAGCGAGCGGGTGCTTGACGCCGCCGAAGCGCTGCGCCCACTGGCCCGTCTCGCCGGGTCGCATGGCGAGCGGTGTGACGGGTCCGGCTACCACCGGGGCAGCCGGGCTGGTGACCTGCCGCTCACCGCCTGGCTGCTCGCTGCGGCGGACTGCTACCAGGCAATGCGCGAGCCGCGAGCGCACCGGCCAGCATTAACACCGATGGCCGCAGCCGACGAACTGTGCCAGGAAGCGGAGAAGGGCAGACTCGCACCGGAGGCCGTGAACGCCGTGCTAACCGCTGCAGGGCAGCCGCGCGCGCCAGTGCGCCGGCCTGCTGGGCTGTCCGAGCGCGAGTGCGAGGTGCTCGGCCTGCTTGCCCGCGGGCTGGCCACCAAGCAGGTCGCCCGCCAGCTCGGGATCTCCCCGAAGACCTGCGACCACCACATCCAGCGCCTGTATGGCAAGGCCGGCGTGTCGACCCGCGCTGGCGCGACGTTATTCGCGCTCGAGCACGGACTCGTCAACCCAGATTAGATCGTCACCGCCCTGGCGGCCCATCCCTAGTAGCACGAGAACTGGCCGCCACACCGGCTGCGCCGGTGTGGCAATGGGGAGAACTCCCCATTGCCCGCGCTGCGCGGACCTGTATAACGTCTGGCCTAACGCAGGCCAGCAACCGTGCGTAAGACGATGGCTGCAATCCCGGATATGGCGGAGGAGCCGGTAATGGCAGACCCCAGGCACCCGGCCGCGTACATCCGTGCCGCCCCAGGCTCCGGTGGCGACGCGCTGGCCCGGCAGCACGAGGCCGTAGCCGAGGCAGCCCGCCAGCGCGGGTGGCCAGCCCCAGTGGTCTACGCTGAAGGTGACGATCTGGGCCAGGCCGAGGGGTATGGCAGCGCACTGGCCAGGCTGGAAGCGGCGATCGGGGCCGGCCGCATGACGCACTGCTCATTACCGGGCCAGGCGCGATCAGCGGCAGCCTCGCACGCTTGATGAGACTGCTGTTCCGCTGCACTCAGCACGGCGTTACCGTCGAGTTCCTCGCACTGGCTCACGGCGAACAGCCCGGCTATGACTTCAAAGCCTGCCACCGAGCGCGCAATGCCCTGCCCGCAACCTTGCCGCGCTCGTAAAATCCCTCGCCGACGACTACACGATCTGGCGTGACGCTGTTACGTCCGTCGCAACCGTCACCGTCACCACATCACGCACCATCAATGGCCAGCCGAGCCCGTGCGCGGCCGGGGAGGCAGACAGCTGACCGGCAGGCTTCCGGCGGGAGCGCAAGCAGGGGCCGGTCCCGCCGGAAGCCGTGGCTGCGGGTGCTCGGGTCGCGGCGCCACGCCGCGATCACCGCGATCCCGGGGTTCTTCACCGGGTTCCTTATCACCGATGGGTACGGCGCCCTACCAGGATCTCCTGCCCCCAGCTGGCCGGGATTCAGCAGTGCTGCCAGCACGTCATAAGACGCTGCCGCGCGGTCACCAAGCCCGGACTGGGCAGCCTGCAGTCCTGGGCCGCCGATGTGATCGAGATCCTCCGCCAGGCACACCGCCTACTAGTGGAACAGGCCCGGGCCAGGGCAGGTCCCGTGTACGCGGAGCTGCCGGCAAAGCTCCGCAGGCGCTACGACGCGGCCGCCGCCTTCGCGATCACGCACAACCGGCACCGGGACTGGCGCGACGGCAACCACCCCGGGTACACCCCGCCCACCCGGCATGACAGCTGGGCTAAAACGCTGACCACGGCCAGAAGAATGGCCTCAAGCCGCAAACCTCGGGCCACTGAGCCAAGATCGCGAAAGATGCAGGCTAGCCAGGTAGCGTGGCAGGCGGGCAGGGTAACAGTCTTGAGCAGGGGCAGATTTGCCAGCGCTCGAGGGTGTGCTGCTTTACCTGACGAATATCGCGTCCATTAGGAGAGTACGCGCTCGATCGAGAACGATCGTGATCGGCCGGTTGCCGCTGTGTCCGGTTTGGCTGTGTCGGTGAGTGCGTGAAGGGCTCCTTCTCGTTACGTTCCTGGTTGTCTCACGACCAGGACGGAAAGAAGGAGCCCGATGCAAGGCTATGCGCCTGGTGGGGACGGGGCGTTCGCGGAGTCGAGGAAGTGCTTCGGGGAGCTTGAGGACTGGGCGGCGTCAGGGGAGGCGGCGGGGCGGCAGATGGAGCTGGAGGAACAGCTAGAGGTGCGGGGTTCCGGGATGCTGGCTGCGTTCCCGCAGGCCGTCTCGAGCCGCGCGACCCCCCTGCGGCGGTGTAGATGGATCCGCTGTCCCGACCGCTGCGGCTGGCCGAGGCGCGGGGGTGTTGTCGCAGGCCGACTGGACTGGCGACGGCTGCGGCCGAGGAGCTGGCGCGCATGACGGGCTGGCGATGCGGACGGCTCAGGCGGGGTCGTCCGGAGACGATCAGGTGACCGTCTTTTATACGGCGTGCTGCATTCGCCGGGTGTACAGCCGAGCGAGGTCGACGCGCGGTCTCGGGGAAAAAGGCAGGAAACGGCCGCTGATGATGCGAGGTTCGGGCAGGTCATCCGGTGTCGCGGATCGCCTACCGGTCGCCGGGCAGGAGCAACGTGTGCCCGTTGGATGCCATGCTGAATTCCAGCCCCAGTCACTCGACATCGCCCGGCTGCTGGCGCTCTCTTGCCGGAGGAAATTTAGCACTCCGGCACCTGTTGAGCGCTGGGACGGCAAGGGCATGCCGGGAGAGCTGGGCGGCACGCAGATCCCGCTGGCGGTGCGGCTGATGCAGGTGGCACAGGACGCGGACATGGCCTGGCAGCACGGGCTCCGCAGGCTCGCCGCTATCGAGGCCGCGCGCGGCTCGATGGACGGCGGCGGGTGCCCCGCCCTGATCACCTCTGCGCGACTGGCGCGATCGATGGGAAACGGCAGGTAGAGCTCCCGAGCCCGGCCCGCACGCTGGTGGCGAGGACCGGCTGGATGCGTGCCTGTCAGCGGTCGCCGACTTCGCCGCCGCATGTGGAGTCGGGCGTTTTCCTGTGGCGCGTTCGAGTCGGCGGGCATCCGGAATTGTTCGGGTGCCCGCCGCAATCTGCTGCTTCGACGGGTAGGGCTGGTGCACGACATCGGCCGCGTCTCGGTACCCTTCAGCGCCTGGGCAAATCCAGGCCCGCTGACCCGCGACCAGCGCGAGCAGGTCCGGCTGCATGCCTACCACAGCGAGCGGGTGCTTGACGCCGCCGAAGCGCTGCGCCCACTGGCCCGTCTCGCCGGGTCGCATGGCGAGCGGTGTGACGGGTCCGGCTACCACCGGGGCAGCCGGGCTGGTGACCTGCCGCTCACCGCCTGGCTGCTCGCTGCGGCGGACTGCTACCAGGCAATGCGCGAGCCGCGAGCGCACCGGCCAGCTTAACACCGATGGCCGCAGCCGACGAACTGTGCCAGGAAGCGGAGAAGGGCAGACTCGCACCGGAGGCCGTGAACGCCGTGCTAACCGCTGCAGGGCAGCCGCGCGCGCCAGTGCGCCGGCCTGCTGGGCTGTCCGAGCGCGAGTGCGAGGTGCTCGGCCTGCTTGCCCGCGGGCTGGCCACCAAGCAGGTCGCCCGCCAGCTCGGGATCTCCCCGAAGACCTGCGACCACCACATCCAGCGCCTGTATGGCAAGGCCGGCGTGTCGACCCGCGCTGGCGCGACGTTATTCGCGCTCGAGCACGGACTCGTCAACCCAGATTAGATCGTCACCGCCCTGACGGCCCATCCCTGTAGCACGAGAACCGGCCGCCACACCGGCTGCGCCGGTGTGGCAATGGGGAGTTCTCCCCATTGCCCGCGCTGCGCGGACCTGTATAACGTCTGGCCTAACGCAGGCCAGCAACCGTGCGTAAGACGATGGCTGCAATCCCGGATATGGCGGAGGAGCCGGTAATGGCAGACCCCAGGCACCCGGCCGCGTACATCCGTGCCGCCCCAGGCTCCGGTGGCGACGCGCTGGCCCGGCAGCACGAGGCCGTAGCCGAGGCAGCCCGCCAGCGCGGGTGGCCAGCCCCAGCGGTCTACGCTGAAGTGACGATCTGGGCCAGGCCGAGGGGTATGGCAGCGCACTGGCCAGGCTGGAAGCGGCGATCGGCGCCGGCCGGCATGACGCACTGCTCATTACCGGGCCAGGCGCGATCAGCGGCAGCCTCGCACGCTTGATGAGACTGCTGTTCCGCTGCACTCAGCACGGCGTTACCGTCGAGTTCCTCGCACTGGCTCACGGCGAACAGCCCGGCTATGACTTCAAAGCCTGCCACCGAGCGCGCAATGCCCTGCCCGCAACCTTGCCGCGCTCGTAAAATCCCTCGCCGACAACTACACGATCTGGCGTGACGCTGTTACGTCCGTCGCAACCGTCACCGTCACCACATCACGCACCATCAATGGCCAGCCGAGCCCGTGCGCGGCCGGGGAGGCAGACAGCTGACCGGCAGGCTTCCGGCGGGAGCGCAAGCAGGGGCCGGTCCCGCCGGAAGCCGTGGCTGCGGGTGCTCGGGTCGCGGCGCCACGCCGCGATCACCGCGATCCTGGGGTTCTTCACCGGGTTCCTTATCACCGATGGGTACGGCGCCTACCAGGATCTCCTGCCCCAGCTGGCCGGGATTCAGCAGTGCTGCCAGCACGTCATAAGACGCTGCCGCGCGGTCACAAGCCCGGACCGGGCAGCCTGCAGTCCTGGGCCGCCGATGTGATCGAGATCCTCCGCCAGGCACACCGCCTACTAGTGGAACAGGCCCGGGCCAGGGCCGGTCCCGTGTACGCGGCGCTGCCGGCAAAGCTCCGCAGGCGCTACGACGCGGCCGCCGCCTTCGCGATCACGCACAACCGGCACCGGGACTGGCACGACGGCAACCACCCCGGGTACACCCCGCCACCCGGCATGACAGCCGGGCCAAAAGCTGACCACGGCCAGAAGAATGGCCGCAGGCCGCAACCTCAGGCCACTGAGCCAAGATTGCGAAAGATGCAGGCTAGCCCAGGTAGCGTGGCAGGCGGGCAGGGTAACAGTCTTGAGCAGGGGCAGATTTGCCAGCGCTCGAGGGTGTGCTGCTTTACCTGACGAATATCGCGTCCATTAGGAGAGCACGCGCTCGATCGAGAACGATCGTGATCGGCCATCATCGATCGTCGAAAACGTGAAGCGCCATGTGCCTTTACCCAGAACCGGGAAGCCGATGTAGTGGCCGGAATTCAACCGATAGAGCGGTACCGTCATAGACGTTTCACCCACCCGCGTGGCGAGGACACGGGGCGCGACTACGGGCGTAGCTATTCAGCCTGAGTGCCTGGCGGTGCAGCCGGGGAGCAAGACGCCAGCGGGACTCGCCTGATTTGTAAGAGCCTGCCGAGCGTGTCGCCTTGATTACTGATCGTCGGATCTGGTGAAGTGCGGCTTGTGCCCGGTACGCCGCATACGCCCCCATCCGACTCGGCGGGGTGGCTGCGTGCCCGGGTGGCGGAGCTCGAGGCCGAGAACGCCCGGCTGCGCGAGGCAGCCGCGGCCCGTGATCAGGCCGCCGCCGCGCAGCTGGCCGCCCGGGACGCGCAGATCGTGGCGCTGGCGGTACGGGTCGAAGAACTCGAGCGCCGCCGGGGCAAGGACTCTTCCACCTCCTCGAAGCCCCCCTCGTCGGATAGCCCGTACAAGAAGAAGCCGAGGAACCGGTCGCTGCGCGGTAGGTCAGGGCGCAAGCCGGGCAGGCAGCCCGGCGCGCAGTCCTCGACGCTGGAGCAGTCGGCCGATCCTGATGACACGGTGGACTGCGGTCCGGCCGCCTGCGGGTGCTGCGGGCAGGACCTGACAGACGCTCCCGTGATCGGCGTGCAGAGGCGGCAGGTATTCGAGGCCGCCCCGCCCCCGCCGCCGGAGGTGATCGAATACCAGGTGCAGGCGAGGGAATGCCCGGCCTGCGGGGAGATCTCGGTCGGGCTGGCCCCGGAGGGGGTGACCGGCCGGGTGCAGTACGGGCCCGGGGTGCACGCCCGCGCGGCGCTGGCGGTCTGCGCCCATTACCTGCCCATCGCCCGCGCCGCCAGGCTGGTGACCGCGCTGACCGGGGTGAAGGTCTCCACCGGGTTCTCACCAGCTCCGCGGCAAGGCCGCCGCCCGGCTCGGCCCGTTCATGGACCGGGTCCGCGAGCTGCTACGCGCCGCCGGGGTGCTGTATGCCGACGAGACCCCCGCCCGCACCGGCGGGCACCTGCACTACGTGCACGTGTCCTGCACCGAGTTCCTCACCGCCATGCACACCGGCGACCGCACCGCTGAGGCCATCGACGCCGCGCGTTCTTCGCGGCTACACCGGCACGATAGTCCGGGACGGCTACAAGGGATATGAGCACCTCACCGATGCCCTGCACGCCTGGTGCGGCGCCCACGGCCTGCGCGACTTGCGGGACCTCTAAACCTTCGACCCCGGCGGCCAGGTCTGGGCCCGGTCCATGGCCGACCTGCTCATCACCGCGAACGCCCAGGCCACCACTGCCCGCGCCGCCGGCACGCCCGCCTCAGCGACGAGCAGCTGCCGGCATCCGCTCCTGGTACCGCGGCGCCGTCGCCAAGGGCATCACCGACAACCAGCACAAGCGCACCAAGACCGCCAAAGACGGCCTCCGGCTGGCCCGCCGCTTCCGCGACCACCAGGACATGATCCTGCGGTTCGCCACCGACCTGACCGTCGGGTTCACCAGCAACCAGGCCGAACGCGACGTCCGCCCGGTCAAGGTCCAGCAGCGCACCTCCGGCGGCAGCTGGCGCACCCTCAACGGACTCGCCGACTTCGCGATCGTCCATTCCTACCTGTCCACCGCCGCCAAATGGCGCATCGACGCGCTCGACGCTCTGACCCAGCTGTTCACCGACGGACCCTGGCTACCGCCCGCAACCGCGCCGCCATAACGCCACTCAGGCTGAACAGCTACCTACGGGCGGCCGGGAGTGTCCTGGTTGAGGGAAGAGAACGTGCAGCTGGTTCGCCCCAGGTTGCGACGACTCGAGGTACACCTCGGCGGTGAGTCCGTGGGGTAGGGAGACCTCCGTGATGCTCGGCAGAGACGGGATGAGCGGTTGTCCACGGCTCGGCGATACGGCTTGGGCGGCCAAGATGGTGCCGGCGAAAAGCGCCACCGGCACCGCGACTGACAGGAGGAAGCCTCTTGGACCACGCATTATCTTTGGAGCGCGGATCCTGTCGATACCCCGGCGTCCTAGGCGCAAGAGTCGCAGGCTGTTGAGCACGACAATCAAGCTTGAGAGCCCCATGGCGATAGCCGCGACAAGTGGATCGAGGAGCCCGACCGCCGCCAGCGGCAGCGCAGAGAGGTTGTAGCCCATCGCCCAGCCGAAGTTCTGGACGATGACGGCTGAGGTGGAACCAGCGATTCCGACAGCCGCCGGCACCCCGAGCAAGTCGCTGCCGAGCAAGGCGACATCACTGTTGGCCATGGCTGCTTCGGAGCCGCTGCCAACTGCGCACCCCACATCGGCGGCAGCCAGAGCCGGAGCATCGTTGACGCCGTCACCTACCATGACGACGCGGCGGTTGCCTGCCTGTAACGATCGGAGGGCGTCCAGCTTCTGCGCCGGGCTCAACTGGCTCACCGCACGCTCGATGTTGACCGCCTTGGCCACAGCGGTCACTGCTGGCGCGGCGTCGCCGCTCAAGATGGCCACCTTCAGCCCCATGCAGTGAAGGCTTCGGACCGCCGGGGCCGCGTCCGGCCGGACAGGTGTCACAACGGCGATGACGCCCACCACGCTGCCGTCTTTGGTGACAGCGACGACCGTCTCGCCCCGGTCTTGGCACGAGGCGATGGCGGCATGAAGAGACGCCGGAGGGTCGGCACCGTCGAGGCGACCCACCGTGACCCGGTGACCCTCAACCGTCCCAACGACACCGACGCCCGTGAGCGCCTCGATGCCGGTTGCCGGCCCGACAGGTCTGGCGGCTTCGCAGATGGCCAGTGCGATCGGGTGCTCGTTCTCGGCTTCGACGGAAGATGCCAGGGTCAGCACGTAGTCGTCGGTGACACCGGGGACCGGTGCCACACTTGTGACCCTGGCGAATCGTTCGGTCAGCGTCCCGGTCTTGTCAAAGACGACCGTGTCCGCTCGGGCCAGACGCTCAAGTGCGTCTCCGCTGCGAACGAGTATGCCCAACGTCGACGCCCGGCCGGTGCCGACCATCATGGCCACGGGCGTGGCAAGGCCCATAGCACACGGGCAAGCCACCAACAGCACGGCCACCGCGCTGAGGACTGCGGTGGCGAAGTTCCCGCCCAAGAGCCACCACGCCAGGAACGTGAGGACCGAGACGATGAGGACTACGGGCACGAAAACCCCGCTGATCCGATCGGCGAGCCTCTGAATGGGCGGCTTGTCCCGTTGGGCTTCGTCGACCAGCCGCTGCATCCTGGACAGGACCGATTCGGCGGCGATCGTCTCGACCCGGACTACGAGGGCGCCTGCACCGTTTCGGGTTCCTCCGATCACCCGGCTATCTGGACCACGCTCAACGGGCAGAGGCTCCCCGGTGAGCATCGACTCGTCGACGGCGGACCAGCCGCTCACGACGACGCCGTCGAGCGGGATGGCCTCCTTAGGTCGAACCCGAACCAACGCGCCGACCGGCACACTCTCAGGCGGCACCAGTTGTCCATCGTCGTCCTCTGGACCCGACACCACCCGCACCCTCGGAGGCCGCAGTGCCATCAGGGAGTGCATTGCCCGGGCCGCTCTCCGTCGCGCTCGGGTCTCGATGGCCCTTCCCGTGACGAGGATGGACACGATGAGCGGCGCCATGACACCGTGCAGTCGCGCCGCGAGCTGGCCGCTTCCCCCAAGGTGGACGTGGCGTCCGCCCAGGGCGATCGCCTCCACTGCGCTGACTGCAAGCGCGGCGAGCGTTCCAACCGCGATGAGCGTGTCCATGCTGGTGGCACCGTGACGCAGCAGCCGAGCGCTCGTGCGGAGAAACGGCCAACCTCCGGCGAACTCAACAACGATGGCCAACGCCAGGACGGTCCATCCCGGCGTGGGGTTTTCGGGAGCGACCAGCGCTACTGCCAGCGCCGAAAGTGCCAAAGGCCACGAGATCGCCGCTCGGATTGCCCAGTGGTCTGGGTCGCCACGCGGGATGTCCGCTTCGGCCTCGCCGACCTCGGACGCCGAGTACCCGATCGCGCTGACCGTCGCGCAGAGATCCTCCGGCCCGGCATGTGTTGCGTCGTAGCTGACGGACGCCCGATTCGTGGCCAAGTTCACGGAGGCGCTAAACACGGCCGGCTCGTCGGTAAGCGCCCGCTCGATCCTGGTCGCGCAGGCATTGCAGTGCATACCCTCAAGAAGAAACTCAGACGTGGCCACCCCTTGGACCTCCTTGGCGAGGGACGCTGCGCGCCCAGAGGGCGCGGTCACCAGCACGGACCAAGGTCACCGGACATCCCCGGGGTGGCGGCGTAGCCCACGATCGTCACCACCGCACAGACGTCATCGATGGGGATCCTGTTGGGTCGTAGGTCACGAACGCCTGAGCACCATCGAGGCCCACCACCGCTCTAGTGACGGCCAGGTCCCGAACGAGGGTCGCCTCAATCAGCAGAGTTGCTGTCGTCATGGTCACTGGTCCACGTGATCCTTTCTCGCCCCGGTGGGAGGGTCGGCCACAGCAGGTGTCTCACGTCAGCCTGACAGACAGGGAGCCGGTTCCGGCAGCATCAGTCCCCCGACCAGCACCCGAGGATAAGGTCGGCGACGACGACCGCGACGTTGCCTGACGGAGTCGCCGGTGTGCCGAACTGGGCAGGTAAACCGGAAACGTCGACGAGCAGCACCTTCCAGTCCTTGCGCACCACAACCGATCCGTTTCGGACCTGGAAGGCGTCCTGGCCGAGGTCCGGCAACGTCTCTGTGCGGCCGAGCGCAGCGCCGAGGCCTCGGAAGTAGCTCAAGGTCTGGCCCCAGCTCGAGAGCTCCTTGACCGACAGCGTGATGCCACCGTTCGGATACGCATACCGGCACGAGTAGAGATGACCACTCCAAGTGGGCGTCTCGACGACAGCCGTGGTGCCGAGCGCTTGAGCGATCTTCTGCTGAGCCTCGGACTTACAGACCATTTTGGAGATTTCAGCGGGCCGCTCCCCGCCGGGAGCGGCGAGCTCGGAGTGATCGCGCTTGGCGATGCGTCTGCACCACGGTGAGCGGACGACGCCGTCGTCCCACAAGCAGAAATCGACATCGCGATTACGGCGGTCAGAGCAAAGAGCCGGAGGCGCACCGCACGAGCGTACCGAGCCCAATCCCCTGGACCCATACCGCCCATCGCATCCACTGGCTTCTGACGATCCCACGATCACACGTGGCCCGCCGCTGCCGACCACACCGCCGACGCGTGCCCAGCGCCGCTGGCGAACCGGAACGCGACACGTCTTGCAGACCGCATATCCACGCCGCGATCCCAGCCCGGGCGGCCGATGCGTGTCGCTTCGGTGCGGCCTGGGCATCAGGTCCGCACGTCCGCGCGGGCAGCGCCACCAGCGACGACGGGGCCCCCAGGCCGGCCCGGGGTTCGTTGCGGGGCGGGTCCGGAGCTGTTTGTCACCGCCGCGTCATAGACGCGCATCGCCGCCATGGCTAGCGTCGCAACTGCCTGTCTCACAATTGCGACCAACTGTGACGGAGGTGCTGACATGTCCCTGACCGTTTCCCCCGATCTGGCCGAGCAGGCGCAATCGGGTGAGGTGAGTGATGCGGCGTTCGCCGACTGCATCCGTGCTTCGCTGCCGTATGCCTGGCAGGTGATCAGCGGCCTGGCCGGCGAGCTGGGCGCCAGCGGCGCCGACTTCGCCGACAACCAGGTGCCGCCGCCGGACGAGGCCGCCCGCGGGCAGCTGCTGCGGGTGCTGGCCAGCGACGCGATGCGCGGCGCGCTTGAGCGGCACTTCGGTGTGCGGCTGGCGTTCCAGAACTGCCACCGGGCCGCCGTGTTCCGCCCCAGCGCGCAGGCGGCCTATGCCGCGTTTGTCAGCCCGCGCGCGCAGATCCTCAACCAGCGCCCGGAGCTGGTCGACTGCTGACCTGCTGCCGCAGGCGGGGCAGCACCTCGGCGCCGAGCCGGGTGATGTTCTCCAGCGTGGCGGCCGGGCCGCCGCCTTCGATCATCAAGATGAGGTGGCTGATCCCGGTGCGCGCCGCGGTCGTGGCCATCGCCTGTACGCAGTCGGCGGCGGTGCCGACCGGGTGGATCTGGCACAGCAGCTCGGCATAGCTGTCCGGGTCCCGGGCCGGGCGTGGCCGGCCGTCCACCGGCACATACCCGGCCAGCCCTGGTCGGAGCCAGCGGGGTAGCTCGCGCCGCAGCACCCGCTGGGCCTGCGCCCTGGTGTCAGCGACATATGCCACCACCGCAGCGATGTGCCCGCCGGCCGGGCGCCGGTGCTTGGCCGCCGCGGCCTGGTAGCAGGTGATCATTTCCCGTTTGCCCTCGTCCCCGATGTGCATCCCCAGCAGCATCGGCAGGCCCCGGGCAGCGGCGAGTTCAGCGGTGGCCGCCGATGTGGCGGCCACCACGACCGGCGGGTGAGGGCAGGTCCGCGGGCGGGGCACCATCGCCACCTCACGGAAGGTGAAGGCCGGGCCCGTGCCGCAAACCCGTTCCCGGGTCAGTGCGGCCAGCAGCAGGTCAAGACCCTCGGCGAACCCGGACTCGTAACGCTCAAGGCCGGTGCCGAAGACCTCCAGGTCTACCCATGGGCCGCCGCGCCCAACCCCGAGCCAGAACCGCCCCGCGGAGACCTGGTCGAGCAGCGCGGCCTGCTCGGCGAGCGCGACCGGATGCCGGGTGGACAGCACGCTCACCGCCGTACCCACCACCACCTGCCGGGTCCTGCCAAGAATGTAGGCGGCGAGGGTGGCCGCCGACGGGCACACACCATAGGACATGAAATGGTGCTCAGCCAGCCACACATCATCGAAACCCGCCCGCTCCGCCGCCACCGCCGCCTCAACGGTGGCGGCCAGCACCTCCCCATCTGACTGGCCAGGGAACCGTGCCGCAAGCAACAACACACCGATCCGCATCCCCCTACTGTCCCAGCAACAGCTCACGTCACAGGCACGGCCAGACGGCGTGTCCAGGGCAGGCCTCCGACGTCCTCAGCCCGGCAGCTAAGCAGGGGCCCCGGCTCGTTCTCCAGCAGATCGCCTTCCTCGCTGCGGAATCGCAGTTGGACGGGTGGAACGGCCAGGCCCACAGCGCGACGGGCGCGGCCAGGGGCACCAGCGCCCGCTGTCATCCCGGGAACCGGATGACCGGGATCGGTGAGAACTCAGCCGGCGGCGTAGATACCGCACGCGATCGTCAGCCGGGCCCCGGCCGTGGGCGCTGTCTCTGGCGGGCCGGATCACCCCGGAGGTGTAACCGGCCTGTTCGATTCGTCGACGAGCGGCTGCACGGCAATCCGGGCCGGAATCACGACGCGGTCGCCCTTTTCGTCGCGGTTCACCCGCGCGATCACGCTGTCAATCGTGTTGAGCTTGTTCCCGATCCAGGCAGCGCAGGCCGCGCAGGTGAAGGAGGCTACGTTCCCGTGACCAGGTCAGGGGGTGCCGGGCGGTGTGACGGCCGCCTGGACGGTGATGGTGCCACCGTGGCGGAAAGTCAGGGTCAGGGCAACGCTGTGGCCGGCCTGCAGCGGTGGCGGGTTCATGAGCACGACATCGTCGCCGAAGGGGCTCAGGGTTACCGTGGCGCGGGCTGGGATGACCAGGTCTGGCACCACAGTCCTCGCGCCGTCGGCGCCGTCGGCGGGGCGTGTTGTGAGCACGATGTGGCGTGCGATCGGGCTGCGGGCGGACAGCAGCTCGTCGGGGCTGTTGGCGAGGTTGCGGATGGTGAGATAGGTGGTCGCGGCGCCGACGGCGGAGGCGGCGCCCGGGGTGAAGGCGCGCATGGGGATCGCGGCCAGGCTGACCTGGATCCGTACCCGGGTGATCGTGCCTGCCCCGCCGGTGGCGACCCAGGCGGACAGCAGCCCGACCAGCAGCACCGAGCAGGTAACCGGTGCCAAGGCGGCCATGGCGAGCTCCGGTAGCCGGCGGCGCGGCGCGGCGGCGCGGGACGGGCCGGCCAGCCCGGCTGTCACCACGTTCCCGTTCGCAGGCGTCATCGCCTTGGCCTTGGTGGCGCGGCCGGGCGCCGCGCCCGCGGGGCGCTGGCGGCGCGCGGGTGGAAGTGCCGCAGCCGCAGGCTGTTGGAGACCACGATGAGTGAGCTGGCGGCCATCGCCGTGCCGGCGAGCAGCGGGTTGAGGTAGCCGGACGCGGCCAGCGGGATGGCGACCACGTTGTAGCCGAAGGCCCAGGTGAGGTTGGCCCGGATCACCCGCAGGGTGGCCCGGGCGAGCTGCACCGCCTCGGCGATGCCGCGGGGGTCGCCGCTGACCAGGGTAAGGTCGGCGGCGCCGATCGCGGCGTCGGCGCCGGTGCCGATCGCCATGCTCAGGTCGGCCTGGGCGAGGGCGGCAGCGTCGTTGACGCCGTCACCGACCACGGCCACGGCGTACCCGCCGGCCTGCAGCGCGCGGATGGCCCTGACTTTCCCGTCGGGCCGCACGCCGGAGATCACGCTGTCCGGAGGGATGGCCAGCTCGGCGGCGACCGCGAGGGCGGTGCGCTCGTTGTCTCCGGTCAGCAGGACCGGGCGCAGGCCGAGGCCGCGGATGCGTGCCACGGCAGCCGCGCTGCCCGGCTTGAGGGCGTCCGCGACGGCCAGCGCGGCGTGTGCCTGCCCGTTCCAGCCGGCCAGCACCGCGGTCCGGCCGGCGTCTTGCGCCTCCTCCACGGCGCGGCGCAGCCCGGGCGGCACGGCCAGGGACAGCTCACGCAGCAGCCGCAGGCTGCCGACAGTCACGGCCAGGCCATCGACGGTGCCCTGAACCCCCGCCCCGGCCAGGCTCGTGAAGCCCGTCACCACCGGCAGGGCGCCCAGGCGCGCGGTCGCCTCCCGGGCGATCGCCTGGCCGATGGGATGCTCAGAGGCGTCCTCCACGGCCCCGGCCAGCCGCAGCACCTCTCTGTCCCCGGCGGCGGCCACGGTGGTGACCGTGTGCAGTGTCATTGTCCCGGTTGTCAGGGTGCCGGTCTTGTCGAGCACGACCACGCGTATTTCGCGGGCCGACTCCAGCGCCTGCGCGCTCTTGATCAGGATCCCGAGCTCTGCTCCGCGGCCCACCGCCGCCAGCAGCGCAGTGGGGGTCGCCAGGCCCAGCGCGCACGGGCAGGCCACCACCAGGACCGCGAACGCGGCGGTCCACGCGGCCTGGGCCGGCAGGCCGGCGCCGAGCCAGAAGCCGACCGTCGCCACCGCGAGGGCGATCACACAGGGCACGAAGACCGAGGCGACCCGGTCGGCCAGGCGCTGCGCGGCGGCCTTGCTGGTCAGCGCCTGGTTCACGAGCTGAGTTAGCTGCGCAAGCCGGGTATCAGCGCCTACGGCGGTGGCGCGCACGACCAGCCGCCCGCCCATGTTGAGGGTGGCACCGGTCACCTCGTCGCCCGGGCCGACCTCCGCTGGCACCGACTCGCCGGTGAGCAGCGACCCATCCACAGCGGAGCCGCCCTCGATGACGACACCGTCGGTGGCGATCTTCTCACCCGGCCGGACGACGAACTGCTCGCCGACCCGGAGCGAATCGATGCCGACCCGGTGCTCGGTGCCGTCGCGCAGCACCGCGACGGTCTGCGCGGCGAGCCCAGCCAGCGACGTGAGCGCCGAGCCGCAGCGGTCCTTCGCGCGGGCCTCCAGGTAACGGCCGGCCAGCACCGAGACCGTCACCCACGCAGACACATCCAGGTACAGCGTGTGCTGGTCCGCCGCCGCGAACGTGAGCGCGAACGGCATCCGCATCCCGACCCGGCCGGCACCACCGGCCAGCAGCGCATACAGCGACCACGTGAACGACGCGGCCACGCCAAGGCTGACCAGCGTGTCCATGCTCGCCGCGGCGTGACCCAGGCCGGCCCACGCGGCGCGGTGCAGCGGCCACGCCCCCCACACCGCCACCGGGGCAGCCAGCGCGAGACTCACCCACTGCCAGCCGGGGAACTGCGCGGCCGGGACCATTGCGAGCACCACCACCGGCACGGCCAGCGGGATGCACACGGCAAGGCGCCATGCCAGCGCGCGGGTCCGCGGTGCCGCGGGCTGCTCCCGGTCAGCGGCGGGCGCCGGCAGCGCGGCCGTGTAACCCGCCGCCTTGACCGCGCTGATCAGCTCCGCCGGATCGCGGCCCCCGGTGCTTGTGACGTAAGCCCGCTCGGTGGCGTAGTTGACGCTGGCCCGCACCCCGTCGAGCCGGTTGAGCCGCTTCTCGATCCGCGCCGCGCAGGACGCGCAGCTCATGCCGCCGACCACCAGCTCAACCGGACCGCCGGTGGCCGTGCCCGCGCCCTTCACCGCCACCTTGTCACCGCCGCCCGGCCTGACCCGCCCGGGGCTGCGCTGGCGTGTCGCCGCCCATGTTCATCGAACCCGCGCCGCCCATGTTCATGCCTCCGGAGCGGCCTCCAGAATGGGAGTACGAGGTGGTAACCGGGCCGAGATGCGCCCCGGCGGCATGTGCCCCCATGAAGATCGCCGCGAGCAGCAACAAGAACCCGCACAGCTTGACCGAAGGGCTGCTCACCGCGCCGCCCAGGAGATTGCCCGGCCGGCGCCGGCGTGACCGCGCAGGGCCGTATCGGCTGCCGTGACAGAGTTGATGGCCAAGTAGCTGGATCCTCCGGATGCTGCGATGGCGAGCAGCCCGCCCGTCACCGGGACCGCTGGTGCGAGGATCATGTCCGGTCACCAGGACGGGCTGAGATTAGTATTCCTCGCAAGCGCCGCCGCCAGGATGAGCGTCCTCCCGGCGCGCCGCCAGGATTCAGTATCCTCCCAGCGTCGGCCGCCATCTCGGCGGGGCGGCAGGCACCTGGCCTTTTTCCGGGCCCGAAGTTGCCGCTGCAGGGTTTATTCAAATACCCCTCTCCGGTTTAGCTGAATACCCCTCCCGGGTTATGAGTATGACCGTCCAGGCGGAGAACGCGACCGGATGTAACGGTGTCGTTACCGGCGCGACGGCATTTCTCACCCAGCCGCGCTTGCGCAGGCCGTCGGCGGTACTTTACGATTTTTCCCGCCACTGCGCGCCGTAGGCGATCAACGCTGAAATCTCAGGATCCGAGCGGCATCAGGCGCTTTCGAGGAGGTCGCGGCGACATGACTGAATATTGCGCTGAGTATTGCACAGCAGCGTTCTGCGATTCCGGTCGCGGCGCAATCGTATAGGTATCCAGCCGGCCAGCCCGCCCGCAGCGCCGCCGTGGATGCGGGCCGGATTCAGGAAGGAAAAACCACGATGACAGAAAGCGCGGTCCCCGGGAACGCTGCCGCCTGGACGGGCCGCCCCAGCGCGGCGCGTGCGGCACGCCGGGAGGCTCCCGACACGCGGCGGTGGCTGCAACTCGGCCTAGCCGCCATCTGGCTGCTTGATGCTGTGCTGCAGTACCAGTCCTTCATGTTCACCAAGGGATTCAGCCAAATGATCGGGGCGAGCGCCCAGGGCAACCCCGCAGTGGTCGCCAGCCCGATCACCTGGGACGCCCGTCTCGTCGGGCACCACCTCGCGGTGATCAACGCCGCGTTCGCGACCATACAACTGCTGCTGGCTCTCGGGATCGCCTGGCGCCCCACGGTCAAGGCCGCGCTCGCCGCCTCGATCGTGTGGTCGCTGGGCGTGTGGTGGTTCGGCGAGGGCCTCGGCGGC
The DNA here is from genome assembly GCA_963820395.1 of uncultured Actinomycetota bacterium. Taxonomy (GTDB): domain Bacteria; phylum Actinomycetota; class Actinomycetes; order Streptosporangiales; family Streptosporangiaceae; genus DATFVJ01. Next base: position 560,938 of record CAWGAE010000015.1, on the reverse strand, counting down.
GTGCTGGCCGGAACGGCGAATCCGGTCAGCGGCGCCCCCGGCGCGGTGATCATCTACGCCCTGCTCGCGGTCCTGCTGTGGCCCGCCGACCGCGGTGACCGGTCATCGTTTGTCGCGGGCCGGCCGCTCGGCACCGGGCCGGCCCGGCTGCTCTGGGCGGTGCTGTGGGGCAGCCTCGCCTACTTCGCCGTCCAGGCCGCTAACCGGACGTCGCAGGGCCTGCACGACATGATCGCCGGCATGGCGTCCGGAGAGCCCGGCTGGGTCGCGTCGATCGACCGGGGCGCCGCGGCACTGCTCGCCCACCGTGGCCTGCAAGCCTCGATCGTTCTCGCGGTCCTGTTCGCCATTATCGCGATCGGCGTGTTCCTGCCGGTACCGGCCGCCCGCGCCGCGGTGGTGGCGGCCATCGTGGTGGCCGCATCAATTTGGATCGCCGGGCAGGATTTCGGCGCCATCTTCACCCGCTCAGCCACCGACCCCAACTCCGGCCTATTGCTCGCCCTGCTCGCCGTCGCGTACTGGCCAGCCAGGAGCATCAGGCGCGCGCCAGCGGCCGGTCCGTCCGGGGACCCGGCCGGTTGGGCCGAACCAGCGGGCGCACCGTGACGAACCGGCGGGCGCAGCGTGCCGCGCGCTTCCGCGTCTTCGCGAATCCGGATAGCTGTGCCCTCAAAGGAAAACACGACGTCAGACGGTTTGACGTCAGCTGAATTCCCACCCGTGACCACGAAAGGGATGAAGAAATGGCAGGTCCTTCCTGGCTCGCGGACACGTTCGCGGCATTAATGCTCGTGGTGGCAGGCTATTGCGCCAGCCGGCTCGTCATCTCACGGCGATGGCGGCGGCAGACTGAACTGGACGGCGACGGCATGCACGTCGTCATGGGCGTGGCGATGGCCGGGATGCTCGTCGCGCGGCTGAACCCCCTGCCCTCCCCAGTGTGGGAGGCAGGATTCGCCGTCACGGCCGTGTGGTTCGGGTCGCAGGCCTTCCGCGCCTTCCGCGGCCAGGCCATCGGCGCGCGGTGGTGCCCCCATCCGGTGCCGCACCTGGTCGAGAGCGCCGCCATGCTCTACATGTTCCTCGCCGTGTCGGTCACCGGGTCCGGGGGCCTGGCGGGCGGCATGGCCGGCATGGGAGCGTCCTCCGGCGCCGCCGCGCGAATCCCTGCCCTAGGCCTGGCCCTGGCGCTGTTCATGATCGGGTACGTCGTCTGGACCGCCGACCGGATCACGCCCCGGACGGCAGCCACGCCCGGTATCCCGGCAGCGGTGCGCGCTGGAAGCGCCGCCCAGGAGCCGGCCGCCGCCTTCGCGGCCGTTACCGCCACGGGCGCGCAGGCCGCCGGTGCCGAGGCCACCGCGAGCACCGAGGCCGCCGCGGACACGGGTCCGGCGCCCGGCACGACGGCAGCCGCCGGGCACCGCGCAGGACCCGGCCCGTTCCTCGCACCGCGCTGCCTGGCCTGCTGCAGGATCGCCATGGGCGTCACCATGGGCTACATGCTGATCACCATGCTCTAAGCCGCTCCGGGGCGTGGGGCCGCAGGCCCGCTCGTGCGGGTGTCCCGGAGTTCCCGGCCAGCCGCGTCGAGCGTGCCCCGGAAGGCGGCTGCAGCGGGCTAGCAGCCCTGGCGGCCCGGCATGGTGGCCAGGGTGCGGCTGCGGGTCGTGCGGTCTACCGGTCGCCGCCTCACCGCGTGCGCAGCGCGGACACGGCGTCGGCCCCCGGCCAAACGTAAACCGGGCGTGTCACCCCCCGCCATGGCCACCGGCGCTAGGCGCACCCCTAGCGGGCGCGCGGGCGATCGCTGCAGCGCAGGCTGAAGCCGACGACGGACAGCCCGCGAGGGTCGCACAGCGCGCCCGTGTCACCGCGCGTGAGCCGTTAAGTGCCAATCATCCTGAACGGCTGCGCAGGCGCGCGACGGCATGCCAGCGCCTCGCGACATCCAGGAAGGCCAGCGCCCGCTGCCAGCGAGCGGGCCTAGCCTGCCATCTCATAACCGGCGGTCTCGATCGCGGCCCGCAGCGCCGTGTCGTCCGGCAGTGCCTCGCCCGCGATCCGGACCTCGCCGGATGCGAGGTCGACGTAAACCTCAGTCACTCCCGGCAGCCTGCTGATCTCGGTGCGCACCGCAGTGGCGCAATGCTCACAGGTCATCCCGGCGACCATGATGGAGTTCACATCCACGCCGTTGATCCTAGCGGTAACCCGGCAACAGCTGTCAGGTACTACGCCGGGCCGGAATGGGGCAGGCTCGCCGGCACGCCGGAGTCCGGCGCTTCGGGCAAGACGACCTCACCCGGGACGCAGCCGCCGTGATCCGCCCGGGGCTGGAGCCGGGCGTCCGCTTGGCGCCGCCGAAAGAAGCACGTGTCCCCGCTAACCCTGCGTGACGTCCGTCAGCAGCGGGCCCATGACGAATTCTGGATCGACCTGGCTCGTCAGGTCCTGGCCGGTGGCCGCGTTGGCCCAGGCCCGGGCGTTCTTGAGGTGGAACTCCGCGGCTTGGCGGGTGAACGCCGGCCAGTCCTTGACCTGTGCGTCCAGGGCGCGCTGCAGCAGGGCCAGAGCACTGCGGGCGTCGTGGCCAAGATCGCCAAGGCTGAACGGGCGGCCTTGCTCCATGGCACGCATGGCCGGCGCGTTGCCGACCCAGGTGAGCAGGGCCTCGCCCACGTGCTCTCGCAGGAACGCGACGTCGTCCTCGCTGTGGATCTTGTTGCCGATCACGGCCAGGGGCACGTCGTAACCTGCGATGTACTCCGTCCATTGCCGGTACACGCTCACGCTCTTGCGGGTGGGTTCGGCGACGAGGAAGGTGAGGTCGAACCGGGTGAACATGCCGGAGGCGAATGACTCGGCGCCTGCGGTGCAATCGACGACGACGTACTCGCGGGGGGAGTCGATGAGGTGGTTGAGATACAGTTCCACCGCGCCCGTCTTGGAGTGGTAGCAGGCGACACCGATGTCGTCGTCGCTGAACGGGCCTGTCGCCAGCAGCAGGGCACCGCAGGGGGTGCCGATCGCGAGGTGGTGGACGGGGTCGCCGCCGCCGGGGCGCAGCAGCCGTGACCCCCGGCCGGGCGGGGTGGTCTTGACCATTGCGGCGGCCGAACTGATCCGCGGGTTATCGCCGCGCAGGTATTCCTTGATCTGCGCCAGATGGGCGCCCATCGCCGACGGGTCCTGGCCGGCCCCGAGTGCCTCGGCCAGGTGCTGGTTGATGTCCGCGTCAATCGCGACCACTGGGAGTCCCTGGCCCGCCAGGTGCCGGATGAACAATGACGACAGCGTGGTCTTGCCGCTGCCGCCCTTGCCGACGAACGCGACCTTCACGGAACCCCCTAGACTGAAAACCGTTTTCATATTAGGATGCCTAGTGTGAGGGTGCCGCAGCGGCCGGTCAAGCCATTCCCGCAAATTCCTGCGCCGTGTCGCAGCGGGGCTGCCGGGGCGGGCGCGCCGCCGCACGGTAATGGCTGGGGAGATATGAGACATGGGGCAGGAGCCATGTCGTTAACCAGGGCCCCCGGCTCACCGGCTGCTGACATCCCAGGCCGCCCGCCGGCACACCCCAAACTGGCGCGCCGCGGCAGAAGTCCCGCTGAGTTCTCATGACCGCTCGCCGGGACACGATAAAGCAGGCCCTCGCCGCTGCGGGCACCTTCATCAGCGCCCAGGACCTGCACGCCCGGCTGCGGGCGGCCGGTCACCGCACCGGGCTCACCACCGTCTTCCGGACCCTGCAGGCGCTGGCAGAGGACGGTCACGTAGACGCGCTCCGCGCCGCAGGCGGGCAGCACGTCTACCGCGCGTGCGGCAGCCGCGAGCACCACCACCATCTGCTGTGCCGGATATGCGGGAAGGCGGCTGAGGTATCCAGCCCGGCAGTCGAGAGCTGGGTGGCCGCTGTCGGCAGCCAGCATGGCTTCGCCGACGTCACCCATACCATGGAGGTCTTCGGGACCTGCCCCGATTGTGCCGCATCCACGCCGTCCCGCCCGGGAACAGGACGGCGGCAGGCCTTGCCCGGCTGAGCCAGGCAGCAGCTCAGCCGGGCAAGCCGGGACAGCAGCGGGTCATCAACCCCGTCGCGCGCCGGGCTTCCCGCCGTCGGCCCCGGCTTACCGGCAGGCGGCGCAGACGCCGAGCACGTCAAGACGGTGGCTGCGGGGCTCAAAGCTCTCGGCGTCGGCGAGCTGGCCGATGGCTTTGACCACGTTCTGTTCGAAGCCGTCGGGGAGGGTGACGTCGATGACCTTGCCGCAGTTCAGGCAGAGCAGGTGGTGGTGGTGCTCGGTGAGGTCCTCGGCGAGCTCGAAGCGGGTGAACTCGTCGTTGGCGGCGACGCGCCGGACCAGGCCGGCGGTTTCCAGATCGACCAGATGCCGGTAGGCCGAGCTGCGCGGCAGGCCAGGAAGTCTTTCGGCGATGTCGCCGATGCTCACCGGGTGGCCGGCGCTGACGAGCAGGTCGATGATGGCCCGCCGTCCGGTGGTGTAGCGCTGATCCGACCCCGCGCAGGCGGCGCTCGACCACGCTGTGCAGATCGCCGGCCATCCCCTGACCTGACATAACGCTCCTTCGAGCTGGCAGAGCGCCGCTGTGCGGGTTGCCGTCTCTAGTGCTCGTCTCTAGTGCTCGTCGTAGTGGCCGTCATGCGGGGCGTGACGGTGCCCGTCGTGGGCGTAGTCGACGTGGTCGCCGTGGGCGATGGTGTCGTGCCCGCAGCTGTCGCCGTGCGCGTGGGCGTGGCCGTCATGTTCGAGGTGGGGCAGCGGGTGCTCGTCGTAGTGGCCGTCGTGGCCGGTGTGGGCGTGCCCGTCGTGGACGTAGTCGGTGTGGCCCTCGTGCTCGACGCTGGCGTGCCCGCAGTCAGGTCCGTGGTCGTGGTTGTGCTCAGCGTGAATATCGTGCTCGGCGGTGGTCATTGTTCCTCCTTGCTGTGATGGACGGCGTCAGCGACGATGTGGGCGACGTGCTGGTCGGCCAGGGAATAGACGGCTTCCCGGCCCTGGCGCTCGACCCCGACCAGCCGGGCCCCGCGCAGTACCCGCAGGTGCTGGGAGACCAGCGGCTGGCTCATCCCCAGCCGCTCGACCAGTTCGTGAACGAACCGGGGCTGCTCAGCCAGTTCCACCACGATCGCCAGCCGGGCGGGGGCGGACAGCACCTTCAGCAGCTCCCCAGCGGCCTCGTAGGCCCTCGTTCTCGCTGACACAAATTCATATAAACACATGCCCATCTGTTTATGCAAATGCCCAGGCGGGCGGGCAGGGCCTCCGGCGACCCCGCCCCACGTTCAGTTGCATTAAGACTCAGTCTCAGACTATGTTGCTGGTTATGCCCCCCAAAGCAGAGCGGTGAATGACCCGCAAGCGTGCGACGATGGGCCGGAACATGGCCCTGGCCGGCGCGGTGGCCGCGGTGGCGCTGGCGGCGACCGGCTGCGGCCGCAGCACCGCGTCCCCGGGCGCCCCGCGGGGTGCGGTGGTCAACGCCATCGGCGCGGAGAACGAGTACGCCAATGTCCTGGGCCAGATCGGCGGCCGGTACGTGCACGTGTCCTCGATCCTGAACAACCCGAACACCGACCCGCACACGTTCGAGTCGAGCCCGAGCGTCGCCCGGCAGGTCAGCGCCGCCGAGCTGATCGTGCAGAACGGGGTGGGCTACGACACGTTCATGAACAAGATCGAGTCGGCGTCGCCGGACCCAAAGCGCAAGGTGATCGTCGTGCAGCATGTGCTCGGCCTGCCCGACAGCACCCCTAACCCGCATCTTTGGTACAGCCCGGCCACGATGCCGGTGGCGGCGAAGGCCATGGCCGCTGACCTGTCGGCTCTCCAGCCTGCGCGTGCCGCCTACTTCCAGGCCAACCTGACGGCGTTCGACCATTCACTGGCCCCGTGGCTGAATGCCATCGCGGCGTTCAAGGCGAAGTACCCGCATACTGCGGTCGCGACGACCGAGCCGGTCGCCGACTACCTGCTGCAGGCGATGGGGGCCGACAACCTCACCCCGTTCGCGTTCCAGGCCGACATCATGAACGGCGTCGACCCGCCGCCGCAGGACATCGCGCTGGAGAACAGCTTCTTCACCAAGCACATGGTCAAGGTGTTCGCCTATAACCAGCAGGTGGTCGATGCGCTCACGACGTCGATACGGCAGGCCGCCCTGAACGCCGGGGTACCGGTGGCCGGCGTCTACGAGACCATGCCGACACCGGGCTATGACTACCAGTCGTGGATGCTCGCCGAGGTCAACGCCCTCCAGAAGGCAGTGGCGGACAAGATCTCGACCCAGAAGCTGTGATGACGGACCAGGCGCGGGCCGGTGCCGTGACGCCAGAGATCCTGGCCGTCGACGGGGTCAGCGTGTCGCTGTCGGGGCGGAAGATCCTCGATGACGTCAGCTTCACCGTCGGTGCCGGGCAGTTCACCGGCCTGATCGGCCCGAACGGGGCGGGCAAGACGACACTGCTGCGGGTCATCCTCGGGCTGCAGCGGCCCACCGACGGCAAGGTAGCGGTCCTGGGGCGGCAGCATTCCCGGCGCAACCCGTCCATCGGCTATGTCCCCCAGAAGGTCCTCCTCGACCCGGACATGCCGATGCGGGCCCGGGACCTGGTAGCGCTGGGGATCGACGGGCACCGCTTCGGGATGCGGCTGCGCTCGAAGGAGCACAGCCAGGCGGTCCGCGAGATGCTGCACGCGGTCGATGCCGGCCGCTTCGCCGATGCCCGGGTCGGGAATCTGTCCGGCGGCGAGCAGCAGCGGGTGCTGATCGCGCACGCCCTGATCAGCCGCCCCCGGCTGCTCCTGCTGGACGAGCCGCTGGCGGGCCTCGACATCCGCAGCGGCCAGGAGATCATCAGCCTGCTCGACCGGATCGCCCGCGAGCACCAGATCGGCGTGCTGCTGTCCGCCCACGAGATGAACCCGCTGCTCCCGGTGATGGACCGCGTCGTCTACCTGGCCGCAGGGCGGGCCGCGAGCGGCCCCGCCGCGCAGGTCGTCCGGGCTGAGGTCCTCAGCAACCTCTACGGCTATCACGTCGACGTCCTGCACGTGCACGGCCGCGTCCTGGTTGTCGCCGGGCCGGGCGGGCCGGGCGAGGGCGCCTTTGCTGCCGGCCCGGCGCTCGAGGCGGGCTGACCGGCCATGCACCAGCTCTACACGCTGGTGTTCGAGCCCGGTTTCTTCTCCAGCCAGCAGGTCCACACCGCGGCCGTGATCGGCGGCGTGGTCGCGATCGTTTCCGCCGTGGTCGGCGTGTTCACCGTCATGCGCGGCCAGTCCTTCGCCGGGCACGCGCTCGGCGACGTCTCCGCCGCCGGGGGCTCAGGTGCGCTGCTGATCGGGCTCAGCCCGCTAGCGGGGTTCGTGGGCCTGGGCATCGCCGGGGCGGGCGTGATGGACATGATCGGCGTCCGGCGGGTCCGGGGACGGGACCTGGCGACCGGCATCGTGCTCGGCGCCGCCATCGGCCTGTCCGCCCTGTTCCTCTACCTCGGCACCACCGCCGGGGCCACCACCGGCGCCACCCAGCAGATCCTGTTCGGCTCGATCTTCACCATCAATCCCGGCACCATCCCGGCCGTCGTGATCCTCGGCGTCATATCGCTCGCCAGCATCGCGACCGTCTGCCGCCCGCTGCAGCTTGCCGCGGTGAGCACCGATATCGCCGCCGCGCGGGGCGTCCCGGTCCGCCTCGTCGGCCTGCTTTTCATGCTGGCCCTGGCCGTCTCGGTCGGGCTGTCCTCGCTGGCCGTCGGCGCGATACTGTCCACCGCGTTGCTGATCGGCCCCGCCGCCGCGGCACTGCGCCTGACTAGGAGGGTGGGCCCGGCGCTGGCCGGCGCGTGCCTGATCGGCGTGGGCGCCACCTGGCTCGGTGTCCTCCTGGCCTACGACAGCTACTACTGGGGACCCGGCCACCAGGGCCTGCCGGTCAGTTTCTTCATCGTCGCCGCGGTTTTCGCCGCCTACCTGCTCTCCGGGCTGCCGGCCGCACGGACGGCGGCCGGGCGCCGGGGGGCGTCCACGCCGGTGGCCGCAACGCGGGCCGATGACCAGATCGCAGCGTGAGCCCGGGCCCGCGGCAGGCGGGGAGGAGGAGGCATGTTCGCGGGTTTCATGATGAACACCTGGGCGGTGGCCACGATGGTGGCCCCGGTCGCGGGGGTCGTCGGATTCTTTGTGGTACTTCGCGGCTCGGCGTTCGCGGCCCACGCCATCCCCAAAGGCGCGTTCGCCGGCGCGGCCGGCGCCAGCCTGCTCGGGATCAGCACCCTCGCCGGACTGGCGGTCTTCTCCCTCCTCGCCGCCCTCGGAATCGGCGCGCTCAGCCGCCGGGGCCGCCGCGACGTCGTGACCGCCCTCGCGCTGGTCATGATGCTCGCCCTCGGCGCCGCGTTCCTCAGCACGACCACCGAGTACGAACCGGAGATCTACTCCCTGCTCTTCGGCGAGGTCCTCGGCGTGAGCACCACCGAGCTCCTGCCCATCGCCGCGCTCGGCATCGCCTGCATCGCAGCCGTGGCCGTCCTCTACCGGCCCCTCATGCTCTCCTCCATCGCCCCGGACATAGCAGAGGCAAAAGGCGTCCGCAGCCACCGGATGGAAATCTGCTTCCTCATCGTCGTCGCCCTGGCGACCGCCATGACCGTGCCCGTGGTCGGCGCCCTGCTGATCTTCAGCCTGATGATCGGCCCACCCGCAGCCGCCAGATCTTTCACCAGCCGGCCGGTCCGCGCCATGCTCCTGTCGGTCGCCATCGCCCTGGTCACCGTGTGGGCCGCGATCGCCGGCTCCTACCTGTACAACTGGCCGGTCGGCTTCTTCGTCGGCGCTCTTGGCGCGCTCTCCTACGGCACCGGACGCGCCTGGGCAGCGCGGCACCGCATCCGGCCCACCCAGTCGCAAAGGCGCCCGCTCAGCCACAGTCACTGACCGGCCGCACCGGCCGAGCGCCGCACCCTGGCCTCAAAGAACCGGCCGGCCAGCAGGAACGTGGTCACCGAGGCGGCGACCTCAAAGATAGATACCGCCGCCGACGGCGGCGTGGATCAGCAGATGCAGCGCGCTCCCACGTTGCCGGCCGCGATCAAGGAAGAACATGGCGTTCGCAGACCACCCGCAGGCCGCGACGATGCCCAGCGATACCAGCGTGTCCATCGAGCACGAGCCATGCCGGGCGTTCCTCAGGGCGCTGCGATGGAAGGGCCACCCGACCCACAGCCCCACCGGGCCGTCAGACCGGCCAGCACCCAATGCCAGCCAGGGAACCGGTACGCCGGGAACAACGACAGCAGCCCGGACAGATCGCTCAGCGGGACGAAGAAGGCTGAGGTCTCACTAGTGCGGCACGCCGTAAGTCCTTTGCCGGTGCTGGGTCGGCGTGATGTTCACTGCTGGTAGTCGGTGAGGTGGATGATGGCGGCGGTGTCGAAGGCGTCGTTGGGGTGCCCGGCGCGTTCGCCGGTGCGCAAGATCGCGTCGGTGTAGGTCTCGGTGGCGGGGTCGTAGATCGCGAACCCCCAGTGGTCGTCGTCGCCGAGGTACTGGATGCGGCACAGGGGGATCTGCTCGTCGTTGTCGTCGCCCTCTCCGGCCCAGGCGGTCAGGTAGCCGAACGAGCCGCGCCAGCGGATGGTGACTTCCTGCAGGTCCGGGCAGGTGAGCGAGGCGTGGTGGTCGACGGTCCCCTCGATCAGGTCCTTGAGGCGCTTGGACGGTACCGGCATGTCCTCTAGTGTCGCCTGGCTGCGCTGGCCGCGGCGCCGGGGCCGGTGCGCGACACGCCGACGGGGCGGATATCCGCTGTTCCGGCCTGTTGTGGTGGCATTCTTCCGTGATCATCGTGACGCGGAAGGAGACCCGGCATGAGCGGGCGTGCCCGTGCTGTGACCATCACTTTGACCACCAAGCGGCGCCGCAAGCTGGAGCAGATCGTGCGGGCGGCGACCAGCCCGCAGCGGCTGGTGCTGCGCGCCAGGATCGTGCTGGCGGCCGCGGGCGGGATGGCGAATGCGGCCATCGCCCGCGGCCTTGGCTGCAGCGTGGCGATGGCGCGGGCCTGGCGGGGCCGGTTTGCCGTGCGCGGGATACCGGGCCTGTTCGATAAGCCCCGCTGCGGGCGGCCGGAGGTGCACGGCCCCAGCGCCCGGCTGGCGGTCATCGCGGTCGCCACCTCGATCCCGCCCGACGGCGAGTCACAGTGGTCCCGCTCGCTGATCGCAGGTCATCTGCAGGAGCGGGGCCTGCCGATCTCGGCGTCCACCGCAGGCCGGGTGCTGGCCGAGGCCAAGGTCCGCCCGCACAAGGTCCGCGGCTGGCTCAACCGCGCCGATGACCCCTCGTTCTGGGCCCGGGCCGGGCAGGTGTGCCGCCTGTACCTGAACCCGCCGCCCGGAACCCTCCTGATCAGCGTCGATGAGAAGACCGGCATCCAGGCCAAGTCCCGCAAGCACCCGCAGATCCCCGCCCGGCCCGGCCGCGACGCCCGCCGGGAGTTCGAGTACGTCCGGCACGGCACCGTCTCCATCATCGCCGCGATGAACGTGACCACCGGCGAGGTGATCGCCGAGGGTATTCACCGCAACAACTCCGCGGCCTTCATCGCCTTTCTGGCCATGCTGGACCAGATGACCCCGCCGCACCTGCGCATTCACCTGATCATGGACAACGGCTCCAGCCACACCTCGCGCGCCACCCGTGCCTGGCTCGCCGCCCATCCCCGGTTCGCCGTGACCTACACCCCCAAGCACGCCTCCTGGCTGAACATGATCGAGCAGTGGTTCGGGGTCCTGACCCGCCGGCTGCTGCGCCGCGGCGACTTCACCTCCCGCGACGACCTCGACGCCAAGATCACCGCATTCACCATCCGGTACAACAAGAACGCCCGCCCCTACAAGTGGGGCTACGACGCCGACGCCGAGCACGCCCGTTATCTCGAACGGCACCGCCAGCCCGAACCGCTGCCTGCCGCCCTGCCGGAAGCCGCATGAAACACCACGCTCGGTAACCAAGCACCAGTCAGGAACTTACGGTGCGCTGCACTAGCTGATGACGCCGAGGACATCGCCCACGTCCGCCTTCCAGAATCCCTCACGCTGCCCCATCGCGGCAGACCTGCAACCAAACGGGTACGAGACCACCAGCCGGGCTGCTGGGAGCAGCCAGAGGATCCGCGACGTATGGCGGGTACCGCCGGCAGCCGGCCTGGCTCGCGTTTTTCGCGGAAGGCAGGGTGGCCGGTGAGGGGGCCCGGGGCTGGTTCCGCGGCCGCCCTCGCAACTGGGGCCGCAGCTGGCGCGGATCGCTGCGCGGAATATCGAGCGCCGGCCTATTGGATATCCGCCCGATATGAGTCATCGTTGGAATGTACGCTCTGTCACCAGTCATCCCCGGAGCGTCCGTGACTGATCCGATGCATTACCGCAGGCGTGGACCGCCTTGGCGCCGGTGAGAACCGGCGATGCAGCCCCCAGCGGGGCCCGGGCACACGGTACCGCCGTAGCGGGCATGGCCGTCGAACCCTCCGTCCGGCCCAGCGAAATGCCCGGACGACCCCAGGTCCCCCTCGCGACGGGGCGGCGGGCATGACGGCTGCGCTGGTGAGGGAGCAGTTCCCGGCGCTGATGGCGGATCCTGGCATTGTCTACCTGGACAGCGCTGCTACCGCTCAGAAGCCGCAGCGGGTGATCGACGCCGTCACCGCCGAGCTGGCCGCCTCGACCGCGAACCCTGGCCGGGGGGCCTATCCGTGGTCGACCCGGGCGGCGCGGCGGCTCGCGGAGGTCCGTGCGCGTACGGCTCGTTTCATCGGCGCGGATAGCCCCGACGAGATCGTTTTCGTGTCCGGGTCAACCGCGGGCCTGAACGCTGTGGCAATGTCCTGGGGCCTGGCGAACCTGGCCGACGGGGACGAGATCCTGTTCAGCCCCTTGGATCATGCGTCGAACGTGTACCCGTGGGTGAACCTGCGGCAGGTGCTCGCCCGTTTCGGCAGGCGCATCACGCTGGTTCCGTACCGGGTGACCGCAACCGGTGAGGCGGACACGTACGACATCCTCGCCAAGGTGTCGCCCCGCACCAGGCTCATCGCGGCCGCGCATGTCCACAACGTGTTCGGGTCGATGACGACGCTGGAAGAACTCGGCGGAAAAATTGACTCCTCGATCCGCTTATGCTTCGACTGCAGCCAGAGCGTGGGGCACGTGCCGGTCGATGTGACGAGGCTGGACAGTGATTTCGCGGCCTTCTCCGGCCACAAGATGTTCGGCGTCCCGGGAACTGGTGTTCTTTATGTCAGGCGGCGGGTCCACTCAGAATTGGCGCCGTTCCTGCCAGGTGGCGGCACCGGTATCCGGCTGCCCGGCAATGGCCTGGGATTGAGCATGCCCGAGGGCATGGAGGGCGGGACGCCGAACCTGGCCGGGATCGCCGCGCTGGGCGCGGCGATGGATTTCATCGACGACCTGGGGATCGAGCGGATCGCCGCTCATGGGCAGGCGCTGACCCGCTTCCTGGTCGATCGGCTGCGCGGGCTTCCTCACCTGAGGCTGCTGCCTGGTGTGGCCTGGGCGGACTGCCCGGCCGGGTACGGGATCGTGTCGTTCTGCATCGACGGCATCCGTTCCGGCGACCTCGGCTTTGCCCTGAGCTCGAAGGGATTCTATGTGCGTACCGGCAGCCACTGCCTGCCGTCCGGAAACGGATACGACGACTCGGTCCGGGTGAGCGTGCACGTGTACAACTCCGAGCAGGAACTGGACCGGTTCGCCGGCTTCCTCTCGCTCGTCACGGAGGGAACCCGCTAGCGATGCAGCCGGCTCCGGCCCAATCCCCGGTCGAAGGCTATGACCGGGTCGCAGCCTCCCGTGCTCTGGCGGGCCTGGCCTTCCCGGGGCTGTTCTCCTCCCGCGGCGGTGCCGTCGAGGCGGCGTTCCTGGGTGGACCGAGGCGTATTAGTTACGGTGCCACGCCGCTGGCCCCCGCGCCGGACAGTCACCTGACATCCGCCCAGCAGGGCTATCTCACCTCGTACATGCGTCCCTGCCCGGCCGGCCTGGTAACCAGTGCCACCCATCGCGTGACCTGGAACGACAGCGAAGGCATCCCGAACATCGCGCATGCCGGCCCGAGTTGGCTCGGTGCCGTGGTCCCGATCGTGGCCCGGGAGACCACGCTTGCGCTGTGGCGCGATCTGGCGGCGAACGATGCCCTCGCGGCCGCGGTCGCGCGGCTCGGCGGCGACGCCCGCCGGGCCCTGGCGGCGACGACCACCGACCAGGAGCCGATCGAGATCTTCCGGATCGGCATCGAGGCCACGGCGCGGGCCCTCATCCAGCACGCCTATCTCGCCGATCAGACGCCTTATCGCAGCCCGTCGCAGTTCGCCCGCGGGATGCGGGACTGCGGGATCTTCGGCGTGGTCGCGAGCACCTGGTACTGGGAACTGCAGGCCTCGACATTCCGGCGCGGGATGATCCCGGTGTCCTTCGTGGCTGGGCCCGGCGGGACCGTGCGCTACCCACCCGAGGTGGTCACGATGCTCCGGGCGATGAAGACCGCCACCATCGCGCAGGCCCGTGCCGTGATGGCCAGGGCGACCGGTGAGGAAGGGCTCACGGTCCCGCAGGCGGTGCAGAAATACCACCACAAACTGGACCTGATCGCCAAGCAGTACGCGCTGCTGGGCGACACGGAGCAACCGAGATGCCTGGGTCAGATGGTCCACACCATCAACGGGCAGCGGTTCAGCGTGCAGCCGGGGGCAGTGGAAACCTATGTCGAAACCTTCGTGCGGCTGCTGGACCTCGTCGCGATCACCCGGATTCCCGGCTCCCCCGACGAACAGATCACCGATCCCCGGGAGCGGACCTTTCACGTCCCGGACATGAACTGCACGCATTGCCGCGCCACCATCACCGGGCTGCTCGAGTCGCTGGACATCTGCGTGGCAGAGATGGATCTCGTGACGAAACGCATCGTCGCGGGCTTTCGGACGGTCGCAGCACGGGAACGCGCCTTCGACGCTATCCGCGACGCCGGCTACACGGTCGTCCCTCCGGCGAGCTCGTGACTGCGGCGGCGTACGGCCGTCCCGTACCAGGCCGTGGCCCACGGATGCCGCCCGGGGATAGCCGGGTCTGATGGCCGGGCTTCCGCCGAGGGTCCATCCCCTGGTCAGGTCCTTCCTGGGATGTGAGGACCTGCTGGTCGATCTGCTCACGCGCTGGGGATCGCCGCTCAACGTCGTCTTCCCCGAGATCTTCCGGGAGAACGTGGCGGAATTCCGGCGCGTGCTGGACACCTCGGGCCTTCAGTACCGGATCTGCTACGCGCACAAGGCCAACCAGGCCCGCGCGTTCGTGCGCGCCGCGCTCGAGGAGGGCATCGGTATCGATGTGGCCTCACCGGGCGAACTGGAGAACGCACTGAACGCGGGATTCCCGCCCGGCCGGGTGGAGGTGACCGGCCCCAAGGGGCGGGGCTTCCTCGCCGTCCTGGCCGGGTCCGGCGCGACCGTCAACGTCGACAACCTCTGGGAACTGTCGGAGATCGTCCGGGTCGCTCGCACACGGAGCGGGCGCCGGCGCGTGCCGGTCCTGGTCCGGATGTGCGGGTTCGGATCAGCAGCGTCCCGGGCGCCGGGGCGGGTGAGCCGGTTCGGCGTGCCGCTCGCACGCCACGAGGCGCTGATCGACCTGCTGTGCGGGGGCTCGGACGTGCTGGAGTTCCTCGGCCTGTCCTTCCACCTCGACACCAGCGAGGTCCGCGACAAGGTGACGGCCGTGGACGGGTGCCTGAACCTGTTCGAGCAGTCATGGGCGGCCGGGCTCACCCCGCGCGTCCTGAACGTCGGCGGCGGCTTCCGCCAGGCCTTCGCCGATCACCCGGCAGCGTTCGACGAGTACGTGCACGCCATGAAGCGCGGGCTGACCGGGCACGGGGACCCGCTGACCTGGAACGGGAACACGCTGGGGTACCGGTACCAGGACGGGGAGGTACGCGGCGTCCCGGTATTCCACAAGTACGCCGGCACCACCGCTGGCAGCGACGTGCTGCGCGAGCTGATCGACCGCCCGCTGCCAGGCCACGGTGGTCGGCCGGTCGCCCCCGTGCTGCGGGAAAACATGATCGAGATCTGGCTTGAGCCGGGGAAGTCGCTGGTCGACCACGCGGGCGTCACGCTGGCCTGCGTCGAGTTCGTCAAGGAAGCGTCCGACGGGAGCCTGCTGGTGAACCTGGACATCAGCCGGGACAAAATCTGCCCGGCAGACCAGGAGGTGATGCTTGACCCCATCCTCCTCTACCGGTCGGCAGCACAAGGCCACGACGCTCACCAGGTGGGCGTCTTCTTCGCCGGCAACTTGTGCCTCGAACGCGACATGATCTTCAATCACCTGACGTTCGTCGACCGGCTTCCCCGGCCGGGCGACATCGTGGCGTTCGTCAACACCGCTGGCTACCAGATGGACCTGTCCGCATCGGCTGCCTTGATGCAGCGCCAGCCCAGAAAGGCCATCGTCCGGAGCGCGGAAGGCGGATTCGCCGCCTGCGCCGACACCAGCGATCAGGGCGAGGAGATGCCGTAATGCTGTATCGCGACATCACCGAGCTGATCGGGAACACGCCGCTGCTGCGGCTCGATCCCGGGCGGCACGGCATCGAGGGCGTCAACCTGTACGCCAAGCTGGAATTCTGCAACCCGTTCGGGTCGGTGAAAGACAGGATCGCCTGGGGCATGGTCCGCGGCGACCTCGGCGAGATCACCCGCCGCGGGCAGACCCTGATCGAGGCGTCGAGCGGGAACACCGCGAAGGCCCTGCAGGTGCTGGGCGCGATGCACGGACTGCGACTGAGGGTGCTCACGAACCGGGTGAAGGTCGCCGAAGTGCGGGACGTGCTGGAGTTGCTTGGAGGTGAGCTGGAGGAGCTGCCGGGACTGTCCGAGTGCCCGGATCCCACGGTGCCCAATGACGTGTTCTCCACCATCGGGAAGCTGATGGCCGAGAGCCCCGGCGAGTTTTACCACACGTCGCAGTACACTAACCCGGGCAACGTCCGCACCCATCACGACACCACCGGAAAGGAGATCTTCGACGATATCGGCGCGGTCGACTTCCTCTTCGGCGGTCTCGGCACCACCGGCTCGACCCGCGGGGCGGCGACGTTCCTGCGGGCGCAGAACCCGCAGCTGCAGACCATCGGCATCGTGTCGACGAAGGAGGACTTCATCCCGGGCATCCGCTCCGAGTCGGAATTGTGGGACGTCGGCCTGTTCGAGCGCGACTTCTACGCGGAGATCATGCCGGTCCGCTCCGCGGAGGCCGCCGACGCGACGCTGGAGCTGGCCCGCCAGCACGGTGTGCTGGCCGGGCCGACCAGCGGGGCCACCTACTGGGCGGCACGGCAGTACCTGCGGTGCAATCCGCTGCCCGCGGGGCCGCCGCGTAGCGCGGTCATCATCGTCTGCGACCGGCTGGAGCCCTACCTGTCATATTTCCGGCAGCGCCGCCCCGAGCTGTTCGGGCAGGCGCGCCGCGCGGCACCGGGCGACCTGACCGACGACGCGGTAGCAGCCGCCCCCGAGGTGTCGGTCACCGAGCTGACGACGCTGAGCGCCGACCCGGCGGTCCTGTGCATCGACACCCGCGGAAGCATGGCCTACCGGATCGGGCACGTGCCGGGCTCGGTGAACATCCGCGACGACTACCTCGAGGACATGCTCAGGCACGGGGTCCCATTCCCCCCTTCGCGCAAGGTCGTGTTCATCTGCCCGATCGGGGAGTACTCCAAGCGGCTCGCCGCCTTCCTCGCGCAAACAGGACACGACGCGGCGGGCCTGGCCGGTGGCGTGGTGGCATGGCGCGACGCCGGCCTGCCGCTGGAATCCAGCCTCACCCAGGGAGGCGCCGCCCGGGCGCCAGATGACGTGATCTAGCATTGGCACACATGGCGCACCCACCGTGGCGGCTCGCCGCCGACGATCCAGGTGGCCTTGCCGAGCCTCACCCGGTGACTCCCGACGGTCCCCTCCAGGCCGTAGCCGTTCGTGCACCTCCCGGACGTCGTCCGGCATCTCCACGGCAAGCACGCGACGGGTGGCGGCGGTGACGATGGCGCTCGCCAGGACGTGCGCCGGGACCTGGTCGAGCCAGGAGGCGAGCCGCAGCACCGTCCATCCGGCCGCCCGCCGTGACGACGTCGGCCAGCCCAGGCCGCCCCTGGGTTAGCGTGCCGGTCTTGTCGAAGAGCATCACCTGCCCGGCGGCCAGGCGTTCGAGGGCGCCGCCGCATTTGATGACGACGCCGATGTACGCGGCCCGGGACAGGCCGGACATGATCGCGATCGGGGCCGCAGCAGCTGCGGGCACGGCGTCGCGACGACGAGCACCCCGACGGCGCGCATGGGGTCCGCGCTGAGCGCCCTGGCCGCTGCCGCCAGGACGAGCGTGAGCGGGACGAAAAGGACGGCGAACCGGTCGGCGGCGCGGACGAACGGCGCCGACGAAGCCTGGCCTGCTCGACCAGGCGGAGGGGCCGCCCTGGTCACCTTGATGGCGCCGGTGCGCTGTCGCGAGCGGGTCGGTGAGGTCGGCCCCCGGCCCGCTGCCACCGGCTGCGGGCAGCAGTGTCATCGGGGTCGTGGGTCAGCTGCATCGCTGGCCTGCGGTCGGCGCAGTGGTGCGACCAGCACCAGGCGGAACAGGAACAGCGCCAGGCGTACAACCACCTGGCTGACGCGATCGAGGCGCAGCTCGAGGCCGACCTGGAGCTGGGCCTGTGATGGCGCGCGAGATAGACCCGGGGCGGCGCGGGCACACCGGCTGGACCCGGGAACTGAACGGCGTGCCGGCCCTGTTCGGCGGCCTGTGCGACTGCTGCGTGAGCAAGCACGCGCTCGCCAACGGCATCTGGTTGAGCCGCGAAGCTGAAGCAGCCAGCGAGCTCGAGGCGGGCTTGTGATGCCCGCGAGCTACTACCGGCAGGGCCGGACCTCGTTCGCCGGGTTCGGGTAGGCACGGGCGACCGGGATGACCTGGGCGGAGCGAGCCCTGCTCACATTGCAGCTCTCGCCTCGTACACTTCCTGAGCAGATTACACCGACGTAAACTTGATAATGCCCCTCAGCTTACGAAGGTGATCAAGATGCACCCCTGCGGCAACCGGAACTGTCGTCATGGCATCAACCAGCATGATCACCGCTGCGACACACTAGTGTCCCGCGCCTGAAATTTGCACTCTAAATTGGTAGAATTTCTCTATGTCGCGTACTGGACGTGCCGCCGCCGAGGTCGTGCTGGCCGATGACGAGCGTGACCAGCTCGCCCGCCGCCGGACCTTCGAACGGCTCCTCGAGGTCATCGGGGATCCGCAGGACCTCTGGTTGGTGATCTTCGTGCTGCGCGTATTCGGCTACGACGAGATTGCCGGCTCGTTTGCCAGGTACGGCCTGGTCACAGAACGGGTACCGGGCCTGACCGTCCGCCAGCTGCGCTTCGCCGACCGCGAAGAATACGAAGCGGCAAACCATGACATTGTCCTGCGCGGCCTGGACCCGGCCGGGAAGGAGACGGAAGGCTGGTACTACGCCGACTGCTTCCTGACCCGCCCAGCGGCCGCGGCAGCGCAGACAACGATTACCGAGCTACTCGGTCGGCGGGCTTCTACCCGAGAGGGCTACGACGAGATCCTGACCAGCACCTCAGCTGGACTGAAGAAACCGGTCCCGCACGACGGGACCCGGCTCGCCGCTCAGCTTCGGGCGGATCGTCGCGTCGGGGGTCAATCAGATACCCACGCGGGCCCGAACTGGTGACTCGTCACTATCTCTAGCTCCCCCAAGCACAAACATCCCGAGGTCCAGCCCGTGCCCAGTCCTGACAGACCTCGCGGGTGGTTGTGATCGTCAGGGGAGTCACCTTCGTACGGGTTGTTATCCGACCGCCTGCCGGCCGAGGAGGCGGGCCGCCACGGGGGAGCGGCGCAGCATCTGGCGGGACCGCGCTGCGTGCGCCCTCGCAAGGACGCAGCCCTGGCCTGGCCGGGCTCGAGTTCTACCGTGCCGAACTGGGCGTCTTCAACGGCGGGCCACTGCTTTCCTGAGGACTACCTGAGGACCAGGAACACGGCGCGCACCGCAGATGTATGTGTCTGACTTCCTTACTTATAGCGACTCGTGCTGCTATGCCATTCGAGGCATCCTCCCATCCATGCCTGCGCCCCCCGCAGGAACCGCTGGAGTTCCACAGACGGGACCGCCGCGAGTTGTCGTTGACTGGCCTCGAACCCCCTGACGAAGTCGTTGTGCAAACAGACGGTGCGCTCGGTCGCCTCCCGGACCGGGCAGTTCTCTTCGGCGGCGATCAGCAGGACCAGGTTGGAATCCGGTAGCTCGTCCGCCGCCTCCCTGGCTACCGAGTGGAGGTCGTTGACAATGACGGAAGCCGTGCCTGCCTGCATGAGGGCGCGGTGGAACCGCCGCTCGGAGAAGAGATTTGCGGGGAGCTCGTAGCCACCGACGATGTCGATGAGTGTCATGGACGTGTAGAAGCTGTCGTGCTGGCGCGCCGCGAGGTAGCGCCATACAGGCGGCAGTGTTCCGAGGTAGCGCCACGCCGCATAGGCGGTCCAGCTCACGTACATCTGGAACGTGGTGTTGCACGCCCGCATGACCTGAGCGGGGGTGGCGTGACGCGTCAGGTGGGCGGTGGCCGAGTTCAGCGCGACGAGAACCGGATCGGCCTGCAGCGCCTCGTCGAGCTGGCGCGTGTAATCCCCGGCAGGCGGGGGCGGGTCCATGGCCGACATCACCAGCGCGAGACGAGGGGGAAGTTCGGTCGGGGTGGCCCCGAGCGGGGTCTCGTCGGCGTAATAGGCGTAATAGTCGTCGGCCGCCCACCACGCGGCGTTCATCTGCGCTGCGGCAAGCTCCGGGCCGCATGGGACATCCCAGCGCTCCAGCTGGGCGTGCACCCTGCGGTACCCGTAGGTGCCGTCGGCGTCCTCGAAGAGCTGGTCTCAACCGGTGGAAGCAATTGAGCTGAGATTATCCCCGGGATTATCAGCAAGGAGGAGCTCTGCGAACACTTCTGCTGGTGTCCTGAATCCGAGTATAGCACGGGGCCGGTCATTTATCTCGTCCGCCACGGCCTGAAGATAGTGAATGTCACCGGTGATATCTGTGCCTTTCGGGAAGTACTCCCGCAGCAGTCCGTTAGTGTTCTCGTTGGTTCCCCGTTCCCAGGGAGAGTGCGCGTGCGCGAAATACACCGGGATGTCTGATGCCAGGGTCAGCGCAGCGTGCTGGGCCATCTCGATGCCCTGATCCCAGGTGATCGATTTGCGCAGGTTCGCGGGCATGTCCCGCACGGACTCGATGACACCGTCACGGACCGCGCCGGCGTCCCGGCCGTCCGGCAGCGCGACCGGGACAAGGTAGCGGCTCTTGCGCTCCACCAGGGTGCCCATCGCGGTCTTCCCGGCCCGGCCGATCACCAGGTCGCCTTCCCAGTGGCCAGGGACTTTCCGGCCTTCGGCCTCCGCGGGGCGCTGCGAGATCGATACCATCCCGACAATCCGGGCACCCTTGGAGCGGGCCCGGCCCCGCGGCTGGCGGCGCGTCCGGCCGGTCCGCAGCGCGATCTCCATCGCCGCGAGCTCGCCCTTCGGCAATGCGTACAGCCAGGTGTAAATCGCCTCGTGCGACACCGCCATATCCGTCTCCCCGCGGTTGCGCTCGTAGCACAGCCTGCCCGAGATCTGCTGCGGCGACCGGGCTCTGCGCAGATCGCAGGCCACACGTTCCCTCAGCCGCGGATCCGCATCGATCTTCCGGCATTTCGGGCGCCTCCGGGACTTCCCGGCGCGGGTATCGGCACGGTGCGCCCGGTATGCCCGCCGCCCACCGTGCCGGGCGATTTCGCGCGACACCACCGACGGGTTCCGGCCGATCGCGGCGGCTATGTCCTTTTGCTGCATATGTGCGGCAAGGCAACGGGAGATTTCCTCCCTATCAGCCAATGTGAGAATTTTCCGGCGCACGCTTCCCCCGATTTACTCGCGTGTTCGCCAGAGAGCCTCTCACTCCCGGTGAGATCCTCTACACCGAGATCCCATACTTCCCGTTAGAGAAGACCGCCCGTTACACCCGATTGCCACGACCGACTGCGATCAAGAGATCTTGGTGATCAGGAGCCTGAGCTGCCTCCTTCTTTCTTCCGCGGCGGATTCCTGCCGAGAACGCCATTCATAAAATCCTGATGGTGATACGCCCAGCCACCGGCACATGTTCTGGATCGTAGGAGCGCTATCCACATCCGTGGCGCATGCGTCAGCGTACTCAGCCTCGATAAGCTCGTATTTCTCGCTCACCGATGCTCCCTCGCAAAGTACGCCGCTGCTTTTTTCAGGAACGCATTTTCCTGCTCCAGCTCCTTTACCCGTCGTTCCAATTCGTTCAGCCGCGCCCGGTGCGGCATGTCCAGCGGCAGCTCTTCCCCCGAATGCTTCCGCCGGTAAGCCTTAACCCAGTAGCCGAGCGTCGACTCGTTTATGCCGATCTTCCGCGCCACCTCAGCGACCGGCCGCGAACCGTCAATGACCAGCCGGGAAGCTTCTTCGCGGAATTCGGGCGTATATTTCTTGCTTTTCCCCGTCACCCGTTCCCCGTCCTTTCCGGTAAGACCCTAATGGATCCTGATCCGGAAAGCTCGGGGCACCCCAAGCTGCTCGCCCGGTTCCCCGCCGAGGCCCGCGCGACCGATGCTGAGCTGGCCGCAGTGGCCGCGGCGGATGAGCTGGCGCAGGGGTCCCTGGAGGCGGCCGAGCGGTACCTGGGCCTGGCGCAACGGGGAACAGTGGCGTCGGTACCGGAATCACGGCGTGACCACGTGCAGCTGCTGCTCGGGATCGTGCGGCTGCAGCTGGACCGCCAGCGTGGCAACCTGCCGGGCGTGGCCGAGGAGGCGCAGCGGCTGCAGGCCTTGGCCAAGGCCCCCGACGCCGCCCAGCCCGGACTCGGGGATGACCTGCGCGCCCTCGCGCTGATCAGCATCGGCACCACCGAATTGTGGGCGGGTCGGTTCGCGGAGGCAGGGCGGCACCTGGAGCAAGGCCGGGCGCTCGCGCGGCGGATCGGGCGGCCGTATCTCGAGTTCGTGGGCCTGGCCTACCAGGCGGCGATCGAGTTCAACCGGTCGCTGGTGCGGGCCGCGGACCGCAGCAGGCAAGCGATCGAGCTGGCCGAACGGCACGGCTGGACCGACGAGCCGGCTGCCGGCACCGCCTACATGATGCTGGGAGCCGTGCTGGCCTGGCAAGGGCGGCCCGAGGAGGCAGAGCCCTGGGTCCAGCGCGCCGACCGCACCGTCAGAGCTGAAGCCGAGCCCGCGGCGGCGTTGGGGGTCCAGCACATCCGCGGGCTGCTGGAGCTGGCGCGCGGCCGTGACGCCGACGCGGTGCCGGCGTTCCAGGCCGCCGCGCTGCTGGCCGGGCTCTTCGCCGTGCCGCACCTGCTTGTCCAGCCGGCGAGGGCATTGCTACTGCACGCCCTGGTGCGCCTACGGGACTTCGAGCGCGCTGAGGACGCCCTTGCCGACCTCAGCGAACAGGATCGTGACTGTGGCGAGATACGCATTGCCCTGGCGGCGCTGCGGCTCGCGCAAGATGACCCCTGCGCGGCGACCGCCGCACTCGCGCCCGTCCTGGACGGCTCCGCTCCCCTGATCCGCCCGAGCTGGCTGGCTGGGGCTTTCCTGCTGGAGGCGACCGCCCAGGACGCGCTCGGCGACGAGGGCGCCGCCGACCGGGCCCTGGAGAGCGCGCTCGACCTGACCGAAGCCGACGGCGCGCTCTGGTTGTTCCTGCTGCACCCTGCGCCGGGCTTGCTGGAGCGCCACGCCCGGCACGGCACCGCCCACGCCGCCCTGATCGCGGAGATCCAGAGCCTGCTGGCCGGCCGGACGCCTGCGCCGCCGGCCGCCGGGCCGCAGCCGCCGCTCGAGCCGCTGAGCGACAGCGAGCTGCGCGTGCTGCGCTACCTGCCGACCCACCTGACCGCGCCGGAAATCGCGAACGAACTGTACGTCTCGCGCCACACCGTCAAGACCCACATGCGCCACCTGTACGCCAAGCTCGGCACCCACCGCCGGGCCGAGGCCGTCGCCCACGCCCGCGACCTGGGCCTGCTCGCACCCGCCGCCCGGCGCTAACGCGCCGCGGCCTCGCTATCGCCCGGTCGCGCGGGGTTCAGCCGCTGAACGCCGCGGCGCGCCTGCGTACGGGCGCCGGGCGACGGCACGGACGAGAGCACTGCCGTGCTCGCTCGGGAGCAACGGTTGGTTGCTCGCCAATGGATCCGCCGAAGCTGACTCCGGTCCCGTGGGCTGTGTCGCAAACGGCCGTTAATGCTACAAGATCACCGGCGTCCGTGGACAGCGCGACACGCCCGGACCGGCTGTCACGGAACCCATGTACGAAACCGGTGTCACGGCCCGCGGCCAGTCACCCTTTGTGGCACGCTCCTGGCCATGGCACTCATCGGCTACGCCCGGGTCTCCACCCGCGACCAGAACCCCGAAGCCCAGCACGCCGCCCTCCGGGCCGCCGGATGCGAGCGGATCTTTAGCGACACCGCGAGCGGCAAGCTTGCCGAGCGCCCTGAACTCACCGCCTGCCTGGACTACCTGCGGCCCGGCGACACGCTGGTATGCACCAAACTGGACCGGCTCGGCCGCTCCGTCAAACACCTGGTCGACCTCGTGCTGCGACTCGGCGACCGCCGCGTCGACCTGACCGTCACCGATCAGGCGATCGACACCGCCACGCCCGGCGGAAAGCTGCTGTTCCACGTGCTCGCCGCGATCGCCGAGTTCGAACGCGACCTCATCCGCGAGCGCACCCGCGACGGCCTCGACGCCGCCCGCGCCAAAGGGAACAACAGCGGGCGGCGGCCCGGGGCTCACCGAGCTGCAGGCCGCCGAGGCCCGCCGCATGTACAACTCCCGCCAGTACACCGTCACCCAGATCGCCGGCATGTTCCGCGTCTCCCGCCAGACCATCTACCGCCACCTCGGCGGCCACCACCGCCAGTTCACGATCGGGCAGCCACAAGAGACAGGACCGCCGATGTTCACGTACACGCGCCCGCCCAGGCCGCGGCAGATAGACGCAGTGTCCATTGACTGCGCGTCCCGATGAGTCGGGGCAGCCATAAACGATGCTGTTCTGTTCCGCGAGCACGAGTCGCCGCGCGTCCCCGCATCCGACCTACCCCCTCCGGTCAGCACCCGCCTGGCGCTCGCCCGCCTTCACAGCGGACAATCCACCGACGACCCCGAAGCGCACTTCCAGCTCGCCACCACAACTCTGCTCACAGTCCTTGAAGTGGCCGCCCCCGCGCGCCGCGGTGATCGCGCGGCCGGTGATCTACGCCGCGGTCTCGCGTTCGTCGAGGAACTGCCACCATGCGCGGGCTCCGTCCGCTGCCGCGCTGGTCACCTGCGCGGGGCTGGCGGCGGTGGCGGCCAGCGCGCTGGCCGTCCAGTCGGCGTGGTCGGCTTCCAGGTCCGCGTGCACATCCCAGAACGCCACGCCGGGGCCGTCGATGCCGTAGTGGCGGCGCAACCCGGCGGCTTTCGTCGCCGCGACGGCGGCGGCCTGGGTCTCGTAGGCGGCGAGCACGCCGAGCCCCCGGACCGGGTCGCTGGCGGCGGATGACAGCTGCAACGCAGCAAGGGACCGCGTCGCCGGGGCCGGCGGCGCGCCGGACCGTGCCCCGGCCGCAGCGGCGAAGGTGTCGAACAGTTCCAGGTGCGGCGCTGGCCGGCCGAGCTCGTCGGACAGGTTGGCGTTCACCGCAGCCCGGGCCGGGCCATCCGGCAGGTTCGACACGACCCGGCCGAGGACCTCCGGCAAAGCGGCCTCGATATGCCGGTACTGCTCGGCGTAGGCGGCCAGCTCGCCCCTGGCCAGCGTCCCCGCCTCCCAGCGGCGGTAAAACGGGTGATCCAGCAGGCGCTTGCCGCCGATCCCCGCCCAGATAAGACCCGCGGCCTCCGCAACATGCAATGGCATGACCGTAACGCTAGCATCAGCGGCCCCCAGCACCAGGAGCACGCCTCCGCGCGGGCGCCGGTGCCCCGCGCAGGTCCGAGGGGGCAGGAGCGGGCTGCGGAAACCCACGCCCGGCCAGCTTCCCCGAGGCGTCCGCGAACAGGTTCGCACCGCGCCCCGCGTCCCCGTCCCCAGCCCGTAACTCGTCAACCCCGAGGAGCACGCCATGGGTAAGGCCAGGCGTATCAAGGCCCAGCGCCAGAGATCACGGCAGGCACAGCCAGGCAATTCCCGGCTGATCAGCACCATCGCTGACCTTGACGCTGCAGGGGAAGTATTCGTCGCTGACATGCCCTGCCGCGCCACCTACCTCACTGACCCGGTCCTCGGTGGAATGCGGCCTGCCGCCGGAATCGGCCCGGACGGGAACCTTGTCGCAGACGACAGCGGCTCCGTCGAGCCCACCCCGGTAGTCCTGTTCGAGCCCGCGCGCATCGTGATGCTGGAGAACAAGGACACCGGCATGGTCCAGGAGACCGAGACCGAGGGGAGGGCATCGTCGCGAACGGTTTCCACCGGGTTCCCGGAAACCTGGTATGGGCAGTCGAACCGGCACTGGGCTGGCAAGTGCGGCGCCTGCCCGGTGGCCGCAAGCCCCCAGGGACCTGTGGCTGTGGCAATGCGGGCCGACCGACGCCGACGCCTGGCCTGGTGGACCTGCTTCCAAAGCGGCCAGCAGCGGCGCGAGCATTCGCCGGTAGTAGTGGGAGTAGGAGCCACGGAGCTGGTAGCGGACCCGCTCGGCCAGCGCCCGCTCGGTGGCCTTCAGCTCCCTGGCCAGCGCCTTCAGCGTCATCACCCCGCCCGGCACCACCGGGTACAGCGCCTCCCGTACGGTGTCATCGGGGCGCTCCAGGGCGGCGTCGACCATCTTGGTGAAGATCGTGCGCTTGCCCGGCACGTTCGTCAGCGCGCCGATCAGCTCCTTCTCCATCCGCCGCTCGGCACGGGCGTTGATCCGGTGAATCAGCCCGATCAGCAGCTCAACGAGACCGTCAACGAGCTCGGCCTGGCGAGTCCAGCACAGCACCGCCAGCAGCGTGTACCGCACCGCCGGATCCGGGCAGTCCGCGAAGTCGGAAGGGTACATGCGCGCCGCACGAGCCCGCCAGGCCGCAACGATCCGGTCGGAGGTGTCGGTGAACACCACCTCGGCCAGCCCCAGCGCCCGCACGGTGGCCAGCTTGCCGATCTCGGTCAGCAGCGTGTCCAGCCCCAGCGGGCCCGGGTCGGACTTCAGCTCCGCCCGCACATCCGGGCGGCGCAGCAGATCCTCCAGCCTGCCACACACCACCGGGCCCAGCCTTGCAGCGACCGCAGCGGCGAAGGCCTCGTCGAGCCGGCGGAAGCCCGAGGCCACCACCCGCTCCACCTGGCCGCTGGCCGGCGGCTCCACCTTCTCGCTCCGGCACCGCCGGAGCAACGCCGCAGCCAGCCGGTCCCGGTTGCTCTCCGCCGGGCACATCTCTCTGGTCGCTGGCCAGCCACCGCGCCCAGCGGTCCTCATCGGCCTCGGTCGGCGGCCGCGTCCCGTAAGCCTTGCGGATCTGCGCCCGGTGGTACTCGATCGTCCCGCCCCGCCAGGAGTACTTGGCGAACAGCGCCGGATCGACCTTCACCAGCGAGGCGATATAGCCGACGGCGGCCTGCGGGATCTCCTCCGGGTAGGCCGGGAACCGGCCCTCGATCTCGTAGAACTTCAACATCACCGCGAAGCCGAGCCGGGTCACGCCCGTCTTGTTCGCGATCAGCTTCCAGTCACCCTCGACCAGTGTCCACGCGCCGATCAGCTCGTCCGGCTCCCACTCGGTCCGCACCTGGGGCACCCTTCGCGATCAACGACCACCGAAAGACGATCGCTAACCACGATCAGGAACACGGAGCCATCTACCGGCCGGTATGCCCCACTTGAGATCACTGCGTACCGACTTCGATAAGCAGCTCACCGCTACTTTGCGGCTCGCCGTAGCTGTAGGAGCTCCGGGCCGGCACGGCGACGAGCGCGTCCGTTTCCTCGTCCGGCGGCTGCCAGCTCTCCATCGTCGATGGTCCCTTCATAGGCGTGCGGTCTGATAGGGATCGATCGCGGCTTCGCGACCTCTCCCCGTGTCCTTTTCTGACTTCCGATAAGCGGGGGGTTATCGGACGCCAGGAACGGCTTGGAGGGCTCAGCGCACGGACGGCAGACGAACCCCGGGCACCGGGTATTGAGCTTCCCCCCGGATCGAGGAGGCATCGGCTATAAGGGGTAGCCATGCCGGAGAAGCGAAGGACATTTGATCCGGAGTTCCGCGTGGGCGCGGTCCGGATCGTTCGGGAGACCGGGAAGCCGATCGCCCAGGTGGCGCGTGACCTTGGAATCAACGAGGGCACGCTGGGCAACTGGGTCGCCCGCGACCGGGTCGAGCGGGGCGAGGCGGAGGGCCTGTCCCGCGACGAGCGCGCTGAGCTGGTTCAGCTGCGCCGCGAGAATGCCGAGCTCCGGATGGAGCGCGATGTCCTCAAGCGAGGGGTGGTCTTCTGGGTGAGGGAGGCGACGCGTTGAGCCGGGCCGCGTTCATTGCCGACCAGAAGGCCAGCCACCGCGTGCCGTACGCGGTGTCGTGCCGGGCTCTGGGCGTGTCGGAGTCGTGGTTCCACAAGTGGCGCGACCGGCCGTGCACGCCGTCCCAGCAGCGGCGCGCCGAGGTGGACCAGGCGGTGGCTGCTGCGTTCAAAGCGTCCGGGCAGACCTACGGATCGCCGCGCATTCACCGTGACCTGGTCGAGGAAGGATGGCGGATCAGCGAGAAGACGGTCGCTAAGCCTCAATCCACCGCCCGAATTCAGATGATCGCGTTGCGGGGCAATGGCCCAGTGGACGTGATCTTGAGGATGGCAGGGGACGTGGTTTTCTCGCCGCTCACCTTTCTGCGGCTTGTCCACGGTTTCTGATCGGGGATCTTGGCTGGCAGTTCGCCGGGTGGCCGCTGGGGCCGTGGGAATGCGTGACTGTGTCTGGGCTGGTCAGGCCGCGTGGGCGGGCGGGCCGCAGGCGGCCTCGAAGAGGCTCATCCAGTGCTGCTCGCGGTGCCAGCCTTCGGGCAGGTGCAGGGTGATCTCGCCGCGGCCGTGGCGGGCGGTCCGGGCGGCGACGTTGATGAGGTCGCGGCGCAACGTGGCGCCGCGGGCCTTGGCGTAGGCGAGGCTGGCCAGGGATCCGGCGGCGCGCAGCACGTTGTGCGCGATGGCGGCGCAGGCGAGCCAGGTCGCGTTCGCGGGAAACGAGCCTGATGGCAGGTGCGCGAGGGGCCCGTCGGTCCAGTCGGCGAACAGCTGTTCGACCTGGGCGTGGTCGCGGTGGTGCTCTTCGGCCTGGATGGTCGCGAACGGGGAGTCGGTGAACACGGCGTGGTAGCGCCAGACGGGGAACATCTCGTCCTGGCCCTGGGCGGCCGTGCGGTTGAGGTCTTTGACCCGGCGGACGATCAGCCGGGCGGTGATGGCCTGCCCCTTCTTCGAGGTGAAGGCGGTGTAGTGCGCCTCGGCCACCTCGGCGTCCGACACCCAGCAGCGCAGCTGGTCGTCCCAGATCGCCCGCGGATATCTGATTGGGGTCCAGGCATCCTCGCCGATGGCGGCGATCGCCGCCTTGACGGCCGGGTCCATCTTCGCCGTGACCGAAAAGCACGCCCCGGCCCGGCGGACCGCGCCGGTGAACGCCGCGGAGTAGAACGCCGAGTCGGCCCGCACCACGAGCGTCCCGGCGCATCCGGTGGCGCGGGCGGTAGTGACCGATTCGGTGGCGAAGGACGCGGCGCCCCGGGCCGAGCCCGCGTTGCCGCCGCGGAGCCTGGTGGCGGCGATCACCGGCGCAGCCAGCGGCGTGCTGATCGTGGCGGTCAGCGCGTTCAGCCCCCGCACCAGCAGGCTCTTGCCCTGGATCTTGGTATGGCCGAACGCCGCGCCCTGCTTCTTGCGGCCGTAGACACGTTTTTGCATCGAGTCGATATCCACGAACGCCACCACGTCCTTGCCGGGCAGCAACGGCGTGCGGCGGGCCAGGTCCGCCAGCAGCAGCCGGCTCGACCTTCTCCGCCTGCCGGGCGTTCCCCCAGGAGAACGAGCGCAGGAACGACCCCAGCGTGGACGGTGCCCGGATCCCGCCAAACAGCGCCGGCATCGCGCCATGCCGCAGCAGGTCCATGTCGTCGATGCTGTCCGCCCCGGCGACCATCCCGGCGACCAGGCACGGCACTTTCAGGTGCGCATTCACCCCGCACCGGTCAGCGATGGCCACATGCTCGCCGGCCAGCGCGGCAAGGCCGGCCCGCTGCGCCAGGGCCATCACCGGGACCAGGCCCGCCCGTGACACGAGATTCGGGTCATCAAACGATGCGTGAATCTTCGCCAGCCCGTGCAACAATCGCACTTGCGAGGTGTCCTCTCCATCTGGGGAATGGAAGTGTTAGCAACTCCCATCGTCCCAGTTCAGAGGGCACCTTTCGCGTCGGCGCGCCCGGCAGAACCCTATTTACGCGGTGGATCGAGGCTAAGTCGATGGCCCGCCAGGGCCTGGTGGGGCGGTCAAAGAAACGCCGCAAGGGGCTGACCCGTCCAGACAAAAAGAAGCGGCCGTTCCCGGATCTGCTGAAACGCGGCTTCACCGCGCCAGCGCCGAATGTGAAATGGTGCGGGGATATCACCGAGATACCCACAGACGAGGGGAAGCTCTATCTGGCTACCGCCCTCGACTTGTTCTCCCGCCGCCTGCTGGGGTATGCCACCAGCGCCCATCCCGACGCTGACCTGGCAGGCCAGGCCATCAAGATGGCGGTGGCGGCCCGTGGCGGGAACGTCGCCGAAGTGATCTTCCACACGGACCGGGGTTCCACCTACACCGCCGATGAGTTCACCGGCCTATGCGCCAAACTTGGGATCCGCCAGTCGATGGGCCGTGTGGGGTCGTGTTTCGATAATGCAGCAGCGGAATCGTTCTTCTCGACTCTGGAATGGGAGGTGCTATCGCGTCATCACTTTAGCACACGGAATGAGGCGAGGGAAATCGTGGTGGGCTGGGTATGTGACTTCTATAATAGCCGCAGGCGTCACAGTTCTTGTGGCATGAAATCGCCCATCGACTACGAGAATTCCGCTAAAGTAGAGGCAGCATAGGGAGTCCTCCACGGTTCGGGGGGAACCTCAATCAGGTCATACGTCGAAAGTGTGGGACGGCCGAATTGTTCGTCTAGGCGTTCCTGGCCCGCGGCGACCCCAGGAACGTCGCCGCGCGCGTCAGCCCCGCCCGCGTCAGGACCAGGGGCGAACCTAGGGTCCAACCCTGGCGACACGGCTTCAGCGGCCGGTGACGATGACTAAGTAACCCACACGGCTCGTTTCACGCGAAAAAAGCGTGGCGAACTGAGCGAGTGTGCAATGTCCAACGGCGTTCCGCAACCTAGTGAGGAGTGCATGACATGGCAAATACCTTGACTCCGGGCGACAGGCTCGTTCCCGGCGCCCAACTCACATCGGATGATGTCTTCGACTATCCCGGTGATACGGGACACTTCTTCAAACTCATTCTGCAGCGGGACGGGAACCTCGTCTTGTATCGCCACGACAACGGCGAGAACACTGACGCAGCGCTGTGGGCTTCTGGCACCAATGGCCGAGCCGTTAGTGAGTGCCCAATGCAGGACGATGGCAACCTCGTGATTTACGGTTTCCCTGCTGGTGAGAGCAGTACTGCAGTCTGGGCCTCTAACACACAGGGTCATCCCGGCGCATATGCATTAATGCAAGATGACGGGAACTTTGTGATCTACCCACCCGGCAGCAACTCCGCGCCCGGGACCGCACTTTGGGCCACGAGGACTGTATCAGGCTAGTATTACAGCCATTTAGTAGAGTCCGGTTGGTCGGCGGCTCGCAGCCGACGGGCGTCGGAGATCTCCAGCTGGACCGAGGACACCCTCAGCCCCGCCGGCGTGGTTACCCCCTACAAGAACCTCCCCGCGCGTCGGAGGGGGTGAGATCCCCTCGTGCAGCGACGCCAACGCCACCCCGCGATCAGGCGGGTGGCGCTGGCGGTCGTGCGGGACCTGCGCGAGGCTCCCGCCCGGGCCCACGGTGAACGTGCCAGCGGCCGGGCTGGGGCGAAGCCCCGGGCAGTATTACAGGGGGCCAAAGCTCGGCTGCGAGCTGCTCCCGTCCGGCTGATGCCTTTGCTGCTGGCCTCGGCGATTGCGTCGCGGCGAGCCCGGGTCGGTATGGCGTACGGGAACGTTCGTTCGCGACACACGAAGATCACGATGATATCCGCGCTGGCCGGGGGTGTAATGCAACACGTGTACGCACCTTGGTAAAGCTGTCGGGGGTTCGCGATACGGTTCGCGGCATGAGAATCGGCTACGGGCGGGTGTCCACCCGCGACCAGAACCCCGACGCACAGCACGACGCCCTGGCGGCGGCCGGGTGTGATGAGATCTTCGCCGACAAGGCGTCCGGGAAGCTGGCTCGCCGGCCCGAGCTGGACAAGGCGCTGCTGGTCGCCCGTGGAGGCGACCAGTTCGTGGTGACCAAGCTGGACCGGCTGGGCCGGTCCTTGGAGCACCTGTTGGAGCTGTCGAAGCACCTCCAGGCCAGAGTTGTCCACCTGGTCGTGCTCGACCAGGGCATCGAAACGTCCACCGCGGCGGGGAGGATGTTTTTCTCGATTCTCGGCGCGATCGCCGAGTTCGAGCGCGCCCTGATGTCGGAGCGCACCACGGACGGCCTGGCTGCCGCCCCGCGCCCGGGGCCGTACGGGTGGGCAGAAGCCGAAGCTCACCCGGCGCCAGGCGAAGATCGCCCGGGAGATGTACGAGTCCGGGGAGCACACCGTGCAGCAGATCGCCGACGAGTTCGGCGTCACCCGGCCAACCATCTACCGTCACGTTACGAAGCTCTCCAAGCGGGCCGCCGCGACCTGACCGGTGCAGGCCACCCCCATTCGCGCACGTATCCGGCTCGGAACTTGCAGAACAACATCAGAAATTTGGCGGACGGGGTCAGTTACCTAAGCACCGGGCCAGCTCCTCGGCCCGCCGGGGGCTGAGGCGCCTAAGGCGCGGGTCCAGGCCGCCGACTACGTCGGCTTGGCGCGGTTTCGGGGGCGTGGCTCCGGGGACGCTGCGGGGTATCAGGCGTGCTGGCGGAACCCTCTTTTTTTGCGCCCCATGACCGGGGAGGCGAGCGTTGACCTTTCCCGAGCGCAGGTTGCCGTCTGCTGCCGCAGCTTCCGGCTGGGGGGTGTTTGTTGGCCGGGCGAGCGAGGTGGCCGTGCTGGAGGCGGCCGCCGCGGCGGCACGCGGTGGCCAGCCCCAGGTGGTGCTCGTCGAAGGTGAAGCGGGCATCGGCAAGTCGACCCTGCTGACGCGGTTCGCGGCGGGACTGGCCGGTGCGACGGTGCTACGCGCAGGTGGCGACGAGTCGGAGCTGTTGCTGCCGTACGGGATCGTGGGCCAGCTGGTGGCCAGCGCCCACGGCGCGGGGGGCAGCCCGGCGGGGCTGCTGGCCTCCGATCTGAGCGACCGGGTGGACCCGCTGGCGGTCGGCGCGGACCTGGTCACCTGGCTGGGCCAGTTGTGCCGCGGCCAGGGGATGGTGCTGGCGGCCATCGATGACCTGCAGTGGGCGGATGGGCCGTCGGCGCGGGCGCTGCTGTTCGCGGTGCGCCGCCTGCACGCCGATCAGGTGCTGGTGGTAGTGGCGGCCCGCGCGGGCGAGCTGCCCCGGTTGGGCGATGGCTGGCAGCGTTTCCTAGCCGGGGACCACCGGGCCAGCCGGATCCGCCTCGGCGGCCTCGAACCGGAGGATGTGATGGCGCTGGGCCGCGCGGTGGGGGCCGGGGAGTTGCCGCGCCGCGCCGTCGGGCGTCTGCTCGAGGAGACAGGCGGTAACCCGTTGTACTGCCGGGCGGTGCTGGAAGAGGCCGGGGCCGGGGGGCTTGACCAGCCCGGCGGGGAGCTGCGCGTGCCACGTTCGCTAGCCGGGACGGTGCTGGCGCGGGTGGGCTCGCTGAGCCCGGCGGCCCGGCAGCTGGTGGTGGCGGCGGCGGTGCTGGGCCACCACTGCGAGCTGGCCGCGGCGTCCGCATTGGCGGATCTCGGCGATCCGCTGCCGGCCTTAGGAGAGGCGATGGCGGCGGGGATCTTGGCCGAGCGGCTCGGTGGGGCCGGGGTCGGGTTCAGCCACCCGCTGGTGCGGCGGGCCGTGTACGACGATCTGTGCCCGGCCCGGCGGCGCGGGTTGCATGAGCGGGCGGCGGGCCTCGTGGATCGGCAGGAGGCGCTGGGACACCGGGTGGCGGCGGCGGTCGGCCCGGACGATGGGCTGGCCGCCGAGCTGGAGGCGGTAGGGCGGGAAGCCATGGATCTGGGCCGGACGGGGCAGGCGGTGGCCTGGCTGGCGCAGGCAGCGGCGGTCAGCAGCGACCCTGCGGCGGCCGATCGGCGCCTGCTGGACGCGCTGGAGATCCTGGTCTTTTACGGCGAGGTGGCCGAGGCGGAGGTCCTTGCCGCCCGGGTGGCGGCCGGGCCGGGTGCGCGGCGGAGCTGGTTGCTGGGCGCGCTGGATTTCCTCGCGGGCCGGGCCGCCACGGCCGAGGCCCGCTTGGTGGAGGCATGGCGGACCCACGACCCGGCCGGGGACCCGTTCGTAGGTGCTGCGGCCGCTCTCCACTTGGCGTCATTGTGTGTGATGGCGGGCCGGACCCGGGAGGCGATCGGATGGGGTCAGCGGGCGGCCGCGGCGGGCGCCCCGGCCGCAGTGCGCCACGACGCGCTGGGCGTGCTGGCGGTCGCCCTATTTCTAGATGGGCGGGGACCTGAGGGCCTGGCCGGGCTGGCGTTCCTGCCCGCCGTCCCCTCCGAGGTGCCGCGGGAGGACAGCGACACGCTGGTGCTGCGGGGCATCGCTAGGGTACTGGCCGAGGACCTGGCCGGGGCGGTCGCCGATCTTTCCACCGCGGCGGCGAGGCTGCGGGCCGGTGTCCCGCTGCGTACCGCCAGCGTATGCCTGAGCTATCTGGCAACCGCCGAGTACTTCCTCGGCTCCTGGCACGACGCTGTGCTGCACGCCGAGCTGGCTGTCTCGCTCGCTCACGACGCCGACCGGGCGTGGGAGTTCAGCGGGGTGCACAGCGCCGCCGCGATCATTCATGCGGCCCGCGGTGACTGGCACCTGGCCGTGGCGCACGTCCGGATGACCACCGAGGCCGCCCAGGCCACCGGCGACGTGGGGTCGGTCGGCGCGGCCGCCATCGCCCGGGCGTTCCTGGCCATGGCCCGGGGCGATCTGGACGGCGCCGCCGGCGCCTCCGCGGCCCTGCGCGCCACCGGCAGGGCGGAGTTCGTGACCCTCCTGGCTGGCCACCACTGGCGATCCGTCGAGATCGAGGCCCTGATCGGCTTGGGCCGCCTCGGCCAGGCCGAAATGGCTCTGGCTGAGCTGGAGGCGGCCCCGTCACCGGCCGGCCCGCCGTCGGCCCTGGTGGCTGCGGCCCGGCTGCGCGGCGACCTCGCCTCGGCGGCGGGCGATCACGCTACCGCCGCGGCGGCGTTCGAAAACGCCTGGCGCCACGCCCACGGCCTGCGGATGCCACTGGTAGCCGCGCAACTGGAGATCTCCGACGCCCGCCGACTGCGCGCCGCCAGCCAACCACAGGCGGCCATCGCCCGGCTGCGCTCCGCCCGGCAACGCCTGATCACCCTGGGCGCCCGGCCCTACCTGCAGTCCTGCGACCGGGAGCTGGCCGCCGCTGGCGCGCCCGTGACAACAGAAAATACACCTGCCTTCGTCGGCTTGACCCCGGCCGAGCAGGCGGTGGCCCGCCTGGTCGCCACCGGCCGCACTAACCGGCAAACCGCGGCCGAGCTGTATGTCAGTGTCAAGACCGTCGAGTTTCACCTCGGGCACATCTTCGACAAGCTCGGCATCCGATCCCGCAAAGACCTCATCACCCGCACCGGCGCCCCCCAGCCGCGCCCGGACCACAACCAGGGCCGAACCTAGGGGCCGGCCCTGGCGGCACGGCTTCATCGGTCGGGCGACGATGACCGAGTGACACCCCGCCCGATGCGGGCAATGACACTGCGGCAATGGGCGAGGCACCTGGACGGCAGCGGAGGTAGCGCTAGTGACAGATGAGCTGAGGCTGGGCCTGAGTCTCGGGTTCTGGGTCACGCCGGGCGACGCCCACTCAGATCGTTCTGGCGGCGGAACGGCTCGGATACGACTCCGTCTGGACCTCGGAGGGGTCCGGCTCCGACGCGCTTACCCCGCTGGCGTGGTATGGCGCGCGGACCAGCCGGATCAAGCTGGGCACAGCGGTTATCCAGCTCAGCGCCCGCACCCCCGCCGCGACCGCGATGGCCGCCGTACGGGGTGCCGTTCGGGCAGCCGCTGGCGCGTACCGCGAGTGTGTGGACCTGCTTCGGGTGATGTAGCGCAGGCAACGACCGGCGCGCGACACCGGGCCCCACTACCCGCTCCCCTACCGGCCGGGGACCGGGCTCGGCTAGATCAAAGGGGAGGTGCTGTCGATCGGGCAGATCGCGCGACGGAACGCGGATGGCTGACCCGCCTCGACCCTGGCCCCCACGTTAGCGCAGGTCAGCGATATCCGTTGGTTCTCCGGCCAGTACTACCGGGACCCCTACCAGGCGACCGGGAGCCGGTGGACGCCGTAGATGAGCATGTCGTGGCGCATCGGCACCTGGCCGGGTGTCTCGGAACACCTGGACGCGATGGAGCGCAGCGGTCCCCCGGCAGATCTCGTACCGGCTTTCGCGCGCCCGATCCCCTCGCTGGTGATCTGCGAGCTGCTCGGCGTGCCCTACCAGGACAGAGCGCTATTCCAACGGTGCACCTCGACCCTGCTCCGGCTCGATGTCGGCGAGGACGCGATGTTCGCGGCGCGGGACGAGCTGTGGCAGTACATGCTCGACCTGGTAGCCACCAAGCGGCAGCACCCGGACGACAAGGCCAGCCCGTGGCAGCGGCCATCGAACGTCCGCCAGTACTTCCCCAAGGGCAGCGACCCGCGCGCCTACCGGCCGGACGACCTAGCCGACGTGGCCGCGGAGCTGAACGCCCGGCCGCGCAAGACGGTGGGCTGGGACACACCCGCCGCACGGCTCGGGCTGTGAGCCGCCGCCGCGTCCCGGCCCGGCCCTGGGCCTCGGCGGCGCGCAGCCCGTCCAGGGTGCGCTCGCGAATCAGGTCGCGTTCCATCTCCGCGGCCATCGCGGCGACCATGAACAGCATCTTGTCCGCGATGGCCGCCCCGTCCGGGCGGTGGATCCCGGCGCAGATGCCGGTCAGGATGTGCAGGTTGATTCCCCGGCCGTGCAGCTGGTCTTCCAGCAGCACAAGCAGTTCCTTCATGGACCGGGCGACCCGGTCCGGCTTGTAGATCACCAGCGTGTCGCCGGCCTGCAGCATGCCCAGGGCCTCGCGCAGCTTCGGCCGGTCGCCGAGCGGCAGGCCGTGATGGTAGTTGATGATCACCCGGTGGCCTCCCGGAGCGTTTCCTCCCGCACATACCATTCGGCGGTCCAGGCCAGCACGTCACAGGACACGCCGCACGACTCGCTCATCTGTCTCAGTCCCAGATTCTCTGGGTCAGCGAGCCGGTGCTGGCGGTGAAGTTCTGATCACCGCCGTAGCTGGCTGTGATGGCATGGCCGCCGACGGCCAGTGCCGAGGTGGCGATCGTCGCGGTCCCGTCGCTGTTAAGCGTCGCGGTGCCGATCTGCGAGCCGTCGTCGGCGAACGTGACCGTCCCGGTCGGCGTCCCGGTCCCCGGCGAGTTCGCGCTGACGGTGGCCGTGAACGTCACCGCCTGCCCCACTGTCGACCGGTTCGCCGACGACGCGAGGGCCGTGGTGGTCGTGGTCGTGGCGGTCTGGTTGACGGTCTGGGTCAGCGAGCCGGTGCTGGCGGTGAAGTTCTGATCACCGCCGTAGCTGGCTGTGATGGCATGGCCGCCGACGGCCAGTGCCGAGGTGGCGATCGTCGCGGTCCCGTCGCTGTTAAGCGTCGCGGTGCCGATCTGCGAGCCGTCGTCGGCGAACGTGACCGTCCCGGTCGGCGTCCCGGTCCCCGGCGAGTTCGCGCTGACGG
Organism: uncultured Actinomycetota bacterium; assembly: GCA_963820395.1. Taxonomy (GTDB): domain Bacteria; phylum Actinomycetota; class Actinomycetes; order Streptosporangiales; family Streptosporangiaceae; genus DATFVJ01. The sequence continues at coordinate 523,652 of CAWGAE010000015.1, read as the reverse complement.
TGGCCGTGAACGTCACCGCCTGCCCCACTGTCGACCGGTTCGCCGACGACGCGAGGGCCGTGGTGGTCGTGGTCGTGGCGGTCTGGTTGACGGTCTGGGTCAGCGAGCCGGTGCTGGCGGTGAAGTTCTGATCACCGCCGTAGCTGGCTGTGATGGCATGGCCGCCGACGGCCAGTGCCGAGGTGGCGATCGTCGCGGTCCCGTCGCTGTTAAGCGTCGCGGTGCCGATCTGCGAGCCGTCGTCGGCGAACGTGACCGTCCCGGTCGGCGTCCCGGTCCCCGGCGAGTTCGCGCTGACGGTGGCCGTGAACGTCACCGCCTGCCCCACTGTCGACGGGTTCGCCGACGACGCGAGGGCCGTGGTGGTCGTGGTCGTGGCGGTCTGGGTGTAGCTGAACTGGTCGGCGGCGGTGGCCGCTGAGGTGCCGGCCGGGGTGGTGACGGTGATGTGTACGGTGCCGGTGCCGGGCGGGCTGGTGGCGGTGATCTGTGCGCCGGAGTCGATGGTGAACTGCGCGGCCGCGCTGCTGAAGCTGACGCCGGTGACCGCCGGAGGGGCGGTGAAGCCGGTGCCCGTGATGGTCACGCTCGTGCCACCCTTGGTAGTCCCGCTGGCCGGGGAGACGCCGGTGACGGAGACCGAAGGCGACGACGGTGGCGGGGTGATGGTGCCCGTGCCCCTCAGGGCGATGTCCTGCGGCTGCAGGGGGGAAGCGAGGTAGATGCGCAAATCAGCAGTGTGGGACCCTGGCGCCGATGGGGTGAATGCCACTGTGATCGTGCAGGTCTGCGCGTGCGGGATGCGTCGGTGGCACGGCGGCGGTTGCGCGGCTGGATGGACGGCCTGGCTGCGGCGGCGGGCAGCGTCGAGGAGGGCCGGTGTGAGGACGGAGAAATCATGCCGGCTTGGCCCGCGGATGCTTATCCGGGTGATTGTCGCTGGCGAATTGCCGTTGTTGGTCATGGTGAAGGACCTGGTGATGCTCGCGTTGACCTGGACGGCGGGAAAGACGAGAGCAGACGGCTGGAAGGACACAACAGCTGGGGGTTTGCCATTCGGTCCGCTGTGCCCGCGGCTGAGCACCGCTGTGGCCACGCCCGCGGCCGCCAGCACGACGGCGATTGCGACGCCGATGGCTACCGCTCTCGGGAAACGGACCCGGGAGCTGTCCTTTCGGGGAGCCTCCTGTTCCTTTCGGGGAGCCTCCTGTCCTTTCGGGGAGCCTCCTGTTCCTGCCTGTTCCGTTTGCCCGGGCGTGCCAGCGTACGCTTCGCCCCTGGCTCCCCTGACTCCTGGTGGCCGGTCTGGGGGTCGCGCTCGGGAGCGAGCAGCCCGGCGGGGGCGCCCATCTGGTCGTAAAGGCCCGGGCGTCTCGTCTGCTCGGGCGCTGACAGCACCCGGCGGCGGGAGGTAAGAGCCAGGTAGGCCGCGATGGCATCGTCCAGCGCGCCCTGCTCGAGGGCGGCAATGAAGCCCGGCAGGCTGTCCCGGGGGATGCACGCGTACGCCCTGCGCGCCGGACCACGTGCCTCGAACACGGTGAAGTCCCACGTCGCCGCGACCGGGCGGAGGGTGAAACCCGGCCGGACATGCGCGCAGAGGCGGGGCGTGTCCGGAACGGTACCGTGCCATCGAGACGGGAACCGGACATCCCCGCCAGGCTGGCCGCCGGGAGCGTCGTCCGGCTGGCCCTGCTCGGCGGGCAGCGGGAGGGAACCGGTGACCATGGCCTCGGCTGCTTGCAGGTCCGAGGCTGCGGCATCTTCTGCCAGGGCCTGCCGTGCCGCGGCCCAGGCGAGCTCAAGATGGGACTGCGCGCAGATCGTCCCTCCCGACGCTCGCGGAAGAAGCGCCCGCCGGGAAGCCGCGTGCAGATCCGTGCCGAACGCCCCGCGGTCCACATACCAGCCGTAGCGGTGCACCGCCCGGGCCAGCCGGACATCAAGCCTGGGCGGTAGCGCGGCCCGCCCGCTCGGCCTGCGGACGGCCGCGGCGCACGCTCTCGTGCTCCCTGCCACGAAGGCCGCCGCCGCCGCCAGTGGCTCATTTTCGATGAACTCGCCGCATAGTTCGGTGCGGCCCGGGCGGGGACGCACCAGCAGGCCGGGAGAGTCGGTACGGTCCATCAGCAGCATCAGGTCCGCTGCGAACGTCTCGGCGTAAAGCCGGCACACCCGGTCGTTGAGCTTGGCCGGCATTGCTGCGCTGAAATGGGCAGAGTATCCATCCAGCCCGATGCCGCGCGGCACTGCGCGGCGCAGTTCGGCTTCCCCGGTTCGCGCCCAGGCCTGAAGCCGGGCTGTAAAGCCTGGCCGCGCCCGGACCGGCGGCGTGGCGATTTCCGCCTCGGCGCCATCGGAAGTGATGACTCCGCCCCAAGAACACCGATAGGCGTTCGGATCGCCAGGATCAAGCGCGGTCCCGTCCAGCCGCGAGACGGTGAATCAGCGAACCGAAATGGACTTGGCCGCCCCTTAACGACCGGACTGAGAATTCCAGTTCCAGCCCGAGGAGGCCACCTGGACCCGGCGGCACATCGCTGGGGACGTGCAGGCGCAATGCCTTGCTCAGACGGCGATCGCTGCGGCTGAGCATTGCCAGCACCGGGCGGCCTTCGCCGACCACCGGCCAGCCTTACTCAGTGGCCGGGGGCGCCCACCGACTCGGTCGGCGCATCTTGCGCGGCCGCATCAGGTTCCACAACCGCAGCCGCCTGATGCTCCGCAATCACGTGTGATACCTGGTCACTCTTGCCCCGAGATTCCATGTATTGCTTGTAGTTGAGCCAAAATTGTGGCCCCTGCTCCGCTAGGTTCGCGAAAATCCCCTCACCCATATCGAGCAGATTTCCTTTTTCACCCATCTCTCTTCCACTCTCCCGCCTCGTCTACCTCCGGGGGGTATTCCCAGGCCAGATTCCAGGTTTATTCCCGCACTTGGACAGAGCAAAGACTCGCGGCGCTGATACATGGCGCCGAAGATTTCTCACGAGAAAGCGACCGGAGCGTCCGGCCGCACCGTCTCCCGTGCCAAGCGGGTCAAGGCCGCACGCCGGACCTTGCTGAACGGGTCCAGGGCGGGTAGATGGCACTGAATCGGGCTGAGCGGGTCATCCGGGACCGGGCAGGCCGAGCGGCCGAGCAGCGGCACGTCCCGGGGTAAGTTATCTTTCCCCGCAGGGATCTTGAAGATTGAGTCAAGTTGCGGCGTGTGTTACGGCTGGTACCGAGCGGGGGATCGCCGGTGGTCACTGAGGGTGGTCAGGCGGCGAGTGACGCCTGCTGGGCGAGGTGGGTGATCGGGTGATCGCTGCCTTGTATGCGCGGTCTGCCTGGCGGAGGCGTGTGCCGCCGGGCGGGCTGGGGCCGGTGAGCTCGGCGAGGCCGGGGATGAGAATCGCTGGGCCAGGTGGTGAGGAACAGGGCGGTGGTCAGGCCGTCGGCGGTGACCTCGTACCTGCGGCTGCGGGGGATGCGCTGGATTATCTGGTGGGCGCGGGAACCTGCGCAGGTCGTAGCTGATCTGCCCGCTGGTCATGGCCTCTTGTGCTACTCCCGAGCAGGTCCGTGATCTTGTCGCGTTAACGGCCGAGATACCAGAACAGCCGGCAAGATCCGGAAGCCGCCCCCGGGTCGGCCCCGGCCCGGCTGGGGCAAACCGGAAACGTGGGTGCTTGCTGGACGCAGGGCCGGGCCGAGCGGTTCGTGATCTGCCACAAACCCGAGGCAGCGGAGCGTGATGCCGCAGTGCGCGAGCGGCTCGTTACCCCACCTCGAAGGGCTCATCGACGGTTCGGACGCCTGGACCGCGGGCAAGCGGGACGAGCTCGTCGCCTGGCTGAAGAAGAAGCCGCTTCAGCTTCATCACCCCCGGTCAGGCGGGGTGTCGCCGTCGCCGCCGGTGGTGGTTCCGGTGAATCCCTCGTCGACGTAGATCCGGTCGGCGGGGACGCCGTACCCGGCGAGGGCAGCCTGCGTCGCCAGAGCGCTCATCGCCGCCGGATCCGAAACATCGGCGAGCACACCCGTGGCGCCGAGCCGTGTCGCCGTCGCGGAGAGGGCGTGTCGATGTCGGCCAGAACCAGGCGAGCGCCCTTGGCGTGAAGCGCCTCAGCCAGCGCCCGCCCGATCCCGCTCGCCGCGCCGGTGACGACTGCGGTCAAAGTCTCGCCTATCAAGGACATCCCTCCAGCGACCAGAAAACGACCAGGACGATCAAGCGGCTGCCGGAACGCAGAACCGGCTCCCGGCCGACGCGGAGGCCGGCCGGTGTGCGCGCCGCTGCGGCGGCCGCGCACACCGCGTGCCAGCAAGCGCTCCGCAACGGTACCGACTCCGCCCTGGTGCAAGAAGCAGTCGAGGTGCTGCAGAACGTTGCCGGCGCCGCAGCCGCCACGCCGGCAGGTGCGCGGCGGCCACGTGGCGGGAGAAAGCAAAGCTAGAAGCACCGGTCCTCGAGGCGAAGGTCCCGCAGCGGATCTCTGATGTGTTCACCCGAGGACAAGCTCGGCGACTTGCCGCAGGGTTTGCGGGCGCGGGGGGATGTAGACCAGCAGCGTCGTCAACAGGGAGTTGCGCTATGTGGGTAGCTCTTCGCGGATTTTGCCCGGAGGGCCGATGAGCGCGAGCTGTTCCACCAGCCATGTCGGGATCGCGGCGGCTGCTTCCTTTTGGTTTCCCTCGCTCCACAGCGTGCTCACTTTGGCAGCGACGTCGTGCAGCCCCATCCGGGCGAAGGCCTGGGCGTGGAAGTTACGCCCGGGGCGGCCTATGAAGCTGGCGAACAACGGCCGGAGCTGGTCGGCTGTGGCCTCGGTGTCGTCGTTGACAACCACCGGTACGGTGCCGATGGCCTAGACCGAACTTCCGTGATCTTGGGTAGGAGAACCCGGAGTGACCTGGGGTTATGGCTGTGGCCTCAGGTTCCTTCGTGCCTACAGGCTCCTGCGAGGGTCACGGGCACGGGTGTCTTGATCAGCTCGAAAACGCGCCGCTGCAGCGGGGTCGGAATCGTGATCTTCTGCATGCGCTGGCCCGCTATGACGGTGTTTTCCCGGCGCAGGCTACCCAGATGGTCTAGCAGATCCTGGAATTTCATCACTGGCAGGTCTTCGCCTGTTTTCTTCGTCTGGTCCTTGGTTTTGGCTGCGCTGGAACGCCGGGCCGGGGAGACGGGATCCTCGCGTTCCGGGATGCATTCGTCGGTGAACGTGAGCGGGGCGAGGTCCTTGCGCAGGTGCCAGACAACGTATGCGGCGAGCATGCAGATCAGGATGTGCGCGCGGACGCGGGCCGCGAGGTAGTGGTAGATCGGCCGGAGGTCCAGGTCGTCGATTTTGATGGTGCGGAAGTCGCGCTCGACGCGGGACAGGTTCTTGTACGCGGCCACGGTGCCGGCTGTATCCAGGACTTCCTTCTTGACCGGAGTCCGGATGACGTAGATTCCGTCCAGTCTCTTCTCCGCCTCGATCTTTTCCGTGTCCCGCTGCCAGGTAAATGCGTCATCGGCTATGTCGAGGATGAAGTGTTTTGCGACTTTTCGTTTCTTTATTACCTTGCCGACCGCCAGGCCGATCGCGTCTTTGCCTTTAAGCCGCCGTCCCCGGCCGCCCCGGACGCGCACTGCGATCTTTTCCAGGTCGCGCTCGGTGGCGTCCAGCAGTTCCTCTCGCTTGCGCGCGCGTTCCTCCGCGAGCAGCGGATTCCGGCAGCAGGCCAGCCTTTCACCCGGGTAATCTGGATGCGTTATCTCGGCGAAATTCTGCTCGTCGAACAGGGACATTTGCAGCGGGCCGCCGTCGGTGGCCAGCGCGGCGACCTGAGGCGCTCGCAGGGCCGTGATCCATGACATGCCGTCCATGCCGCGCAGCTCGCTGATCCGCGCCGTCGTGAGCATTCCGCGGTCGCCGACCAGGATCAGCTCTTTCATTCCGAATTTATCGCGGACCACGGAGATCGCCTCCGCGCAGGACTTGGAATCTGACGTGTTTCCCGGGAATACGCGAACCGCGACCGGCCTGCCTTCGACGTCGGTGAGCAGCCCGTATTCGATCTGCTTGGTGCCGCGCTTGCCGTCGCGGGAATACCCGCGGGCGGCGAGCTCGCAGCAATGCCCCTCGACCCATGACGATGACAGGTCGAACATCGCGATCCCGCCCGGGGTGATATGACGCCGGGCAAGGTGTCCCTCGATGTCTTCTTGCCGCGTCAGCAGCCAGTCCATTGCAGCGTATACTTCGTCGGGATCGGCGTCGGCTACTCCGAGGTCCTCGCCCAGGGTCGTGTCATTCCACCAGCTGGTGGTAGATAGTTTTGACCCCGGACGCACTACCCTGGAGGTAATCAATGCAAGGGCCAGGTCCCGCTGGCGACATTCCGGGCCGAGGAGCTTCGTCATCCCGAGCTGCTGCGTCATCGCGCAGACCGCCGCCACGTCGCCGTGGCTCAGCGACCGCTCGATCGTTATCTCGCTTTCCGCGTCCACGAGGGTCTTGCCAGCCAGGGTTTTACGGATGGCGTCAACCGAGCTTGCGGGCAGCTCCGACAAATTGGCCAGCGTTTCTTTCTGTGATTTTCCCTGGCCGTCGCGGTATGAACGGCGCAGCAGGTGCGCTTCGTATTCGCGCCGGGCGCCGTCCTTGGCGATGTAGTGCCTGCGGGTTGTCGCCACGTGCATCGCACCCTGGGCCGCCTGAGCTGCGCACATGCCGCAAGTCTACCGCAATCGCCGTGCTATATCAACTATTTTAGTGCCTACAATTTAGCGAGTCTAGCGCGCTAACTTGGCGTAGTTCCAGGTGAGGAGAGCCACGCTACGCTGAGTGATAGGAAGTTCGGCCTAGAAGTCCTCGGCCGCGCGCCGGGCCGCTGGGCGGGCGGCACCTTCGGCGAGCGCGGCGCGGTAGTGGCTGTCCCGGTAGGGCGAGTGGTACGTGGCGATCCATCCATCAGCTATCTCCCTGGCCAAGGTGACGTTCCTGGGGCCCTAAGGACGATGGGCAGGTCAGGGCGCAACGGCCGGACCACGGTGGTGAACGGCCGAGTAGGTTCACGGCCGCCCGGCAGCGGCAGCGGCAGATACCGGCCCTCATAGGTGAGCGGGGCGTCAGCTGCCAGGACGCGGCGCACGATAGCCAGGTAGTCCCGGGTGCGGCCGAGCGGCGGGTCGAACGGCTGGCCATACCAGCCTCGGACCAGGTCCGGCCCGGACAGGCCCAGGCCGAGCACGAAGCGGCCCGCTGACAGATGATCGATGGTGAGCGCCGCCACAGCCGTGGCCGCAGGTGCCCGCGCCGCCATGTGCATGACAGCCGTGCCCAGCCGGATAGTGCTGGTATGGGCCCCGACCCACGCAAGCGGCGTCAGCGCGTCCGAACCAGCCCAGCCCTCGGATGTCCACACCGACTCATAGCCGATGGCCTCGGCCTCACGTACAGCGGCGAGCAATCCGTGAGGTGGCCCTTCAGCGCCCCAAAATCCCAGCAGCAAGCCCAGTTTCATGTCCGATCACCGGCCTCGTCACATCGCTGCCGCCCACCCATGCCTGGCGGCCGGATCCCTCACCCGATACGCCCGGGCAGCACCCGATGATCATGCCGCCTTCCCGGCGGCCGGGCGCCGCCCGGCCAGGCCACGATTATCACCGATATCCTGTGGATCCGAATCGCGCCTGCCCCCACCCTTGTCATCTTCGCCGCGGGCCCGGTGCTGCTGGTCTATGATGATCACTCCACTTACCGTCACGGCACAACGTTGCGGCGCTCATGCTGACCTCGCACACGCAAGGTGGCGGTAGATGGTGGGGCGGGTGACACCGAACTCCGCAGCTATCTGGGCCACCGTGTACCGGCGCCTGCCATCCTCCCCGGTCTCGTGATACATCTCCCGCGCGATCCGGGCCTGCCGCGGGGTGAGCTTCGGCTTCTGCCGGCCACTGCGGCCGCGGGCCCCGGCGGCGGCCAGGCCCGTCTAGGGTGCGCTCGGACATCAGGGCGCGTGCTCGATTATGTGGACAGACTCGTCGTGTCAAGCGAGCGTAGATGGGACATGGACGTGTGCGTCGGCGACCACTATGACGTCCGTGCTCGGCTGGACCGGATTTGACGGAGTCGCGCGTCGCTATAGTGCATGGATGCGCGCATTCATCATCGGAGGCTCAGGTCTGGTCGGTCGAGCTATCAGCCGCGGGCTCCTATCCACGGGCTGGGATGTTGATGTGCTCGCGCGGACCGCCGCAAATCTCCCGGTTGACCTTGCTGGTGCCGGGGTTCGGCCATCGAAGATCCATAGTGAGGCGGCCCGCCCTCCCCGCGAGTGTCGGCAAGGTCAAGGGATCGGATGAGACCGGGGCCATCTGCCATCTTGCCTGCGCTGCGCGCGGTCATGATCGCGGCGGTCCTGGCCGTGCATGCGCGGCCGGGGCCGGAATGAGTGACCGGGCCGCCGCGAATAGGGGTGACTTATGGCCCAGGTTAGCTGTGACTTATGGCCCAGGTTAGCTGTGGCTTATGGCCCAGGTTAGCTGTGGCTTATGGCACAGGCTAGCCATCCGGTTCAGCTTTCCGGCCGGCTATCCGTATCAGCCGCTCAATCGCCGGACCGGGTTCTTCCGCATCCCGGGGCGAAAGGCCACGCGCAGGATTGCCATACTGTAACTGTTCCGTCACAGCGGGCCCCCGGCCGGCACACCGTAACTACGCAGCGTGCGCCCTTTTAGCCATTCTGTCATATGTGACGTTTATGACACCCCGCGGGACGTGTCGCGGTCCGGCCGCCAAACATACACGTGGTAGCGGGTTCCCCGCAGATGATCATGTAAGTATGATTCTGGCCATAGCCATCGTACCCTCTTTCAGGTAGCGTTTCGGCTGAAATTTGGCATCGTTGTAGTTACAGCACCCAGCGTGCGAGATGGTCCTCAAAGTGACCAGTCGCCCTGACCCGTGACACGTCCACACGCCGATGCCTTAGCCGCGGCTCCCGCTGGCGCCGGGCATATGTCAAATGGGTGGAAGCCAGCACATTCACGTGCGCAATTGGAAAGGTTCCACCATGTCCAGGAAGAGGACGCCCAGCCATAAGCTCTCCGCATTCGCCATCACAGCAGCAGGCGCCATCGCCGTCGGCGCCGTCGCCGCCGGCGCAGCGACCAGCGCGACCACGGTGCCCTACCCAACCGGGCACGCCACCGTGGCCAGCTCAGCCCAGCTGACCCCGGCCGGCTCCAGCCGCCCGCACGGCGCCATCGTCCTGGACGCTTACACCCGGCCCGCCTTCTACGAGGACGGCAGCTTCGAAGCGTGCGTGATCAGCCACGAAAGCAGCGGCAACCCGCGCGCTGTCAACCCCGCCTCCGGCGCCGGGGGCCTGTACGGCTTCATGCCCTCGACCTGGGCATCCATCGGCTTCAGCGGGCTACCAGAGAACGCGCCGGTGGCCACCCAGCACGCAGCGTTCCAGCGCCTCTACGCCATCCAGGGCAGCGCCCCGTGGAGGGGCGACGGGTGCGCCTGACCAAACAAGTGCCAGGAAGCGGCCACCAGGCTGAGGCGGTTCCCCCGCACGGGCCCCGGCCCGGGGCCCCCGCCGGCCGCGAAGTCCACCGGCACATCCACATCCGGCAGCGCCCGCAGATGCCGGCCGACGGCGTCTGCGCGGCGCCGCGCCGGCCGTAACAGGCCAGCCTGCTTTCGCTCCCGCCCAGCAGCCGAAACGGCGCGCACTCCAACATTCGACACCTCAAGTTCTCGCCCGGCGGATTTCGTGCTTGGCCGTTTTGGGGTCCGATGCGGGTGATGACGTGGGGCGACTGCTTGAGACGATCGAGGCAAGCTGTCCTCGGCAGCCTCCGATTACGGCAGGTCGCGCAGTTGGCTGGCGGTTCGGCCGGCCTCGCGGCAGATTGCGGCAGATTTACCCCAGTGTTCCAGTGGGCAGCCGCCGGTTGCCGTGAACAGGGAAGCCGATACGGCGGCCGTCAGGGTGGCGCGTGACGTGATGGCTGCCGCTGACCCGTTGGATCTCCCAGCCGTCCTTGGCTAATGCCTTTACGATCTCCTTGCCTGAGAGCCGGATCGGCATCAGGCAGCATCACCGATGGTGACGGCGATCTCCCTGGTCAGCTCCTCGGGGATCGGCTCGTCAGCGAGAGTGGCCCGCGGGGGAGTTGGCCCCGGATGTATCACGGCGCCAGAGCGGAAACTCCGTGCATAGGGGAAGAGTTCTCGAGGCCCGCTGACAGACGTATCAGCAAGCCCGAGTCCGCTTTCGTTCCCTATGAATATGCACAGATGAGGATTCCGGCGTGATAGATCTCACCGTGGTCGGGACGTTCGCCTCGGACCCGACACCAGCGGGCGTGCCGGTTCGGTTCCGCTTATACGTCCTGGGCATCGGGTCGCGGGAACGGCTGTTCCGGGCGTCGAGCCCGAGTGGAGGCGCATGAGCCGCCATTCCGTGTAGACGCCCTACATAAGTCTCGGTGGCGCCGTCCAGGCGAGCACACGATTCTAATAGCAATTCACATCCGTTCAGCGCAGCCTCGTGCTCAGCTCTTGACCTGAGGAGAATATGACACAGCTACGCACCCTGCTGATGATCCGACACGGCGAGAAACCGTCCGATGGCGACCTGGGCGTAGATGAGCAGGGCAGCGCCAATCCGGACGGGCTCATCCCAAAAGGATGGGAGCGGGCGGGCGCGCTCGTCACGCTTTTCGCGCCGAACAGCACGACCTTGCACTCCACGCTTCCCTCGCCGGGTGCCCTCGTCACTCCCGAATACCCCAAGGCGGTGCACCGCCCTTACCTCACGCTGCTGCCCCTGTCGCAGCGGCTGGGTCTGACGATCAGGTCTGAATACGCCGTCGGCGCCGATCCAACGAAGATCGTGAACTATCTACTCGCGATGGAAACCGTGGTCGTGCTCGTGTGCTGGGAACACGAGCACCTGGTCAACATCGTTGACGCCGTGGCAGGTACCGTGCCGGTCGCCAACCCGGGAGACGTGCCGACGTCTTGGCCTGACGACCGGTTTGATGTGATCTGGCGGTTTGACCAAGACGAGCAGACGGGGAAGTGGACATTCGGCTCTCTTGATCAGCAACTGCTCGCCGGCGACATCTTTCCCACTGGGTCAGGTACCTGACCTCGCGCAAGGTTCCGGCACCCGGTACCCTGCCGCGGACGGCGCCGGCGGAGCAACTGGCACTCCAAGGGGAGCCTCGGCCAGCCGGCGGAAGTTGCCGCGTTGGGTTCCGCTTCGGTGACCCGATTGTTTCGGTGACACGATTGTGGAGCGCGGGCGCCGTACCCTCCGGACGCTGCGGCGGTTAGAACGCGTGGGCATACGGAGGCTGTGATGCCAGGCGCTAATGAGCTCTCATCGGTCGAGCACGTGGTGCTTCTCATGCTGGAGAACCGGTCGTTCGATCACATGCTCGGCTTCCTGTACACGGCGGCAGGCAACGTGTCGCCGTCTGGGCAGCCATACGAGGGCCTGACGGGGAACGAGTCCAATCCCGGCCGGTCTGGTGAGGCGGTCACCGTGTTCCGGATCGACGCGGATACCCCGGGCGCGTACTTCAAGCCCGGCGCCGACCCCGGCGAGGGCTACATGGCGACAAACGATCAGCTGTACGGGAGCCACAACGGCCCGGCGAGCGAGTCGGATCCGCCGACGGGCCAGGGCTTTGTCAAGGATTTCGCGTACACGCTCGGCTGGCAGGGGAGGGAGGGCTGGCCGATCCTGCCAGGGACCGTGGCCGACGACATCATGGGCTGCTTCACGCCCGAGGCGCTGCCGGTGCTGTCCGGGCTGGCCAAGGGGTACGCGGTCTGCGATCACTGGTTCGCCTCCGTGCCCACGGAGACGCTGCCCAACCGGGCGTTCGCCTGCGCGGCGACGAGCCAGGGGCACATGGACGACAAGACCCGCACCTTCACCGCACCGAGCATCTTCGGCCTGCTGGACAGCCACGGGCTCAGCTGGGGCGATCCACGGGTACGGCGCGCAGCCGCTGACCAGGTCCACGTTCACCGATATCAGCGAGTCGGCCGGCGGGCACATCGGCCTGTTCGCCGACTTCACAACGGCAGCGGCGGCCGGCACGCTGCCTGCGTTCACATTCCTCGAGCCCAGCTGGGGTTCGACCGGCAACAGCCAGCACCCCAACTACGACGTGGCACTCGGCGAGCAGTTCATCCACGACGTGTACGAGGCGTTAGCAGGCGGCCCGGGCTGGGCGCAGACGCTGCTCGTGATCACCTATGACGAACACGGCGGCTGTTACGACCACGTGCCGCCGCCTTCGGGCGCGACGCCACCGGACGACACCGCGGGTGAGTTCGGTTTCGGTTTCACGCGGTTCGGTGTCCGTGTCCCGGCCGTGCTCGTCTCCCCGCTGATCGAGCCAGGAACGGTGTTCCGGGTCCCCGTGGGTGCGGCGCCGCTTGACCATACGTCGATCCTGAAGACCATGCAGCAGCGCTGGGACCTGCCGTCACTGACCGCACGGGACGCGGCGGCGCCGGGCTTCGGCAACGTGCTCACGCTCGCCACGCCGCGCACCGATCGCCCGATCGCGGGTGTCAGGGTTCCGGCATCGGGTGGCCAGGGCCCGGCCGTCGGCGAGCCCTCACATCTTCAGGAGATCCAGGCAGAGCTGATCTCCCGCCAGTTTCCCGCGGGCACCGGCACCCGCCGGGTTTCACTGGCGCAGCGCCTGCCGCGGCCGCCGACTACGAAAACTACATCCGGGCCCACAGCGCCGTACGGTGACTGCACATCGGTGGCGGCCGCGTCTCGATCCACTCGTTGCGCGGTCGCGCGCCGCGACTTGCTCGGTCTCGGACGCGGCCCCGGAGCCGGGGATCCGTCCGGGACGTCCGCGGAGCGCCGCATCCACCCGGCTAGCGACCAAGGATCGCTAGCTCTATGAGATGCGGCCTTCATGGCGTGAGCCGCTGCCGGGTCGCACGGGCCTATCAGGGCAGTTCTGCGGCCCGGCGCGCAGGAACGTCGTGGCAGCGCTCGGGTTGCCACGGGGGACGGTGCGACGAGGGAGCCCGCGCCGACGTCCCGGCCTTGTACGCTTGGCCGAGTTCGCCCTAATATCTTCATTTCATAATTTCATGGGATATGCATTGAAGCGATAAGGCTAGTTTAGGGTCATAACGGAACGGAGTCCGCCGATGGCCAGGACCACACAGCAAGCCCTCACATGCGCGTATCCGGGCTGCGAGAACGAGCCGCGGTCGGGGGAGGATGGGGCGGGAGCGAAGTACTGCGGCCTCCCAGACCCCGTGAGCGGGACGCCCCATACAGCTCTGACGTCGTTCCGGAGGCGCCAGGAGCTGGCCACGCAAGGCGGCGGGTTGGCCGAGCAACAGGATCCGGCCCGCCCAGGGAATGCGCTCTGGCATCCGCGCCGACGTCGCGAGGCTGACGAGCAGCGCCGCCGGCAGGCCGAGGCGGACGCCGAGGAGGCGCGTTCCGCGATGCTAGCGGCCGATGCGCAGTTGGCGGAGGCGCTCGCCGCGAAGGCCGCGGCCGAGCAGGCGGCGGTGGCCGCGGGGCAAGCCGCGCAGGCACGGGTTGCCGAGGCGGAGCGGTCAGCTGAGCAGCGGGTGCTTGTCACGCGGCAGGAGCGGGATGAGGCGGTGACCGGCGCGCGCCGTGCGGCGCAAGAAGCCGAGTCTCGCGCCGACGCTGCCGAGCAGCGGACGGCGGCTGCCGAGCGGGAGCAAGCCGAGTTGCGGGCGGCGTCCGAAGCGCGGGCCGCGGCGTGGGAGGACGCCCGCGCCAACCTTGTGGCCCGCGCCGAGGCGGACGCCGAGGAGGCGCGTTCCGCGGCGGTAGCGGCCGGTGCGCAGTTGACGGAGGCGCTCGCCGCGAAAGCCGCCGCCGAGCAGGCGGCGGTGGCCGCGGGGCAAGCCGCGCAGGCACGGGTTGCCGAGGCGGAGCGGTCAGCTGAGCAGCGGGTGCTCGTCGCGCGGCAGGAGCGGGATGAGGCGGTGACCGGCGCGCGCCGTGCGGCGCAAGAAGCCGAGTCTCGCGCCGACGCTGCCGAGCAGGAGGCGGCGGCTGCCGAGCAGGAGGCGGCCCAGTCGCGGCAGGCTGCCGAGTCGGCCCGGGAGCAGCTGGACCAGGCCCGCGACGCCGCGGACCGGCAACTGGCCCAGGTCCGCGATGATGCCGAGCGGGAGCAAGCCGAGCTGCGGGCGGCGTCCGAAGCGCAGGCCGCGGCGTGGGAGGACGCCCGCGCCAACCTTGTGGCCCGCGCCGAGGCGGACGCCGAGGAGGCGCGTTCCGCGGTAGCGGCCGGTGCGCAGTTGACGGAGGCGCTCGCCGCGAAGGCCGCCGCCGAGCAGGCGGCGGTGGCCGCGGGGCAAGCCGCGCAGGCACGGGTTGCCGAGGCGGAGCGGTCAGCTGAGCAGCGGGTGCTCGTCGCGCGGCAGGAGCGGGATGAGGCGGTGACCGGCGCGCGCCGTGCGGCGCAAGAAGCCGAGTCTCGCGCCGACGCTGCCGAGCAGGAGGCGGCGGCTGCCGAGCAGGAGGCGGCCCAGTCGCGGCAGGCTGCCGAGTCGGCCCGGGAGCAGCTGGACCAGGCCCGCGACGCCGCGGACCGGCAACTGGCCCAGGTCCGCGATGATGCCGAGCGGGAGCAAGCCGAGCTGCGGGCGCAGTACGAAGCCAAGGCCGCGGCGGCGGAGGACGCCCGCCCCGACCGCGAGCAGGCCACCGGGCAACCCGCCCCGCCGCGACCTCGGGCCACCACGCGCCGCCGGCGCTCTGGGGGAAACCGCTAGGATCCCCGGCACGATGCCACCTGCGGGGTCGCAAAGACAGCCGGCAAAACCAAGACCGCGGCGGTGGAGGACGTCCGCCCCGATCGCGAGCAGGCCACCGGGCAACCGGCCCGCCGCGACCTCGGGGCACCACGAGCCGTCGGCGCTTCGGGGGAAGCCGCTCGGATCCCTGGCACGATGCCAGCTGCGGGGTCGCAAGGACAGCCGACAACGGAGTGCCATCTCCACGACGGACAGGATCTGCCTGCGGTGGCCGGGAACCTTCGCGGCGGCGGCGGTCATCGTCGGCCCGGCGCTATGATCACCGAGATCGATGCGGGCACCGACCAGGCCTCATGACGGCCCGTCCCATTGTGGCGTAGCGTCGGACCGGGCTGGCACGCGCTGGTGTCCGGCGCAGGAAGGGAGCAGGGGAACTGGGCCTTACGGGCAGATCCCGCAGTTGCCATGACCGTTCCGCGCGACGACACCGGCGCCCTGGTTCCCATTCCGGAGCGGGTCCAGAGGGTTGTTTCGCTGGTGCCTTCGCTGACCGAGACGATCGCTGTGACCGCTCCCGGGTTGCTCACCGGGGCGACGGACTGGTGCAGTCATCCGCCCAGCCTGGCCGTCCCGCGGGTCCGCGGCACCAAGAACCCCCACCTGGAGCGGATCATCGCGCTGCGCCCGGACCTTGTTCTCACCAACATGGAAGAGAACCGGGCCGCGGATATCCAGGCGCTGAGGGCGGCGGGTATCCCGGTCTGGACCACGGTGATCCGCACCGTTGATGAGGCGCTGCGTTCGTTGCGGCGCATGCTCACGCAGGCTTGTCGCCTCACCGCGCCAGGCTGGCTGGCCGACGCGGAACGAACCTGGGACCGCCCGCCGCCCGCACGCCGGCGGGCTGCCGTCATCCCGGTCTGGCGTCGTCCTTGGATGGTTGTCGGCCGCGACACGTTCACCGGGGACGTACTGAGCAGGCTCGGCGTCAGCAACGTGTTCGGCCGGCACCCCGAGCGCTACCCGAAGATCCCGCTCGACCAGATCGTGACGGCTGGCCCGGATCTGGTCGTGCTGCCGGATGAGCCCTACCGGTTCACTACCGAGGACGGCCCGGAAAGCTTTCCCGGTATCGACGTCGCGCTCGTCAGCGGCCGCTTCCTGACCTGGTATGGACCCTCCCTGATCGATGCGCACGAGGTGCTGGACCGACAACTCGATGCCGCGACGCGGTACCGTTAGACGCGTCCCTCAGCGCCAGCGGATCAAGGCCCCGGTCCAGGCAGGAGGCAGCAGTCGCCGCACATCCCGCCGTCTGGCACGCGGTAGTAAAGGCAGCAGCTGCGGCGTCGGAAGTCCAGGCCGGGCCCGGTGAAGTGCCCGTTGCCGCGCAGGCGCCCGGCGCTGAGCAGCAGGTCGGCGAGGGCCCTGGCGGGTTCTCCGAGGCCGGGACTGGCACCGACGATAACGCCCAGAGCGCCGGCCATCGCCGAGGCGGCGTTGCCCCACAGCAGCCCGTTGGCGATCTTCACATCCAGGCCGGCGGCGAGCGGCTCCAGGTGTTCCTCGACCACGTTGTGGTAGAGGAGTCCCGCCAGCACCCCGGGCCCATCCGCATGCCAGCCCCGGGGCTGGGGCAGGCACAACCGGACCGGGAGTTCCGCGCGGATCTGGAGACCTTGGAGATCGGGAACGATGCTTTGCCGGAGCGCGCAGGCTAGCGCTGGTGACCACAGCCGAGCCGCGTAGCCGAGCTGAGCGATGGAGGCGGCCACACGGTTCTGGCTGACGCCAAGCCGCCGCGCCGTCTGGCCGATGAGATCGCGCAAGCCATGCCGGTACGCCTCCCGGGCGGGACGCCAGGCTGGGTCCGGGCGGCCGCAGGTGATGGTGAAGAAATCGCCCAGCACCGCGGCGTCGGCCAGAGCCGTAACCAGCGACCGCAGGTCAGCCGGGCGCGCCGAGCCGCCGACCTGCACAGGGTCGCACCCGGCGGTCATCGCCTCGTCCCCGTCCACTGTCCCTCGCCTCCCAGCTCGCGGGAGTTGCCTTAGCGTCTGGTTAGATCGACGGCGGCGTCGGGGCGCGAGCCTGGCTCAAGCAGCAGGTTAGGACCACTGCTAGCGGCCATAGCGCTTGGGCCTCGGCCACGACCCGCTCCGCCAGGCCGATCTGTCCGCTCGCAGTGGTCACCTCCGCGCCCAACCACACGAGGAGGCCGAGCAGCACCCCGGAGGCGCTGGCCGAAACAGCCGACCGCAGTCCGTACGGTACCCACGGCCCAGCCCTTCGCCCACCAACCGGCCAGGACGCCAGGGCGGTGAAGCCGACCACGGCCCAGAACGTATGCGGCAGCGAGCCGCCGACTCCGGCAGGCTCGGGGTTCGCCGCCACTAGCATGCCGGCCACACCGCCTGCCACCAGGCCGAGCCGCCCAGGTGGGGCTGCCGGCCTTAGCGCCAGCCCCGTCATGACATCGCAGGCTCCCACCACCAGCAGCGTGAGGGTCATCACCCACCGGTCGGCAGCGCCCACCGCCGCGAGCGAGCTGATGGTATCGGCCACCGCGTTGAAGGAGGGCGGCTGCAGTCCGGCAGCAACAGTCCACCCGACCACCAGTAGCACGGGAGCCGCGACCGACGAGACCACACCCCACCACCGAACACCCGGCACGACCACCACCGTAGGCGACCGCGGCCGCCCCCCGACGATCCCGCGATACCGGAAAGCCTCCTCGGACAGGACGGATAGATGATCGATCTGCGGAGGAACAGCACGGAGGCTCGTGGTGGTACGAGTGCCAGCGGCGGACGTACCAAGACCAGCTCCGCCTGCCGTCCGTGCTGCGCCATGCTGGCTTGCGCCCGGGCGAGTTCCCCTATCCGCATTATGGGAGCCTGTGGCACGAGACCGTTGGACACTCGGAAATCCGAAGGCCCGGAAGGCGTTGTCTTTCGATCTGCGTTTGCGCGGCTGCTGACCGGATTACCCGGCGAAGAAATTACCCTTCCGCGACGTCCCGAGGGGGGATTTCACTCTGGCTGGGGAGAGCGTGGCCGGGCCGACGAACAAGCTGCCGGATGGCCCGGCCTGGACGGCCTCGTGCGTCGCGCTGCCGCGCAGCAGCTGCTTCCAGGTCAAGAACCACTCGGTCCACCCGTCGTCCCACGTGCCTGCCAGCGGGCTGTCGATGATCGTCACCGGATCTCCGGGGACGGCCAGGTCGTAGTAGGTCGCGGCGTTCGCGGGGGCAATGTTCACGCAGCCGTGGCTGACGTTGGAGTACCCCTGCTCCCCCACCGACCAGTACGCGTCATGCATGTAGTCACCGCTCCAGGTGAAGCGCACCGCGTACGGCACCGGGAAATCGGTATAACCGGGCCCGCTCATCAGGGTCGGGTTGGCCTTCTCGATGGTGAGATAGGTCCCGTTGGCGGTGTCGTCGCCGGGCTCCCCGGTGCTGACCGGCCAGACGGCGAACAGCCGGTCGCGGTAGTAGATCTTCGCGTAGTGGCCCGTCGTGCTCACCACGGCGATCAGCGAGTTCCCGATCTCGAAGGACTGCCTCAGGTTCGCCGTGCCGTACACGCCGGGCGCTGTTTGCACCCCGTCCAGGTGCGCGACGAACTTCACCCGGGTGTGCTGGGGCCAGTAGGTCCGGGGCCGGAACACCAGCGACTCGCTCGTGTCCCAGTACCAGGCACCCACAACCGGCTTGGAGGTCCACAGCTGCAGGGAACGCTCCACCGCCGCCTTGTTCGTGACGGCATGACTGAACGTCAAGATGATCGGCATGCCGACGCCGTAGGTCTGGTCATACCCCTCGATCGTCTGCGCCTGCAAGACCGCCGGCGGGGTGCGGGTGCGGAACGAACTCGTCTCGGTCACCGCCCGGCCCGACGAGTCCACCGCGGTCGCGGTCACCGTGTAATCACGCGACGGCTGCAGCGCCCACGTGCTGTGCCAGATCGTGTCCGTGACATTGAGGTAACCACTGACCGGATCGGACCCCACGGTCACCATGACGTTCTTCACCCTGCCGCGCGACACCGCGACCGTCACGCCCTGCTCCGGCTCAGCCGCCGTGCTGCCGTCAGCGGGCACGATGGTCAACCGCGCGGCGGACACCCGCACCGCCGCCCCCCTGGTGCCCGAGCATGCCGCGACAGCCAGGACCAGCACCCCCAGCCACGCCGCGATCACCAACCGTTGACGTCGGCCACCAAGGGCCCCCCGCCAGCCCGCGTTTGTCCCCCGACCGTCCCGCACTCTCGTCCTCCCCCAGAACGTGGCTTCTCCGGGCCCGGGCTGCGAAGGCCCGGCTGAAACCTCACCGGTCCGTTCGCGGAGTGGGGTGAGTCCGCCATCACCTGCTGATGATGTGGACGACCGGCCGACTAAGGCGATACCCGCGGCCAGCAGGGTGATAACCGTGGCGGTCCAGAAAATTCAGCCGCTGACCGCTCGCTCAGGGTTACGGACGGTAGCGGGCCGCAGGACGCGCGGCTCGGCCGGACGCAGTCTGATGCGGGCGGACGCTCCCGTCTGCGCTGATACCCGGCGGGCTGCCAAGCCAAATGGTCGCGCCGTCGGACAGCATAAGCAGCCAGAACCTCGTCTGGGGGATTTGCGGCGGCAGCGCCACTGGTGTGCGCACCGCAGTTGGCAACACAGTTTTACGCGCATCGCCAGGACGCGCCTGGCGGCGAGCCGGCAATCGCGCCGCGCACACCGCGCTCACCGGCGCGGGGCTGGTGAGGTTCAGTCCTCGAGTGAGCTGGGGTTGGCGGGGACGTCGACGGCGTGTTCCTGTAGCGCGGCAAGGGGCACGAGCTCAAGTGCCCGCTCATGGGTTGACGCTAGAACCACGGGTGCGGCGGCGCCGTCGTGGTGTGCCCGCAGCCAGTTCGCCGCCGTCACGCACCAGCGGTCCCCGGGCACCAGCCCGGGGAAAAGGAACTGCGGCACCGGGGTGCTGAGATCGTTGCCAATGCGGCGCTGGTGGTCGAGGAACTCCGCGGTCACCACCGCGCAGATCGTGTGGCTGCCGCGGTCCTCCGGCCCGGTATTGCAGCACCCGTTCCGGTAGAACCCGGTGACCGGGTCGGTGCCGCACGGTTCCAGCTCGCCACCTAGCACGTTGCGATCGCCCATCCCGGCAGTATCGCTCACCAGGCGATGGTCAGGCGATGGTCAGGCCCCCGTCGACGGGGAGCGTGACGCCGGTGACATAACTCGAGGCTTCCGAGGCGAGGAAGACGATGACGGCGGCGACCTCGGCGGCCTCGCCCGCTCGCTTGGCCGGGATTACGCCGATGAAACGGTCGACATAGCCGTCCGGGTACGCCTCGGTCATCTCCGAGGTGAAGAACCCGGGCGCCACCGCGTTGACCCGGATCCCCTTGCGAGCGGTCCACTGAGCCGCCAGGTCGCGGGTGAGCCCCAGCAGGCCCGCCTTGGACGAGGCGTAGGCGGCCTGCGGCAACCCGGCGGTCACGATGCCGAGCACGCTCGACACGTTGATAATTGACGACCCGGTCCGCATCACCCGCGCGGCCGCCTGCGCCATCCAGTAGCAGCCCTCCAGGTTGACCTCCAGAACCGACCGGAACTCCTCCGGGGTCTCCAGCGAAGCCGGTACAGCGGTGCCCAGACCGGCATTGTTGACCAGGATGTCGACCCGGCCGAGTTTCTCCATGGCCTGCTCGATCAGCCGCCGGCAATCCTCGGGCCGGCGCACGTCGGTCGGCACCGCGACCGCGCGCCGCCCGGCGGCCTCCACAAGCTTGCAGGTGTCGGCGAGCCGGTCGGCCCGGCGGGCACCGACCGCTACGTTGGCGCCCGCCTCGGCGAGAGCCTGCGCGGCGGCAACGCCCAGCCCGGATGAGGCCCCGGTCACCACCGCGACTTTGCCGTGGAGCTGAAACAGGCGGAGCACGGTCATCGATTCACACCTCCAGCATCGCGCCAGCAACCCGGCAAACCCTCCAGCACCGCCCCGGCACTCTCCGGGTCAGCACCGGGCCCGATCAGGCCGGATCAGCGCCGGGCCGGATCAGCGCCGGGCCGGATCAGCACCGGGCCGGATCAGCACCGGGCCGGATCAGCACCGGGCCGGATCAGCACCGGGCAACCCCGGCATGGATAGCTGCCGTCCTCACCACCGTAGACGTCAAGTGGCCATTTGAGCACCCGTACACGGCGGCAATGGCGCTGGATAGTGCTGTCGTTCTGATGTGTTCGGCGGCGTGTGGCAGGGGAGACTCATGAGGCCAGACCGCTACGAGGGTCTGGAGGGAAAATACTGGCGTATCGAGGTCAGTCATGTACATCGTGATGGTGGCGCCCGAGTGTGCTCCCGCGGCGAAGGCGGGCGGGCTGGGTGATGTGGTGTTCGGGCTGAGCCGGGAGCTGGAGATCCGGGGCCACGCGGTGGAGATCGTGCTGCCGAAGTATGCCAGCATGCGCTACGGCGATATCTGGGATCTGCAGGTCAGCTATGCGGATCTGTGGGTGCCCTGGCATGGCGGGGCGATCCGCTGCACGGTGTGGTTTGGCCATGTGTATGGCCGCAAGTGCTTTTTCATCGAGCCGCACTCGGCGGACAACTTCTTCGACCGGGATCTGCTGTATGGGTACCCGGACGACGCCGAGCGGTTCAGCTTCTTTTCCAAGGCGGCCCTTGAGTTCATGCTCAAGACCGACAAGCGGCCGGATGTCATCCACTGCCATGACTGGCAGACCGGGCTGGTGCCGGTGCTGCTGTATGAGCAGTACCGCGAGGTGCTGCCCTACCAGCGGGTCTGCTACACGATCCACAACTTTGCCCATCAGGGCATCAGCGGCCCGCAGGTGCTGGCGGGCCCCCAGCTGGGCCAGCCGGACTACTTCCTGGACCGTGACCGGCTGGGCGACGACACCCACCACCAGGCCGCCAACTTGATGAAGGGCGGGGTGGTGTACTCGAACTTCGTCAGCACGGTGTCACCCAACCACGCCGGTGAGGCCCGCCATGGCGACGGCGGCTTCGGGCTCGGCCAGTCCCTGAACGTGCATCACGTCAAGTTCGGCGGCGTCCTCAACGGCGTGGACTACGACGTGTGGAACCCCGAGATCGACCCGTTCATCCCGGCCCGCTATTCGATCGGCACCCTGGACCGCAAGTACGACAACAAAGAACGCCTCCGGGACCGGTTCCTGCTGCGCAAGACCTGGAGCCCGATCGTCGCCTACGTGGGCCGGCTGGACCAGCAAAAAGGCATGCACCTGGTGCATCACGCCCTGTTTTACGCGCTGGCCAGCGGGGCCCAGTTCGTGCTGCTCGGCGACGCGTTCCACCACAACGGCATCGGCAGCCACTTCTGGCACCTCAAAAACCACCTCAACGACAACCCCGACTGCCACCTCGAGATCGGATACAGCGAGGAACTGGCCCACCTCATCTACGCCGGCGCCGACCTGCTGGTGGTACCCAGCATGTTCGAACCCTGCGGGCTGGCCCCGATGATCGCGATGCGCTACGGCACCATCCCGGTGGTCCGCGCCGTCGGCGGCATGGTCGACACCGTCTTCGACCGCGACCACTCGCACCGCCCACCCGGCGAGCGGAACGGGTATGTATTCCACCACGCCGACAACCCGGCCATCGAATCCGCGCTGCACCGCGCGCTCGGACTATGGCAGGCCTACCCGGACCAGTTCCGCCAGCTCATGATCAACGCCATGCGGGCCGACTACTCGTGGGCCCGGCCCGGACAGGACTACCTCAACATCTACGAGCACATCCGCCACAAGTGAGCCGACCTCCCTGGCATCACGCGCCGGACGGCAACACACCTAGCCTATGGTGTGGATATGGCCACCTGGGACGACGTGCGGCGGATGGCGCTGGCACTGCCAGAGACGGTCGAGCGGTCGTCGCCGGAGGGTGTCCTGCAGTGGCGGGTAAGGGACAAGGGCTTCGCCTGGGAACGGCCGCTGCGCCGAGCAGATCTTGAAGCGCTCGGCGACGCAGCTCCGAACGGGCCGATCATGGCTGCTCGCGTACCCGACACCGGTGTCAAGGAGGCACTGCTTGCCGAGGACCCGGACGTGTACTTCACCACGCCGCATTTCGACGGCTTCCCGGCGATTCTCGTTCGCCTCGACCAGATCCCGGCCCACGACCTCGAAGAACTGCTGGTGGAGGCGTGGGTGGACCGCGCGCCCAAGCGCCTAGCCGCCCGCTACCTGGGCACCTGACAGCGCGGCTCAGCCTGCGGCCGCGCTGAAGGCGGGCAGGTAGCCGAGTTCCTGGCCGCTGCCCGTGGGGTGGTAGGACTCGCCTATCGGCCACGCCACCGAGTGCAGCCAACTGCTCGAGTCGCAGAGCTCGTGGCCGGAGAAATGGCTGCGTACGTCGGCGAATGTGGCACCGTTTCGCGCGGCTGCGGCTGATATCACGCGGTCGAGCAGGTTGGCACCCTGGTCGATCGCGGTGCGTTTGACGGCGCTGATGCCGATACAGGTCATTGATCTAGAAGGATCGTACAACTCTGGATAGTCGAGCACGACGATCCGTGCTCTTGGCGCATGCGCGTGGATCGTCCGCAGGGTCGCATCGAGCCTCGCGGGTAGCTGTTTGGCGACGAAGCTCTCCGCGCTCGATATGGCGCTGAGGCAGGCGCTGCCGGACTCGAGCAGGCACGTTTCCATGATGCGGTAAAAGCGGGCGTCGTTGCCGCCGATCGTGATGCTGACCAGCGTCGTGCGTGCTCTGAGCGCGGAGACTTGGCTGCTCAGTACGTCCGACGTGGTAGCGCCTGCGCAGGCTACGGATGTGAATGAGGCCGGGGCGTGACTGCTGGCCCACTGCTCGGGGTAGGCGTTGCCGCTGCGTTCGCAGGCGCCGCTCGAACTGTCGTAGTTACCTGCCCCGAGGCCGCTGGAATAGGAGTCGCCGAGCGCGACGTACCTGACGTTGGCGGCCGCACCCGCCGGGGGAACTCCGGTAAGGACTACGAGCGCAAGGGCAGCGACGGCGCTGGCGGCGATGGGAACGCCGCAGCAAAATAGGCAGTAAAACAACAATTTAGCACGCATCAGCCACTCCAGGCAGGTGAAATTCAATCAAAGAATACTGCGCTCGCGCCGATACAACGCCATTTCCACCGGGCAGCTTACAGGCCATCTGAAAATGGCACTAATATTGCACGTTGCCGGGCAATTTTGGGGCGCATCTTGCCAAAGCCGCCTCGCGCCAACCCCGCGCCGGGGAATGCCTGGCGGGCTTTGGTCATGCGGTCACGGTGCCGGTGACGGTCGATGACGATGCGGTGCTTGCCGAGGGTTCGCAGGATGTCGCGGCGGAAGGTCGCGGTCACGGGGGCGGGCAGGCTCGCGGTCGCGGCGCCGGACCGGATGCTAGCCAGGGCGGCGTGGCGGGCGGCGGTGAAGGAGATCTGCCGGGGCTGGACTTTCAGGCCGGCGCGGCGGCCCTTGCGGGCGGGGGCGGCGTTGCGGGCCGCGGCGCGGGCCAGGGCACGGGTGAGCTCAGTGCCGCAGATCCAGGCGGCGTGCTCGGCTGCGACCAGGGCGGGGCTGGCGGAGCGGAAGATCGGGCCGGTGGAGGGCCCGGCGCCAGTGATGGCGGACTTGGCTTCTTTCAGGGATGTCTCCGACCCGGCCCACCGCCAGGCGTAGGCGGCAGCGAGCTGCCCGGCCGGGTAGCGGGTGTGGTCGGCTAGGTCGGTGATGAGGCAGAACAGCTCGCCGGTGTCCTGGCCGTCGACGTCCACCAGGTATTCGATGACGCGGATCTTCAGGCACCAGCGGCCGCCGGGGGGCCCTCCGGTCAGGTAGCTGTAGTAGCTGCCGTCGGGCAGGAAACCGCCGATGCGCGGCAGCGCGAGGTCGCTTTTGACGCGGATCAGAACGTGGGTGCCGGTGGCCAGCATCGCCGCGACCCGGCCGGCGCCGGGAAAGTTGCGGTCCATCACCCAGAGCCTGCCGGCGGTGAAGATCTGGGGGCAGATGGTGAGCATCGAGTCCAGCAGCGCCTGCTCGCCCTCGGCCTTGGGCCCGCCGGACGGGCCGGAGACTACCGCCAGGGCGGCGCGGGTGGAGGCGTCGGTGGCCAGCAGGTCACGGACCTGTGGGTAGGGCGCGCTGTCATCAGCGGTCCCGGTCGAGCCGTACGCGGCCCGGTTGGCGGGGGTGTCGGGGACGCGCGTCACCGACCCGTCGATCGAACACAGCTGCAGCTCATGGCCGCTGTCCCCGACGCGCACGGCCCGGTAGTCATGGTCGCGGTGCTCGGCGTCCACCGCGGCCAGCAGCCGTGCCTGCAGCCCGGCCAGGGGCGCGGGGCCCAGGGCGGCCCGCCACGTTGACAGCACCTTGGCGGTGGGCGCCTGATACGGGCGCTGCCAGGGCACCAGCACCAGATCACCCAGCAGCGCGGACATCACCTCCGCGTAGCCGGCGCCCGGCGCCAGGCCCATCAGCACGCTCGCGCGGATCGTTAACGCGGCCGTCATCGCCCGCCTGGCCTTGCCTTTCACCTTCCCGGCCAGCGTCGCCTCCGCGGCGATCTCGTCGATCACGCCGGGACCCAGCAGGTCATCGAGCTGCTGCTCAATCGCGCCCAGCCGGGCGTGATCTGCGGGATGGCCGCCCGCCTGGATCCGGCCGTCGCGGCGGACCACCGCCGGCGCGACCGCGACTACCTTCACGAACACCAGCTGATCCCCGGCACGGATCACCGGGTGCGGCACGTTCGCGGTGACGGAGCGGTCAGGTCGTGAGGCTGGGTGAGGTCACTGCTGCGATATCAGCGCGGACCGGGCCGGCTGGTTTAGAATCGGCGCCCACGGGGTGCCGAGACTGACCCGGCCTGGGCCTAGCTTGGGCCAAGTCCCGACCGCGCCTGACAGCACGCTCGGGGGATAGGCGCGTGAGGAGTCTGATGGCCCAGTTGGTCGAGGGGGGCATGCTGTCGTACTGGCTTGTGCGGCGTCGGCAGCAGGCGGTGCGGCGCTACCTCAGAGGGCGTGTCCTTGACTTCGGTTGCGGCGTCGGCACGCTGGCCGAGATCTGCGACCCGGCGGGCTACGTCGGCTGCGACACCGATCCCCGCAAGCTCGAGATAGCCCGCAGGGACCGGCCGCAACACCGGTTCGAGATCGTCCTTCCCGAGGGTGAGCGCTTCGATACCGTAGCGGCGCTCGCGTTCATCGAGCACGTACATGATCCAGCTGGGTATCTGCGGCGTTTCGCCGGGTTGCTCAACCCAGGCGGGAGGATCGTGCTTACCACACCGCATCCGTCGCTCGAATGGGTGCACACGTCCGGTGCGCGGATAGGCCTGTTCAGTCACGCCGCGCATGACGAGCACGAAGACCTGATCGACAGGGCGCGGGTGCGGGAGTTGCTGACCGGCACGGGCATGCGACTCGCCGTCTACCACCGGTTCCTGTTCGGCGCCAACCAGCTGTTCGTGCTGAGCTCAGGCACGCGGGACAACTGACCGGTTGTCGCTGTGCCCCGTGTCCTGTGCCCCGTGTCCTGTGCCCCGTGTCCTGTGCCCCGTGTCCTGTGCCCCGTGTCCTGTGCCCCGTGTCGCTGTGCCCCGTGTCGCTGTGCCCCGTGTCGCTGTGCCCCGTGTCGCTGTGCCCCGTGTCGCTGTGCCCCGTGTCGCTGTGCCCCGTGTCGCTGTGCCCCGTGTCGCTGTGCCCCGTGTCGCTGTGCCCCGTGTCCTGTGCCCCGTGTCCTGTGCCCCGTGTCCTGTGCCCCGTGTCCTGTGCCCAGTGTCCTGTGCCCCTGTCACTTTCGCATATCCCAGTCACCGTCCCATGCGCGGCGCAATCAGATTTCACATAGCGACTAATTTCACATAGCGACTAACAGACGTGCCTGGATGGCGACGAGGACTACCGGCGCGGCGCCGGGGCGGTCAGCCCGCCGGGTGGAACGCGGAGAAGATAATCGCGGTGATCCGCTCCACCATCTCCGCCCTTGGCATCGTCACGCCCACGCTGAGCAGGTAGTTCACCCGTTCGAGCATCATCAGGCAGGCGAGGGCGGTAAGTTCCGAGTGCGCTGGCTGCTCGCGCGGCCCTGGCTGCGCTTCCTGTTTCTCGCCTCCCGTCATGCCCTGCGTGATCGCCTCCGACAGCCGGAACAGGAGCTGCAGCCCGTCGCCGAAGAAGTCCTTGCCGATCACGTCGGCCTCGCTCAGGATGCGGATCACCGTGGAGTGCGTGGCGTAGGTATCGCAGAACAGCCGTACCCATTGCCCGAGTGCCGCGCGGCCCGCATCGTCGGGCGTAACGCGCGGGAATTCACCTGCGATGACCTCCATGTCGTGGAGGGCGTCCCTGGCGAGAGCCTTGAACAGGTCCTCTTTGTTGGCGAAGTACAAATAGAACGTGCCATGGGATGTTCTGGCCGCGTTGACCACATCGTCCACCCGGACCGCGTGGAAGCCACGCTGATCGAACGCGACGCGGCCGGCCTCGAGCAGCTTGCGCATGGTCGCACGGCCTTGCGCCCGAAGCTCGCGCTCCCGCACTGGGGTGCCCCCGTCGAGCGAGGGACGCGACTGCCTGGCACTTCGCTCGGCGTGGCTGGCTTTCTGGTTCATGTCCGCGAGACTAGCCTGTCCACCATGGGGACGCCTCGCATCCAGCCCTGCGGGCCCGGGTGATCCGGCCAGAGGAGCCGTGATGTTGCGCACGCTTGCCGCCGAGGCGGCACGCCGGTTCGGACGACGGGTATCGTTCGCCGCCGTGCGGCCAGCGGAACTCCCGCAGCCTGCCGAGCTGGCGGGCGCTGGCATGCCACCCCGCCTGGCGGAGGCGGCAGGCCGCGGCGCTGGCAGAGTTGCCGGGAGGGCCGCCGCGAGCCGAGGGCTGGCGGCTCAGCTATGCCGACCTGGACCGGCTCTCCGACGAGGCCGCCGCGGGGCTCGCATTTCGCGGCGTGCTCCCTGGCGATGTGGTTGCCGTCGCGCTACCGAACGCGCCGGAGTTCCCGATCTGCTACCTCGCCGCCGGCAAGATCGGGGCCGTCGTCGCCGGACTCGATCCGGGCTGGCCGCCCGCGTTGCTCGACCGGCTCACCGAACTGCTGCGGCCGACGGTGACCATAGCGCCGCCCGGCTTGAAAATGGGGCCGGGCCCGGATGGTGAGCTGGTCCGGATTACGCCCGCATCCGAGGGTGGGCCCGCGCTCGCGGGGCTGCGGCGGGCGGAGCCGCCGCCCCCGCCGCTGCCGCCTGATCCCGCTCGTCCCATCGTTATCGTGTTCGCTTCTGGCCTTGCCGGTACTCCGTGCGGCGCGGTGTTCGGGGTGAACCAGCTCGACGCCATCCGGACGGCGGAGGCGGGCGACCGCTGGGGGGCCGCCGTCGGCAACGTTGTGCTCACAGCGATCCCGTTCGCGCACTACAGCTTCATGACGCGGCTGCCGGCCATGCTGCAGTCAGGGCAGTCGTGCTTCCTGATGGATTCGTGGCGGCCCGAGCGGGTCCTTGACGTAGCCACAGCGGTGCGGGCGAACCAGCTGACCGGCCTGCCCGGCCAGCTCGCCGAGCTCGCGGCGCGCCCACTGCCCGCCGGCGCCGCGCTGCCGGCGGTTGAACTGATCGTCACCGGACACACCGCGGTTCCAGCAGGCCTGGTCTCCGTCCTCCGCCAGCGGTTCGGCGCCGGTGTCCAGGTGCGGTACGGCTGCGCGGAGGCCGGTCTCGGGCTCAGCGCATGGCCGGACGACCCCGCGGGCGACGTCGACGGATACGTCGGCAGCCCGGCCTCAGGTGTCACGCTCGCCCTGCGGGACGCGGGCGGCCACGAGGTCCCGCGCGGACAGTTCGGTGACGTGCTGCTGCGGTCGGCCGCCTGTATGAGCGGCTACTGGAATGACCCGCAGGCGAGCGCCGCCGCCTTCACCAGCGACCGCTTTGTCCGGACCGGGGACCGCGGGCGGATTGATGACCAGGGCCGCCTGGTGCTCGCGGCCCGCGCCGGCCCGGGCTAGCGGAACATCGCCGGCCACCGGATCGCCGCGCAGCCGTATCGGATCTGGCTCGTCGAATTTCCCTGGTGAGCGGGGTGCCGGCGGAACCGTACCGTCCCCGTGGCACGGTATGCTCCCCACGGTGAGCGCGGGAACCGCAGGCGCCGTCGGGCGTTCCGCCAGCGCGGTGTCAGGGCAGGCACCGCTGACGCGTTCGCGGGCGCGCACGCGGGTGACGGCCCTCACCTTCGGGGCGGCTTTCGGCTACGCCACATATGGCCTCATCCTGTTCCGCCGTTTCCGCGACGGAACGTTCGACCTGGTGATTTTCGATCAGGCGGTGCGGGGGTACGCGCACTTCCGGGCCCCGACATCGATGGCCAGGGGAGTGGCCGACGGGATCAGCGCGCATTTCAATGTGCTTGGCGATCACTGGTCGCCCATCCTCGCGCTGCTGGCGCCCTTGTACTGGATCCACGACGGGCCCACGACGCTGATCGTGGCGCAGGCGGTGCTTTTCGCGCTCGCCATCCCGCCGCTCTGGATGTTCACCCGGCGCTTGCTCGGCCCGGGTGCGGCCTATTTCGTCTGCGGAGCCTATGCGCTCAGCCTGCCGGTCGCGGCCGCGATCAGCTTCGACTTCCACGAGGTCGCGTTCGTCCCCGCGGTGACCGCCGTGATGGCAGAACGCCTCCAGGCCGGCCGCCGGGCGCAGGCGGTGCTCGCCGCCATCGCCCTGCTGATGGTCAAGGAGGACATGGGCCTGCTCGTCGCCGGCTACGGCGCCTACCTGTTCCTGATCCGCGAGCGCAGGCTCGGCGTGTCGTTCATGGTGGGCGGCGTGGCGGCGACCTGGCTATCCACCCGGGTGCTCATTCCCGCCTTCGGCGGCTCCGCCAGCTTCTACTGGGCGTATGGCCAGCTTGGCAGCACGGTCACGGGCGCCGCGTGGCATGTCGTGACCCATCCGGTCGAGGCGCTGCGGATGCTGGTCACCCCGGGGGTCAAGGTCTCCACGATGCTGTCACTTCTCGCGCCGCTCGGCTTGCTCTCACTCGCGTCGCCGATGGTGGTCGCGGCAGTGCCGCTGCTGCTTGAGCGGATGCTCGCGACCGGTTATCCGTCCTGGTGGACAACGGAATATCACTACGACGCGTTCATCGTCATGGTGCTGATACTCGCCGCCGTGGACGGAGCCGCGCGGATTCAGCGCCGGACACACGTCCAGGTTGTGAGCGCACCGCCGTGGCTGCGGATCGGGCCGCGCGCGGGCGCGGGTCCGGCGTTTTCGCCCGTAGCTGCGGCTGGGCTGCCTGCACAGGCCGGGACGCGGCGCCGGTTCGACGCGGGCGCCGGCCGCGGAGCGGGCACCGCGCGCGGTCCCGCTCGCATCAGTCTGGGCGATGGCGGTCTGCGTGGCGGCGGTCGCGGCCTTGCCAACGAGCCCGCTCGGACAGTTGCTGCACCCCAAGTTCTACACGGTGAACGCGCGTATCAAGGCCGCGGAGGTGGCGGCATCAATGGTCCCTGACGGCGCGCTCGTCGAGGCGACGGACTACGTCGGGCCGCACCTGTCTGGCCGTGCCGACGTGCTGCTGCTCGACGGCACGCCGCGGTGGGCACCATGGGTCGTCGCGGACACCCGCGGCCTTGACTTCCCGTTCTGCTCGCCCGCGCGGCAGGCCGCCCTGGTCCGCTACCTGAACGGCCCACGGGTATACCCAGGTCTTCTCCCGCGACGGCTACGTCGTGCTGCGCCGTCCCGAGGATGCGAGGACGCAGGCCGCGCTGCGCCACCCGGCGGGCGCGAGCGAGCTGCGCGGCAACGCCTGCGCCCGCTACCGATGAGCGCCGAGCTGACCGGCCGCTAGCTCGCGGACGTCCCTGGGATCGCGGACGTTCAGTCCGCTCACCATTCCCCCAACCGCGTCGACGGTCTCCTCATAACGGCTGCGCGGGGGATCCCAGGCCTGGCGACGCAACTGAGCGCGGTCGTCAGGGCGCGGTGGGCCACCGCTGTCTGGTAAGCATGTGATTACCCTTGATGAGCGGGATGACTGCGGAGTACACATGACAGGACTGGAGACCGGCGGTGCGGCCGCTGCCGCACAGGCGGGCGGCGGTTGTTTCTTTGAGATCGCGGCGGCCGATCCGCGGCGGCCCGCCGTCATTGATCCCAGCGGCGGCGCGGTTACCTACCGCGACCTGCTCGCGTGGGTCAACCAGGTGTCACACGGGTTGCTCGAGATGGGCCTTCGCCCGCGCGACGCGATCGCCGCCGTGCTCGAGAACACAGTGGAGTTCATGGTGCTCCAGCTGGCGACCAGCCAACTGGGAATCGTGCTCGTGCCGGTCAACTGGAACTTCACCGTGCCCGAGATCAGCTACCTGCTGACGGACAGCGGCGCGAGCGTCCTCGTGGCTGGCGCGCGCTTCGCGGGCACCGCGGCGGCTGCCGCACAGGCAGCCGGGCTGCCCGCGGATCGCATGGTACGCGGTCCCCGCTGCGCCGGGGTTCCGGCCGTTCGCCGGACTGGCCACCGGCCAGCCACCGACCCGCCCGGCCAGCCGCGCGTTCGCGCTACCCGATGCTCTACACCTCGGGCACGACCGGCAGCCCGAAGGGCGTGGAGCGAGCGGTACCCGAGGCCGACCCCGATGAGATCTCCGCGTTTGTCGCCGCGGCGCTCGCCGCGATGCTCGGCCTCGAACCGGGCCGCGGCGTGCATCTGGTCACCGCGCCGATGTATCACGCCTCGCCCGGTACGCACGCGCTCTACGCGCTCCATCTCGGGCACACCGTGGTGATCAGCCCGAAGTTCGATGGCGTGACCGCGCTCGATCTGGTGCGGCGCTACCGGGTGACGAACACTTTCATGGTGCCCACCATGTTCCACCGGCTACTCGCGCTGCCCGAGGCGGTACGGGCCGCCGCCGATACCTCGACGCTGCGCCAGGTCATGCACGCGGCGGCGGCCTGCCCGATCGCGGACAAGCACAAGATGATCGACTGGCTGGGCCCGGTACTCGTCGAGTACTACGGCTCGACCGAGAGCGCGATCGTGGTCGTGGCGGACTCGGGTGAGTGGCTCGCCCACCCGGGCACCGTGGGCCGCCCGGTGCCCGGTATCGACGTCAAGATCCTCGACGACGAAGGCGACGAGCTGCCGCCTGGCACTCCAGGCATGATCTACGCGAACGTCGCCGACAGGTTCAAGTACCACAACGACCCGGCGAAGACCGCGGCCAGCCGCCGCGACTCCTACTACGCGCCGGGTGACATCGGGTACCTGGACGAGGACGGTTACTTGTACCTGTGCGACAGGCGCTCGGATGTGATTATTTCGGGTGGTGCCAACATCTACCCCGCGGAAATCGAGGCGGTCCTGTTCGAGCATCCGGCGGTCGCGGACGCCGCCGTGTTCGGTATCCCCGACCCCGAGTGGGGGCACCGGGTCACCGCGCTCGTCCAGCCGGCGGACGGCGTGGCGCCGTCCGGGGACTCGCGGCCGCGATCCTGGCTCACTGCGACGGACGGCTCGCGCGCTTCAAGCATCCGCGGACGCTCGAATTCCGCGCCATGCTGCCCCGCACGGCAACCGGCAAGCTTAGCCGCGCGCGGGTGCGCGAGGAGTATCTGGCGGGCCGCACGTAGCCTTGGCGCGCG
The DNA here is from genome assembly GCA_963820395.1 of uncultured Actinomycetota bacterium. Classification (GTDB taxonomy): domain Bacteria; phylum Actinomycetota; class Actinomycetes; order Streptosporangiales; family Streptosporangiaceae; genus DATFVJ01. The sequence goes on along the minus strand of CAWGAE010000015.1, from coordinate 491,201 downwards.
GTCAGGGCAGCCCCGGTTCCCGCCAGCGTCTCCGCCGGGGGTCTGCGCCGGGGGTCTCAGCCGGGGGTCTCCGCGGGCGCCTCGGCCGGACCGGTTTCGCCGGTTGGACCTGCCGCGGCCTCGCCGTGAGCGGTCACGACACCGCCGGGAAGCTGGCGGTCTGCCCGGCTCATCCGCGACGGCCACCAGTTCCACCGGCCGAGCAGCACCACCGTTGAGGGCACGAGCAAGGTACGCACCAGGAAGGTGTCCATCAGGATGCCGAGTGCGAGGCCGATGCCGATGTCCAGGATCTGGCTGCCACCTGATCCGCGGCCGCCGACGACGGTAAGCACGAGGAACGTACCCGCGAGGACGAGCCCGGCCGAAGTCACCGTGGTCCCGGTCGCACCGATCGCGCGGGTGACCGCGTCACGTAGCCGGAGCCCCTGAGCCTCCTCCCTGATCCGCGTCATGACGAGGATGTTGTAGTCCTCGCCGAGCGCGAGCAGGAAGATGAACATCAGGAACGGCAGGAAGAACGTGAGCCCGCTGTCGCCGCCGATTTTGATGAATATCAACACCGCGAGGCCGAGCGCGGCGAAGTAGGAGAGCGCGACGGAGGCGATCAGGTAGAGCGGTGCCACCAGGCTGCGTAGCACCAGGGCGAGCAGCAGGCCGATCACCACGATCGCCAGCGGAATGACCCGGGCGAGGTCACTGTCCGAGATGGCGCTGATGTCGTAGAGCGCTGGCGCCTCGCCGCCGACGCCCCAGTCCACGGCACCGATCACCCTGGCCACCTGGGCGGTCTCCGCCCGGATATCAGGCACGGCGTTGAGTGCCGCGGTGCTGCCGGGATCGCCGGCCTTCAAGCCGGCCGCGAACTGCACGATGTGTCCGTCCGGGCTAACGTAGTTCCCGGTGGCACGGTAGGCCTCGTAGGCGGCCAGCGGGACGTGGACGTCCGGTGGAGGCACCGCGGGCAGTGCTCCCGGCGGACCGAGCAGGGCGTGCAGTGTCGCGAGCTGTGACGGCTTCAACGACGCGCCACCCGGATTGAGCGGTCCGGCCACCTGGGTGAACAGCCCGCTGGTGGACAACAGCCGTTCCGCCGTCGCGAGCGCGGCCGGATCCTGCCAGGCGGGAACCGGCAGCTTGAAGATCAAATTTGTCGGGTTGGCCGACGATTGCGGGAAGTGACGCGCGAGCAGTGCTTGTCCCGCGGCTGAGTCACTGCCAGCGGGCGGTGCCGTGTTGCCGCCGAAGCCGGCGGCCTTGTAGCCGAAGGATACGCTCGCGAGGGCGCCGAAAACGACCAAGCCCGTGATCAGCGTGATGGCCGGCCGCCGGACGATCCGGCTGGCGATCCGGCCCCATGCCCCGCTCTTGCTCGTGCCCTGGATGGTCCACGGCAGTAGCTTTTCCTTGCCGAAGGTCGAACGGAAGGTCCTGCGCTTGAGCGCGATGCCAGCAAGACGGACGGACAAAAGCGCAGGCAGGAGCGTGAGCCCGGCGAGGAGCATGACGCCGATGCCGATGGCGAGCGGCACACCCAGGTTGGAGTAGAAGGGGAACGTGGCGGCCAGCAGCGTGAGCAACGCCACGATCACTGTGGCCGCGGAGAACGTGATGGCCTCGCCCACCCGGGTGACGGACTTGACTATGGCTTCCCTGGGCGCAAGCCCGTTGCGCAGTTCCTCACGGACCCGGAAGACCAGGAACAGCCCATAGTCCGTCCCCGCGCCAAGCACGAGCACGATGAGCAGGAGCTGGGCGATCGGGGAAACCTGGAGACCGTGCTGCCCGGCGAGGCCGACCAGTGGGCCCGCGATCGCCACGGATATAAAGGCGGGTACGAGCGTGATGAGCGCAAGCGTCAGAGAACGGAAGATCAGCACCAGCAGCAAGATGATGAACAGCGCGGAAAAGTCCTGCACCTGATTGCCTGTGTTACCGGACGCCTTCTGCTGGTCGACCTGCGTGGCGACGTCGCCCGCGAGGTGCACCTGCAACCCGGGCGGCGCGTTCGCCTGCTTGATCTCCCCGCGCAGCGCGTTCACCAGGTTGGTCACCTGCTGGCCGCTGCCGCTGCCGCCTAGCTGCTGCGCGAGCACAACCAGTTGCTCCGCCTTGCCATCAGCGGACCGGCCGAGGTCACGTACCCCTTCGACGGAGCCGACCGTTTTCAGCTGGCGCTCCAGGCGGCTGATGGCCGCGATGTCGGCAGCGGTAAGTGGTGCACCCGACCGCGCCGCCACCACCGGGATCGGTATCAGGTTGGCGGTGCCGAACGGCGCCGCAAGGGTCGCCGCATGGATGCTCGGCGCGCTGGACGGCAGGAACTTGGCGTTGTTGTTCTGGGTCACGCTGGACAGCGAAGGCAGCAGCGAGACGGCCGCGATCGCGCCGGCCACCCAGCAGAGGATCACCAGCCAACGGAACCTGACGGTGAGGCGCCCGATGGCGCTGAAGATTGTGTCGGCACGCACCCGCCGACCATACGCGATACAGGTGCATTGTGCGCGCACGCCTCAGCCGTTTCTCAGCTTGCGTTCCGCCCGTCCGCGCCTCACGCTGCGTCGCAGCGCGACTGCGGGGAGCGCTCCAGAAAGCTCACGTGGGAGTAACGAGCCACGCCGGGAACCGATTTGCCAGATACTGGAGGCCATCCGGAGGTGATGATGTGATGCGGCACCTGTTCGGGGCCATCCTGGGAATCGTCGTGACCGCGGCACTGTTCTTTGGCGGCGGATGGGGCTACCAGCGGCTCGCTACGCTGGTGAACGCCACAAGCCCGCATCTGACGGACACCCGTGGGCTGACGTCACTCGGCGCCTTGCTCGCGACCGGTCTGCTGATCGGCATCCTGATGGCCGTACCCCGGATATCGCCGCTCGCGACGGCTCTGCCCGGCGCGGCAGCGCTCGCCGCCACCGCTTTTTACCTGGCGAGTCCGAACCGTGCTCTGCGCCTGATGCCGCTGCAGGCAAGCAACTTCGGCCTTGGCGCGCACGTGCTGCTCGCCAGCGGCGTGTACGCGCTCATCGGCACGGCGATGATCGTCCCGCTGTTCGTGCCCTGCCGCTGGCGGAAGCGCGGCGCCGAGGAGGACGAAGAGCCGATCGGCATGGCCGCGGTGTCCAGTTACCTTTCTTGATCGTGCACGATGCCGCACGGCACGCTGGCGGCCCGCCCTGGGACCCGGTAGGTTGTTGCCCGTGCGGACTGAATCCCAGCTTCCCTGGTGGCGTCGCCTTCCCGGCGGCGGTCGTTCGCATATCTGACTTCACGGACAGCGACCGCCCGGAACGGGCAGCCGCTGTCTGCGGCTCCGCCAGTTCCCGGGCCCTACCCCGGAGAGGCCGAGGTGGACCCAACCTTTCAGGAAGCAGGCCAGGCAGAGTTCGTGACCGGAGGCGGTGTCCGGGTCACCAGGATCGCGCAGCCCTTTGACCCTGAGAAGATGAGCGCGATCGCGTCCGCCGCCGACCGCCGTCGTGGCGGCGTGCTCAGTTCGGGCATGGAGTACCCCGGTAGGTACAGCCGCTGGCACATGGCCTATCTGGACCCGTGCCTGGAGATCGTCGCCCGCGGCCCGGTGATCACCGCGCGTGCCCTGAACGACAGGGGCCTGGTTCTGCTGCCCGTCATCGAGGCCGCATTCCTGCTGGCCGGCACCGCCGCCGACCCAGGTATCGCGCCCGCGCCCGCCACGCAGGGGCCGACCACACGGGCCCGCCACGCGGGGGCCGGCACCACCGGGCCGGCCAGCACCGGGCCGGCCAGCACCAGGCCGGCCAGCACCGGGCCGGCCAGCACAGGCCGGCCAGCACGGGCCCGCCAGCACAGGGCCCGCCGAGATCACGGTGCTCATCCCGCAGCCCCAGGGCGTGATACCGGAGGAGGAGCGCACCCGCCGTCCGACGGTCTTCTCCGCCCTGCGCGAGGTTGTCGCGGCGCTGCGGTCCGATGACCCGAACCTTGGCCTCTACGGCGCCTTCGGCTACGATCTGGCGTTTCAGTTCGAACCGGTAACGCTGCGCCATCAGCGTCCGGCTAGCCAGCGCGACCTGGTCCTGCACCTGCCAGATGAGATTTACATGGTGGACAGGAAGCGGGAGACGGCGCTCCGGTACTCCTACGAGTTCGAGACCGCAGGCGCGGGTGGCGGGCGCACCGACGGCCTGCCGCGCACGACCCCGCTCACGCCGGAAGCCCCGGTCTCCTCCACAGCCCGCCGGTCCATCCCGCCACGGCCGCCGAGCGGCACCTACGCGCGGGTCGTGGAGGAGGCCAGGCAGCGGTTCACTCGTGGTGATCTGTTCGAGGTAGTGCCGGGACAGGTGTTCCACCATGCCTGCGACTCACCTGCGGACTTCTACGAACGGCTGCGTCACCGCAACCCGGCGCCCTTTGAGTTCTTCTTCAACCTCGGCCAGGGCGAGTATCTCGTGGGCGCTTCGCCGGAGATGTTTGTCCGGGTATCAGGCGACCGGGTGGAGACGTGCCCGATCTCCGGGACGATAGCGCGCGGCGCTGACCCGCTCGAGGATGCGGCGAACATCCGGGCGCTGCTCAACTCGCCCAAGGAGGAGTCCGAGCTGACCATGTGCACGGACGTGGACCGTAACGACAAGGCGCGGGTCTGCGTGCCAGGCAGCGTCAGGGTAATCGGCCGCCGCCAGATCGAGATGTACAGCAGGCTGATGCATACGGTCGACCACATCGAGGGACGCCTGCGCCCTGGTTATGACGCCCTTGACGCGTTCCTCACCCACATGTGGGCCGTCACGGTGACCGGCGCGCCGAAGGCCTGGGCGATGCAGTTCATCGAGGATCATGAAGCGGGCCCTAGGCGCTGGTATGGGGGGGCGGTCGGCAGGATCGGCTTTGATGGCTCCCTCAACACCGGCCTCACCTTGCGCACCGCGCACATCACCGGCGGCATCGCCGCGGTCCGCGCGGGCGCGACGCTGCTTTACGACTCGGATCCGCATGCCGAAGAGCGGGAGACGGAACTCAAGGCCCGCGCGCTGCTCGAGACGCTCGCCGCCGGACCCGGCGAAGATACAGCTGTCGACAAGGAGCCCGAACGGCTGCCGCAGCCTGGCCCCGCGCCCGCCGCGGTCCCCGCCCTTCCGGGTGACGGAATGACCGTGCTTCTCGTCGATCACCAGGATTCCTTCGTCAACACGCTGGCGGACTACTTCAGCCAGCAGGGTGCCCGGGTTACCACGATTCGGGCCGGCTTCGACACGGCGCTGTTCGACGAGATCGGACCGGATCTCGTCGTGCTGTCGCCAGGACCGGGCTGGCCGTCCGACTTCGGCTGCGACGCGCTCCTCAAGGAACTCGATGCGCGTGGCCTCGCCGCGTTCGGGGTGTGCCTTGGCCTGCAGGCCATCGTGGAGCACGCCGGCGGGTCCCTGGAGCTCTTGCCGCGGCCGGTGCACGGCAAACCCGGCCGGGTGCGCCGCTTGCGCCCAGCGGAGCGCCGACTGGCCACCTCCGCGCCCCCCGGACTGCTCGACGGCCTGCCGGAGGAGTTCACCGCGGCCAGGTACCACTCCGTGCACGCCACCCCTCAGCAGGTGCGTGGCGGCTTTGAAGTGACTGCGGTGACCTCAGATGGCGCGGTGATGGCGATTGAGAATGGGGCCGCCGGCAGGTGGGCGGTACAGTTCCACCCGGAATCGATCCTGACCACCGAGGGCAGAGCCGGTCACCGGATCATCGCGAACGTGCTGCGGCTGTGCCGGGAGCGGCTGTCAGACCCACCTGGTTAGCTGGTCTCCGCACACCGACCACCGGTCCTCCCCGGACCGTCAGAATCGCCTGGGGGTGCCAACATGAAGAGCGTCGAACCCGAGATCTTCCTCGTCAGCCGGCCACAGCTCGACTACGAGGCGATCGCCAGTTACCTGCGGGAAGTGGGCGGCGACAGCTGGCTCGAGCACCTGGACAGGGACGACCCGGACGGCGCCCGTCGGCAACGATCCGCAGAACCTGGCCGAGTTCGCGGGCAAGCTCTGCTACCGATCGTGGCGGCCCAGGTTGAATCCCAACGTCAGGAAGGTCCGCACCGACCAGGCAAAGTACCTGGAGAACATCCTGTCGAGCGCGCACGGCTCGGTGCTCGAGCACGTTAGCTTCACCTTCGTGCTGCACAACTGCAGCAGGGTCCTCACCCATGAGCTCGTGCGCCACCGGCCCGGCACGGCCATCTCACAAGAGTCGCTGCGGTTCGTCCGGCTTGCCGACATCCCGTTCTGGTTCCCCGAGTGGGCGCGCCAGGACACAGAGCTGATGAAGCGCGCGACAGCCGTTCTGGAGCAGCTTGAGGAATTCCAGTACTGGATGGCGAACCATTTCGGGCTTGACGACGAAGGGGTGCCGTTCCACGAGAAGAAGCACAAGACGTCGTTCATGCGCCGGTTCGCCCCGGATGGGGTGGCAACCGGCCTGCTGTGGACGGCGAACGTCCGCGCGCTGCGTCACACGATCGAGGCGCGGACCGATCCGGGGGCCGAGGAGGAGATCCGGCTGGTATTCGGCAAGATTGGCGAGCTCATGCGGGCCGAGGCGCCCGCGTTGTTCGGGGATTACGTCGTCGAGGACGGTACCTGGATCCCGAGGTGGCGCAAGGTTTGAGCCAATCTCAAGTCACGGGTCCGTCTCCGCCGGGTCGCTGTAGATACGCGTGACCGGAATTCCTATGGCAGTTAGGATTTGAATGGTCTCGCGGACCATGAGGGCGGGGCCACTGACGTACACGTCGTGGTCGGGCCACGTCGAGTACCGCCCGACGACGTCGGGGAGCAGGCCGCGAAGGCAGTCGAATTGCGCCGCGCCGGACATCCCGGCGCCGGACATACCAGCGCTGGACACCACCGGGATAACTTGCAACGAGGGGTGGCCCGATTCCATCATGCGCAGCGATGGCAGATCGTAGAGATCAGGTTTGTTGCGCGCGCCGAAAAAGAGACGGATAATTCGCCCCGGGCTATTTCGCCGCTGGCCATGCCAGTCGTCCGCGAGGAGCTGCTGAACAATTGCCTTGATTGGGGCCAGGCCGGTTCCCCCTGCAACGCAGAGAACGTCCCTCGCGGATCCGGCGTCGGCGACCATGTTTCCGGCGGCGGGCCCAAGCAGAAGAGTATCGCCAGGCCTGGTGTAATGCACAAGCGAGCGGCTCACCCAGCCACCTGGAATCGCACGGACATGAAACCGGAGAATACCGTCTTCGCGGGGAGCATTCGCGATCGAGAACGTTCGCCACACTCGCGGCCAGTGGGTACATTGCACGCTGACGTATTGGCCCGCGCGGTAGGGAAGCGGCTGATTGGGGCGGACCGTGAGGACGGCTAGGTCCGGCCTTCGCTGCTCGTGCGCGAGCACCTCGCCAAGCCACCAGGGCGGTGCGTCGCGGGCATCGTCATCGGCAGCCCTGATCATGATCTTTGAGATCTGATCGAATGCGGCCTGCCAGGCGCCCTGCACTTCGGCTGTCCACGCATCACCCAAGAACGCCCTCATCGTGGCCATAAACGCATCGCAGACAGCAGGGTAATGCCCGGGAACGACGCCGAACTTCCTGTGGTCACGCCCCAGCTTTGCGAGGTAACCTTCGAGAGCTTGCTCGCTGTCCAGGCTCCACACGATACGTGTGATCGCGCGAAATAGCCGGGCGCCGTGGCCGTCCAGGGAAGCTGGGAACATCCCGCGCAATTTCGGGTTGTTGGCAAAAATGCGGCCATAGAAATTTTTCACGAACCGTTCCGCCACCGGTTCGATGAGTGCGAATGATTCTTTTATGATCCAGTGGTCGAGGTCGAATGGCGTAGAAAAATCCGCGCTCTCGGCGCATGAGGTGTAGAAATCAGCGCTCTCGTCGCGCTGGTCAGTTTGACGCACGAAGGCTGCCCGGCCCTTATGCATACCATTTCCCCGTGGGCGTTATTACGTTCATCAGTGCCGCTTCCCCGCTTTCAGGCCAGCCCGTCTCGATGGCCTACCATCGACACGATCCCCATAGCATGAGTGTGGCACTCATGCTAGACGACAACAACCGGGTCATGACAAGCAGGACCAAGCGCACGCAGCGTGGACGAAGTCCCGTGCAGTTGGGCGTGCACCTGCAATTGAATTACGATCATTTTTAGTAGCTTGCTGGTTCTGAGACCGTTCTCAGCAGGCTTCATGGAGAGTCGGAGTCGGGCAACAGCCCGCCTGATCCGGCGGTCGGCGATTGTCTGGATATTGGCTTATCGGCAACCATTGTCAGGCCAGGGCGTGGCGGGCGCCGTCAGGCCTACAGCCGGCCTAGAGCCGCCGTGCCGCAACGCCGTGCCAGAACGCCGTGCCAGAACGCCGTGCCAGAACGCCGTGCCAGAACGCCGTGCCAGAACGCCGTGCCAGAACGCCGTGCCAGAACGCCGTGCCAGAACGCCGTGCCAGAACGCCGTGCCAGCTACGTAAGTATGAAGTGCTGATCGGGGGTCCTCGATGCCGTACGTCACCCGCGATAGCGGGCCGGCCGTGGCAGGAACGGTCGACCCAGACCCTGCGCCCGTTCGGGGCGCCACGGCGCGGCGGCGAGTGATGGCGCCGAGCATGCGCCCGAACGGCTGCCGCAGGCGGCCGCCTCCGGTTCTCAGCGCCCGCCAGGCCCATCCGGGCCGGCCGCGCCGACCGCGACCAGCGCGGTCTAGCGCGCGGGCTCGCGGGTGGATCTGGCGCTGCTGCGCCGCGCAGCGGCACGTTCATTCGTCCTGCTCCGCAACGAACGCGGGGTGCTGCCGCTCGACCCGCGCGCGTTGTTGGGCGTGGCCCGCCGGTGATTACACGCTGCGTGTTGGCCGTTCCTCCCGGGACCTGCGCCTCCGGGTGCCCATCGAGGTGAAATAAGGCCGGTGCGATAGTGTCCCGTGCTTGAGGAGCGGTGTCCCCCGGTGCTCGAGAGGACCGTGCCCGACCCGCTCCGTGCCCGACCCGCCCCGTGCTCAGTAGCCCGTGCTCAGTAGCCCCAGTCATGCCCAGAGCCCAGGGCCCAGCAGCCCCGTGCTCAGCGTGACTGTGCCGGGATGACCGGGCCGGCCCGGCGCCGGCGGCTGGAGGATCTGCGTGATCGACGGATACGAGCGGTACCAGCGACTGCGGATCGATTGGGCGGACACGGGAGTGCTCCAGGTGACGATGACCGCGCCCGGCAGGCTGAACGCCGTCGACTCGACCGCCCATCGTGAACTGGCCGAGATCTGGCGGGACGCCGACCGCGACGACCGGGTCCGCGCGGTGCTCGTGCGTGGCGAGGGCGCCGCGTTCTCCGCGGGCGGCGATCTCGCGATGATCGAGCAGATGATCGAGCACTACCAGGTTCGCTCGCGTGTCCTGGCCGAGGCCCGCGACATCGTCTACAATCTCGTCAACTGCGCCAAGCCAGTGGTCAGTGCCATACAGGGCCCGGCGGTCGGCGCGGGGCTCGCGGTAGGTTTGCTCGCCGACGTGTCGGTCGCGGGCCGCAACGCGCGCATCATCGATGGCCATACCAGGCTCGGCGTCGTGGCCGGCGACCACTCGGTCCTGGTCTGGCCGCTGCTCTGCGGCCTGGCCAAGGCCAAGTATTACCTGCTGCTCTGCGAGCCGGTCTCCGGCGCGGAGGCCGAGCGAATCGGCCTAGTCAGCGTCTGCGTGGACGACGAGCGCGTGCACGAGGAGGCGCTGCGGATCGCGGGCAGGCTCGCGGCCGGCGCCGCCGGTGCCATCAGCTGGACCAAGTATGCGCTGAACAACTGGCTGCGGCAGGCCGGTCCGGCCTTCGACGCGTCGCTCGCGCTCGAGTTCTTCCAGTTCAGCGGCCCTGACATCCGGGAGGGAGTCCGCGCCCTTCGCGACAAGCGCGAGCCCGAGCACGGCGGCAGTTAATGATCGCGGCGGATCCAACGTCGTATCGACGGAATTCCACCGCGACCATTAACGCGCCGTTCAGTATGAGCGGGGTAGCCCCCGCTGTAGGCGCGCCGCTCGGTGGCGCTGCGGTTGAAGGTCGTTGCGGAGGCGGTCTCCGTCAGCCCGTAGCCCTCGAGGATGAGGACACCGAAGTGCTCCTCGAAAGCCTCGAGAACCGGCGCGGGTATCGAGGCGCCGCCGGAGATCGCGACCCGCATTGATGACACGTCGTAGCGGTCAAGCTCCGGGTGCGCGAGCAGGGCGATGAACATGGTAGGCACGCCCTCGAAGATGGTCGCCCGGTCGCGCTGGATCGCGCCGAGCACAGCCTGAAGCGCCCGCACAGGCTGGATAACAGGCGTTCTTCCCGATCATGCAGGACCTTCGACACATGCCGCGCGGCGCGCCGACCTGCGCGTGTATCCGGTCCGCGGTTCCGGCAGCCGGTGTCACTGGCGCGGCTGCCGGGCGAGCAGGGCACGGGCCTGGCGGGCGATCTCGAGGTCTTCACGTGCGGTGATGACCAATGTGCGGACGGGGGCACCCGCGGCCGTGATATCGGCGTCACCACCGCACGCGCCGGTGTTACGGGCGGGATCGACGGCGACGCCGAGGAACCCGAGCCCGGCCGCGGCGCCCTGCCTGACGGCAGGCTGGTGCTCGCCGATGCCACCGGTGAAAACGAGCGCATCAAGCCCGTCCATCGCGGCGGCCATGGCCGCGACCTCGCGGCGGAGCCGGTGCAGGTATACGTCCAGAGCAAGGCTCGCCCTCGGGTCACCGGCGTCCGCGGCGAGCCGCACATCGCGCATGTCACCCGAACCGCCACGAAGCGTCGCCAGGCCTGCCAGCCCGGCGGCGTGCTCCAGCTTGTCGGCGAGTTCGGCCACAGAAAGACCGCCACGCTGCAGCAGCCAGATCAGCAGGCCTGGATCCACGCTCCCTGGCCCGGTGGCCATGACCAGGCCATCCATCGGGGTGAAACCCATCGTCGTGTCCACGCACCTGCCGCCGTGCACTGCCGCGAGCGAGGCCCCGGCACCGAGATGGCAGGTCACCATGCGCAGCCGTGCCGTGCTGGCCCGGGGGGGCACAGCACCCACCTGGGAGGAGCCCACCTGGGAGAGGTTAACCTGGGAGGCCCCGGGTCCCGGTGGCGCACCGCCGCCCGCCCGGTCGGCCGGGCCGGGCCCGGGAGCGCCAAGCATCTCGGCAGCCCGGCGTGAAGCGTAGCTGTGGGACAGTCCGTGGAAGCCGTAGCGCCGCAGGCCGAACCTTTCGCGCCAGGTGGCGGGCAGCGCGTAGGTCGCGGCGGCTTGCGGCATGTTCGCGTGGAACGCGGTGTCGAAACAGGCGGCTGCGGGCACATCCGGCAGCAGGCCGCGCACGGTGTCAATGGCTGCGAGCGCGCGTGCCTGATGCAGTGGCGCGAGGTCAGCGAGCCCGGCAAGCGCCGCGAGGACGCCGTCGTCGATCAGGACAGGGGCGGTGAAGAGGTCGCCGCCGTGTACAACCCGATGGCCGACCGCGCCGGGATCGGCGGAGCCACCGAGGCGATCCATGAACGCGACAAGTTCCTTGCCCGCCGTCTCGCCGTCCCATGGCTCCAGGTCCAGCGTCGCCTCGACGCGGTCACCCGGGCCGAGCATGCGCAGCTTCAAGCTGCTCGAACCGGTGTTGACGACCAGGACGCGCATCAGGACCCGTCGGCCACGGTCACGAGACTCTGCTCAGTCTTGCCGGCGTCCTGTCCGCGGCAAGGGACCGGTGGAACCTGCCGCGCACACCCGCGACCGCCGCACCACATCTGGTCACCATCACGGGATTCAGCTCGAGCGCGGCGAGCTGGCGAACCTGTGTGACGAGTTTGCCAACCTGTTCGAGGAGCGCGGCGAGCGCGGCGAGGTCAAGGTCGCCGTCGGCTGGTCCCCGGGCTACGCCCTCGGCCGCATCGGTCGACGGCAGCACAGGTCCGCCGTGCAGCTCAGCAAGCATGTCCCTGGCGTCACGGGCGGTCAGCGGCGCGGGCCGGGTGGCGCGGGCGCCGACGAGCGCGCCAGGCGGGCCGCCGAGGACGAGTGTCACCTGCGCCCTGCCGTCGGCGTCCCTGGCGACGCGTACGATGACCTCCGCACCCTGCTGTGGCTGGCGGCGGATGCGCACACCGGTCATCGCTGACCCGAGGCCGGCCGCGAGCCGCCGGTACGCCATCCGCACCTCCGCGGGCGTGGCAAGCCCACATCGCGTGATCTCCGGGTGGCACGTCAGCCTGGCGCCGTCCGCGACCAGCGTGACGGGGAAACCGAGCCACCAGGCCGCCTCCACGGCGCTGTCAGCGCCGTCGGCGATCACGGTCTCGGCGATGGGGATACCGTAGCGTCTGAGCAGCAAGGTAAGCAGACGGCGCACCGAAGGATCGTCCGCGTCCGCTAGCGCCGTCGTCGGCTGCACTGCTGAGGTGGCGGTCATGGCGGCTCCTTTGGTACGACCCAGCTCTCGTCCGATCAGCGCAGCCGTCGCAAGAACGGGTCCTGCGGCTCCGCCGGAGTGATTCGTACCCGCGCATCGACGGCGCTGACACCGTCCGGGCGCGCAATAACAGGATTGAGGTCGAGTTCGGCGACTTCTGGCAGATCGTCGGCGAGCCTGGAAACCCGAAGCAGGGTGTCGGCCAGCGCGGTCACATCCGCCGCGGGCTCGTCGGGGTAGCCGAAAAGCAGCGGAGCGGCCCGGATCTCGCGGAGCATCGCGTCCGCGTCCGCGTCGGTAAGGGGTGCGAGGCGCGCGGTGTGGTCGCCGAGGACGTCGGTCGTCACGCCGCCGAGGCCGAACACCACGAGCGGGCCGAATACCGGTTCCTGCACCACCCCGATCAGCAACTCCACGCCGCCGGTGACCATGGGCTGCACGAGCACCCGGTCAAGATCCGATCCGAACCTGTCCGCGAGCAGGGCATAGGCGCGCTGGACGTCCTCCCTGGTGCGCAGGTCGATCTTGACTCCGCCGGAGGCGCTCTTGTGCACCAGCCATCGCACATCGGCCTTGAGCGCGACGTGCCCGCCCAGTTCAGCAGCGACACGGGTGGCTGCCTCCACGCTGGTGACGGGCCTGGTGGTGACGAGCGGGATCCGGTAGCAGGAGAGCAGTTCGATGGTCTCACCGACGGAAAGCCAGCCGCCGTACCTGTGCTGGGCGAGGAAGCGCCCGATCAGCGCGCGTGCTTCGGCTTCGCGCACGTCGCCAAGCTCGGGAATGTGACCGAGCTGCCTGGTGCGCCAGGCCTGGTAGCGGGCGGCGTGCCCGAGCGCGCGGGCCGCGCTCTCCGGATAGCAGAATGCCGGCACCGCGTCCCCGGCGCTGAGCTGTATGCCTGCCTTCTCGCCGTCGTGGCTGCCGGAGCCGGCCCGCTCGGCGCGTGAGCCGCCGCCGCGGGCAAGCAGCCGGATTGCTTCTGGCTGGCTGAGCAAGGCGGCGGCGAGCGGCTTGGTGATCTTGGCCGCCGTGATAGCAGGCGCGAGGTCCGCTACGGCTGTCGGCACGGCGATCGCGAGCACCATATCGACGGCGTCGTCGGCGCCGATCTCCTCGAGGCAGGCACGGAAGGCGTCTGGGCCGACTGCGGCAGTGGTGCCGACCGGCCCCTTGACCACGGCGCCAGGCGGCAGCAGATGGCGAAGCCGCCGCTGCGTCTGCCCGCTGAGCGCCGCCACGCGGAGCCCGGAGTCGGCGCATGCGTCGGCGGCGAGCACCCCGCCGCCACCCGCGTTGGACACGACCGCCACCCGGTCCCCCGCAGGCAGCGGCTGGCTTGCGAGCAGGGCCGTCGCTTCGAGCAGCTCGCCGATGCTCCCGGCAGAGATGACTCCAGCCTGCTCGAACAGTGCCTCCCGGGTGACCAGCGGGGTAGCGGCGGCCGCGGTGTGCGAGGCGGCGGTACGCTGGCCCGGCGCGGCCCGGCCAGCCGGCCCGGCCGGCCTGCACGGTGAGCACCGGGATCTGCTGGCCGATACGGCGCGCGGTGCGCCCGAATTTGCGCGGGCTGCCGAACGACTCAACGTGCAGTACTGCCAGCCGGGTCAGTTCATCCTGTTCCCACCACAAGAGCATGTCGTTGCTTGAGACGTCGTACTTATCGCCCACGGAGGCGTAGGACGAGATCCCGATGCCGAGCCGGGACAGATGATCGATCAGGGCGACACCGATGCCGCCGGACTGCACGACTAGGCCCGTCTCGCCCATCGCCGGCGGGTTCGCGGCGAAGGTGGCGTTCAGGCCGATGTGCGGCACGGCGACGCCGAAGCAGTTCGGGCCGACGAGCCGCATGCCGTGCCTTCGGCAGATGGCGAGCAGATCGGCGCCGGCCCCAGTATCGATCCCGGCGGTGACTACGACCAGGGCCCTGACACCTCGCCGCCCGCACTCTTCAGCCACAGCCCTAACGGCTGCCGCGGGCACCGTCACGATCGCCAGGTCCACGGGCTCCGGTAGGTCGGCCACCGAGGCTACGCAGGTCAGGCCCTCGACATGGCGCGCACGCGGATTCACCGCGTACACCTGCCCGCCGAAGCCGCCGGTCACGAGGTTGTGCAGGATCGCACGGCCCACCGCGCCGATCTTGCGGCTCGCGCCAACGACGGCGACCGAGGCCGGCTGGAGGAGATGGCGCAGGCTCGCCACATCGGCACTGCGCTCCCTGAACGCCACCGTTTCCAGGTAACTGTCGAGATGACGGTCGGTGTCATCGCGGGGGAGCGGGAAGCTGAGGTCAATCATCCCGTCGGCGAGTTGCCGCTTGGCCGGAAGCCCGGCGGCAGCGAACACGCGCAGCATGGCGGCGTTGGTCGCGAGCGTCTGGGCGGTGAACGCGGTTAGCTGGCGGCGCCGGGCGATCGAGATCAGATGCTCGAGCAGGAGGGTCGCGACACCGCGGCCGTGCATGTGGTCGGCGACGGCGAAAGCGATCTCAGCGGTCCCTTCCGTGCCCGTTGGCTCGTAACTGGCGACCCCGATGAGCTGGTTGCCCAGCCACGCCAGCAAGGCGGCGTGATCTTCCGCCGGTGCCCGGCAGACCCGTTTGGCCTCCTGATCTGCCGCATGCGGGCTGAGGTTGAAAAACCGCAGGTAGACATTATCGGGCGACATCGAGGCGTGCATCTTACGCACGGCTTCGTAATCAGCTGGCGTGGTCGGCTTGATCTCGATTGTGGTGCCGTCGATGAGCAACGCGTAGACGCCGGCATCACCTTTGGTCGGTGCCATCCAAGGTCGTCCTTCGCGCGCTGGTTGCCTTTCTTGCGGGCTTACCCAAACCGGCTGGGTGGCCGGCAGGCACGATCCGGGCATATGGGCCCGGGAAGACCAAGGCGACGTGTCCGTCGCTCAGCCACCGGATGACGTACGGCGGAGTGCCATCCGCGTGCTGGACACCGATGACCAGACCAACACGTTCGCCGTCGCCATCGACGACCAAGCGGTCGCCGACACATGCCTTCATGACGGCCTCCTCACCCTTTCGCCCCCCTCGGAGCCGGGCCTTAGGTGCCGACCGCCCGAGCCCCGTAGCATCCAACTGTTCTCATGGTCGGCTCCGCCGCCCACGGTCCGCATCTGTCCGAGGTCCCTCGCTTGCGGGCCGTTGGACCCACAGCCCGGCGTCCGCAGCCGGGCTGCCGCGATGACAGGCCAAGCATCCAGGTCAGCGCGTATTAGGCGCACGGCTGCCCTCAATCCGGCAAGGCCTCCGCCGCCTTCACCCGCCGCCCTGCACCTTGGCGGTCAGCCTCGAGCACAGCGCCCTCGAGCACAGCGCCACAGCAGGGACGCTGAGGCCTCAGCGGCGTCCGCGGTGTACGCCTTGCCGCTCTTGCTCCCAAACCGCCACACATACGGTACAGGTGTCGAGCGGTGGCACGGGCGAGAACTCACCTCGGACAATCATTGGCGCACCGCAGTACGCGAAAACGATCGCGCCCGCGGGCTGCGCCGGCGGCGGATAGCCGTGCACGACCCCGGGCGCACGAACGTCGGCCGGCAGCGTTGTCGTCTCAGTCGCGGTCCGCGATGTCACGTCTCCAGGGTACGACTCCGGATGCGAAGAATACGATCATGGTATGACATCGCCCGTCTGGTGCGGCGGTGCCGCCAGGACGATCGTTTCCGCCCGGCGTGCTCCGGGTACGGCAGATTGGGTGGAGACGTGGGATGCGATCAGATCACGGCGGAACGTACGCGAATACACTGACGAGCCTATCGACAGGCCGGGGCTTGATCGGATCCTGGAGGCCGGCCGCCGCTCGCCGTCCTCCCGCAACTGGCAGCCGTGGGATTTCGTCGTCGTTACCGATCGGCCGCAGCTCGCGGAGCTTTCCAAGGTGTGGCGGGGCGCCGGGCACGTGGCGAGGTCGGCGGCGACGATCGCGCTGCTGGCACCGGTTCCCGCAGACGAACGGCAGCGTGACTGGGTCCAGTACGACCTCGGCCAGGCGACGATGAGCATCATGCTGGCTGCCGCCGACCTCGGTATCGCGAGCGGTCACTCGGCAGTGGCCGACCAGCGGTTGGCCAGCCAGGTGCTGGGTTTTCCCGATGACAAGTTCTGCGCTTACCTGATCGCCCTCGGATACCCGGCAGGCCGGCCGCTGACGCCGATCCAGCGGCCGGACCGCCGGCCGTTCGACGCCATCGTGCACTGGGGCCGCTGGTAAGCGCGGGAGACCGGATGTCAGTGGACGTCCGGCATCGGGCGGCGAATCTTGGTCGGGCCGGCGCGCACGAGCGCAAGCCGTTAGGGAAAGGTTGCGGGGATGCGATGAAGACAATCCTGAACGTTATCTGGCTCATCCTCTGCGGCATCTGGATGTCGCTCGCCTACGTGGTGGCCGGGATCGTCTGCTTCATCCTGTTCTTTCTGATTATTACGATCCCGTTCGGGATCGCTGCTTTCCGGATAGCGAACTACGTGCTGTGGCCGTTCGGGCGGACGATCGAGGTACGGCGCGACGCGGGGGTCGGCGCGCTGATAGGAAACATCATCTGGATCGTCGTCGCCGGGTGGTGGCTCGCCATCGGCCACCTCGTGACCGGTGCGCTGCTGTGCCTGACCATTATCGGGATCCCGCTCGGCATCGCGAGTTTCAAGATCATTCCAATTTCGCTCCTGCCGCTGGGGGTGCGGATCATCCCCACCGATCAGCCGGCGTACTCCGGGTGACCCGGCGGTTTGATGGAAATGCTGGCGCGATCCGCGACAGCCGGGTAGCTGTCACGGATCGCCGCGGCGGCACCGGGTCGCCGAGCGGACCGGCAGGCTCCCGGTCGTCATGATCGAAGACTCGCCGAGGCTCGCCGGGGGCAAGCTTTCGGGTGCGCCGGTTTCTGCGCGCGGGTTTCTGCGCGCCGGGGCCTTGCGCAACGCGGCGCTCCCGTGCGGATGAGGCGGCACGTCGCCGGTTACCTCAGCCGGTCATCACACCGGGACGATCCTTGCCTCCACGAGGCGGCCGTGCTCGATCCGCAGCAGGCCGAGGGTTCCGCGCGGCTGGCGCCTGCGGTCGGTCGGTGAACCCGGGTTGAAGATACGCAGGCCGCGGATTGCCGGGTCGCTTTGGTCGAGCGGGATGTGCGAGTGCCCGAACACCACGAGAGCGGCACCGGGAAACCGGCGGTGCATGCGTGCCACCCGCCCGGCTGCCGGGCCGCTGTCGTGAACCATCGCCACCGGCAGGCCGTCCAGATCCAGCTCGGCAGTCTCCGGCGCGCCCCACGCGCCGACGTCAGGGCCATCGTTGTTCCCGCATACCACGCGGACCGGTGCGTAACCAGCAAGTTCATCGAGCACCTCGGCGGTACATACGTCGCCCGCGTGCAGGATCAGATCCGCACCGCGCAGGCACTCAGCCACCCTGGGCGGGCACGACCCCCAGCGGCGCGGTGCGTGCGTGTCCGCCAGCGCTACGACCCTCACCTTGCCATCCTGCCGGGGATCGTGACGGCGTTACATTCGGCCCTTGCCTGCGGGCCGCTCGCGTGCCTGCGACACCGCCGGGGAGCGGGCAACCGCGGCTAATCGGGATCGGGTGCGTCGCGTAGCCGGTCGCGCGCCGCGATCGCGCTCTTTGGCCGGTCGGTGACGAGCACATCCACGCGCGGGTCGGCCAGCCAGCGGGTGATCATCGCTTCGCTGTTGACCGTCCAGACCATCGTCTTGAGGTTTTGCCGGTGGCACCGGCCCAGCACACCGGCGAGCGCGAGTCGGTGATGCATGGCAACCCAGTCCGCGCCGCAGGCACGGATGCGGTGCAGCGGGAACGCCTCTTGGCGGCGCGCCCATGGCCGGAGCAGCAGGGGCATGGCGCCGAGATCGCGGCCGAGGGACAAGCCGACGGGAACCTCGGGGAAACCGCTCCGAATCGCCGCGACCGAAGCGTCCTCGAGCGTTGTAGCAACGAAGTTGCCCGGTCCGAGGATTTCAAGCGCCCGCTCGATGATCGTGTCCGCACCGCTGGCCTCCTTGAGGTCCACGTGCGCGATCGCCCGGCCCGCGATGAGCCGCATGATGTCCACGACGCGCGGCACCTCGTATCCGGCAAGTTCACACAGCACCGCGTAGCTGATCTTTGTAACCGCATTGTGCCCGCGCACGTACGCATCGTGGTAGACGGCCAGTTCACCATCTGCCGTGCGCCTGACATCGAACTCGACGTAGTCCACCCCCGCCTCCAGGGCCTTGGTGTACGCCTCGTACGTCCCCGCGAGCGCGTCCTCACAGCCGCCGCGGTGGGCGGAGATGGCGGCCGTGCGGATCACTGGCTGAAGCTGACGTTGCTGCCCGTGACGTGTACCAGGATGCCCTGTGCAGAGACGTTCACGCTCTGGATGGTCATGTTCAGGGGAAGTGCCGGCACGGTTACCGTGAAGTCGGCCAGCGAACCCAGCAGCGAGAGCGGAAGCCCGTCCGCGGAGATCACCTGGACGTGGATCTTGTTGGGGCCGGCCTGGGTGACCCGTGCGGTCCCTGTCCCGCTGACGATGTCAAGGTTCACGTTGAAGTCGACCTCGTCGCCGTGTACGGCGGTTACGGTCACACTCGGCCCTCCCGACGCGCCCAGCAGATTACCGAAGGAGATCAGCGCTGTGCCGGACACCTGATCGACCGTGGCTCCGCTATAGCTCGAGTTGAGGTGGACCCCTTGCAGGTTCGCGTCGATGTTGGTGATGACGACCGGGCCCTCGTGCACGCCATCGGCGCTGATATTGACGTTGCGGAGGTCATGGCCGAGCAGTTGGGTCAGGAAGGGGAAGCCCTCGATCGATACGCGTGGCTTGCTGCTGAAACCCTGGCTCTGGATTTGCTGCGCGATCCTGTTCTCCGTGTACGCGGCCGCGACACGGTCACCGATGACAAGTACGGCCAGCAGCACGACCAGGGCGATGACGAGGTAAAGCCACCGCCGGGACCTTCTCCGCTCGCGGGGGGGTGGCTGTTGTCGCGGCAGGGGCGCGGTCGGGTATTCGCTCACTGCACTTCCCCTGAAGGCGAGGGCCCTGCGAGCGCGGACCCTGGAGCCGCGGGCACAGCCGCTGCGGGTGGCGTGATCACGCCGCGCAGCGGCCCTGGCCTGTAGCTGATGGCGCCGGCATGCCTCACGTCCGCCCCTGCGCCTGGCGCCCACGATGCTGGCCACCGGGGTAGCGGCAGCAACCCCGCCGGTCCACCTCATGAGGAGATGCTACGGTACGCCACGCGCTGATAGTTTATGTATCTCCATCGGAAAACCCGCGGCGGAATAGGCCCGTGCGGCGCTCGGCGGGCGAGAAGCAGAGGCCCGCAAGGACAATTCGGCGTCTTCGCCCCCGCCGCGTACGGCATCGGCCGCTACGATCTAGATCCCGTGGGCCGCTCGTTCCAGAGCACGGCCCGTCAGGGGAGATCACCGATGTTAACGGCCTGCAGTTGACCCGAACCCGAGTTCGTGACGAGCAAGCCTCCGCCTTCCACCGTGAACTGGCGGGGCAGGCGGCCGGTCTGCACCACCCCGAGCATGGCCGGCCGGCCCGCGAGGGCCGCCGACGTGTTGATCACGCCGAGGCTTGTCGTAGCACCCTTCACCCCAAAGGCGTTGGAGTTGGCGACCACGATCCGCTTCTCATGGTCGATGAAGGTGAGCCCGACCGGTGCTTCGCCGACCGGGACCCTGGCGATGAGGGAGTGCTGCGGGTCGCTGAGCACTTTCGCGGCGGAAAATCCGAGCACTGCATCGCTTAGCGATGCGGTCACCCAGACGACGCTGCCGTCCGCGGAGACGATCACGCGGACCGGGGTGCAGCCCGCGCTCACGGTGGCGGCGACCGACGCAGCAGGGTTCGTCTCCGCGCGGCGGAGGTTGATGACCGTCAACGTTCCCTCGTGGGACCTGTTGCTGCGCATCCCGGTCACCACATACAGCCAGCGGCCGTCGTTCGATACCCGCATGCCCGCCGGCTTCACCCCGAGCCGGATGCTCCCGACAAAGCTGGCCGGGCCGAAGCCGCTGGCCAGCGCATTTTGCAGGTTGAACACGGCCAGCTGGCCGCTGTTGGCGAGGGTGACGAACGCGAACCGGTCATCGGGTGACAGAAAGACCTGGTCAGCTCCGCTGCCTCCGGCAGCTGAGAGGCTCCCGAGTACGGCATCCGGGCTCCCTTGCTCTGCGCTGGCCACGTTGATGACGGCGGCTCCGCTGCCGGAGGCGACGAGAAGATAACGTCCGTCCTGGGTGACCGACTCGCCGGCGGCCGACGGCACGGGGATCGTCGTCCCGCCGAACGAGGGCGCCAGCGAGCCGCCGTTGCGGAGCACGGCGACCGAGTTGCCGAGCGTAACGAACGACCACTGACCGTCGGGTGTCACCGCGACGGCGTACGGTGCACCCGGGAGCGAGACCGCGGCGCTGTGGACTTTCGCCAGTGGCCGTGCCGCCGCGGTCGCCGTGGTGCATCCAGGCAGCGTGAGCGCTGCGCCGTGCGTTCCGGTGCCGGTGGCATGGATCGCGAACGCGGCACCCGCGAGGCCGACGACAGCGGCACACGCGACGACCAGGGCGGTGCGTGACCGCTTCCGCCCGTGATACGGTCCCGCGTCAACATGGCTCGGCTCGGCCGCAGCGGATTCTCCCGTGCCTGCGGCGGGGCCCGCGCTGCCTCCGGTAGGTGCGGGAGGTGCCACCTCGGTGCCCGGGTGCGCCGCATCGCCTGTGCCCTGCCTGTCATTGCGCCGCCCGCGGCGGCGGTCAGGTCCGCGATGCCCGCTGCGGTCCCCGTGGGAGGCACGGCGGGTACGGCAGGCACTGCCTCGGTGCCCGGGTGGGCCCGGGCCGTATCACCGCCTCCGGTAGGTGCGGGCAGGTGCCACCTCGGTGGCCGGGTGCGCCGCATCGCCTGTGCCCTCGCCTCCGCCCGCGGCGGCGGTCAGGTCCGCGATGCCCGCTGCGGTCGCCGTGGGAGGCACGGCGGGTACGGCGGGCACTGCCTCGGTGCCCGGGTGGGCCCGGGCCGTATCACTGCCTCCGGTAGGTGCGGGAGGTGCCACCTCGGTGCCCGGGTGCGCCGCATCGCCTGTGCCCTGCGCCTGTCATTGCGCCGCCCGTGCCAGCGCCGCCCGCGCCTGAGGGGGTAGCCACGTTCGCGCCCGCGGCCTCCGTCCTCGGGTGGTCCCTGGCTGCGCCCGGGCCGCCGGTGGGCATGGCCAGCTCCGTGGCCTGTCCTGGCGGCCTCGGGCTCGGCCTCGCCGCAGCCGACGAGGGCGGCACGCCGGGTGCTGCCGCTTCGCCTGCGTCGAGCCCGCAGGCCGCACGCAGCGCTGCCGCGAAGTCGTGGCAGCTCGCGTACCTGTCGGACGGTGACTTGGCCAGCGCACTCGCCATCACCTGGTCGATTGCTGGTGGCAGATCGGGGCGACGGGCGGTGAGCGCTGGTGGCGGCTCGGACAGCTGCGCCCACAGCACCGCCAGGCGCTGATCCCGGCTGAACGGCGGCGTGCCGCAGAGCATCTCGAACGCGGCGCACGCGAGGGCGTAGAGGTCCGCCCGCCCGTCCACCGGCCGGCCCTCGATCTGCTCGGGCGCGACATAATCGAGCGTGCCCAGGAACTGGCCCGCCGACGTGAGGTCGGCCGCTGCGAGCGACTGCTTGCTGAGCCCGAAGTCCGACAGGTAGACGTGATCCCGCTGGTCGCTTCCCGCCGCCTCGTCGAGCAGCATGTTGGCCGGCTTCACATCCCTGTGGACCAGGCCACGCGCGTGGGCCGCGTCCAGCGCCGAGGCCATCTGGGCGATGATATAGGCGACGTGCGCGGCGGGTAGCGTGCCCTCCCGGTCGAGCAGCGTTCGCAGATCACGCCCCTGGACGTAGCGCATCGCGATGAACAGGACACCGCTGGACTCGCCCGCCTCGAAGATCGGGATGATGTTGGGGTGGTCAACGGCCGCCGCCGCCCTCGATTCCCTGATGAACCGCTGCCGGAAGGCCCGGTTGCCAGCGAGCCCGGGCGTCAGGATCTTCAGCGCGACCCGCCGGTCCAGGCGAACGTCATGGGCGCGGTAGACAACCGCCATCCCACCGCGGCCGATCTCCTCCTCGAGCCGGTAGCCCGCGATCTGCGCCCCGGGAGGGAACTCGCGAGCATCGCGAGGGATCTCGTCGCTCACAATGCCTCCAGCGCTTTCCCACCCGTGCGGGCAGCCTCCCGCCGCAGCGCCGACCAGCAACGGAATCGTTCGGGACACACTCGCGGTGCGGCCGGAACAGTCCAAGTACTACTAATGACGGTCATCGCCGCCAGACCCGCCGTAGACTGCAATTTTGAACGCATACTACTTTACGCCCGCTCGCTCTACACTTGGCGGATGGCGACCGAGCGCTCCCTATCGTCGCATGCGACCCCCGTACTCGTCATGAGGGTGCAGGGGAGCGACCTACGGTTGCATGCGGGGCAGTCATATACAGTTGGCCGCGATCCAGCCTGTGACATCGTAGTCACCGACTCGCGAGTGTCGTGGCGGCATGCGGTCGTGCGGTTCGCTCAGGGCGCCTGGATCTTCGAGGACGCAGGCAGCACCAACGGGACGTTCCTCGGCAACAGCCGGGTGGACCGCTGCGAGATCCACTCTGACTGCGTTTTCCGGCTCGGGCACCCGGAAGACGGGCCCGTTGTGCTCTGCTCGATCATTCGCCCCGAGACCGGCGACAGGGACGTTCCCGCGCCACCTGCCGCGGGTCTGAGCGTGGATCGCCGCCCGAGCATGGTGCACCGCGCGCCGGTACGCGTACTTCGGATCGGGCGGGCACCCGACAACGAGCTCGTGCTCGCCGACCTCGGTGTCTCCCGCTATCACGCGGAGCTGCGGAATTCGGGCGGCGGAACGTACGAGATCACCGACCTGCATAGCCATAACGGCACTTTCGTCAATGGCGAACGCATATCAAGCGCCGCGGTAACCGAGCGGGACATTATCGGCATAGGGCGTGCGACATTCCGCCTCGTCGGCGACGAGCTGCGCGAATTCATCGACGAGGGCGATGTCTCGCTGGTTGCGAGCGACCTCACGGTGCGGCTCGCAAGTGGCAAGGTGCTGCTCGACCATGTGAGCTTCCCGATCGGCGAGCGCTCCCTCGTAGCGATCATCGGCCCGAGCGGTGCGGGCAAGACGACGCTGCTCGGTGCGCTCACCGGCATGCGGCCCGCGGGCGAGGGCACCGTCCTGTACGACAACCGCGATCTCTACAAGCACTACGCCGAACTGCGTCACCGGATCGGCCTGGTTCCGCAAGAGAACATCCTGCACACCCAGTTGTCGGCGCGCCGCGCCCTGCGGTACGCGGCCGAGCTGCGCTTCCCCGGTGACACGTCGAAAAAGGAGCGGAACGGCCGGGTGGACGAGGTCATCGGCGAACTTGGCCTGAAGGCGCATGCCGAGACCCGCGCGGCGTCTTTGTCGGGTGGCCAGCAGAAGAGGGTCAACGTCGCGCTCGAACTGCTGACCAAGCCCTCCCTGCTCTTCCTGGACGAGCCCACCTCCGGCCTGGACCCGGGCCTGGACAAGTCGGTAATGGAGATGATGAGCGGGCTGGCCAAGGACGGCCGGACGGTCATCGTGGTGACGCACAGCGTCGCGAACCTGGATGTGTGCGACCGTCTCCTTGTCATGGTGCCCGGTGGCCGCGTCGCTTTCTTCGGGCCACCGAGGGAAGGGCTCAAGCACTTCGGCAAGCCGGGCTGGGCCGAGGTGTTCCAGGCATTCGACCAGGAGCCGGACCGGGACTGGGCCGCCGAGTTCAAGCGGTCGCCGCTTTACGCGCAATACGTGACCGCGGGATTGACCGGCCGTGCGCCCGCAGACCAGCCGCAGGCAGGCTCCGCCGCCGCCCAAGCCACGCAATAGGGCCGCGCAGCTGAGCACCCTCGTCAGGCGCTACGTCGCTGTCATCGCATCCGACCGCGTATACCTGGCCTTTCTGGCTGGGGTCCCGATCGTGCTCGGATTGGTGATCCGGGTGATCCCCGCGCCTGCAGGGCTGGGCGGGCGCACGGGCACGAATGACGCTGCCGAGCAGCTGTTGCAGGTCCTCGTCCTCTGTGCCTGTTTCGCCGGGGCGTTTAACGCCGTCAGGGAGCTGGTCAAGGAACGCGCGATCTACAGCAGGGAACGCGCTGCCGGGCTGTCCGCTGGCGCTTACCTGTCCTCGAAACTTGTGGTATTGGGGATTGTCAGCGCGATTCAGGCTGGGCTGCTCCTGCTCATCGGGCTTTTCGGCCGCCCGCTCCCGGCCCACGGGGCCGTCCTGACAGCGCTGCCGCTAGCAGAACTGATGCTGGCCGTGGGCGCGCTCGCCGTCGTCTCGATGGCGCTTGGGTTGCTGATCTCTGCGTCGGTCAACACGTCAGAGAAGGCGATGCCGCTATTGCTGGTGGCCGTGGTGGTGGAAATCATCTTCACGGGAACCGTGTTCGCGCTCAATGGCAAGGTAGGACTTGAGCAGATAGCGTGGCTGTCACCCTCCCGCTGGGGATTCGCCGCCCCCGCGTCTACCGCCGATCTCACGCGGATCATGACCCCCGTCCCGGGCGCCAAGCCGGATCCGCTGTGGCTGCATACTGCGCACACCTGGCTGAAGGACATGGCCGCTCTCGTGGCACTTGGGTTGGTTTACACGCTGCTTACCTGGTGGAGATTGGTGCGCCTGAGCCCTGGCCGAAGACGGTGAAGACGTCGGCTGCGGCCGGCTCAGGTCACTTCGCGCAGCTTGCCAGTGGCGACGTCGAAGACGAAGCCACGGACGGCGTCGGTGTGCGGTATGAACGGGCTGGCCTTGATCCGCGCGATGGACTGGCGCACGTCGGTGTCGAGATCGCCGAACGCCTCGGCGGACCAATCGGGCCTGATACCGATTTCGTCCTGGATTGACGCCTTGAAGGCGTCGTCGGTGAAAGTGAGCATACCGCAGTCGGTGTGATGAATTAGGATGATCTCCCGGGTGCCGAGGAGGCGCTGGCTGATCGTCAGGGAGCGGATCCCATCCGCGGTGACGGCCCCGCCAGCGTTCCTGATGACGTGTGCGTCACCTTCGGTGAGGCCCAGCATCCCGTAAACGTTCAGGCGGGCGTCCATGCAGGTTACGACGGCGACCCGCGTGGTAGACGGCAGCGGTCGCAGGCCGTGGAACTCGGCGGCGTAGCGCTCGTTGTTCGCCAGCAGATCGTCGATTGCGGACATATTGGGTCCTTTCGAACGAAAATACCAGCTAACGTCGCTGATGGCCTTCCCGTCAACAGGGCGCACTGCAGCACCTGCGGCACCTGCGGCCACGGCATGCCCGTACGTCATGCACCAGGAACCGGTGGACGCTGGGCGGGGCGCGGACCTGCGTGCACGGTAGCCAGTGGGCGAGAGCTGACATGCACCCGGGCTGAGCGGCGACCTGCGCGGCGTAGGCGATTGCGGTTGTGACGGCGCCCCCGGCCAGGCGATGGTTACCGGGCTAGATGGTTACCCGGCGAACGGCGCCTGCCTGGGAGCGCCTGCCCGGGAGCGCCTGCCCGGTGCCCCCGCCCGGCGCGCCTAGCCGGGAGCATGACGGTTCTGGCTCGCGGACGTGATCAGGCGGGAGTGGCCGTCGTATCTGTAGTGGAGGACATTGCCGCGTCCAGTGTCCTGATCGATCGGCGAACAGGTAGAAGCTGTAGCCCATCGTCTCCATGTCGAAGGCCGCCCGGCCAGTGTCGCGGTGGCGAGTGCGAAGGATCGGCTCAGTAACCCCGCGAGCATCACATCGGCTGCGACGTCCCAGCACAGCCGAAATTCCCGGGTTTCTTCGAATGCTCGCTGAACCAGTCCCTGGCCAGGTCCGACACCGCGGCCAGCGCGCCGGGCTCGGCAAAGAGGTGGGTAGCGCCCGGCACTACGTCGAGCCGGTTGTCGCAACGGAGCTGCCCTTGCGCTTGCTGGTTGAGATCGAGGACAAGTTTGTCCCTGCCGCCCACAATCAGCAGCGTTGGGGCGCGCACAGCGGCCAGCCGGTCACCGGCGAGGTCGGGACGGCCCCCGCGAGAGACGATGGCCGCGACGTCCGCACCCGGCTCGGCAGCGGCCCAGAGGGCCGCGGCTGCCCCGGTGCTCGCGCCGAAGTAGCCGACCGGGACGCCGAAGGCCTCCGGTCGCGCGCGCAGCCATGCGGTAACGGCAGTTAGGCGGGTGGCGAGCAGCGGGATGTCGAACACGTGCGCCCGATCAAGCTCTTCGGCGGGCGTGAGCAAGTCGAACAGCAGCGTGCCAAACCCCGCGGCGTTGAGTGCCGAGGCCACCGCACTGTTACGCGGGCTGAATCGGCTGCTTCCGCTGCCATGCACGAACATCACGAGGCCGGCCGGTCAGACGGGATGGTCAGCTGGCCGGCCAGCTCGATGGATCCAGCCGCCGCCCTGACCTCCTCGTCGCGGCCGCGCGTTCCCGCCGGCGCGGCACCTTGTTGCGGTGCGGCAACAATGATCGGCCAGGCAGCCGCACGCCTCAAAAGGTCCACGACCTGCTCGTCGGACGTCTGGGTGAAGTCCTGGTACCACTGTCCGATCGCGCAGAACAACGCCGGTGTCTCCAGGCAGATCACCTCGTCGGCGTCGCGGCGCAGGTTCTTGATCGCTTGCGCCGCGCCGACCGGTGCTGCGACCACGACCTTGCGCGCGTGGTGGGCGCGCGCGACGCGGCATGCGGCTCGTACCGTCGAGCCTGTGGCGATCCCATCATCGATGACGATCACGGTGCGGTCCACCAGGGGGACGCGCGGCGTACCCGCGCGCAGCCGGCGTGCCCGCTCCTCGAGTTCGGCGCGTTCCCGATCCTCCACCGCGGCGATCTCCGCGTCGCTCACCTGGGCCGCGCGCACGACCTCGCTGTTGATGACCCGGATCCCGCCCTCGCCGATGGCGCCCATCCCGAGCTCAGGCTGGAACGGCACCCCGAGCTTGCGGACCACGAGGACATCAAGCGGCACGCGCAGGACCTTCGCCACCTCGAACGCGACCGGCACGCCCCCTCGGGGCAGCCCAAGCACGACGGGGTTCTGCCCACGGAGCGGGCGCAGCTGCCTCGCGAGCCGCCGCCCCGCATCCGCCCGGTTGATGAACGGCACTTCGCGCCTCCCCATCCACGGGCCCTCAATGGGGTTCAAATCAACTCAATCGCCCCCACTGGCTCAGCTGTCTAGGGTCGAACGTCCCTCGGGGGTGACGGGTGGGTGCCTCGGCCACCATCGCCATATCGGGCCAGATGGCCCAGCGCGCGTTTGGTTACCCGCGTGATCCGGCCCGCGCATAGCCGTGATGCGGCGCATCAAATCGTTCGGCGCGGACGCCAGCGGCGTGAGGACGAAATCCTGCACCGAGTTGACCGGATGGGTTACCCCGCCCCACTCCATCCGGTTAAGCATTCTCTACCGCCACCTACCCCAAGCGGCTCCGCTTGGGGTAGGCCCTGCGTCATGCTCCGGCGGGACCTTGGTCACCGCCGGGCTATCGCCAGCCCACGTACCCGCCCATTCAATGCTGGCCGTCGTGGCTGGGCCTGGGTTCGTTCGCGTCGCCGAGGGCGTACCACGGCCTTGTCGGCGGCGGCCATCACGTGCTGGGCTTAGCGCGGATCTGTGCGCAGCTCCCTTAGATCCCTCTACGGCCGGCCGGAGACGCAGGTATGACCACGTCGATGCTTCCCTGCTCCCCGCTCGTTATCGGGTCATCGGGCGGTACAAGAAGACTCACGACCCACCATCCGGATTTTGTAGTGGGCTGTAAGACTCACTAGGGCCGTTGGTCCCTGGCGTTGGTCCCTGTGCACGAGGCCGGAGGTCGGAGTCCGTGGAGCCGTTAGCCTGGTGCACGCCGCCCGGCGGCCCTGCTGTGCTGGGAAACGGCGAAATAGAGGAGCGACCGCCATGAACAGCAGCGTCAAAGATGTGATGACCAGCAGCGTGGTGGCTGTCCGGGAGACCGCTGGCTATAAGGACATTGTCACGGTCATGAGACGCCGCAGGGTCAGCGCTTTTCCGGTTCTAGATTCGGCGGATCACGTGGTCGGCGTGGTGTCGGAGGCAGATCTTCTGCTCAAGGAAACTCCGCTGTCATTCGCTTCCGCAGACGCGGGCCCTCCGTGGCCCACGGCGCGCCGCGAGGAACATGCCAAGGCGGCCGGGGTAACTGCGGCTGAACTGATGACAAAGCCCGCCGTCACGGTCGGCCCGGACACGACGGTGGCTGACGCCGCCAGGGTGATGCACGTCCGCCGGGTAAAACGGCTGCCGGTTGTGGACGAATCTGGCCACCTTGCGGGGATCGTCAGCCGGGTGGATCTGCTAAGCGTGTTTGACCGGCCCGACGCGCAGATTCGCGACGAGGTGTCCGAAAGAGTCATCGGCGGAGACTTCGCGCTCGATCCAGGCATGTTTGATGTCACGGTGAAGTCGGGCATCGTGACGATCGCCGGGTCGGCTCCGCGCCAGGCTGTCGCCCTGCGGTTGCTTGACGCGGTCAGCTACGCGGAGGGCGTCGTCGACGTGCGCGATCGCCTTAGCTACCCGCCCGAAGGCGGAGACGTGCCGAAGATCGCGGGGATCATCTGACGCGCACCATCGCGGGAGTCGACGGCGTAGCTCGCACCGACTGGAGTCCCGGCGAGCGGTGCCGCCACGACCGGTGCCGTCCTTGTGCGGCTGGCGATGTGAGCGGAAAGGGGTGACAACGATGTCGCGGGTTATTGTCATCGGAGAAGAAACGCGGATCCAGGGTTTTGCGCTGGCCGGCGTCGCCACCCGCCCCGCCGAAACCGACGAGGAGGCCCGCCTGGCCTGGCATTCACTCGGCGACGAGGTCGCCGTGGTCATCCTCACGCCACGGGCTGCCGACCGGTTGGCCGGTCATCTTGAACAGCGGCCGGAGGTGCTGACCGTGGTGATGCCGCCCTGACCGGCCCGCCGCCGGTTTTGTGCGCGCGGAAAAGCCGCGCGGAAAAGCGGGGCCGATCCCGCGGCGAGGTCAGCGCGTGCCCTCGAACAGGTCAGCGCGTGCCCTCGAAGCCATGCGCGCCGCTTTGCCAGGGGACGAAAGGGGGAAGAGTGTGCCACAGTGCTGCCAGCGCCGAGGCCGAGGCGGTGCTTGGCCTCCCCGCCGCGCGGCCGTTGCTTCGTCACCGCAGCGCACGCCGCAGTGTGTATTTCCATGATCACTAAAATAACCGCAATCATGAGCAAACTAGTCGCCTCGAGCTGGGGTGAGCCTGTTGATCACGTCCACGACGCCGTCGACGTCCCAGGTCAGCCGGATCGCGACCGCGATCAGGTCTCGTTGGCCGGGCTGGCCACTAACTGTCACGATGCCGTCCTCCACCCGTACCGTCACGCTCTCTGGATCAGCGAAAAGTATCTCGGTAAACACGGCCCGGACGTCTTGGGCTATGTCGTCGTCGGGCCGGAGGAAGACGCTGAGCAGATCACGGCGGCCGACGATCCCGATCAGCGTTCCGGCCGGGTCAACGACCGGCAGACACTTGATGTGATGCTGGTTCATTGTCCTGGCCGCGGCCGGGATCGTCGCATCCGGGTGGATCGTGATGGCCGGCGAGGTCATTAGTTCTTCAGCGGTACGGCCCCAATGCTTCTTGCCTTCGGGCCG
This sequence comes from uncultured Actinomycetota bacterium, assembly GCA_963820395.1. Lineage (GTDB taxonomy): Bacteria > Actinomycetota > Actinomycetes > Streptosporangiales > Streptosporangiaceae > DATFVJ01. The sequence continues at coordinate 461,080 of CAWGAE010000015.1, read as the reverse complement.
GTGCAGGACGCTCGGTCGGCCACTCCGTGCCTGGGCCGTGTGCTTCTCCTCGACCATGAGCAGGTCGGCCTCGGACACGACCCCGGCCACATGGCGGCCCATGATTAGCACTGGCAGGGCGCTGACCTTGTGCTCCGCCAGCAGGCCGGCGATTTCCTTGTATGTGGTCATCCGCTCGGCGGTCACCACGGACGTCGTCATGACATCGCGGACTCTCCGGTGCCAGCGGCCCCGGTGCCCGTCGGCCCCCTGCGCGCCCGGTGTCAGCGGCACCGTCCCGGGCCGCTGTCCCTCGTGCTCCTCAACGGTATCGAGCGCGCGCGCCACGTCGGAGGGGCTAGCCCGGCCGTGGAGGGATTCGTAATATGCGGCACCAAGGTGCCGCAGCATGGCATCGAAATAAGCGTCGCGGCGGTTCATTTTGCCCGTCTCCTAATCCGAACTAATGTCGAGATCGCGCATATTTTAACCATTTTGGTAGGCTGGTACAAACTCGCCCAGCAGGCCGTGCTCCGTCTATCCCCTGCCCTGCCTACCGGGCTGGATCCGGAGGGCAGACCCGGGGCAAACCCCGCCACCCTCATCGCGGCTACCTGTCGCGGCTGCTGCGTCAGGAAACGGGGGCACAGCCGTCGGCCGCGACCTGATTGATCAGCTTTCCTGCTCGACTTGCCTCGCGGATTTGACATGAATCTGCCGCCCCACGACCTGCTCCTTCTCCTTTAGCCCGACGGTGATTTCGAGGATCCCCTTGTCGTAGGTGGCGTTGATGTCATCCTCATCCGCGTCTAAGGGCAACTGGATGTGACGCGAGAACACGCCATAGTAGAACTCTGAGCGGTGCTTAGTCTCGGTTTCCTCGTGCCGCTCCGCGTGGATCGTGAGGATGCCCTTAGAGACGCTGACCTCGACCTGCTTGGGGTCGATCCCCGGCAGTTCGGCGCGCACGACGTAACGGCCGTCCTGGATGTAGTCCTCCATCCGCAGTGAGCGAAGTCATGAAGGGACGCAGCACGGAGAATGGTGACTCGAGCCAGTCGACAAGGTCAGGGAACAGGCCCCTGGTCTCCCTGCGCGTCAGCGCGCTCATTGATCCCACCTTCCCTCGGGTTTCTCGCCACCCGTGTTGATCCCATCGCCAACATGCCCGCGGTGGTAGGGGCAAAGGTTCCGGGCGCCAGGGACTTCCGGCCTCGGGCCCCGCGCGGATAATCAAGATCTCGCGCCCGGATACGCTGGCCGCCCGGTGCGTCCGCGAGAACCTCACCCGCGATGGCTCCACTGAGGTTCGATCGCCTCCCACGCGGCCGCCCATCTGGTAAGACTCCGGCGCTCAAGCAACCGCCGAGCCAATGCACCCATGCCGAGCAGCAAGACGCCGAGCGCGACCGGCGCGAAGGTGGCTGCGGCGGCCACCCGGCCGGCGATCTGGGTGGCGGTCAGCGGAGTGCTCGTAACGGCTCCCGCACGGTCGACCCAGATGTGCACCGTGCTGCCCGCCCGGGTACCGGCGGCCGCCGGAACCTCGCCCACGCGAACCGATCCGTCCGGTGCGGTCCACCGGGCACGTACCCAGGTGAATGTCGCCGACTGAATCTTGAAGCTCGCACCCTTGGGGGCGGTATCGAGCAGCATCGCGGGCACGCGGTGCCAGGCCTGCTGTCCCTGCTGCGTATGGAGGGCCCCCGCATGCGCAAGGTTACCGGAGGCAATAGCCGTGATCGGCGCGCCGATCAGGAACGTGGCAAGCAGCGCGGCCATGATGGATGACTCGACGCGATCCGAGCGCCGCCTGAGCGGGTTGCGATCCAGCCCCAGCCATCGGGCGAACCTCGCCAGGCTGGTCGTGCTTGGTGCTGCTGTGTCAGTCATCGCTCTTACCTCCATCCTGGGCTCGCTAGCGGCTGGGACTGCGTCGGCCCTTCCTCCCGTGCAGCGCCGTGCGACAGGGCCGCGAGCAGGGCGCGGCGTAGATCCTCGGTCGTGACGGTGCGAGTGATCTCGGCCACTCCAGCTGCCGTGACGGCGAGCAGCGACGCGACGAACAGCAACGCGCCTACGATCGCCATGATCCAATAGGCACGGGCCGACTGATGGGGGATAACGCCTGGCAGCACGCTCGCACCGAGAATCTCCGCGATCAGCGCGAGGATCACAATGACAGACCAGTGCGTGCCGACCGGGATGCGGGCGACCCGGCCGGCCGCACACTCTGCTTCATAGTGCGCCTCCCAGGCTGACCGCCGCGCCCCGGGCGTTCGCTTCAGCCGCGACGCCCTCACCATCACGTTCTGTCGTTGCGAGACCACGCGGTTAGGGGCGTTCAACCCAGATCCGCGGGACTTAGAGCCTCACCTGCCGGGACCACCGAGCCTGCGGGGATGATCGGGTACGGGGGACTTCTAGTGCGCGAGGATGACGGCGCGGGCACCACGGAGCGCGCTGGGTTGTGGGTGCGCGCGGATGCCTGGTGCGGTGGGACAAACGGGCTGGGTACAACGGGCTGGGTACAACGGGCTGGGTACAACGGGCTGGGTACAACGGGCTGGGTACAACGGGCTGGGTACAACGGGCTGGGTACAACGGGCTGGGTACAACGGGCTGGGTACAACGGGCTGGGTACAACGGGCTGGGTACAACGGGCCTGGGACAACGCGGCGCTGGGACAACGGGCCTGGGACAACGGGCCTGGGACAACGGGCCTGGGACAACGGGCCTGGGACAACGGGCCTGGGACAACGGGCCTGGGACAACGGGCCTGGGACAACGGGCCTGGGACAACGGGCCTGGGACGGACGGCGCAGAACTACCCGGCGCGCGATGGTGGGCGGGTGATCGCGGTGGATTCCCCGTGGACACGGGTCGTTTCACAATTGAATGAGCGTCTCAGATCCGGCTTGCGAGATGTCGCCACGCTGGCAGAGGGCCTGTCGGCATCGTCGCCGGTCACGGGGTTTCGAACGAGACACCCGGGGCTAGCCTGGAAGATCAATCTCACGATGCGAGACCTCGGCTCGATTCCGCAACAGCCCGGCACACCTAGATGTCCACTGCGGACACGTCATGAGCAGCTACCGCGTCGGCAGCTACCAGGCCAGCGGCGGTACCGGGAAGCGGTCGTCGCTGCGGCACCTGAGGTGTTCCTCAACCCGCACCACGCCCTCAACTTCTCGTACCGCGCTGACCAGGCGGGGCACCACCGAACGGCGCAGAACGTGGCCGTTCAGCGTGACGACACCGCCGACTGCGGTCACGGTTACGTCGGCGGCATCCCTGGCGAACTCGCCGCAGAGGATCTCCCTCCGGACCTCCTCCTGGATGTCGTCGTCTCGCCGCAGGTACGCGTTGAGAGCATCGGACCTCGTTATGATTCCGATCATCCGGCCGGTCGCCGGTTCGATGACTGGTAGCTGCGCGATCGCATGCCGGTGCATCACCTGGGCCGCTTCTGTGACTGTGGTGTGCGGGAACACGGTGACCGGAGGCGCCGACATGAGCTCGGCGGCGATGGCGCCAATCGCCTTCCTCCGTTCCCGCCCCCGGTAGGGGCCAGCGGCCCGCGGGCCGGATCCCTGTGGGTCCGTTTCCTTGATGATCAAGTCCCCGGGGGTAATGATCCCCTCTGGCCTGCCGACCGGATCGAGCACGAGCACGGCATTCAGGTGCCTGCTCCGCAGCATGGTCACGAGGTGCTTGAACGGGGTCGCCGCGCCTACGGCCGGGACTTCGGTGCTCATCACGTCCCGCACCAGGGTTCTGTGCATCGCGACCTCCTTCCCAGCGTGGCGTTGTCTCACCGTGTAGTCCCGCCTCGGCGGCCGCCCAGGGGCTAAAGACCTATCTTGGGCGAATAGGTTCTTGGGCGGATAAGTCCGGCGGATAAGTCCGGCGGCATGGCCGAAGGTCCTGGCCCCGCGCCGTCACCCGTGCCGTCACCCGTGCCGTCACCCGGGCAGGGCCTCGTGCCGTGCGGCCGAATGACGGCGAGTGCCTGGCGCACGGGGTACCCCGATACGATCGATCGCCCGGCCGCACGGCCGCCCGCCCGACTGTCGCTCATGTCGATGGTGATCGCATCCGGCCAGGGCTCCCAGGCGGCGGCGAGCTCGCGTGCCACCGCCTCATCCGCGTCAGAGACGCCGCGGCCGCGTTGACGTACGCGGCGCAGGGCAACGTCCGCAGGTGCCCGGCAGCGCAGTTGGACCAGATTGGCCGCCGCGGCGTTAGCCGTGGCCGTCGCCGCCGCCCGCTGACGGAACGACGTCCATGACGCGTCCGCGATGACCGATTCGCCGTACGAAAGCAGCCGGGCCGCGCGGCGGAGCAGTTCGTTGTAGGTGCGTTCAGTCCAGGACGCGGTGTAGATACCGGTGCCGTAGGCGGCGGGGGCGGGCTGCCCGGGCCGGATCCCCGCCAGTTCCTTGCGGATCCTGTCGCTGCTCAACACGGTGAAATTGAGGCGCCCGGCGAGTTCACCAGCAAGCGTGGACTTTCCCGTACCAGGTGGCCCGCCGACGACGACCAGGGTGACCGCGCCGGCCCGCAGGTGGTCGAGCGCAAGCTCCGCGAGCTTGCGCGCCTCGTTGCCTGCGGCGTGGTAGCCCTGATCCCAGTGCAGGCACGAGACCTTCGCCCGGACGAACGCCCGGTACGCCACATAGTGATGGCGCAGGGCCGCGGGTGCCGGGTCGGCCGAGTAGTCCATGTACCAGCCCATGAACCGATCGGCCAGGTCCGGTGCGCCGAGCCGTTCCAGGTCCATGGCGAGGAAGGACGCGTCGTCGAGCCCGTCCAGCCAGCGCAACCTGTCGTCGAAGTCGAGGCAGTCAAGTATCCGCGGACCGTCATCAAGGCAGAAGACGTCATCGGCGAGCAGATCCCCATGGCCGTCTAGGACGCGACCCGCACGGACACGCGCGTCGAAGAGCGGCTCGCGTCCGCCGAGAAACCGCGCGGCGAGCCGCCCAGTCTCGTCGATGGTCGCCGCCATGGCCAGCTGGGCGCCGAACGGGCGGGTCTGATCGAGGTTGTCGTGCCACCGGCGGCTGAGCGCGCTCCTGCCGCCCTGCCGGGCGATTTCCTCGCCGCGAGGTGCCGCCGCGTGCTGGGCGGCAAGCATGCGTGCCAGCTGCCGCAGCTCGCCGGTCACGGGTGCGTGCGTCTCGATCAGTGTGGAGAGGCGCCGGTGGGCGGGCATCCTGCGCATTATGAGCAAGTGATCGCATATGTCGCCGGCCGGGTCGCGGACCTCTGCGATGCCGAGATAGACGTCAGGCGCGAACCGCCGGTTCAGCACCAGCTCACGTTCGCAAGCGGCCGCGCGTGCCTCCAGCGTGGTGAAGTCGAGGAACCCGAGGTTCACCGGCTTCTTCAGCTTGTAGGCACGGTCACCGACGAAGAACACCGCAGCGGAATGCGTCTCGGCGACGTCCGCATACGGGGCCTGCACGTGCCCCGTGCGACACCCCGGCTTCTCACGCACGGTCAACACCACCACCTCCGGCCGGGCCCGCGGTCAGTGGCCCGCGGCCGCCCGGACAGCCGCCGGAACCAACCGAGCCGCTCACGTTCCCGATACCCCGCAGCGTCGCATCGCTGGCCGTGGGCTCATAGGGCCCTTGGGCCCCTTCGGCGTGCTCGCCGCGGGGGCCCCATCGTCGCGCTGAACCAATTGCCGATGCCGACGAAGACGTGCCGCCCCGCCAGCGATGTCAGGTGCGGTCCAGCCGGAGGTCGAGGAAGTGGGCGGCACAGGAGATACAGGGGTCGTAGCTCCGGATGAGCTGCTCACAGGCGTGCGTTAGCTGATCGTTCGCGAGCCCGAGCCGGTCCTGGACGAACCGCCGCAGGTCGCCCTCGATCGCCGCCTGATTCTGTGCGGTGGGGGGCGTTATACGGGCAGTCAGCACGGTTCCGTCCGCCGCCAGCGTGTAGCGGTGGTATAGAACCCCACGCGGTGCCTCCGTCACGCCGTATCCGGTGCCGGCGCGCGCGGGTACCGCGACGGCGGGCTGATCGGGCGGCTCGTACGCATCGATGAGCCGCATTGCCTCCTCGATCGCATAGACGGTCTCGATCGCGCGCACGATCACGCTACGGAAGGGGTTGTCGGAGGTGGATCCGAGTCCTGCCTCCCTTGCCACCTGCTGGGCCAGCGGTGACAGCAGGCTCGAGTTGAGCGAGTAACGTGCCTGCGGCCCGGTCAGGTAGGCGCCACGTCCGGCGAGGCGTGCGTGCATCGCAGTCGAGTCCGGTACCTGCTCCTCGATCACGTGGTCCTCGAATGCCGCAGCGGCGAACGTCAGCCCCCCATCGGTCTTGATCGTCCCGTCTTCGATGGGATAACGGCCCGGGTGTGACAGGGCCAGCTGATCATGGCCGCAGTGGAAGTCGGGGAATTCAAAGCCCGCTACCCACTGCGCTGTCTCCACTGCCAGATCAAGCGCGTGGCCCAGCCGTTCGCGAAGCGCGGTGAGCTCGGCACGGGCAGGCGCACGGTAGAAACCGCCCGCCCGCACGTTGACCGGATGGATGGCCCTGCCACCGACCGTTTCCATGATCGCGTTTCCGGCACGCCTGAGCGCGAGCCCCCGCTCGACCAGGGGCCGGTGATCGCCAGCCAGTTCGTTCGCGCTCGGGTAACCGAGGAAATCCGGTGCGTGCAGCAGATAGATGTGCAGCGCGTGGCTTTCGATCCATTCGCCGCAGTAAAGCAGCCGCCGCAGCTCGGCGAGCTGCCCGCCGACCTTCACTCCGCACGCGTCCTCGATCGCCTTGCACGCACTCATCTGATAGGCGACCGGGCAGATCCCGCACACTCGCGCCGCTATGCCGGGTAGCTCGGTGCACGCGCGGCCACGCAGGAATGCCTCGAAGAACCGCGGCGGCTCATAGATCTCGAGCCGCACTTGTTCAACGGTGCCGCCACGGGAGCGCACGTACATCTCGCCTTCGCCCTCCACGCGTGCGAGCGCGCCAACCGGCGACGTGCGCTCTTCCCGGTGTGTCATCAGGGACCTCCGTACCACCGGCGGAATGTCGAGCAATGAACAGCCATGACAGCCATCACAGCTCTGGTCCGGCTAGCCTAAGCGGATCACCGCAACAGGGCACGGTGCGTGCTCAAGCACAGCCTGGCTGACTGACCCGAGGAGCAAGCCGGGGATTCCGCCGAGCCCGCGCGCACCCACGACCAGGAGGCCGGCGGCCTGCGCGGCCTCGCACAGGGCGACGCGTGGCGGTTCCATAACGAACGACGAGGTGAAAGAAACCTCGGGAAACTTCTCGCGCCACTGGCTGGTAACACTCTCAGCGCGGTCCCGGGCGCGCTGGCGCATGCGAGGCAAGTCGAGTGTGTCGGTCGTCTCCGGATCAGCGGGACAGCGGGGCTCCCACCAGCTGGACACCGCGGTCAGCGGCAGGCCGCGCAGGGCCGCCTGCTCGAACGCGAATCCGGCGGCGCTGTGCGACGACGGTGAGCCGTCCACACCCACCACGACGGCGCTGCCACGCCAGGCGCCGCTGCCACGGACAATCTCGACAGGGCAGCACGCATGCATGGTCAGTTGCGCGCTCACGGAACCCAGTCCGAGCCGGCACGAGCTACCCGCGCCGCGAGATCCGGCGACGAGCAGCTCAGCGTCCTGCGACGCGTGCACGAGCGCAGGCGCGGCCGGTCCGGACAGCAGCAGGCCCTGAACCTGTCTGCCCGCGGCATGACGGCCGGCCACCATCATGCCGCGGGCAAGGATGTCTTTGGCGTCCTGCCGCGTCGGCTCGGTGGTAGCCGGGCTGATGGCGCCAGCTGAGACCGGCGCCGCCCACGCGTGGCACACGGTAAGTGGCACGCCACGGAGCTTCGCCTCACCCGCAGCCCACTCAAGCGCCCGCGCACTCGAGGCCGAGCCGTCGAAACCACGCCACCACCCCGGGTTCCAGCATCGCGTTCACCTCCGGGTGCGCAGCGGCCAACTCAGTATGGACATTCCCTTGCGGGCCGACTCTGCGGGCAGAGCAGGCGGACCTGACACGGTGGGACTTTCTGCCCTTCCTGTGGCAGGCAGGAAACGCCAGAGTGACAGGTGGCAGCGCAGGCAGGTGGCAGAGCTGGTGGCGTGGCGGAACCGGCGGCGCTGCGACGGTGGCGACGAGCCTGGAGGCCGTGATGGACGCAGTGCCGCTGCGGCGGATAGTTGTCGGCGTGAATGGTTCCGCGGCATCGGTTGCGGCGCTGCGCTGGGCCGCCGGTGAAGCAGGGCTGCGACGCGCGGCCCTTCTCGTCGTGCACGTGTGGGACTGTACCCGGCGGCAGCTTGCGCCTTATGCGACGATCGCGAGCCGGCCGAGTCCCGGCGAGGAACGAACCGCCGCCCGTGCCCGGCTGTCGCGTGCAGTCCGTACGGCGCTTGGCCCTGTCACTCCGGCAGGCGTTACCACAGAACTGGCGGAGGGCCTCGTCGCGCGCGTATTGATCGACCGGGCCGTCGATGCCGATCTGCTGGTGCTGGGTGCCACAGCGCCTTCAGCTGCGTCGACGTCGCCCGTCGCTGGGCCCGTCGCGCGGGCCTGCGTAAGCCGGGCCGGGTGCCCGGTCGTGATCGTGAGCGCGCCAGCGGCAACGGGCGGTGCCGGCACGGCCGACGTGGCAGCGGACGAACTGGATGCGACGCGGATGTAGCCAACCGGCGCGCGGGGTGTCAGTCCGCGGGGGGATCGAGAACATCGGTGAATAGGCGGCGGGGTGAGCCTGCGGCGGGCGGCCCGTAGCCGAACCGGATGATCATTTGCGGTTGCTCCGGCCACGGCCACCATCCGTCCCTCATGCGCATCTCGTGCAGCTCGATCGGCTGATAGAGGAAGGACGCCGCGAGGCCGTGCCTGGTAGCGGTCAGCAGCACGCATTGCAGCGCCTGGCCGGCCCGCAGCCAGTCGGCTGGCTCATCGTGTGTGGTAGACAGCACCGCGAGCTGCGGCCGGGCCTCGAAGCGCTCCACCGGCCGCCCAGGATCCGGCCGGCCCTTCCCGAGATCGCGGACCGGCGCCAGCTCCTCGTCGGGTCGGGGGCCAAGCAACTGCGGCGGTACGCCATCGCCGGTCCCGCCTGCCGAGATCCATTGCCGCATCTCGCTCAGGTGCATGGGATCGGTGGCGAGCTCGCCGTCGGCGGCCGCGGCACACTCGATCACCCGCATAGTTTCCTGTCGGCTCAGCATCCGCAGGGCGGCGTATTCGAGGCTGGCCGCCTGCTCGAGATCGGCGCGCACGGTCGGGGGAACCGCGGCATCGCTGAACGGGGCACGGTTGGTGTGCCGCGCCTGAATCGCCTCGAAGAGCTCTTGCTCGACCACCGTGGCCGGCCGTCCCACTGCAAGCTGCACGACAGCGAGCAAAGTCGGGTCGTGCCCCGGGTCGGCCAGCGGCCAGACCAGCGGCTTGAAGCCCGCGGCACGGATCGCGAGCCGCAGGTTGTACAGGGCGGCGCCGCAGCTCAGGTGCAGCGCGTGCCCGCGCGGGTCAGCGACCCAGAGCATCCGGTCGGGATCGCCGCGAAGCTCGATGATGTCCTCGCCGGCGATGCGGAACCGCCACGGCTGAGTGTTGTGGATCGATGGCGCTGCCTCCGCCGCGCTGATAAGCCGCCTGAGCCCCGTCTCGTCGGCGAGCGGGCTGCGCATCGAAACCTCCGTTACGTATCAGCCAGGACTGTCGCCCGTTTGTGAGTACCCGGCCAGCTCCGCGGAGGCTGGGCCATCAGGGCCATCGGACGCGGGGCCAGCCAGCTCTGGGCCAGCCAGCTCTGGGCCAGCCAGCTCTGGGCCAGCCAGCTCTGGGCCAGCCAGCTCTGGGCCATCCAGCACCTCGGACACGGGCCGGCGCGGTGAGGCCCCCGCCGCCGGGCCATAACCGAGCCGCATCACCATCTGCGGATGCTCGATGCCGGAACTGGGGTCGCGAACGAGCCACGCGTCCGCGGTCTCGAGCGCCTGGGTGAGCTGCCCGACCGCGACGCCGCGCGCGGTGGCGAGCAGCAGTACCCGCTGCAGCGCCTGGCCGGCTCGCAGCCAGTCGGCCCGGTCGCCGGAACGCGTAGCGAGCACGGCGAGCTGCGGGGACGCCTCGAACCGCGCGTAGCGCGCCTGTCCGGGCGGTCGGCCAAGCGTGAAGTCGCGGAGCGGCAGCGAACCATCGGCTACCCGGGGGCCGAGCGCGCTATCTGGTATCCCGTCCGTTTCGCGCCTGCCGCCGATCCACTTGGCCAGCTCAGACCGGTAGCCGGGGTGGTCACGCTGGACGCGATCAGCAGCGGCGGTCAGGCTGAGCACCCGCTGGGCGGCGGCTTGGCCGAGAATGTGCAGTGCGGCGCCTTCCAGCCTGGCCGCCTCTACGAGTTCGGTGAGCACGCCGGACGGCACCTGCTGGCCGCTGAACGGGTTCCTGTTCGTGTGTCGTTCGCCGATGACAGCGAAAAGCTCACGTTCGCTATCCCCCGGGCGGTACCGGCCTGCTAGCCGTACCGTCGCGAGCAGCAGGGGTTCATGGGCGTGCGGAAGCAACCGGACAACCGGCTCTCGCGCCGATACGGCGATCGCCAGGCGCAGGTTGAAGAGGGCGGCGCCGCAAGCGATGTGCACGGCACGGCCCTGCGGGTCGGCGTGGCGCAGCACCCTCGACGGATCAGCGTAAAGCTCGATGGTGTGGTCGGTCTCCCGGTATCTGAACCGCCACGGCTGGGTATTGAGCATCGAGGGGGCAGCTATAGCGGCCTGGAGCAACCGCGCGACCAACTGCCGTGTCGGTGCCGCCAGCCTGGCGGCCGGCGGGCCAGTGCGGGCAACCGTGCCACCATGCTCGCAGGATGTCCGCAGATGACGACGCCGGGTAGGGGCGTTGGTCCCGGTAGGCGGCGACCAGCATCGCGACCCTCGCCCCGCGGGATTGACCGCCCGCCACGGCGGATTGCTACCGGCCGTCGCGGGCCTGCGACCATGGCGGAACATCGCGATGCCGTGATGCGCTACCGACCGTTAGCGGCTAACGTGAGGGTCACGGCGTCGCGGTGCTTTCGCCGTGCCTCGAAGCCCACACAGGAGCGGCCGGTGGAGCCAGCGGACACCCATCCCATGCTGCCACACCTGCGCCTCGACGATCTTCTCGGCGAAGTGCAGATCAGGCTGCAGGCGGTGCTTGCGGCTCGCGACCGTATGCACGGCCTGCTCGAGGCGGTCGTCATGGTGGGTGGCTATCTCGATCTGGAGACCGTGCTGAACAGGATCGTCGAGGCCGCGGTCGCCCTGGTCGACGCGCGGTACGGCGCGCTCGGCGTGATTGGTGAGGACAAGCAGCTCGCCGAGTTCGTGCCCGTCGGCCTTGACGAGAACGAGATCGCCTCGATCGCCCACTGGCCGCAAGGACTTGGGCTGCTTGGCCTGCTCATCCATGATCCGCAGATACTCCGGCTCAACGAGATATCGGAGCATCCGGCGTCGTTCGGTTTCCCTGCCGGGCATCCGCCCATGCACACCTTCCTCGGCGCGCCCATCCGGGTGCGCGACGAGGTGTTCGGCAACATCTACCTCACCGAGAAGGCGGGCGGCGGCCGCTTCGACGAGGACGACGAGGCGGTGCTCGTCGCACTCGCGGCGGCGGCGGGCGTGGCCGTAGAGAATGCGCGGCTGTACGACGAGGCACAGCGCCAGCAGCGGTGGCTGCGCGCGACTGGCGAGGTGACCTCCCGGCTGCTTTCCGGCACGGAGCCCGACGAGGTACTGAGCCTGGTCGCCGAATTGGCCGGCGAGCTTGCCGGCGCGGATCTTGTGGTGCTCGCGCTGCCGGACGAGGACAAGAAGCGGCTTGTCATCGAGTACGCGACCGGGGAACGCGCGGACGAGGCGCGCGGCCTCGTGCTTCCGATACCGGAATCGCTGTCAGGGTTGGTGCTCACGACCGGCGAGCCGGTGATCGTAGCCGACTTCAGCCGTGACGAGCGCAGCGCCCCGGTGGCACGTGACGCGCTGGGCCTTGGACCCGCGGTGGTGGTGCCGCTCGGTACGCCGGGCAACGTGCGCGGCGTGCTCACCGCCGGCCGTGCGCCTGGCCGCCAGCCGTTCGCGCCGGCCGCGGCCGAGATGATCGCCACGTTCGCGGCGCAGGCGGCGGTCGCGGTCGAGCTGGCAGAACACCGCCGTGAGTCCGAACGGCTATCTGTCTTCGAGGATCGGGACCGGATCGCCCGCGACCTGCACGACCTGGTGATCCAACGGCTTTACGCGACCGGTATGTCGCTGGAGGGCGCCACGCCCCTGATCTCCCGACCTGAGGTGGCCACCCGGGTGCGCACGGCGGTAGACGCGATGGACGAGACGATCAAGGACATCCGGGCCACCATCTTCGCGCTGCAGGCGCGCAGGACGGAGAAGCCGCCTGGCACGCGTGCCCGCATCCTCGCGGTGGCGGACGAAATGGCCGGCCCGCTCGGCTTTGCCCCGTCCCTGCGCCTGAGCGGGCCGCTCGACGATCTGATCTCCGGTGAGCTGGCGGAGCACCTGCTCACCGCGCTGCGTGAGGCGCTTTCCAATGTCGCCCGGCACGCCAATGCCAGCCGCGTCGATGTCACCATCGAGATCGGAGGACGCGGTGCCGGGAGGAAGGACGGGGAGAGCGCCATCCTCCGGGTGCGTGACTACGGGATCGGGATCAACGACGTGGTCAAGCGGAGTGGCCTGCGCAACCTGGCCGATCGGGCCAAGCAACTCGGCGGCACGATGCAGGTCATCCGGCATCCGGACGGCGGGACTGAGCTGGAGTGGAAGGTGCCGCTATCACGCACGCGGCGTAAGGGTGGTGTCCCATGAGTCTGGTCGTCGCGCGGCAGGCCAAGGACCCGGGACAGAGGGCCGCAGGAAGCCGTCGGTCTGACGGTCCGTAACGGTAGTAGATCCTTGGCCTGCCGCGCGAGTCCGCCCAGGCGAGGCCGCACAGCGAGGGTGCGCCCGGCATCTCGCCGCGCGCTCACGGTCACGCAAGCTTCTCTACGGGCAGCAGATAATCCAGGCGGCGCCCCGTGACGAGTTCGGCCTTGACACAGATGACATGGTCACGCGGCCCTGGAGCCGAGGACATGAACGGCAGTGCACGCAGCATCGCGAGCTCAGCAGGATCGATGACCTCGCGCGATTGCCCGATCACCGTTACGCTCCAGCCGGTGCGGGTGTGATAGTCCAGTTCGTCGGCCTCGAAGGCGACCACGGTATGGCGCACGGCCGCGAGCAGCTTGCTCCCTTCGCCGGTGCGGATGACGATCTCGTCACCGTTGAGGATGAAGTTCACCGGCCGGACGGCCGGCAGTGCTCGCTCGGTGAAGACGACGCGGCCTATGGGCGAGGTGGCAAGTAACCTCAGGCATTCGTCGCGAGGAAGCATGCTCAGCGAAGAGCCACCGGAATCTCTCATGGTGCCAGGGTCTTGACCACCGCCCCCGCCGCCCAGAGCCGAAAGTCCCAGCCTCACAGTGGTTAGCTTGCCTGGGCTCCCTGCACTGGGCTCCCTGCACTGGGCCCCTGTCACTGGGCCCCCTGCACCGAGCCCCCTTCACGAACCCGTCAGGTTTCCGCGAGCCTGTATGACCTGTCCTCACGCGTTCAGGTGCCGTGTTCATTCCGGCTCGGCGGGGTCGCCGTGCTCGCGGAGGCGGGCCGCGTATGCGGCGGCCTGGGTACGGCGCTGCATGCCCAGCTTGGCGAAGAGCGAGGAGACGTAGTTCTTGACCGTCTTCTCCGCGAGGAACATCCGCTCGCCGATCTGGCGGTTGGTCAGGCCTTCGCCGATCAGTTCAAGGATCCGCCGCTCCTGGCCGGAGAGCCCGGCGAGCGGGTCAGGCTGCCGCGCGTTGCTGCGGAGCCGCTCCATGACCTGGCTCGCGGCCCGCGGGTCGAGCATTGACTGGCCGGACGCGACCGTACGGACCGCGCCGACCAGGTCCGTACCGCGGATCTGCTTGAGCACGTAGCCGGCCGCCCCCGCCATGATCGCGTCAAACAGGGCATCGTCGTCTGTGAAGGAGGTGAGCATCAGGCAGGCCACCTCGGGCATGCGTGAGCGGATCTCCCGGCAGACCGTTACCCCGTCGCCGTCAGGCAACCGTACATCCAGTACCGCGACGTCGGGTCGCAGCGCCGGGATACGCGCCAGGGCGGACACGGTGGTTCCTGCCTCGCCTATCACGGTGATATCCGGCTCGGCTTCGAGCAGATCCCGCACTCCCCGCCTGACGACCTCGTGGTCGTCAAGCAGGAACACGGTTATCTTGCTGGATTCTTCTGCTGCGGGAGGCCACCACATCAGCCTAACCACCAACGGCGGCGCGGTTAAGGACCTTCGTCCTGTTGACGCGGCCCTGCTGACCACATGCGTCCGCCATCGGCGCAGGCCGATGCCATCACCGGGATTGACGCCGAGACGCTCGTGGACATCTGCGGCGACGTTCAGCTGCCGGTACCCGGCTCGCGCGGGCCAGCGAACCCGGGCGGCTGCCCGCTCGGTGCCGAGCCAGGTCGTCCACCACGCGAGGGCCGCCCCCTTGCCGTGGCCTCCTCGCGGAGGACGGCTCACCGCGCGCACGCAGGCCCGGGCACCCGTGCACGCCGCTGAAAGGCTACGCTAGCGGCACACCTACCGTTGCGACGGAGGGGGAAGTGAGCCGGCTTGCGCCGGTGCCTTCGGGCAGCGGGGGGCGTGTAGCCAGTAAGTCGGTTTGCCCGGGAGGCGGCATGCCCGAGCTGTTCAACGCTTGCACCTACCTGATCGACCGGCACGTCGCGGATGGCCGCGGCGAGGATGTCGCGGTTACCGGCCCGGCGGGCACGCTAAGTTACGCCGAGCTGCTTGCTCTGGTGGTAGACCTGGCGGCCGGGCTGCGCGAGCTGGGCGTGCGGCCCGAGGAACGGGTCGTCATGACGGCCTCCGACAGCCCGCAACTACTGGCAGCGATACTGGCGGTGATGCGGATCGGCGCGGTAAGTGTGCCCGTCAACACCATGCTGACCGGACGTGAGCTCGCCGAACTGCTCAGGGACTCCCGCGCCAGGATCGCTTTTGTCTCCGCTGAGTTCGCGGCCGCCGCGGCGCAGGCCGCCGCGGCGGCACCCGAACTGCGTGACGTGGTGCTTACCCAGGTACCCGACAGCGCGCTGGACGGCGCTGCGGCCGATGCCGCGGTGGCTTTCCCACCCGGGATCAGCGTCACCTCGCTGGACGAGGTAACCGCCCGCGGCCGCCGTTATGGACACGGTTCGCCCTACCCCACCTGGGGCGACTCGGCCGCGCTCTGGCTCTATACGTCGGGCACGACGGGTAGCCCGAAGGGCGCGGTGCACCGGCATGCCAACATCCGCTATGTGGCGGAGACCTACCCGCGCGAAGTGCTCGGCATAAACTCCAGCGACCGCTGCTACTCGGTGGCCAAGCTCTTCTTCGCCTATGGGCTGGGCAACTCGGCGTTCTTTCCGCTCTCGGCCGGCGGGACGGCCATCCTGGACCCGGCCCGCCCGGCTCCCGCGCTTGTGGCGGAGCGGCTGAGCAGCTACGAGCCCACATTGTTCTTCGCCGTGCCATCGTTCTACTCGGCGATGCTCGCGGCCGACCTGCCGGCTGACACGCTGCGGTCGGTACGGCTCGCCGCCTCCGCGGGCGAGACCCTCCCGGCCGGGATCTACGAGCGCTTCCTGGACCGGTTCGGGGTCAGCATCCTGGACGGCATCGGCTCCACGGAAGCGCTGCACATCTTCGTATCGAACCGGGCAGGATCGGTACGGCCAGGTACCTCGGGCACGCCAGTGACCGGGTACGAGGTTGACCTCCGCGACGAGGAGGAAAAGCCGGTCACCGAGGGCGAACCCGGAGTCCTGTACCTGAAGGCTCCGTCGGCGGCCCTTGGCTACTGGTGCCGGACCGACACCACCCGCGACGTGTTCCGGGGGGAATGGCTGCGAACCGGCGACTTGTACGTGCGCTCCGCGGGATGGTTACTACACCTGCCTGGGCAGATCCAGCGACATGATCAAGGCCGGTGGCATCTGGGTGTCGCCGACCGAGGTGGAATCGCGGCTACTCGAGCATCCAGGCGTCGCCCAGGTGGCGGTCGTCGGGCTGGCGGACGCGGACGGGCTCGAGACGCCGGTGGCCTGCGTAGTCCGCACACCGGACCAGGCGCCGGACGCCGCTGAGCTCGTCGCGTTCTGCCGTGACGGCCTGGCCGCCTTCAAGCGGCCCCGCACGATCCTTTTCTTCGAGTCGCTGCCGACCACTGCGACTGGCAAGCTGCGGCGTTTCGCCGTGCGTGAGGCGGTGCGCAACCAGTTCGCGGGCGATGTCAGCGTCCGCAGCTGAGAACCTGGCGCCGCGTCGCGGTGGCCGCAGCCCGGCCGGCGCCGCGGCAGCCGTTCGGGATAACGGTTAATCGCACCGGGCAGCGGCGTGATGTTGCTCGCCCGCGCTTGCCGCGGCGGCTGGGCGCAGCCTGCGGGGGTGGCTGGGCGGAGCCTGCCGGGACGGCCGGCGGGGTGGCTGGAGCGGTCGCGCCGTCGGTTACCTCCCGCCCTTGTCCCATGGGTCGTAGTCGACCTCAAGTTCCTCCTGAGAGGGGCGTTGCGCCTCGGGCACATTGCGCAGATTAAGGCGGATCCGGGTCCAGGTGGAGCTGCGCCCGCGCATCGAGTCCACGAGCACATCGGCTGGGGCCAGCAGCGGCGACACCTGCGGATGCCGTTTTTTCCAGCGCTCCAGCCCCGCCATGGCCTCGGCCAGGGTGGCTGCCCGGGCGATCTCGATCAGCGGCATGACGCTGCGGCGGCGCCCCGCATGAGTGCCGGTGTCCGTACCCGCGGGGGGCGCCGGGTGCGCAGCAGGCACAGAAGGCACCGCACCTGCCATGCTTGCCGTGTTCCCCGGTGGCGCGGTGCCGCGACGCCTCGAGGGTGCGGCTCTCGGCGGCTCACCCGGCTGCTTGTCGAAGTGCGGTGGCCACGGCGCGTCCGGCATCCCTGCCGCCTCGTCGCGGGCGGCCAGTTCGAGCAGCGGCTCAAGCGAGCCCACCGCCGCGTCCATCCCCTCCCACGGGTCACCGACCTCGCGCAGCCGCAGCGGCATTGTCTCGATTGTGAACGCGCCCGGCTCGCAGCGAGGTACTTCCGCCCAGGTAAGCGGGGCCGACACCCGAGCATCCGGGGTCGGGCGGACGGAGTAGGCGCAGGCGACCGTCCTGTCCTTGGCGTTCTGGTTGTAGTCGACGAAAACTCCATGGCGCTCCTCCTTCCACCATCGGGTGGTGGCCAGGGCCGGCGCGCGGCGCTCGATCTCACGGGCAAGCGCGACGGCGCCGCGGCGGACGTCCGTGAATGACCAGCGCGGTTCGATGCGGCAGTACACATGGAAGCCGCGCGAACCCGATGTCTTCGGCCAGCCGACAAGACCGAAGCTGCTCAGGGCGTCTTTCGCCACCATGGCCACGTCGAGGATCTGCTGCCAGCCGACACCCGGCACCGGGTCCAGGTCCACCCGGAGCTCATCGGGGTGGTCAAGGTCGGTGGCGAGCACGGGATGCGGGTTCAGGTCGATGCAGCCCAGGTTCACCACCCAGACGAGCCCCGCCGCGTCACGCACCACGACCTCGCTCGCAGTCCGCCCGGAAGGGAAGCTCAGCTCGACCGTCTCGATCCAGTCCGGGTGGTTCGCCGGTGCGCGCTTCTGGAAGAAGACCTCGCCCTCGGCACCGTGCACGAAGCGCTTCAGCACCATCGGCCTGCCAGCCGCGCCGCGTAGAGCGCCACCAGCGACCGCCAGGTAGTACCTAATCAGGTCGAGCTTGGCGTGACCAGCCCGCGGAAAGAAGGTCTTGTGGGGGTTGGTGATCGTCACCTCCCGGCCCGTCACTTCCATGATCATCTTGGTATCCGGCATGCGGTCACCTTACGTGGCCGCTGTCAGGCGGTCGGTCCGCGCTTAGCAGGCTGATCTCGGCTCAGCTGACTGGCCCGGGCTCAGCGGCCGGTCCGGCTCAGTGCGGTCCGGGCTCAGCGGGTCGGTCCGGGCTCAGCGGGTCGGTCCGTGCTCAGCGGGCTGGTCCCGGCTGAGCTGGCTGGTCCGCGGTCGGTGGCTGGTCCGGGGTGGGCCGGGATCGCCGAGGCGGCTCGCCCAGCTGGCTCAGGACTGCTCGACCGGCAGGTAGAGCCTCCCGCCCTGCTCGGCGAACTCGTGCGACTTCTCCCGCATGCCAGCCTCGAGCGCGGTCGCGCCGTCCAGCCCGCGCGACTCCGCATAGGCCCGCACGTCCTGAGTGATCTTCATGGCGCAGAAGTGCGGCCCGCACATCGAGCAGAAATGGGCCGTCTTCGCTGGCGCCGCGGGCAGGGTCTCGTCGTGGAACGAGCGCGCGGTGTCCGGGTCTAGGGCCAGGTTGAACTGGTCCTCCCAGCGGAACTCAAACCTGGCGTCCGACAGCGCGTCGTCCCACGCCTTCGCGCCCGGATGGCCCTTGGCCAGGTCGGCGGCATGCGCAGCGATCTTGTAGGCGATCACGCCCTGCTTGACGTCTTCGCGGTCCGGCAGGCCCAGGTGCTCCTTCGGGGTGACGTAGCACAGCATCGCGGTGCCGTGCCAGGCGATGAGCGCCGCCCCGATCGCCGAGGTGATGTGGTCGTAGCCAGGTGCGATGTCGGTGGCCAGCGGGCCGAGAGTGTAGAAGGGCGCCTCGTCGCAAAGTTCCTGCTGTAGCCTGACGTTCTCGGCGATCTTGTCCATCGGCACGTGGCCGGGCCCTTCGATCATCACCTGGCAGTCGTAGTCGGATCCGATCTTGGTCAGCTCACCGAGCGTGCGGAGCTCGGACAGCTGCGCATCGTCGTTGGCGTCGTGAATGGAACCCGGCCGCAAACCGTCGCCGAGCGAGAATGTCACGTCGTAAATACGCAGGATCTCGCAGAGTTCGGCGAAATGCGTGTAGAGGAAGTTCTCCTGGTGGTGGGCCAGGCACCAGGCGGCCATGATCGAGCCGCCCCGGCTGACGATCCCGGTCCGCCGCCGCGCGGTGAGCGGGACATAACGCAACAGCACGCCGGCGTGGATCGTCATGTAGTCGACGCCCTGCTCGCATTGCTCGATCACGGTGTCGCGGTAGATCTCCCAGGAAAGCTCCTCCGGCTTGCCGCCCGTCTTCTCCAGCGCCTGATAGATCGGCACGGTGCCGATCGGCACCGGGGAGCCACGCAAAATACCCTCGCGGGTCTCGTGGATGCGCTTTCCTGTGGACAAGTCCATCACGGTGTCGGCGCCCCACCGGGTGGCCCAGCGCATCTTCTCCACCTCTTCTGAGATGGATGACGTCACGGCTGACGTGCCGATGTTGGCGTTCACCTTGACCAGGAACTTGCGGCCGATGACCATCGGCTCGCACTCGGGGTGATTGATGTTGGCGGGCAGCACCGCTCGGCCCGCCGCGACCTCGTCGCGGACTTCCTCAGGCGCCACGCCTTCGCGCAGCGCGGCGAACTCCATCTCGGGCGTGATTTCGCCGCAGCGAGCGTAGGCACGCTGAGTGACCGCGCCACGGACCGGCACGCGATCCGCTATCCATGGCGCGCGGAGCTTGTCCAGCACGTCGCCGCCGGAAAAACCCGGATCCGTGTACGGGCCTGAGGTGTCATACAGGGTCAGGGTGGCGTTGTTTGTCAGCACCACCTCGCGCATCGGCGCACGGACATCGATGCGCGTACCCGCGAGGTAGGTCTTACGGAACGTGTTGTGAAACCCGATGTCGGCGGTTGTCATCAAACTCCCTTCGCCGGCATGATCCGGATCAGGTCCTGGCGGTCGGCGACCCGGTTAAGCCGCCCTCTCAGCCCGGTCGGACCGGGCTCCCGCGTCTTTGTAATGGTATGTCGTGCTGCGCAACGGTATCTCTTTTACAGCCCGGATGCCCAGAGCCCGCTGCCGTTCAATTGACCGCTCCTTCGGGCCGGTAAGGTCGGCGGCACCAGGCACGTGCCCGCGCGGGCATACGGCGCACCCGGAGTGGGCACTACGAGCGGGTGTACGGAGGGGAGGGCGGCGGTGAGCGAGCAGGGCCGTGCGCCGAGCGCGGCAGGCAACCGGCTGCTCACGGTCCCTAACGCGCTCAGCCTGGCCCGGCTGGCCGGCGTGCCGTTGTTCCTCTGGCTTGTGCTTGTGCCCAAGGCGGACGGCTGGGCGGTCGGCGTGCTGGTGCTCGCTGGCCTGTCCGACTGGCTGGACGGTAAGATCGCCCGGGCATGGCATCAGCAGAGCCGGTTCGGCGAAATGCTGGACCCGGCTGCCGACCGGCTTTACATCGTGGCCATCCTGACGGCGCTCGCCCTCCGGGCCATCATCCCTTGGTGGTTGCTCGGCGTGCTGGTCGGCCGCGAACTACTGCTCGGCGTGGCGCTTTTGCTGTTGCGGCGCCGCGGGTACGGTCCGCCGCAGGTGAACCTGGTGGGCAAGGCGGCCACGCTCTGCCTCCTGTATGCGTTCCCGTTGCTGTTCCTTGGTGCGCATGCCGGCGGCTTTGCAACGTTTGCGAGGGTCGTCGGTTGGGCGTTTGCAATCTGGGGAACGGCTCTGTACTGGTGGGCAGCCGGGCTCTATCTCGAGCAGACACGTCGGCTGGTCCGGGGGGGACCTGTGACAGGCGCGCTGGCGCCCCGAGCCGGAAGCGGAGAGGAGAGTTGTCCACGGTGAAGGCCGTCGTGATGGCAGGAGGTGAGGGTACGCGCCTGCGGCCGATGACCGCCAATCAGCCGAAACCGCTGCTGCCGGTCGCCAATAAGCCGATCATGGAATACGTGCTGCGGCTGCTCAAGCGGCATGGTTTCAGTGACACGGTGGTCACCACCGCATTCCTCGCGTCACTCGTCCGTAACTTCTTTGGTGACGGTGAGGAGTTCGGCATGAGCCTGCAGTACGCGACGGAGGAAATGCCGCTCGGCACCGCGGGCAGCGTGAAGAACGCCGAGGACGCGCTGCGTGACGAGCAGTTCGTTGTTATCTCGGGCGACGCGCTCACCGATATCGATCTGTCGGCAATGGTCAGCTCTCACAAGGAGCACGGTGCGCTGGTCACGATCGGCCTCACGCGCGTGCCGAACCCGCTCGAGTTCGGGATCATCATTGTCGATGATGACGGGCGCGTGCAGCGCTTTCTTGAGAAGCCCACCTGGGGCCAGGTGTTCTCGGACACCGTCAACACCGGTATCTACGTCATGGAACCCGAGGTGCTCGCGGAGGTTGCGGTTGGCGAGTCGGTGGACTGGTCGTCCGACGTGTTCCCCCGCCTGCTCCAGCGCGGTGCGCCGATGCACGGTTACATCGCCAGCGGCTACTGGGAGGACGTCGGCACTCACGAGAGTTACCTGAAGGCCCAGGCGGATGTGCTGGCCGGCCGCGTCGACGCGGAGATCGACGGGTTTGAGGTCTCGCCAGGGGTCTGGGTCGCTGATGGCGCCGAGGTCGACCCGGAGGCGGTGCTGACCGGGCCACTGTGCATCGGCGACTACACGAAGATCGAGCCTGGCGCCGAGCTACGCGAATTCACCGTGATCGGCAGCAACGTGGTGGTCAAGGAGGGTGCGTTCCTGCACCGCGCCGTCGTGCATAACAACGTGTACGTCGGGCCCAACGTCAACTTGCGCGGCTGCGTGATTGGCAAGAACACGGACTTGATGGGCTCGGTCCGGATCGAGGAGGGCGCGGTCGTCGGTGACGAATGCGTCATCGAGGCGGAGGCCTACCTGACCTCAGGCGTGAAGGTATACCCGTTCAAGACCATTGAGGCAGGTGCGGTCGTCAACACCAGCGTGATCTGGGAGTCGCGGGGCCAGCGCACGCTGTTCGGGCCGCGCGGTGTGTCCGGGCTCGTCAACGTGGAGATAACACCGGAACTGTGCGTACGGCTGGCCAGCGCCTATGCCACGACGCTCAAGAAGGGTGCGAGCGTCACCACATCAAGGGACGTATCTCGTGCCGCCCGCGCGCTCAAGCGGGCCGTGCACGGCGCGTTGACCGCGAGCGCGGTCAACGTGCAGGACTTGGAGGCGCAGCCGCTGCCGGTAGCGCGGTTCGAGACCGCGAGGAGCGAGTGCGCGGGCGGGATCGCATTGCGGACCACGCCGGGCGATCCGCAGGCAATCGACCTCATCTTCTTCGACGAGCGCGGCGCCGACCTGTCACATGCAGCGCAGCGGAAGCTGGAACGGGTGTTCTCGCGGCAGGAGTTCCGCCGCGCCTTCCCCGGCGAGATCGCCGAACTGACCTTCCCGCCGAGGGTGATGGAGACATACACGCACGAACTGGTGCGCTGCGTGGACATGACCGGGGTGAGGGAAGCCGGGCTGAAGATAGTCGTCGACTGCGCGGGCGGTACCGCGTCGGTGGTGCTGCCCGGCTTGCTCGGCCGGATCGGCGTCGACGTACTGACCGTCAACAACCGGCTGGATGAGTCATCGCCCACCGAGACGCTCGCCCAGCGCCGCGCCGACATGCAGCGCCTTTCCGAGCTGGTGTCCTCGTCCCGCGCGGCGTTCGGGGTGCGGTTCGATCCCGTTGGGGAGCGGATCTTCCTCGTCGACGAGAATGGCGCGCTGGTGGACAATGATCGCGCCCTGCTCGTCGTGCTTGACCTGATTGCCGCGGAGCGGCACTCGGGCCGGGTCGCCCTTCCCGTGACCACGACGCGCGTGGCGGAGCAGGTGTGCCGCTTCCACGGCGTCGAGGCGCAGTGGACCCCGACATCGATGGACGCGCTCACCCGGGCAGCGGGCGAACCGGACGTGATCCTGGCCGCTGACGGCCATGGCGGATTCATCGTGCCGGAGTTCAGCAGGACGGTCGATGGGATCGCCGTGTTCACGCGGCTGCTCGGACTGGTCGCGCGCACCCGGCTCACGCTCAGCCAGATCGAGCGCCGTATCCCGGCCGCCCACCTGCTCAGGCGGTCGATGCCGACCCCATGGGCGGCGAAGGGCTCGGTGATGCGCACCGTCGTCGAGGCCGCGGGCAACCGCACGGTGGACACGACGGACGGGGTCCGTGTCATCGAGCCAGACGGGAGCTGGGTGCTAGTGCTGCCCGACCTGGCGGAGGCGGTCACGCACATGTGGGCTGAGGGGGCGGACCCGGATAGCGCGCACGCGCTGCTTGACGAGTGGGCCACAGTGGTGGAGCGGGCGGGTCATTGACCGCGGCGCCACGTCGTTTTCGCCGGACCGTGCGTACGTGCGCGCGGCACATTGGGGCCGCCAGGTGTGAGAAAATCTCCCTTGGCGTAGCGCACCTGGGGTGAACCGGAGCGCGCAGGGGCATGACATGCGTGGCGCGTGGACTGGCTCCTCACGGCACGAGTAGCTTGTGCCGCAGGGGAGGTGGAACCACCGGTGAAGCTGGGGGCAAGGCCGTGGCCCCGACGCAGCGGTCCGCCGCGGCGCGGGCATCAGCCCGCGTCGGTACGCAAGGCAGATGGATGGAGGCCGAGCCGACCGATGCCGAGCGTCTACTGCACGCAGTGCGGGAGCGCTAACCCTGAGGGGGCGCGCTTCTGTTCACACTGCGGTAACCCGCTGACGTGGGGATCGCCGGGCGAGCAGGCGGGGGAGACCACGTCCATGATCTCCCTGGCGGGGCCGGACGCCTCCGAGGTCGAACCCGGTGAGGAACTCGCGGCTGACTTGGCGGCGGCCGATGGCCTTCCCGCCGGCACCGCCTTGCTGGTCGTCAGGCGGGGCCCGAACGCCGGAAGCAGGTTCCTGCTCGATAACGATCTCACCACGGCGGGTCGTCACCCGGACAGCGACATCTTCCTCGACGATGTGACCGTGTCCCGCAGGCACGCCGAGTTCTACCGGCAGGGCACCGTGTTCACGGTGCGCGATGTCGGCAGCCTCAACGGCACGTACGTGAACCGCGAGCGCATCGAAGAAGCTACCTTGACCGGGGGAGATGAGGTCCAGGTGGGCAAATTCCGGCTTGTTTTCCTCGCGAGTCGGCGGCACAGTGAGAGCTGGCCGGCCGGTGGACCATGAGCGCTCAGTCGGCACGGGCTTACTTCAGCATCAGTGAAGTTCTGGCACAACTGCGGGGAGATTACCCCGACGTCAGCGTGTCCAAGATCCGCTTTCTCGAATCGGAGGGGTTGATCGAGCCCGCCCGGTCACCGTCTGGCTACCGGCGTTTCGGCCCGGCGGACATCGAGCGGCTGCGGTACATCCTGTCCGTCGCAGCGGGATCAGTATCTTCCACTCCGGGTGATCAAGGAGAAGCTCGGTGCTATCGATCGCGGTGAGGATCCCGGCCCGCGGGCGACGCTTGGCTTGGTCGCCGCTGTGCCATCGGACGGGGCGGCTGCGGATCCGCGGCCGGGTCCGCAGCCGCTCAGCCGGAGTGAGCTCGCGGCTGCCGCGGGCATAGGCGACGACGAGCTTGGCGAGCTTGAAGAGTTCGGCTTGGTCCGCCGGTCCGGGCGCCACTACGGCCCGGAGGCCCTGACCGTGGCCCGGACCGCCGCCGAGCTTGGGCGGTTCGGCGTGCAGCCTAGGCACCTACGTGTGCTCAAGGCAGCCGCGGAGCGGGAAACAGCGCTCATTGATCAGGTGGTAGCCCCGATGACGCGTCAGCGCAGCCCGGGCGCGCGTGATCGGGCCGAAGAAACAGCGCGGGAGATCGCCGCGCTGACGTTGCGGCTGCATGCCGCTTTTCTTGAAGCAGGGCTGCGTACGGATCTGAGCCAATAGCGGGTGTACGTTGGCAAAGGGAGCGCCGGTACATCGGTACCCGGGGCAGCGGAAGAAACCGGAGCGCAACGCGCGCGTAGGGACGGAGCGGCCGTGAGGCAGATGGAGGTCGTCGGCGTCCGGGTCGAGATGCCCTCGAACCAGCCCATCGTCCTCCTGAAAGAGGCACAGGGCGAAAAGTACCTGCCGATTTGGATCGGTGCCGTGGAGGCTACCGCGATCGCGTATGCTCAGCAGGGCATGCTGCCAGCGCGGCCGCTCACACACGATCTGTTCCGCGACGTGCTCGACGCGCTTGGTGTGCAGTTGCGTACGGTCAACATCACGGCGCTGCGGGACGGGATCTTCTTCGCCGACCTGGTCTTCTCCAATGGGGTGGAAGTGAGCGCGCGCCCGTCGGATTCGATCGCGCTCGCGCTGCGGACAGGTGCGACGATCTTCGTTACCGATGAAGTCCTCGACGAGGCAGGGGTGGCGATCCCCGATGAGCAGGAGGACGAAGTAGAGAAGTTCCGCGAGTTCCTGGACACCATCACCCCCGAGGACTTCGGCCGCGGGACGTAGGGTCCGACGACGCACCCGCCGTCCTGACTGCCACCGATGCGGCGGGGCTTGGCGCCTGGCAGGGCCCTCGTGCCCGGCAGGGCCCTCGTGCCCGGCAGGGCCCTCGTGCCCGGCAGGCCTTGGTGCCGGGCGGGGCTTCCTACCCGGCAGGGCTTTTGCGCCGCAGGCCTTGTTGCGCCGCAGGCAGGCGTGGCCCGGTTGCCGCATGTTGCGAAAATTATCTGGTGTGCGGCGAGAACTATCCGCTCGGTTTGTGGGTACTCGTCACGACGCGCCGGGGGGGATCGTTGACGTGCCCATGCTGGCCGGCCTACCGTGCGAACGAATACCCAGCGTGGTCCAACGGCTCGGTCCTAGGGCAATCGCCCTGCCGGGCTCGCGGGCGAGCGTGGTCATCTGGCATCGGCTCGGGAACTCCGTCGCGGTAGACGTACACCCCGGGCCAGCACTGTCAGCATCCGGGCGGAGGTCGGCGTGGCGGTAACAGGCGGCAAGGGCCGCAGCCAGGACGGAGCCCCGGACAAGGCTGCTGGCAGTTCCCGGGCATCGGCGTCCGGCGATGACCAGTCTGCCGCCGGGCACGGCGGTGCGCAATACGCAGGTGATCATTTCCGCAGCGAGCCTTACCACGGGGAGCAGGGTCTGCTCTTCGATGACGAGCTTGGCACCCATCCAGAGGACGCGGGTTACCGTGGACCGACAGCGTGCGCGGCTGCGGGGATCAGCTACCGCCAGCTCGACTATTGGGCGCGCACGGGATTGGTGGAGCCGAGTGTCAGGTCGGCCCACGGTTCCGGGTCTCAGCGCCTGTACGGCTTCCGCGACATTCTCGTGCTCAAGGTCGTTAAGCGACTCCTGGACACTGGGATATCCCTGCAGCAGATCCGGGCGGCGGTGCGGCATCTGCGCGATCACGGCGCCGCGGACCTGGCACAGGTCACATTGATGAGTGACGGTGTAAGCGTCTACGAGTGCACGTCACCCGATGAGGTAGTCGATCTGCTCCAGGGTGGGCAGGGAGTCTTCGGCATCGCGCTTGGCCGCGTCTGGCGCGAAGTCGAGGGAACGCTCGCCGAGTTGCCCGCCGAGAAGACATCCGACACCCGCGGCGTTGGCGGAAGCGCGGCCGCAGCCGCCAGCGACGACCTCGCCAACCGTCGCGCCCGCAGGACCGGCTGACCCAGTCAACCGGCGCAGCGCCGAGGCTGTCATCGATTCCCGTTTCTGTTTGGTGCCACCGGTGACGCTCGCCGCCATCACCGGCATCGGCAAGCTCGCGCAAGGCGTGCTCCAGCTAGCTAGCTCCTGCCCAGCGAACCCTGCCGGACTCGCGACCCTCCGCAGCGCATCGCACCATGGAGCACCACCAGCCGGGTAGTAGGGTTGGATCACGCTAGTGACCCTGTCCGGGAGAGATCTCACGCAGCCGGCGTGAGGCGCCGAAGGAGCAACCTCCCCGGAATCTCTCAGGCACCGGGACCGGACGGGTGAGGCGCCTCTGGAAAGAAGGAGCCGTGGCTGCGCTGGCCGCGGAGCCTCACCGAAGGTGCAAGCCGTTGCGGACGCCGCAGACGGTGAAGCTCTCAGGTCGCGACGACAGAGGGGGAGCGGCGGCGCCCGCATGATGACGTGCGGGCGGTCGGCGGCGTGCCCGCGGCGGGTGATCTCTGCACCCCCGAAGGTCCCGGCCTCAGGAGACTCCCTCATGACATCCATTCAGCACCCAGCGGAAAGCCGACGCCCGGCGACGCAACCGGGAACCTGGGCCGCCGAAAACCAGCCCGCCAAAAATCAGGCCACGGGAACCCGGGTCCCCGAGAACCAGGCCGCCGGAACCCGGGCCGCCGCAAGCGCAACCGCGGGCGACGCCTTTGCGCGAAGGCACATCGGCCCTTCACCGACCGAAGTCGAGCACATGCTCGTCGTGGCAGGATTCACCACCCTCGACGAACTGACCGAAGCGGCGCTGCCACATGAGATCGGTCACGAAGCGGGCCTTAGCCTCCCCGCGCCGCTGACCGAACCGGAGGTACTCGCCGAGCTACGGCGCCTGGCCGGCCAGAACCAGGTGCTTACCTCCATGATCGGTCTGGGTTACTTCGGCACCGTTACGCCCGCGGTGATCCGCCGCAACGTACTCGAGAACCCTGCCTGGTACACGGCGTACACGCCCTACCAGCCGGAGATATCGCAGGGCCGCCTGGAGGCGCTGTTCAACTTCCAGACCATGGTGAGCGACCTGACTGGGCTTCCTGTGGCGGGCGCTTCGCTGCTCGATGAGGCGACAGCCGCGGCGGAGGCGATGACGCTGGCAAGGCGTGCTTTCCGCCCTGCCCCAAAGGACACTGCCCCAAAGGGCACCGACAAAGGCACTGAGAGCACTTTGGACGCGGGAAATGTCTTCCTTGCCGATGCCGACTGCCTGCCGCAGACACTTGCGGTGCTGCGTACGCGCGCGCAGCCGCTGGGGATAAGGCTGGTCGTCGCCGAGCCAACGCCCGAGGTCATCCGCGGCCTCGCCGGCGATCTGTTCGGCGTGCTGCTGCAGTACCCGGGCGCGAGCGGCACCGTGCGCGATCCGCGGCCCGCAATGGAGGCAGCGCACGCGTGCGGCGCCCTCGCGGCCGTCGCCGCTGACCTGCTGGCGCTAACGCTGCTGCGCCCGCCGGGTGAGCTTGGCGCCGACATCGCGATCGGCTCCACGCAGCGGTTCGGGGTACCAGCAGGGTTCGGCGGCCCGCACGCGGCCTTCATCTCCGTGCGGGCCGACCTCAAGCGCCAGTTGCCCGGCCGCCTGGTCGGCCTTTCTGTCGACGCGGACGGTCACCCCGCTTACCGGCTCGCGCTGCAAGCGAGGGAGCAGCACATCCGCAGGGAAAGGGCGACGAGCAACATCTGCACCGCGCAGGTGCTGCTCGCCGTAATGGCCGGTCTGTACGCCACGTACCACGGTCCTGAGGGGCTGACGGCGATCGCACGCCGGGTGCACCACAGGGCCACCACCCTGGCGACGGCGTTCCGCGCACTTGGCCTCGAGACGGGCCTTGACGCGTTCTTCGACACCGTCCGGGTCCGCGTTCCCGCGGGCGCGGCCGAGGCGACCCGCCGCGCCCTTGACGCTGGTTACAACCTGTACCTGGTGGATGCGGATACGGTTCAGATCTCCTGCGACGAGACGACGACGGAGGTGCACCTGCGGGACGTGGTGAACGCGGTCGCCGGCCGCGAAGTGGCGCCCGCGCCCGAGGCGGCACTGTCAGAGTCGCCGTCAGCTCCGCTGCCAGACTCGCTGCCAGCGGAACTGCGCAGGCAGTCATCATTCCTCACCCATCCCGTCTTTCACTCCTACCGCAGTGAGACCTCGATGCTGCGGTACCTGCGGCGCCTGGCCGACCGTGATATCGCGCTCGACCGGTCGATGATCCCGCTCGGCTCCTGCACGATGAAGCTCAACGCGGCGGCCGAGATGGAGCCCGTCACCTGGCCGGAGTTCGCTTCGATTCACCCGTTCGTGCCCGCTGGCCAGGCTCGCGGCTACGCGGAACTGATCGGCGATCTGGAGCGCTGGCTGGCCGAGATGACCGGCTATGACGCGGTCTCGCTGCAGCCGAACGCGGGCTCGCAGGGTGAACTCGCGGGTCTGCTCGCGATCTGTGGTTACCACGCCTCTCGCGGCGAGGGTCACCGCGACGTCTGCCTGATCCCGGGATCGGCACACGGCACCAACGCCGCGAGCGCCACGCTGGCGGGCCTGCGTGTGGTGGTCGTGAATGTTGGGGCAGACGGTGTAATAGACGACGGCGATCTGGCCGCAAAGCTCGCCGCGCACGGCCCGAACCTGGCCGCCATCATGATCACCTATCCGTCCACCAACGGCGTGTTCGAGGAGACGATCATCGAGGTATGCCGCGCCGTGCACAAGGCGGGCGGCCAGGTGTTCGTAGACGGGGCGAACCTGAACGCGCTGGTTGGACTCGCCAAGCCGGGCGGGTTCGGCGCCGACGTTTCGCACCTGAACCTGCACAAGACGTTCTGCATCCCGCATGGCGGCGGCGGACCCGGGGTGGGGCCGGTGGCAGCACGCGCGCATCTGGCCGCGTTCCTGCCCCCGTCGGTGCCTGGCATACCGGTACCGAACGGCGCCGGGGGCGGCGCTGGCCCTGTCGCGGGTGCTCCCTGGGGGTCGGCGGGCATCCTGCCGATCTCGTGGGCATACGTGCGGATGATGGGGGCGGCCGGGCTGCGCCTGGCGACGCAGGTGGCGATCCTCGCAGCGAACTACGTGGCAAAGCGTCTGGCGCCGCATTACCCGGTGCTTTACACGGGCCCCGGTGGTCTGGTGGCGCATGAGTGCGTGATTGACCTCAGGCCGATCGCCAAGGAAACCGGGATCACCAACGAGGACGTCGCGAAGCGGCTCATCGACTACGGTTTCCACGCGCCGACCATGTCGTTCCCGGTCGCGGGCACGCTGATGATCGAGCCGACCGAGAGTGAGGATCTCGCCGAACTCGATCGGTTCTGTGACGCGATGATCGCGATCCGCCGCGAGATTAGCCGGGTGGCGTCGGGGGAATACGACCCGCAGGACAACCCGCTGAAGAAAGCTCCGCATACCGCGGAGATGCTCGTCGCAGGTGAGTGGAAGCACGCCTACCAGCGGGAGGATGCGGCATACCCGGCGGAGGGCCACGGTTCAGGCAGCGCCTCCGGCGCCCGCGGTGCGCTAGCGCAAAGTTATTCGGGCGTCGCCGCGCAACGCGGCGACAAGTACTGGCCGCCGGTGCGCCGCATCGACCAGGCCTACGGTGACAGGCACCTGGTCTGCGCCTGCCCGCCTCCCGAGGCCTTCGCCAGTGAACCCGCGGATGCGTGACCGGAAGTCGCCGGACCGCCCGCTGCGAGCGTGATCGCCGCGGTGGGCTGCGGCAGCCGCGCGGACCGTGATGACCCGGCAGAGCTGACCCGGCAGGGCTGACCAGTCGGCAGGGCTGCGGCAAGGCTCCCGGCATGACGCGCTGACCCGGCAGGGCTGACCCGGGCTACGCGGCTGACCCGGCAGCTGGCCGAGCGACCGTGCCGGGCTGACCCGGCAGGGCTGACCGGCGGCTGCGCACTAATGCGGAGGCGCCAGCAGGCGCTGACCACGGGCGGGGCTGACCCGGCAGGCCCGCCCGGTAGAGCTGACACGGTTCGCAAAGCACGTCTGGCCCGGACCCTGATCGCCCGGACCCTGTCCGACGCGGGCGGACGATGGCGGAGGCGCTGACGGGCGGGGCAGAGGAGCTTTACGCACTGGGTGGCCGCCTGCTTGACCAGGGTGACGCCCTCAAGGCCGCAGAGGTCTTCGCTGTCGCGCTCGACCGGCTCGGCGCGGGCCATCCTGGCCGTGGGCAACTGCTGGGCGGCCTTGGCATCGCCCGCCTCGAGCAGGCGCTCGGCGCGTTCACCGAGGCGGTGGAGTGCGGAGACGCCTCCGTCCGGCCCCTCGCTGTGGAGCTTTTGGCCCGCGCGCTACCGCTGCGCGACCGCGACGACGAGGCGGCCCTGGTGTGGCAGCGCGGGGTAGCGGACGACGACCCGGAGGTCGCGGCGGCGGTCCGTTCGCGGCTGCGGCGGGCGTTCGGCGTAGACGAGGAGTCCGTCCCCGAGTTCTGGTGGGACGGATTCGTGGAGTCCGCCGTCTGCCATGGCACGCTGCCTGTGCTTGCCAGCGAACTGTTCGGCGCGCTCGACCACATGTACGCTCTCGTCGCCGTGCCTTACGTGCGCCAGGCAGATGAAGGCGAACTCTGGCAAGCGCTGGCGGAGGCAGTCCGGCTGCCGAGCGGGTACGCGTGGGGGCCTGACCTGCGAGCGAGCTTCCGCGAGCGGCTCCGGGACGCGATCGGCGCCGACTCGGACGTGCTGGCGCCCGACTGGCCGGACACCGGCTGAACGTGGCCGCAACCGGCCGCTGCAAGTGACGGGGTGACGCGGTGAAGACGCGCCTCATCGCCAGGTTCGCGCGCAGTGGTTATGGAAGCGTTCCACTATCGCTACCATCCGGCGCTACCATCCTCTGGCACGGTTCGCCGCGGCGGTCTCCGTGGTGAGCCGTTCCCGGCCTCGGCTGCGGATGCCGTCGTCAAGGTGCGGCTCACCGGCGACGTCTACCGGGTGGTCGGCCTGCCGCCGTGCGGCAGGTGAGCAGCGACGACGTGCGAGCTGGTGCCTCCGCACCCTGCTGCGCCACCCGCCATCCCGGACGGGTCGCGCGCGGCGCGTCGTTTGCGGCGAAGCGTGGGGGTTCGGGGCCGTCGCGATCTGGGGCGTCCGCTCGGGCTGGCACATTCCGAGCGGCTTCGCGCGGCGTGCTCTGGTACCCGGCTCGCCACGCGTAGGGTGTACGCAAGGCATCGGCCGATGCCCGTTATGGTCTGTAAGGCACGTTTTCGCCAGACTGGGCGGATACTCCGCCCCGCTCCAGATCACCGCGCGGCCCCTTGGCGGGAGATCGCGTCTGGCTGAACGGGAGAAATGAGCACGCGGAAGATCGATTTAAGTGGCACGCAGGTCGTTGCCGGCGTGCTGGCCACTCTCACCGCCGCTATCGCGACCTCCTATCTCGGAGTCGCGGGGACACTGATCGGCGCGGCCGCAGTGAGCGTCATCAGCACCGCAGGCGGCGCCATCTACCAGTACTCACTGCGGCGCACCAGCGAGAAGCTGCGCACGGCGGCGCCGGTCGTGCTGCGGCGGGCAAACATACGCGGTGCTGCCGAAGGCCCCGGGCCCAGTGCCGGGGTGAGTGACCCGCCGGCCGCCGCGCAGGGGCGCGATGCGGCGCAGACGAGGTCCTCGGCCGGGCAGGGGCGCGCCTGGTGGCAGGGTGGGCCGGATGCCGCGACGGACGGGCTGCCCGCGCCGAGCCAGCCGGGCGGCGGCCACAAGAGGACCCCCCCGCAGGCGGCGAACGGCCGACGGCATCCACGCTGGCTGATGCTCTCCGTGACTGCCGCAGCGATATTTGCCGCCGTGATCGGCGGCATCACCGTGATCGAGAAAGTGGCGGGCAAGCCGCTGGCCTCGATCATCTGGCACAAGGCTGGCTCGGGTACCACCATCGGGACCGTCGTGGACGGTAACAACCAACAGCCCACGTCGCCGGCCACCGTTTCCCCGCAGCCGTCAGGTACGTCCGCGACCATGCAGCAGACACCCACGCCATCCGGATCGCCGTCCGCGAGCCCGTCCGCGAGCCCGTCCGCGAGCCCGTCTTTGAGCGGACCCGAGAGCCCGCCCGAGAGCCCGTCTTCCAGCCCATTTGCGAGCACGGTTTCGAGCCCGCCGTCAGCCCCGTCGCCAACTGGCACGCAGCCCTGAGCTCGTTCCAGCTCGCGAAGCGCGCCACCGGCAGGGTTCCCGGGGGTTGCCCCCGGGAACGACACTAGAGTGACTGCGTGGCTGATCCGGCGACCTACCGTCCGGCTCCGGGCTCGATTCCCGAGTATCCCGGCGTCTATAGGTTCCGCGACGCCCACGGCCGGGTGATCTACGTTGGCAAGGCGAAGAACCTGCGCTCGCGGCTGAACTCCTACTTCGCCGACTTCGCCACCCTGCATCCACGCACCCAGGCCATGCTCCGCTCGGCCGCGAGCGTGGACTGGACCGTCGTCGCCACCGAGGTGGAGGCGCTGCAGCTCGAGTACTCCTGGATCAAGGAGTACGACCCGCGCTTCAACGTGCGGTACCGCGACGACAAGAGCTACCCGTACCTCGCGGTCACGCTCGACGAAACCTACCCAAGGGTGATGGTGCTGCGAGGCGCGAAACGCCGTGGGGTCAGGTACTTCGGCCCGTACTCGCACGCCTGGGCGATCAGGGAGACGGTGGATCTGCT
Organism: uncultured Actinomycetota bacterium; assembly: GCA_963820395.1. Classification (GTDB taxonomy): domain Bacteria; phylum Actinomycetota; class Actinomycetes; order Streptosporangiales; family Streptosporangiaceae; genus DATFVJ01. The sequence goes on along the minus strand of CAWGAE010000015.1, from coordinate 427,846 downwards.
GCTGCGGGTGTTCCCGGTGCGGACCTGCTCGGCCGGGGTGTTCAAGCGCGCACGGCAGATCGGCCGCCCGTGCCTGCTCGGCTACATCGGCAAGTGCTCGGCGCCCTGCGTGGAAAGGGTCAACGCGGCCACGCACCGCCTGCTCGCGGAGGAGTTCTGCGACTTCATGGCGGGGAACACCACCAGGTTCATCCGGCGTCTCGAACGGCAGATGCAGGAGGCCGCGTCGGCCGAGGAGTTCGAGCGCGCCGCGCGGTTGCGCGACGACATCCAGGCGTTGCACCGTGCGCTGGAAAAACAGGCCGTCGTGCTCGGCGACGGAACCGACTGTGACGTCATCGCGCTAACCGAAGACCAGCTCGAGGCCGCGGTGCAGGTCTTCTACATCCGCGGCGGGCGCGTGCGCGGCCAGCGCGGCTGGGTCGTGGACAAGGTCGAGGACGTGAGCACGCCCGAACTCGTCGAGCACTTCCTCGGCCAGGTCTACGGTGACGACCCCGCCCTCGATCCTGCCTCCGATGCCGCCCCGAATCCTGTCGCCGATGCCGCCCCCGATCCCCCGGTCGATGCGGTGCTCGATGCCGAGGCCGCTGCCGCGGCTGATTCGGGGCAAGATAACCGCCACGGGACCTTGCGCGGAAAGCGCCGCCTGGCCGGGCGCGGGAGCAGGAGCCTGGCCGGCAGCGGTGCGAGCGTGCCGCGCGAGGTGCTCGTCCCCGTGCTGCCGCCGGACGCGGAGGCGATGGGCGAGTGGCTCGCCGCGCGGCGCGGCGGCCGCGTGGACCTGCGGGTGCCGCAGCGCGGCGACAAGAAGGCGCTGCTCGGCGTGGTGACCAGGAACGCGGCGGAGTCCCTGGCGCTGCACAAGACGCGCCGGGCGAGCGATCTGACCACGCGGAGCCGTGCGCTGAACGAGATCCAGGAGGCGCTGGGCCTCGAAGAGGCACCGCTGCGCATCGAGTGCTACGACGTGTCCAATCTGCAGAGCAGCAATGTAGTCGCGTCGATGGTGGTGTTCGAGGACGGGCTCGCGCGCAAGGGAGAGTACCGCCGGTTCAGCGTGCGCCAGCAGGATGGGCAGGGCGACGTCGCCGCGATTCACGAGGTGATCTCCCGCCGGTTCCGGCGCTACCTGGAGGAACGCGGGGAGACGGGTGAGCTTGACGCGCTTGCCCCGGTGGGCACCGTGCCGCATGGGGGAGCCCCGGACCCCGACGGCCCGGAGCCCAAAGCCAGCGGGCTCAGTGAAATGGTCCAGCCGGGGACGAAGGAGACCGGGCAGCGCAGGTTCGCCTACCCGCCCGGGCTGGTGGTCGTGGACGGCGGGCCCGCCCAGGCGGCAGCGGCCCGCCACGCGCTCGACGAACTCGGCATCGAGGATGTCGCGGTGTGCGGCCTCGCCAAGCGGCTCGAGGAGGTCTGGCTGCCCGGTGACGACGCGCCCGTCATCCTGCCGCGTACGAGCGAGGGCCTGTACCTGCTGCAGCGGGTACGCGATGAGGCGCACAGGTTCGCCATCACCTACCACCGGGCGAAGAGGTCGAAGGCACTCACGGAAAGTGAGCTTGATGAGGTTCCCGGCCTTGGTCCCGCCAGGCGCAAGGCCTTGCTGCGGCGCTTTGGCTCCGTCCGGGGGATCCGGGAGGCTACCGTTAACGAGATCGCCGGGCTGCCGGGTTTCGGCCCGCGCACCGCGCAGTCCGTGCTCGCGGCGCTCGGCGGTGTCGCCAGGGGAAACACCAGGGGAACAAGGCAACCCGACGGGGAAGCGGGATGACCAGCGACATGGCAGCGGCGCACGCAGTGGTGCCGGACATCGTCATCATCACCGGCATGTCCGGCGCCGGGCGCAGCACGGCCGCGAAGTCGCTGGAAGATCTGGACTGGTTCGTGGTGGATAACCTGCCGCCGGGCCTGCTGCCCACGATGGTGGACCTCGCCGCGCGGTCGCGGGGTGCCGTGCCCAGGATCGCCGTGGTTGTCGACGTGCGCAGCCGAGCGTTCACCACGGATCTGAAGACCACGATGAGCGAGCTTGCCACCCGCGGCGTCCGGCCGCGGGTCGTTTATCTGGAGGCCTCCGACGAGACGCTGGTCCGGCGGTTCGACAGCGTGCGCCGGCCGCACCCGCTGCAGGGCGATCGCAGGGTCGTGCACGGCATCGCCGCCGAGCGGGAAATGCTCCGCGGTGTCGCCGACGGCGCCGACCTCGTGCTCGACACGTCCAACCTCAACGTGCATGAGCTACGCGCGCGGATGCGCGGCTTCTTCGCGGACGAGTCGGACCGGACGGTACGGGTGAACATCGTGTCGTTCGGCTACAAGTACGGGCTGCCCGTCGATGCCGACCTGGTGGCGGATTGCCGGTTCCTGCCCAACCCGCATTGGATCACTGAGCTGCGCCCGCTCACCGGCCTTGACCAGCCGGTCAGCGATTATGTGCTTGGCCAGCCTGGCGCAAGTGAGTTCCTCGCCGCGTACCTGGAGGTGCTGCGGGTGCTGCTGGTCGGCTACGAGCGCGAGGGCAAGCATTTCGTCACGCTGGCGGTCGGCTGCACCGGCGGCAAGCACCGGAGCGTTACCGTGGCCCAGCAGATCGGTGCGCGCCTCGGAGGCAGCGGAGCGGATGTCCGGGTGACGCACAGGGATCTGGGCCGTGAGTGACCGCGTGGCCCGTGCGGCGGCCGGTGCCCGGGAGATTGCCGCGCCGAAGTCTGCCGCGCTGAGAGTCGTCGCACTGGGCGGCGGTCACGGGCTGCACGCCTCACTGTCGGCACTGCGGCAGGTCACGCGCGCGCTCACCGCGGTCGTCACGGTGGCCGACAACGGCGGGTCAAGCGGCCGGCTGCGGCGGCAATTCGGTGTGCTCCCGCCGGGTGACCTGCGGATGGCCCTCGCCGCACTCTGCGGCGACGACGAGTGGGGCACCACCTGGAGCCGCGTGGTGCAGCACCGCTTCGACCGCGAGGGTGAACTGTGCGGGCACGTCGTGGGAAACCTGCTCATCGTAGCGCTGTGGGAGTTGCTCGGGGATCCCGTCGAGGGTCTCGACTGGGTGGGGATGCTGCTCGGTGCGCATGGCCGCGTCCTGCCGATGGCGGCGGTACCGCTGGACATCGCCGCCGAGGTGGAGGGGGCCGATCCGGCGCGCCCGCACGAGATGACCGTGGTGCGAGGACAGGCCTCATGTGCGGTAACGCCCGGACGTGTCCGGTCGATCTCGCTGGTCCCGGCCGATCCGCCCGCCTGCGTGGAGGCGGTGCGGGCGGTCAACGAGGCGGACTTTGTCGTGTTCGGCCCGGGCTCCTGGTTCACCAGCGTGCTGCCCCATCTGCTGGTACCAGACCTCGCGCAAGCCCTGGCGGCCACGCCGGCCCGCCGGGTGGTCGCGCTCAACCTGGCGCCGCAGCCGGGCGAGACGGCGGGATTCTCCCCGCACACCCACCTGGACGTGCTTGCCGTGCACGCTCCCGCCCTCGGCATCGACGTCGTGCTCGCCGACAGGTCCGCGGCGCGGTCGGGGATCACCGAACTGGAAAAGGCCGCCGAGGCGCTCGGTGCCCGGCTGGTGCTGGCGGACGTGGCGATGGCGGACGGCTCGCCGCGTCACGACCCGTACCGGCTCGCGGCGGCATACGCTGAGATCTTCGAGGGGGGATGAGGCGGTGGCCATGACTGGCGTTGTGAAAGACGAGCTTAGCCGTGTCACAATCCTGAAGCCCTGCTGCCGCAAGGCCGAAGTGTCCACATTGCTCCGGTTCGCGGGCGGCTTGCACCTGGCGGGCGGCCGGATCGTGATCGAGGCCGAACTCGACACCGGCGCCACCGCGCGCCGGTTGCGCAGGGACATCGCTGAGGTGTTCGGGCACTCCTCCGATCTGGTGGTGCTCGCGCCAAGCGGGCTGCGCAAGGGCAACAGGTACGTGGTGCGGGTGTACAGGGACGGGGACAGCCTGGCCCGCCAGACCGGCCTCGTCGACAGCTACGGGCGGCCGGTGCGGGGTTTGCCGCGCCAGGTCGTGGCTGGTACCGGCTGTGACGCAGAAGCGGCGTGGCGCGGCGCGTTCCTCGCGCACGGCTCGCTCACCGAGCCTGGCCGCTCGATGTCGCTAGAGGTCACCTGCCCAGGCCCGGAGGCCGCGCTGGCACTCGTCGGCTCGGCCCGCCGGCTGAAGATCCAGGCGAAGGCGCGCGAGGTCCGCGGGGTGGACCGGGTCGTCATCCGTGACGGGGACTCGATCAGCGCCATGCTGACCCGGCTCGGCGCCCACGACAGCATGCTGGCCTGGGAGGAGCGGCGGATGCGCCGCGAGGTCAGGGCGACGGCGAACCGGCTGGCCAACTTCGACGACGCGAACCTTAGGCGCAGCGCCCGGGCCGCAGTCGCCGCGGGCGCCCGGGTGGAGCGCGCACTCGAGATTCTCGGGGACGGCGCGCCCACGCATCTGATCGTCGCCGGTGAACTGCGCCTGCAGCACCGGCAGGCCAGCCTGGAAGAACTTGGCGCACTCGCGGACCCGCCGCTGACCAAGGACGCGATCGCGGGCCGGATCAGGCGCCTGCTCGCGATGGCCGACAAGCGCGCCATGGAACTCGGCCTTGCCGGTACCGACGCTAACCTCACCTCAGACATGCTCGTCAACTGAGCAACCTCACCGCCGACATGCTCGCCCTGAGCAGCAGTGCTCCAGGATTGTCCGGGAACGCTGCGGACCCGGTGGACATCCCTGATCATCGACGCTGATCAGGGTGCCTGTGATCACAAACCAGGACGGTAGACGCGCGGTGTTCATCGCGGGGACATGCCCCGGACACCCGACGTAAACAATGTGCGCCGAGTCTCTCAATTGGTTCTGCAGACCACCCGTTTGGTTCTGCAGGCCACTGTTCGGTTCTGCAGGCCACCGTTCGGGCGTGCCGGGCAGGAGGAACCGGCCCGGAGCGGCAGTTTCGCCCCATCGCGAGCGCCCGGGCGGCGACTCCGCCGGGGACGCCGTTGACGTGGCCGAGACTCCTGCACGGCACGAGGACACGCGATCGTGATCATGCGCGTCACCGACAATCACCCATGTCGCATAACTCGAGGGAGGCCCGATGGCGCACCGTACGGTCCGGGAGATGATGACGGCCGAGGTGGTCACGGTCACGTTGGGTGCGCAATTCAAGGAACTGGCCGGCCTCATGGCCGTACACAACGTCAGCGCGCTGCCCGTGCTCGATTCCGAGGGCCTCGTGGCCGGTGTGGTCTCCGGGGTTGACCTGCTGCGTAAGGAGCAGTTCCAGGACGAGCCGGGCCGCACCGCGCGGGATGTGATGACCTCACCTGCCATAACCGTGCCGCCGGACGCCACCATCGTGGAGGCCGCGCGGCTGATGGACCGGTACCGGATCACGCGGCTGGTGGTGGTCGGTCCTGATGGTCGCCTGGCAGGCATCGTCACCCCCCGTGATCTGCTGCGCGTCTACCTGAGGTCAGCCGACGAGATCGGGGCCGAGATCGTCGGCGAGGTACTCACGAGCTTCCGGACCAACCCGGCCCGGGTGAATGTGACCGTCGCCGACGGCGTGGTGACGCTCGATGGCGAACTCGAGAAGAAGAGCATGATCCCGCTTGCGATCCGGATGGTGCACGCGGTCGACGGCGTGGTGGACGTGGTCGACCGGCTCAGCTTCGCAACCGACGACACCGCGGCCGCGGACCTGACCGGCTAGTGAGGACAGCCGGTCGTAAAAGACTATCGAGGCAGGGGGTTGGCGCGCGCGTCCGTGCGCGAATACGGCACCGGTGCCCGCCGTCATTTTCGCGCACCCCACGCGAAAATCTCTGAGATCACCACAACGGGTCATAGGGGCGTCCTGGGCGGCGCATCCGCGGCAGCCGTTAGGGATCAATATTGGCGTTCTTCCTTGCGGCCAGCTCCAGCCAGCCACCTGGTCGCCTGCCGCCCTGGACGCTCCGCCACCGGTCGCTCACTGTCAAGACTCCAGATACCGAAAGTTTACTCACATGCGGTACGCATTCATCGCATCAGCAAGGCTCGTGAGAATGGCCTAAAGGGCGGCGCCCATGGGCACTTCGGCGGAAGGGCGCGGTCCGATAAGCTCGGAAGCGGGCCCTGTCGAGTCGGCCCGGGGACCCCGCGAACCGCCGCAGGACTCGCGGCGGCATATCGATCCACCAACACCGGCCCGCCGGCACCAGCCCTCCGACCAGCCCGCTCACAGCTGGCTGACAGCAGGTTCACCAACAGCATCTGCAGGGACAGCGAGCAGACGAGGAGTAAACGCTGTGACCATCCGTGTTGGCGTCAATGGATTCGGCCGCATCGGACGTAATTTCTGGCGTGCCGTCCACGCCCAACCAGCCAGGTCAGCGCAGCCTGCGGGCGCGGCCGGACAGAGCGACATCGAGATCGTCGCGGTTAATGACCTGACCGATAGCGCTACGCTCGCGCACCTCTTGAAGTACGACACGATGTACGGCACCTTGGACATGGATATCCGGGCGGCCGGCGACACCATCCAGACCGACGGCAACGCGATCAAGGTTCTCGCCCAGCGCGACCCGGCGACGCTGCCCTGGCGTGACCTCGGCGTCGACATCGTCATCGAGTCGACCGGGCATTTCACCAAGGCCGAGGACGCGCGCAAGCACATCGATGCGGGCGCGAAGAAGGTGATCATCTCTGCCCCGGCGAAGGGCGAGGACATCACGATCGTGATGGGCGTCAACGAGGACACCTATGATCCGGCCAGTCATAACGTCATCTCCAACGCCTCCTGCACCACCAACTGCGTGGCGCCGATGGCGAAGGTGCTGCTGGACAGCTTCGGGATCGTCAAGGGCCTGATGACCACGATCCACGCCTACACCAACGACCAGGTGATCCTGGACTTCCCGCACAAGGACCTGCGGCGTGCACGCGCGGCCGCGATGAACATCATCCCCACCACCACAGGCGCCGCCAAGGCAACGGCCCTCGTGCTGCCGGAGCTCAAGGGCAAGCTGGACGGGATGGCGCTGCGGGTCCCTGTCGCGGTCGGCTCGGTAACCGATCTCGTCGTGGAGCTTGGCCGCGAGGCCAGCCAGGGCGAGGTGAACGCGGCGTACCAGGCCGCGGCGGAGGGGCCGCTGAAGGGATACCTGCACTACACCGAGGACCCGATCGTGTCCTCCGACATCGTGGGCACACCCTACTCGTGTACCTTCGACGCCCCGCTCACCATGACGTTCGGCAACCAGGTCAAGGTCATCGGCTGGTATGACAACGAGTGGGGCTACTCGCACCGGCTCGTAGACGTGGTCCACCTCGTGGCCTCGCGCCTGTAGTGAGTCCAAGTAACCACCGCCTGGTTGCCGGTACGAGCGACGAGCTGGTTGCCGGCACGAGGGACGAGGGAAGAACAGGAGCCACATGAAGAGCATCGAGGATCTCCAGGTCGCTGGCCGGCGAGTCCTGGTCCGTTCCGACCTCAACGTCCCGCTCGAGATCGGAGCGGGCGGAGCCGCCGACGGCCGACCGGAAACCGGCGCCGGAGCGGTTATCACGGATGACGGCAGGATCAGGGCGAGCGTTCCCACCATCGCGAAGCTCGCGGACCGCGGCGCCCGCGTGATCGTGTGCGCCCACCTGGGCAGGCCCAAGGGCGCAAGCTACGGCGAGCGGGCCACCGAGGCGCTCTCGCTGCGGCAGGTCGCGCACCGACTGGGCGAGTTGCTCGGCCGGCCGGTGAGGTTCGCCGCCGACGTGGCGGGCGACCAGGCCCGCACGGCCGCAGGCGAGCTCGCCGACGGAGATGTCCTGGTGATCGAGAACCTCCGCTTTGAGCCCGCGGAGACCAGCAAGGATGACGCGGAGCGCGGCGCGTTCGCCGACAAGCTCGCCGCGCTCGCCGAACTTTACGTGGGTGACGGATTCGGCGCCGTGCACCGCAAGCACGCCAGCGTTTACGACGTGCCGCACCGGTTGCCGCACGCGGCGGGTGACCTGGTGCTCGCCGAGGTGGCGGTGCTGCGCCGCCTCACCGCCAACCCTGACCACCCGTACGTTGTGATCCTCGGCGGCGCGAAGCCATCGGACAAGCTTGCGGTGATCGGCAGCCTGCTTGATCGTGCGGACCGGCTGCTGATCGGCGGTGGAATGTCGTACACCTTCCTGAAGGCTCAGGGCTACGAGGTCGGCAAATCGCTGCTTGAGGCCGATAAGGTTCCGCAGGTGAAGGACCTGCTGGAGGAGGCGGTGCGGCGCGGGGTCGACGTTGTCCTGCCGGTCGACATCGTCGCCGCTACCGGGTTCGCCGCCGACGCCGGCCACGAGGTGGTCCCCGCCACGGCGATCCCGGCCGATCGCGACGGCCTGGACGTGGGACCGCAGACGCGAAGGCTGTTCGCGGAGAAGCTCGCGGATGCGAAGACCGTGTTCTGGAACGGGCCGCTTGGCGTCTTCGAGTTCCCCGCCTTCGCCGCTGGAACCAGGGCGGTGGCCGAGGCGATTTCCCAGGTGGCCGGATTCACCGTCGTTGGCGGAGGCGACTCGGCGGCAGCCGTTCGGTCCTTCGGCATGTCGCCGGATGCGTTCTCGCATATCTCGACAGGCGGCGGCGCCAGCCTTGAGTTCCTCGAGGGCAAGGAACTGCCCGGCCTCGCCGCGCTGGATGCGTCGTGACCGCCGCGGCGCCGCGTCCAGGCGGCCGCCTGCCCATCATGGCGGGCAACTGGAAGATGCACTACAACCATCTCGAGGCGATCGCGCTCGTGCAGAAGCTGGCCTTCGCGCTCAACGCGAAGGATTTCGAGGCGACGGAGATCGTCGTGCTGCCGCCATTTACCGCGCTGCGCAGCGTGCAGACCCTTGTCGCCGGTGACCGGCTGCGCATCGCCTATGGGGCACAGGACCTGTCGCCGCACGAGAAAGGCCCCTACACCGGCGATGTGGCCGCCGCGATGCTGGCCAAGCTGGGCTGCACCTACGCGACTGTCGGTCACTCCGAGCGGCGGCAGTGGCACCATGAGGACGACGCGCTGGTCAACGCCAAGGCAAAGGCCGCCCTGGCGGCTGACATGGTGCCGATCGTCTGCGTCGGCGAGGGCCTGGAGGTACGCCGCGCGGGAAAGCACGTCGCCCACACGGTCGCGCAGATGGATGCCTCGCTCGCGGGGATTCAGGCCGAGCAGGTCGCCGGGCTTGTGATCGCGTACGAGCCGGTCTGGGCGATCGGCACCGGCGAGGTGGCCACACCCGAGGACGCTCAGGAGGTCTGCGCGGCGATCCGGGAGTGGATTTCGTCGGGTCACGGTGATGGAGCAGCCCAGGCTACGCGTATCCTGTACGGCGGGTCCGTAAAGGCGGACAACATTGGCCCGATCATGGCGCAAGCCGACGTGGACGGTGCCTTGATCGGGGGGGCGAGCTTGGACGCGACCGAGTTCGTGAACATCTGCCGGTACTGGGAACCTGGAGAATGAGCTAGCATCGCGGTTTAGCTGATCCGCAGCGGGTTTTCGTCGTAACCTGCCTAGCGGGAGCGTGGGCCTCGGCCCGGGATGCGCGGAGGACATAGCTGTCATCCGTGTGGCCCGGCCAGCGCATCGAGCCGGCGCCAAGACGCGGAACAGGCGGCGCAAGAGAAGGTATGGTCGACGAGTGATCGTAGGAATTTCCATCGCCCTCATCATCACGAGCCTGCTGATGATCGTGCTCGTGCTGCTGCACAAGGGCAAGGGCGGTGGCCTCTCCGACCTCTTCGGTGGGGGCGTCTCGTCCTCGCTTGGCTCCTCGTCTGTGGTCGAGCGGAACCTGGACCGCATCACCGTCATCATCGGTGTTGCGTGGTTCATCTGCATCGTCGTCCTCAGCTTCCTGTTCAATCGCTGACAGCCGCAAGGATGCAAGTCGAGAGGTGATCCGTGGGTAGTGGCAACGCCATCCGGGGGAGCCGCGTAGGCGCCGGGCCAATGGGAGAGGCGGAGCGGGGTGACGCCGCGCCGCGCGTGTATGTCGCGTTCTGGTGCTCCAACCACCACGAGACCCGGCCTAGCTTCGCCAGTGACGCGGCAGTCCCGGAGACCTGGGACTGCCCGCGCTGCGGGTTCCCGGCCGGCCGTGACCAGCAGAACCCGCCCGCGCCGCCGAGAGTCGAGCCCTACAAGACACACCTCGCGTATGTGAAGGAGCGGCGCAGCGACGCCGACGGCGCGGCGATCCTCGCCGAGGCCCTCAACAGGCGGCGTAGCGAATAACGGCCCTTCCCGGGGATGTCCCACAGATCCTTGGCTTGCTTCGCCTTTTGGCCTGCCCTGCGGCCAGGACCAGCGAGATATCCCATGGCGTGGCAGTTTCAAGTGCATCCCATGGCGCGCCAGTTTCCGGCGCACCGTTTGCACTACCACCGCTGCCACGGCTGCTGAGCTCGATGCCCGCACCGTCGCGGGACACGATGCACCGGAAGCCGTCCCATTTCGGCTCGTACGCCAGGCCGCCTGCGGCGGCGGCGGGCTGCGGGATGCCGCTGACCGCCTTGGCGAGCATGGGTTTCAGCGGCACTCGCACCGGCAGGTTCAGGCCCGTCATGGTGCCACTCTCACATAACGGCAGAACAGGCTGCCCTCCGCCTCGAGGACGTGCCCCAGGCGGAAACGGCGAGGCGATGGCAGGTCGGCGCCCGCCGTGATCCGCGCGGCATCCCCGCCGGCCAGCAGCGGGCTCACCGTGACGCACAGCTCGTCGAGCAGATCTGCCGCGACAAGCTGGCCGAGCAACCGCGGCCCGCCCTCGGTGAGGATGCGGCGCAGCCCCCGGCCGGCGAGCGCCCCGATCGCCGTCGCGAGGTCAACGTGCCGCGAGCCGGCGATCACGACGTCGGCCCATTTTGCCGCCTGTTCCCTGCGGTCGGGCGGTGCGCTCTGCGCCGTGAGCACGATTGTGCGGGCGTACGCGGGCGCGGCGCGCAGCAGCGGGCTGGACAGGTCCAGGTCGAGCTTGCCCGAGACGATCGCGATCGGTGGCGTAGCCGGGCGGCCCTCCCGCAGCGGGGCCCAGCCGCCCTGCGGTTGCGCGGGTCCGTAGCGCTCCGCCCGGGCCGTCTCGGCACCGACCAGAATCACGTCGGCCAGCCCACGCAGCATACCGAAGAGCTGGCGGTCTCCGTTGCTGGAAAGCGCGCCGGACGCGCCCTTCACGGCCGTGGCGCCATCGACGCTGGTCACCATGTTGGCGCGAACCCATGCCGGCCGTTCGCCCGCGCCTGTTTCGGCCCACCCGGACGGATAGGCGTAGGCGGCGACAAGGTCGACAGTGCTCTCGCCGCCGCCACCGTCATCGCCCACGGCGCCTGGGCCCCCTGGGTAGATCTGTCGCACGATCAGAAGTCAATCAGATAAGCGCCAGTTACGATCGGGGGCACCGTTCATCGTGACGCTCAATGCCTCAACGCATGGAAGGTACGCGCCTACGCGTGGTGCTTGCGAACGGGAGCGTAGCGCCCAGGCACTTTTTTCAGATCTACAGGTGTAGGGGTCCGCGCCGGGCGGGTTCATGGTTGCTCACCGCGCCCGGCGTAGGCCAAGGGGGGCGCGGCGGATGTCCTGATGCCCGCGGGACACCCGCCGCCAGGCAATCACTATGCGCCGCGTACGCTGCCATGCTGCGCGCCCGTGGATTTAAGCGACGCTGGCAGCTTGCGGCGCCATGAGAGGAGCCGGGTGCGGATCGCCGCTCTTGTCCTCTGGGTAATGACTGCGTGCGTTGGCCTGTATCTGCTGTCGACCTGGCTGTCTCGCGGGGTCCGCCAGCGGGCGGCCAAGCTCACCAGGTACCCGGTCATCCTGATCGCCTTGCATCCGGTATTCGCCGCAACCGGGCTCGGCTTCTGGGTCACCTACGTGCTGACCGCGCAGGTGAGGTTCGCGTGGATGTCGTTTGGCATGCTGTCGGGGTCGGCGCTGCTCGGGTTCGCGCTGCTGACCCGGTGGCTCACCGCCCGCGGTGGCCGGCACGTATGGGGAGCGGGAAGGCACTTCCCCCGCAACGCGGTCGTGCTGCACGGGGTGGTGGGCGTCGCCACGTTCGTGCTCGTTCTGATCACTGCGACTATCGCGAGCCGCCCATAGCTGACGCGGGTGCCGCGAAGCCCAGGGATAGTTGGCTGACCGTTAGCCCGCCGGCTAACGCGGCGCGTCAGCCGACCGTGCGTGCCAGCCACGATGCTGCCCGCCAGCGTACGGTCAGCGCAAGCCAGGAGCCACCGCCGACGGCAGCCATCGTGCGGTCAGCCGCGGCGGCGCCGGATCCGGGAATAATCTTGAAACGTGCGGCGGAAACCTGTATCTGACCACAATTCGCGGCCGCCATCCTCGTTGTCGGCGCGGATCATTATCTGCGCGGCGTGGCTGGCGACTGTGACCCTCGCGCCTGCGCGAAGCGCTGGAATCTCGGTGGCGATGCTGCCCGCGGCCGTGTCGAGCACGACCTCCCACAAGACGGCCGAACCGCTCGGCGGGGAGGGTGAACGCCATCGGGTCGCTGTGCGCGTTGAACAGCAGCAGGAAGGAATCGTCGGCCACGCGCTGCCCTCGCGTGTCGGGCTCGGTGATGGCGTCACCGTTCAGGAATACCGCTATCGCCTTGCTATAACCCGTGCCCCAGTCGAGACCCGTCATTTCCTTTCCGGACGGTGTGAGCCACGCGATGTCCCCGAGCCCGTCACCGGAAGGCGGCCCGCCCCGGAAGAAACGCCGCCGCCGGAACACCGGGTGGTCGCGCCGAAGCGCCGCGAGCGTCCGTACGAACTCAAGCAGATCGGTGTCCGCCTCCGCCCAGTTCACCCAGGAACTCTCGTTGTCCTGGCAGTAGCCGTTGTTGTTGCCCTGCTGGGTCCGGCCGAGCTCGTCACCGGCGAGCAGCATTGGAATGCCCTGCGCGCAGAACAGCGTGGCCAGGAAGTTCCGCTTCTGCCTCGCCCTGAGCCTGCAGATGGCGGGATCGCTCGCCGGCCCCTCTGCGCCGCAGTTCCAGGAGCGGTTGTCGTCGGTGCCGTCCGCGTTCCCTTCCCCGTTGACCTCGTTGTGCTTGCAGTTGTAGCTCACCAGGTCCTCGAGGGTGAACCCGTCATGGCAGGTGACGAAGTTAACAGAGGCCACCGGCCGCCTGCCGCTCGCCTCGTAGAGGTCACTCGACCCGCTCAGCCGGGATGCGAATTCGGGCAGCGTGGCGTGGCTGACCGCGCCAGAAGTCGCGGACCGTGTCACGGTACTTGCCGTTCCACTCGCTCCACAATGCGGGGAAGTTGCCGACCTGGTAGCCGCCTTCGCCGACGTCCCATGGTTCGGCGATCAGCTTGACCTGTGAGACGACCGGGTCCTGCTGTACGAGATCGAAGAAGGCGGACAGGCGGTCCACGTCATGCAGTTCGCGGGCGAGCGCGGAGGCGAGGTCGAACCGGAAACCGTCCACATGCATGTCAAGGATCCAGTACCGCAGCGAGTCCATCACCAGCTGCAGCGCGTGCGGATGGCGGGCGTTCAGGCTGTTCCCGCAGCCCGTGTAGTCAAGGTAGTAGCGCTTGTCCTCGTCCCTCAGCCGGTAGTAGGCGGCATTGTCGATACCGCGGAAGGACAGGGTCGGGCCCATGTGGTCCGCCTCGGCCGTGTGGTTGTAGACGACGTCGAGGATCACTTCGATCCCGGCCTGGTGCAGGTCTTTCACCATCGCCTTGAATTCGAGCACCTGCTCGCCGAGCTCACCAGCGGAGGAGTAGCCGTTGTGCGGTGCGAAAAAGCTGATGGTGTTGTAGCCCCAGTAATTGGTGAGACCGTGCGCAATCAGGGCATGCTCGGGCACGTACTGATGGACCGGCATGAGTTCCACGGCGGTGATGCCGAGACGCTGCAGATGATCGATCATCGCTGGGTGGGCCAGCCCTCCGTAGGTGCCCCGCAGCTCCGGCGGCACCTCCGGGTGACTCTGCGTCAGACCGCGCACATGCGCCTCGTAGATGATCGTATCGTGGTACGGGATGCGCGGCGGCCTGTCGTCCCGCCAGTCGAAGAAGGGGTTGATCACGACGTTCTTCGGCATGTACGGGGCGCTGTCGGTCGTGTTCCGCCGCGCCGGATCGGCAAAGTGGTAAGAGAACAGGGACTCGTTCCAGCTGACCTGGCCCTGCACCGCTTTCGCGTACGGGTCGAGCAGCAGCTTGGCGGGGTTGCACCGGTGACCGCGGCCCGGATCGTAAGCGCCGTGCACGCGATACCCATACCGGGTTCCCGGCCCGACTCCAGGCAGATAGCCATGCCAGACGAACCCGTCGGTCTCGGTTAGCTCGATCCGGGTCTCACGTGCTGGCCCGGGGATACGGTCCCCCGTGTGCGACCCAGCCTCCCGCGAGTGTGCTGACCGGGGGGGACGGCCCCCCGTGGGCGACCCAGCCCCTCGGGAGTGTGCCGACCCGGGGGAACGCCCCCCCGTGGACGACACCGCGCCACGGGAGCTCGAGTCGTCATCATCGAACAGGCAGACCTCAACCCGGTTGGCGGCCTCTGAGAACAGGGCGAAGTTCGTGCCCGATCCGTCCCAGGTAGCGCCAAGCGGATACGCAGTGCCTGGCCAGATGCGCATCCGTCTCCCTCGTGTCCTCGCCCTCTAGCATCCCAGCGTTCTAGCCAGAGGTCATCCATAGCCCATGCAGCAAGACGACAACAATTAGACCGATCTCTGCCTGATTCTTACCCGCCGGGCGAGGCGCACGCACGGTCGACGATCGCGGCTGGCGCAATTCGCGCTGGAAGCGTACCGAACGTGTGCCCCCAGTCACCGTCCAGCCGGGACGCGCAGAACGCGTCGGCGACCGCCGGCGGTGCGTGGCGGACCAGTAGCGCACCCTGCAGGGTGAGGGCGCCGAGTTCGGCGAGGCGTCGTGCCTGCCTTGGCGCGTCAGCAGGGCTGTCACGCAGCGCAGCCAGTTCGGCGAACAGCCTCGCCACGGCGCTGTCCAGCCGAGGGTCGGCGCCGCCAGCCGCGGCGAGCTCGGCCCGCAGCGCCTCGGCTGGCTCGGGTCCTGCCGGCTCGCGGCGCCTGCTCGACGAGCGCGCGGAGCAGATCGAGAGCGGTTACGTTGCCTGAGCCTTCCCAGATCGAGTTCAGCGGGGCGTCACGATAGAGCCTCGGCATGCCTGAATCTTCCACGTAGCCGTTACCGCCCAGGCATTCCAGTGCCTCGGCGGCGTGCGTGGCGGCCCGCTTGCAGACCCAGTACTTGGCGGCCGGAAATGCGATCCTGAGCAGGGCGGCCTCGGCGCGTCGCCCCCGGCGGCGCGATCGGCCGCGCCGGCCAGCCGCATGGCGAGCACTGCCGCCGCCTCCGCCTCGATGACCAGGTCGGCGAGCACGCTGCCCATCAGCGGCTGATCGACAAGCATTTTCCCGAACGCCTTGCGGTGACTGGCGTGATGCACGGCAGCGACAGCGCCCTGCCGCATCGCTGGCCGCGCTGCCGATGACGCAGTCGAGCCTGGTGGCACTGACCATGTCGATGATCGTGCGGATTCCGCGCCCCGGCTCTCCGACCCGCCAGGCGACTGCGCCGTCGTACTCCACCTCGGCGGACGCGTTCGAGCGATTGCCGAGCTTGTCCTTGAGCCGCTGTATGCGCAAGCCGTTAAGGGTGCCATCGGGTAGCACCCGTGGCAGCAGGAAGCACGTGGGGCCCTCGGCGTACTCGGTTGCCCGGCTGCCGCCCAGCCCCGGGCGGGCCTGCCGCGGGCAGCTCAGCCGCGGGCCCGCTCAGCCTGTGCGAGGACGAGGAACAGGTCGCACATCGGTGCCGAGTTGAACCACTTGTGGCCGGTGAGCACGTAACAGGTGCCGCCGCCGGAGGGTGCAGGCCGCGCCATCGTCGTGTTCGAGCGCACGTCAGAACCGCCCTGCTTCTCCGTCATCGCCATCCCGGCGAGCAGGCCTGCCTTGCCGTCCGGCGGCGCCATGCCGGGCTGGTAGACCGCGCGGCGAGCAGCGGGCTGAACCGGGCGTCCAGTTCGGGGGAGTGGCGAAGCGCGGGCACCGCCGCATACGTCATCGAGATCGGGCAGCCGTGCCCGGCTTCCGCCTGTGCCCAGACATAGAACTTGGCCGCGCGGGCGACGTGCGCACCTGGCCTGCGCGTCCTGCCACGGCGCGGCGTGCAGGCCATGGCGGACAGCGGTGTCCATCAGCTGATGCCAAGCCGGGTGGAACTCGACCTCGTCGATCGCGGTTGCCGTAGCGGTCGTGGGTACGCAGGACCGGGCCGTACTCGTTGGCGAGCCGGGCGAGAGTGGCCGTCTCGCGCTTCCGGCGAGCTTGCCGAGTTCATGCAGCTCACCCGCGGCCCAGCCGGCTCCCTCCCGCTGGAGCGCGGCGAGCATGGCCGGATCGGCGGCGACGTCGTATCCGGCCAGCGGCGGCGGCTGATTCAGCACCTCATGCGTGGCGTGCAGCACCGTCGCCTGCAGTCCGTCCTGCCAGGATCTCGCCGGCTAGCCAGGCACCAGCTGCTCAGCGCTCCGGCCGTGGCCGGGCCTTCGCGCCACGGCGCACGCCGCCGAGCTCGACGCCAGCAGCGCCGTCACGAGCCTTCGGTCGACCGCCGCGCCAGCGTCAGTGAGCCGTTCAGGTAATACGCCTGATCCACCACGCTGCCACCGTCGGACCTGTGGCGACCGCTGCAAGACTGACGTGAGCGCGCGGAAACTCGCGCTAACGCGCGTTGCGCCCTCGCCAGCCAGCTCAGTGCCACGCACCTCCTACGGCTGTCTCAGTTAGCCACGCGAGTTTCAACCGGCAGCGCCGCGTCGCTTCCGATGATCGGCAGGTGGAGTGCTCCCTCAGCGAGGTTCAGCGCTAACCGGCAGCTGCCCTCTCGAGACAGGCGATCCCTGCGGACGCTGCCGCGTAGCGGCGCAGCACCAGGTCGGCCAACTCGGGGGTTGCGCCGAGAACAGCTGATACTGCGGTCGCCCCGGCTGCCAGCGACGTTTCGCGGACCTTGTCGGCGAACACGCCAGGCGCGAGCAGGTAACTGGCTACCACCACCCGCGAGGCACCACCGCGGCGCAGCACGCTTACCGCCTCGGCGGGCGACGGCGACGCTGCGGATGCGTGGGCAGGGACCACGGCATGCCAGCCGCGCAATGCCTGCCAGTCGTGGGCAAGCCGAGATGTGACCGTAGCTGCCGCAGGGTCTGTTGACCCAGCGGTGGCGAGCACGACCGCGGTGCCTGGCTCAGCGATTCGCACGCCCGCCTGCACCAGTCGGCGCTCCATCGCCCTGATGAGGACTGGGTGCGGGCCGAGCGTCGCGCCGTAACGGATCCGCAGGCCGGGCAGGGTCGCGGTGGCGGCTCGGAGGATGGCCGGAATGTCGGTCTTGCTGTGGTAGGCGTCGGTGAGCAGCAGCGGCAGCACGACTACGGAACGTGCGCCGCGGCGGCGTAGTGCGCTGAGTACCTGCGCTGGCGATGGCGGCGCGTGGTCCAGGTAAGCCGTGACAACATCCAGACCTCGCAGGCCGGGCCGCACGGCCCGCTGGCGCACCCGGTCGAGCAGTTCCTCTACCGTCGCGGCGGCGCGAGGGTCCCGGCTCCCGTGCGCGATGGCCAGAAGCGGTGGCAGCGGTCCGGACCCACCTGCCCAGTGGGTGCCGTGCCCGGTGCCGTCAACCTCGGTGCCGTCAACCTCGGTGCCGTCAACCTCAGTGCCGTCAATCACGTGTGGATGCCGCACTCGGTCTTGCTGGTTCCCGCCCACCGTCCGCTGCGCGGATCCGCGCCAGGCTCGGCACGCAACGTGCAAGTGGCGCATCCGATCGATGGATAGCCCTCGGACACGAGCGGGTTGACCAGCACGCCACTGGATTCGACGTATGCGTCGACCTGGTCCTGCGACCAGCTCACAATCGGGTTGACCTTGATCATCCTCCTTCGCGGGTCCCATTCGATGGCCTCGGTGCCGCGCCTGGAGTTCGTCTCGTCCCTGCGCACGCCGGTGATCCATGCGTGGTACGGCGCGAGCGCCTGCTCGAGCGGAACGACCTTGCGCAGATAGCAGCACAGGTCAGGATTTCGGCCGAACAGCCGTGGGCCCAGGTCGCGATCCTGTTCGGCCACTGTCCGCGACGGGGTGACGTTGATCAGGTTGATCGGATAGACGGCCGCGGCAGCGTCGCGGGTGCCGAGAGTCTCGGTGAAGTGGTACCCCGTGTCAAGGAAGATCACGTCGATACCCGGCATCACCCGTGAGGCAAGGTCGATGATCACTGTGTCGGTCATCGAGGATGTCACGCAGATCCGTTCCCCGATCGCCCGCACCGCCCACCGCACGATCTCCTCCGCCGGCGCGTCAGCCAGGTTGCCGTTCGCCCGTTTTGCGAGAAGTTCAAGATCGACTGACGCACCGGGCATCGTAGCGGTCATAGAGCGGCTCCGATACCAGCGAATCGCAACCGGAAGGCACGGGCGCAGCTGCGGCAATGCCAGCTGCCTTCCTGCTCACGAGGCTCTAGATCTTCCTCGCCACAATAAGGGCAGTAAAAAGGAACCGCACGCTCAGCCACAGAACTACCTCATTTTTCCGTTCACGGTTGCAGGTCACTCTCGGCCGCCCGTGCAGTCCAGGCAGCAAACGTCTCACCAGGCTCCTTGGATGCCGTATACCGGCGAAGCAGCCGCTCGACATAATCCGGAAGGTCGTCGGCGGTGGTCTTCAGCCCGCGCATCTTCCTGCCGAAGCCCGATCCGGTGCCGTCGCCGCCGGCCAGCGTGCCGCCGAGGTGGATCTGGAACCCCTCCACCTGGCGGCCATCCGGGCCGGTCATGAGCGAGCCCTTGAGGCCGACGTCGGCGGTCTGGATGCGGGCACAGGAGTTCGGGCATCCGTTGACGTTGATGGTGACGGGGTCGGCGAAGTCGGGCAGTCGTCGTTCAAGCTCATCGATGAGCCCGGCCGCCCGCTGCTTGGTCTCGACGATCGCGAGCTTGCAGAATTCGATGCCGGTGCACGCCATCGTGTGCCGACGGAACACGCTCGGCTGGACCTGCAGGCCCGCGGCCGCGAGCCCGGCGGACAAGTCGTCGACGCGGTGGTCAGGAACGTCGAGGATCACCATCTTCTGCTCGATGGTGGTGCGCACCCGGCCGCTACCGTGCTCGCTGGCGAGGTCGCCGATCGCGTGCAGCGTGTCGGCGGATAGCCGGCCCACGACGGGCGCGAAGCCGACGTAGTACAGGCCGTCGCGCTGCTGGTGCACGCCGACATGATCACGCCGGCCGTCACGCGGCGCCTCGGGAGCAGGCCCGTCGGGTAGCGCGTAACCGAGATACTCCTTCTCGAGCACCTCACGGAACCGCTCGGGTCCCCAGTCCGCGACGAGGAACTTCAGCCGCGCCCGGTGCCGCAGCCGACGGTAACCGTAGTCACGGAATACCGAGGTGACGCCTGCCCAGACCTCAGACACCTGGCCGGGCCTGACGAACGCCCCGAGCCGCTTGCCGATCATCGGGTTGGTGGAAAGCCCGCCGCCTACCCACAAGTCGTAACCGGTTTCGCCGTCGGGTCCGGTGACGCCCGCGAACGCTACATCGTTGATCTCGTGCACGGTGCACTGCGCAGCGCACCCGCTCATCGCCGACTTGTACTTGCGCGGCAGGTTGGAGAAGGAAGCGTCGCCGATCCACTGGCGGTGAGTGGCCAGAATATCCGGCGTCGCGTCGATGACCTCGCTGGCGTCGATACCGGCGAGCGGGCAGCCCAGGATCACCCGCGGGGTGTCGCCGCAGGCCTCCATCGTGGATAGGCCGACCGCTTCGAGCGCCTCCCAGATGGCCGGCACGTCCTCGATGTTCACCCAGTGCAGCTGGATGTTCTGCCGGTCGGTGACATCTGCCGTGCCCCGTGCAAAGGAACTGGAGATATTCGCGATCGTCCGTAGCTGCTCGCCGCTGAGCTGACCGCCGTCGATCCGGATCCGGAGCATGAAGTAACGGTCGTCGAGTTCCTCGGGCTCGAGTATGGCGGTCTTGCCGCCGTCGATGCCCGGCCGTCGCTGCGTGTAAAGGCCAAACCACCTGAACCGCCCGCGCAGGTCGGCTGGGTCGATGGAGTCGAAGCCGCGCTTTGAGTAGATGTCGATGATGCGCCGACGGACGTTGAGCCCGTCGTCGTTCTTCTTGGCTTCCTCGTTCGTGTTCAGCGGCTCTCGGTACCCGAGGGCCCATTGGCCCTCGCCGCGGCGCTGACCTCGCCGGGCGGTCCGTTCGCCGCTTGACCGGACCTCGGGCACAGACCCGACGGCGGCAGGGGGTGAGTTCGGTGATGGCATGCGGCAGTCCTCAGGGTCGGGGGGCACATGCCAGTGAGCGGGCGGCTTGTCAGCAGCTCGACCAGCTCGGCGCTGAGCTCACGCGGATGCGGCTGCGCAGCGGGCACGCGCCCAGATCGTCAAGGGCGGCGGTCAGTAAGCGCGACGACACAGTGCGCTGCGGACGCGGAGGAGGTCCACGTGCCTGCGCATAACGAGCAAGGGATCCGCGGCAGCCATAGGGGCATGGTCACACGCCTTGGCACGGTGTGTCCAGGAAGACTCAGCCGCGTTGGCCCGCCCGCGTTCATACACGTCCCGTGCTAACAGCCCATCTACGCGGACGTATTCCACGCCCATAGCCCGGTCCGGACCGCAATCAGGATTCTTGTCACGCACCGTCGTACACCGGAAGGCGGCCCTGCCTGATTGCCCGGAGGGCTGGCCCCGGCGGCTGGCGCCGGCAGCTAGCCCTGGCTGACCCAGCCAAGCGCGGAATCGGCCGAACGCTGGACGGGCAGGTGCTGGCAGTCGCACCAGGTGCCGCCCGGGCACTCGTCATGTCGGCGCTCGCGGCAGGCGGTGCAGATCATGTTCTGATTCTCGCCCCGCTGGCGCGGGCTCGCCAATCACGAGCCGCAGGGCGTGGCGATGCGCGCGTGGGGTAGGAGCTGTCTCGGGACCTCGCTTGCTCAGGTTTGCCCGGGTAAGCCTTGCTCCAAGCCAAGCAACGCGCCTCGCCCCGCAAGGGGCGACCGGCCGGTTCGAGGAAGTGGCCGGTAATGAATGAGCAGCCCGCGGAAGCCGTCAGGGGTGTCGCAGGGCTTCCGTTCCCTGATCGCCGCGCGGCGGGTCATGCGCTTGCGGCTGCCCTGCGGCGCCGTTTCACCGGGCCGGACGGGGGGCTGGTGCTGGAGCGGCCGCTCGTGCTCGCGTTGCCGCGCGGCGGAGTGGCGGTGGCCTTCGATGTGGCGCGCGAGCTAGGCGTCCCGCTTGATGTGCTTGTGACCAGGAAGATCGGGTACCCGGACCAGCCGGAACTCGGTGTGGGTGCGCTCGCGGAAGGTGGGGATCCCGTCTATGACGACGCGATGCTGCGCGAGCTCGGCATCAAAAGGGAGGAACTCGCAGGCGTGGTCGCACGCGAGCGCGAGGAACTGGCGCGCCGGGTCGAGGTGTACCGAGGTGGCCGACCGCCACCAGATGTGCGCGGCAGATCGGTGATCTTGGTGGACGATGGCCTCGCGACCGGTGTGACAGCGCGTGCGGCGCTGCGCGCGCTACGGGCCGCGCATCCGGCCCGCACAGTCCTCGCGGTTCCGGTGGGCTCACCGGCCTCAGCGGCGGTCCTCGCGGCCGAAGCTGACGATGTCGTCGCGCTCGCGTTGCCGCGGGGTTTCCGTGCCGTGGGGGAGTGGTACACGTCGTTCGGACAGCTGACCGACGCTGACGTCCTGCACCTGCTCAGCGCCGCCAACGGTCCACAGGACGCCCGCTGATGCCGAGCACTCCAGTGCTGGCACGACGCCCAAGCGCCCGCTCCCGGCTGGTTCGCCGACCGTTAGGCTGCGTTCGCGCGGCGCATGCGGCGGCGCCGCTCGGAGGCCCGCTCGTCCTCGTTCTGGCCCCCCCAGGTGCCATACTTCTCGGGGCGTGCGACCGCATAGCTGAGGCACTCGGCGCGCACCGGGCACTGGGCACAGACCGCCTTCGCCTTGCGCTCGCGGATCTCTCGCTCTGGCTGGCGCTCACCGTCCGGCCCGAAGAACAGCACGAGATCCTCACCCCGGCACGCGGCAGCATCCTGCCAGCCCCAGCTCGGGCGTGGGAGCACGGCGGTCTGCCGACGTACCTGAGACATGTATCGATCACCTCAACCAGGTTGTTTTGGTCGTTCAGCTTGCTTGGTTGGTCTTGGCACAGTCCGTTAAGCGTTAGGCTCGTAATAGTTGAAGCTCCATACGGCGCCGTTTCCGGCCACCGTAACGTGCAACGTTCTTTGGTGGCCCGGTGTTCCCGGCCGCCCAGGCCAGGTCGTCGCGATGTGCGGTGACCAGCAGGCCGGACGGCTAGCGGGGGCCGACCCGATCGCAGTGACTTCAGGTTCTGCTTCGGGTCGTTCCTGCGTGCCGATGTGTAATCATGCCATCTCTTGCTGGTGTCGCGCAGGCCAGGTGACAATAATGCGCCTGGCGATTAATAGCCCGCGGCTTCGCCCCGGTGGCTTCGATCGCCCGGTGGCTTCGATCGCCCGGTGGCTTCGATCGCCCGGTGTAGTACCCAAGCCCACCGCGTGCCCGGCCGCTACCCGCTCTGTCCCGGCTGCTGTGTCCCGGTCCGGTGGACAGGTTATGCGTTCCGCGCCACTATTGGCTGCATGCCAGCATCGGGCGTTGCGCCGTTGCCCCGCCTCGGCCAGGTCTTCTTCGACGTCCGAGGCAACTCACGTACCATGCGCCTCAGCTGGTACGCGGAAACCGGCGTGGCGGTATTCAGCATCTGGCAGGGCGAGACCTGCACCGGCACCTTCCGGGTACCGATCACCGATCTTCCCCGGCTTGTCGACACATTGCAGCGGGGCCCGGCCGGCGCGACTGCCGGACACCTGGCCGTGCCGGGCACCGGGCCCGGGCAGGTTCAAGATCACGGCGCAGAAAGCGGAGCTGCGCCAGCGCTGCCTGCGTGATCCGCTCACTGGGAACTCCACCTCCGCGTACCCGGTTCCTGGCCCGTACGCAGATTCCGGTCGGCCTGGCAACAATCTGGCCGGTTACAGCGGATCCGACAAGCGGCCCGAGCAGTTGGATCCGTTGGCTTACGGTGGTTGCCCCGAGCCCGCCGCCCCCAGTGGTTACGCCCAACCCGCTACCTACACCGGGTACACCGGTTACGCCGAACCCGCTACCTACAGCAGGTACACCGATCCTGGGGCGCGCAGCGGACAGGCCGGGCCCGCCGCCTCCGGCGGGTATCCCGGCCCACTGCAGCACGCCGGGCAGGCCCCGCCCGCCGCCCATGGCGGGTATCCCTGGCCAGTTGAGCACGACGGGCAGGCCGCGTCCGCCACTTACGGCGGGTATCCCTACCACGGGGAGCGCGGGGAGCAAAGCGGGTACGGGGAGCAGGCCCAGGCCGCCGCCCGTAGCGGTTACCCGGAACCCGTTCACTACACCGTCCAGCCGGATCCGGACGACTACCAGCGGCCGGGCTACCCGGAGACCGGGCAGCACAGCCGGCCCGCCGAGCACTCGGGCCACACTGGTTACCCGGAGCCCGCCGGGTCCGGCGGTTACCCCGGCGCCGGGAAACATGGCGGCCAACCTCGTTCGCCCGCTGGCGGCGGCTCCCCGGAGAGCGGGGAGTACAGCTGGCCCACCGAGCCCTCGGGCCGCGGGGGATACCGGGAACCTGCGGTTGCCGGTGGCTACACCCGCAACGGCGAACTCGGTCGGCATGGGGAGCGCTCCGCCGCTAGTGGCTACCCTAAACCGGCCGACCACCGCGGCTACCCCGATCCCGGCGACCATATCGGGCACGCCGAAAACTCCATCACCGGTGACGAGCCCGGAGCGTACGGCGGGCGCCCCAGTCCGGGTGTTCATGGTAGACGTAGACACCGCGATCCGGGCGATTACGACCGCTACAATCAAATCGGGATTGTGCCCGCACCGGCAGGCACCACGCCGGGTCCGCCGTCCGCGGATCGCACAAGCCTGATGCCCGCGCAGGCGGACTTCGGCCCGCCGACCATCGGCATGGCCCCATCCGCCTCCGCATCTGGCCGGTCCTACTCGCGGGGAAGCGTGCCGCCGTATTCACCAGACCCCGATCTGGACCGCGAGCACCCGATCAGCGGCCATTGGCAGTCATGGGATGGGCGACCGCAGGCCGGCGAGCCCAGTGTGTCAGGCTCAAGGCATTCCGCAGATGAGCGCTCCGCCGATGAACGGGCCGATGAGCGGCCGGTGGATGAGCAGCCGCGAACATTCACTTACGGCTACCCGCCAGTAGGCGATCACTAATCGGGCGCTGGCCGGTGTCATGACTGGCGACCAGAGAACCGCCCCGCTCCTAGCGCCCCGCCGCTGAGCACCTAACCGCCCCGCCGCTGGCCGCCTCGCCCTAACCGCCCCGCCGCTGGCCGCCTCGCCCTAACCGCCCGCCCCTGGCCGCCTCGCCCCGGCCGCCGTGGGCCCCCTGTCTCATCGACGGCCTGGATGGCCACGCCTTGCGGCGCTCGGCATCCGGCTGCATGGCACGTGCCCGGGAACATCGGCGAGCCTATCCGCGTTACCATCGACTGCCGGTGTGGCAGTGTGCCCCGGGCCGCACCTTTTGCCTTCGCGGAATACCGTCCGGCTGGAGCCGCGATGTGCCTTTCGCCGAGGAGGCGACCTCCACGCTGGCGTCGTTGCGCCGGGGACGGGTGCCCTTCGGGGCGTCGGTCCCCGGCGCAGCTATATGCGGCGGGCGTTCAGCGGTCCGCGCAGACCGGTACGTCCCGGTACATCGAGGCGGAGAACGGTTATGACCAGGGCAGATGGCCACGACGCCGCTAACGCGACCAGACCGGAGTTCGTCGACCGTATGCGGTTATCACATCTTCTGCTGGATACATTATTGACAGGAGAAGGGGGACTCCGATGGCACAGAAGGTGTTGGTCACGTACGCATGTGACTATGACAAGAAAGAGATCCCGCACGGCCAGGAGCGGACCCGCGCCTTCGGCCTGGACGGGCAGAGCTATGAGATCGACCTGTGCAAGAAGCACAGTGACAAGCTCGACGAGGTTCTCAAGAGGTACAAGACGTACGCACGGAAGGCGACCACGCGGGGCGGCCGCCGCCGTCGCCGGACTGCGGCGCACCGTCAGCGGAGCGCACAAATCCGTGCCTGGGCGAAGGATCGCGGCATACCGGTCAGTGACCGTGGCAGGATCCCCTCCGACGTCATCAACAAGTACGAGACGACGCACCACTAACCGGTCAGACGGGCGCGGAGGCGCCACTTTGGCGGGGTTTCGATGGGCCTGTCGCAGCGGCGAGTACCTGGGTGTTGGGTAGGCAAATGGGCCCGTCCCCGGTATTCAGCCGTACATAAGTGAGGCCGATCTCGGTGGCGGTGCCCTCGTACTGACCGCCCAGCGCGCCCGACCTTATCCATACCGTGTCTCCGACCGCGAACGGCCGTGCTTGCAACAGCACGATCCCGGCGAACAGGTTGGCCAGCGTCTGCTGGGCGGCGATGCCGAGGAGCACGCCAAAGATGGCGCCGCCGAGAATGAGCTGTGTGACCGGGAGCCCGAATAGCGCAAGCGTCACAGATACCGTCGTGAGCAGGCCCGCCAGCACGAGCACGATCCTTACCAGGGATGCGTGCATGGACCCGATGGTTGGCTGGAGTGTGTCCCTTGCCCTTCCCGACAGTCCCATCGTGGCCCCGACGCCGAGCACGCAAAATGCGAGCGCCATGCTATCAGCGATGATTATGTTCGGATTCGAGATGCCCGCGTGCTCATTTACAACGGTCTTGCCGTACACATGTGAGACGCCCGCGGCGGCGATCGCCAGCACGAAGGCCGCGATCGACCACCATGGCCGCGTGCGGGCCTTGACCTTGGCCATGTGCTGGGCAAGCTCAAGCTGCCGCCTTTCCCGCACGTCCACCTCGATGTCCCTCCTCGCCTGCGATGGCACAACGGGTGCCACGGTCTAACGGTAGTTCGCGCCAGCTGTGGTGCCCGCAGCCAAACGCTCGCCAATCCCGATGCCGCGGCTGCCGCGGTGCCTCCGCGACCGAGCTGTGTGCCACATCAGTACCCGAGCTGTCGCAGCATGGCATCGCCGATGCCGAAGTGATGGGCGATCTCGTGCACAACGGTGATGCGTACCTGCTCCGCCACGTCCTGCCTGGAATGGCAGATTCCCAGGATGGGCAGCCGGTAAATGGTGATCCGGTCGGGCAGCACCCCCGCGTACCATTGCCCGCGAGCGGTGAGCGGCACGCCTTCGTACAGTCCAAGCAGGCCGGGCTGCGGTGGGTCGGCCTCGTCCTCGACGAGCACAGCCACGTTGTCGATGAGTGCCGCCAGTTCCAGGGGGATGCTGTCGAGCGCCTCGGCGACGAGCGTCTCGAATTCTCCCTGGCCGATTATGACCACCATCCCATTGTCACCTGGATTCATCTGCGAACCCATCCGCGGTACCGGTCCGCGCCGGTCCTTGGCGCGGTCACGCGCGCGGTCGGACGCATACCGGAAGTGACGCTTGCCCAAGGCGCCTATAACCAGCAAACTGCTAATACTGGTGTCTTAACCGGCCGTCATAAATGCGATCGGAGGCTCACGGGCCGCAGACACAAGGAGCTGTCACAGTGGCTCAGAAAAGTTTGCGGGGAACCCCGGCCTGGGTTCCCCGCAGGGAATGTCAGAGCTCCTGGTCCGCCGCGCGTGTGGCCGACCAGGAGCTCGCAGCTAACGCGGGCCGATCAGGGGACGGCCGACCGGCAGCGCCAACCGGCCGCCCATGCCACGGGAGAGGAGTGCGGCAGACGCGTACCAGGCGACGACGGCCGTCACCACACCCAGGTAACCGCCGGCCTTGATGATCCCGGAGGTCCCAGTGAAAAAGCCAATGACCAGGACGATCTCGGTCGCTTCCAGGACCAGGAACACCGCGAACACGGCAGCGTTCACCTGCGTGCTCCACACCAGCATGTAAGTGTTGAAGATCGCGAAGGCCAGCAGGATCCAGCCGACGTCGTTGACGTATAGTCCTGCTGTGAGCGGGTGCGCGGCAAGCGCCCTGCCTACGAACAGGAAATATAGCGCGAGGCCGATCCAGAACCCGCCGTAGGTGGAGAACGCCAAGGCGCCGAACACGTTCCTGTTGCGGAATTCCCACATGCCAGCAAGCAGCTGGGCGAGCCCGCCATAGGCGATCGCGTATCCCAGGAACGCGAGACCGGACGCCTTCGTCATCCAGCCGGCGTTGGCGGCCGACAGCAGGAACGTGGTGAGGGCGAAGGCGCCAAGGCCGAGCGGAGCGGGATCGGCTATTGGTGGGGCGGCTACGGTCGTAGCGGTAGAGCGATCATCAGTGACGCTCATGGTGACTCCTAGTGGCGATTGGCGCAGCCTGGCTTCGGTCGGGAAGCCGGCCAGTGCCGGGGACAGGACCGCCCGGGCTGATGCTGGGCACATCCGCGTGACCAAAGACCGGCACTAGGTATGCATGCCGGGCGACTCAACGGGAGGTGCACAATCCGGGCCCATCATCGACCTTCCTTCAGCTGATGAACGATAAACAGAACCGGCCAGGGGGACCCTCTACCTGTAACTCTGCCAACAACGCTGGTGCGGTGTCCAGATAGCAACTTTCGATACTTCATGTGTAACGTGCGGAGTCGCCGGCGGAATGTGCCATCCGGCACGTTCTGTGGGCCGTAAGTCCCCTGACCGTCAGCGCGGACCCGCTAGAAACGGCCCGCTCGGCGTGCTTCGCGCGAGTACCCGGCCGAGTCCAGCACGGGTCGCCAGCACGATCATGCGGTCCCGTGCCGAGAGCACATATCCCTGGTGAGGTTTCCAGTCCATCTCGTCGACGCCGTGGCGGCGCAGCGCGATCATGCGCGCCTGGCCGGCCTCGTGCACCTGCTCGAGCGGGTGCGGCGTGAAAGTTTCCCACGTCGTGCTGCTGTAGCAGCGCGACCGCGCGCGGAGCTAACCCGCGCCTCGCGGAACGCCTCGGCTGTAAGGCCGGGCCGTTCGAGCACGCGGACGTTGGGCAGCCGGGCGATCTTGGGACCGTGGTTGCTCTCCCTGGACGGCAGGATTACTGTTACCTCCTCGCCGTACCTGGTGGTGAGCTCCTCCGTCAGCAGGAAGGCTGGTGACTGGTCTCCACACACAACGAGGTGACCGGGACGTACGTTGTGGTGCCCGAGCGACCGTGGGCACGGCGTGATCCTAACCGGCACGGGCGGATCCGGCACCTGGGCCTGGTCCGGTCCCCGCGGCGTAAGCGGTAAGCCTCCGTACGGAGAACGGAACAAAGGCCGGGCCGGCCCGCGCGCAGAATCGTTATGGGGCGGCGCCCGGCGGCCCGCTGAGGAGGACCGGGCTTCGTGTCGACCCGTGGTTACGGCGACGCGGGGCGGCCGAGCCCGGTCGGGAGGCCCGCCGCCGCGGCGCGGTCGAGAAGTACCAGCGTGCGGAATCTGCCCCGCGCCCCGGCCGCGGGAACCTGGACCGGTCCGGCGTCGGAGAGCGCCAGCCGGACGGCGCCAGCCTTCTCCTGGCCAGCCGCGATCATCCAGACCTCGCGTGCCGCCCGAATCGAAGGCAGCGTCAGTGACAGCCGCATTGGCGGCGCCTTGGGCGCGCCGCGAACAGCCACGACCGGCCGTTCGTCGTAGAGCGCGGGCATGCCGGGGAAGAGCGATGCGACGTGCCCATCGGGGCCGATCCCAGCGAGCAGGACGTCGAAGGACGGTACTGGGCCATGGTCTTCGGGGCGGGTGGCCTGGCGCAACTGGGCGGCATACCTGGCGGCCGCGGCCTCCGGATCGTTGCCGTCCGGCCCATCCGGGCCTGGCATCGGACGCACACGCGCTGGATCGGTATCGACGTGGTCGAGCAGCGCGCCGCGTGCGCCGGTCTCGTTGCGCTCCGGATCGCCCGTGGGCAGGAACCGCTCGTCACCCCACCAGATGTCCAGATGCCGCCAATCCACCGCGTCACGGGCCGGTGCCACGGCAAGCTCGCCGAGCACCGCGGTGCCGATGCCGCCCCCGGTCAGCACCAGGGCGGCGCTGCCCTGTGCGGCCTGCGCATCCACGAGCCTGGTGACCAGCCGCGCCGCCACCGCCTTGGCCAGTAGGCCGCCGTCGTGATGGACAATGACCTCAGGGGTGCTCATTGCCCGCGCGCGCTGAGCGCAAAGAGCGCTGCCGACTCGATGTAGACCTCGTCAGGGTCAAGCCGCCGCAGTTCCTCCGCAAGCAGGTCGGCAGTCTCCCTGCGATGCAGCGCCACCATGCGATCCGGCTGTCCGGGACGGGACAGCGTGGCGACCCGCCCGTCCGGCCGGGTGATTGCGATGTCGCCATCCGCGGCGGCGAGGCGAACCTCTGTGATGCCAGGTCCAGGCGAGGACTGCGAGGCGAACGGTGCGTCGAGCTTGAGGGATAGCCATGCCGCGAGCAGCACGGCACTGGCGTTGCCTTCTTCCGCCGCGACCATCCCGCCGTTGACCTCCTCGTGCGGCTGGTCAAGTGCGGCCGCGAGGAGCGACCGCCAGGGTGTGGTTCGGGTCCAGCTGAAGTCAGTGTCACCGGGCGCATAATGGAGAGCCAGGCCGACGAGGGCGCGCGGGGGCTCCGGTGCCGTGGCCACGTCGGTGACACGGCGCTGCGCGAGCACCCCGAGCGGGTCAGCGGCGGGAATGCTGGGCGCATTTCCCGGCCACCAGGTCACCACCGGGGTGTCGGGCACGAGCAGCGGAGTAACCACGGAGTCGGCGTGTTCGCCAAGGGGTCCGTAGAGGCGCAGCAGCACGGTCTCGCCCGGGCCGTTCTCGGCGACCCGGATCTCGGCGTCAAGCCGCGGCCGTGAGCGTGCGTCCCGCTTGATAACCCCGAGCACGCGGCAGGGATGCTCACGGGCCGCCTGGCCCGCGGCACGGATCGCGTCGTACTGCGTCGCCTCGTCGGTGCCGATCACCAGGGTGAGAACCATGCCCATGGTGGGCCCGCCGAGGCGGTGCCGCGCCTGGGTGAGCGCCTGCTGGATCTGTGCCGTGGTGGTGTCGGTCAGATCGATCGTCATGGCAATTCCTCGTCTCGGCTGGCGGCTTCTCGCCTACCCGGCTACATGCGCCGCCAGGTGCGCTCGTCGCGGGCCATCAGTTCATCCGCCGACGCCGGGCCCGGTGTGCCCGCGCTGTATGGCTCTGGTTTTACGTGCTCCGCCCAGAACTCCTCGATCGGGTCGAGGATCTTCCAGGAGAGCTCGACCTCTTCATGGCGGGGGAACAGCGGCGGGTCGCCGATAAGCACCGCGAGCAGCAGCCGCTCGTACGCCTCCGGGCTCGACTCCGTAAACGACTCGCCGTAGGCGAAGTCCATGTTGACGTCACGGACCTCCATGGCAGTGCCCGGCACCTTGGAGCCGAAGCGCACCGTCATGCCCTCGTCCGGCTGTACCCGGATCACGATGGCGTTCTGGCCGAGTTCCTCGGTGTCGGTCTTGGTGAAAGGCAGATGGGGCGCGCGCTGGAACAAAAGCGCGATCTCGGTCATCCGGCGGGTGAGCCGTTTGCCCGTGCGCAGGTAGAACGGGACGCCCGCCCAGCGGCGGGTATCCACGGACAATTTGATAGCGGCATACGTCTCGGTGCGGGAGTCGGGCGGGATGCCTTCTTCCTCTAGGAAACCACGCACCTCGACGCCGCCCTGCCAGCCATAGGCGTACTGGCCGCGCGCGGTTCCCAGCGCCAGGTCATCGGGGAGTTGCACCGCGGAGAGCACTTTCTCCTTCTCCGCACGCAGCGACTCCGCGTCGAACGACACCGGCTCTTCCATCGCCGTGAGCGCGAGCAATTGCAGAAGGTGATTCTGGATGACGTCACGTGCCGCGCCGATTCCGTCGTAGTAGCCGGCCCTGCCGCCGATGCCGACGTCCTCCGCCATGGTGATCTGCACGTGATCCACGTAGCTGCGGTTCCATATCGGCTCGAACATGGTGTTCGCGAAGCGCAGCGCAAGGATGTTCTGGACGGTCTCCTTGCCCAGGTAGTGGTCGATCCGGAACACGGTGTGCGTAGGGAACACGGAGGCCACGATCGCGTTCAGGTCTTGTGCGCTCTGCAGGTCGTGACCGAACGGCTTCTCGATGACCACCCGCCGCCATGGGCGGCGTCCGCTGGGGAAGGGCCCATCGCCAGGGGACGACAGCCCGGAGCGCTTCAGCTGCGCGATCACGTCGCTGAAGAACTTCGGCGGGATCGACAGGTAGAAGGCGTAGTTTCCGCCGGTACCGCGTTGCGCGTCGAGATCGGCGACGGTCTGGGCCAGCCGTTGGAAGGCATCGTCGTCCGAGAACTCGCCAGGGACGAACCGAACTCCCTCGGAAAGCTGCTGCCAGACCTCATCCCTGAATGGCGTGCGCGCGTGTTCCTTCACGGCCTGATATGTGACCTGGGCGAAGTCCTCGTCCGCCCAGTTCCTGCGGGCGAACCCGACGAGGGAGAACCCAGGTGGCAGCAGGCCGCGGTTGGCCAGATCGTAAATGGCCGGCATCAGCTTCTTGCGCGCCAGGTCACCGGTGACCCCGAAAATCACCAGCACGCACGGCCCGGCGACGCGGGGAATCCGCCGGTCTCTGGGGTCCCGCAGGGGGTTGGCGACGGCACCCGGCAGTTCGTTCATTCCATGCCTCCTGCCATGGCGCCCCCAGGTGCCCGCCCGTCTGCGGCCGCCCCGACGGCGGCACCGGTTGCCGCGGCACCGGTTGCGGCGGCACCCGCCGTGGCACCGGTTGTTGCGGCACCGGTTGTTGCGGCACCGGTTGTTGCGGCGCCGAGCAACTGCGCCAGGCCCGCGACCCGGTTGCGCAGATGCAGCCGGACGGCCGGGCGGCCGCGGCCACGGAGCGCGCCGAGGTCACCGAGGGCCTGGGCAAGCTGCAGTCGGCCCAGCGAGTATGGCGCGCCTGGCACCTGTACGTCGCGCTCGATCGCTCCAGTGATCTGCAGAAACACGCCATTCTGGGGACCGCCCTTGTAAAACTGGCCGGTCGAGTGCAGGAAGCGGGGGCCCCAGCCGAACGTCACCGGTTGCGTGGTCCGCACCGCGAGCGCTGCGCGTAGCCGGGCGGCGTCGCTGTCGCCCATCCTGTCGAGATAAGCCATGATCGCCAGGTAACCCCCGTCTGGCAGCGACCCGATGAGGAAGTCCAGCACGCCTGCGAGGTCGGTCGCGCCGCGCAGCCGTTCAGGATCTGCGTGCACCTCCACCACGCCGTCGACGAAGGCCGGCCTGCCGACCGGCAGCGGCCCGTCGCCTGCCCTGGCCAGCAGGGCGGCCGTGTTGTCCTTGGACTCCTGCACGTTCGGCTGATCGAACGGGTTGATGCCGATTATCCGGCCCGCCAGTGCGGTGGCGTATTCCCACACCAGGAACTGAGCGCCGAGCGGTCCGGCGACCACGGTGTCCACGGGCCGCGGCGTGCTCCACGACGCCGCCGCCCCACCGGGCGTTTCCTGCGGCGCCCCTGACCCGAGCGCGATCAGGTGAATGTCCGGGCCAGGGGAGAACCCGGGGGCGTGAGCCGATTCGACCACCACGGGCAGGATCCCGAGCCCTTGCTTGCCCGTTGACTCGGCGAGCAACTGCTCTGCCCAGTCCCCGAACCCTGGGATGCCGGAACCGTGACCGGCCATGACCGCCTTGTCGTGACCGTCCATCGCGAACCCGCCAAGGGCGGCGCCGAGCACGAGGCCGGGGTTGTCGTCGTCGCGGCAAAGGGTCGGCATCACCGCTTCAGCCTGGTCAAGCAGTGCAGTCACGTCTACCCCCGCGATAGCACTCGGCATGAGGCCGAACGCGGTGAGCGCACTGTACCTGCCGCCCACGTCCGGGTCAGCCAGGACGACGTGGTAGCCGGCTTTGCGCGCCACCTCCTCGAGCGGTGAGCCCGGGTCGGTGACGATTACGAACCGGCGCGCGATCTCCTCATGCGTCAGCCCGAGACCGTGCAGGGCCTGCTCGTAGATGCGCCGGTGGCCATCGGTCTCGATCGTGGATCCGCTCTTGCTCGATACGATCACCAGCGTACGGTCAAGCCGGTCGCACAGTGCGTTCGCGACCTGGTGCGGGTCGGTGGTGTCGAGCACGGTGAGCGGTGTTCCCGCCGTGCGCGTGATCACCTCCGGGGCAAGGGAGGAGCCGCCCATGCCGGCCAGTACGATGTGCTCGAGGCGGTCCTGCCGGACGCGCTCGGTCAGGCGGGCGAATTCGCCGAGCAGTCGGCGCGATACTTTGGGGGCCGCCAGCCAGCCGAGCCGGTCTTGCGCGATGGGCTCGGCTTTGGGGCCCCATAGCCCCTGGTCCTTGGCGGCTAGCCTAGCGGGTACAGCATCCTCGACCAGCTTCGCCGCCGCGCGCTTGGTGGCCTCCATGGCCGCCGCGCTCCGTGTTTCGACGCTGACGCCAGCTGCGGCGGCAGTCAGCGTGCTCACTGCCTGCTCGCCTGTCCTTCGGAACTCCCGCGCGGGCGGGCCATCTCCTTCTCGATCGCTGCGAGCAGTTCGGCCCATGAGGCAGAGAACTTCTCCACGCCCTCGGTCTCGAGTACCGCCGTGACGTCGTCGTAGCCGATGCCAAGCTCTTCGAGATCGGCGAAGACCTTGCGTGCCTCGTCGTATGTGCCGTGAATCGTGTCGCCAGGAATCTCGGCGTGCTGGGAGACCGCGCCCAGCGTTGACTCAGGCATCGTATTCACGACGCCGGGCGCGACAAGTTCGACGACGTATCGCGTGTCGTCGAATGCTGGATCCTTGGTGCTCGTCGATGCCCATAGCGGGCGCTGCGGGTGTGCGCCCGCCGCCCGTAGCGCGTCCCACCGGGGCTCACCGAACCTCTGCTCGTAAAGCTCGTAGGCGAGCCGCGCGTTGGCAATCGCCGCCTTGCCGCGGAGCTGGGCCGCCTGCGAGGTCCCGATCTTGTCTAGCCTGCGGTCTACCTCAGTGTCCACCCGGCTGACAAAGAACGAGGCCACCGACGTGATGGCGGGCAGGTCGAGCCCGGCGGCGGCCGCCTTCTCCATGCCTGCCAGGAACGCGTCGATGACCTCCGCATACCGTGTGAGTGAGAAGATAAGCGTGACGTTGACGCTGATCCCTTCCGACAGGCACTGGGTGATCGCCGGGAGGCCTTCGGGTGTCGCGGGAATCTTGATGAACAGGTTAGGCCTGTCCACCATCCACCATAGCGCCCGCGCCTCCGCGACGGTCCGCGCGGGCTGATCTTTAGCGATCCTTGGATCTACCTCGAGCGATACCCGGCCGTCAACGCCGGCGGTCATGTCATAGACGGGGCGAAGCACATCGCATGCCCAGCGGATGTCGAAAGTGGTTATGGCGCGCGAGGCCTCTCCGACCGAGACATGGCGCAACGCGAGGTCGCGGATCTGGTCGTTGTAGTTGGCTCCCTTGCTCAGTGCGTGATCGAAGATGGTCGGATTTGAGGTGACACCGACCACATGCCTGGATCGGACGAGTTCTGCCAGGTTGCCCGTGACCAGGCGGTCGCGGCTGATGTCGTCCAGCCACACGGCCACGCCCGCCGCGGAAAGTTGCGCGAGCCTGTCGTTTGGCTGCGAATTCGTAGGAGGCATGGTGCGGCTTCCTTTCTCTGCTGGCAGACGGCCCTGCGCGCCGGGTGTGGCGTGGTTGCAAGCTGGCCATACTGCGGTTTGTGCGTCTTTAGTTCTCAGTCTTCGCTGACTGTCTTTCCCTGCGGGGACGCGGCATCCCGCGCGGGGACCCCAGATCCCCCTCCGCGGCTCACCGCCTGTTCTGCTGCGCTCCCGTCACCAGAACCCGCTTCGCCCGCGGCTATGTCGCCCGCGGCCCTGTCGCCCACGGCCCTGTCGCCCACGGCCCTGTCGCCCACGGCCCTGTCGCCCACGGCCCTGTCGCCCACGGCCCTGTCGCCCACGGCCCTGTCGCCCACGGCCCTGTCGCCCACGGCCCTGTCGCCCACGGCCCTGTCGCCCACGGCCCTGTCGCCCACGGACCGCGCCTTGGCGATGCTCGAGCGCGCCGCCTCGGCCACCCGCTCGGACGTGATGCCGAACTTCTGGTAAAGCGTCTGGTGGGCGGCGGAGGCGCCGAAGTGCTCGAGACTCACGTACTCACCCGCATCACCCGCGATGGCGTGCCAGCCTAGTGAGATGCCGGCCTCTACACATACCCGCGCGCGCACAGGCGGCAGCACGCCGTCCCGATACGAAGCGTCCTGCTCCGCGAACCATTCCAGGCAGGTCATAGAGACGACCCGGGCGCCAATTCCTTCGCGCGAGAGGATCTCACGGGCGGCGAGCGCTAGTTGCACCTCGCTCCCGGTGGCAATGAGCAGCACATCAGGCTCACCGTGGCGGCCTGAGGCCGCGCCCTTCGCAGCATCCCGGCCGAGGTCAGGCGCGTCGGCGAGCACGTAACCACCGCGCGCCGCGCCGTCCGCGCTCGCCAGGCCCTTTTCATTGCCGGCCGATCGGTCCAGGACAGGCAGGGTCTGGCGGGTCAGGCAGAGCGCCGCGGGGTGACCGCGCTCAAGTACAGTCCGCCAGGCGACAGAGGTCTCGTTCGCATCCGCCGGCCGGACCACGGCCAGGCCCGGGATGGCCCGCAACGCCCACAGGTGCTCGACGGGCTGGTGGGTCGGGCCGTCCTCGCCGAGCCCGATCGAGTCGTGTGTCCAGACGTAGGTGACGGGCAGGCCCATCATCGCCCCGAGTCGCACCGACGGCCGCATGTAATCACTGAACACCAGGAACGTGCCACCATAAGGCCGCGTGCCGCCGTGCAGCGCTATGCCGTTGAGTATGGCGCCCATGGCATGCTCGCGAATGCCGAAGTGCATCACCCGTCCGTACCTGTTACCAGGAAACAGCCTTGTCTGGTATTCCTCAGGGACGAACGAGGGCTGGCCCTCCATCGTGGTGTTGTTGCTCTCCGCCAGGTCGGCCGAGCCGCCCCACAGTTCTGGCAGCGGCGCGGCGAGCGCGTTGAGCACGGCGCCTGATGCGCGGCGGGTCGCCATTCCCTTCGGATCCGCGGGGAACACGGGGATCGCGTCGGCCCAGCCGTCCGGCAGCCGGCGCTCCGCCATCCGGTCGAACAACGGCTTGCGCTCCGGGTTGGCATGCGCCCATTCGGCGAACGACTCGTCCCACTCGGCGCGCCACTGCTTGCTACGCTGCGCCACCTTGCGCGCGTGTGCGACGGCCTCCTCCTCGACTGGGAAGCTGACAGCCGGGTCGAAGCCAAGGATCCGCTTCGTCGCCGCCACCTCTTCAGCGCCAAGCGCGGAGCCGTGCGCCGCCCCTGTGTTCTGCTTGTTTGGCGCGGGCCACCCGATGATCGTGCGGAGGGAGATCAGCGACGGCTGGCTCTGGTGTGCCCTGGCCCCGAGGAAGGCCCGGTGGAGGGCCGCGACATCCTCGTGATACGTCGGCGCCGCGCCGTCGCCGTGACGGAGCCATTCCACCCGCTGCACGTGCCAACCGTAAGCGGCGTACCGTGCGCAGACATCCTCCGTTTTTGCGATTTTCGTGTCGTCTTCGATCGAGATGTGATTGTCGTCGTAGAGCACTGTAAGGTTGCCGAGGTGCTGGTGGCCTGCCAGGGACGACACCTCATGGCTAATGCCCTCCTCGATGTCTCCGTCCGAGGTGAACGCGTAGATCTGGTGATCGAACGGGCTCAGCCCCGGTGACGCGTCCGGGTCGAAAAGACCGCGCTCCCTGCGCGCCGCCATCGCCATGCCGACGGCGTTCCCCAGGCCCTGGCCAAGCGGCCCGGTCGTCGTCTCGATCCCCGGGGCGATGCCATGCTCGGGATGCCCTGGCGTGACGCTGCCCCACGTGCGGTAATGCTTAATGTCGTCGAGGGTCATGCCGTAACCGGACAGGTACAGCTGTAGATAGAGCGTCAGGCTGGAGTGTCCGCAGGACAGTACGAACCGGTCCCTGCCCGGCCACGACGGGTCCGCGGGGTCGTGCCGCAGGACGTGCTGGAAGAGCAGGTAGGCGGCGGGCGCGAGGCTCATCGCCGTGCCAGGATGGCCCGATCCGGCCTCCTGCACGGCATCCATCGCAAGGACCCGGATCAAATCGATGGCCCGGCGGTCGGTTTGCGTCCATTCGAACGCGCGCGGCTGGTTGGTCACCGTGAGATCTCCCGTCTCGCGAAACCTGACCGCGCCGCATGAGCGGCACGCGGCAAAATGATTGCGTGGCACCGCCCTGCGGCGCGTAGGGCGATCATTGCAATGAGCCTATCTCTGGATTCGCGCAGCGGCCTCTGGGGCCCGCACCCGAGTGGCCGCCGGATTGGCACCGCGTGCGATCGCGAGCCCAAGGATCGATCGCGGATATACTCGCAGTGTGACGATTGTTATTACTGATCTGTAACGGCCATCACAGGTGCGCCGGGCGATTGCTCTGGGCCGCCAAGTCCCTGAGGCGAGTCCTGTGCTAGCCGCGGGGTTGATCCGCCCCGGGTCCGGTGCGAGTCGAGTTACCCGCCTTCGTGAGTTCTGCCGGAGCTTGCACCGGACGCTGTTGTGCGGGAGGTGGGGTGCGTGAACTCGGCAGCCCTGTTCGTGGCGGTGTTCCTCGCCTGCACGGTGGAGGCCGTCGAGGCGGCTACGATCGTGCTGGCCGCCGGGGCCGCCAGGGACTGGCGGTCGGCGACGACAGGCATGCTCGCGGCGCTCGCGGCGCTCGTTCTCATCGTCGCGGCACTCGGGCCTGCGCTGTCCGTGGTGCCGCTGGGCGGCGTGCGCCTGGTGGTCGGCGGCCTGCTGCTCGTCTTTGGCCTGCAGTGGCTTCGCAAGGCGATCCTGCGCGCCAGCGGGCACAAGGCCTTGCACGACGAAACCGAGATCTACCGCAGGGAAGTCACCGCCGCGTCCGCGGTGGCATCAAGGCGATTCGGTTCCGTGCCCGACTGGTACGGTTTCACCCTGTCCTTCAAGGGCGTCTTCCTCGAGGGGCTCGAAGTCGCCTTCATCGCATTAACTTTCGGCAGCAATGCACGGGACGTGCCGCTTGCGGCGGTCGCGGCCGTATGCGCGCTGCTTTTCGTCGCGGTGATCGCAGCGGCGGTGCGCGGCCCCCTTTCCCGGGTTCCAGAGAACACGATGAAGCTCGTCGTCGGGATCATGCTCACGGCCTTCGGCGCCTTCTGGGGAGCCGAGGGCGCCGGGGCGCGCTGGCCAGGATCTGACGCCTCGCTGCTTGTGCTGATACCCGCCGTCGCGGTGTACGTGCTCATCCTCATTGCGCTGCTTCGCCGGATTCCGTTGGGCCGGGCCGCTAGCGACAGATCGGCCCCTGTACCGCCCGATGCGGGCTGGCCGCGATGATCCAGTCCGGGATGATGCCTGTTGTTGTGGCCCGGGGCCCTGCGGGCGCAGTTGCGAGAGGCCAGGTTGTGATGAAACGCGGTCTGGTGGCGCCCGCGGTGCCGGTGCCGGTGCCGGTGGCGGTGGTGGTGGTGGGGCCCGCGGTGGTGGGGCCCGCGACCGTGCCGCCCGCGACCGTGCCGCCCGTGGCGGTAGTGCGGGGTCCGCCGCTGGTTGTCACGGGGCGTGCTTGATGGGACAGGTCGCGATCAGGCGCATGTTCGCGTTCCTCACCTTTTGGTACCGTTTCGTGGTTGGCGACGACTGGCTGGTCGCTTCCGGCATCCTCGTCACACTGGTGCTTACTTACGCTTTGAGCCGTACCGCCGTCCCGGCCTGGTGGCTGATGCCGGTCGCCATAGGCACACTGCTTCCGGTCAGCCTCTGCCGCCTGACGCGCCGCCGGTGACGCGGCGCTGGTGACGCCGGTGACGCCGCCTCGGGCCCGCCGCGAGCGGGGCCGCCCTGGGGTCACGCCGCCTCACCCACTACAGTTTGTCGCCGAAGGCGTAGCCAGAGCGCCACCCAAATCCGAAGACGCATCCATGAGGTTCTGCGTGACCCCCCTGATCCCGGATACAGCGTGACTCACGTCTCCCAGGCAGCCCCGGCGGTCGGCCAGGCGGTGCGCGGCGCAGCCCCGCAGCGCTCGCTGCGCGGCACCCTTCGCGCCTATCTCGCCCTTACCAAGCCGCGGATCATCGAACTGCTGCTGATCACCACGCTACCGGTCATGTTCCTCGCCGCGCGTGGCCTCCCGCCGCTCTGGACGGCCTTCGCCACGTTGACCGGCGGCGCCCTCTCTGCGGGCAGCGCCAACGCGCTGAACTGCTACATTGACCGGGACATCGACCGCAAGATGCGCCGCACACGGCAGCGGCCACTCGCCGCGGCGCCATCGGCAAGGACAGTGACACCGCGTGCGGCGCTGATCTTCGGTGTGGTGCTCGGGGTGGTCTCTACCTGCTGGCTGTGGTTCACGGTCAACTGGCTGTCCGCCGTGCTTGCCCTTTTCGCCAACATGTTCTACGTGTTCGGGTACTCTCTGCTGCTCAAACGGCGCACCTCGCAGAACATCGTCTGGGGCGGCCTTGCCGGCAGCATGCCCGCCCTCATCGGCTGGACGGCGATCACCGGGCGGCTCGCCTGGGCGCCGCTGCCCCTTTTCCTCGTGGTGTTCTTGTGGACCCCGCCGCACTTCTGGGCGCTAGCCATGCGGTTCAAGGAGGATTATGCGGCGGCCGAGGTACCGATGCTCCCAGTCCTCGCTGGCAACCGCGCGGTGACGCGCAGCATCGTCAAGTACTCCTGGGCGATGGTCGCGTGCTCGCTTTTGCTTTGGCCGGTCGCGAGGACCGGGCCGTTCTATCCTGCGGCGGCCGGGATTCTCGGCGCGCTGTTCCTCACCGAGGCGTACCGGCTGGCATACAGGGCACGAACGGCCGACGCGGCAGGGGCCGCAGCACTTGGGGCGGCTGGCGCGGGGTTGACGGATCCCGCAGTGAAAGCGCTCCGTCCGATGCGCCTCTTTCACTGTTCGAACACCTATCTCGCGTTGCTCTTTCTTGCTGTCGCCGTGGACTCGCTGCTCATGCACTGAGTCCGTCGCTGACCGAGTATCGGCTGTCTCCGGTGACGGGGCCGCCTATAGCGGCGGAGTCACCGGAGATAGGATGTTCAGTCCAGCGGAACGACTGAACCGGACGACCGCCCGCTGCTGAGTGATCGATCAGTTGCCCTCACCGGTCCCTTCAGAAAACGGATATACGCTCCACAGATATGGCTTTCCCCGCGCCGGTCTTCGACCCAAGGGCCGTGATTGAAGGCCGCGCACCCGGCCGGACCAGGGTCGGGCTCATCGTGGGCATGGTAATCGCCGCGGCATGCGCACTGGTCATGTTGTTGATCTACGCGGTGGAGAGCGAGCTTCGTGGGCACAGCGAACTGCCGTTCCTGATCGCTCTCCCGTTCGCGCTGCTGCCGGTGCCGCTGCTGGTCGCGCTCGTGCTCCTGGTCGACCGGCTGGAACCGGAACCACGGGTAAATCTGATCTTCGCGTTCCTGTGGGGAGCCGGGGTCGCTGCCCTGGTCGCCGTCCTCATCAACACGCTCGGCCTTGAGTTTGTCACTATGCCGGCACTGGGCAAGTCGGCCGGTCAGTACGTGTCGGCGACGTTCGGCGCTCCTCCGGTGGAGGAAACCCTCAAGGGCCTGGTGCTGATCCTGCTGCTACGGCTGCGCAGGCAGGAGCTTGACGGCCCGACCGACGGCATCATCTACGCCGCCATGGTCGGCCTGGGCTTCGCGATGATGGAGAACATCAGCTACTACATCGACGCCTTGCTGAAGCCGGAAATCGGCGGGGCGAAGCTGCTCGGATTGACGTTCGTCATGCGCGGCGTGCTCTCGCCGTTCGCCCATCCGATCTTCACGTCGATGACCGGAATCGGGGTCGCGTACGCCGCGTCGCACCGTCGCGCCGGATGGGCGATACCGCTGGGCCTGTTCGCTGCGATGCTGCTCCACGGCACGTGGAACGGCCTGTCGGAGCTCGGCCTGCCCGGCCTTGGCGTCGCCTACGTTCTCCTCTTCTGCGTTTTCATCGGGCTGAGTGGTGTCCTGGTGCACGACCGGCACCGGATCGTGTCGCTGATCAGGCGATGTCTTCCCGCTTACGTGCCCACAGGCCTGGTGACACAGCAGGACATAGAAATGCTGAGCACGCTGCGTGGCCGCCGGATCGCACGCTACTGGGCGCGCAGGAACGGGGGGAGGTCGGCGGCGGCAGCAATGACCGACTATCAGCTTGCCGCGACCGAACTGGCCATGTTGCATCAGCGGGCCGAGCGCGGCGTGATCTCCCCGTCGGAGTTCGAGGCGCGGCGGCAGGCACTGCTCGGGTTGATGCAGACGGCACGTCTCGCGTTCCTGAGCCGCAGGCCCCGGCAACCGGCCCCGCCGTGGGC
Source organism: uncultured Actinomycetota bacterium (assembly GCA_963820395.1). Lineage (GTDB taxonomy): Bacteria > Actinomycetota > Actinomycetes > Streptosporangiales > Streptosporangiaceae > DATFVJ01. The sequence continues at coordinate 386,362 of CAWGAE010000015.1, read as the reverse complement.
GCCGCAAGGCCCATCCGGGTTTATCCAGCCGCAGGCATCTCGCGCGCCGCTTCCACCGCCCGGCCTTCCCGGGTCTGGCCACGCGGCGTGGAATCACCCGTCTCCGCCGGATCAGCCGTGGCGTGCTCCGTCAACCTAGCTGACAGGCCAAGCGCGGGGTCAATCGCCCGGGGCCGCGCCACGACCTCCGTTGGATGCTCGGCGGCCGTGGCGCCGTCCGCAGCACCGGCCGTGGCGCCGTCCGCAGCACCGGCCGTGGCGCCGTCCGCAGCACCGGCCGTGGCGCCGTCCGCAGCACCGGCCGTGGCGCCGTCCGCAGCACCGGCCGTGGCGCCGTCCGCAGCACCGGCCGTGGCGCCGTCCGCAAGACCGGCCGTGGCGCGCTGTGCCATGGCTGGCATCCCTGCACCGGCAGCGATGATGCTGCCACGGTCACGCAGGGAGAAAAATAGCAGCAGGACCGTGATCCACACGAGCACCGAACCGAGCACGTGCACCCCGACAATAAGCGGCGGCAGGCCGGTGAAGTACTGGATGTAGCCGAGCGCGCCCTGCACGGTCATGACCGCGATCAGCACCCAGCCCAGCCTGATGGCCCGCAGCACCGCCCGGGTCAGCTTCAGCCCGACCGCAAGCGCCAGGGCAAGGCCGGCGAAAAGCCAGCCGATGTCGGCGTGCAGTTGCGTTGCCCCCTCAAGCGGCAGGTGATAGCGGGGCGCAGCCGCATTGCCCGCGAGGGGGCCTGTTCCCGTGACCACGGTCCCGGCGGCGAACATCAGGCACGCTATCGCGATCAGCATGCCGCTGAGCACCCGTAGGTCTGTCCGTGCGAGCGGGCGAGCTGGGGTGACGTCCTCGCCGCAACGCACGTAAAGCACCACCGTCAGGGCCACGATCGCCATCGACACGAGGAAATGTACCGAGACCATCGCCGGATTCAGTGCCGTCAAGACGGTAATACCCCCGAGTACCGCCTGCAGGACCACGCTGGCGGGCTGCGCCGCCGCGAGCCACACCAGGTCAGTACGGCGCGCGGGGCGGCCGTCTTGACCGGTGGACCGCAGTCTCCACGCCGCGATGAAAACGGCGACCGCGACGACTACCACCACGAACGTGAGCAGCCGGTTACCGAACTCGACCCAGGTGTTCACCATTGTCTGGCCGGGCGTCTTGGTCGCGACCAGGCTTCTCGTGGTGCACTCGGGCCAGTCCGGGCAGCCGAGCCCGGACTGACTCAGCCTGACAGCCGCACCGGTGACGATAATCCCGGAGCTCACGACGACGCTGGCGAGCGCGAGGCCGCGCATGGATCGCGGGCTCGGCCGCCATACCAAGGCGATCAGCCGTGCCACAGTGCCTGGCCGGGCGGCCGACCTATCGGTACCGCCTGCGGCATTGGCGTCTCCTGGGGCGCTGACGTTGGTGACCACCTGCTCATCGTAGGAGCACAGCCGTGAGAGCCGAGTACCTGCCTGAGATCCCCATGGGCGGATCGGCTGTCTGGTGCCCTGCTCTGACGCTACGGCAACGACAACCGGCATCTCCGTGACCCTCGGCAACCGGCATCTCCGTGGCTACGAGCAAAAGGGCATCGCCGTGGCTCGTAGCCACGGACGCCGCTCCCCGCTTGACGCGATCCTCGCCCGTCCGATCTGCGCGCCTGTGATCGCCGCGGTGAGGTCAGGCCTCCAGGCTCCCCGCCGACGCGCCGCGGGTGGCCCCGATGCAGGCCACCATGACGCAGCCGATGGCGATCCACTCGGCCCCGGTAAGCACCTGGCCTAGCAGAACAAGTCCGACCAGCGCCGCGACTGCCGGCTCGAGGCTCATCAGGATGCCGAAGACCCGCGGCGGCATCCTGCGGAGCGCCTCGAGTTCAAGTGAGTATGGGATGACTGAGGAGAGCAGCCCGATGCCCGCCCCGATCGCGAGGATCCCCGGCCTGAAGACCGCGGGACCCCCCGCCACGATGCCGACTGGGGTAATCGCGATGGCGGCGACGACCATCGCGATGGACAGGCCCGTCGAGCCACGGAACCGCCGTCCGGTCGCGGCACTCAGCAAGATGTATGCGGCCCAGCACGCGGCCGCAGCAAGCGCGAAAATGACGCCGGACGTGGAAACGTGCCCACCGCCACGGGTAAGCAATACCACGCCGCCGCACGCAAGCCCGACCCAGCCAAAATCGATGACGCGGCGCGAGGCGGCGACGGCGACGCCGAGCGGGCCGAGGAACTCGATGGTCACGGCCAGGCCGAGCGGTATGCGCGCAAACGACTGATAGATCGCGAAATTCATGGTGGCGAGCGTCAGTCCAAACGCTGCGGCCACACCAAGCGAACGCCACGCGATCCGTGGCGCCTGCGGCGGGTATGCGGCACCTCCTTTCGCCGAACCCTCAGGCCGCAGGCGGTACACCACGAGGGGACGGCGCCTCGCGGGCAGCGCAGCCCACCGCCCCCGCCACAGGCGGGGCAGTGTATTGCCCGCGGCGCGCCACACGAGTGGCAGCAGCATCACGATCGCCGAGGACCATAGCCGCAGCAGCGTCACGGCGGCAGGCGGGACCACCGCGAAAAGCTCTTTCGCCAGGCCGGCCCCGACCTGCACGGAGATGATGCCCGCCAGGATCAGTGCGGGCGGCGGCAGCGCGCCCAGGATCGTGCTCGGCTTGAGGTTGCGGGCTCGATCGGCCGGCTGGTGCCACACGCCGCCAGCCAGGGCGGGCCTGCGCTGTGCCATCCTCAGTGCCAATTGGCTGCCTAGTCCCAGTGGAAGGTGCGCGCGGCGAGCACCACACCGCCCACGGCCCAGACGGCGAGGATGGCCAGATCGCGCCATGGGAGGCCCGTTCCGTGCTGCAACACAGAACGGAGCCCGCCGGAGAGCGCCGAGATCGGCAGCAGTCCAAGCACGCCGCGCATCCCCGGAGGGAATTGCGACAGCGGGAATATCACGCCGCCGAGGCCGAGCAACATGAGGTAGACGAGGTTGGCGGCGGCGAGGGTCGTCTCGGCCCTAAGCGTCCCTGCCATCAGCAGACCGAGACCGCTGAACGCCGCGGTGCCCGCGAGCACAAGCAGCGGCACCGTCGCGGCCGCGCCCCATCCGCCGTGCGGCCGCCAGCCGATCCCGAACGCCACCGCCACGATCACCGCCAGTTGCAGCATCTCGATGGCGAGCATCGTTACCGTTCGCGCGGCGACAAGTCCGCTGCGTGACAGCGGCGTTGCGCCCAGCCGCTTCAGTACCCCGTACCTGCGCTCGAAGCCGGTCGCGATCGCCTGGCTGGCGAACGCGGTGGACATGACGGCGAGCGCGATGATCCCGGGGGTGAGGAAGTCCACCCGGCTGCCGTTGCCGAGGTTGAGTACGGATGCCTCGCTGAAGCCCGTGAGTAGCAGCACCGGAATGATCAATGTGAGCAGCAACTGCTCGCCGTTGCGCAGCAGGCCGCGCGCGTCGAATACGGCCTGCGCCGCCACCATGCGGCGCAGTGGCGCGGCCCCGGGCGCTGGCGCAAGATCATTTTCTCCAACGGCTGCGCGGGCTGCCGCCACGCCGTTCGCTGCGGGCGCGCCGGCACTGCTCATTGGCTCGCCCCGCTCATCGGTTCCCGCTCATTAGCTCCTCGGATGCTCATGGGCGAAGCTCCCGCCCGGTCAGCTCGAGGAACACGTCTTCGAGCGTGCGGCTCGCCAGCCGCAGATCGTCCGTCCGCACTTGATGCGCGCGGCACCACCCGGCGATGGCTGCGAGCAGTTCGGACGTGCCGCCCGCTTCCTCGCCCGCGTCGATCACATAGTCGATCACATAGTTGCCCGCCGGTGACTCGCTGGCCCTGCTCCCGGTGGGCAGGACGCTGAGCAGGCCGCTTAGATCGAGCCCTGGCCTGGCGCGCAGCCGAAGCTGCTGGTGCCCGCCGGTGAGCGAGGCCGGAGTGCCCGCCGCAACCAAGCGCCCGTGGTCGATGATCGCGACACGGTCCGCTAGCCGTTCTGCTTCGTCCATCAGATGCGTGGTGAGCACGACGCTCACTCCGACGGCGCGAAGCTCAGCGATCAGCTCCCACGTCGCGAGGCGGGCCTGCGGGTCGAGGCCCGCGGTCGGCTCGTCGAGGAACAGCAGTTCGGGTCGGCCGACGATGGCAGCGGCAAGCGACAGCCGCTGTTGCTGGCCCCCCGACAGCCGCCGCACCGGCGTGCGCACGGTGCTCGCGAGGCCGAGCCTGTCAAGCAGGGCCGCAGGATTGGCGGGCCGGGCGTGGAAGCTCGCCATCAGGTGGAGGTACTCGCTGGGTCGAGCGGCTGGGGGAATCCCACCGGACTGCAGCATAACGCCCACCTGTGGGCGCAGCTTGCGTGCATCGCGGACCGGATCGAGGCCGAGCACGCGCACAATGCCCGCGTCGGGGCGCCGGTAGCCCTCGCAGATTTCCACCGTGGTGGTCTTTCCCGCGCCGTTCGGGCCAAGCAGCGCGGTTACCTCGCGCCTGCCCGCGCGAAGCGTGAGGCCGTCGACCGCCCTCACCGACCCGTAACGCTTGGCCAGTCCAGTGATCTCGACAGCGGGGACGCTCACGCACGCGAGTCTAGAGACGAGCCAGGGGTGATAATCCCGCGCCCCATGGCCAGGCGTCCCTTTCTTGGACCGAGCGACCCTCTGGACTTAGTGGCGCTCGGCACCCGGCGGGTCTCGGCACCCAGCCGCCCCCGGCACTGGGCAGGTCCCGGCACCGGGCAGGTCCCGGCACCGGGGCCGGTAGCGGCTCGACCTTGGCGTCCCTGACTGTTGCGTAACGTCATTTGGTATTTACTCTACGGTCACGCTCTTGGCGAGGTTGCGGGGCTTGTCGATGTCCCGTCCCAGCTTGAGCGCGACGTGGTAGGCGAAGAGCTGCAGCGGGATGGTGAGCAGGATCGGGTTGAGCTCTGGCTCGTTGCACGGCACCCGTATAACGGCGTCGGCGAGATCGCAAGGAAGGTCCGCATTTGTGACCGCGATGACGGGGCCGCCGCGGGCCTTCACCTCTTCGATCGTCCCGATGTGCTTGGCAAGCAGTTCATCGCCGGGAACAACGGCCACCGTCGGCATGGTGGCGTCGATCAGCGCCAGCGGGCCGTGCTTCAGCTCGGAGGCCTGATACGCCTCGGCGTGCACATAGGAAATCTCCTTCAGCTTCTGTGCGCCCTCCCGCGCGACCGGCCAGCCACGCACCCGGCCGACGAAGAACATGTGCTGCGCATCCGCGTACCTGCTTGCGACGCCGGCTATCGCGTGCTCCTCCGCGAGCACCTGCGAGATCTGTTCCGGCAGGGCGCGCAGGCCGGCCACGATCCGCCGCCCGTCAGCCACGGAGAGATCGCGAACCCGGCCGAACAGCAGGCCGAGCATCGCGAAAACGACGGCCATGTTCGTGAAGGCCTTGGTGGAGGCGACCGCCACCTCTGGCCCGGCATGCAGGAAGATCCCATTGCCGCATTCGCGCCCGATCGCACTGCCGACCACGTTCACGGTGCCGAGCATCCTGCCGCCCTTGCGCTTGAGTTCCTGCACCGCGGCGAGCGTGTCGAGCGTCTCACCCGACTGGCTGACCGCGACGAACAGCGTGTGCGGGTCGACCGCCGGATTGCGGTAACGGAACTCAGAGGCCGGTTCGGCGTCGGCGGGAATCCGGGCAAACTCCTCCATGAAGGCAGCGCCCATCTGCCCTGCGTAGTAAGCGGATCCGCAGCCGAGGAAGGTCACTCGCCTGATCGTGTGCACGTCGCGCGCGGTGATCTCGATGCCGCCAAGGCGTGCAGTGGCGAACTTGTCGTCAAGCCGCCCAAGCAGCGCCCGCCGGACCGCCTCGGGCTGCTCGTGCATCTCCTTGGTCATGTAATCGGAGTAGCCGCCGAGATCGTAGTCCTCGGTCGTCAGGTCGACTGTGGTCGGGACCTTGTCGGTCGGACGCGCCTCAAGCGTGCTGGTGTGGAATTCGGTTGCCCGCACCGTGGCAAGCTCACCGTCATCGAGGTAGACGACACGCTGCGTGTGGCGCACCAGTGCGGCCACGTCGGAGGCGACGAACATCTCGCCCTCGCCGACGCCGAGCACGATCGGACTACCGTTGCGCGCCACCACGAGTTCGCCTGGCCTGCGCGCGTCGAGGACAAGCAGGCCGTAGGCACCCTCGACCCGCCGCAGCGCCGCTCGCACGGCATCCTCGAGCGATTTGGCACCATCGGCGAGCGCGGCCGCGATCAAGTGCGCGAGGGCCTCGGTGTCGGTGTCAGAAACGAGTTTGGTGCCGCCAGCGGTGAGCTCACGGCGCAGCCGTTCGGCGTTCTCGATGATCCCGTTGTGCACGACCGCGATACGGCCGCTGGCGTCGACGTGCGGGTGAGCGTTCACGTCGCTTGGCTCTCCGTGTGTCGCCCATCTGGTGTGTCCGATGCCGACTGTCGCCGGGGTAGGGGTGCCGACTAGGTCACGCAGGCCGGCCACCCGCACCGCGGCCTTGGTCACCCGCAGCCGACCACGATATACCACAGCGATTCCGGCCGAGTCGTAACCCCGGTACTCCAGCCGGTGCAGGCCCTCGAGCAGAATCTGGGTTGCCTGCCGATTACCGATATAGCCGACGATGCCACACATCGCGGATACTCCCCTCCGTTAGTCACTGTGCGTAGTCACCGTGCGGCTCGCGCGCCCGCGCGGCACCGTAACCATGTGCACCGTTTCTGCCTGTTCGTCACCGTCAGCCGTACACGATCCGGCGGAGCTGGCGCTGCGACAGTTCCGGAGCGGCCACTGGACGGTGCCTCAGTTCGTCCGCGATCAGGGGCCAGATCTGGGAATTCTTGTACTGGCGTTGGTGAAGTTCCTTGTGCCTGCGGCGGACGAACTCCTCCACGGTCTCACCGAAATAGGCGATAACATCCGCGATGACTCTCTCCGCCGTGGCCGACGTCAGCCCCGTTGTCACGCAGACGTGACGGATAAGATCCTGCGCGACCGGATGCGTCACAACAGAGGAGACTGGCAACCGAGCTGGCCTTTGGTCAAGTTTTCTGCCCGTTCCCGGGCAGAAAATGGTGGCATAAGGTATGTGGCATAAGGTATCTAGTGTCCTGCGCCTGAAATCTTCGCGATATATTTGGCTAAGGAGTTCAGGATCTCCTCCGCGGTTTTTGTCCAGATGAATGGCCGGGGGTTCTGGTTCCAGGTTTCGATCCAGGCGCGGACGTCTTTTTCCAGGGCCTGGACGCTCTTGTGGACTCCGCGGCGGATCATTTGGTCGGTCAGAAACCCGAACCACCGCTCCACCTGGTTGATCCACGACGATCCGGTGGGCGTGAAGTGCAGGCGGAACCGGGGGTGGCGGGCGAGCCAGTCCTGGATCGCGGGGGTCTTGTGGGTGGCGAGGTTGTCGCAGACCAGGTGCACGCCCAGCCCGGCCGGGACGGCCTTGTCGATCGCGATCAGGAACTTCTTGAACTCCACCGCGCGGTGCCTAGTGTCAGTCAAAGAACTCCATGGCCCGCCCTCGGACCGGTCGACGCACGCGGGCGCCGGGCCGACAGCGGTTCCGGCCACCGGGCCCGGCTGCCGCCAGCCGGCAGCGGCTTCGCCTGCCACCGCAAGCGGCCACTCCCGATTTGCCCACTCGCACCCGGCTTCCGATGCGCTGACGGCCGCTCCGCCTGCAAGTGCGCGGGCGGCCACCCCGCCGACGAGCGGTCTCGCCTCGGCTAGGCGGCACCACCATACGTAGCCGACCCTGCGCGCGGGCGGAATTTCGCAACGTCTATCTTGTGGAAAGGGCCGCACTGTGAAACATGGCACGTCGCCTACGTTGCGCGCAGGGATGGATTTACGCCACACTGATGTTGTGAATTACATGCGGCAGATTGAGACGATCACCAAGGCGGCGGGCGATGCCACCCGCGGTCAGGTGCCGGCTGCCGCAGGCCAGGCTCATGGGGCCCAGGCTCATGGGGCCCAGGCTCATGGGGCCCAGGCTCATGGGGCCCAGGCTCATGGGGCCCAGGCCCAGACGGGTAATGAGCGTGGCACAAGGGCGCGCGTCGCACGGCTGATCCTCGAAAACGGCCCCATTACGGCGTTCGGGCTCAGCAGCAGACTCGGGCTCACCCCTGCAGCCATCCGGAGGCACCTCGACGCGCTCCTCGCGGACGAGATGATCGAGGCGCGGAAGGCGCGGACCTACGGTAGCCGTGGCAGGGGGCGCCCTGCGAAACTGTTCGCCATCACAGATGCGGGCAGGAGCGCGTTCGAGCACGCGTACGACGACCTCGCGAGTAGCGCGCTCCGGTTCCTCGCCCGCACGCGCGGAACCGGAGCGGTCGCGGAGTTCGCGCGGGAACAGGTCACCGATCTCGAGTGGCGGTACCAGCCTGTGGTAGAGGCAGCGCCACCGGGCGAGCGCGTAAAGGCGCTCGCGGAGGCGCTGACAGCAGACGGCTACGCGGCATCGGCGGATGTCGCGCCGGCCGGTGGCGGGGAGCAGCTTTGCCAGCACCATTGCCCGGTCGCGCATGTGGCGGCCGAGTTCCCTCAGCTTTGTGAGGCGGAGACCGAAGCCTTCGGCCGTCTGCTCGGCACACCGGTGCAGCGCCTCGCCACGATCGCGCACGGCGACGGAATCTGCACCACTCATGTGACCGACATGTCAATGATGCGCATGCCCGCTGGCGCATCCTCGGCCGATTCCCGCAGCGGGTAGCCCCGTGGGGCGCCCCGGACCGCGCGGGTCCGGAGCCGCGCCGGGGGACACCGCCTTGCCCGACGAAAACACCGTGAAAGCGCCCACTATGAACTCCGAGTCCGGAGGGCTTTATTAATGACTACAACCACGCGCCCCGAGCTTGAGGGGCTTGACCGGTACAAGTTCGGCTGGGCTGACGCGGACGTGGCAGGCGCCGCGGCACAGCGTGGCCTCTCCGACCAGGTCGTCAGGGGCATCTCGGCTAAGAAGAACGAGCCGGAGTGGGTGCTCAACATGCGCCTGAAGGGCTTGCGGCTGTTCGGCAAGAAGCCGCTGCCCGCCTGGGGCGCCGATCTAACCGAGATCGATTTCGACAACATCAAGTACTTTGTCCGCTCGACCGAGAAGCAGGCCACGAGCTGGGATGAGCTGCCTGCGGACATCAAGAACACGTACGACAGGCTGGGCATCCCAGAGGCCGAGAAGCAGCGCCTCATCGCAGGTGTGGCGGCCCAATACGAGAGCGAAGTCGTCTATCACAAGATCCGCGAGGACCTGGAGGAGAAGGGCGTCGTCTTCCTCGACACCGACACGGCGCTGCGGGAGCACCCGGAGCTCTTCCAGGAGTACTTCGGCACCGTGATCCCGCCTGGGGACAACAAGTTCGCGGCACTCAACACGGCGGTCTGGTCCGGCGGTTCGTTCATCTACGTGCCGAAGGGCGTGCACGTGGACATCCCGCTGCAGGCGTACTTCCGGATCAACACCGAGAACATGGGCCAGTTCGAGCGGACGCTCATCATCGTCGACGAGGGTGCCTCCGTCCATTACGTCGAGGGCTGCACGGCGCCGATCTACAAGTCGGACTCGCTGCACTCGGCCGTTGTCGAGATCATCGTGAAGAAGGACGCTCGGTGTAGGTACACGACGATCCAGAACTGGTCGAACAACGTGTACAACCTCGTCACCAAGCGAGCCGTCGCCTACCAGGGCGCGACCATGGAGTGGATCGACGGAAACATCGGCTCCAAGGTCACGATGAAGTACCCGGCCGTTTACCTGATGGGCGAGCATGCCAGGGGCGAAACTCTCTCCGTCGCGTTCGCGGGGGAGGGCCAGCACCAGGATGCCGGTGCGAAGATGGTGCACTGCGCGCCGCACACCTCGTCCACGATCGTGTCCAAGTCGGTGGCCCGCGGCGGCGGGCGGACCTCCTACCGCGGCCTCGTCCAGGTACAGGAAGGCGCCAGCCAGTCCAAGTCCACGGTGAAGTGCGACGCGCTGCTCATCGACAAGCTCAGCCGGTCCGACACCTACCCCTATGTGGACGTTCGCGAGGACGACGTCGAGATGGGCCACGAGGCCACCGTCTCCAGGGTCTCCGCAGACCAGCTCTTCTACCTGATGAGCCGTGGTATGAGCGAGGACGAGGCGATGGCCACAATCGTCCGTGGCTTCGTCGAGCCGATCGCCCGTGAATTGCCGATGGAATACGCGCTGGAACTGAACCGGCTGATCGAGCTCCAGATGGAGGGGGCGGTCGGCTGATGGCAGGAATTCAGGGGACCGTGGAGGCGGCGGTCCCTCTGTCCAGGCTGCATGGGCGTGAGTCCTACGATGTGGCCGACTTCCCGGTGCCGAACGGCCGGGAAGAGGAGTGGCGCTTTACCCCGCTGCGGCGCCTGCACGGCCTCCATACGGGCAGTCAACGTAGGTTCCGGCGCTGACACGTCACCACCGGGCAAGGTCATCGTGGAAGCGGACGCGGCACCTGAGGTGCGGGTCGAAGTGGCGGGCCGTGATGATCCAAGGATCGGCCGCGCGTTCGTGCCCGCTGACCGGGTGAGCGCCCGCGCGTACAACTCGTTCGCCCAGGCCACGGTCGTCACCGTGCCCAAGGACAAAGTTACTTCCCGGCCCACCGTGCTTTCCGTGCGCGGTGAGCGATCGGGTGAGCAGGACGCCGCCGCCGCATTCGGTCACCTGCTGGTGGAGGTCGAGCCATTCGCCGAGGCCGTGCTCGTTCTCGACTACTCGGGCAGCGCGGTCTACGCGGACAACGTGGAGTTCGCCGTGCACGATGGCGCCTCGCTGTCGGTCGTGACGGTGCAGGGCTGGGCGGACGATTCAGTACACCTTTCGCACCACCACGCGCAGCTTGGCAGGGACGCCCGCATCAAGCACACCACCGTCACGCTCGGCGGCAACGTGGTCAGGATCGCTCCGTCGGTGCGCTACACAGGGCCTGGCGGCGACGCCGAGCTGCTCGGCCTCTACTTCACCGACGCGGGCCAGCATCTTGAGCACCGGTTGTTCGTCGATCACGCCGTACGGGACTGCCGCAGCAGGGTGGAGTACAAGGGGGCGCTGCAGGGTGAAGGCGCGCACGCCGTATGGATAGGCGATGTGATCATCCGGCCCGAGGCGACCGGCACTGACACCTATGAGTACAACCGCAACCTGGTGCTCACCGACGGCACCCGGGTCGATTCTGTGCCGAACCTGGAGATCCTGACCGGCGAGATTGTCGGGGCGGGGCATGCGAGCGCGAGCGGGCGGCTCGAGGACCACCACCTGTTCTACCTGATGGCACGCGGGATTTCATATGACGAAGCGCGCCGTCTGGTGATCAGGGGTTTCTTCGGCCAGCTCATCGAGCGGATCGATGTCCCAAGCCTGCGTACCCGGGTCGCGGCTGCGGTCGAGGCCGAACTGCTTCGCTCCGTCGATGAGAGATGGGCCGATCCGAAGGGGCTGTCCGGCGACGCGTCGCAGACCTCGGAAGCGGAGCGCTCGCTGGAGGCGCGGCGCTCGCCGGAGATACAGCGCTCGCTTGACATACAGGCGGCCCCAGCGACAGAGAACCGTCCTGAAGGGCGGCGGTCATGACAGAACTCTGCACGTTCGTGCGGGCGTGCGCCGTGTCGGACCTGCCATCCGAGGGCGCGATCGGCGTCGACCTGAACGGCACGCCCGTCGCCGTCGTGCGCGCGGAGGGCGAGGTCTTCGCGCTGCGCGATGTTTGCTCGCACGCGGAGGTCGCGCTCTCTGAGGGCGAGGTTTACGACCACACGATCGAGTGCTGGTTGCACGGATCCTGTTTCGATCTGCGCACAGGTGACCCGACCGGGCCGCCGGCGACCAAGCCGGTGCCCACATACCCAGTGAAGATCGAAGGCGATGACGTGCTCGTGTCGCTTGGCGCTGAGATGTCCGGGCGCTGAGATGTGAAGCGTAAGCCGCGGCTGCCCGGAGGGACACGGTGCCTCCTGGGGACACCTCGTAACCCGATGGCCCGTAACCCCGAGAACGCGATGGCCCGTAACCGTCAGAAAGAGAACCGGAGAGACAGGAACCATGTCCACCCTTGAGATCCGTGACCTGCACGTCCGCGTGTCGGATGCCGGTGGCCCGAAGCAGGAGATCCTGAAGGGCGTAGACCTTACCGTGGCGGCCGGGCAGACCCACGCGATCATGGGCCCGAACGGCTCGGGTAAGTCGACACTCGCGTACGCGATCGCCGGGCATCCCAAGTACGAGGTCACCGGGGGAACCGTGACCTTGGACGGTGAGGATGTGCTGGCCATGACCGTGGACCAGCGCGCGCGGGCCGGCCTGTTCCTCGCCATGCAGTATCCGGTCGAGGTGCCCGGCGTATCGGTGTCGAACTTCCTGCGGACCGCGATCACCGCGATGCGCGGCCAGCCGCCGAAGCTGCGTGACTTCATGAAGGAGATGCGCGGCGCGATGTCCGGGCTGGCCATCGATCCGGTCTTCGCTGAACGTAACCTCAACGAGGGCTTCTCCGGCGGCGAGAAGAAGCGGCACGAGATCCTCCAGCTCGAACTGCTGCAGCCGAAGATCGCCATACTCGACGAGACCGACTCCGGGCTGGACGTGGACGCGCTCAGGATCGTCGCCGAGGGCATCAACCGCTTCCGGGCCAAGGAGGGCCCCGCTCGCCCGGGGATATTGCTGATTACCCACTACACTCGGATCCTGCGTTATGTGGTACCGGAGTTCGTGCACGTATTCATCGACGGGAGGATCGTCGAAGAAGGCGGGCCCGAACTGGCCGAGGCGCTCGACACCGAAGGGTACGAGCGCTTCGTAAAGGCAGGCGCATCGTCATGACCATGACGCCGCACGCTGCCGCGGTGGACACCGTGGCCAGGCTCGCCGATCCGCCGTTCGACGTGGACAAGGTCCGCGCTGACTTCCCGATCCTGTCGAGGACGGTGCGGGGCGGCAGCCCACTGGTCTATCTCGACTCCGGGGCGACCTCGCAGAAGCCGCGACAGGTGCTGGACGCCGAGCGCGACTTCTACGAGCGGCACAACGCCGCCGTACACCGCGGCGCCCATCAGCTCGCCGAGGAGGCGACCGACGCGTACGAGGGTGCCAGAGCCACGGTGGCCTCCTTCATCGGCGCGCAACCAGGCGAGGTCGTTTTCACCAAGAACGCGACCGAGGCGATCAACCTGGTGGCGTACGCGATGAGCAACGCGGCAGCCTTGCCGCCCTCCGACCCCGCGGCCGCGGCCTTCGCCGTCGGACCCGGCGACGAGGTCCTGGTGACGGAGCTTGAGCACCACGCCAACCTGGTGCCCTGGCAGCAGTTGTGCCAGCGGACCGGCGCCAGGCTGCGCTGGTTCGGCCTCACCGAGGACGGGCGCCTCGACCTGGATGCGCTCGACGCGCTGATTTGCGACCGCACAAAGATCGTCGCGCTAAGCCATCAGTCGAATGTGCTTGGCACGATCCCCCCGGTGACGGAGATCGCCCACCGCGCGCACGAAGCGGGCGCGCTTGTACTTGCCGACGCGGCCCAGTCCGTGCCGCACCAGCCGGTGGACGTGTCGACGCTCGGCGTGGACTTCCTCGCGTTCTCCGGCCACAAGATGCTCGGGCCATCCGGCATCGGCGTGCTGTGGGGCCGGCGTGAGCTGCTCGAAGTGATGCCGCCGTTCATCACGGGCGGCTCGATGATCGAGGTCGTCCGGATGGAAGGCTCGACGTTCCTGCCGCCGCCGCAGCGGTTCGAGGCCGGGGTGCCGATGGCAGCGCAAGCGGTAGGGCTCGCCGCGGCCTGCGGCTACCTGTCTGACCTCGGCATGGCGAATGTCGCCGCGCACGAGGAGAGGCTGACGGCGCGCGCGCTATCAACACTCGGCGAGATCCCTGGTGTGCAGATCCTGGGCCCGCGCAGCACCAGGGATCGCGGCGGCGCGATCGCGTTCACTGTCGAAGGCATTCATCCGCACGACGTTGGCCAGGTGCTCGACGACCTCGGCATCGCGGTGCGGACCGGACATCACTGTGCCTGGCCGCTGCACCGCAGGTATCAGGTCCAGGCGAGCACGCGGGCTACCTTCTACGTCTACACCACACCGGCCGAGGTAGATGCGCTTGCCGAGGGCGTGCGGCAGGCGCAGCGGCTCTTTGGAACAGCGTGAGCCGTCATGGGTGTTGAGATCGGCATGCGCGTAGGAAGTAAGGCGCCAAGCAGGATGGTGCCATGCAGGGCGAGCCCGCGTAGGAGCTGTCGCGAGCAGGACAGTGATCATGCGAGCGGCGGCAACAAGACCAGCAATAAGACCAGCGTGATGCAGCCTCAGTCGATGTACCAGGAGATCATCCTGGATCACTACCGCCATCCGCACCACAATGGGCTGCGGGAGCCCTACGACGCCGAGGTACATCACGTAAACCCCACCTGCGGTGACGAGCTCACCGTCCGTGTCCGGCTGAGCAGCGCCGGGACCAGCGCGGCTGGTGGTGCGGCGGACTGCGCGGGTAACAGCGCGGCAGGCGATGCGGCAAACAGCCCTGGCGGTGACCTCCGGGTCGCCGACGTGTCATACGACGCGCTCGGTTGCTCGATTAGCCAGGCGAGTGCTTCTGTCATGACGGATCTGGTGATCGGGAAAACCGTCGAGGAGGCGCTCGCTGTCGGCGACGAGTTTCTCGCGCTCATGCAGTCGCGTGGAGTCGAGGAGCCGAACGAGGACATGCTGGAAGACGCGGTTGCTTTCGCAGGTGTGGCCAAGTACCCGGCCCGGATCAAGTGCGCCCTGCTTGGCTGGATGGCCTGGAAGGACGCGACGGCCCGGGCGCTTAGCGGGAAGGCAGGACAGGCATCATGACGGAGAACGCGATCAGGGAGCACACGGTGGGCCAGGAGGCCGGTCAGGACGCCAGCGGAGGCGAGGAGGCCGTTCCGCAGCCGGGCGAGCAGCTTTCGCCCGAGTCCGGAGACGTTCTTGAGGCGCTGCATGACGTGGTAGACCCCGAGCTCGGTATAAACGTGGTCGACCTCGGCCTGGTCTACGGCGTTGATCTGGGCGACGACGGCGTGGCCACCATCGACATGACACTCACCAGCGCCGCGTGCCCGCTTACCGACGTGATCGAAGACCAGACCGCTGAGGCACTTGATGGCCTGGTCGAGGGTTTCCGCATCAACTGGGTCTGGCTGCCTCCGTGGGGACCTGACAAGATCACCGAGGATGGCAGGGAACAGCTTCGCGCCCTCGGCTTCAACGTCTGACGCCGCCGCCTGCGCCTGGCTCGGCACACCTGGGCGGCCCGGGCCACGGCGGTGATCAAGAGTGCCTGGCCGGGTCAGGTGCGCAGGCAGACCAGATCAGGTGCGCAGGCAGACCAGATCAGGTGCGCAGGTAGAAAGGGCGGGCGCCCGCGGCAGCCCACCGCTCAAGGGGACCTGGCTCGCACTCACCTGGGAACATAACGTCGACAGGAAACGGCGGCCGTGCGAGGTC
This sequence comes from uncultured Actinomycetota bacterium, assembly GCA_963820395.1. Classification (GTDB taxonomy): domain Bacteria; phylum Actinomycetota; class Actinomycetes; order Streptosporangiales; family Streptosporangiaceae; genus DATFVJ01. The sequence goes on along the minus strand of CAWGAE010000015.1, from coordinate 370,867 downwards.
CACCGCATCCTGCACGGTCTCCGCTACCGCTTTCTGCGCAGAGCCGTCGTGCGGGTCGTCCAGAGTCACAGCAATTACGAGCCCCTGACCACCTTCTGTGGTCAGCCAGGCCCGGGTAGCCGACTCGGCGGACGGCGACCGGCGCAGCCCGTCCGCGATGGCGCTGAGCAGCCGCGTAGGTTCCTCTGGCGGAGGGCCGACACGGATCGGACAGCCATCTATCTCGGCGTCCGTGCTGCCGAGATAAGCCATGTCCTCGGGATAGATCGGAACGCTCACAGCCGCGCCCGGGTTCAGGGCGATGCCGAGTCCGGCGGGAAGCAACCGGGCAAGCTCCGTGGCTGCCACAACCGCGTGCGGCACCTGTGCGCCCAGGACCGCAGGTGCCCGGTTCGGGTCCGCGGCTCCGCCGCCCGCCATATCCCGGCCCCGTCGGCCGAGAACCTCGTTGAGCTGGCCAGCGGAGGTGTAGGCAGGGATGAACTCCGCGTCGAGATAGCGGACCGTCGGCAGCTTGAGCGCGTCCCCATCGGTGACGGGACCGTCCTGAGGCAGCGGCAGCCACAATCGGCCATGGCGGAGCTCGTCGAGGAGTTCACCCACGCGGGTCCGGTCCCTGGCGGCACCATAGAGCGCGCGTTCCACGCTGTTGGCCGGGAAGCCCGCCGATGCGGCAGGATCGGATCGTATCGTCATCAGCAACTTCCTTGACTGGTGATCGGTGGTACTGCGTGCCTCGCGGCAACATGAACGCGCGAGCCTGTGGAGGGCGGGGGGCGAGCCCGCGGAATCCCCGTTAGGGTTTGGCCTAGGGGGCGGCTGCTCCGCGCAGGGAACTGTTCCACGAAGCACCCGTTACGGTGTTGCCCAGCTAAGGTGCTGCCCAGCGGAGTTGCACCATAGAACCCCCGTTACGTGCTGATCGGGGAACGGACCGCCCCGCTATCCCCTGGCCACGGCGTCGGCCCGGCGGACGATCCCCGGTCGCCTGCCTCCCCGGGCTCCCCGCACTCACGGGGATCGCGATGGTTCTGTCAGATAGTAAACGCATGGAGGCGTTGCGTAGTGGAAGACTCGGCACGTGTCGCCCTTGCTGGTGGCCGGTGGCTAGACATAGCCCCCGAACGGATAGTTAGCTGGCTGTCCGCATTCGCTGCCCGGCATGGCGGGGCGGAAGTCGCGCCAGGTGCGGCAGCCGTTCGGTATACGTGTGCAGATGGGGCGATCGCCGAGTGTCACATGCCATTTCCGCCGTTGCCTGACACGGCCGACATGTCGGCCGTGTCTTTGACGACCGCGCAACCGGAAGTTGTCGCCGAGCGAATCGCGGTGCACGCGTCGGCGGATCGGACCGTCGGCGTGCTGATCGTCCGCCTCGGCGGTTATGCGGCCGGTGTCTTTTCCGGCGCGCCGCCACGGCTCATCTCATCCAAGACTGGCTCGCGGCTGGTACATGGGCGCAGCGCGGCCGGCGGAACGTCGCAGCAGCGTTTCGCCCGACGGAGGGAGAAGCAGGCGGGGGAGGCCCTGTCCGCGGCCGCTGACACGGCCGCCAGCGTGTTCGAAAGTTACCCCGGCCCACTCGACGCCGTAGTGCTCGGCGGAGACCGGAATGCCATCGGCCGGGTGCGCCAGGACGCCCGGCTGCGGCCCTACTTCGATCTTGCCGTCGAACGGTTTCTCACCGTGCCCGAGCCCAGGCTCGCGGTGCTGCGCGACACACCGCGGCTGTTCCGTGCGGTGCGGATCAGGCTGATCGAAGCCGCGCCACCTGCGGTGGCCCGCCGGTGACGGGCGTGTCGCCAGATCGGGCAAGGCCGCCGCGTGGCCCGGCCGGCCGCAAACGCGGTCGCAGGGCGTGACCCGGGTAGGTATAATGCGGTCATGCGGCCGCTCTAGATCTGACTCGCTCTAGATCTGACGGGGCGCGGGCCGTTCATCTGAGTGCCACGCAGGGGGATACACCGCGGGAAATACGTAATGCACGCCAGGGTCCCGGCATCCGGGGCGCGGGCCACCGGTGGCACTCGCTCCGACGCGGCCGAAGCGCTGGTGACAGCCCGCTCAGTGACCCGTCACCCGAAGGAGTGGCTAGCCCAAGTGCTTGTTGCATCTGGCCTTGAACTGCGCGCCGGAGCGCGGCTGTTGATCGATGAAGCGTCGTTCCAGATCGCACCAGGGGACCGGATCGGGCTGGTCGGCAGGAACGGAGCGGGCAAGACGACGCTTGCCCGCGTGCTGGCAGGTGAGGCCCTGCCCGCCGCGGGCACCGTGCGCCGCGCGGGTACCGTCGGCTACCTGCCCCAGGACCCGCGTACGGGCGATCTCGACATGCTCGCCATGGACCGGATTCTGTCCGCGCGCGGCCTCGACGAGGTACTCGCCGGAATGCGCGAGGCGCAGCACGAGATGGCAGCGGCCGACGGCCGCAGGGATGCCGCTATCCGTGCCTACGCACGGTTCGAGGACAGGCTGCACGTGCTAGGCGGTTACGCGGCCGAGGCGGAGGCGGCCTCGATAGCGGCCAGCCTGGGCCTGCCTGACCGCGTACTCGGGCAGCCGCTCAGGAGCATGTCCGGCGGCCAGCGACGCCGCGTTGAGCTTGCCCGGATCCTGTTCAGCGGCGCGGAGACGCTCCTGCTCGACGAGCCGACGAACCACCTCGACGCCGATTCCATTTCCTGGCTGCGTGACCACCTCCGGGCACATCGCGACGGCCTTGTCATCATTAGCCACCACACCGCGCTGCTCGAAACCGTCGTGAACAAGGTGTTCCACCTGGATGCGAACCGCTGCGTGCTTGACCTGCACAATGTGGGCTGGAGTGCCTACCTGGAGCAGCGCGAGGTAGCCGAGCGGCGGCGGCGGCGGGAGCGTGCGAATGCCGAGCGCCAGGCGGCGGCTCTGCAGGCACAGGCGGACCGGATGCGCGCCAAGGCCACCAAGGCGAAGGCCGCGCAGGGAATGGAGCGGCGGGCCGAGCGACTGCTCGCGGGCGCCGTGACGGGGCGCAAGGCGGACCGTGTCGCGCGCCTCAGGTTCCCCACGCCCGCGCCGTGCGGGCGGGTACCGCTGACCGCCTCGGGGCTATCCAAGAGCTATGGCTCCGTCGAGGTCTTCACCGGCGTGGACCTGGCGGTGGACCGCGGCAGCCGGGTGGTCGTCCTCGGCCTGAACGGCGCGGGCAAGACGACGCTGCTGCGCCTGCTCGTCGGGCTGGAGAAACAGGACGCGGGTGAGGTGACCGCCGGGCACGGGCTGCGCCTTGGCTACTACGCGCAGGAACACGAGACGCTAGATACCGGGCGGACCGTGCTCGAGAACATGCGCTCAGCCGCGCCCGACCTGCCGGAGTCGCCGCAGCGCCGGATCCTCGGGTCGTTCCTTTTCACTGGTGACGACGTGAACAAACCCGCGGGAGTGCTCTCCGGCGGCGAGAAGACCAGGCTGGCGCTCGCGCTGCTCGTCGTCTCGGGCGCGAACGTACTGCTGCTCGACGAGCCGACCAACAACCTCGACCCGGCCAGCCGGGCGGAGATCCTCACCGCGCTGCGTACCTACCAGGGCGCGATTGTCCTGGTCACGCACGATGAGGGAGCGGTCGAGGCACTCGAGCCCGAACGGGTCATGCTGTTGCCCGACGGGATAGAGGATACCTGGGATGACGAGTTCGCCGACCTGGTCGCGCTTGCTTGAGCCCGGCAACGACTGCGGTGCTGCAAAGCGACTTCTCAAAAAAGAAGTGATCATTTGCCTCGATGTGGGTAGCCGATCGCACGTTAATGCGTGATCATGATGAAGGACGGTAACGCTGAGGTCACTCCATATCACGGGAGGTACTTGTGACCGACACCCTCAAGAAAGGCACACGGGTGACCGGTGCTGATCGCACCAAGCTCGCGGCGGACCTCAAAAAGAGGTACGAGTCGGGCGAGAGCATCCGGTCGCTCGCCGGTGCTACCGGCAGGTCGTACGGCTTCGTCCACCGGATACTCACCGAGTCTGGCGTGCATCTGCGCGGCCGGGGCGGTGCGACCCGGGGCAAGGCCAAGGCCTAGCACGTAGCGAGGGGCGCTGAACCAGACCGGCTCATCAGGCCATTTCCAACCCCCGGACCCCCGTGAGGTGCAAGCCCCGAGAGTACTCGCCGGGGCACCGAGCGCTGAGGCCATCCTCGGCCGACCTCGTCAAAGCACTGTTTTGTCAGGCAGCCCAGGTACGGTGCCGCCAGGGCATGGTGCCGCCAGGCATGGGGGTAGTAAGGCACAGAGCTGTCGCCGCCGCATCGCAACCCGCGGTGGGTCAACAGCGGTGTGCCAAGATCCGCCACCGGACGGGACTGCATGAGACCCGGGTTTCGATATCGGATGCGTCCAGCCGAGCGTGGTGCCCGGGCCGTTCGTTAGGCTCGGGCACCACGCAGGTGTCCGGCGTCTGCGGGCAGGGAAGGCACGCGCTCGTCCGCGGCGCCGGGTGCCGTGCGGCCGGAGCGGGACCAGTCTCGCGAGCGTGTCCGCCCGCCTGGCGCTGTCTTTGGCCGCCATGGTGACCCATGTACATACACGCCGTAGCCGGCGCCGTCTCATCATCGCCATGTGACGACAGCCCCTCGCCCGGGCCAGGTCATTCGCCAATTCAATCGCTGACTTACGGCTTTTCGGCCTGCGCGAACACGGCGCGCCGGCCCCTCACGCCGCAGGCATGAAGGTGCTTCTTGCGTTCCGGGCAGTACGTTGAGCCCAGATGAGCTCGTCCTGCGAGAGGATGATGTCGCCTGCTGCGGTGTCAAGGGCCGCAGGGCTGCTGACGGCACGACCGGGAAGGGAACGCCATGACGCCGAGCACGTCGGCTCTTCAGCAAGCGGGCCTCCGGCTGGATATAGACGATGCCCACCCAGCTGGTGGCGTCGCGACGGTGACACTCGACCGTCCGCGGCGTCGAAACGCGATGACGCCGTCGATGTGGCGGGGACTTGCCGGCATCGGCGCATCGCTGCCGGAGAACGTGCGGGTGGTGGTCGTGCGGGGCGAGGGACCATCCTTCTGCGCGGGCCTCGACCTGCGGCTGCTCACCCCGGAAGGCGTGCCCGGCGAAGATCCGTTCCCCAGCCTGACGGATCCGGGACTCGAGGAGTTGATCGCTTCCTTCCAGGAGGGTTTCACCTGGTTGCGCCGGCCGGACTTCGTCACGATCGCGGCTGTCCGCGGGCATGCGATCGGCGGCGGCTTCCAGCTGGCGCTCGCCTGCGACATAAGGGTGCTCGCCGACGATGCCAAACTGTGCATGAAGGAGGCGATGCAATCCCTCGTCCCTGACCTCACCGGTACCAAGCCGCTGGTGGACCTTGTCGGGCTGCCCAGGGCGCTCGAACTGTGCCTGACCACCCGCACCGTGGAGGCCACAGAAGCGCGCGAACTGCGGCTGGCGGAGATCGTGGTGCCCGTCGCCGAGCTTGACGCCACGGTCGCCGACCTGAGCGCCGCGTTGCTCGGCACCGACGCCGCGACTGCACGGGCGACCAAAGCCCTGCTACAGCAGGCGCCCGCGCACACGCTGCCACAGCAGGCCGCCGCCGAGCGCCGGGCACAGGCGGAACTACAGCAAAGCCATTTCAGGTCGTAGTCCGGGGTGACGCGGCGCCATCGGGTACACCCCAGCGCCGGCGGCCGCCAGGCCCCGCCCGGCGCAGCCGTTTCGCCGTAAGCTGACCAAGCGCGCGGAATGAACCGTGTGGCGAGGGAGGTTCCCGCCGTCATGGACCCAGGGGGCTATCGGGCGATGCGGTCGTTTACCCGCGACCGTTCCGTTACCCACCAGCGGCTGAAGCCGGGCACGATCCGCCGCATCGCCTCTTACGCACGTCCATATCGCGTAGGACTCACGCTGTTTCTCGTTGTCACCGGCCTCGACGCGGCGATAGTAGTGGCCAACCCGCTGCTGTTCAGGGCGATCATTGATCAGGGCATCCTGCCCAAGAAGACGGCGGTCGTGGTCGTGCTCGCCGGTGCGGTCGCGGTGCTCGCGGTCGCCGACGCCGGGCTCAGCCTCGCACAGCGCTGGTATTCGGCAAGGATCGGCGAAAGCCTTATCTACGACCTGCGCAACGAGGTCTTTCAGCACGTCCAGCGGCAGCCGATCGCGTTCTTCACAAGGACTCAGACCGGATCGCTGGTGAGCCGCCTGAACAGCGACGTCATCGGCGCGCAGCAGGCGCTCACGGGCACACTGGCCTCGGTGGTCTCCAACATCATCGGCCTGGTGATCGTGCTGGCCACGATGTGCTACCTGTCCTGGCAGGTGACCGTCGTGACGCTGATGCTGTTGCCGGTGTTTATTCTGCCGGCGAGACGCATCGGCAGGCGGATGCAGAGGTTCACCCGCGAGCAGATGCAACTCGACGCCGAGCTTGGCTCCCTGATGACCGAGCGCTTCAATGTGGCGGGCGCGATGCTCACCAAGCTGTATGGCCGGCCGAAGGAAGAGGCGGCGGGATTCAGCAGCCGCTCGGGCCGGGTCCGCGACATCGGCGTGGTGACCGCGATGTACGGCCGGGTGTTTTTTACCGCGCTGGTGCTGGTCGCGTCGCTTGCCACCGCAGTCATCTATGGCCTCGGCGGCAGCCTCGTCATCAACGGCGCGCTCCAGCTGGGCACGCTCGTCGCGCTGACCACGCTGCTGGCCCGCCTCTACGGGCCGCTCACCGCGCTGTCCAACGTGCAGGTGGATGTGATGACCGCGCTCGTCAGCTTCGACCGCGTGTTCGAGATACTGGACCTGAAGCCGATGGTGGAGGACCGCCCTGGCGCGAGCGCGGTGGAGCCAGGGCCGGCGCCGATGATCGACTTCGAGCACGTTTGGTTCCGCTATCCGGCGGCCGACGAGGTATCGCTCGCCTCGCTCGAGTCGATCGCGATCAAGTCCGGCGGAACGCGGCCGGGCACCCGACGACGTACTGCACGACGTCTCATTCCGCGTCGAGCCGGGTCAGCTCACCGCGCTCGTCGGGCCGTCCGGCGCGGGAAAGACCACGATCACTCATCTGGTGTCGCGCTTCTACGACGTCACCTCCGGCGCCGTGCTGATCGACGGGCGCGACATCCGCGACCTGACGCTGGACTCGCTGCACGACGCGGTTGGCGTGGTGACGCAGGACGCGCACATGTTCCACGAGACGATCCGCGCGAACCTGGCGTACGCCCGCCCGGGCGCGACCGAGGCCGATCTGATCGAGGCGTGCCGCGCGGCGCAGATCTGGAGCCTGATCGAGTCGCTGCCCGACGGCCTGGACACCGTCGTGGGTGACCGCGGGTACCGGCTTTCCGGCGGCGAGAAGCAACGGCTGGCCATCGCCCGGCTGCTGCTCAAGGCGCCCGCCGTCGTGGTGCTCGACGAGGCGACCGCCCACCTTGACTCCGAATCAGAGGCAGCGGTGCAGCGTGCCCTTGCCACCGCGCTCGCCGGGCGCACTTCATTGGTGATCGCGCATCGGCTGTCCACCATCCGGGAGGCTGACCAGATCCTGGTCATCGATGACGGCCGGGTGCGCGAGCGCGGTCGGCATGCCGAGCTGCTCGCGGCCGACGGTCTCTACGCCGACCTTTACCGCACCCAGTTCGCCCGCCAGACGGCGCACGCCACCACCGAACCCCCATACACCGAACCCGCCGCGGTTTCTTCCGGGGCCGCATCCTGACGGCCGCAGAACGCGAGCGTCCCGCGAAGCGGATCGAACGGATCGCGCCCCATCCAGGGATCGGGGGCAGGCCTCGTCCCGGGCATTGCGCCTGACCTGGGCGCCGTCCGCGACGAATGCCTGCGCTGCGGCGTGCCTGCGGCGCCTCAGGACTCGATGACCTTGCTCAAAAGTATCCGATGCGCCGGAGTTCCTCGCCTGCGACCATCTCAACGTCGCTGGCCTGCCCGGTGGTGAGGTGGCGACGCCACTTTCCCACATCGGCCGCGTGCGCCGCTTGCAACAAGATCGCTGATGTCGGGGCGCCGATGAACTCGGACACGGCCACCGCAGCCTCGCGTGGGTGACGGACGACGTCTTCGTAGCGGAGGGTCGTGAGCTGATCCCGGGACAGGTCTTTGCGCAGCCGTGCCGCGAGCCGGACCGCGCCGCGCCAGCGCAGCGCGCATCTGCCCGCAAGCGACATGTCGCCCCAGCCGACCCGCTCCGCCTCGGTGTCGATGCCGAAGAATGAGTTGGGGAACTCGCTCTCCACGTTCGAGAAACCGGGCCCGAACCAGGCGAGCGCGAACTCGTCGGCGAGCATGTCGGCGACGACGTCCCTGCCGTCCCTGACAACCTGCACCAGTTGGGCGTCGGGAAAGGCATCGACAAGCACATGCGCGCAGTAGAGGAGATCCGGGCTCGCGTCGCCGTATCTGCTGATGTTCCGCGTGTTCACGCACGGCCCGACGCCGTTGACCCCGGACGCTGCACGGCACTGCGGTGCGCAGCCGATGCAGGCATGCGGGCTGATCTGCCACGCCTCGGCGAAGGCGTCCCGCAGCACCCGGGCCGCCGCATCAGCGTGGCCCCGGGGGATCGAGGGACGGCGGGCGAACGCGTAGATCACCCGTAGCACGTTTGACCGTCCGATGGTGAGGTGGAATCCGCCGGATCGCTTCAGCGCGCGCGCAATCAGATCCGCTCCCGAGTGCGGGGCGCCGAGGACGAAGACGGGACGACGGACCTTGTGACCGTTGACGACCAGGATGTGGCGGGTGGCTGGCATGCTGCCCAACAGTCTGGCATCAGTAGGGCTCCGCGCAGGACCGGCCATCGCTCCGGGCCGGCCCGGAGAAGCAAATCGAGCGCCTCCGCCGTAGGCTTGCTGGCGTGCCGAGGGTGCCGCATTCAGTTTCCCGCTACGTCCCTTTCCAGCGGATCGTCCGCCAGCGGGTGCTTTCCGGCCGGGTCATCCGGCGTCGCGTGGTTCGCCACGAGGCCACCCGGAGCCGAGCGGCTCGCGGCCGTGACCCCTGGACCGACGTGGCTCGCGGCCATAACCCGACCGACCCGGCTCGCGGCCGTGACCCCTGGACCGGCGTGGCTCGGCGCGCTGCCGCCTATGCGCTTCCGGTCGTCCTGGCCGGTGCCTTGACCGCTGGCTGCGCTGGCTTCAGCAAGGCGTTTGGCGAGCGTGAGGCGATCGTCACGTTCCGCCAGGGCACGCCCGATTCGGTCCGGCTGGCGGTGCGTGACGCATGTTCCCATGTGCCACAGGCGATACCCGAACCGTTGCCCACCGACAACAAGCTGTCCGACTACCTCAACAACGTGCGGTTTCGAATCGACAACGCGAGCGACGCAGAACTCGCGAGCCTGGAGACCTGCCTCAGCAAGTTCTCTTCCGTCGTTGGGGTAGAGACCCCGCAGGACGAGAACAGCTGAGAGCGGACAGGGTGGTCGTGCTGAGACGGGGTGGCCCGCTTATTTGGGGTCAGGCTGGTCGAGACGTGGCCGCAGTATCGATCGTCCCTGCGAGCGAGTTCGACGGGAGAACGTTGTCCTCGGCAGCGGACAGCTCTTCCGAGCAGGGAGACGCGGTCCTCGGTGCGCGGTCGATGCCGCGGTCGTCGAGACCGGAATTCGTGCCGCCTGGGCCCGCCGGACGGGCGGCCTCCGTATGCTGGCGGCCTATGATCCGCAAGCTGAGCCCGGCCGCCCGCAGATCCGTGCTCCTTGTCGGAGCGCTGCACGCAGTTACGGCGCTTTCCGCGTGCTCGCCATCGCAGGCGGTCCCGCGTCCGGCCGGGGCGGCCATCCGGCCCGCCGTGGCGCCCCACGTTAGATCCCCGACGCGTGCGAGCGCGTCGCACCGCACTGCATGTCCGTCGATCGGCCGCGGGTTCAGTTGCACTATGCGCCGGCAGATAGTTGCGGTGGAGCGCTTCCTGCGGTCCAGGCCAGGGATTGCCGGGATCGTGCTGCGTGACCGGACGACCGACGCGGCCTGGCGGAACAGCTACGCGGGAACGCAGGTCTACATGGCCTCGACGAGCAAACTCGCCATGGTGACCACGCTGCTGCTGCAGGACAACGAGGGAAAAATCCACCTGAGCGGCACGGACAGGTCGATGATTCACGAGATGCTGCACATCAGCCTCGATTCCGCCGCCGATGATCTCTGGTTCAAGTATGGCGCCTCGTTCTACACGAGTTTCTTCCCGAAGATCGGGCTGACGACGGCGCACTACTTGCCGCAGCCGGGCGTCACCGGGCCCTACTGGGGCGAGATGACCTGTACGGCAGACGACCTCGACCGTGTCATGAACTACGTGCTCGACAAGCTCCCAGCCTCGCTGCGTAACTATATGGTCGGTGAGATGCGGCAGGTCGGCACGGTCCAGCAGTTCGGAGTATGGGGCGCGGGGCCGCAGAACCAGCCCGGAAACAAAGACGGCTGGTCGACTGAGAAGCCCGGTTGGATCATCGATTCGGTCGGATTCGCTGGGCCCGCCGCCCGCTACACGCTGACGATGATGAACAGCCTGAACGGCCAAGGCGGCTATCAGGACGGTACCGACACGCTCACTCAAGTGTCGGCGCTGTTGTTCCGGGGTCGGCACGTGCCCGCACCGACGGTTCAGGCGACTCCGTGACGTGACCAGGCAGCGTCACTTTCCTGGGCCGCTTGCCTCGCCCTTCCCGCGTCCACCTGGCCTTTCGAGGCTACGCCGCGCCAGTGACAGCCAGCGGGGGCCGTTCGCCCGGATGCCCGCCAACCCTGCGAACGCGTCCTGTGCGATCTCGGCATGCCGACGATCGTGTTGGCAATGACTCACCTCGCACCTCTTGTGGTGCACGCTGCGGCGTGGTGGCATGCAGTGAGCGCAAGTGAACGCTGACAGGAACGTTCCCGTGGGCCCAACCCCGGGAAGCGTTGCACCCGTCGGCCGGCGGCGGGCCCCGATTACCGGATCCCCGCGGAGGAGGAGCACGATGACAGCCCGGACCATCGAAGAGCGCGAAAAGATCGAGCAATCGATTCAGGGTAAGACGCTCTGCGACGACCTGCGGCAGACGGCCGAGGAGCGCGGGGACCAGCCAGCCTACTCCGACCGTGTGGGCGGGCAATGGAAGACCCTGACGTGGTCGCAGACACGGCAGCGCGCCCTTGAGCTTGCTGCGGGGTTCGTCGCGATCGGCTGCAGGCACGGTGACAGGGTCGCGCTGATGCTGCCCAACCGGGTCGAACACGTCCTCGCCGACCTCGGCGCCCTGCATGCGGGCGCTGTACCTGTGACCCTTTATGCCACCTTCGCGCCCGAGCAGGTGGCCTACGTGGCGGCGAACTGCTCGGCCCGGGTCGCCGTGCTCGACGGCGCGGATCAGCTGGCCAAGTGGCAGCCCATGCTCGAAAAGCTGCCCAGGTTGCACAAAATCATCGTTCTCGATGAGGCGGTATGCCCGTCCGGCGAACCCTACATGACCTGGGCGGAGTTCGAAAGGCTCGGCGCCGAGCGGTACGCCGCGGACCCGCATGCCGTCGCCGCGCGGGTGGCCGCGATTGGGCCCAATGACCCGGTGACGCTCCTGTACACGTCGGGAACCACCGGAAACCCCAAGGGCGTGGTAAACACCCACCATAACGTGCTATTCGAGACGGGCAGCATTCATCTGGCCGGAGCCTTTCCCGAGGAAGTCCGGTCGATCTCCTATCTCCCGCTTGCGCACATCGCGGAACGGGTTCTGACGATCTACCTGCCGATCCACGTCGCCGCGCACATTTACTTCTGCCAGGATCAGAAGGATCTCATCGGCACGCTCCAGGTGGTGCAGCCGACCTCGTTGTTCGGCGTGCCCCGGGTCTGGCAGAAGATGCAGGCCGGGATCCTCGCCCTGATGGCGGCGGAACAGGACGAGACGAAGAAGGCTGCCGTGGCGCGGGCCATGGACGCGGGCCATGCGTACGTCGAGGGATCCCAGTTCGGCTGCCAGGTAACGCCCGAGGTGGCCGAAGCCTTCGAGCGCGCCGACGCTGGGGTGCTCGGGCCCATCCGGTCGTTGCTCGGCCTCGGCAAGACAGTCGCGACGTTGAGCGCGGCCGCGCCGCTGCCCGCAGAGGTCGGCAGGTTCTTCGCCGGCCTCGGCATGAAGATCCTCGATGTGTACGGGATGACCGAGACCACCGGGGCGGCCACCGCGAACACGCCGGACGCGTTCCGGCTCGGTACGGTGGGCCGGCCGTTGCCTGGCATGGAAGTCAAGACCGCCGAGGACGGGGAGATCCTGATCCGCGGCCCCCTGAACACCCCCGGCTACCTCGGGCCGCCGGAGCTCTCGGCCGGGCTGCTCGGTGCGGATGGCTGGCTGCACACCGGCGACATCGGCGCACTCGACGCAGACCAGTTCCTCAGGGTGGTCGACCGTAAGAAGGAAGTCATCATCACGGCCGGAGGCGAGAACATCTCGCCTGCGGCAGTGGAGGGCCTGCTTGTGCAGCACCCGCTGATCGGGCAGGCGCTCGCCTTCGGCGACCGTCAGCCCTACATAGTCGCGCTGCTCGCCCTCGACGGCGAGGTCGCGCCCGCCTGGGCGCAGGGCGCGTGGCATCAAGGCGAAGTCGCTGGCCGAGCTGGCCGCCCACCCCGCGGTGGTCGAGGCAGCGGGGGAGGCGGTCGCCGCTGCGAACAAGCATCTCGCCCGCGTTCAGCAAGTCAAACGCTGGGAACTGCTGCCAGCTGAATGGACCGCGGAGAGCGAGGAGCTCACCCCGACGCTGAAGCTCAAGCGCCGGGTCATCCACGCCAAATACGCCGACGTCATCGACTCCCTGTACGCCGGCTAACCCGGCCCGTCGCGCCCCTTACAGAGCACCAGGTGCCTGCTAGGCTCGCGCCGGAGGCGTCCGGGCACGTTCCTGCAACCGGACAGGCCAATGTCCGCGATCGGCGGCTGAACAGCCTGTTCATGTATCCGGGTAAGTCAGTTGCGGCAAGGCCGGTTCCGCGTGGGCGTGGTGACGGGCCGGCGGCCGGTTCGACGCCGCGATCCTGGCTGGCGGGCCGGGCGGCGGCATCGTCGCGGCAGCCGTTAAGGTTCGGGTGGTGAACACCCTTGACCAGTGGGCCGAGGCGGCCTGCGCGGAACTCGGGCTTGATCCCCAGGAGGCGGATATCAAGGCCGTCCTTGACCTTGCGCGCGACGTGGCACACAGCGTGGCCAGGCCCGCGGCACCGCTGACCGCATTTCTGCTCGGCCTGGCGGTCGGCCGGGGCCAGCGGATCGAGCAGGCGGCGCAGCGACTGCACGTGCTCGCTGCGGGCTGGGGAACTGACAGGTGACTTCGCACATGGCGGCTTCGCGATCATGCACCGCGATCGCCCGACGGGATGCCGCCTCAGGCGGCGGGCGTTAGCGGCCGACTCACATCCCGCGCTCGCGGCACCGAGTCCGGCCGGGGTCCGCCCGGCCTGGCTGCTCAGCCGTTCGAACATTCGTCGTTTCTCCTTAGCAGCCGAACCTGCGACGGGAGTGTTTCCTGTGGACGGCCTGCTTGCTCACGCCGAGAAATACCGCGATCTCCTGCCATGACCAGCCGCGGTCGCGCGCGTTACCCACCTGGAGCCCCTCCAGACGCTCGGTCAGGTCACGCAGGGCACGCACGGTCCGCAGGCCGGTTGCCGGATCCTGGCCGCTCGCAGCCTCGGCGAGCTGTACGCCCTCATTCATTCCGTAAATCTAAGTTGACATCTCTCCTGGCGTGTCAACTTAACTTGACCCTCGTGGCTGGAGTGCGGGACACGTGACGACTGCCGGCACACTTGCACATGGAGTTAGAACGATATATCGTTACGTATCAAGAGCTTCGAATGAAGTTCTTCTTGGGCATCAGGAGGTATTACGATGGGTTACGAAGAAACCTGGCACCACGGCTGGCAGCATGGCTGGCACCGGGGGCCGGGAGAAGTACCAGGCGGGGCGGATGTCGCTGGCGAGGGCCAGGTCCGTGGGCACGGCGGACCCGGTGGACCGCCGCCAGGCGGCCGCGGGCCGTTCGGATTCCGCGGCCGCCACATGGGTGGCTGGCGCGGCGGACCTGGCTGGGCGCCGTTCCCGGGTTTCCCTTTCGCCGATCCACGTCGGCACCGCGGGCCTCGGGCGAAGCGGGGAGACGTACGCGCGGCCGCGCTCACCCTGCTCGCGGAGGAGCCGCGCAACGGTTACCAGATCATCCAGGAGATCGAATCCCGAAGTGGCGGGGTGTGGCGGCCGAGCCCGGGCTCGGTTTATCCAGCGCTGCAGCAGCTCGAGGACGAGGGCCTGATCCACGCGGCGGAGACTGAGGGCGGGCGCAAGGCGTTCGAACTCACTGATGAGGGCCGCGCGTTCGTGGCGCGCCACGCCGACGAGCTCGCGGCGCCCTGGGACGCCGTGGCCGGTCCGGGCGCCGATATGATCGACATGCGCCAGTTGTTCGGCCAGGTCGCCATGGCCGCCTCGCAGGTGTTCAGCGTGGGAACCGAGACCCAGATCGAGTCCGCGCGGCAGGTCCTCATCGTGGCGCGGCGGAATCTCTACGGCATCCTGGCCAGTGATGAGGCCAGTGACGAGGTCGGCGACGAACACGGTGCGCCGGACCAGAACGCGGGCGACCAGGCCGCGACCGGCACGGATGAGGTCTGATCCGGCTCATCCGGTGACGGCCTGTGGCTGGTAACGGGCAGACGGGGCGACCAGGCAAGGAGGTCCGGCGGGTGACGCTTGACTCGGACGACAGACCGGGAACCACGGCCACCGAGGTCGGCGACCCGCCACATGTGGGTGGCCGCATCGTGGTGTCGGTTTCGGGGCTGAGCAAGAGTTACGGCGAAGTCGAGGCGGTGCGCGGGATCGATTTCGAGGTGGCCGCGGGTGAGACGTTCGGCTTCCTCGGGCCGAATGGCGCGGGCAAGACCACGACGATCAAGATCTTGTGCACGCTGGCCAGGCCGACGTCGGGCTCTGCCCGGGTCGCTGGGTACGACGTGGTGGGGGAACGAGACGAGGTGCGCCGAAATATCGGCCTGGTGTTCCAGGACACCACCCTCGACAGCTATCTCACCGCAGCGCAGAACCTGCGCTTCCACGCCGACCTGTATTCCGTTCCCAAGGCCGCGGTGGGGCCGCGGATGCGGCAGGTGCTCGACATGGTCGGGCTGTGGGACCGGCGCGACAGCCTGGTAAGCACCTACTCGGGCGGGATGCAGCGCCGCCTTGAGATCGCGCGCGGCCTGCTGAACGCGCCTTACGTGCTTTTCCTCGACGAGCCGACGGTCGGCCTCGACCCGCAGACCCGCTCGTCGATCTGGCAGTGGCTCCGGACCGGGGGGCTCCCGACCGGGGGACCGGGTGGCTCCGACCGGGGGAGCCCCGGACCGAGTGATTACGGACCGAGCGGCCCAAGGTCCGACAAGGAGCCAACGGGGCGGGGTCCGACAAGGAGCCAACGGGGCGGGGTCCGACAAGGAGCCAACGGGGCGGGGTCCGGCAAGCAGCGAAAAAGGGCGGGCCGGGTGGCTACGGGGGCAAACCACCCGGCCCGCGATCATCGGCGTTCCGACGGGGGCCCGGAACGCCGGCACCGATGCTCCGACGGGGGACCGGAGCACCGGAATTAATGCTACACCGACCCCCCCCCTTGTACGTCAAGACCTGACTGCCGGCCGACTTGGCGATGCCACCCTGAGTCGTCTGCTGGCGTCTCGTCTCCACGGCCACCTTTTGAAAGTCTACGTTGTAATTACCCTACTGAAATGGGTCTAGGAGCGAGTATCGGCTTGCCCGGCGGACAGAAATGCCGCGCCCTCGCGCCGGCCTGGACTCTCCTGCTGGGACACACCCCAAGCTCCGCCACCGCTACCTCGTACGGTGCGGTCAGCGGCGGCGCTGTCCCCTCCCGTGCCGTTCCACCCGGTGCCGTCCGCGGCGGCGCTGTCCCGTCCGGTCCTGTCTCCCGCCGGGCTGTCTCCCGCCGGGCTGTCTCCCGCCGGGCTGTCTCCCGCCGGGCTGTCGCCCGCCAGGCTGTCCGCGGCGGCGCCCGTGCTGTTCTGGTCAGGTGCGGTGCCGCCTCCCGTCGCCGGTGGTTCGCCCGCCAGATTATGGAGCTCCGGCAGGTTCGACTCGAATGAATCGAACGCCGAGGCGTTGTTTGGCTCGCGTCCGCCGTTGGCGAACACAACAGCGAAGTAGGGTACGACGAGCGCGATGGCTGCGGCGATGAACCGCCAGATGCCGTGGAACAAGAACACCGCGAGCAAGAACGCGACCACACGGATCCCCATCGAGATCAGATAGCGCCTCTGCCGGTAGGAAATATCCTCGGACATGGGCCGCTGCGCGTCGGTGACCGTGTAGACATCGCGCCTGCGTCGCCTGGGCAGGACAAACTTCACTGTTCCACGCTATGCCCGGTCCCGGCTTGTGGAAACCGAGCACGCCCGGGGCAAGATTGTGCGCGCCGGTATGCCGCACGCTATGGCTACGGCGGACTAAGATCAGCCACGTTAGGGAGGAAGCATGCCAGACCGAACGTATCGGGTGACCGAGATCGTTGGAACCTCACCCGAAAGCGTGGAGCAGGCGGTGAACAACGGGCTGCGCCGCGCGGGCGAGACGCTCCGGCACCTCGATTGGTTCGAGGTGGTCGAGGTCCGGGGCCAGATCGAAAACGGTGAGGTCGCCCATTACCAGGTCTCGATGAAGGTGGGATTCCGGCTCGAGGACGCCTGAGCGGCCGGCCGGGTCTGTGGGTCGATTCATGATCGTGGTGCAAGATCCGCACACATGAGGTGCTACGCGCCACGATCATGAACCAGCCGGAAAGGGCAGTGGCGGGTGGAGCGGGTGATCCTGGCCGGATGGCGTTCCACTACCGGCGGGGCGCGCAGGCCCGCCCCGGCCGCAGTGACACCCGGTAGGGCCGCGGGTCCGGACCCGATGGATGGCACTTCCTACGGGCTCCGACCCGTACGGCGTGCCATCCACCGGGTGGCGCGGTGGACACGCCACCGCGGCTCCGGGTGGCTAGCTCGCCTTGCTCACCGACGACATGTTGAATCCCTCGACCCGCACCGGTGGCGCCGCGACCCTTGGAAAGTAGTCGCTCCACTCACGCGGCAGGCAGGGCCTCGTGCGGCCCATCTCCGCCAGGCGATCGAGCATGCCGACCGGCGATTCATTGAACCTGAAGTTGTTGACCGCCCCGGTCACCTCGCCGTTTTCCACCAGATAGAGCCCATCCCTGGTGAGCCCGGTGACGAGCAGCGTCTGCGGGTCGACTTCGCGGATGTACCACAGGCAGTTGACGAGCAGGCCGCTGCAGGTATTCGCGATCATCTCGTCAAGGTCTGGGCCACCAGGGGCTGCGGCATCAGGGGCTGCGGCATCAGGGGCTGCGGCGGTGGCGCCGGGGGCTGGGGCGGTGGCGCCGCCAGCGGCCTCGAAGATCAGGTTGTCGATGGCCGGTGTGACCGGCAGGCCGGTCAGCTCGCCGGAGTGCCGCGTCTGGACGAGCCCGTTCAGCTTCCCGTCTTTGATCCACTCAGTGGGCGCGAGTGGCAGCCCGTTGTCGAACACCGAAGAGTCACGCGATGACGCGTGGGCGACAACGAAGGGCGTGCACTCGATTCCGGGCGCGGCTGGATCGCTGCGCAGCGTCACGGGAAGGGCGGCGATTCGCTCACCAACCCTCGTGCCGCCGCCCGGCTTGCTGAACACGGTCCGGCCGTCCAGTGCGTCCTTGGCCCCGGCCGCCCGGTAGGTGAAGATCATCAGGTCCGCGATGGCGGTGGGGGTGAGCAGCGTCTCGTACCTGCCCGCGGGAAGTGAGACGCGGCGCTTAGCCCAGTCAAGGCGCTGCGTGAGCCCGGCATCGAGGCCGACGACGTCCACGTCGCTGAAGTCGCGGGTTCCCGTTCCCGCCCACGCGGAGCGCTCAAGATCGGCGGACTTGGCGTTCAGCTCCACCCGGCCGCCCGGCTGGTCGTGGCGGAGCCGCAGGCCGCTGGAAGTACCGAGGAAGGTGCAGCGCAGCTTGTGCTCAGCGAAGCCGTACAGCTTCCTGCCGCTCGCGTCCGCCATGGCGAACGCCTCGCCTAGGGCCGCGGCGAAACCGGCGAAGACGCCGATCTCGGTCTCCGGCACCGGCTCGCCCCAGTCCCCTGACGGCTGCCGCGTGGAAGGTTCGATCAGCGGCTGCGCATCCTCGGCGATCGAGTTCTCGCCTGCCGCCTGCTCGGCGGCCCGCACAACCTCGGTGAGCTGGTCATCGCGGACCCCGGTCCTCGACACAACGCCGACGGCCATGCCGTCAGCGCGGTGCTCAATCGCGATCACCGTCAGCCTGCGTGACCGCGTGATCCCGTTCGTGGTCAGCGTGTTGCCCGCCCAGCGCAGGTTGGCGTCGCTGCTCTCGTCGGCGATCACGACGCAGCCACCGGTACGGGCCGCTGCGAGCGCCCGCTCCACCCTCTCCTGCGGGGTCATCCTGCCTCTTCCAGCGTGTTCAGGATCCGCACTCCGCGCATCACGACGGCCGGGCAGCCGTGGCTGACCGGTGCGACCTGGCCTGGCTGGCCCTTGCCGCAGTTGAACGCGCCGCACAGCAGGTAGGTGTCCGGCCCGCCGACCGCTTCCATGCTGTTCCAGAAGTCCGTGGTCGTGGCCTGATAGGCGACATCGCGGAGCTGACCGGCCAGCCGGCCGTTCTCGATCTTGTAGAAGCGCTGGCCGGTGAACTGGAAGTTGTACCGCTGCATGTCGATGGACCAGCTGTTGTCTCCGACAATGTAGATGCCGCGTTCGATGCCTGCGATCAGGCCCTCGGTGGACGGGCCGCCCGGATCCGCCCGCAGCGAGACGTTGGCCATCCGCTGCAGTGGCATGTGCGACGGTGAGTCGCCGAACGCGCAGCCGTTGGACCGCCCGAAAGCCGTTCATTCTCGCCATCCGGCGATCGAGCTGGTAGCCCGTGAAGATCCCGGCAGAGATGATGTCCCACGTCTGGGCCGCCACGCCCTCATCGTCGAAGCCGACGGTGGCGAGCCCGTGCTCGGCGGTCCGGTCGCCGGTGACATGCATGAGCGGCGACCCGTACCGCAGGCTCCCGAGCTTGTCCGGGGTGGCGAACGACGTGCCCGCGTACGCGGCCTCGTAGCCGAGGGCGCGGTCGAGTTCGGTCGCGTGACCGATCGACTCGTGGATGGCGAGCCACAGATTCGAGGGGTGAATCACAAGGTCGTAGGCGCCAGCCTGGACCGAAGGGGCGGCGAGCTTGGCGGCGAGCAGTTCGGGGAGTTCGGCGATTTCGGCCGCGAAGTCCCAGCCGGTACCCGTCAGGTACTCATATCCGCGCCCGGCGGGCGGGCCGTTGGTGCGCATCGTGTCGAACCTGCCAGACTGTCCGTCCACCGCGACGGCGGTGACGACCGGATGCAGCCGGACCCGCTGCTGCGACGTAGTGGTGACGCCGTCGCAGTAGAACTTGCACTCCTTGACCTGCTCGAGCCGGATGTCGACATGATCCACACGCTTGTCCGCGAGAAGTCCCGCGCCCCACTCGCGCAGCAGCGCGACCTTGCCGGGGACGCTGATCTCGAACGGGTCCGTCAGGTAAGACGAGATCCACGTCACCTCTCCGTACGCGGGCTCGTCCGCAAGTTCGATTCGTTCTCTGTTGATCGCGGCCGAGACCTTCGCGACGTCGACCGCTTGCGCCGCCGCCCGCGCCGCCGCTTCGGGAGTGAGGTCGGCGGACGCGGCGAAACCCCAGGTGCCATCGCAGATGACGCGTACTGCGAGGCCAAGTTCATCGGCGTCAAACAGGGTCTCGAGGTGGTTATCGGAAAGCGCCACGTACTGTGCGCGGACCCGTTCCAGCCGGAAGTCGGCATGCTCTGCGCCGAGGTCGCGGGCCTGCTGCAGCGCCGCGTCGGCCAGGTGGTGCAGCGGGAGCGCGGTGAACTCCGGATCGATCGCCTGCTGCGGCGGCGGGAGGTTCCGGGCCGTCAGGGGCCCGGCGGAGTCGCCCGGGGACAGCGGTGCCCCACCGGGCGAGCCGGGCGATCCAGCGCGGTTGTCGACCACGATAGGAAACCTACCGGACATGCGCGCCGGCCTGCCCAGCCGGTAATCTCCCCACGATGATCGGGTCAACTGGGAGGCGATGAGATGAGCCGGTCTGTCCTAGTCACCGGCGGGAATCGCGGCATCGGGCTCGCAATTGCCCGGCGGCTTGCGGCGGCTGGCGACGCGGTAACCGTGACATCGAGGTCCGGTGAGCCCGCAGCAGGCGCTGAAGGCGCTGCCGAACTGTCGGTGGTTCGATGCGATGTAACCGACACCGCGGCCGTCGAAGCGGCCTTCGCCGCGGTGGAGGAGGCACAGGGCCCGGTCGAGGTACTCGTCGCCAATGCTGGTGTCACCCGCGACAACCTGCTCGTACTGATGAGCGAGGATGATTTCCGCGGGGTACTCGATACCAACCTGACCGGGGCCTTCCGGGTGGCCAAGCGTGCCGCGCGGCGGATGATCAGGATGCGCCGCGGCCGCATCATCCTGATCTCGTCGGTGGTCGGCATGCTCGGCTCTGGCGGGCAGGCCAACTACGCGGCGTCCAAAGCCGGCCTGGTAGGGCTGGCGCGGTCGCTCACCCGGGAGCTAGGTTCGCGGAACATCACGGTGAATGTCGTCGCCGCAGGGTTCGTCGAAACCGACATGACCGCGGCGCTGCCCGCGGAGAGAAAGGCCGAGATCTTGAAGAACATCCCGCTCGGGCGGTACGCCGCGCCCGACGAGGTGGCCGGCGTGGTGGAGTTCCTCGCCGGACCGGCTGGGGCCTACGTCACCGGCGCGGTCATACCGGTGGACGGCGGCATGGGAATGGGCCACTGATGGGCATCCTCGACGGTAGGCGGATCCTGGTCACCGGCGTGCTGACCGATTCCTCGATCGCGTTTCATGTCGCGCGCATCGCGCAACTCGAGGGTGCCGCGGTGGTGCTCACCGGTTTCGGCCGCCTCAGCCTGGTGGAGCGGATCGCCCGGCGGTTGCCGCGGCCGGCGCCCGTGATCGAGCTCGACGTGACCGACACCGGGCAGCTCGCATCGCTCGCCGAGCGTGTGTCGGCAGTACGTGGACGGTCTCGACGGCCTTGTGCACGCCGTCGCGTTCGCTCCCCAGGGTGCGCTCGGCGGGAACTTCCTCAGCGCGCCGTGGGAGGACGTGGCGACCGCGGTACACGTGTCGGCCTATTCGCTGAAGTCGCTCGCCGTCGCCGCGCTGCCGCTGATGACGGGCGCCGGGTCGATCGTCGGCCTCGACTTCGACGCCAGCCGCGCGTGGCCGGCGTACGACTGGATGGGTGTGGCCAAGGCCGCGCTCGAGTCGTGCGCCAGGTACCTGGCCAAGGACCTGGGGCACAAGGGCATCCGGGTGAATCTGGTGGCGGCCGGGCCGATCCGCACAATGGCGGCAAGAAGCATCCCCGGTTTCGGTCAGTTCGAGCAAATGTGGGGTGAGCGCGCGCCACTCGGCTGGGACATCACGAATCCCGAACCGGCCGCCCGCGCATGCGCGGCGCTGCTCTCCGACTGGTTCCCGGCCACGACCGGGGAGATTGTGCACGTGGACGGTGGCGCCCACGCGATCGGCGGATAGCCCCACCGCCGGGCTAGCGGACTGATCGGCGCCGCCCTTTGGCTGTGGATGGCATGGGCCAGCAAGCGCGGCAAACCCTGGGCGCGAATCCTGTCGAGCGTGTTCTTCGCTGTCTCCACGCTGAATACGGTGGCGGGCTTTGCCCAGGCCGGCGAACCGTTGAACAAGGTCCTCACCGCCTTGGTCTGGCTCATCGGGCTCGGCGCGATCGTCCTGCTCTGGCGCCCCGATGCCAGCGCCTGCTACCGGGCTTCAAGGGGGCAGCCTGGATAGCGCATCCGGTCGGTCGTCCGGGCGGGTGGACAACTGGCGCCGGGGCACCGATACTTCGGCCATGACGGCGCAGGCACCGTTTCCTGAACGCGCGTCTGACTCCGATCGTGACCATGCGATCGCCGAACTGCGCGAGCGGTCCGCCGCGGGTGAGCTGTCACATGACACCTTCGTGCGGCGGATGGACATCGCGCTTCGTGCGCGCAGCCGCCCTGAGCTCGCCGCGCTCTTCTGCGACTTGTCGCCAGGGCGGCTCACCAGGCGGCTCACCGACGCCGTAGCGCGCGCGTCCGCGCTTTCAGCCCGGCTGACGGCGGCCTGGCGGACGCCACGGCTGCCACGGTTCACGCTGCCGGTTGCGCTGCCGGGCGATCCGCTGGACCGCGCCATGTCACCCAGGTTCACCATCGGCCGCGAGCCCGGATGCGATCTGGTGATCCCTGACCTCACCGTGTCACGGCGGCACGCCGACCTGACCCGCGTCGGTGACCACTGGCTCCTTTGCGATCTCGGCTCGATGAATGGCACCAGGCGCAATGGCTGGCGGATCAGCTCGCCGGTGCCCGTCCAAGTGGGCGATCAGCTCACCTTCGGTCGGATCACCTTCCTCGTCGGGGTCGGGGACTAGCCGGATCACCTTCCTCGTCGGGGACCAGCCGCTGCCATTGGCCTAGTCGCCGCCCGCCTGCCCTGTCGCGGAAACGTCGTCGAGTGCAGCCGAGATCTCGGGCGGCAGCACGACCTCCACGGTCTGCAGGATGCCGGTGAGCTGGTCGGCGGTGCGCGCACCGACGATCGCGGAGGTGACGGCAGGCCGGGCAACGACCCAGCTCAAGGCCACCGCGAGCGGCGAAACACCGAGACCGTCGGCTGCCGTGCTCACCGCCTCCACAATGGCGCGGCACCGTTCGTTTAGGTAGGGCCGCACGAACCAGCCGAAGTGCGGCGTCGCTGCTCGCGAATCCGCTGGCAGACCCGTGCGGTACTTGCCGGTGAGCACACCACGGCCGAGCGGCGACCAGCAGAGCACGCCGACGCCACGGTCGGCCGCTGCAGGCAGCACCTCGTGCTCTACGTCGCGGGCAAGCAGCGAGTACTCGACCTGCACCGAGGAGATGGGTGTGCGGCCCGGCCAGGCCTGCTGCCAGGTCGCGCCACGCGCCAGCTGCCAGCCAGCGTAATTGGAAACCCCCGCGTATCTCGCACGGCCAGCGGACACGGCGTTGTCGACGGCGGACAGCGTTTCCTCGAGCGGGGTCGACGGATCCCAGGCGTCTATTTGCCACAGATCCACGTGATCGACGCCAAGCCGGCGCAGCGAGGCGTCGAGGGCGGCGAGCAGGCTCCGCCGTGAGGCGTCCGAGCTGGCCCCCGGCCCACCGTTGTATGCCAGGCCGCCTTTGTATGCCGGGCCGCCGTCGTGGCCCAGGCCGCCCTCCCGGTCGTCGGGGCCGGCCTGGCCACCTGGTCCGCCCGCTCTGCCGGCTATGCATGTCTTCGTCGCGACGACGACATGCGACCGGGGCACAACGTCGCGGAGCAGCCGGCCAATGATCAGCTCGGCCTCGCCGCCCGCGTAGGAGCCTGCCGTGTCGATCAGGGTCCCGCCAGCGTCGGCGAACGCGACAAGCTGTGCGGCCGCGTCGTCTTCACCCGTGTCGCGGCCCCACATCATCGTGCCCAGGCCGAGCTGCGAGACCCGCAGGCCCGTCGCCCCGAGCCGACGCTGCTCCATGACCGGAGGTTAACGCTTCGGCGCCGCCGCCCGCGGCGGCATCGCCAGCACGCGGCACTAGAGTCTGGAATGTGACGACGGTTCTCCTGGTGCGACACGGTCTGACCGCGCTCACCGGAGCGGTGCTCGCGGGTTGGACACCTGGCGTGGATCTCGATGGCAAGGGCAGGGCGCAGGCGGAGGCGCTCGGCGCGCGGCTGGCGCCCGTGTCACTCGATGCGATCGTGACAAGCCCGCTCGAACGCTGCAGGCAGACTGCGGCGGCAATTGCGGCGGCGCCCGGCGCGGCGCGTGACGGCCAGGGGGAATTGGCCGTGCATATCGATGACCGGGTGGGGGAGTGCCACTACGGTGACTGGACGGGCAAGCGGCTGAAGAAACTCGCCAAGGATCCGCTCTGGCGTGTTGTGCAGGCGCACCCGAGTGGTGCGCGGTTCCCCGGCCCCGACGGTGAGGCCCTGCCCGACATGCAATACCGTGCGGTCGGCGCGGTGCGGGCGTGGAACGCGAAACTGGGCCGCGACGCGTGTTATGTCATCTGCTCGCATGGAGACGTGATCAAGGCCATTGTTGCCGATAGCCTGGGAGTTCACCTCGACCTCTTCCAGCGGATCCAGATCGATCCCTGCTCGCTGACCATCATCAGGTACACCGAGCTGCGGCCGTTCCTTCTCCGCCTGAACGACACCGGAGGGGATGTGGCTGGTCTCACCAAGGCGGCGCGCGGTGCAGGCCGCGCGGGCAGCGATGCCGCGGTCGGCGGCGGCGCGGGCGCGGCTGCGGACGGCGCACACGCCGGCGCTGGCCCGGACCCCGGCGTGAGCGTGGGCGCGCCGGATCCCGCCAGCCACCGCGTTGGGCACAAGCCAGCGGAAGCGCAAGGATAGAGATATGCCTGTCTACATCTACGACCCGCCCGCGAGATTCGTGGCAGGCACCGTCGGCCAGCCGGGCGAGCGGACGTTCTACCTGCAGGCAAGCGGCACTGGCAGGGTCACGAGCGTGACCTTGGAGAAGCAGCAGGTCGGCCTGCTCGCCGAGCGGCTCGACGAGTTGCTCGACGAGGTGCTGCGCCGGTCTGGAGGATCGGCGACCGTGCCCGCGGTCGCGCCCGCGGAATTGCAGGATGACGCACCGCTCGAACTGCCCCTGATGGAGGAGTTCAGGGTGGGGTCCATCGCGCTTGCCTGGGACGCGGACGACGAGCGTATCGTGATCGAGGCGCAAGAGGAGTCGGACGAGCCGGTGGAGCCGCTTGCCGACGACATCGCGGCGGACGGTCCCGGTGTGCTCCGGGTGCGGATAACGCCAGCGATGGCCCGTGCGTTTGCACAGCGGGCACTGCAGATCGTTGCGGCGGGACGGCCGCCTTGCCCGCTGTGTGGCCTGCCGCTGGACGCGGAGGGGCACGTCTGCCCACGGCAGAATGGCCACCGCCCGGGCCCGGTGGCGTAACGATGCCGAGGAGCGGCAACCGGCCGGGTGCAAAGGCCCGGCTCGCGGCCCAGCACCTGAGGCGTCAGAATCAGGGCATGCGGGAGCCGCCGTCTGATCGTGCGCGTCGGCGGCAGGACCGCGTGGCCGCCGACCGCGAAGCCGTTCTGGACCTGCTGATGAACGGTCCCATCGAGGTCGAAGGCCAGCTTTTCGAGGCGTCGAACGCGACGCTTTACTGCCGGATCCGCCGGGGCGACGCCAGCGCGGCGTGTGTCTACAAGCCGATATCAGGCGAGCGGCCGTTGTGGGACTTCCCGCGCGGATCCCTGGCAGGCCGTGAAGTCGCCGCTTATCTGATATCCGAGGCCGCCAGGTGGCAGGTGGTGCCGCCGACGGTGTACCGCGACGGTCCCTTCGGCCCCGGCATGTGCCAGCTGTGGATCGATGCGGACACCACGGTCGACCTGGTTGCCCTCGCGCGGAGCACCGACCATGCGCAGCTGCGGGACATGGCTGTCTTCGACGCTGTGGTAAACAACGCCGATAGGAAGATCGGCCATCTGCTGCCAACCGCCCACGGGCACCTTTACGGCTGCGATCACGGCGTGTGCTTCTCCGAGGAGTACAAGCTCCGCACGGTGCTTTGGCAGTGGCGCGGACGGCCGCTGCCGGACAGGGCGGTCGAGGCGCTGCACCGTCTTCGTGCCGCCCTCGACGGCGGCGAGCTTGCCGCCGAACTCGGCCAGCGGCTGTCTCCCGCTGAGATCCGCGCGGCTACGGGCCGGGTTGACTCCTTGCTCAAGCACCGCGTGCATCCCTACCCGTCGGATGAGTGGCCTGCAGTCCCCTGGCCTCCGTACTAGCGGCCTCCGATCCAGCGGGAGACGTCCGCGACCTGATCCCAGCCGACGGCGAGGAAGCCGAACGCGTCGGCGAGTGCGCCGATCGCGTAATCCCAGTCGTGCCGGCCCGCGGTGATGCGCAACGTCGCGGGGATGTGCGCCCGGTCGAGTAGCGCCTCGAAACCTGCCGCCTGTCCCCTGATCACCGGAAGATCATCCGACCCGTCCTCTTCAAGCAGGATCCGCTTGCCGCGCGCCATGCCGATATGCAGGTCAGGGCTGTTGGCAGCCATCAGGGACCGGCCGCCTGCAAACATGCCCGCCGGGTCATCCACGTGGAAGTAACCCGCGATAGAAACGATCTGGCCAAACGTGGCCGGATGCCGCAACGCGATGTTCATGGCGCCGTAACCGCCCATGGAGAATCCGGCTATGGCGCGCCGTGACGCGTCCCGCCTCTGGGTGCCCTCCACGGCGGGAATCACGGCGTCGAGGAGCCGGCTCTCCACCATGTCCGACCCGTCTGCCGCGTCCGCCCATTCTGTGTCCCAGTGGTGATCACCGTTGCCATCGGGGCACGCCACAACGAACGGCGGATAGCCCTGCTCCAGGCGCTGGTCGAGGATCTCGGCCAGCCCGTAGCGGAAGGCGTCACTCGGGCCGCCAGGGTTCCCATGGAGGAAATACAGCACCGGGATCAGCGCGGAATCCGATCCAGGCGGGCGCCACACCCACACGGAATACCCCTGCGAGTCCGCCTGCCCGCGGACCCTGAGGTGCTGGACGACGCCATGCGCGTGTTCGGCGAATGACCACACATCTGACTTGGCGAGCGGGGTCACGCCGACCGGCATGATCATCAGAACGGCGAAGAGGGCGAAGACCGCGATGCCCACCCTGTGACGTGGCCATCCGCGGCGTCGCCCGGCCGGGCTGTGCCACAGCTCCGCAGCCTGCGAGTTCACCCTGCAGGACACCTGAGTCACGCGGTGACACCACAGTGCGCGCAAGGCTCCCCCTGACCTCGCCATTAACACCTGAGACAATACGATAGTTACCCGGCCCGAGCGCTGGGCAAAGATCCCGTGCGCGGCGCACCCGTGCCCAGGCGGCCCGCAGCGGCGGCCCGGTGAGACGACGGCCCCGGAACCCCCGCCGCTGCGGCGCAGCGACTGCGGAACCGTCAGCGGTTGCCTGCGTCGCCAGGGTTGCCGTGGCGCCGCAGGTACCGCTCGAATTCGCGGGCGATGGCGTCGCCGCTCGCCTCGGGCAGTTCCGTCGCGTCCCGCTGATCCTCGAGTGCCCGGACGTACTCGGCCACCTCGGTGTCCTGTTGCGCGAGTTCATCGACGCCACGCTCCCACGCACGCGCCTGCTCGGCCAGGTCTGCGAGTGGGAGAGTGATGTCCACGATGTCCTCGATGCCACGGATCAGCGCGAGCGTCGCCTTCGGGTTGGGTGGCTGGGCTACGTAATGCGGGACAGATGCCCACAGCGAGACCGCTGTCAGACCCGCCTCGCCGCAAGCATGCTGCAGCACCCCCAGGATCCCCGTCGGGCCCTTGTAGTCAACGGGCTCCATGTTGAGCTCGGCGGCGAGCCGTGACTGCGACACCGAGCCGGAGATCGGCACCGGTCGCGTGTGCGGCGCGTCAGCGAGCAGCGCGCCCAGCAGGACGATCATGTCGGCGCCAAGGTCGGTGAAGCCCTGCACAAGCTCGGCGCAGAACCTGCGCCAGCGCATGTTCGGCTCGATCCCATGCACAAGCACTATGTCGCGGTCAATCCCCTCCGGCCTGGTCCGCGAGAGCCGTGTCGTCGGCCATACCAGGCGCTCGGTCCGCCCACCGGAAAGCTCGACCACGGGGCGCGTCACCTGGAAATCGTAGAAGTCCTCCGGGTCGATCGCGCCAATCGGAACGGGCTCCCACGCGGTGGTGAGATGCTCGATCACCCCTGAGGCGGCCTCGCCGGCGTCGTTCCAGCCCTCGAACGCTGCCACCAGCACAGGGGCGGTGAGATCATCGACGTTTTCCAACTCGATGGCCCGAACACCTCCTCCGCGCGCTTGCCGTGCTTCACGTCCCAGCGTCACGGCCCTGCGTCACATCCCGCGTCACGGACGTGCCGTGGGTGCCGTTCGCAGCGTGAACGATTCCAGCCTACGTGCTCACTGCTGGTCGCCGCGGCACGTCACCGGCTGGCGTGGCAGGTGGCCGCGCTTCCCAGCACCTGCGCGAGCGAGGCTCCTCCTGAAGGCCCCGAGCCCGCCGCCGAAGGCACAGACCCGCCCCAAACGTGCGAGGCTCTGATGCGAGCGGATACTTGCGGCATGGTCGGCGGACAGTTGGGGGCAGATACAGTTGGTGCATATGAGCGGCCGATCGGGATCCTTGCGTGCCGCGCTTGCGGAGCGCGTGGTTATAGCCGATGGGGCAATGGGCACCATGCTCCAGGCCCACGACGTCGCCCTCAGTGACTTCGAAGACCACGAGGGCTGCAACGAGATACTCAACGTGACAAGGCCCGACGTGGTGCGCGCGGTGCACGACGCGTACTTCGCGATCGGCGTTGATTGCGTGGAAACCAACTCGTTCGGTGCCAACCTCGGGAACCTCGGCGAGTACGGCATCGAAGACCGGATCTTCGAGCTCTCCGAGGCAAGCGCGAAGATCGCCAGCGAAGCAGCCGATCACTGGACCGGGGCCACGCCAGACCTGCCGCGCTGGGTACTCGGTTCGATCGGGCCGGGCACCAAGCTGCCGACCCTCGGTCATGTAACGTTCGCGCGGCTGCGCGACACCTACCAGCGGTGCGCGGAGGGCCTGCTCGTGGGCGGCGCCGACGCGCTCATCGTGGAGACCTGCCAGGATCTGCTCCAGGCCAAGGCGGCCATCATCGGGGCCCGGCGGGCGATCACCCACGCTGGCGCGGACGTGCCGCTGATCGCCCAGGTGACGATCGAGACAACCGGTTCGATGCTGCTCGGCTCGGAGATCGGCGCGGCCCTGACCGCCCTCGAGCCCCTCGGCATCGACATGATCGGCCTCAACTGCGCCACCGGGCCATCCGAGATGAGCGAGCACCTGAGGTATCTTTCGCAGCACGCGCGCGTGGGGCTGTCCTGCCAGCCGAACGCCGGCCTCCCCGAACTTACCGCGGACGGCGCACGCTACCCGCTGACCCCGGATCAACTGGCCGCGGCCCACGACATGTTCACCACCGAGTTTGGCGTCGGCCTGGTAGGCGGCTGCTGCGGCACCACACCCGGGCACCTGGCTGCGGTCATCGCGCGGGTGCGCGGCCGCGAAGTGAAGCACAGGCGGCCGCGCCCGGAGCCCGGGGCGTCGTCGCTCTACCAGCACGTGCCGTTCCGCCAGGAAACCTCGTTCCTCGCCATCGGCGAGCGCACCAACGCCAACGGCTCGAAGGCCTTCCGCGATGCGATGAACGACGGCAGGTTGGACGACTGCGTGGAGATCGCCAGGCAGCAGACGAGGGACGGCGCTCATTTGCTGGACGTGTGCGTCGACTACGTGGGCCGTGACGGCGTCGTCGACATGCGCGAGATCGCCGGGCGGCTCGCGACCGCGGCGACGCTGCCCCTCGTGCTTGACTCCACCGAGCCAGGTGTGATCACGGCGGGCCTGGAGTTGCTCGGCGGGCGCGCCGTCGTCAACTCGGTCAACTACGAGGATGGTGACGGCCCGCAGTCGCGGATGGCGCGGATCATGCCGCTGGTGATGGAGCACGGCGCCGCCGTGGTCGCGCTCACCATCGACGAGGAGGGCCAGGCCCGCACCGCCGAGTGGAAGGTGCGGGTGGCCACCCGGCTGATCGAGGACCTGACCAGGAACTGGGGCATGCGGGTCAGCGACATCATCGTGGACTGCCTGACCTTCCCGATCACCACCGGCCAGGACGAGACGCGCCACGACGCGATCGAGACGATCGAGGCGATCCGTGAGGTCAAACGCCGCTACCCGGATGTGCAGACCACGCTCGGCGTCTCGAACGTGTCGTTTGGGCTCAAGCCACCGGCCCGGGCGGTGCTCAACTCCGTCTTTCTGCACGAGTGCACGAAGGCGGGACTCGACTCGGCCATCGTGCACGCTTCGAAGATCTTGCCGATGGCCCGGATACCCGACGAGCAGCGGCAGGTCGCGCTCGACCTCGTCTACGACAGGCGCCGGGCGGGCTACGACCCGCTGCAGCGGCTACTTGAGATCTTCGAGGGTGTCGACACGGCGAGCGTGCAGGCCGACCGGGCCGCAGAGCTTGCCGCGCTGCCGCTATGGGAGCGGTTGAAGCGCCGGATCATCGATGGGGAACGCAAGGGCCTCGAAGCCGATCTGGATGAGGCTCTCGGCCAGCGGCCGGCCCTGGAGATCGTCAACGACGTGCTGCTCGAGGGCATGAAGGTCGTTGGTGAGCTGTTCGGATCCGGGCAGATGCAGCTCCCGTTCGTGCTGCAGTCCGCAGAGGTGATGAAGGCTGCGGTCGCTTACCTCGAACCGCATATGGACCGTGCCGACGAGGATGGCAAGGGCAAGATCGTGCTCGCCACCGTGAAGGGCGATGTGCACGACATCGGTAAGAACCTGGTCGACATCATCCTCTCGAACAACGGCTACGACGTCGTCAACATCGGCATCAAGCAGCCGGTCTCGGCGATCGTGGACGCAGCGCTCGAGCACCGGGCGGACGCGATCGGCATGTCCGGGTTGCTGGTGAAGTCGACCGTGGTGATGAGGGAGAATTTGCACGAGCTGAACACCCGCGGGCTGGCGCACCGCTGGCCTGTGCTGCTCGGCGGCGCCGCGCTCACCCGTTCCTACGTCGAGCAGGATCTTGCCGAGCAGTTCGATGGCGAGGTCCGCTACGCCAGGGACGCGTTCGAGGGGCTCCGGCTGATGGACGCGTTCATGGCGGTCAGGCGGGGCGAGGCAGGCGCCCAGCTGCCTCCGCTGCGTGAGCGACGCGTCCGTGCCCGCCGTTTCCAGGAGACCGATACAGAACGGCTGCCGCAGGCGCGCTCCGATGTCGCCACGGATAACCCCGTACCGGCGGTTCCGTTCTGGGGGACCCGGGTCATCAAGGGGATCCCGCTCGCGGCGTACGGGGCGTTCCTTGACGAGCGGGCGACATTCATGGGGCAGTGGGGGCTGAAACCGAGCCGCGGCTCTGCGAACTCCGGTTCCGGCGGTCCGGGCGGCTCCGGCGGTCCGCCAATGTTGTCCTACGAGGAGCTCGTGGAGACCGAGGGCCGCCCAAGACTGCGGATGTGGCTTGAGCGTGTGCAGGCAGATGGCCTGCTCGAAGCGGCTGTGGTTTACGGCTATTTCCCTTGCGTCAGCGAGGGCAATGACCTCGTGGTGCTGAGCGTGGACGGCGCGGAAGGCCTCGAGGGGGAACAGCCGTCCGGGGCGCCGCCACGGATTGGCCGCGAGCTTGAGCGGTTCAGTTTCCCGCGGCAGCGCCGCGATCGCCACCTGTGCCTGGCCGACTTCTTCAGGCCAGCGGGGCCGCCGGGGGCAGGCGAGACCGATGTAGTGGCATTCCAGCTCGTCACGGTTGGTCGGCGGGTCAGCGTCGCGACAGCGGAATTGTTCGAGAAGAACTCCTACCGTGAATACCTCGAGCTGCATGGGCTGTCGGTACAGCTGACCGAGGCGCTGGCCGAATACTGGCACGCACGGCTGCGGTCCGAGCTCGGGATTGCCGACCAGGACCCGCCCGACCTGGATGGCATTCTCAAGGTCGGATACCGGGGCTGCCGTTACTCGTTCGGCTACCCCGCCTGCCCGAACCTTGAGGACCGTGCCAAGGTCATGCGGCTGCTCGGGCCGCACCGGATCGGGGTGACGCTGTCCGAGGAATACCAGCTCGTGCCTGAGCAGGCCACCGACGCCCTGGTGGCGCACCATCCCGAGGCGAAATACTTCAGCGTTTGACGACCCGCCAGGACCCAGTGCTCCAAGCCGTCCTGTTCGACATGGATGGCTTGCTGGTGGACACCGAACCGTTCTGGTTCGAGGTGGAGACCGAGATCATGGCCAGGCTCGGCGGATCGTGGAGGCGGTCGGATCAGGCCCGGCTGATCGGCGGGTCGCTCGTCAAGGCGGTCGACTACATGCTGGCCCGGGCCGCCATTCCCGCCGCGCCGGCCACCGTTGCAAGCTGGCTGGTGGACGGCATGGTAGCGCTGCTCAGGGAAGGCGATACGCCGATGATGCCCGGAGCCGGCGAGCTGCTCGCTGAAGTGGCCGCGGCCGGAATTCCGTGCGCGCTGGTCACGTCCGCCGAGCGTCCAATCATGGATGCGGTCATCGGAAAGCTTGGTATCGCCTTTGGCGCGACAGTCTGCGCGGCGGACGTCAGCGCCGCCAAGCCCGACCCTGGGCCGTACCTGCTTGCGACAAAGCTCCTCGGCGCGCACCCGCACCGCTGCGTGGTGCTCGAGGATTCACCGAACGGGGTCGCCTCCGGCGAGGCGGCCGGCTGCGCGGTGGTCGCCGTGCCGAGCCTCGTGCCCATCCCGGTACGGGCGGGCCGGGTGGTTGCGGATTCGTTGGCGGAGATCAATCTCGGCATGCTGCGTGCGGTCGTAGCCACCGGGTAGCGGGCACATCGGGAGCCGTGCGCCCGGCCGCGCCCTGGCGACTGGCTCATGTGATCCGCACCCGGGGGTCGAGCAGTGAGTAGCAAAGGTCGACGATGAGGTTGGGCACAACCACGAACAGCGCCGCGATGATGACGAACCCGATGATCACCGGCGGGTTGTCGGTGTAAATGACCTCCACGGATGCGTAGCCGATTCCGCCAAGGCCGAACACCGTCTCGACAACGACGACACCAGCCAGCAGTTGGCCCACGTCCACACCGAGCTGAGAAGCCACCGGGGTGAGCGCAGCGCGGAGGGCATGCACGTAGATCACCCGCCGCTCGGGCAGGCCCTTGGCCCTGGCCGTGCGGATGTAATCCTCGCCGAGCACGTCGAGTAGCTGCCCAGGGCACCGCCGGCCTACCTCATGATCGGGGTAGTGCTTGCGCGAATACTGCCAGGAGTGCCCTCAGGTGATCAACGCGCAGATTTGATCTTCACAGTCACACCGCGCTTGCGTTCGCTGCATGATCCGCGGGGGTGGATAACCGGACGCCACCGGCGCTCTCATCCACTCCAGACTCCGCTACGACGACAGAATGAACTACAAGCAACGGCTTGTTTTTCGACAGCTCCGGAGGTTAGCGCGATCATGAAAGCGGACCTGGTCAGCCTCGATTGTCAGATGTCCACGGGAAAGGACCGTGGCGAGGGGACCTCGGGGAGCGGGTCGGCGCGGGCAGCGGACTCGGCATCGCCGTTAGCCGTTAGGGAGTCGGGTGCGTCACTGTCTGCTGCGAGCAGCGGCGGCGGGGTGCCGCCGAACGCCGGGCAGTGGGCCTTGTGCGCGCACCAGTCGCAGATGCGGCTCGGCCGCGGTCGCCAGTCTTTCAGTGATCTCGCCCGCTCTATCGCGCGCCATATCGCCTCGGTCTTGCGCTGGGTCGCGCGCAGGTCCGCCTCGTCCGGCGCGTAGCGGAGAATCTCCCCGTTGCCCAGATACATCAGCTGAAGCAACCTGGGCACCTGGCCGCCTTGGCGCCAGAGCACGAGCGCGTAGAACTTCATCTGGAAGAGCGCGCGTGCCTCGAACTCCTCGCGTGGCGCGGTGCCTGTCTTGTAGTCGACGACTCTGACGTCGCCGTTCGGGGCAATATCGAGACGGTCGATATAGCCGCGGAGCAGCAGACCGGAATCGAGCACCGTTTCCACGTACAATTCACGGCGCGCGGGTTCGAGCCTGCGCGGATCCTCCAAGGCGAAATATCGTTCGAGCATCGCGTTAGCCTCGGCGAACCAGGCGTCCCGATCCGGGTCGCCCGCGAACATCTGCGCAAGCTCGGGCTCGTCGCCAAGCAGACGCCGCCATTCGGGTTCGAGCAGCGCGCGGGCGGCCGGAGCACTCCGCTGCGCGGCAGGCTGGTCGAACAACCGCTCGAGCACGGCGTGCAGCAAGGTGCCCCGTGCGGCCGCGGAGCTTGGAGGCTCCGGCAAACGGTCAATGACGCGGAACCGGTAAAGCAGTGGGCACGTCATGAAGTCGCCGGCCCGCGACGGGGACAGCGCACCGGTCACTTGCACCGTGGCGGGACCGGCCGCGGCGCCCGCGGCCGTCGGCGGTTCCTGGGCAGCGACATAGCTCATGGCAGGGAGCGTACGGGAGGCCAGTGACAACCGCCTGCCGCTTAGCCGGACGCGATCGCTTCGGACGCGATCGTTGCGGGCTGCGGGCCGGGCGCTGCAGGCCGCGGCCCGCGCGCTGCGGGCCGGGCGCTAGCGGGCCGGGGCGTCCGGCCAGGCAGCAGCCAGGAGGGAGGCCGATCGCGGGCAGGGCGGATAAGACATTCGAGGCGACGCTCGCGACGGTACTTACCCGCTGGCGAGGAAGTTGCCGAGCCAGTAACCCAGCAGGTAGCCGAGCACCGCGCCGATAAGCCCGGTGTGGATCGCCGGGCGCATCCACCACGGTCGCGCCTTCGGCGGTCCGGCCGGGTCCTGCCCGCCGGGCTGCTGCGCCGTGTCCGGCTGCGTCTCGATGGCGTGGGCGAGGGAGCCGGCCGCTACCGCGGCACCGTAAAAACAACGCCTGGCTCAAGCGCCGCACCGCCGGGCTCAACCCGCGGAACCTGATCGGCCGGGGCCTGGCCCGCCGCGACGCCCTCGGTGCTAGCCACCTGATCAGGGAGGCAAGCTGGGCCCATCCGGCACGCTGGCCCGGCCGGATCCAGCCAGCTGGCCTTCAGGCCTGGCCTCGGCCGATGGGCGCGAGGATGGAGCTGGCCGGCCGCCGCCGTGACGGCGGCAGGTTTCCCGCGGAGATCTCGCTGTCGGCCATCGACACCGACGGCGAGACCTTCGTCATGGCCGCGGTCCGCAATGCCGGCGAGCGGCTGGAACTCCAGGCCGAGCGCGAACGGCTGAAGTCACAGGTGGAGCGGGACCGGCAGGAGCGTCAGCTCCACCAGGCGCAGCGGCTGGAGAGCCTGGGCCAGCTCGCTGGGGGTGGCCCATGATGTCAACAACCTGCTGGCCGTCATCTCTAACTACGCCGCTTTCGTCAGGGAAGAGGTGGCCGAGGAAGCGCCGCAGGTTGACTGGCAAGCCCTGCGCGACGACATCAAGCAGATCGAGTGGGCCGCCGAACGCGCCGCCGGGCTCACCAATCAGCTCCTGGCCTTCGCCCGCCGCGAAGTGGTCCAGCCCCGGCCGCTGAACCTCAACGAAGTGGTCGCAGGCGTCGAGCAGCTCCTGGTGCGCACGCTGGGCGGGCACGTGGAGCTGAGCACCGACCTGGCCGCCGGGCTGTTGCTCGCAAAGCTACGCGAGGTCATGGCCACCAGCCGCTGAAGCAACCGTGCACTGCGTCGCAGACCCTACGAGGCACCGAGTGGCCTTCTCCCTGGCCACGCTGCTCGACAAGGTCAATCAACTGCTGATCGGTGCTCGCGCGATTCCACCTGCCTGCCACCGTCGACAACCTTTTGACCTGGGCTTTTCCCTGGGCGCAGCGGGCGCAGACTGATGTCGCGGCGGTATTGTCCGCGCAGGGACAACGGGTTGGCGACACGGCGTCCGCGGCCTTGCGGGCCGACCAGCGGGAACTCGACGCGCGGCGGGCGGAGGTGGACAGCGCGCTGTCGCGTGCCGCACGATCGCTCGGCCCCGCAGACAGCACGCCGAACCTGCCCGGTTAGCGGTCGCTCAAGAAGTGCTCATAGGCGCTGCCCAGTATGGCCTGTCGTGCACATAGCATCATGAGGGTGGCAGATATGCAGCCGGATGGGAGCTCACAGCCGGGGGCCGGGCGGACGCCACCCGGCCGGAAACCGGGCATCCTCATCGGCCGGCCGTTCGGCATCGGGGTCTACATCTCCCCGTACTGGTTCCTGATCGCCGGCTTCATCATCGTCTTTTACGCGCAGAACATTGCCGCCACCGTGACGGGCCCTTTGCGTTACGTCATCTCGGGCGCGTTCGTCCTGCTGCTGTATCTGTCCGTGCTCGTGCACGAGCTGAGCCACTCGCTTGTCGCCAGGCGCTTCGGGCTGCCGGTATGGCGGATCCTGCTGTACCCACTCGGCGGTGTTTCCGAGATCGAGAAGGAGCCGCCGACACCCGGCCAGGAGTTCCTGGTGGCCGTGGCGGGCCCGCTGCTATCCCTGGCCTTGGCCTGCGCGGGCTGGGCGCTGACCAAGGTAGTCCCTTCGGACACGGTGCCGGGCGTGCTCGTGGTACAGCTCATGTGGGCGAACCTGATCGTCGGCATCTTCAACCTGCTGCCCGGCTTGCCGCTCGATGGCGGGCGACTGCTCCGCGCGGCCGTTTGGAAACTGACCGGGCGGCCGCAGACGGCTACGATCGCGGCCGCGTGGGGCGGGCGCATCCTCGCTTGCGCACTGCTGCTCATCCCGGTGATCACGGTCGCCATGGGCGGCAAGCAGACCAACCTATTCGCCACCGCCTGGATCGCCGTGATCGCGGCGTTCATGTGGCTCGGCGCCGGGCAGGCCATCCAGGCGGCGCGGCTGCGTGCGCGGCTGCCCGCGCTGGACGCAAGAACTCTGGCGCGCCGTGCCGTACCTGTCACGGCGGACATACCGCTCGCGGAGGCGGTCCGGCGTGCGGACGAGGCGCATGCCGGGGCCCTCGTCGTGGTCGATCACGAGCAGAAACCGATCGCCATCGTCAACGAGTCGGCGGTAACGGCGACTCCGCAGCACCGCCGTCCGTGGATCGAGGTCGGTTCCCTGGCCCGATCGCTCGGGCCAGGGATGGTGCTCTCAGCCGACCTGTCCGGCGCCGAGCTGCTCGAAGCGGTACGGCGCGCCCCGGCGACTGAGTACCTGCTCGTCGAGCCCTCCGGCCGGATCTTCGGCGTGCTCGCGGCCCGCGACCTGGACAGGGTCTTCGCCGACGTCTGAAAAGCGCCGCGACGCGGCGGGCCAGCAGGAACCCGAACGGCTGCGCGCGCACGCCGTTAACCTTTCCGGCATGACGCGACCGCGACGGGGACCTTTCATCGCAGGCGATCAGGTCCAGCTGACCGACCCGAAAGGGCGGCAGCATCTGGTCCTCCTCGAGGCTGGCCGGTTGTTTCACACCCATCGCGGCTCGCTCGCGCATGACGACCTGCTCGGGCAGCCTGAGGGGGCCGTGGTGCGCTCGGCCGGCGGTACTCCCTACGTGGCGCTGCGGCCGCTGCTCGCCGACTACACGCTGGCGATGAAACGCGGCGCCACCATCGTCTACCCCAAGGACGCGGCGCACATCCTGGGCTTTGCCGACGTGTTTGCCGGCGCCAGGGTGCTGGAGGCGGGCGCGGGCTCCGGCGCCCTCACCTGCTGGCTGCTTCGCGCCGTCGGTGACCATGGCGTCGTCGTCTCTTACGAGCGCCGGACGGACTTCGCCGAGATCGCCCGTCGCAACGTGGAGCGCTTTTTCTGCGGCCCGCATCCGGCCTGGCGCCTTGTACTTGGCGATCTCTCCGCGCCGACGCCGCCCCCGCAGGCTGTGCCGGACCCGCGGGGCACGGTGCCGGACCCGTGGGGCACGGTGCCGGACCCGGGGGGCACGGTGCCGGACCCGGGGGCACGGTGCCGGACCCGGAGGCAGGTGCCGGACCCGGAGGCAGGGCCGGACCCGGAGGCAGGGCCGGACCCGGGAGGCAGGGCCGGACCCGGGAGGCCAGGGCCGGACCCGGAGCCAGGGCCGGACCCGGAGCCAGGGCCGGACCCGGAGCCAGGGCCGGACCCGGAGCCAGGGCCGGACCCGGAGCCAGGGCCGGACCCGGAGGGCACGGTGCCTCCCGGTGGAACAGCCCGGAACCCGCCGACGGCCCGGTGTCTGCCGCGGGAACGCCGGACCCCACCGGTCCCGTGCTAGCCGGGTTCGATCGCGTGGTGCTGGACATGCTGGCCCCGTGGGAGTGTTTCGGCGTGACCGGCCGCGCGCTCATTCCCGGCGGTCTCATCTGCTGTTATGTCGCGACTGCCACGCAGCTGTCGCGGACCGTTGAGGCGCTGCGCACGCACGGCAGCTTCGACGAGCCCGCCGCATGGGAGACCCTGGTCCGTGGCTGGCACGCGGATGGGCTCGCAGTGCGGCCTGAGCACCGGATGGTCGGCCATACCGGCTTCCTTATCACCGCTCGCCGGCTAGCCGACGGGGTCGCACCGCCGACCCGGCGACGGCGGACGTAGCCCGTTTCACGCCGTTTTTTTACCCGATCGACACTCAATCGGACTTGACCCGAGGGAGCCGGGGATGTGTCGATCCCGGCTCGGCCAGCTTGGTAGCTCAACTCGGGCCTGCGAGACAGGTTAGTGAGTACTGCCGTTGACCAGGCAAGATGCGCCCATGCGCACAACTGGGGGAATCCACGCGGGCATGGCTCCGTCCGGTCAGGTTACGACAGGCCTCTAGATAGGTAGGGTCTAGGTTAGGTCGGCTCTAGGAAGGGGGGTTGGGTCGTGGCAGGTCGCGATGACGACGCCCGCGCCGCGCGTCATGAGCAGGAGGTTGCTGACCTCACCACGCAGATCTCCTTCCTCGAGGAAGAGGTAGCGGTGCTGCGGCGGCGGCTTTCGGATTCACCCCGTCAAACCAGGGCGGTCGAGGAGCGCCTTCGCGACGCGCAGGTCAATCTGGCAGCGGTTACCAGCCAGAACGAGCGGCTCGCCGCGACCTTGCGCGAAGCGCGGGATCAGATCGTCGCGCTGAAGGAGGAAGTCGACCGGCTCGCGCAGCCGCCGTCGGGTTTTGGGATCTTCCTCGAGGCACGTGGTGACGGAACCGTGGACGTGTTCACCGGTGGCCGCAAGATGCGGGTGAACGTAAGCCCGGCGGTTGAGGTGGATGAGCTCAGGCCCGGCCAGGAGGTCGTGCTCAACGAGGCGCTCAACGTGGTACTCGCCCAGGCTTACGAGACCGTGGGCGAGGTTGTCATGCTCAAGGAGACGCTCAAAGGCGGTGACCGGGCGCTCGTGATCGCTCACGCTGATGAGGAGCGCGTGGTCCGGCTGGCCGAGCCGCTCCTGTCGGCACCGCTGCGCGCCGGTGACGCGCTGCTGCTCGAGCCGCGTTCCGGCTACGTGTATGAGCGCATCCCCAAGGCCGAGGTCGAGGAGCTTATCCTCGAGGAAGTGCCTGACATCACCTATGCCGACATCGGTGGCCTTGGCCCGCAGATCGAGCAGATCCGCGATGCCATCGAACTGCCCTACCTGCACGCCGACCTGTTCAGGGAGCACATGCTGCGCCCGCCGAAGGGCGTGCTGCTTTACGGCCCTCCCGGCTGCGGCAAGACGCTGATCGCCAAGGCGGTGGCGAACTCGCTCGCCAAGCAGGTCGCGGCGAACGAGGAAGGCAAGAGCTTCTTCCTGAACATCAAGGGCCCGGAGCTTCTTAACAAGTACGTCGGCGAGACCGAGCGCCACATCCGCCTGGTCTTCCAGCGCGCCCGCGAGAAGGCCAGCGAGGGCATGCCCGTCATCGTGTTCTTCGACGAGATGGACTCGATCTTCCGTACCCGTGGGTCTGGCGTGTCGAGCGACGTCGAGAACACAATCGTGCCGCAGTTGCTCAGCGAGATCGACGGTGTCGAGGGCCTGGAGAACGTCATCGTGATCGGCGCGTCCAACCGCGAGGACATGATCGACCCCGCGATCCTGCGGCCGGGCCGCCTTGACGTCAAAATCAAGATCGAGCGGCCCGATGCTGAGGCGGCCAGGGACATCTTCTCGAAGTACGTCTTGCGCCGGCTGCCGCTGCACCCCGATGACATGGCCGAGCACGGCGGCTCGGCAGACGCCACCGTGGATGCGATGATCCAGCGCGTCGTGGAGCGCATGTACAGCGAGACCGAGGAGAACAGGTTCCTCGAGGTCACCTACGCCAACGGTGACAAGGAAGTTCTCTACTTCAAGGACTTCAACTCCGGTGCGATGATCCAGAACATCGTGGACCGGGCCAAGAAGATGGCGATCAAGGAATTCCTCGAGACCAGCCAGAAGGGCCTTCGGGTCGCGCATCTCCTCGCCGCATGCCTGGACGAGTTCAGCGAGAACGAGGATCTCCCGAACACGACCAACCCGGACGACTGGGCGCGGATCTCTGGAAAGAAGGGCGAACGGATCGTCTACATCCGGACGCTGATCTCCGGCAAGCACGGCACCGAGGCAGGCCGGTCCATCGACACCGTCGCCAACACCGGCCAGTACCTGTGACCGGCGCCTGCGTCCCACGCGATGTCGTGGGCATGTTTCGCCGTACGCTTTGCCGCAAAGCGACATTAGGCTTTTCGGCATGAGTGTGCGGCGGGTCATGGGTACCGAGACCGAGTACGGCATCGCGGTGCCCGGTCAGCCAGGTGCCAATGCGATGGTTACGTCGTCTCAGGTGGTCAACGCGTACCAGGCGGCGACGGCGGCCCGCGCCCGGCGCGC
Source organism: uncultured Actinomycetota bacterium (assembly GCA_963820395.1). Classification (GTDB taxonomy): domain Bacteria; phylum Actinomycetota; class Actinomycetes; order Streptosporangiales; family Streptosporangiaceae; genus DATFVJ01. The sequence continues at coordinate 330,380 of CAWGAE010000015.1, read as the reverse complement.
CCGGTGGGATTTCGAGGAGGAGAACCCGCTCCGCGACGCGCGCGGATTCGACCTCGCCCGCGAGGTGGCCGACCCGGCGCAGCTCACCGATGAGGATCTGGGGCTCGCCAACGTCATCCTCACCAACGGCGCCCGGCTGTATGTGGACCACGCCCATCCGGAGTACTCGACGCCGGAGTGCACGAACCCGCTGGACACGGTCTGCTGGGACAAGGCCGGCGAGCGGGTGATGGCCGAGGCCGCCGCACGCGCCGCGCAGATGCCCGGTGGTCCGGCCATCCAACTGTACAAGAACAACACCGACAATAAGGGCGCCTCGTACGGCTGCCATGAGAACTACCTGATGAACCGGGCAACGCCATTCGCCGACATTGTGCGCCACCTCACGCCGTTTTTCGTCTCACGGCAGGTGATCTGCGGCGCTGGGCGTGTCGGTATCGGGGCAGACGGGCGGGGCAACGGGTTCCAGATCAGCCAGCGGGCCGACTTCTTCGAGGTCGAGGTTGGCCTGGAGACGACGCTGAAGCGGCCGATCATCAACACTCGCGACGAACCGCACGCCGATCCGGAGAAGTACCGCCGGCTGCACGTGATCATCGGCGACGCGAACATGAGCGAAGTCTCCACCTACCTCAAGCTGGGCACGACCGCGCTCGTGCTTGCCATGATCGAGGAGAAGTTCCTCGACGTCGACCTATCGCTCGACGCGCCCGTGGCGGATCTTCGGGCCGTATCACACGATCCTTCGTGCCGCCACCTGGTCACACTGCGGAATGGCAGGAAGCTCACCGCAATCCAGCTTCAGATCGAGTACCTCGAGTACGCGAGGAAGTATGTGGAAGACAGGCTCGGTGCGGACATCGACGAGATGACCGCGGACGTGCTCGACCGCTGGGAATCGGTGCTCAGCCGCCTTGCCGCCGAGCCCATGTCCCTGGCGCGTGAACTTGACTGGGTAACCAAGCTGGAACTGCTCGAGGGGTACCGGGCGCGGGACGGGCTCGGCTGGGATCATCCCCGTCTCCAGCTGGTTGACCTACAGTATTCCGACATCCGGCCGGATCGCGGGCTCTATAACAGGCTCGCTGCCCGTGGCCGGATGGTCCAGCTCAACAGCGACGACCGGGTGGCGCACGCCATCGACGAACCGCCCGAAGACACGCGTGCCTACTTCCGCGGCCGCTGCCTGCGGCAGTATGCGGACTCAGTCGCCGCCGCCTCGTGGGATTCTGTCATTTTCGACATCCCGGGCCGTGAGTCCTTGCAGCGCGTCCCGACCCTCGAGCCGCTGCGGGGCACCCGTGGGCACGTTGGCACCCTGCTCGACCGCTGCAGGACGGCAGCCGATCTGGTCGCCGCCCTCACTGGTGAGGATTAAGTACGGGCCGAGGTGAGGATTAAGTACGGGCCGACGAGGACGAGCCGGCCCGGCGAGGTGCTGGCTCCCGGGAGAGACCCCCGAAACCCCGATGACGCGCGTGCTGCCGCGGAGGGCACGGTGGCGTGCCGGTTGGGACATGGTGCGTCCCGGTGGGCACGGTGCGTCCCGTGCCTCCCGGTGGGCACGGTGCGTCCCCGTGCCTCCCGGTGGGCACGGTGCGTCCCCGTGCGTCCCGGTGGGCATGGTGCGTCCCGGTGGGCATGGTGCGTCCCGGTGGGCACGGTGCGTCCCGGTGGGCACGGTGCGTCCCGGTGGGCACGGTGCGTCCCGGTGGGGCACGGTGCGTCCCGGCGACATCCCGGACCCCAATGGCCCCAGAACCCCCGAAACCGCTGTTACCGGGGATCCCCGGCGACGCGGCGGCGGCCCGGGCTCGAATCCGTACCGATACCCGCCCGAAGGGTTGGGCCGGGCACAGCCGGGCGAAGATACCGTTGAGACCGGGAGGGTCACCCCTCAATCCACGGAGGTACAGGTATGGCGACTAAGGACACCGGCGGTCAGCGGCAGACTACCCGGCGGGCCGAGGAGGTTGAGGAGTCGGAGTCGCAAGTCAACGAGGACGTCCAGGAGCGGCACGAGAAGCTCTCCGAGGACGTCGACGCGATACTCGACGAGATCGACGAGGTGCTCGAGGAGAACGCGGAGGAGTTCGTCCGCTCATACGTGCAGAAGGGCGGCCAGTAAGCCGGTTCGCCGTGGGCGGACGGCGCAGCGGATGACCGCCTCTGCGACCGTGCGCCCGCCGCAGTAGGGTCTGGGACATGTACTGACTGATTGAGCATGACTTGGGACACGACTGGGAGGAGCCTCGTGGGTTCTGGCTTCAACGGCGGAGCGCACCGCCCTGCGGCGTTCATCGGCGCCGCCACCTCGTCCTTCACCGAGTTCCTCGCGTCGTACTCGCCCGGTCTGTTGCCAGCGAACGTACCCATGCCCGCAGGACCCTCCGTAGCAGGTTCCCCAGCCGAAGCCGCACAGCACTTGCCGCACGGCACCACGATCGTCGCAGCCGCTTGTGACGCGGGCGTCGTCATGGTTGGCGACCGTCGTGCTACGGCGGGCAACGTCATCGCGCAACGGGACATCGAGAAGGTGTTCCGCACGGACGACTACTCGTGCGTCGGCATCGCGGGCGTGGCCGGGATGGGGATCGAAGTCGTCAGGCTGTTCCAGGTTGAGCTTGAGCACTACGAGAAGCTCGAGGGCCGTGCCCTGTCGCTCGAAGGCAAGGCCAACCGGCTGGCCACGATGATCCGCGGGAATCTGGGTGTCGCCATGCAGGGCCTTGTCGTGGTGCCGCTGTTCGCCGGCTACGACGAGGGACGTGAGATGGGTCGCATCTTCAGCTACGACGTCGTCGGCGGCCGCTACGAGGAACATAGGTTCCACGGGATCGGATCCGGCTCGGTCTTCGCTCGAGGTGCCCTGAAGAAGCTGTACCGCGATGGCCTTTCAGCCGATGAGGCGGTACTCGCTTGCCTCCAGGCGCTCTATGACGCGGCGGATGACGATTCCGCGACTGGCGGACCCGACCTGACCCGCCGTATCTATCCGGTAGTCGCGATCACGACCGCCGACGGATTCCGGCGTCTGTCCGACGAGGAGACTGGCGAGTTCGTGCGGACGGTCATCGACAGCCGGATGCGGTCGCCGGGCGGGCCGGTCGCACCGCTGAGCTGACGCGCTGCCTGCAGGAACTCCACGAACAGCCACGCTCAAGTAACAGCAGCCCTGCATCGATGAGTAAAGGAATGTGACAGCGGTGTCCATGCCCTTCTACGTATCGCCAGAACAGGCGATGAAGGACAAGGCGGACTACGCGCGCAAGGGCATCGCCCGGGGTCGCAGCGGCCTCGTGCTGCAGTACCGCGAAGGGATCCTCTTCGTCGCGCCGAACCCGTCCCGTGCCCTCCACAAGATCAGTGAGATCTACGACCGGATCGCCTTCGCGGCGGTGGGCCGGTACAACGAGTTCGAGAACCTGCGCAAGGCCGGCGTGCGCTACGCGGATGTGACCGGTTACCTGTACGACCGGCAGGATGTCACGGCCCGCGGCCTGGCGAACTGGTATGCGCAGGCGCTCGGGACGATCTTCACGGAGAGCAACAAGCCGTTCGAGGTCGAGATCGTGGTCGCAGAGGTCGGGGATATCGCGGAACGGGATCAGATCTACCGGATCACCTTCGACGGCTCAGTCGCAGACGAGCACGGGTTCGTTGCCATGGGGGGCCAGGCGGACCAGGTAGCGGGCGTCCTGAAAGACCGTTACGCGGAGGGCATGACGCTCAGCCAGGCCTTCAGCGCGGCCCTGGCCGCGCTGGTCGGCCCGGGTAACGGGCCGGACCTCTCACCGCGCCAACTCGAGGTCGCCGTCCTCGACCGCACCAGGAACCGTCGCACGTTCCGCAGGCTGACCGCGGCCCGGCTGGAGGAACTGCTCGCCGAGGCTGCCACATCATCCGCCGCCAGCACCGGCAAGGCGGGCACAGATGATCCGCAACGGACGCGCGGGGGTGCGGACGGCGCTGCTGCGGACTCGGGCGGCGACGGCCCAGACGGGAACGGCGGCGCCGACGCTTCCGACGGGACATAGCCTGTCGGCATGGAGCGACGCATCTTCGGCCTCGAAAACGAGTACGGGGTCACTTGCACGTTCCGCGGCCAGCGGCGCCTGTCTCCTGACGAGGTGGCCCGCTACCTGTTCCGCCGGGTCGTGTCGTGGGGGCGGAGCAGCAACGTTTTCCTCCGCAACGGCGCACGGCTCTACCTGGACGTCGGCAGCCATCCGGAATATGCGACACCGGAATGCGACAACGTCGTGGATCTAGTGGTGCACGACAAAGCGGGCGAGCGGATCCTGGAAGGCCTGCTGATCGACGCGGACCGGCGGCTGCGTGAAGAGGGCATCGCGGGAGACATCTACCTGTTCAAGAACAACACAGACTCCGCGGGCAACTCGTATGGCTGTCACGAGAACTACCTCGTCGGCCGCCACGGCGAGTTCGGCAGGCTGGCCGACATCCTCATCCCGTTCCTTGTGACACGGCAGATCATCTGTGGCGCGGGCAAGGTGCTGCAAACCCCGAGGGGCGCCGTCTACTGCGTAAGCCAGCGCGCCGAGCACATCTGGGAAGGCGTCTCGTCCGCTACCACCCGGTCGCGGCCCATCATCAACACCAGGGACGAGCCGCACGCGGACGCCGAACGGTTCCGCCGGCTGCATGTGATCGTCGGCGACTCGAACATGAGCGAGACCACCATGCTGCTCAAGGTGGGCGCCACCGATCTCGTGCTGCGCATGGTAGAGGCCGGCAGTGTGATGCGGGACCTGACGTTGGAGAACCCGATCCGGGCAATCAGGGAAGTGAGCCACGACATCACCGGCCGCCGCCGGGTGCGGCTCGCCAACGGCCGGGAAATGAGCGCGCTGGAGATCCAGCAGGAGTACCTGGTCAAGGCCCAGGATTTCGCCGAGCGGCGCGGTAGCGATGCCATCGCCAAGCGCGTGCTCGCGCTGTGGGAGCGGACGGTGCGGGCGGTCGACACCGGCGACCTGGATATGGTCGCGCGTGAGATCGACTGGGTAACCAAGTACCAGCTCATCGAGCGCTACCGGGCCAAGCACGACCTGCCGCTCGCGTCGCCGCGCGTGGCGCAGCTTGATCTCGCCTACCACGACGTACACCGCGGGCGGGGCCTTTTCTACCTGCTGCAGGGCCGCGGCGCCGTCCAGCGGGTGGCCAGGGACCTGGACATTTTCGAGGCCAAGTCGGTTCCTCCGCAGACCACCAGGGCGCGGCTGCGCGGTGAGTTCATCCGGCGCGCACAGGAGAAGCGCAGGGACTTCACCGTGGATTGGGTTCATCTGAAACTGAACGACCAGGCGCAGCGCACAGTGTTGTGCAAGGACCCGTTCCGCGCGGTCGACGAGCGTGTCGAGAAACTCATCGCCGGAATGTGAAATACCGCGTGCCAGCGCCGGTAGGCTTACGGGCGCGGCGGGTCGGTCATGGCGACTGCGTCATGACCCTTGACCTGCCCATCGGGACGCTCTCCACAACGAAAAGGTCGTTCATGCGCCGCATCCCAGCTCTTGCACTCCCGGTCGCCGTCCCGCTCGTCTTGATGGCCGCGCTGCTGGCGGGATGCGGCGGCACCAGCCCGAGCACGGACGTCAAAGTCACCGGGGCATGGGGCAGGAACCCGATGGTGAGCATCCCGAAGGCTAATCCGGACAACCGGCTGGTGGTAAGAACGGTAGTCAAGGGAAGTGGCCCGCAGCTGGCCCGAAATGACGTGTTCGTCGGCAACTATGTCGGCTACGTCTGGAGCGGCACGAAGGCCGCCCTGAAGGTGGATACGTTCACGCACTCGACGCCCGAGCTTTTCCCGCCGGGCGGGCAGTTGCTCAAGGGCCTGAAGAAGGCGCTTGTCGGGCAGTCGGCGGGGAGCCGCGTGCTCGCCGTCATTCCGCCAGCAGACGGCTACGGCTCGCAGGGAAATGTGTCTGGCGGCGTCAAGCCCACCGACACCCTCGTGTTCGTGGTGGACCTGATCAAGGCGTACGCGGCGACGTCCTCCGCCGCCGGACAGCAGGTTTCGCACGGCGGCGGGGCACTCCCGACCGTGCAGAGCGCGCAGGGCGCCGCGCCGACGGTGACGATCCCCCAGACCGCGCCGCCCACGACCCTGACCGTGCATACCCTGATCCAGGGCTCAGGCCCCAAGGTCGGCAAGGGCCAGATGGTCGTGGTCCAGTATGTCGGCGTGAACTGGACCAGCAAGAAGGTCTTCTCCTCGTCCTGGGAAAACGGCGCACCGTTCGGCTTCGCCGTCGGCGCGACGCCCTCACAGGTCATTCCCGGCTGGGACAAGGGTCTGGTCGGCCAGCACATCGGCAGCCGGGTACTGCTCGTGATCCCGCCCGCGGACGGCTACGGCAAGACGGGCAACCCGCAGGCGGGCATCAAGGGCACCGACACTCTCGTGTTCGTCGTGGACGTTCTCGGCGCGTACAGCCCTGAAACGGCGTAGCCGGGCCGGGCAATAGCGGGGCCGGGCGATAGCGGGGGCTGGGCATCAGCGGGCCGGGCAGGCCGCAGTGAGAGTATGAGTAGCTCAGCCGAGCAGCGCGGCTGCGTGCCGTCCGGCGGCCGCAGCCGCGAGGAAATACGCCGTATCCTCATCTAGCCCACGGCCCATTGTGGACAGCCGGACCGGGCAGGCCCGCAGCGCCTCATAGAGCCCGTCGACGGGTACCCGCACCAGTGAATGCCGCAGGCCGAGCGGCTGGGCTTCCGCGATGACGCGAACGCCGAAGGGACCAGGAAGCTCCGGCACGACCACGTCGGCGCGCGCCAGAGCCACGCGACCAAACGCGGTCAGGCTGTGATGCGAGACACCGCGGTGCCGCTCACGTGGATCGGCATCGCTGACCCGCAGGGCCGCCACCGGGCGGCCGCCGAGCACCGCGGCCGCGTTCACCGCCTCGCCGGACGCGACGCCGGAGAATCCCCACCTCGTTCCAGTGCCGAGATTTCCCGGGCCCTGTGACACGACCGCGAGGTCCGCGTGCAGGACATGCCGCGCCGCGAGCAGCCCGGTGTGCACGGTCACGGTCTCCAGATCCCCGCCGAACGCCTGGCCAGCCGTCACCACGGCCGCTAGCCAGCCCGCCTGCCGGAGCTCGGCACAGGAGCGGGAGAACCATGCGGGCAGCGCTCCGCCATCCTGCATCACGTAGGCGACAACCGCGCCGGGTCGGCGGGCGTAGAGCGCGGCGAGCACGGCAGGCAGTGCCGAGTGCAGGTCGGCGATCACTACCGGCATCCCGCCCAGGTCATCGGCGTCCCGCAGCACCTCGTGGTAAGCCGAGCCCTGCTCGTCCGCGCCGAGCACGGTCGCCTGGACGGGCGTGTACCGTGCCTTGACCAAATGCCCGGGGCCGTCTTGGTCCGCTGGCAACCGGTCCGGCATGGCGATAACGAGCGCGTAACCGCCGGTGCCAAGACCAAGGTCAAGCGCCGTGGTGTTCAGCAGCACCCGGTCGCCGGGTACCGGGCACCCGGTCAGCTCGGTATAGGCAAGCGCCCGGACTTGGTTCCGCTCGCGCTCGCGCGGACCCGAGGCGGGTCCGTCCAGGCTCACCTCAAGCTCGGCCGCACCCGACCACTGCCGTCGTATCGCGGAAACCACGCCGCTCCGCCATCTGATCACTTTGGCAGGGTAGCGTCGGACACGGGGAAAGGAGTGCGATGTCAAGGCGGAAGACCGAGCGGCTGCTAAGCCTGGTGCTCTGCCTGCTCGCCGCGCGGCGTCACCTCACCGCCGAACAGATCCGCAGTGCCGTCCCCGGGTACCCGGGGCCTGGCGAGGCGTTCAAGCGGATGTTCGAGCGTGACAAGGACGAGCTACGCGAGCTCGGCATCCCGCTCGAGACCGGCCCGGCCGGCGATGACGACATCGGCTACCGGATCAGCCGGCACGACTACGAACTGCCGGAGATCAGGTTCGAGACGGACGAGGCGGCAGTGCTTGGCCTCGCCGCCAGGGTCTGGCGACGCGCGGAACTGGCCGAGGCGGCTGCGGGCGGGCTGCTCAAGCTGCGGGCCGCGGGGGTGGAGTCGGAAGACATTCCGGCCATCGAGCCGCGGGTGCGAACCGACGATGCGGCCTTTCCCGCGATATGGCAGGCGGTGCGTGACCGCCGCCCGCTGGCGTTCAGCTACCAGGCGGTAGGACGTGCCATCCCGCAACGGCGCCATCTGGAGCCATGGGGGGTGGTGAGCAGGTACGGGCGCTGGTACGTAGGCGGACACGACAGGGACCGCGAAGCCGCACGCGTGTTCAGGCTCAGCCGCGTCAAGGGACCGGTCAGCTTCGACGGCCCGCCAGGCAGCTTCACGGTCCCCGCCGGGACCGACGTGCGTGACCTGGTGCGATCGTGGGGCGGCCAGGATCCGCCGCGGCGCACCGCCGTGCTCCGGGTGCGCCAGGGCGCCGGATACGGGCTGCGACGGTGGGCTGCGGCGTCTCGGCAGGGCCCGCCTGACGAGCCAGGCTGGGACCGGCTGGAGTGCCCGTTCTCCGAGGTCGACTGGCTGGCGGGGCATCTGGCCTCGTTCGGGCCCGATGTGGTGGTGCTTGATCCGCCCGACCTGCGGGAGGCCGTGGTTGGCCGGCTGAAGGCGGTGATGACATGACCAAGCCTGCCGAGTCTGCGCCATCGCGGGCCAGCGCCGGGGATTCCGGGGGGTCACCCCCCCGGGCCAGCACAGCCCCCCGGGCCAGCACAGCTCGTTTGCAGCGGCTTCTCGCCCTGGTGCCGTACGTGACAAGCAGGAAGGTCGCCTCCATCGCGGAGACCGCTGCCGCGTTCGGGCTCTCCGAACGGCAACTGGTCGACGATCTCAACATGCTCTGGTGCGTGGAACTGCGCGCGCCGGACCCGTACTGCCCGATCGACCTGTCGTACGAGGGCGGGGAGATCGTGGTCAGCCAGGCGGATCCGGTGGACCGCCCGCTACGGCTTGGCGCGGACGAGGCCAGCGCGCTGCTCGTCGCCCTGCGGATGCTAGCCGACGTGCAGGAGCACAGCTCGGCGGTGCACAGGGTGATCGCCAAGCTCGAGGCTGCGTCGGGCGAGGCTGCCGCATTGAGCAGCCAGGTGGCCGTACAGGTGGATTCGCCCGGGTCGGCCGTACTCGCACGCGCCAGGGAGGCACTCGCCGCCGGGCGCAGAGTGCACCTGACCTACTACGTCCCCGGCCGGGACGAGGCGACCGAACGTGACGTCGACCCGATGCGGCTGATCGTGGTGGACGGCCGGACCTATCTGGAGGGCTGGTGCAGGCGCGCGGAGGGTGTCCGGCTGTTCCGGATCGACCGGGTCATGGCCATCGAGGTGCTCGCGGCCGCGGCCGAAGTTCCGGCCGGTGCCGAACCCAAGGACATCGACCAGAACCTCTACCAACCGGCGGGCGACGACATGCGGGTCGTATTCGAGCTCTCGCCTGACGGCCGCTGGGTCGCGGACTACTACCCGTGCGAGAGCGTGGCGGAAATGGCGGACGGGCGCCTGCGGGCCGTCCTGCGCACTTCTGATCCCCGCTGGGTACGGCGGCTCGCGCTGCGGCTTGCCGAGCGTGGCCGGCTGGTAGAGCCTGCCTGGCTGGCCGCCGAGGTGCGTGCGCAGGCGGCGGCTGCGCTGGCTCAGTACGAGCTCGCATAGGGCCGGCGCAGCCGGGATCATGCTTTCGTTCTCCGGGAGTGTGAGCTGGTCATCGGCCGCGCGTACAATCATCCGGAGGAGGTCGAGTACCGGTCAGCGTGCCAGTCCGGTCTCCGTCCCAGCCCCTGCTGAAGAGGACCGACATGGGTGATCTCAGCCCCTGGCATTTGCTCATCCTGGCGGCGGTGTTCGTCGTACTGTTCGGGTCTCGTAAGCTGCCCGACGCGGCGCGGTCGCTCGGCAAGTCGATGCGCATATTCAAGGCCGAGACCAAGGCGCTCCATGATGGCGACGAGAGCGCTGACGACGTTCGGCCAGCCCACTCGTTGCAGCAACAGCCGGTGCTACCCGAGCCGGTGCTACCCGAGCCGGTGCCACAACAGCCGGCGCAGCAACCCGTGCAGCAGGCTCAGCCGCAGTCGGCGCCGGTAACGGTGACCCTCGCCGATGGCACGACCGTAAGCGGTGTGCCGCACGCGGAGGCGCAGCGCAACCAGCAGTCAACCTGACCCCACCGGAGCTGACCGTGCCCCTGCGCTGGCCTGGGCCTGCGTCTAGCACTGCCGCTGAGGCACCTATGCCAGCTGCCCGGAAGCGGGCCAACCCCGAGGGCCGGATGCCGGTCATGGAGCACATCCGTGAACTGCGTTCCCGGTTGCTCAAGGCGTTGCTCGCGCTTGGCCTGGGAACGGTTGTCGGCTGGTTTCTCTTCAACCCGGTGTGGCGTTTCCTCGAAAGGCCGTACTGCAAGATCCAGATACATGACCGGCCGCCGGGCGCCGTGCTCGGCTACGGACACTGCACACTTTTTGTCACCGGCATATTCGACGCCTTCTTCCTCCACCTGAAGGTCGCTGTCGTCGTTGGGATCCTCATCTCCTCCCCGGTCTGGCTTTACCAGCTATGGGCGTTCGTCGCGCCAGGCCTCTACGCGCGCGAACGCCGCTGGACCTACGCCTTCGTCGGCACCGCGGTACCGCTGTTCGCGCTCGGCGGGGCGTTCGCCTATCTGGCGATGAGCCGTGGCTTGCACTTCCTGCTTGGCCTCGTCCCGTACGGTGCGCAGCCGATCATCACGATCGATACCTACCTCGGCTACGCGATGGCCATGCTGCTCATCTTCGGCCTGGCCTTCGAACTGCCGCTCACCCTGGTGATCCTGAACCTGGCCGGTGTGCTCACGCACGACCGGTTCAGGAAGTGGCGCCGGATGATGATCTTCGGCGTGTTCGCGTTCGCCGCCGTCGCCACGCCGAGCCCGGATCCGTTCACCATGCTGCTGCTCGCCGTACCTTGTGTACTGCTTGTCGAGCTCGCCGAGGTCGTCATCTGGCTAAACGACCGGCGCCGGGCGCGCAGCCCCTCGCCCTATGACGGGCTATCGCCCGACGAGGCGGCGCCGCTGGACCCGGACGGAACCGACCAGCCGGCCGGTGCTGACCGGAGCAGGTGACGCACCCCCTAAGCTGACTTCATGACCACTCCGGCGCAGCGGTACGCTGCGTCTCGCCGCCGGTCACCCGCCTTCGAAGGCCTGTACGACTTCGAGTTCGACGATTTCCAGCGACGGGCCTGCCTGGGGCTCATGGACGGCACGAGCGTGCTCGTCGCGGCCCCGACGGGTTCTGGCAAGACGGTTGTCGGCGAGTTCGCCGTGCATCTGGCACTTGCGGCGGGCCGTAAATGCTTCTACACCACACCGATCAAGGCCCTGTCCAACCAGAAGTACGCGGATCTCGTCCGCCGGTACGGGCCAGCCAAGGTCGGCCTGCTCACCGGCGACAACAGCGTCAACGGCGAGGCACCCGTGGTGGTGATGACCACCGAGGTGCTCCGGAACATGCTCTACGCGGGTTCTGGTACCCTGACCGGTCTCGGCTACGTGGTGCTTGACGAGGTGCACTATCTGTCCGACCGGTTCCGCGGCGCGGTATGGGAAGAAGTCATCATCCATCTGCCCGAGTCTGTGCAGGTCGTGGCGCTTTCCGCGACGGTGAGCAACGCCGAGGAGTTTGGCGAGTGGCTGGTCCGGGTCCGCGGCGACACGACGGTGATCGTGGACGAGCACCGGCCGGTGCCGCTCTGGCAGCACATGCTCGCGGACGGCCGTCTGTACGACCTCTTCACGAGCGGGAATGGCACTGCAGGCGGCACCGCCGCGCAGGTCAACCCGGAACTGCTCCGCATCGCGCGCCGCGAGGACGGTGCGGCGCGGGGTGGGCGCGGCCGGGGCGGCCGCCGTCCGCGCAGGCTCCGCCCGCCGAGCCGCGTCGACGTGATCGAGCGGCTGGACGCGGCCGGGCTGCTTCCTGCGATCACGTTCATCTTCAGCCGGACCGGCTGCGACGCCGCGGTACTGCAGTGCCTGCGCGCCGGGCTGCGGCTGACCACGCCCGATGAGGCTGCCGTGATCCGCGAGCGCGCGGAGCGGCGGACCGCTGACATCGACGACGACGACCTGACCGCGCTCGGCTATGCCGAGTGGCTCGACGGTCTTCAGCGGGGCGTCGCCGCACACCACGCCGGCTTGCTACCCGTCTTCAAGGAGGTCGTGGAGGAACTGTTCACCGAGGGCCTGATCCGGGCGGTGTTCGCCACGGAAACGCTGGCCCTCGGCGTCAACATGCCCGCGCGGACCGTGGTGATCGAACGGCTCGACAAGTGGAACGGCGAGACGCACGCGAACCTGACACCGGGGCAGTACACCCAGCTCACCGGGCGGGCCGGGCGGCGGGGGATCGACGTGGAGGGGCACGCGGTCGTGATCTGGCAACCGGGAACAGATCCGGGTGCCGTGGCCGGCCTCGCGAGTACCCGGACCTACCAGCTCACCTCCAGTTTCCGCCCCTCCTACAACATGGCGGTCAACCTGGTCGGCCAGGTGGGCAGGGAAAGCGCCCGCGCGCTGCTCGAATCGTCGTTTGCGCAGTTCCAGGCGGACCGCGCCGTCGTCGGTGTCGCTCGTCAGCTGCGGCGAAGCAGGCAGGCCCTCGACGGTTACCTTGACGCGATGAGCTGCGATGCGGGCGACTTCGCTGGCTACATGGCCCTGCGCAGGGAGCTCTCCGACCGCGAGGCCGAGTTCGCGCGCAGCCGTTCGGCTAACCGGAGGGCCGAAGCGGAACGTTCGCTCGAACGGCTACGGCCGGGCGATGTGATCCAGGTGCCCGGCGGCCGGCGGGCCGGTGTCGCGGTCGTCCTCGACACCGGCGGCCAGGGCCCTGGACCGCTGGTGCTCACCGCGAGTCGCCAGGTTAAGCGGTTGTCGACGGCGGACTTCCCGATTGCGGTGGAGCCGGTCGAGCGGATCCGCATCCCGAACTGGTTCAGTGCGAGGTCGCCGCAGCATCGCAGGGACCTTGCCGCCACTGTGCGGAACAAGCTGGCCGGGCGGGACCTGCCGGCGGCGCGGCGTGGGCAGGCGCCGGATGACGCTGAGATCAGCAGGCTGCGGGCGCAGATCAGGCAGCACCCGTGTCACCGCTGCCCGGACCGGGAGGACCACACGCGCTGGGCGGAGCGCTATTTCCGGCTGAAGCGCGACGTCGACGGTTTGGAGCGCCGGGTAGCGAGCCGGTCGCACGTGATCGCTCGCACCTTCGACCGGGTCTGCACCGTACTCGAGCAGCTCGGGTACCTGGGGAGCTCCGCCGACAAGGTCACGGCGCAGGGCCAGGTTCTTGCCGGTCTGTACACCGAGCTCGACCTGCTGGCGGCGGAGTGCCTGGTCCACGGGATCTGGGACGGCCTGCAGCCGGCCGAACTCGCCGCCTGCGTGTCCGCACTAACCTATGAGTCCAGGCAGTCCGACGACGCTGCCGCGCCGCGACTGCCGCAGGGCGGGCCCGGGAGGCACTCGCCGCGATGGTCCGGCTCTGGGGTGAGCTGGACACGATCGAGAGCGACAATTCGCTGTCCTTCCTGCGTGAGCCGGATCCTCGGCTTCGCTTGGGCCGCCTTCCGGTGGGCGCGCGGACACCGGCTCGATGAGGTACTCACCGAATGCGGCCTCACTGCAGGCGACTTCGTGCGGGCCGTCAAGCAGTTGATCGACCTGCTCGACCAGATCACGGCCGCCGCGGATCCGCAGCTCGCCCGGGCAGCGCGGGCGGCCATCGACGCGATGCGCCGCGGCGTCGTCGCCTATTCCTCGGTGGCCTGACCCCGCGCGTTTTGATAATTCATGATTCCAGGTCATTTCTTGTAAGGATGTTCAGTGAAGTGACCGGGATCATGAACCCGGCGCGACGCACCACCCCGTCATCTACCTGGGGCCGGCGCGGTTACTCGCCAGCGCGGCGAGTGTCCCCGGCACGTCGTCTACGCAGAGCGCATCGGCACCGGCGTCGGCATAATGTCCCGCGGCCGCCGGATCGGGGCTCCAGACGACCACGTCGAGCCCGGCCTCGTGCGCGACCGCGATCGCCTCCGCGGCAGTCGGGAAGGCGTGCGGACCGCCGCCGGCGGCGCGGGAAGGCGCGGCCTCTGCCACTGGCCGCAACGAGCCCGTATGCAAGCCGATCGACGTCAAGTCCGAGGCCCGCAGCCGCGGGTATCCCGTGCTGCGGCGGAAAATACAACCAGGTGAGCAGGCCGAACGCGACGCCCGGGAGATCTGGCCGGATGCCGATGAGCAGCCCGGGATCGAAGGACGTCACGAGCAGCCTGCGCCGCTGCGACTCCGCACTGAGCGCTGCGGCGAGCAACGTGCCCGTGCGCCGTGTCTTCGGGTCCGTCGCGTCGGCAAGTACCGTCTTGACGTCGATATCGATGCCCATCTCCGGCGGGACCGCGTCGAGGACGTCGGCGAGCCGTGCGATTCCCTGGCGGGCGAGTTCTTCGGCCGTGCGGTCGGCGATGTACGAGCCGTCCGGCGCCGTCCAGTCGTGCCGTAGCACGAGCTGGTCGTCGGCGGTCCGCCGGGCATCGACCTCGATCCACGGCAAGCCAGCGGCCGCGGCGGCCAGGCAGGATTCGACCGTGTTCTCTGGATATCCGCCGGAAATGCCGCGCCCGAACCCGCGATGCCCCACCACCGCGGGCTTCTCAGCGAAGACCACGTGTCCCACGATCGCACACCGGCCGCGCCGTTCGCCGTGGCGGTCGCGGACGGCGACAGCCGGGTCGACGGCACCGTGTCCCGGCCCGTCGGCGGTGGCGGCAGGATAAAGGCGGCGCCGACCCGTACCCTCGCCGGGCACCCGGGCACGATCCCGTCAGGAACACCCGCCCGCCTGCCAGCTGGCGTGACATCCAACTGGCAGGATGGTTCTGATGCCCACGACAACCACGACCAGCTCACATCTGATGCTGCTCGACACGCCGGCGCTCTACTACCGTGCGTTCTACGGGGTTCCCGACTCCGTTACCGCGCCGGACGGAACGCCGGTGAATGCCGTGCGCGGCTTGCTTGACATGATCGCCCGCCTCATCCAGCTCGACCAGCGTGCGCCGGGCCGGCCAGCGGGGCCGCCCGTCCCGGCTCGTGGCGTGCATGGACGCCGACTGGCGGCCGGCCTTCCGCGTCGCGGCCCTGCCCTCCTACAAGGCGCACCGAGCCGGGCCCGACGGAGCGGAGATCGCACCTGCCGCGCTGACCGCGCAGATCCCCCTGATCGGCGAGGTGCTCGACGCGGCTGGCATCGCCCAGGCGCTTGCGCCTGGCTACGAAGCGGATGACGTGATCGGCACCCTCGCGGCTCGCGCTGGCGTGCCAGTCGACATCGTGACAGGCGACCGGGACCTGTTCCAGCTCGTGGACGACGCACGGCAGGTCCGGGTGCTTTACACCGCGCGTGGCCTCGCGCGGCTCGAAGTGGTCGACGAGGCGGGAGTGACGGCTCGCTACAACATACCTGGCCGCGCGTACGCGGACTTCGCGGTGCTCAGGGGTGATCCAAGTGACGGCCTGCCTGGAGTGCGGGGAATTGGCTCCAAAACGGCTGCCGCGCTGGTGCGCCGTTTCGGCACGGTTGACGCCATGCTCGCGGCGCTCGAAGAGGATCCCGTGGCCAGCCATCTTGGCAGCAGCCGACCGAAACTGGCCGCCGACCGCGACGTATCTCGAGGCCGCCGTGCCGGTCGTGCGGGTTGCCACGGATGTGCCGATCCCGCCACTTGAGGACGTGCTTCCTGCCGAACCGAACGACCGGGCACGGCTCATGGACCTCGGCGTGCGGTGGAACCTGGGCTCCTCGCTCGGCCGCCTGCTCGGTGCCCTTGAGGGGGGTGCCCCTTGAGGCGGTGCCGCGGATGAAGAAACGCGCCCGGAGGTATCGATCCGTGTCAGAGCATGGGCCGCACCTGCCGGGGCGCCGGTCCGTGGCGGTGATCTGACCTGACCATCCACCCTCGCCTCCTTTCCAGCCCGCGGCGACAGGTGGTTTCGTCAGAATCCTGGTTATCTACTGCGGTCGGCAGGATACGGTATAACTGAAAACGACGAGCGGAGAATCGTCGTCCCAGTTATTGAGCGTGCTGATACCAAGCATCCCCGCCGACAACGCGGTCTGCGGGGATGTTGGATGTTGGCGGACTGAAAGTCAGATTTCGTAACTTCCGTCCTTCACGTTCTTCAGGAAAGCTTCCCACTCCGCTGAAGTGAATGTCAGGACGGGTCCCACGACATCCTTGCTGTCCCGGACCTCGACGTGGCGGTCGCGTAGCCGGGCTACCTCGATACAGCATCCGTTCGCAGCACTGTGCGTGCTCTTCTTCCATCGCGCGTCACATAGATCTGTCATATTTACCACTAACTCCCCGGTTCTCTTTTGCTGTCATCCTCGCTGCGCCTCGAAACGACCGTTCTAAGCATAGTTGTCCCATTTTATACTTGCGGATCTCCATTCGAGACGGCGCTGCCCGGTGTGGCTCCATCGGGGAGCGTGACTCAACTGCCCGGAGTTTAGCGATCTTCCAGCCGCGGCGCGCAAGAACCAGTGCGCGCCGGAGGTGATCGATCCGCACTCGTTGGCAGCGGGGCAAGCTGTGTTCTCCCTGGTCAAGGCGGCCCGCCGAGCCGTGTGTTCTGACTCTCTGTCATCATTAGGTTACCCTGACGTGCCCTATGATCACGGATCTCACGCTTATCTGTTGTCCGGCTACGAGGGCTCCCGCTACGCTGGCCGCCAGGTTTGGTGCGCGACTTTACGGATCAGCTCCCGCGACCGGACCGAATCCAGGGACTCGGCCTGCAACCGTTCGAATGCGACCCGGTAATGAAAAGTTTCAGTTTCCCCCTCTGCGTACCGGCTGTTCGCGAGATCTTCAATAACCGCCACATCAGGCAGCGACACGTCATGGGCAGGTGCGAACCGAAAGAGCGCAAACGCGCCGGTGCCCACAGGATGAGGCCCATCCAACGGAAGAATCTGCAGCCGCACGTTAGGCAGCTGTGAAATCTCGGCAAGCCTGTCAAGCTGCGCGTACATTACTGCGTTATCAGCAAGCCTCCTTAGCAACACAGATTCCTCCAGGACCGCAAAGATTGTGAGCGGCCTCTCCCGGGTCAACACCGCCTGGCGCGCGAGCCGGGCCTCGACACGGCGTTCAATCGCTCCCGGCGGGGTTGTTACCAGCGTTTGCCAAGTCGCAATCACCGCTCGCGCGTACGCTTCCGTCTGCAGCAACCCGGTGACGACCTGTGGCTCCCAGTAGCAAACTGACTCGGCTTCGGCCTCCAAGCCGATAAGCGTCGCGTACTCCTCGGGTATGTCGCCGGAGTAGCCTTCCCACCACCCCTTGCCGGCTGCGTCGC
This sequence comes from uncultured Actinomycetota bacterium, assembly GCA_963820395.1. Lineage (GTDB taxonomy): Bacteria > Actinomycetota > Actinomycetes > Streptosporangiales > Streptosporangiaceae > DATFVJ01. The sequence goes on along the minus strand of CAWGAE010000015.1, from coordinate 312,950 downwards.
GGGTGAGGGCAAGCAACGCGTCCCGATGAGCGCCCTCGACAGCGTAGACATCCAGCAGCCTTCTGGCGTCGGCGAGCCTGACCCCGGAGCGAGCGTTCTCGATCCTGCTGATCTTGGACGGCGACCAGCCCAGTTGCTCCGCGACTTGATCTCCTGTCAGTCCAGTGTGATCACGCAGGCGGTGCAGTTCTCCGGCGAGCTGCCGTCTGCGTACGGTCGGGCTTCCATGGTCGGGCACCCGTCCTCCAAAAAGGGTCGGCTTCCCAGTTCGACGTTACCTACACCTGGCCCAAGCGATAGCAAGATGCTGCGCAGGTTTTATAAAAATATCTACTGCATATGACGGTGCAACTTGCATCTAAGGGTATACACCACCCAGGATGCCCCGTCGGCTCCCGGGCAAGAAAGGGGGCGCGCGCATGGAACTCGGGCAGATGATCGCTCCCATCATGCTTGCGTCGGTCATCACCGGCCTCATTGTGGGCTCGTGGCTGACGCTGATGGTCGCGACCGCGGCGATGCACCGCTCCCAGGAGCGTATGCAGCGGAAGGTGAGGTACTGGCAGGCCGAGGCGAAGCGGGCCGAGAAGCTGACCAGACAGCGAATCGATACGGCCGTCGACGAGCTCACCGGACAGGAGCCATAGTGGCCAGTGGCCGCCGTGGTCACGCTCATCCTGCTTGTGGTACTCGTGGCCGGCGTCGCCGTGGGCATCCTGCTGGCAATGGAACATCACGAGGAAGCCCGGGCGGAGCTGGACGCGGCCGAACAGAGGTTCGCCGCTTCTTTGACTGCCTTGGTCAAGGCAACCCGTGACAGTCACCGAACGGCCGAGGAGCCGCCACCAGTACGAGAAGCCGGTGCCGAGCACGGCTTGGCACCGTGAGCGGCTCCCGAGCTGGCACATGGGGCGCCGCCACGAGGCCCCTATGTGCCAGCTGATGGCGGCGTGTCAGGGGATGGCAGCGTGTCAGCGGATGACGGCGGTCTCAGCGGGCACCGCCTGCAGGTGGTGAGGGGTCAAAGGTCCTTTGTCACGAGCCGGGGTCCGGATGGGTGGCCGTACGCGAATACCTCGCCCCGGGTCTCGGGGCAGCCAGCCGCGGCACCGCCGCCATGCGGCCCGAACCGCATCGGTAATAGATTGGCGCGGTGAACAGTGAGCTTTACCCGTCCGGCCGGCTGGCCAAAGTGGCAGAGAAAACCCGTACCGCCGGGCTGGACGCCCTGCTGCTCACCCCTGGACCGGATCTGCGGTATGTGACCGGGTACGACGCGCACCAGCTCGAGCGGCTGACCTGCCTCGTCGTACCCGCGCGGGGCACGCCCGTCCTTCTTGTTCCCCGCCTCGAATTGCCTGCCGCCGAGGCGGCCGGGGTCGAGCGGCTCGGCATCGAGCTGATGGCGTGGCACGAGACCGACGACCCGTACGCGATCGTCGCCGCGATACTCGGGGATGTCGGCAAGGTCGGCCTTGCCGACCGGATGTGGGCAATGATGGTCCTTCGGCTGCGAGCCGTGCTGCCGGGCGTGGCGCAGGTACTCGCCGGCCCGGTGCTGCGCGGGCTGCGGATGCGCAAGAGCGTCGCCGAGGTGGCGGCGCTCTCGGAGGCGGGCGCCGCGATCGACCGGGTGCACGACCACGTACCTGGGCTGCTGCGGCCGGGCCGGACCGAACGGGAGGTCGGCGCGGACGTCGCCGCCGCGATCCTCGCGGAAGGACATGCGAGGGTCGACTTCACGATCGTGGCGTCAGGCCCTAACGCCGCGAGCCCGCACCACGAGCTTTCTGATCGCGTGCTCGCCCACGGCGACGTCGTGGTGGTGGACATCGGCGGCACCATGCCGAGCGGTTACTGCTCGGACAGTACCCGCACCTACGCGATCGGCGCGCCGCCGGCCGATTTCTCTGCTTACTACAAGGTGCTGCAGGACGCGCAGGAGGCCGCGTGCGCGGCCGCCCGGCCGGGGATCACGGCGGAGGCCATCGACGCTGTCGCCCGTGACCTGATCACGCAGGCCGGCTACGGCGAGTTCTTCATTCACAGAACGGGCCATGGCATCGGCCTCGAGACACACGAGGAACCGTACATCGTGGCCGGAAACACCGAGCCGCTCGAGCCGGGGATGGCGTTTTCGATCGAGCCCGGGATCTACCCGGGCGCGCACGGGGCGCGCATCGAGGACATCGTGGTCTGCACCGAACAAGGTTCGGCGCGGCTGAACAACAGCACCCGTGATCTCGTTGTCGTGGATGGGTGACGTTGCGGTGGCATGGCATGGCGGGAGTTCATGACAGCGGTGGATGGGGACCTGAGAGCCCTGCTCGAGCTCACCGATGAGCTTGTCGAGCGGGAGGTGCGGCCAGCGGCTGCCGCCGCGGAGGAGTCCGGCCGTTTCCCACGCGAGTTGTTCACGCTGCTCGGCCGTGCCGGGTTGCTCGGGCTGCCCTATCCAGTCGAGTACGGCGGCGGCGGGCAGCCCTATGAGGCTTACCTGCAGGTCGTGGAGAAGCTCGCGGCGGGCTGGCTCGCTATCGGGATCGGCGTGAGCGTGCACACGCTGGCGTGTTTTCCCGTCGCGGCGTTCGGTAGCGATGCCCAGCGGGCACAGTGGCTGCCCGGGATGCTCGGTGGCGAGATGCTCGGCGCCTACTGCCTGTCCGAGCCGCACTGCGGCTCGGACGCGGCGGCGCTGCGCACGCGTGCCGCGCGCGACCCCCGCGGTTATACGGTCGACGGCGTCAAGGCGTGGATCACCCATGGCGGCGCCGCCGACTTCTATGCGCTGTTCGCCCGCACGCAGGGAGACGGCGCGGGACCTGGCCGCGCCCAGGGGATCAGTTGCCTGCACGTGCCCAGCGGCACAGAGGGGGTATCCGCCGCGCCACCGGAGCGAAAGATGGGTATGCGCGCCTCGGTTACCACTCAGATGATCTTCGAGGGCGCTCATGTCCCCGCCGGTCATCTCATCGGTGCGGAGGGCGCGGGATTCAAGATCGCGCTCGCGGCACTCGATGCCGGGCGGCTTGGCATCGCCGCGTGCTCGACCGGGCTTGCCCAGGCGGCGCTCGACGTCGCGGTGGGCTACGCGAGGCAGCGACAGCAGTTCGGCAGGCCCATCATCGAGTTCGACGGCGTGTCGTTCATGCTCGCCGACATGGCGACGGCGGTCGCGGCCGCTCGCGGGCTCTATCTCGAGGGGGCGCGGCGGAAGGATGCGGGGCAGCCCTTCCTGACGCAGGCGGCGATGGCCAAGCTGTTCGCGTCCGATACGGCGATGCAGGTGACCACCGACGCCGTACAGGTGCTCGGCGGCGCTGGCTACGTGGCGGACTTCCCGGCGGAGCGCTACATGCGCGAGGCCAAGATGCTGCAGATCGTCGAGGGAACGAACCAGATTCAGCGGCTGGTTATTGGCCGCGCGCTCGCGCGATCGTGAGCCCTTCAGCCGCGCATCGCCGCTGAGGCACGCACGAGGCCGACCGCGCCGCCGGTATCGGGGCCGGGTTGACACCTTGCAAGGTAAACATCACCGGCTCCGGCACCTGTGGCCGGTCCCCCTCCTGTGTCTGCGCTCGCACCACTGGCAGCAGTAGCGGCATGGGTAGAGGATCTCTGCTGCCAATGGCGTGAGCCTTACCTCAGGTCTTACCGGGCGGGTTGCCACCGGGGTTGCCACCGGGGGGGCCAACGCCGGGGCCACCGGGGTTGCCACCGGGGTGGCCAACGCCGGGGCCACCGGGGTTGCCACCGGGGTGGCCACCGTAGCGGCCACCGGGGTGGCCACCGTAGCGGCCACCGGGGTGGCCACCGTAGCGGCCACCGGGGTGGCCACCGGGGTGGCCACCGTAGCGGCCACCGGGGTGGCCACCGTAGCGGCCACCGTAGCGGCCACGGCCACCGTAGCGGCCACGGCCACCGTAGCGGCCACCGTAGCGTGGGCAGTACCAGTAACGGTAGGGGGGGTAAAAGCGGTGGTGGCGACGATCCCAGTAGCGGTGCCAGCGGTGGTAGCGACGATCCCAGTACCGATGCCAGTTCCAGAAGCAGCGGCCGTGGTCAGGGGTGACTGTCGTAGCCGTCGAGGTAGACCTGGCCGGGTGTGCCTGGCTGGCCATTGCGGGGGCAGCAGCAGCGATGCCGCCGAGGAATGTCCCCGCTGCCAATACGCAGGCTGCGGCTTTGGCTCTCCAGCTCATGTGCATTGCACATTTCCCTTTGGTGGGCGGACCCGGTCGGGCCGGGCTCGCAGACTGCGATACCCGCCCGATCTCAAAAGGAAACGGGGCGGCAGTTAACCAGCGGCGGTAAGCGCTTTACTTGCCTGTTCCGGGTGGCTACTGCGTGCATCCACGCATCCGCGTTGTGCCCGGCATTTACGCATTTTGCCGAATCGGCCGATCTCGCGGCAGACGACCGGATTCGCTCCGGCGATCGAAGCCGTTATGTCCTTTTGTTCCATGCGAGGCCGCGGGAGATTACCTCCTTCTCGGCCAAGGTGAGTTTTGCCCCGCGTACGCTTCCCCCGATTCAACTAGCGCGTCCGCCAGAGCCCCATCTATTACTTTCCCGACTCGCCTGGTCACTCTTCGTATATAGCCTGCAAGCGGGTACCAGCACGAGCTTCTCGGTCTCGTTCACGGACACCGGCAACGTGGCGGAGACCGCCAGCGTTGGTGTCACCAAATACGGCCGTCTCCTCGCCGTCCAGCGATACCGGTCTGGTCAGGACGTCATCGACCAGCTCGAACGGCAGATACTGGTCGCCCAGACGACCGGGGGCAAATACGCCTGCGGCGACTGTGACGGCGTGCGTGATGGTGGTGGTGGCAGACTCGGTACGCAACGGTACCTCTGCTATCGGGAAGATCGTGATGGGTTGACCCGATCTACCAGAGATCCCGTCTTCTTTTCGCCGTGCCACGCCGGGGGAACGCCGCCGCCCCGCCGCACTCGTAGCACAGCACTGGATGCACCGGATGTGCTGTCCGGCAGGGTATATCCAGGGATGCAGGCGATCCAGGCAAAGGAGCGCACGGCGATGCGGATCACCAAGGTCGAGCCGACAGAACTGTTCAAAGGAACCGCCGGGCGGCCGTTGCAGATCGTGCGGGTCACGCTTGCGGGCGACGCCCCGGTGACGGTAACCCGCGAAGGCACGGGCACGCTGGTCGCCGTGCGCATTGAAGGGCCCGCAGTCAACACGCCGCGCCCTGCCCTGGTAAGCGGCCCCGAGCCTGGCCAGGAGCGCACCGTTGAGGTAGGCGTCGAGCTCGCGGTACCCGTTACGGAGGGCGGCAGCCGCCGGGCGACCGTCATCGCCGAGCCGGGGACTGAGCACGAGACCGAGTCCGGAACCGAATACCCGGGTATGCGCGCGCGCCCGGCCGGCCAGGGCGCCCGCGCCGAGGCCGAGATTATCGCCGCGGTGCCCGGCTGGACAATGTGGATGGTCAGCCACTTCCACTACGACCCCGTGTGGTGGGACACCCAGGCCCAGTACACCGAGACCCGGCTGTTGCTGCCGGGCGAGAACGGCAAGCTGCCCGAGTTCCGCACCGCCTTCGAGCTTGTCGGCCTGCATCTGGACATGGCGCTGCAGGACCCCGACTACAAGTTCGTGCTCGCCGAGATCGACTACCTCAAGCCGTACTTCGATACCCACCCGGAGCGCCGCCCCGAGCTCAGGCGGCTGATCAGCGTGGGCCGGGTCGAGATCGTCGGCGGCAACTACAACGAGCCGAACACGAACCTCACCTGCGCCGAGTCGACGATCCGCAACGCCATCTACGGCATCGGCTATCAGCGCGATGTGCTCGGCGGTGATCCGGCGACGGCCTGGATGCTCGACGTCTTCGGCCACGACCCGTCCTATCCGTCGCTGATGGCCTCGGCGGGCCTGACGTCGAGCGCGTGGGCCCGCGGCCCGTTCCACCAGTGGGGGCCGAAAGGCACGGTCGGCGACAACACGCGCATGCAGTTCCGCAGCGAGTTCGAGTGGATGTCGCCGGACGGCTGCGGGCTGCTCACCGCGTACATGCCAAACCATTACGGGGCCGGCTGGGTGATGCATTCGCGGGGCAGCCTCGAGGCCGCTGAACAGGCGGCGTATGCGCAGTTCCGGCTGCTCAAGCCGGTGGCGGCTACCCGCAACGTGCTGCTGCCCGTCGGCGCGGACCACGTGATCCCGTGCCGTTGGAGCACGCCCATTCACCGTGACTGGAACGCCCGCTACGTGTGGCCCAGATTCGTAACCGCGCTGCCCCGCGAGTTCTTCGCCGCAGTCAGGGGCGACGCCGCGCGGCGCGACATCGTGTTCGCAGCGCAGACGCGGGACATGAACCCGGTCTACCCGGGCAAGGACGTTTCCTACATCGATACCAAGCAGGCGCAGCGGGCCGCGGAGACCGCCGTGATGGACGGTGAGCGGCTCGCCACCCTGGCCTGGCTGCACGGGGCGCCCTATCCGGACACGGCACTCGACAAGGCGTGGCGGCAACTTGTCTTCGGTGCCCACCATGACGCCATCACGGGTACCGAGTCCGACCAGGTCTACCTGGACCTGCTCGGCGGCTGGCGCGAGGCATACGAGCGGGGCGACACCGTACGCCGGGACGCGGTCCGCCACCTCGCTGGCCTAGTGGACAGCTCTGGCACGTCGCTGCCGCACGGCACTCGTGAGGGCCGCGCGATCGTCGTGTTCAATACGCTGGCCACCGCGAGGGACGGTCTCGTCACGATCACCTTGCGCTGCCCGCGACCCGGCACCGGGTGGCTGAAGCTGCGCGACAGCGACGCGGCGGGCGTCCCGGCACTCGCTGAGGGCGTGCGCCGCCATCCGGACGGAACGCTCGCCGAGGTCACGTTCACCTTCATCGCTAGGCATGTGCCGGGCCTCGGCTACCGCACCTACTGGGCGCAGGTCGTGCAGAACACCGAGGGCAGCGCGGATGCGGAGGGTCCCGCGGGTGCGGAGGGTCCTGCGGGTGCGGAGGGTCCCGCGGGTGCGGAGGGTCCCGCGGATGTGGAGGGCCTCGATCCGGCGAGCCCGGCTGGTCCGGCGGCAGCCGCCTGGTCCACCATCGGCGGCACTGTCATCGAGAACGACGTGTACCTGATCGAAGCCGATCCGGGCCGCGGCGGGGGGCTCACGCGCCTGCTCGACAAACGCACCGGCACTGACTTGATCGGCGCCAGCCCGGGGGGACTCGGCGCGAACCGGGGGACACTCCCCGACCCCGGATGGCCCGGACAACCCAGTCACGGCGCGCCCAGCCCCGGCCACGGGCCGATCGCCAACGAACTGGTGGTCCAGGACGAATACGACTACCACCCACGGTGGAACGAAGGCCCATGGCTGCTCATGCCGAAGGGCCCGGGCACGGGCTCGGCAACGGTCACGGCCGCCGTGCGCGCGCAGCGCTGCTCGATCGGCAGCCGCCTCATCGCCACCTGGACGATGGATGACCTGCGCGTCACCCAGGAGGCGCTGCTCTGGGACGGCGCGGCGCGGGTGGAGTTCCGCACCCACGTCGACGGCCCGACCGGGCACGACCGGTTGCTGCGGGTCCGTTTCCCGCTCAACGTGCCCGGCGGTCTGCCCGTGTACGAGACGGCGGCGGCGGTGATCGGCCGGCCGTTCGGCCCAGTGGATACCGACGTGGGAAAGCACTGGTTCACGCTGGACAACCCGGCTTACACGTGGTTCGGGCTCGGCTCGGCGGCACGCGTCATCGTGCGTGATACCAACGGCGGGACGCGGTCCGAGGCGATCGGCGTGGCCGAGGTGATCACACCAGAGGGGCCGGGCACGCCAATGACCCCTAACGGCTGCCGCGAAGCGACCCGGAGCCTGATCGCCGCGCTCGCCCGGCAGGGTGTCACGGCGACCTGCTCGTCCGCTGACGGGCCGCGATACGGCGCCATCGATCTCGACTCCAATCTCCCCGACGTCCGGATCGCGCTTGGCGGCCCCGATGTGAACAGCTTCACGGCCGAGGTGCTTGCCGCCGCCGATCCGGCCTACCGCAAGGAGCTTGCCCGGCGGCGGGGCGCCGGCGGCCTGGCGACCACCATCTGGGTACCTGCGGCACAGACCCGCGGCGCCGCGTTCGTGCCGGGCGCCGACGTGAGGGGTGTCCGCGACCTGCCGGTGCTGATCGTAGTCGGCCCCGCCGACGCGGATCTCGCCGACGCTGTCAGCGCGGTGACGGCGGGCCTGGCAGCCGCAGAGGTCGAGGCCGTCACGCCTGCTTGCACCCCTGACGGTCCATCGACGGCAGACGCGGCCGCGCCGCTCGCCCCAGCGCTGGCGGGTTGGTCGGCCGCGCTGCTCAACCGCGGTACGCCGGGATGCGTTGTTACCACGGAAGGCGCGCTCAACATCTCACTGATGCGTTCCTGCAGCGGCTGGCCGTCCGGGGTATGGATCGACGAACCCAAACGGACCGCGCCTGATGGGTCGAGCTTCAGCTGGCAGCACTGGAGCCACACATTCGAGTACGCGCTGGTGAGCAGCGGAGTCGGTGAAGGTGACTGGCGCGGCGCCGGGTTCTCGGCGGCCGGCCAGGCGTACAACCATCCACTGCTCGGCTGCGAGACGGGAATTCACCTGGGTCCACTGCCCGCTACGGCCAGCCTGTTCCCCATCGAGGTCACAGGTCCAGGTGAGGTAATACTCGGCGCGCTGAAACCGCGCGGCAACCCCGCCGCCACCGGCTGGCCGGGCGGGAAGCGGCCCGGCGAGGCCGGCGCGATCACCGTGCGGCTCCGCGAGCCATCCGGACGGCCGGCGCTGGTCCGGCTGCGCCCACCGGGACTGCCGGGCGGCGGTGCCGCGACCACCGCCCGACTTACAAATCTGCTCGAGGAGCAGGACGGGACGCCGCTCGAGGTGGACGATGGTAACGCCGTGGCCGCCAGCCTGCCGCCGTCAGGGACTGTGACGTTGCTGGTCGTCCCGGGCACCGGTCACCTCATCGCCGCGGTTACCGGGGAACCGGGGTCCGGGGCTGCTGTCGTGACCGGCCTGGCCGAGCCTGCCCAGGCCGAGCCTGCCCAGGCCGCACCTGCCCAGGCCGAGCCTGCCCAGGCCGAGCCTGCCCAGGCCGCGCCTGCCCAGGCCGCGCCTGCCCAGGCCGCGCCTGCCCAGGCCGAACCGCAGCCCGTGTTCACCAGGTACTGGCTGCATGGGAAGGGACCAGCGCCAGCGGGCAACCTGCCCGTAGCGGTCCACGTATCTCCTGGCCGCGCCGCGATCCCGCCGCCCGGTGGCCAACCCGGTGCCGGCCAACCCGGTGCCGGCCAACCCGGTGCCGGCCAACCCGGTGCCGGCCAACCCGGTGCCGGCCAACCCGGTGCCGGCACAACCCGGTGATGCCACGTCCGTGATGCTGCGTGTCACCGTGAGCGCCGGAACGAAACCCGCCACCGGTAGCGTCGAACTCGACGTACCTGACGGCCTGACGGCCGACGCCGGCATGGGGGCAGGGCCTGGGCCGCTGTCCTACGATCTGCCGGCCGCCGACTACGCCGCGTGGGATGTGAATGTACGCGCTGTACCGGCTGTGGGTGCCACGCGCAGGATGCGCGCTGCGGGGCCCGCGACCCCGGCGCCAGGCCGCTACTTTCTCGCCGCGAGGATCAGGGATGCGGCCGGACAGGTTCTCGAGGATGTGGCGACCATCGCGGTCGGCGAGCGGACGCTGCCGCCGCGCGATACCCCCCTCGACGAACTGCTGCCGTTGCTCGAGGCGGATCAGCGGGCCACCGCCGCCGAACTCGACGTCACACTGGCAGGCGGCGACCTCACACTTGCCCCGGGTGAACGTGGCGAGCTCGTGGTCCGGCTGGTCAACCGGGCCCGTTCGCAGATCCGCGGTGAGGCGCAGCTGGTGAGCCCGTTCGGTACGTGGGACGCGATAACCCCATGGACGCAGAGTTTCACGGTCGAGCCGGGCGCGCAGGTGACGGCGCGTTACGAGGTCGCCGCTCCCGCCGCGAGTGCCACTGCGCGCCCCGGCGCGAAGTGGTGGGCCCTCGTCAAGGTCTGCTATTTCGGCCGGGTGCGATATACGCGCGCTATTCACGTGTCGATTGCTGTCTAAGCACGCGGATCTAATGAGAGACTTCGTATATTAGCGCACGCAGACTCAGGGACTCATGGCAACAGATATCGCACTCCTCCGCGGTAACCTCCCCGTGGAGCCGAACAGGTTCGTCGGGCGCGGACGTGACCTGGCCGAGTTAGCGCTGTTGCTCACCGACGTCCGCGTGCTGACGCTTTGCGGCACCGGCGGAATCGGCAAAACACGGCTGGCGCTGCGGCTCGGCGCCGACCTCGCTAACGGTTTCCCTGACGGTGCATGGCTGGTGAGCCTCGCCGACGTCGCCGGTCCCGCCCTCGTCACCACCCGGGTGGCCGGGGCCCTCGGCATGCGCGAGGAACCGGGACAGCCGCTTGACGCGACGCTCGCGGATGCGCTGCGCGACCGGCGCCTCCTACTGATTCTGGACAACTGCGAGCATCTCGTGACCGCGTGCGCGCAGCTATGCCAGAGCCTGGTCGCGAGCTGCCCGTGGCTGCGCATCCTTGCCACGAGCAGGGAGCCGCTCAGGGTGCCTGGCGAGACTGTCTGGCGTGTCCCTCCGCTGTCGCTGCCACCGGCCGGGACCGCGGCGCAGGAGCTTGCTCAGCATGAGGCCGTGCAGCTTTTCACCGAGCGCGCCGCCGCGGCGAGGCCAGGTTTCGCCCTCGGCCCCGGCAACGCGGCCGCCATCGCCGGAGTGTGCCGCACCTTGGATGGCATGCCGCTCGCGATCGAACTGGCGGCCGCGCGGGTCGGGGTGCTCGCGGTGGAACAGATCAGCGGCCGACTCAGCGACAGGTTCCAGCTGCTCGCCACCGGTCGCAGGACCGCGCCGCCGCGGCAGCGTACCCTGCGGGCGACGGTGGACTGGAGTTATGAGCTGCTCGCCCCGGCGGAGCAGTTGCTGCTGCGTCGGCTGGCCGTGTTCTCCGGCTGGAATCTGGAGATGGCGGAGCGGGTCTGCGCGGACGAGAAGCTGCCCGCGGAAGCCGTTCTGGATCAGCTTGCCGCCCTCGTCGACAAGTCGCTGGTGGCCCTGGACCTTGAGGTCGCGGGCGGGGCGAGATACCGGCTTCTCGATACGATCCGCGAGTACGCCGCCGAGCGCCTCGCGGCCTCGGGTGAGGCGCCGAAGCTGCGCCGCAGGCACCGTGACTGCCTGCTGGAGTTCATCGAAGCCGTGGCCGCGCAGGCGTTCAGGCGCGGCGACCCGCCGTGGCCGGTCCGGCTGCGGATGTACAAGGACGCATGTCTGGAGGCCGACAACTTCACCGCCGCGCTCTCCTGGACACTCGAGCAGGATGAGCCCGAGCCGGGTCTGCGGCTGTGCATCGCCCTGCGCTCACCCTGGGTCACCGACGGCGACGTGGCTGAGGGCGCGAAATGGCTGGACCAGTTTCTCGCCCAGGGCGCCGGCATGCCGGATGTCGCGCCGGGAATCCTCAGCAGGGCGCTTGTCGCGCGAGCTGAACTCGCCTTCGAGCAGCAGGAGTATCCGACCGCGCGGCGCTGCGCGGAGGCAGCGCTTGCGGAATGCCACCGGGCAGGCGGGGAGTCCGCTGCCGCAGGTGCGTTGCGCGTACTTGGGTCGGCGGAGCTCAGGCTCGGCAATGTCGGCCGTGCCCAGGAGCTTGCGGATCAGGCGGCGGCAGCGGCGCGAACCGCCGGCGACGACTGGCAGGAAGGGCTGGCGCTCGGCACCAGCGCCGCGGCCGCGGCGCGACAGGGGAGGATCCGCGATGCGCAGCGCGGCTACGAGGCGGCGCTTGACTCGCTGCGCGACAACAATCGCTGGGGTGCGGCCCAAATCCTGTATGGACTGGCAGCGCTCGCCGCAGAGCGCGGTGACCAGGAGGCTTCGCTTCGGTATTTCAGCGATGCGCTGGAGATCTTCCGTGAGCTGGACGCGCGCCCTGAGATCGCGCGGTGTCTCGCCGGTCTCGGCCGGCTCGCCATGGCTCAGCAGGACGTGGCTCTCGCCCGGTCGCGGCTGACGGAGAGCCTGCAGCTCAGCCGGGCTACCGGGCAACGGCTCGCGGTGGCGCGAGGGCTTGAGGCGTTCGCCCAACTGTCGGCCTGCGAGGGCCAGCACGCGCGGGCGGCCAAGCTCGCTGGTGCGGCACAGGCATTCCGGTCCGCCATCGGAGCGTGGTCGGCCTCAGGTGCGCGGCTCGACAAACTACTCGAACCGATCCGCAAGCAGCTTGGTGAGCAAGCGGCCAACGCGCTGCTCGCGGACGGCGCGGCGATGACCCCCGAGGAGGCGGTCAGGTACGCGACCGATCCAGGCGAGGAGGCGCCACCTCCCGCCGTGCCTGTTGTGGCGGGCGCGGTGCGGTCCCCGGCCGGGTCGGTGCTGACTCCACGCGAGTGGGAAATCACCAAGCTGATCTCCAGGGGCCTCAGCAACCGGGCGATCGCCGACGAGCTTGTCATCAGTCCGGCGACGGCCGCACGTCACGTCGCGAACATCCTGACGAAGCTGGGTTTCAGCTCTCGTGCTCAAGTGGCGGCATGGGCTACCGGTCGCCCCTGAATTGCCAGCGGGCCCTGAACCGCCAGCGGGCCCTGAACCGCCAGCGGGCCCTGAACCAGCGGGCACAGTAGCAGCGGACACCAAGGGACTACTTATCCATATGCCCGTCTCCATATGCGGGTCCACGATATGAGCAAGTCTGACAAAGAGCCGCAGCCAGGGTCCGAAATGAAGAGTGAGCGCTGAGATCAATGGGCCAGAAGGAGGGGGGAGGATCAGGGGTGGCGTTTAAGACGGGCCCGGAGGTGGGGTTTCTCCCGCGCTCACCGACGAGACACTTGACTCCTTAACCATCACCGTGCTGCGTGCGGTAGGTCATCGCCACAGCCCGCCAGAGGTTGGCGGTCTCCTCGACCGCCGCTGACGCCACTGCGTTCTGTGCTCCGGGCGCACTCTGGTGTGGGTACCCTGGCTGACCGACGATGATCTCCCTGCCACTGGCGCAACTGTGCCGCCTCCCGCACCATGTTTTATCTCCGATGCCGGGGCGACGACCTGTTCCAGTGCGTCATACCGAGGCGTACCGTGCGTAATCTTATTCCCGGCATATCAGCCGAAAAGATGTCCTGACCTGCATTGATCTCGCACAGTAGGGCGTCTGGCAGCCGGGGCCAGAAGGAGCCATGATATGACAGACGTGATCGAGGTATCCGGCCTGTACAAGTCGTTCGGCCAGACGCGTGCTCTCGACGGCCTGGATCTGAACGTGCGGCGCGGCGAGGTACACGGCTTCCTCGGCCCGAACGGCGCCGGAAAGACGACCACCATCCGGATCCTGCTTGGCCTGCTCCGCGCCGACGCCGGGATCATGCGCCTGCTCGGTGGCGATCCGTGGCGAGACGCTACGGCGCTGCATCGCAGGCTCGCCTACGTTCCTGGCGATGTCACCCTGTGGCCGAACCTGACCGGCGGCGAGGTGATCGACCTGCTCGGTCGGCTGCGCGGCGGCCTCGACCGCAAGCGGCGGGACGCCCTGATCGAGCAGTTCGATCTCGACCCGAGGAAGAAGGCGCGAGCGTACTCGAAGGGGAACAGGCAGAAGGTCGCCCTGGTCGCCGCGCTCGCCTCCGATGCCGAGCTGCTCATCCTGGACGAGCCTACCGCTGGTCTCGATCCGCTGATGGAGGCGGCGTTTCGCGCCTGCGTGGAGCACGAGCGGGGCGCTGGGCGCAGTGTGCTGCTGTCCAGCCATATCCTCTCCGAAGTCGAGGCGCTATGCGAGCGGGTCACCCTTATTCGCGCTGGCCGGGCCATTGAATCAGGCACGCTGGCGGAGATGCGGCACCTCACCCGCACGTCGATCTCGACCGAGCTAGCCACCGTGCCGGACGACCTTGCCACGTTGCCAGGGGTGCACGATCTGGACATCCAGGGCGCCAGGGTGCGGTGTCAGGTCGAGAGCGAGCACCTGGGCGAGTTCCTTGCGCACCTCACCACGGCCGGCGTACGAAGCCTGGTCAGCCAGCCGCCGACGCTCGAGGAACTGTTTCTCAGGCACTACACGGACGAGGTGCCCGGTGTGACCGCAAGCTCGCCGGTTTCACCCCGGCCGACGCCATACAGCGCCAGTGCCAGCCCGGGGGACGTCCCCCGGAGCCCCCGATGAGGTCGCTGGCCGGTACGGGCACGCTCACCGGGATGGCGCTGCGCCGCGACCGGGTAATGCTCGTGGCGTGGGCATACGCGGTGACCGCGCTCGTCGTCGGTACCGCCTACAGTTTCAAGAAGCTCTATCCCACCCCGGCGTCACAGCAGCGATTCGCTGCCACCATCGGGCGGGGCGCCGCTTTTCTCGCCCTCTACGGCCAGTTGTACGGCAGTTCTGTCGGCGCGCTCACCACATGGCGGATTCTGAGCGGCGCAGCGCTGCTGGCCGGCATCATGGTGGTGTTTATCGTGGTGCGGCACACCCGCGCGGAGGAGGAAGCCGGCCGCCTGGAGCTTGTCGGTGCCGCGGCGGTGGGCAGGCAGGCGGCTCTCACCTCGGCGCTACTCACCGCGTTCGGCGCCAGCCTGGTTCTCGCCGCGCTGATCGCCCTGGGCCTGATCGTCGTCGGGCTGCCAGCTGCGGGCGCGTTCGGCTTTGGTGTTGTGATCGGCTCCGCCGGGTGGGTGTTTGCCGCTGTCGCGGCCACGGTGGCACAGGTGACCGAGAGCGCCAGGCTTGCCCGCGGGCTCGCTATCACGGTGGTCGCAGCGGCATACCTGCTGCGTGACATCAGCTCAGCCGTGGCCGGCCTGCACTGGCTGTGGTGGCTGTCCCCCATTGGCTGGGCGGAGCAAGTCCGGCCTTTCAGTACCGAGCGGTGGTGGCCGGTCGGGCTCGCAGTTGCTGCCACGTCCGTCGCTGCCACGGCGGCCTACGCGATCTCTGCACGGCGCGACCTCAACGCCGGCTTGCTCCAGGTCAGGCCCGGACCGGAGAACGCAGCCGGGTGGCTGCGTGACCCATTCATGCTTGCCTGGCGGCTGCAGCGCGCAGGGCTTGCGGGCTGGGTAGCTGGCTTCGCCGCAGGCGGCGCCGTCGTCGGCGCGCTGGCAGCATCTGTTGGCTCGCTGGTCGGCACCAGCAGCCAGCTCGGCCAGGTACTCACGAAGCTCGGCGGATCGAGTGAGATCACCAATGCCTACCTGGCCGGGATAATCGGCTTTTTCGGTCTTGTCGCTGCCGCCTACGCCGTGGCCGCCACCCTGAGGTTGCGTACGGAAGAGACCGAGCAGCGGGCGGACGTCGTGCTCGCGGCAGCGGTTGGCCGGATCCGCTGGGCCGCGAGCCATTTGGTGATCGCGGCAGCCGGCCCGGTCATCCTGCTCGCCGCTGCCGGGTCTTGCGCGGGCTCTGCCGACGCGCTCCGCTCGGGTCACCCCGGGCAGGTGGGGGTGCTGCTCGGCGCCGCCTTGGCGCAGGTACCGGCCGCATGGGTTCTGGTCGGGATCGCGATGGCGTTCTTTGGGTTCCTACCCAGGCTGCAAGCCGGCGCGTGGGCGGCTCTGGTCGTGTTCCTCGTGTGCGGCCTGCTTGGGTCCGTGCTGCGCCTGCCCCAGTGGGCCATGGACGTGTCGCCGTTCACCCACGTTCCGAAGATCCCTGGCGCGGTGTTCACCCTGACACCGCTCATCTGGCTGGCCGTCGTCGCCGTGCTGCTGGTCGTTGCAGGGCTCACCGGACTGCGCGAGCGGGACATCGGCTAACGAGCGGGACCGCGCCGGGCGGGCCTGTCGTCCGGGGGTGCCAACATGCGCGATGTACATAACCGTGCACGAGCGGACTTCGCGTCGCGGCCGCTTCTACATGCAGCGGGCGGTCAGACATACATACGGGTATGGACAGGTCGGCGGATGTGGCGTGAGCGCGCGTTTCGTAGCGTCATATGCATCGCGCACCGCGCGGCCAGGGCAACGCCCTGTAGGCCACCGGGGGGGAGGCTGGTAGGCCAGCGGATGCGCGGCCGGCGGGCCCGGGCGCCACGCGCCCGGGCCCGTTGCGGGGCGCGTCGCTGCCTGAATGTCTGCACATCCGACTACATATTCCTGGCGATGTGCCCGGGTGGCCCCTGGCCATACCTTCATTACCGAGAGTCACGAACAGGTCTGCTGAAGGGTCCTATGACAGCGATCGAGATGCCTCCTGCCGGCGTTACGGTGACCGAGCACGTGCTCGGGCTGGCACCCGGGCGTTACGGGCGGCCGGCGCTTGTGGATCCGGTGTCCGGCATCACCATCAGCTATTCGCGCCTTGCCGCGAACGTATGCGCCGCCGCCGCAGGGCTGGCCAGGCGCGGCATGCGGCCCGGTGACGTGGCAGGTTTGTACGTCACGGGACCTGTGGCATTTACCCTTGCCAGCCAGTCGATCCGGGTCGCGGGGGGCGTGCCGTCGCCGGCGGCTGCCGGAGCGTGCCACGACGTCATCGCCGCACAGCTCACCGAGTGCGACGCGCGGATTCTGATCACGGATGATGCGCTGGCTCATTCCTCGCTGGAGATCGCCGAGAATTCCAGGGTCCGCCAGTTGATCAGCTTCGGCCACGTCAACGGCGTGACACGGTTCGACGCGCTCCTCTGCGACGGGACGTTGCCGCCGCTGACCCGCAGCGGCGATGATCTCGCTCTGCTGGCCTGGACGCACGGGCCGGACGGCAGCCCGCGGCCCGTCCCGGTGACCCATCGTGAGAGTGTGGCAGAACTCAGGAGGCTGGCATCGGACGCGAAGCTCGCCGCGTGGGACGTCATCCTCGCCGGGCCGCCGACCGGCGACGGCCGTCGGCTACTCCGCATTGCTTGATCTCGCGCTGGCGGTCGGCGCGACCGTGGTGGGAGCGCCGGGTGCCGAGGGCGAGGACCTGCTCGCCCTCGGGCGCAGCCACCGGGCTACCGTCGCTTTGGTATCGTCCTCCAGCGATCTGGCGGGTGTCTCCCTCCGCCGGGTCACGATCACGCCCTAGCCCGGGCTCCCAGCGGGGGTGCGACCGGCGCGCGGGTGCGTGTATCTCCCGGCGAGGCAGTGCCCGGGGGGTCACAGGTCGGGCGCGCGATTCTCGTAAGGCGTGCTCAGCACGATCGTGGTCCGGGTGGATACCGCCGCCGCCGCCCTGATCTGCTGCAGCAGTTCCTCGAGGGCGGCAGGCGAGGCAACACGCACCTTGAGGATGTAGCTCTCCTCCCCTGCGACGCTGTGACATGCCTCGATCGCCGCCAGGTGCGCTAGCCGTTCTGGAGCGTCGTCGGGCGCCGCCGCGCCGAATGGCTTGATCGACACGAACGCGGTCAGCGGCAGGCCGATTTCGTCCATGCCGACCAGCGCCACATAGCCCTTGATCACTCCCCGCTGCTCCAAGCGCCGCACGCGCTGGTGGGCGGCGGACACCGACAGGCCGGTCCGCTTGGCGAGATCGGTGAAACTCAGCCGCCCCGCGCGGGAAAGCAGCGCGACAATCTGCCTGTCGATGTCTTCCACCCGGTCACCGTAACAACGTACGGCGGGTGCCGCGTGGCGGCTGCAGAACCAGCTGCGGCGATTCGGCTACCCGCTTGTGTCGTGGCGTTCGAGGACAAGCCGCCGCAGGCGCTGCCAGACCCGCGTCGCCTGCGCCGGCGGGGCGTGGCTGATGGCGCCCCGGCTGGGCGGTGCACCTCGACGCTTGCGCGCCTATATCGTCGCAATGGTGGGAGCACCAGCTCGGACCGCTCAAGGCAGGCAACGAGCCAGGCCCTAGGACCTTGCTTAGGACCTTGCGTAGGCCGGCTATGCCCCGGCGGCTGTGCGCTGCTTGTTCTCCGCCGCCCCTACGTCGCCTTCGAGCGGGAGCTTTAGCTTCTCCCTGATTTCACGCTGCACGGTCTCCTGGTCCGGCCTCCCGTCCACGGTGATGATGTACTCCTTGCGCCGGAAGAGGTCGAGCACCGGATCTGTCTTCTCGTGGTAGTCGCGCAGCCGGGCCGTGAGCGCCTCTGCCGTGTCGTCCTCACGGGTTATGAGCTCGCCGCCGCACACGTCGCACTTGCCCTCGTCCTTAGGGCGGTGTGCGATGAGGTTGTAGTCGAGGCCGCAGTTCGAGCACAGCCGACGGGCGAGTACCCGCCGCCAGACCTCCTCGTCAGGCAGGTAAAGGTAGATGACGCCGTCAATGTCGTAGCTCTCAAGGAAGAACTCCGCCTGCGGCCTGTTGCGGGGGAACCCGTCGATGATGAACCCGTAGTTCCAGTCGTGCTGGTCCAGGCGCTCACGTACCACCTGCTCGACGGCGTCGTCACCGACGAGCTCACCTTGGGCCATGGTGCGGCGGATCTGCGCGCCGAGTTTGGTGTGGCTCTGCACGTGCCAGCGGAATATGTCGCCGACCCCAATTTGCGTGAGAGAGAAGTCGCGTGCGAGCTTGGCAGCCTGCGTTCCCTTGCCGCTGCCCTGGATACCCATGATCACGTATTTGCGCACTGACCGAACATGACACATAACGCGCCGCCTGACAACTCGCCAGCTCAAGCGGCACTGCGCAGGCTCGCCGCAGCTGCCCGTCCGGCGTACCGTGGAGTGATGGCTGCGACCCAAGACACGGTTCATTGGCGCGGCGTCCACCACCTCGCCCTGGTGACCGGCGACATGGACGCGACCGTGCGGTTCTGGCACGGCGTCCTCGACGCGCGCCTCGTCACGACGATCGGCACACCAGGGTTCCGGCACTACTTCTTCGAGGTGGCGCCAGGTAACACCATCGCGTTCTTCGAGTTCATCGGTCACGAGCTCGACAGCTTCGTAAAGCCGGCCGGCGTGCCATACGCGAAGGCCGCGCAGTTCGACCACCTTTCCATGCACCTTCCCGACGAGGATGCGCTGCTCCGGCTGCGTGACCGGCTGAAGAGTCATGGCTGCGAGGTCACTGACATGGTGGATCACGGCTTTCTGCGCTCGATCTACTTCACAGACAACAACGGGATCGCGCTCGAGGCATCGTGGTGGACGGTTGACCCGACCGGCCGGCCCGTCGATTACACCGACGAGCGGCTGTTCTCCGACCACGACCCGGTACCCGCGGTATGTGAGCTGCGTGACACCGGCCGGCTCGATCACAGCGTGGCGACGAGGCTCGTCGACCAGATCGTGACACCGGAGGCCCACGCGGTCGGCACCACGCCGGAGGCGTACCCGGGCACGATCGCACCGGAGGCGCACCCAGAGGGCAGCGCGCCGGGCCGGCCCTGAGTGGCGGCATAGGTGCCTGACACGATCGGCGGCCTGCTGTCCGAGGCGGCTGACCGGGACCCGGAGGGCATCTGGCTCCGGACCGACGACGGGCACCTGACCTTCGGTGGCGCGCAGGCCCGCGTCGCCGCCGTGGCCGGCGTGCTGCACGCGGCCGGAGTGCGCCGCGGCGACCTCGTCGTGCTGACCGCACGCACGACCCCGCCGTATCTCCTCTGCTGGCTGGCCCTGGCCGCGCTCGGCGCGGTCACCGTACCGACGAACCCGCAGGCTGCCGTGGCCGAGCTTGCCGGGCTCATCAAGCAGACACAGCCGCGAGCGCTCGTCACCGACGCAGCCCTGCTACCGCGGGTCGGCGAGGTCGCCGACGTGCCAGCACTCGGCGTGCTCGATGTGGACGGGCTGGTCGGCGACTGGACGGCCGCCGACGTGCCAGGTGACCGGCTACCCGCCCAGGTGGGCGCGGTAGGACCGGGCGACCTCGCGGTGCTGATACCGACGTCGGGGACCACTGGGAGGTCCAAGCTCGTCATGCAGACGCACCGCGCTTACGCGATGGCAGGCGAGGGGTTCCCTTACTGGATGGAACTGACGGCGAGCGACCGCCTGATGACGTCGCTGCCGCTGTTTCACATCAACGCGCCCGCCTACTCGGTCATGGGCTCACTGGCCTGCGGCGGCGGCCTGGTCCTGCTACCCCGCTTCTCGGCGAGTGATTTTCTGGACGCCGCACGCAGGCACGGCGCCACCGAGTTCAACGCGATCGGCGCGATGCTCGAGATTCTGATGCGGCAGCTGGAGCGGCCCGACGATGCGAGCAACCCGCTTCGCCTCTGCTACACGGGCCCTGCGCCGGCCCGGGAAAGGCAGGAGGAGATCGAGCAGCGCTTCGGCCTGCGCATCGTCTGCGGCTATGCGATGTCGGAGACGCCGTACGGGTTGGTCTGGCCACGGGGCACCCGCCCGTTCGGCACGCTTGGCACGCCGCGCCAGCATCCGCGCCTTGGCACCGTGAACGAGGCGCGCGTGGTCGCGGATGATGGCCGTGAGATGGGGTTTGGCGAGACCGGCGAGCTGCTGCTCCGCAACCCCGCGGTGTCGCCCGGATACTGGCAGATGCCGGACGAGACGGCCAAGGTCATGACGGATGGCTGGCTGCGTACCGGGGACCTGGTGATGGTCGATCCCGGCGGTACCTACACCTTCGTCGCACGGAAGAAAGAGGTCATCCGTCGCAGGGGCGAGAATCTCTCGCCGCTAGAGGTGGAGGAGGTACTTCTCGCCCATCCCGCCGTGCAGGACTGCGCGGTGGCCGCAGTGCCGTCGGAGCTTTCAGAGGAGGAGGTGAAGGCGTTCGTGGTACCCGCTCCGGGCGTCCGGATTGACGTCGGCGAGCTGCGGATCTGGGCCGCTGAGCGCCTCGCCCCGTACAAGGTGCCCCGCTTCTGGCAGGTCCTTGGCGAGCTGCCGCGCACCCCGACTGAGCGCGTCGCCAAGCACCGGCTCCCTTCCGGGCACCCGCCCGGCGAGTACGATGCGCAATCCGCTCCTCACCCGGGCTGTGGCGGGGACCGGCCGTGAGCCAGCACCGGCAGGCCCGGTACCAGCAGGGCCAGGACCAGCAGGGCCAGCAAAAGCAGACGGGGTACGAAACCTCGATAGGCGCCTCGGACGAGAACACGATCAGCATCCTCGGCCATGATCTTGCCGCGGATCTGCTCGGTCAGATCAGCTTTGGCGAGCTTGCGTTCTGGCTCGTCGCCATGCGCCGCCCGGAACCCGGGGAACTGCGGCTGTTCGAAGCGGTTCTCGTCGCCCTCGCTGATCACGGCCTCACCCCATCCGCGATAGCGGCGCGGCTTACCCTTGCGGGGGCGCCCGAGGCGCTACAGGGTGCACTCGCCGCGGGCCTGCTCGGCGGCGGCTCCCGCTTTCTCGGCGTGACTGAGGATTGCGGCCGGTTCCTCGCGGGTGCCCTCGCCGAACACCAGGGAGCCCTGCCCGATACCACGGGGCCCGATACCACGGGGCCCGATACCACGGGGCCCGATACCACGGGGCCCGATACCACGGGGCCCGATACCACGGGGCGCGATACCACGGGGCCCGATACCACGGGGCCCGATACCACGGGGCCCGATACCACGGGGCCCGATACCACGGGGCCCGATACCACGGGGCCCGATACCACGGGGCGCGATACCACGGGGCCCGATACCACTGACGGGACCGCCGCCCGGGACGAGATCGCGCGTGACGCCGTGCGCGCGGTCGTGGCCGCGCACCGGTTTGTGCCCGGCCTCGGGCATCCCACTCACAAGGCAGGCGACCCGCGCACGCCCGTCATCCTGCGCATAGCGGAAGCGGAGGGGCTGCGGGGCCCCCACCTGCGGCTGCTCGAGGCAGTGGGCCGTGTCCACCCCGCCATCCTCGGCCGCACCCTGCCGGTCAACGGAGCCGGGGTGTGCGGAGCCGCGCTGGCTGATCTTGGCTTTCGGGTCGAAGTCCTACGCGGCTTCGCGCTGCTGGCCCGCACCGCCGGTCTGCTCGGTCATCTCGCCGAGGAGGCCCGCCGCCCGGTTGGGCTTGACATCTGCAGCGACGTCGAAACCGCGGCCCGTTACATCCCACCGGCCGGCTAGCGTGATGCGCCCGAAATTTGCGCTTTAAGCCGGTGTAGTTTCTGCATGTCGCGTACTGGACGTGGCGCCGTCGAGTTGGTGCTCGCCGATGACGAGCGAGACCAGATTGCCCGCTGGCCGCATGGGGCGTCGCCGGGGCTGGCGATGCGGGCCCGGATGGTGCTGCGGTGTGCGGAGCCGGGGGAGGTGTCCGAGCGGGTGGCCGCCGATCTGGGCGTGACGGCGATGACCGTGGGCAAGTGGCGCGAGCGGTTCATCGCGGCACTGCTGGATGGGCTGGCCGACGGTGCGCGGCCGGGGCGCCCGAAAGCCGGGCTGGCCCTGACCGATGCCGAGCGGGATCAGCTGACGCGCTGGTCGCGGCGGGCGAAGACCTCGCAGGCGCTGGCCCTGCGGTCGAAGATCGTGCTGGCTTGCGCGCACGGTGCGTCGAACAAGCAGGTGGCCGCCGATCTGCGGATCACGCCGGGCACGGTGACCCGGCGGCGGCGCAGGTTCATCGCGAACCGCCTGGATGGCCTGGCCGATGAGCCGCGCCCGGGCCGGCCGCCGTCGATCCTGCTGGACAAGGTCGAAGACGTCGTGGCCGCCACGCTGGAGCGTTCGGCATCGAGCAGCGCCTGCAGCCACGCGCGCTCACCGGCCTCCCGGTTCACCTCAGGGCCCCCGAACAGCGGGCCGAACAGGCCGTCGTATGCCAACTATGATCCCCGGTTCACGGTTCATGCTTGGCGTGGCCTGCGCTGGAGTGACCGGCCCGCGCCGGAGTGACCTGGCCTGGCCTGGCCTGGCCGCCACGAACACACGCGCCCGCTTGGTCGCGGGCCGGTCGGGTTGTCCGGGTGGACTGGGATGGTGCATTCCCTGCCGCGGCGGCTGCGACCTGCCCGACCAGGCGGGGAATCCAACACGCCGGCGCGGCGCCTTTGCCAGGCCGGCCCACGGTTCTAACATTCGAGTGTGTGTTCGATTCGGGCCCCGCCGTAAGCTGCTGAGCGGACAGCGGCCGCTGACTGGTCCCCGCCCGGTCACTCCTGCGATCGGACCGTGGACCGGTACCTCAGCCGGTACTGGTCGGCAGGGATGACGATGTCGCATGCCTCGACCGGTCGGTCGCCAGCCAGGTGCGTCCGCTCGACGTGCAGTACAGGCGTTCCCGACGGGATCGCCAAAGTGGTGGCCTCCGCCGAGAGCGGCGGCCGGGTAGAGATGTCCTCAATAACCTGGTCCACTCCTATACCGATTGCTCCCATGCGCGCGGTCACGCCGCGCCCCGCGAGCGGCCCCTCTTCCGGCAGCAGCACCGGAGTGCCTGCGGTGATCTCCATGGGCTCGTAGCTTGTCGCCATCTGGACCGGGATTCCGTCGGCGCGGAGTACGTATTTGGTACGCATGACCCGGTCGTCAGGTTGTAGCCTCAGCCTCCGCGCGATGTGCGGCGGCGGCTGGGTTCGCTCCGAGTAATGCTCGCAGGAAAGCCGCCGCGCGCGCCCTTGCCCGTGCGCCGCCGGAAGAGCGGACTCATCAAGCCCGAACGGCGAACCGGGGATTTGCGGTCTGTCATGATCCAGGCGCCGCATCACCGGTCGCTGCCGCACGTATGACCCGGACCCGGGCCGCGGCTCGATGAGCCCTTCTGTCGCGAGTACGGCGAGCGCGTGCTTGGCTGCGGTTTCGCCGACCCCGTAACGGGTCATGATCGCGGCCCTGGACGGCACGCGGGCACCCGGGGCTAGGACGCCCTCGCGGATCTGCCCACGCAGATCTTCGAGAACTCGGAGATAGACCGGATCGGTCGAGGCGCCCATCGGATCGCAACCTCCTTGGGCAAGTGCTGCAGGTCGCAGCCCATTGTCCCCGATTCGCGAGACAAGCTGTGACCACAGCGCTATCCTGTGGTCACAGCTTCACGCGTAGTGATCGATCTTTTTTCTCGGCCGGAGGTTCCCCGTGGATCGCTGGAGCTGGACGATCTCACTTCCAGGCTTGCCGTCAATGGTGCCAGCCGCGCGTGCGTTCGTCCGGGCATTCCTGGACAGCCATCCGCTGGCCGGGGACGCCGAACTCGTCGCCTCGGAGTATGTCACGAACGCCATCCGTCACACCGCCTCCGGGCAGGGCGGGGCCATTTACGTGACCGTCGCGGCAACATCCCTGACGGCACGGATCGAGGTGACTGACCATGGGCAGGCGGTACAACCGGGTGCGGCCGCCGCGGCCGCGCCGCCGCCGGCGCGCGCGCCGTTACCGGTGCGACAACGGGACGGGGGAGCAGGGGATGACGAGAACGGCCGCGGGCTACTGATCGTCGACTGCCTTGCCACCCGCTGGGGACACTTCGGCACGGCGGGCGGCCAGGTGACGGCGTGGGCCGAGCTTGGTGAGCCCAGTGAAACCGAGCCTGGCGAACCCGCCGCCCAGCCTGAGCGAGCCGAACCTGAGCATGCCGCAATAGAACCTGACCGCGACAGCGCTGACCGCCCCGAACATGACAGCGGCACTCGCGGTACTGCCCACGACCGCGGTGCTTGCGACGCTACGCACGAGAGCGGCGGCGGCAGCTAGCGCTGCTTCCGCCAGGCGAGGGTAAGGCCGTCGCCGAGTGGCAACAGCGCGACGACTACCCGATCGTCGGCGAGCACGTGCCTGTTGAATGCCCGGATGGCCACGACGTTGGGGTCATCTTCCGCTTCATCGATAACCCTTCCGTGAGAAAGCGTGTTGTCCGCCAGGATGGCGCCGCCCGGCCGGATCCGCGGGACGATCTCTTCCCAATAGCCGATGTACCCGGTCTTGTCCGCGTCGATGAAGGCGAGGTCGAAGGTGGTGCCCGCGGGCAGCGCCCGCAGCGTGTCGAGCCCCGGGCCGAGACGCAACTCGACGCGTTCCGCGATGCCGGCCTTCTCCCAGTAGCGCCTCGCGACGGCTGTCCACTCCTCGCTGACGTCGCAGCAGAGCAGCGTGCCGCCGTCGCCGAGGCCGCGGGCCAGGCAGATCGACGAGTAGCCGGTGAATGTGCCGATCTCGATCGCGTCGCGTGCGCGCATAAGCTCGGTCAGGAGGGTCATGAAGGTGCCCTGCTCCGGGCCGATCTGCATGCCTTCCCTGCCGGGAAAGCGCTGCACCGTCTCGTCGGCGAGCTCGAGCAAGACCGCGTCCGGCGGGTTGCTGTGCGCCGCGATGTACGCATTGAGTTGCGGGCTGATCTGCTCATTGCCGCGGGTCACACAGCCACGCTAATCCATGCTGCGACTATGTGAGCCGCCAGGGCCCGCTGGTACCTGGGCGGCCGGGGCCCGCTGGTACCTGGGCGGCCGGGGCCCGCTGGTACCTGGGCGGCCGGGGTGCGGCGCCAAAGGACATCGGGAGGCGGTAGGGGACGACACGAACCGCGCAGGAGAAGTGTCACCCCGCTCACCAAGAAGATCATGGCGGTCACGGCCGCGGTGCAGTTCAGCTTGCTCGCGGCGCCGCTTGCCGACATCAGGTACCGTCCCCCCGGATCAGATCAGGGGGGCCAAAGCGGCTTCCCGTGACACCGCCGGTGTCCATCGGCCGGCAGTGAGACTACTGTCCGGCGCGCGATAGCCTCCTGCGCGATGAGTACCGATGTGGCCGGGCGGGCTCTGACCGGTGTCCGCGTTCGCCTGACCGCGTTCGCGCAGGCCGCGACGCCCGATCTGGTGCGCCGCCGCAGCACGGTGCACGGTGCCGCGGTCGCCGCCATGACGGTGGCGTCCGCGGCGGTCTACGCGGCGTTCGGGCAGGTGCAGCAAGCCACCTTCCGTACCACCACCTACGATCTCGTCATCTTCGACCAGGCGGTGCGCTCGTACTCGCGTTTCCAGCCGGGCATCGCGATCGTCAAGGGCGTCCACAACGGCGGCGGCCCGAGCTTCTCCGTCCTTGGCGATCATTGGTCACCCATCATCGCAGCCCTCGGACCCCTCTACTGGCTCTACGACGGCCCGCAGACGCTCCTGGTGCTACAGGGCATCGCATTCGCCGGCGCTATCCCGTTCATCTGGATGTTCGCGCGCAGGCTCGCCGCGCCCCGCGCCTCGGCTCGCGTCGCCGCCGCGGTCGGCTACTTCTCCGCCGCGGCCTACGCGCTGAGCTGGCCGCTGGCCGAGGCGGTCGCCTTCGGCTTCCACGAGGTCGCGTTCGTCCCAGCGCTCACGGCGGCATTCTTCGAGCGCATGTACGCCGGCAGGCCGCGGGCCGCCCTGCTCGCCGCGGCTGCCCTGCTGCTGGTCAAAGAGGACATGGGCCTGCTGGTCGCCGGCTTCGGCCTATGGCTGATCGTTACGCGCGCGCGGGTGCCCAGACAGCGACTGCTCGGGGCCGCGATGATCGCCGGAGGGATCGCCGCCACCATGCTGGCCACGGTGGTGCTGCGACCAGCGCTGGGTGGCAGCGCGATGTACTACTGGCACTACGGCGCGCTTGGCCGGGATGTCCCGCAGGCCACCTGGCACCTGATCACGCATCCGCTCGCCGCCGCGCACCTGCTGATCACCCCGAGGGTGAAACTCACCACCATGCTGTGGCTCGCCGGTGCGCTGCTTTTCCTGCCGTTGCTTTCGCCGGTCTCGCTGGCCGCAGTCCCGCTGCTCGCCGAACGGATGCTCGCGAGCTCCGCGCCCGGCTGGTGGGGCCTGCCCTACCAGTACAACGCGTTCGTCGCCGCGGTGCTTGTGTGCGCTGCCGCCGACGGTGCCGTGCGGCTGAGCGGCTGGATAAGCGCACGCGCCGCAGATGCTCGCAGCCGCTTTCAAACGGTCCTCACGGTCGTCACAGCGCTCTGCTGCGTGGGCGCGATCGCGCTCGTTCCGGTCTTTCCGCTCGGCGCGGCGCTACATCCCGGTTTCTACCGGGTCACGCCCAGGGACAAGGCAGCGGCGGCGGCCGTCGCGGCGGTGCCGGCCGGCGTGACGGTGGAAGCCGCCAACAGCATCGGCCCACAGCTTACGGCGCGGGACACCGTCCTGCTGTGGGACTGGTCGCCACGCTGGGCACCGTGGGTGGTCGCCGACACGGGGCGGCCGACGTTCCCGTTCCCCGGCCTGCAGGCGCAGCGCCAGCGGGTTAACCGCCTGCTGCATAACGGCTATCACGTGGTACTCGCCAGGGACGGCTACGTCGTCCTACACCGGTAAGTCGTCCCGGCAGGCCCATCAGGCTCGCGGCGTCCCCGGCAGGCCCAGCGCGATCCGGGGCGTGCCCGGGGAAGGGACGGCCTGTCCCCGTGGGCAAACAGGGCTCAGGCGCCCGCGTGGAGCGCGGACACCGGCGCCGCGTGGCGGGCGCGTGCCCGCCACCAGTCCCTGGCCGGTGTCCGGCAGCATGTAGATGGGGTCGTAGTAGGCGTACTCGCGACCGAGCGCGAGCGGGTCCTCGGCCTCTACCGCCGTGCGGTAGTTCTTCGTCCAGTAGGACCTGCCGAGCGCGAAACACAGGTCGAACAGCGCGGCCGGGCTGTCATTGACGCCCCGCAGCAGCACCCCCTGTTGCGCACGTCGCGGACCCCGGCGTCGAGCATGGCGCGGGCTGCCCGGGCGGCCGGCAGCGTAACCGACTGTGCGGCGTTCACGTGAGTATGTATCGCGAGACCGACACCGCATTTCCCCGTGCGGTCGTGGCAAGCCGCTCCATACCCGCCCTGACCTCGTCCTGAAGCCAATGCTGGGGCATGCCCATGAGTGCCTTGGTGGCCAGCCGGATGTCGCGGATGTTGCCGATACGCCAGTCGGGTTCGGCTACTCTACGCGCTGGTAAGCATACCGTTGGTCGATCATGGCACCTCCTTGTCAGGGTCGCGCGCATCTCGGACGATGTCCCTGATTATTTATCTGTTGCAAAAAATCTATCGTATTAATGGCTTTTAGCAGGAAAATTTTCCTGATATCTGTACCATTATGTGAGTGGGAGGTAATGGGAGCGTGGCACCGATCCTGGCGTCCGCAGGTGGGGGGCCGGAGGCACCCCACACCCAGGAAGGGCCCGGCGCTCCGCTGCCTGCCGGGGGAGCGGACCAGGCAGCCGCCCGCGGGATCCGGGCCGCTGCCTGCCGGGGGAGCGGACCAGGCAGCCGCCCGCGGGATCCGGGCCGCTGCCTGCCGGGGGAGCGGACCAGGCGCCGCTGCTTGACGAGTCCACCAGGACGATCGAGCGATTCTCCGCGGCGTTGGCGAGACGGGCCAGAGGTGAAAAGGACGACTTCGCCATCCGTAACATCGCCGGGGCGGTGATAGGCCTCGCGCTCGCCGCGTGGCTCGGCGCGGCGGACGATCTTGAAACCTACCCGAAGCTGTTCGACGCCGGGCTCGCCCACCTGGAGGCCGGCCTGCCGCTATGAGGCGTCCGCAAGGG
This sequence comes from uncultured Actinomycetota bacterium, assembly GCA_963820395.1. Taxonomy (GTDB): domain Bacteria; phylum Actinomycetota; class Actinomycetes; order Streptosporangiales; family Streptosporangiaceae; genus DATFVJ01. Next base: position 284,610 of record CAWGAE010000015.1, on the reverse strand, counting down.
CAGCCGACGGCAGGCAGGCCCGGGAGGTCGAGGGGATAGGCGGTGATGTGCCGCCACAGATGGGCATATAAGGGTACCGGACTGGCCGTAGCGAGGTTGACATCGGGGCGGGGGGCGGTAAGTTGCTGCCCAGTCCAGCACCGGGCTAACCGGCCGGGTCGGTCCCGGCTACTTCGCGGACTGCGCCAAGGACGGGGGCTCCCCAGCCAAGCCGTCTTCGTACCAGGTGCGGAACACGGAGGCTGGCCGCGTCGCGGTCCGGCTGGGCGGGGGGGTTGGACCCGGAAAGGGTCCGGGCACCCAGTAGACAACGGAATGCGAGCTCGTTGCCGACGGGACGTGTTCCGGTCCGAAGGGATGTCCGGGCCCTCTTCCGCGCTGGGACGCGTTGGGGGGCGCGTCCGGCGCGACGGGCGCTGGTGTCAACGCGGGATGCCGGGCGGCTTCCGGAAAGGGGCACAGCATCGGAAAGTTCACACCCGCGTGGCCCTACGCCGTGCAAGCAACAGGTAACGTGCCTGCGTGGAAGCCAGCGTTCGGCGGATCACGCCGGAACACCCCGGACCGCGCCAAGACCAGCCGAGGGCGGACAGCGTGACGCGAGCATACGGGTTCACCGGTCGTGTGGTCGTCATCATCCCGACCTACAACGAGCTGGACAACTTGCCTCCCATCGCGGCCCGGCTGCGGAGCGCGGTACCGGCGGCCGACGTACTGGTCGTGGACGACAACAGCCCGGACGGCACCGGCAAGGCAGCCGACGAACTCGCGGCCGCGGACGATCAGATCCACGTGCTGCACCGCAGCGCCAAGGCGGGCCTCGGTGCCGCCTACATTGCTGGCTTCGAGTGGGCGCTCGATCAAGGCTACGACGCGATGGTCGAGATGGACGCCGACGGTTCACACCAGCCCGAGGAACTGCCCAGGCTGCTCAGCGCGCTTGACGACGCCGACGTGGTGCTCGGCTCCCGCTGGGTACCCGGGGGCAAGGTGACGAACTGGCCGAAATCCCGCGAGATCCTGTCCCGCGGTGGCAACACCTACGCGCGGCTGATGCTGGGCATCCCGCTGCACGACGCGACCGGGGGATACCGCGCCTACCGCGCCACGACGCTGCGGAAGGTCGGTCTCGATCACGTTGAATCCCAGGGATACTGCTTCCAGATCGACCTGGCGCTGCGGGCCCTCCAGGCCCGGCTCAATGTGGTTGAGGTTCCGATCACGTTCGTCGAGCGCGCCCACGGCGCGAGCAAGATGAGCAACGCCATCGTGCGGGAGGCACTGTGGCGCGTCACCCAGTGGGGAGTCGCCGGCAGGTTGCAGAAGCATCGCCATCGCTGACCGATGATGGAGGCATGCTGCTTGCGTCATTCCTCGCGGTGGTGCTCCTGGCTGCGGCCGAGATCTACGTCATCGTCGTGGTCGCCCACGTGCTCGGCTGGGCGTTGACGGTCGCTTTGCTCATCGCTTCCACAGCGGCGGGCCTGTGGCTGGTCCGGATCCAGGGCCGCCGTGCCTGGGGAGCGCTGAGCGGCGCGGTGACGAGGGGCGTCATACCCGACCGTGAACTCTGCGACGCGGCGCTGATCCTGGCCGGCGGGACACTGATCGCAGTCCCCGGCTTCCTGACCGACGTGCTCGGCATGTTCGCCGTGGCCCCCCTTACCCGTCCGCTGGTCCGCTGCCTCCTCGGCCTCATCCTCTTCCGCAGGGTCGCCGCCGTGGGTGTCAGGGCGGGAAGCCGTGTGACGCGGGCGGGTGCCTCATCCGGGGGGGCCTCATCCGGCGGCGCACCGGGCACGCGGCCGGGACCACCACCCAAGGTCATCAGGGGAGAGGTCATCGACCGCGACAGCACAACCCGCCACGAGTAACCCCGCTCTGCGTACAGCGCTCGCGAACCGGGACGAACACGTTTTCCGCCATGATCACGCAATCGCCCGTGGCCGGACCCGGCCGCGGGGGTCCGTGCTAGGCGCTCTTGAGCCGCTGCTGCTTGCCGCCCCGCGCGTCGGCGCGGCCTGCTCGGATGACCGCGAGCCGTTCCTCGAGCACTTCCTCCAGGTCTTCGATGGACCGCCGCTCAAGCAGCATGTCCCAGTGCGTCCGCGGCGGCTTGGCCTTCTTCGGCGCGGGAAGATCCCCGGTCACCGTGATCGCGGCGGCTCCGCATACCCGGCACTCCCAGATCGTCGGGATCTCCGCCTCAGCCGCGAACGGAACGGAGAAATGATGGTTGTTCGGGCAATCGAAGGAAACCTCCTGGCGCGGGGCCAGGTCGGTATTGCGATCGTTCTCGTAGCTCGTCGCGCCGAGCCGGGTGCCTCGAAGTGCACGTTCCGCCATTGGTCATTGCCTCCCGGGCGCGTAGGCGTTACTAAAGTCAACGCTGAGTCACCCGGACAAGATTCCCGCTCTGCCCGAATCCAACCGCCCTTGCGGCGGACATTGCGCTGGACATTGCGCTCCGGGGCGCGGACGGCGCTGCCGGGACGGGCTGCGGCGCGAATGTCAGCCGCTGCCGAACCGGTTCCGCCTCATCGGAACTGGGTGCCGTGCCACTGGGCGCGCTCGGTGAGCACGTCGCGAAGTGCCACGGTCTCGTCGGTCATGATGCCGTCCACGGCGAGGTCGAGCAACTGCCGCATCAGCCCAGGATCGTTGACCGTCCAGACATGGATCTGCAGTCCTGCCCGGCGCAGGAGGCCGAGGAAGGAAGGGGTCGCGATGCGCGCGGGAATCTGGGCGCAGCGGATGCCCACGCGCGACAGCCGGATGGACATCCCATCGGCCCAGGCGCCGGACCGCACCGCTGCCAGGCCGAACGGCGACAACGCAGTACACACCTGGCGGTCGACGCAGCGCCTGAAGGCACCTAGCCGCCGCGACGAGAATGAGGTCACGCACACCCGGTCCCATGCCGCGTTGCGCCGGAGCACCTGCACGAGTGGCTGGATCGCGGATTCGTCCTTCATGTCGATGTTGAAGCGCGCCTCGGGCCAGGCGCCAAGCAGATCTTCGAGTAGCGGGATCGGCTCGGTGCCGCCGATCCTGGCCGCGGCGACATCACGGTAGGCCATCCGCGCGACACGCCCGGTCCGGTCGGTGACCCGGTCCAGGGTGCGGTCGTGAAAGGCGACAAGCGTGCCATCCATAGTCGCCTGCACGTCAGTTTCCAGGTAGCGGTACCCGAGATCGACCGCACGCTCGAACGCGGCCCAGGAATTCTCCGGCCCGTGCGCCGCGCCACCGCGATGCGCGAACGCGAGCGGGCCTGGCTGGTCGAGGAAGCTAGACAACATGCGGTCGAGTATGCCCGTTAGCCGCATTGTGGATGGCCATGATCAGCCTTGATCTGGCACCCAGGAACTGGTCGGCGGGAGCCGGATTGTCCACGTCGATGACGAGCGCCGGCTGGGTTTGCCTGGGATCTGCGCACTCCGCGTCGCGAGCAAATTCAACGCTGATCATCGATGTCCCCAGATCGGCGCGGCCGTGCCCATTCACGGCGCCTAGCCTCGGCAAGGGCCACCGCCGCCGCCACCGCCACGTTCAGCGACCCGACCCGGCCGACTTGCGGAATGTAGGCCACCGCGTCGGCCGCGGCGAGCAGCGCAGGCGAGCAGCCGTGGTCCTCGTTGCCGAATGCCAGGCAGACGTCGCCGTCCAGTGGTGCGTCGTGCAACGCGGCGGCGCCCTCCGCGAGTTCGATCGCGATGACGCGGTATCCGTCGGCTGCCGCCGCCTTGGCGGCGCCCGACGCTGACTGCTCCTCTTCGAAGCTGACCAGGCGCTCGGTGCCAAGGCTCGTCTTGCGGACAGCTGGGTGCGACGTGGACGCGGTATTGCCAGCAAGCCACACTCGCTGCACGCCGAACGCGGCGGCCGAGCGGATAATCGAGCCCACGTTGAACGGCTGGGTCACCGAATCGAGAAGCAGGGCGAGCCGGGCGTTGGTGCTTCGCCGCCACTGCCTGTTCAGCCTCTTGACGTCTGTGGGACGCAACTGCCTCGGCGGGGGATTTCGCGCCGGGCCGGCCAGGGCGCGCCCGCCGGCAGGAACCTGCGCACCCGGCGGGAAATGCTCACGGCGCCCGGGGGCGGGTCCGCCGCCGTTCATCGGGTCACCTCACCCGGCTCGGCGTCGCTGCGCGGCAGCCGTTCGGGATCAGTTATCCGTAGCACACGGTAGCCAGCTCGTGACGTTACACGGGCGGCGTCCCAGCCCTCGGCCGACAGCCAGCGCTGCAGCGAATCCGCACCCAGGTGCCGGTGCGCAACGAGATACGCCGCGCCCCCGGGCGCCAGCCTGCTGAGCCAGCGGGCGAGCAGGCGGTACAGCGCCGCCTTACCGATCCGGACCGGCGGATTCGACCACATCGCGGCGAAGGACAATTCCGCGGGTACCTCGTCCGCCGCGACCGCGCGGACATTCCGCAGCCCGGCCCGCTGCGCGTTGCGCTCGCACAGTTCAAGCGCGCGCAGGTTCACGTCGACGGCCCACACCGTCGCTGCGGGCGAGCGTGCCGCCATTGCCAGCGCGATCGGGCCATAGCCGCAGCCAAGATCGAGCAGGTCGCCCGAGACCGGCAGAGCCGGCGGAACGGGCACCGCCTCGAGCAGCACCCGGGTGCCCGGGTCAAGCCGGCCCGGCGAGAACATCCCGCTGTCCGTCTCCAGCCGCAGATGCAGGTCCGGCAGTACGACGTGCACTGTGCGCAGGCGGTGCGCAGCCGCGGGCTGCGCGGTGAAATAGTGTTCGGGCACGCCGCGATCATGCCTCCTGGGCCGCCCCGGTGGATTCGCTGGATTCGATGGCTTGGGCCGCCTGATGGGCGGCCCCGGGGGCCGCCGCCGTGCCTGCGGCCCGCATCGCCGGGTTGATAAAGCGCCTGGTAACCCAGCGCTCGACGATGAAGGTCAGCACCGGGATGGTGCCAGCGAGCAGCACGATGAGCGTCTGGCCGAGCGTCAGCTTGAGCCGGCGGGTCAGCGAGTAGGCCGCCACCAGGTAAACGATGTACAAGATTCCGTGGGTTGTACCCACGTAGTTGACGATCACGTCCTGGTGGGCGAACACCTGCAGCGGGATCCCCACGAAGACCAGCACTATGAGCAGTACACCCACGATGTAGGCCATGACGCGATAGCGGGTCACGGCTGCGTTCAACGATCACACCTCCATGTGCGGCGGAGTGCCCCGCGCCGGATGCTTCGCGGCCTGACGCGCCCCGCCAGAGCCAGTGGCAGAGCCAGCCGCCTGGCGGCGCGAAGCGCGGCCAGCCAGCCGGCCAGCTGCCCGGCTTGCCTCCGCGTTCAGCCGGTTCAGATAGGCGTTGTAGGCGGCTAGTTCCTCGTCTTCGTGCACTTCCACGGCAACGTCTCGCGCAGCGCCATCTTGCCGGGCGCCGGACCCGCCGCTGTGTCCGCTAATGGGTCCGCTGCTGCGCGCGCTGGTGGGCCCGGGCCGCAAGCCGACCGGCAACGTCACAGGCGCGGCCGGCGCGGCAGGCCCACCGTCGCTGGCTTGCGCTTCGCGCAACTCGTCCCGCATCGCCTTGATCCAGAAAACCACGACGAATCCGGCGAACAGCGGCCATTCGAACGTGTATCCCCAGCTCAGCGCGTTGCCACCCTCGGCGCGGCGGAGCTGCCACCAGCCGAGCGCCAGGAAGCCCACCACAATGACGACCATTGCCGCGTGCAGGCCCAGCCAGCGAAGGGACAGGAAGCGGCGCATGCCCACGAGCTTAGTGTCCACCGTGCCCTGGCATGCGCCCGGCCCGCCCGTGCAGGTGGCCATCGCGCGGTCCGATGCGGACGCCTTACAGTTCGACAACTTCTGGTGGGGCTCGGTGCTCGCCAATGCCGCCGTAACGCTGCTGATGCCCGAGTCGCGCAGCGCGCTGCGTCCGCGGGTGGAGTTCCTCAGTGTGGTGATCTCCAGCCCCGGCCTGATCTCGCTGACCTATGGCGTTTATCAGGGCCGGTGCGGACGGCTGGAGCAGCGCTGGAGGGATCGCGACGGCGCGACGGGCGCGTTGCTGCTGGCGTACCGCCTTTGTGCATGCGATGGATGTCATGCTGTGGGTTTGCGGCGGCATCGCCCTCGCCGCCGCCGTGCTCGCCCTGGCGTTCCTGCCACCGCAGGTGCCGGCGGAGACAGCGACAGATGAGGTGAGGACAGCAGATGAGATCGGCGTCTGAACAGGACCCGCCGCAAACCGCAGCGCCCGCATCGGGGGCAGGCCAGGCCACGCCCAGGTCCGGGCTCCGCGAACGCAAGAAGGCCAGGACTCGCGCTTCCATCAGGCAGCACGCACTCCGGTTGATCCGCGAGCAGGGCTACGCTGCCACGACCATCGACCAGATCGCCGATGCAGCAGAGGTGTCACCCAGCACGTTCTTCCGCTATTTCCCGACCAAGGAAGACGTCGTGCTGCAGGACGACGTGGACCTGCTCGCGTTCGAGGCGTTCGAGGCGCAGCCACCCGGGCTCAGCCCGATCGAAGCGCTGCGTGCCGCGATCCGCGGCCCGTTCGCCAGCCTGTCCGCGCGGGAAATGGCGCAGCTGCGCGAGACCGCGGCGCTCACCTTGTCGGTCCCCGAACTGCGCGCGCGTGCGCTCGATGGATGCGCCGGGGCGGTTCAGGCGCTCGGCGAGGCGATCGCGAAACGGACCGGGCGCGATCCGGACGACTTCGTTGTGCGCAACTTCGCGGGCGCGCTCGTCGGCGTGATGATGTCTGCGTACCTGGCGATTGCGACGGATCCCGCGGCGGACTTGGCCGGGATCGCCGACGCCGCGCTCGCGCACCTGGAGGCCGGCCTGCCGCTGTGACAGCGGCACCGAGGGTGATGGACCTCACGCCGGAACGGCCGTGGGGCCCAGGCGAAGTTCAAAAAGGACGCGGTCCAGGCCGGGGCCGTCGTAGCCGGGGACCGGGCCGGTCACGGTGAAGCCCATCGACGAGTGGAACGCGATGGAGCCCATGTTCTGCGGCGAGGTGATCGCCCGCACGGTATGCCGGCCGTCCGTCCTGGCAATGGCGAAGAATTCCGCGTACAGGCGTCGCGCGAGGCCTGCCCGCCGGAAGCGCGGAGCGACACCGGCGAAATGGATGTAGGCCTCACCCTCGCGCGACGGTGAGAGGAACCCGGCAAGGAAACCGGCGAGTGCCGGTGTGGTCTCGGCGACCAGGCTGGTCCTGGCGAAGTGATCGAGGAACAGCCGGGGCAGGCCCGAGGCGACCGGCCTGCCCCACCAGTCGTCCATCACGGCGACGATGCGATCGTAGTCGGCAGGCTCCGCCCCGCGGATCCAGGGAACCTCGGTCATGGCCACAGCACGATACGGGACTACCTAACGGCCGCGCGGTACAGCCCACGCGCGAGTTGGGCACGCGGCCTGGTGGAGCCGGTCATCCGGGCGGGTCGTGCGCTGATCTAATCGGGGTCGTGCGCGCTGATCTGGTGGAAGCCGGTCAGGGCGGCAGCGGCCCGCCCGCGAGTGCCACGATCACTCCTGCCGCTCCCGCGCACAGCAGCGTGAGCACCACTCCGCGGCGCAGCAGCATCAGCGCCGCAGCCGCACCGGCCAGCACCGCATACTGCCAGGCCTGCGTGATGGCGAGCGCGAGCGGGATCGCGGAGCCGAAAATTGCGCCGATCGCCGCGGGTCCCGCACCGCCGAGGAACGCGCGCGCCCGCTCATCGGCGCGGAGCCGGTCGAAGTGACGCCCGCCGATCAGGACGAATGCGAACGAAGGCGCGAACGCGACCACCGCGGCGAGGATGCCACCGGCGACCCCGGCGGCCGCGTAGCCGACCACCGCGACGGTCTGGACGACCGGGCCTGGCGTGATCTGGCCGAGCGCGACCGCGTTGAGGAACTGGCCGCCGGTCATCCAGTGGTAGCGGGCGACGGCGTCCACCTGCATCAGGGGCACAATCACGAAACCGCCGCCGTAGGAGAGCGCGCCCACCTTGAAGGCGACCCAGCTGAGCGAGAGCAGCACGCCGCCGCCGATCCCCGCCGCCGCAAGCACAAGGACCGGCGCCATCGCGCTCGGGCGTGTACCCGGGCCGCCGCTTGTTGTGCCCGGGCCACCCCTCGTATCCGGGCCCGTACCCGGGCCGCCGGTGCCATGGCTGCGCACGAGGCTCGCGCCAAGTTCCGCCACACCGCAGGCGAGCAGCACGAGGACCAGCCACGTGCCGACTGTCGCGGCCGCGGCCGCGCCAGCCGCGCAGTAACAGAGCCAGCGCAGGCGGCTTGTGCTGCGGGCCCGCCGCCAACTGGCGGGCACCAGGCCGGTGCCCGCCTGTACCGCGACCGCGGCAACCGCCGCGCCTGCACCCGCGCCGGCTCCCCGCACCCAGGTCGGCGGTGAACCGGCGAGGAACAGGGCGGCGAGCGCGAGAATCGAGATCAGGCCGGGCACGATAAAAGCGGCGCCACCGACCAGCGCCCCGAACCGCCCGCGGACACGCCAGGCGCAGAAGATCGCGAGCTGGGTGGAAGCGGGACCGGGTAGCAGATTACAGGCCGCGACCGCATCCTCGAACTCCCTGGCATCCAGCCACCGCCTGCGCTCGACGCACAGGTTGCGCAGCAGCGCGATGTGGGCGGGCGGGCCGCCGAACCCGACGCAGCCGATCCTGCCCCACTCCCGCAGCACCGTAAGCAGGCCTGGGCCGAAGCGCGCGGGACCGCTCTGCGCGGGAGTTGCGATTGTCACGCGGCAAAACCCCGGTGCCGGTCAAAGAACTGACCGGCGAACTGGCTCAGGGAGACCGCCGTACACATGAGGAACATTACATTCAAATCGCCTTAGTCGATTAAGTCCGCTGGATTGATGTGACCTGCCTGCGTGAGCTGGTCGGTGCCGGCATCACCACGGCGTGTCGTCCGGGCCTCGTCGCGGTCGCTCACGGCCCCATTTTCCCCAATGCCCTGGGCCGCGCCGTCCCCGGTGCTCGCGCGGTCAATGGCCGCTGATTCCCCGGCAGGCCGGTGACGATGGGTGAGGACGATAACGGCGATCCAGCCGCCGATGAGGATGAGCCAGAAATTGATCAAACGGTAGGCGAGAACCGCGGTCAGCGCCTGGCGGGCGCCGAGCCCGACAGCTGCGAGAGCGGCGGTGAGGGTAAGTTCGACCACGCCGAATCCGCCGGGCGTGACGCCGGTGCTGCCGACGGCGGCACCCGCGCCGTACGCGAGGACGAGGCCGTGCCACGGGACCCGCGACCCGGTGGCGAGGATCGCGCACGCCAGGCATCCGCAGTCGGCGACCCAGTTGATGACCGCGAGCGCGAATACCTCGGCGTAACGCGGCCAGGGGAGCTTGATGCTGGCCACGCGGTCCAGAAAGGCCTCGACGCCGTTGGGGTCGAAACGTGGCCTGTGGAAGATACGCTGCGAGACACCGATCAGCCGGGCGATGACCTGGTTCAGGGCCGCCCGTACCCGCTGGTAGCGCAGGGCAAGCAGGACGGCAAGAGCAGGCACGACAAATACCGCGGCTAGCGCGAGACTTGCCGCGGAAGTGGCAGACGCTCCCCCCGCGAGCGCGCCGACGACGAGCACAAGCGCGAGCGCGGACGTCGACAAGATCGCCGACACAGCGAGCGCCCAGAGTGTGATGGCCGAGCCGACGCCGTGCCGCCTGAACTGCCGGTAGGTAAACACCGCCGCTAGCTGCGTACCCGCGAACGGCAGTGACATCGACAAGGCGTTGCCCGCGTAGGTGACTGCCATGACCGAGCCGAAGGTCGCCGGATGGCCTTCGGCGCGCAGCAGGCGCCTGCGACTGAGCCCGAAGGCCGTGAGCGAGACCGCCTCACAGCCGATAGCGGCAAGGAACCACACCCAGTCGAGGTCGCCCAGCGACGTCACCGACTCCATGAGCGTGTGGCGGCTGATGATGACGATGGCGGCCAGCACAGCTACCGCCAGGGCCGCAAGCACAGTCCGGCGCCACTGTGGCCGCCGAAGCCCGCTGGCGCCTGCCTGGTCGTTGTGACTGCTCGGCACGCCGTCCGTCCTCCCGTCTTACGGGTGCACCTACCCCATCGCCGCCGGACGAATGCCCGGGCGTGGCCTCCTACCCATAACCCGGCACAGCTCCCATCTCGTCCCATCCCGGCACGGCAGTCCTGGGCCGTGGCAACGGACGTCAGCTGCTGCCCCAGGTTAAGGCGGGCGACCCCGGTTCGGGGCAGCGCCATGCGGGGGAGTCGGCCTGCGGGAGCAGATGCCGCCGCGTCGCGAGCGAGGCCGCTTGAGATCTTACAAAGGTGTAATTCTCGGCCGGACCGGTGAACACGCGGGGTGCACGCCGCGCGTGGCGCGGCAGGGCGTCGACGCTACAACTCCCGCCAGGAAGAGGCAGGCGAGCAGAGACACCAATGCGGACGGCGGGGATGCGCGGGAAGGCTGCCGAGGGCGGGATGTCGGCGCCCGGAAACACACAGGCCCGAGCGCCGCGCGGCAGCCTGGGACGCGTAACGTCCAGTTAGGCCCAGCGCTACGTAGTTGCCCGCCTGATCGTGGACGCGGGAGGCCGCTACCTCGCGGGCTTCGTGGTCGAGGTGGCGGGCGACCCGATCCCGGGACCGGCATCGAGGTGGGCATCGACCTTGGGCACAGCAAGCCGACTTGGGCGAAGGAGAGCCGATGGGAATCGTGTCACCGGGCTTTCATGGCCGCCGGCCACGCGGCGGGGGCGTGAAGCTGCCGCCGGGGCAGTATCTGACCGAGGATTTCCCGGTGCTCTCGGCCGGGCCAACGCCGCGTGTCCCGCTGGGGACCTGGGAGTTCGTCATCACCACCGAGGCGGGCCACGCCCAGCGCTGGTCGTGGCGCGATCTGCTCACGCTGCCGAGCCAGACACCGACGGTGGACCTGCACTGCGTCACGAAGTGGTCGAAGCTCGCCACCTCCTGGGAGGGCGTATCCCTGGACGTTCTGTTCGCCGAGGTGGAGACGGCGGCCGACTTCGCGCTCGTGCACTCCTACGGTGGTTACACCACCAACCTGCCGCTTGAGGACCTGCTCGACGGCCAGTCCTGGATCGCCTACCGGTACGAAGGCGACGACCTGGCGCCTGAGCACGGCGGACCAGCCCGGCTGCTGGTACCGCACCTCTACCTGTGGAAATCGGCCAAGTGGGTACGCGGCATCCAGTTGCTGAACGAGGACGAGCCGGGGTTCTGGGAGAGTGCCGGCTATCACAACTACGGTGACCCGTGGCGCGAGCAGCGGTACCAAGGCGACTAGGCGGTCACCTGCTGAGCTGGCAGGTCGCGCGGCTCACTGGATACCGCGACGAGACTGCCGCGGCGCGGAGCCTGGTCCTCGATGTGCCCGGCTGGCCAGGACACCTGGCGGGGCAGCATATCGACGTGCGGCTCACCGCGCCCGACGGTTATAGCACGCAGCGCAGCTATTCCCTGGCCGCGCCCGCCGATGGTGACCGGATCCAGCTGACAGTGCAGCGTGTGCCGGACGGCGAAGTATCTCCTTACCTTACCGATGTGCTCAGCCCTGGCGACCCGGTGGAGATCCGCGGGCCGGTCGGCGGCTGGTTCGTGTGGCGGCCCGCCGACACGGCGCCCGTGCTGCTGGTCGCGGGCGGCTCAGGCATAGTTCCCCTGATGGCCATGATCCGGGCTCGCCGCGCGGCGAGCAGCCGCGTTCCTTTCCTTCTTGTCTATTCGGTGCGTACACGCGCAGGCCGATACTACGCGGACGAGCTCGGCAACCCGCGGCGCGGTGACACTGGCGTCGAAGTCACCTTCGTTTACACCCGCACCGCCCCGGCCGGCGGGTCCCGCCCACCCGGGCGGCTGACGGCGGCCGACGTCAGCAAGGCGGGCTGGCTGCCAGCGTCCGGACCGGTCTGCTTCATCTGCGGCCCAACCGGATTCGTCGAGGCGGCTGCGGACATCCTCGTCGCATCCGGACACGACCCTGGCCGGATCAAGACAGAGCGGTTTGGCCCAAGCGGAGGTTGAAATGACCGAGCAGTACCTGGACGGCGACGCGTCGTACCTGGATGGCAACGCGCTGGCTGGCCCGTTGAGCGAGATCTTCGCCATCGACGTCACGGCGGCGGCGAGACGATGCGCGGCCTGCGGGCTCACCGGCCCGGTCGCTGGCCTGCGCTTGTACGTCCGCGCGCCCGGCCTGGTCGCCCGGTGCCCAGGATGCGACGAGGTCATGCTCCGGCTCGTCCGCGGTCCGGCGAGCTGCTGGCTGGACCTGCGCGGCACAGCCTGCCTGCAGATCCCGGTCCCGGCCGGATGACCGAACCTCCGCCGGGCCAGCATCTGCCGGGAACGCCAGGTCCTCGGGCACGCCGTGACTCGGCGCGCAACGTTCCCCCCGGCGCGGGGACGCCACCTCCCGGGTCCGCCAGGCTGCGCCCTGAATATGACGCCACCTCCCGGGTCCGCCAGGCTGCGCCCTTGAATATACGGTTCCTCGTAGATGACCGATAATGTACATTATGTTAAGTAGATTCTTGAGCCCGTGCCGCTGGACGTCAGCCAAGGTACCTTCGACCAGTGTCCTGTCTCAGCGAAGTTGGCCCCAGTCTCACTCAACCCGGCCCAATACGGTCAGGTGTCTCACTGAATCTGGTCCCGCGAGTGTCCGGTCTCAGCCGAGCCGGCTGGTTCTCAGTGGACGTGAAGGCGGCCTGATGGTTTCTCAGTGATCATGGTGGTCATGCCGCGGCCGGCGGACGTGGGTCGCCTGGTGTCTCAATGGATCATGTAAGTTCTCATTGTCTTGTCGCGGTGGTCCTTGGCGGCGTGACCTGGCCCATGATCGTGTCGCCGGGGCCGGCGGTGACCAGCGGCCGGATGAGGCTCGGGGTAGGTGGCCGGCGTGTCGCCTGGCTTGCTCCTGCCAGCTATGGACTACTTTACGTATGCATTCGGTGACTTTAAGTACTGAAACGCATGTGGTGGCTGACGAAGGAGACCCGCCTCCCCCGCCCGAGCAGATCGGGCCCTGGCACTTCCCGGCCGAGGCCGCACCTTTCTTCCAGGAGGTGGCGAGCTTGCGCTACCCCTTCGACGTCGTCTACAACAACAGCCGGGACTACCTCGACATCCTGGCCACCCAATCCGGGACCCGCGCACTCGGCCGGGCCCGAAGCGAAGACTTCCTGGGCCGGGTGCGAGACCGGCTCCACTCACTCGGCTCGCCCCAGCTCACCGCCACCTTCGTCGGTTACCTGACCATCGGACGGCGGACACCAAGCCCGGGCGGGGCATCCGCTGACGGGCGGCCGTAAGTTGCCTGGTATGGCGGCTAGTGATATTCCCGTGCCGGGAACCTTGCCCGCGGTCATCAGCGTGCGCGGCGCCCGGCGCAACAACCTGCGGGATATCGACGTTGACGTGCCGCTGTGGCGGACGGTCGCGGTGGTCGGGTTGTCCGGATCGGGCAAGACGTCGCTGGCTATGGGCACGCTGTACGCCGAGGGCCTGCACCGGTTCCTGGAGGGCCTGAGCACCTACAGCCGCCGGCGGCTGACCCAGGCCCAGCGGCCGGACGTGGACCGGATCGACCACCTGCCGCCCGCGCTCGCCCTGCGGCAGCGCCCGCCGATACCGGGGCCGCGCAGCACGGTCGGCACCATGTCCGAGGTGCTCAACATCCTGCGCCTGATGATGTCACGGCTGGGCTCGCACCTATGCCCGAACGGCCACCGCGTCGGGCCGTCGATCGCCACGCTCAGCGAGGAGATCATCTGCCCGGTGTGCAGTGCGCGTTTCGTGCATCCCAGCGCCGAGTCCTTCGCCTTCAACTCCTACGGCGCGTGCCCGGGCTGCCAGGGCCTGGGCGTGCGGTCCGAAGTCGACGTCAGCGCCCTCGTTCCCGATCCGGACAAGACGATCGCCGAAGGCGCGGTGCTGCCGTGGAATTCCGGCGGGCGGCGGCTGTCGATGTATGCCGCGGGCGAGCTCGGGGTCCGGCTCGACGTCCCCTACCGGTCACTGACCGGTCACGAGCGCGACATCGTGCTGCACGGTGAGCCGGTCCGGCGGCAGGTGACGCTGCACTCGGGCCGGAATGGGCGCAGCGTGCAGCTGTCGGTCAACTACGACAACGCGGTCGCCGCAGTGGAACGGTCCCTGCGCAGCGACAACGAGCGCACCCGCCGCCTGGTGCAGCGTTTCCTCGTCACCCGGGTGTGCTCGGTGTGCCACGGCACCCGGCTGCGGCCCGAGGCGCTGGCTTCGCAGCTGGGCGGCCGCAACCTCGCCGAGATCAGCGCGCTCAGCCTGGGCAAGCTGCGCGGGTTCATGGCCGGCCTGCCCGCGGGGCTGCCCGCTGAGCTCAGCCGGATGACGACCGGTCTGCTGGCCGAGCTGGACGGCAGGCTCACGCCGCTGCTCGACGTCGGACTGGGCTACCTGACCCTCGACCGGGCCGGCGCCTCGCTGTCGACCGGAGAACGGCAGCGGATCGAGCTGACCTCAACGGTGCGCGCCAGCACCACGGGCATGCTGTACGTGCTGGACGAGCCGTCCGTCGGGCTGCACCCGAGCAACGTCCAGGGGCTGCTAAAGGCGATCACCGCCCTGGCCGGGAACGGTAATTCCGTGGTCGTGGTGGAGCACGAGCGGGAGGTCATCCGCAGCGCCGACTGGGTCATCGAGCTCGGTCCCGCGGCCGGTACCAAGGGCGGTACGGTGATCGCCCAGGGCCCGCCCGGCCAGCTGGAGGGTGACCCGCACTCGATCATGGGCCAGTTCCTGGCCGGCGCCGCGGCCGTGACCTGGGACCGTCCGGCGCGGCCCGGTCCCGGCGGGCAGATCACCCTGGAAATCAGGGACCTGTACAACCTGCACGACGTCACCGCCGCCTTCCCGGTGCACCGGCTGACCGCGCTGGCCGGGCCCTCCGGCGCGGGGAAGACCGCCCTCGTCCTGGACAGCCTCATCCCGGCCGCGCAGGCGCTGCTGAGCGGGTCGCCGCTGCCCGGGCACGTCCGGCGCCTGGACCTGGGCGGCATCCGCCAGGTCGTCCAGGTTGACGCGTCGCCGATCGGCCAGAACGCTCGGTCGACGCCCGCGACCTACTCCGGAGCGTTCGATCAGATCCGCCGCGTATTCGCCGAGTCCGCGTACGCCCGGCGCAGGCGCTGGAAGCCCGGGCATTTCTCATTCAACACCCGGGAGGGGCAGTGCCCGACCTGCCGCGGGCTGGGCCACATTGACCTCGACGTCCAGTACCTGCCCGACATCACCGTCCAGCGCCCGGCCTGCCACCGTGCCCGCTTCAACGACGCCACCCTGGCCGTCCGGGTCGACGGCCTGACCATCGCCGACGTGCTCGGCCTGAGCGTTGACGACGCCCTGCAGCGGTTCGCCGACCGGGTCCCGGTCGCCGCGGCGCTGCGGCCCGTCAGCGAGGTCGGACTGGGTTACCTGCGGCTGGGCGAGCCCACGCCGTCCCTGTCCGGCGGCGAGTCACAGCGGCTGCGGATCGCCTCCCGGCTGCGCAGCAGCCAGCACGGCGCGCTCTACGTCTTCGACGAGCCGTCCACCGGCTTGCACCCGCTCGACGTGGCCACCCTGGTCGGCGTGTTCGACCGGCTGCTAGGGGCCGGGGCGACGATCATCGTCATCGACCACGACCTGGACCTGTTCGCCGCCGCCGACCACCTCATCGACATGGGCCCGGGCGGCGGCCCGGACGGCGGCCACATCCTCGCGGCGGGGACGCCCGAGGACGTCGCGCGGGCCCCGGGCAGCGCGACCGGACCGTGGCTGGCCGAGCACCTGGGCCTGCCGGAAGCCCACTAGCCTAATGTCCTGTCTGACGGCTAGGACAGGAAAAACGGCGCAGGGCCATCCACACCTTGGCGTGGGGGATGTCACTCCCTCAACCTCTACCGGGAGTTATTAGGAAGGACACCTCCGATACCTGACCTCACGATCACCCTCAGTTGAGGACAGCCCCTACCTGGTATCCGGGCCTGTGCTGCTGACCGATGTTGGGCCAGTGCTGCTGACCGATGTTGACGGCCGGGAAATCCCGCACCCGGACCTGATGTCCCTGTGCCGCTGCGGCCAGTCCGGGAACAAGCCGTTCTGCGACGGCACGCACCTCACCGTCGACTTCGACGGCACGCTCGCCAACTGACGCAAGCGACCAGGCTCGACCACCCGCAACACAAGGAGATTGTCATGTCTGACCTGGCCGAGACCGCCGACGTGGTTGTCGTCGGCGGCGGCTCCGCTGGCGCGGTCCTTGCGGCCCGTCTTAGCCAGGACCCCGCGCGAACGGTCCTGCTGCTCGAGGCCGGCCATGCTTATGCCCCCGGTGCCTACCCCCCCGCGCTGCTGGACGCGAACAAGATCGCAGACCCGGATCACGACTGGGGCTACACCTCGCGCGGCAGCGACCAGACGCCGCAGATCCCGACGCCGCGGGGCAAGGTACTCGGCGGCAGCTCCGCGGTGAACGCTTGCGTCGCGCTGCGGGCCCGCGCCGCCGACTTCGCCAAGTGGGGCGAGCACGGCGCCGAGGGCTGATGGACGGGTCCCTCAGTCCTACCGGCGGGCGATCGTGCTGGCCGCCGCTCTCGTCCAGCCCGAGTCGACAGGAACGCTGAAGCTGGCCAGCCGGGATCCCGGCGACGCCCCGCTCATCGACGCCAATTACCTCGGCACCGGCCGCGACGCCCGCCGCATGCTGGAAGGCGTCAAGCTTGGCCGCGCCATAGCCCGCAACCCGGTCTTCGCGCCTTTCACTGCGGGAGAGCTGACCCCCGGCGACGCGGTGGCCGGCGACGACACCCTGGCCCAGGTCATCGCCGCCAATCTGGCCGTCTACGGCCACCCCACCTCCACGGTGCCGATGGGCGGATCCGGCGACCCATGGGCCGTCGTCGACTCCGTCGGCGTCGTCAAGGGCGTCGGCGGGCTGCGGGTCGCCGACGCCTCGATCATCCCCTAAGTCCCCTCCTCCACCACCAACGTCACAGTCATCATGCTGGCCGAGCGCATCTATCAGCGCGTCTACGCCGGCTGACCCCGGAGGCTGCCGTGACCTTCACCGTGGACATCCACCATCACATGTTGCCCGATTTTTTCTGGCAGGCCACCAACGAGGGCGACCACCCGGTAGGCGGCGTCGCGCCGCCACCCTGGTCGCGCGCGAGCGCGCTGTCGTTCCTCGACGATGCGGGAATCGACGTGGCGATCACCTCGTGACCTAGCCGTCTCCTGCCGCGAGCACATCGAGGCCAGCCCGGAACTCACCGACGGCGAGCGAACGGCTGTCCTCGGCGCCACGGCGACGACGCTGATCCCGCGGCTGGCCACCCTTCGCCCCCAGACTCAAACCCACGCATCATGACGCGGCCGGGGCATCGTTTGCCAGACACCGGACATGACGCAGATGCCATGGGCGGGGGCGGGCCCCGGGCGGCGCCCGGCCTGCCCGCGCACCACACCGCGGGTCCCGGTAACCTTGCTGGCGTGCCGCGTTATGAGTACCGATGCCGCACCTGCGGTGACACGTTCGAGCGCAGCCGCCCGATGAGCGAGGCGGCCGCGCCGTCGCCGTGCCCGCAAGGTCACGACGACACGGTGAAGCTGCTGTCGGCCGTGTCCGTCGGCGGCACCGCGTCCCCGTCAGCGGTCAGGCAAGCGACCGGCGGCGGGGGCGGCGGATGCTGCGGCGGTGCCTGCGGCTGCGGCTGACCCGGGCCGCGATGAGACGTCGGCTACTAGTTAGCGGGCTGCTGCGCGGTGCGGGTTTCGCCGCCAGCGTGGTCGCCGCCGTGACGGTGCCGGTCATGCTTTCCGCACCGGCGCTCGCGGCACCAGCCCTGGCCGCGGTGACACGAGCGGCGGACGCATCCGCGCAGGTGCGCACGGGCCCAGGTCAGGACCAGGCTAACGCTCAGCCCGTTGTGCTCGTCGGCATCCCCGGCCTGCGCTGGACCGACGTGTCACCTGGAGCGACGCCGAGCCTGTGGCGGCTGGCCGGCCAGGGATCGCCAGGCACCCTGGTGACCCGCGCTGTGCTCCCCCACACCTGCCCAGCGGACGAGTGGCTCACGCTGAACGCGGGCGCACGGGCCATGTCACCGCACGCCAACAAGGGCCCCTGCCCGCCCGTACCCGCACCGGCTGCGCTGCCTGCCATCGCCTTCTACAACCAGCACTTCCATTACAACGCGCGCTGGGGGCTGCTCGCCGCCGCGGCAGGGCCAGCTGGGTGCGTCACCGCGGCAGGGCCTGGCGCCGCACTCGCCCTCGCAACCAGCCAGGGCGTGGCACCGCCGCAGGTACCGGTGGCACGCGTCAGCCGCCTTCGGTGCCTACGGGGTGCCCGCTTACGGTGGCGGATCTCGGCGCGCTCCCGGCCGGGGCGGCCCGGGCGGCCGGGGTACGCGGCGATGACGCCGAACTGGGCCGGATAGCGGCCGCGATGCCCGCGGACGGGCTGCTCGTGGTGGCCGGGCTCGCCGACGGGACCGCGCCGCACCTGCAGGTGGTCGTGGTCAGCGGCCCGGGCTACCGCGCTGGCCTGCTCACCACGGCCTCCACCCGTCAGCCTGGCCTGGTACAGCTCACCGACCTGACCGCGGCCATCCTGGCCTGGCGTCACCAGCCGATTCCCGCCGACCTGGTCGGCTCACCCCTGGCCAGCGCGGGCCGTGGCAGCCTGGCCGCCGCTGTGCGCGGCCTGACCGGCCAGGACACCTCGGCGCAGGTGTACGGCTCGGCCGGCTGGTTCTTCGCCGTCTACGGCGTCGGCGACGCCCTGGTATTCGGCGCGATCATGCTGCTGTGCCGGGGAGCGTCACGCAGCAGGCGCCGCCACGCCCGGTCCAGGGTCGCAGGCACGTTGGCCGGTGCGGTTGTGCCCGGATCGTTCCTTGCCAGCGCGGTGCCGTGGTGGCTGCTCCCGCATCCGGCGGTCCTGCTTTACGCGATGACCGCGGCCTGGACGGCCTTGATCGGTGCGGTGGCGTTGGCCGGGCCGTGGCGGCGTGACCCCTTCGGGCCGCCGGGCGTGGTCGGAGCGGTAACGGTCCTGGTGATCGGTCTTGATGTGATGACCGGATCACGGCTGCAGATCGGCACGCCTTTCGGGCTCTCCACGCTCGAGGCCGGACGGTTCTACGGCGTCGGCAACAACGCGCTCGGGCCATACGCTGTCGCGGGCATGCTCGCCGCGGCCTGGCTGGCCGACGGTCGCCGCACGGCGGAGTTTCCGCTGGCGGCCGCCCGACGCCGGGGCCGGCGACGCCCGGCCGCAGGCACGCAGGGATGCCACCCTGGCGGTGACCGCAGTCGCCGCGTTCACAGTGATCGCGTCGGGCTGGCCGGGGTTCGGCAGCAAGTTCGGCGGCACGGTCGCCATGGTTCCCGGGTTCATCCTGCTCGGCTTCTGTACCGCAGGCGTGCGCGTCAATGCCCGCCGCGGGGCGGCGATCGCGCTCAGCGGGGTTGCCGCGGTCGCGCTGATCGCGGTCGTCAGCTACTTCGTGCCGATCACCGGGCACTCCCACATCAGTGCGTTCGTCGGCGACGTCCTGCACGGCGGCGCGGGCGGCGTCCTGCAACGCAAGATCAGCTCGAACGTCGGCTCCCTCACCATCACGCAGTACAGCCCGCTGGTTCCGCTTGTCGTCATCGCGCTCGGCCTGCTACTGCTGCGACCGCGGTGGTTCGGCGCCTGGTGGCTGCCGGCGGACTGGGCGCGAGAGCGGCTGCTGCGGCCCACGATGGCCGCGATGTGGGTGGTCGCGGTCCTCGGCTGGCTCGCCGACGACTCCGGTGTCACCGTGGCGGCAGCGGCGCTGCCGTTCGCGCTGCCGCTCGCGATCGCCATTCACGCCGGCCTCCCTGACGCACCGCGCAGCGCAGCCGGACCGCGCGGCGCAGCCGGACCGCAGCGGCGCAGCCGCACCGCGCGGCGCAGCCGGACCGCAGGCAGGAGACGCCGCCCCTGGCCGGGGAACCACCGCAGGGCGTGTCGGGCAAGCAGGCCGCCGCGCCGCCGCGCAGCCGTTCGGTACCATGACCCAGCCACCGCGCCGCCCCGCGGAGAGTCGGCGGCTGCGACCGTAGTTAGTTGCTTGGACCAACTAACTATAGTGACTAGTACGCGGCGGCATAGGTGGCATCGGCGATGCGGTCGGCAGGCGGGGCCAAACGATCGCACGGGCCGCACAGGGAGCTTGTCATGACCGGGACACCAGGCGCGGGCCGGGACCCGGCTGAGCAGGTCACCCATCCGATTCTGGCTGGCTACGACGGCTCGGCGTCGAGCCGGCACGCGCTCGCCTACGCGGCGGGAATGGCCCGCCGCCTGGATGGTCACCTGATCGTCATGCACGTCATCCAGACCCAGATCTCGGCACTCGGCGGGTACTGTCTCACGCCAATCGCGGCAGGCGCCGGCCTTGCCAGGGAGAATAAGCTCGACTGGCTCTGCAGTGAGCTCATGGAAGCTGCGGACGTCGCCGGCCTGCGGGTCGAGCTGCTCGAGCGCGACGGCGACCCGGCCAGGGAACTCGCGAGCACCGCGATCGAGAGGAACGCGGACGCGATCGTCATCGGAGCGCCGGAGCAGCTGATGCACCGTTTCACCGGCTCCGTGCCCACTTGGCTGGCCCGCCACGCTCATTGCCCCGTCGTGATCGTCCCCTAGCCGGGGGACCTGGCCGCCGCGATGGACACAGTCCCAGTGGCCCACGAGCCGCCAAGTTCCCAAATGGTGTGCGGCAACTCGCGGCATCACCGTACATTTATGAGCCAGTAGGCGTCCCCAGGTGCCATCTGACGTCAGGTGCGCTGGCTGCTGCGATATCGGGATTCTGCTAAGGGGGTCACGTGAGTC
Organism: uncultured Actinomycetota bacterium; assembly: GCA_963820395.1. Taxonomy (GTDB): domain Bacteria; phylum Actinomycetota; class Actinomycetes; order Streptosporangiales; family Streptosporangiaceae; genus DATFVJ01. The sequence goes on along the minus strand of CAWGAE010000015.1, from coordinate 263,720 downwards.
GCAGGCTGATAGGGCTGGAGCTGCCAGTCTTCCCGGACCGAAGGATGATCAAGATATTGGATTCGGCGGCCGAGCCGAAGGCCGGTTCACCGCTTCCGGTGGTGGGCGCACTGATCAGCGCAAATCGTGAGCAGCTGTGGATCGGCAGCCTGCAGAACCACGTCGACGCCCGGCTCACGCTGGAGGAGTGGGATGGGGTACCACCGATCGGCAGCGACGGCTGGGACGAGGAAGCCAAGGCGGAGCTCTACCTACGCGGCCAGCTGACCATCGACATGGGCTCCGCTGGACGTGCGGTCCACAAATTACGGCTGGTAAGCGGCGTCGGCAGGTACGCTACAAGGGTGTATGCGCGAAATCGCGAACAGGTGGCGACCCTCTACCATCAGCTGTTCGACCGTTACGGCGATCCGCTCGGAGATGAGTTCGCGCGCGCCAAACGAGAACTCGAAGGGATTGAGCAGTACCTGGTGCAGCTATGGCGTGACTTGTGACCGCACGACGGGCAATGGCGGCATGACGGGGAATACCCCAGAGCAGGCGCACGGAACCGACGACAGCACAGGAACCGACGACAGCACAGGAACCGACGGTAATCCGCCTATCGGAAGCGGCGCGCGGACCCTGGACGGTCCGGGGAACGCAAGCGCCACGAACAGCAATGGCGGCGCCCCTACCGCAAGAGCGAAACGGCCACGTGGCGTCATCGCCTTCGTGGCAATCGTTTCTCTGCTGATCGTCTCGGCGGTCGCGGCAGGCATTTACATCCTGCTTCGAACCAACGGCGGTCCGGGCGAGACCGCCGCAAGTTACCTGTCGGCATGGCAGCGCGGCAACGTCGCCGCCATGCGGAAGCTTTCCGTCGGCGTGCCCGTCGGCGGCCTCGCCAGCCCGCTTGCCCAGGTGGACCACGATCTCGGCGTCCGCGGCAGGCAGCTGCGGCTCGGCGCGGTCAGCAGCGGCCCGTCCGGAACCGCGCGCGCTACCTTCACCGCCACGCTGACGCTTGCGGACGGCGCGCGGTGGACGTACCAGGGACAGCTGCGGTTGCTGGATCGCAGCCGTCGCTGGTGGGTGAACTGGAGCCCCGCCGCAATCTACCCGCAGCTGACGCAGGATGTGCGCTTCCGCGTCACGGTGGCCTGGCCGGCCCGCGCCGCGGTGCTCGCGGCCGACGGCAGCCGACTCGACTCGCCGCAGGCCGTCGCGGAATCCGGCTCGGTCCAGATGCTGACGGGGACAAGCGGCCCGGTGACCGCCGCGCAGCTCAAACAGCTGGGCCCGCCTTACCAGCAAGGCGACATGGCTGGCCAGGGCGGTATCGAGCAGGCGTACGAGCGGAGGCTGGCCGGGACGCCCCGCACGTCCATCGAACTAGTGAACGGGCGCGGCGTCGTCGCGACCGTCGCGGATTTCCGCGGGTACCGGGGAACGCCCGTGCAGACCACTATCGACTTGCGGGTACAGCAGGCCGCATCGCGCGCTATCGACACGGTGAGCGGTTATAACGTGGCGATGGTTGCCATCCGCCCGTCTACCGGCGAGGTGCTCGCGGTGGTCAACAAGCCGGGCGGCTTCAATCGGGCGCTGCTCGGCACCTACCCGCCGGGCTCCACCTTCAAGATGATCACAGCATCCGCGCTCGCGGTGACTGGGATCCGCCCGTCCGACACCGTTCAGTGTCCCGCGACCATCAACATCGGCGGCCGTACCTTCCACAACTACAACTTTGAGCAGTTCGGCACGACCAACCTGCTCACCGCGTTCGCCGTGTCCTGCAACACCACCTTCGGCGGCCTCGCTGCCCAGCGTCTCAGCGATGGACAGCTCGGCGCGATGGCAAGGAACTTCGGCTTCGGTACGACGCCCCACCTCGGTGTCCCGGCCATCCTCGGCCAGTACACCGCGCCCACCGACAGCACGGAACTCGCTGCGGACGGTTTCGGCCAGGGCACGGACACCGTCAACCCGCTCGAGATGGCCACGGTGGCAGGCGCGATCGAGAACGGCGCGTGGCGCGCGCCGCGGCTGGTCACCAACCCAACGCCGCCCGCGTCGCCGCCCCGGCCGCTGAGCCCGGTGATCACCTCGGCCCTGCGCCCGATGATGGCCGCCGTCGTCAACATTGGAACCGCGGCGGACGTCGGCTTCCCGCCCGGTGTCTACGGCAAGACAGGGACCGCGGAATACGGCAGCGGACCAAATCCGCCCTCTCATGCCTGGTTCGCCGGCTACCGCAAAGACCTGGCGTTCGCCGTCATCGTCGAGGGCGGCGGTACCGGGGCCGATAAGGCGGGACCGGTGGCGAACGCCTTCCTGCGCGCGCTATGACGCGCGCTGGCCCCGCATATCGGCCTGGGCAGCCCGCCAACCCAACCCGGCAAGCCGCCAAACACGACCGTGATCAACAGACTTGACTCAACTTTCACGGCATTCGCCGCCCAAGCTCCCTAGGGCTGCTGGCCGACATCGGTAGCCGAACGGCTGGCGCCAGGTTTCGCCGCTTTCTGCGGCGTCCCGTTTAGCTGGTCCCCGGTCGTCGTGGGCTGGCTGTTCGCTCGCGTCTGCGTAGTGCTGGCTGGCTGGCTGAAAGCCGGCGAGGGCCGCGGCTGGGCAGGGTGACGCAGGCCGAGCGGCACGATAGCGAATGCGGTCACCGCGATGACGGCTAGCGTGATCAGCGCAATCAGAGACGCGAGCATCCGGCCACGGCGCGAGCGCAGCGCGATGCGCACGCCGGGGGGTCCAAATGAGGTCAACCGTGCGGCCAGCACGGGGTCTTCGTCGGCGAGGCGGCGCTCGATTTCGTCGAGCATGCGCTGCTCGTCCATCGACAGCGCCATTCCGCGACCTCCGCTTGGCGGGTCGGTAGGTAAGTTGGAGATGCATCTACTATCCCCCCGCTACGTGATCGTTATCCATACCCCTACCACTGCATATGCCGGCATTTGAACGGGGTGGCCTGACCTGCTACCGCCGCGCCCGGCCTTGCTACCTACCCGGTGGGTCTGGCGCCAGGACCGACTCCTGAGGCGTCCGGAAAGCAGTGGGCACGCGGGCACGCCCGGCTCGCCAGCCAGGTGAGCTGCGACCACGCCCGGCCAGCGAGCCGGCCGTCGAAACCCGGTTGGCCAGGTCCGCGTCGCGCGGCCCGCTGGCGTTGCTCGAATATGTGTTCTATTCTGATCCTCTGTTCGGCTGTCCGGTTGTGCGGATTGGCGGCTGTGTCAGGAGGCACCTTGCGCTGGGACAACCTGAAACTCGAAGATACCGGGCCAGGGCTGGCCGCGCCCGGCACGTCCGCGCCCGCGCCCGGCACGTCCGCAGCCGCGCCCGCGCTGTTCGAACGCGCCGCGGTCACCAGGACCTTCGACACGCCCGGATTCCGCGGCATCACGTTCTACGAGATCCAGGCCCGCTCCATCATCAACAGGGTCCCCGCAGCGTCGCGGATGTCCTTCAACTGGACGATCAATCCTTACCGCGGCTGTAGCCATGCCTGTGTGTACTGCTTCGCCAGGAATACCCACACCTATCTCGATCTCGACGCGGGACTCGACTTCAATTCAAAGATCATCGTCAAGGTCAACGCGCCGGAACTGACGCGTAAGGGTCTGGCAGCACCGCGGTGGGCTGGCGAGCACGTCGCAATGGGCACTAACGTGGACTGCTATCAGCGAGCCGAGGGCAAGTACCGGCTCATGCCCGGCATCATTTCGGCGCTGCGGGACGCGGCCAACCCGTTCTCGATACTTACCAAGGGCACTCTGATCCTGCGCGATCTGGACCTGCTTTGCGAGGCGGCCCAGGTTACCGACGTGGGGCTCAACGTGTCGGTGGGCTGCGTCGACGAAGAGCTCTGGCGTCTTGTCGAGCCGGGCACGCCGAGCCCGCGGCGGCGCCTCGAGGTGTGCGCCACGCTCAACGACAACGGCCTGAGCTGCGGGGTTCTGATGGGGCCGGTTATACCGTTCCTTTCCGACTCTGCCGCCCAGCTCGACGCGACGGTACGGCAGATCGCCGAGGCGGGCGCTTCGCAGGTGGCACCGATCGTGCTGCACCTTCGCCCGGGAGCTCGGGAATGGTACGGTGCCTGGCTGCGCGAGCACTACCCCGATCTCGTGCCCGCCTACCGTGATCTTTACCGGGGTGGCAGCTACGCGCCCAAGTGGTACCAGCAGCGGATCAGCGAGCAGGTCCGCGATCTCGAGCGGCGGTACGGAGTGGGCCGGTCATGGACCGGGCCAGCGCGGCTGCGCGCCGTAGCGGCACGTCCGCTCGCGGCGGGCCCAGTAGGACGGCCGACCGCGAGAAGCGCGGCTGATCGGGCAGGCTCATCGGCAGGGCCGACCCAGCTGAGCATGCTCTGACCGGACGTTCGGTCTAGTGCCGTCGAATCGCCGAGCTAGAGACCGTCTCGTGGCAATAATGCCCGGCCGCGAAGGCCGGCCGGGACACGGGTGCGGCCGCCGCCAGGGTGGGCGCTGCCCTGCGGGCTCGCCGTGGCATCTTGCCTCGCCCGTCGCTTCCATGGCATCGCGAGCACGAGGAACGGCAGGATCGCGAGCGAACTGTAGGCCCAGGGGGTGTGCATCAACAGCCAGTCGTGGTTAGTCGGGGCCCGGCTCAGCCACAGGTAACCGGCACCATCCCAGGCGGCGCAGAGCACAGGCGCGACCTGCGTCCCCCGGCTCGGCCGTGCGAGCTGGTAGGGCACCGGCCAGACGAGGTACTGTGCGCCGACCCGGTCGGAGCTGACCAGGAACGCGAGGTTCATCGCGGTGATCAGGTCCACTGGGTGCGCCCGGCGCCACAGGTACCAGGTGCACGCGAGGGCGGCCAGGAGGATGACCATGCCGAGCCGCGCCCATGGAGGGCTGATCGCCCGGTGCCCGCCCGTGACAAGGGTGGTCCAGCCCCAGTCGCCAATGACCCCACGTGGTGTCAGCAGCGCCCGCACGTCGCCGCCAAGGAAACGGGCGGGATAGCCGATGATGACGGGACCGGTGATGAAGAACGCCAGCGGGACCGCGCACGCCCACGCGAGGGCGGTCAGCCGCTTGCGCCAGCCCGGCAGCGCGCGCAGCAGGCCAGGGACGAGGAGGATCGGCCAGGTGCTGACGGCGATGCTAAGCCCGAGCAGAACGCCGCTCCACTGAGCCCGCGGCGGGGTTCGCACGGCGAGGAGCACAGCGCCGACGCCGAAGGCCGACGCCACGGGCTCCACCTGGCCGTGAATCGCGCAGATCATGATCGGAACGGGGTTCAGCGCATATTGGAAGGCCGACCAGCGGCGCCGCTCCCCCGTTCCGGCGAGGGCGCCGACCAGCAGGATGAGCACGACATCGGCAGTGACCGGCGCCACCCGCCCGATGAGCTGCCACGGCAGTCCAGTCAGCTCGCCCAGCCGGTAGGCGCCCGCGTTGACATAGGCCATCAGTGGCAGGAAGTGCCACTCGCTGTTGGGCAGGCGCAGTGGGTCGTGATGGTGGAACACGGCTTTGATCGCGGCTGTGAACTGATACATGAAATCCGGCGGCTGCCACGTGTCGCGCCATGCGATCGCCCCGACGCATACGCGGATCGCGGCCCCAGCCGCCACGGCAACCCACAGTCGAGGAGCCCATCCGCGCCACGCGGCCAGCTAGTGCGATCGTCGTAACCGCCGCGAGCGGGATCGCGGTGATCAGAAGGTGCAGCACTGGCCGCTCCTTCCAATGCACGTTCCGGCCCTCTGGCGCTCAACGTTGCCGCTGGCAGGCGGGCAAGCGCAGATGAGCGAGAGTGGCACACCAACCCGGAGCAGCCGAGTGTGGCACACGAACCTGAATGAGAGCTTATGACCACAGTTGGAGATACATTTCTTTGTTAAAGATATAACTTGATAGCTCGCGCGGACGCGATACATCTTATTTGCTTAGACCTGCTGGCTTAACAAGCCGTATCTCGTTTGGGGATCTTTCGCCGCCGCCGGCGGAGTGATCATCTCGGTCTGGGGCCGTGCTCGCGGGCACATTCGCCGCGATTCTCGGGTGCTGCGATTCTCGGGTGCTGCGGCCGCCGCACCCGAGATGGTCATGTTCACGGTGATCGGTTTAGGGTGGCGCCTGGCGTGCCGCTCGACGCGAGCGTGGTCCGCTGCGTGCTCGTGACAGCGCTTACCCTGGACATCGGCCGGTAGATGTGGTGGCCAGCAGGCTGGCCCGCTAGTGCGACATCCGTCCGGCCGGACCATCGGCGGGACCCGGGCGGTTCACCGGGGGACGGGACACGGGCGGCTCGCTTCCTGCGGCCGCCAGACGTTGAATGGACGGTCACCAATCGATAGCGAAACCGCCGGAACGGGCAGGAACGGCCAACCCAGCAGGCCCGGCGTCCGCGCCCCCACCGTACAGTGGGGTGCCGTGGGAGCCGAGCCTTACGATGCCCAGACCCTGGGCAGGCTCGTGGTCCGATCGGTGCAGGTCCCCGATCCGGTCGATCTGCTCGCCAGGCTCCCCCAGCCCGGTGTGTCCGCCGCCTGGGTTCATCAAGGTGCTGGCCTGGTGGGCTGGGGCGAGGCCGCCAGGATCACCCTCCCGGCAGGCCCGGACAGGTTCGCGGCGGGCGAGAAGTGGCTGCGCGCGCTTTTTGACAGCGCCGATGTCGTCGATCCGATCGACGTGCCAGGCTCAGGCCCTGTCGCCTTCGGGAGCTTCACCTTCGACCCCGCGTCGGACGGCTCCGTGATCATCGTGCCTCGCGCCGTGCTCGGGCGGCGGGCCGGCCGGGCGTGGGTCACCACCATCGGCGACGGGCACGGGCCGCCTATCCGCGGGCCGCTCGCCCCGGTCAGCCCGGAGTCCATGCCGGCCGAGGTCCGCTGGCAGGACGGGTCGCTCACCGCGCTGCAGTGGGAACACGCCGTGGCCGCTGCGGTGGCACGGATCAGGGCAGGCGATCTCAGCAAGGTCGTGCTCGCGCGTGACCAGCGGGCGACGGCCGCGCAGCCGATCGACGTGCGGGTGCTGCTGCGCAGGCTGGCGTCGCGTTACCCGGACTGTTACACCTTCGCCTGCGCCGGGCTCGTCGGCGCGACCCCTGAGCTGCTGATCCGGCGCGACGGTGAGCAGATCAGCTCGCTCGTGCTCGCGGGCACGGCACCCCGCGGGTCGAGCCCTGACGAGGACGCCGCGCTCGGTGCCGCCATGCTCGCCTCGGCCAAGGACGTCGAGGAACACGAGTACGCGGTCGCCTCGGTCCGCGATGCCCTGGCGCCGCTGTGCGCCAGGCTCGACGTGCAGCCGCGGCCCTCGCTACTTGCGCTCGCCAATGTCCAGCACCTGGCGACGAAGGTTACCGGCCAGCTGGCGGGCGACCGCAGCGCGCTCAGCGTGGCCGCCGCGCTGCATCCGACCGCCGCCGTCTGCGGCACGCCTGCCGATGCAGCGATGGATCTCATCCGCGAGCTCGAGGGCATGGACCGCGGCCGCTATGCGGGCCCCGTCGGCTGGGTCGACGGACGCGGCAACGGCGACTGGGGAATCGCGCTACGTTGCGCCGAGCTCGACGGCCCACGCGCACGGCTGTTCGCTGGCTGCGGGATTGTCGCGGGCTCCGACCCAGCGGCCGAACTTGCCGAGGCCCAGCCGAAGTTCCGGCCCATGCAGTACGCGATCGAGGGCTAACACCGCTGACACCACCGACCCGGTAGCGTGACCCCGCTGCGGGCAGCCCCGCTGCGGGCAGCCCCGCTGCGGGCAGCCCCGCTGCGGGCAGCCCCGCTGCGGGCAGCCCCGCTGCGGGCAGCCGGTTTGGGCAGCCCCGGTGCGGAACGTTCAATGCAGGCGGACCCTGGGGTCGAGGACGGCGTAGCACGCGTCGACGACGATGTTCGCGATCACGACGGCGGTGGTGGTCACGAGCACGACACCGATGATCACAGGCAGGTCCTGCTCCTCGATCGCCTGCACCGCAGTGAAGCCGAGACCGGGCAGGCCGAACACCTGCTCGGTGATGATCGCACCACCGAACAGGATGCCCACGTCGATGCCGAACTGCGTGACGACCGGCGTCAGCGCGGCGCGCAGCCCATGCCGGAAGATCACCCGGCGTTCTGACAGGCCTTTCGCCCGGGCGGTGCGGATATAGTCCTCGCCCATGACGTCGAGCATCGACCCGCGGGTCAGCCGGGTATAGGTGGCGGCAGAAACCAGCGCGAGCGTGATCCACGGCAGGACCAGCCCACGGAACCACTCGAACGGGCTGGTGGTGAACGGCGTGTAGCCGGACCCGGGGAACGCGTGGATGCCGTGGATCGAGAACTCGTAGTAGAAGATCAGCAGGAGCAGGTAGCCGAGCACGAATATGGGCATGGAGTAGAACAGCAGTGCCAGGCCGGTGAACGTGCGGTCCAGCAGCGACCGGCTGCGCACCGCCGACACGATCCCCGTGAGCACGCCGATGGTGACCCACAGGATCGCCGCACCGGCGACGAGCGACAGGGTGATCGGGAATGCCGCCTTCAGGATCGAGTTCACCGACTGGCCATGGTAGTAGTCGTAGCCGAGGTTGCCGTGCAGGAGCAGCGACATGAAGTGGCCGTACTGCACGATGAGCGGCCGGTCCAGCAGTAGCTGGTGGGCGACAAGGGCGACGGTCTGTGGCGTGGCTTCGCGGCCGGCCAGCGTGCGCGCTACGTCAGCCCGTCCCGGGCCGATGTAGAAGATGAGGAACACGACGACCGTCATCAGGAACAGCACGAGAAGGCCGAGGGCGATCCGGCGGATGAGAAAGCGGGCCACGGGTTAGCTCCTAGACGTACAACTGGTCCAAGCCGCGCGGGTCGAGCGCGTCGCGGACGCCGTCTCCGAAGATGTTGAACGCGAGGGTCGTGATCAGCAGGGCGAGACTGGGGAAAAGCAGGAACCACCAGGCCCCGCTGGTGTAGTAGTTGGACCGACTCGCTGATCATCTGCCCCCAGTCGGCCGTCGGCGGCGGCACGCCGATGCCGAGGAACGATAGCGACGCCTCGGTCACGATCGTGAGCGGGATGAGCAGGGTCGTGTAGACGATGATCGGCGCGACGACGTTCGGCAGGATGTCAATCACCATGATGCGCCACGGGCCGGCCCCGAGAGCCCGCGCCGCCTCGATGTACTCCTTCTCGCGGATCGACAGCACCTGGCCGCGGACGACCCGGGCCACGGACGCCCAGCCGAAGAACCCGATGACGATGATGACGACGGCGAGCCCTGGGCCGATGACAGAAACCAGGGCGATGGCGAGCAGCAGGAACGGGACGGCGAGCAACACGTCGATGAGCCGGGCCAGTAGCGTGTCGACGGTCTTGCCGAAGTAACCGGCGGCGAGGCCCACCACGGCCGCGACGACGACGGTGAGGAAGGTGGCCACCACGCCGACGATGAGTGAGATCCGGGCGCCGTAGGCGATCCGGACCAGGATGTCGCGGCCCTGGTCGTCGGTGCCGAGCAGGAAAGCGGCCGATGGCCCGACCGGCAGGCCGTCCGGGGTCAACCCGGTCGTACGGAACTGCTGGTAAACGCCGTGACCGGTGAGCGCGGCGAAGACCGGGGCGAAAATCGCGACGAGGACGATGACAATTATGACCCCTAGGGAGATCATGGACGCGCGGTCCCGCCGTAGCCGTGCCATGGCGAGCCGCCACGGGCTGCGCCCCTCGATCTTCTTTGCGGCCAGCCCTTCGGCGACGAGGGTATCGGGCGTCGGCTCGCCGCCGCCGACCGTGATCAGGTCGCCGGAACCGAGACTCATCGTTCCTCCCTTGATTACTGCCGGGCACGGGCGCGCACCGCTCAGGCGCCACCCTGGATCCCGGATTCGATGACGCGTTCCTCGGCGCTGATGGCCGGCCGGGCCTTCGAAAGATCTTCGCCGTCCGCCATTGGCAGCTGGCATGCCGCCGTATGCTCGGGCTCGTCTGCGAGCCGCGGCTCAAGCGGCGGGTCGCTGTCGACACAGACCTGCGCTGCCTTCGGGCACCGTGGATGGAATCTGCATCCCGACGGCGGGCTGACCGGCGACGGCACGTCACCGGCCAGCAGAATCCGCTCGCGCCGCTCGGCATGGTCGGGGTCGGGGACGGGCACCGCGGAAAGCAGGGCGCCCGTGTAGGGATGGCGCGGGTGGTTCCACAGTTCCTCGACCGGCGCGAACTCAGCGATTTTGCCGAGGTACATGACCGCGACCGAGTTACTCACATGCCGCACGACCGACAGGTCGTGGGCGATGAATATGTAAGTGAGCCCGAACTCTTCCTGCAGGTCCGCGAGCAGGTTGATGATCTGTGCCTGAATGGACACGTCGAGCGCGGACACCGGTTCGTCACAGACAATGAGCTTGGGCCGGAACGCCAGTGCCCGGGCCACGCCGATGCGCTGACGCTGACCGCCGGAAAACTCCGCCGGGAAGCGGTTGTAATGCTCGGGATTTAGACCAACGAGCTCCATGACCTCCTGGACCCGGCGTTTACGCTCCTTGCCGCGTGCGATCCGCTGGATCGCAAGCGGATCGCCAATGATCGCCCCGACCCGGCGCCGCGGGTTCAGTGACCCGTACGGGTCCTGGAAGATCATCTGTATCTGCCGCCGGAATGGGCGCATCCGCCTGGCCGAAAGGGTGCTGATGTCCTGCCCGTCGAAGACGATCCGGCCGCTTGTGATGTCGTAGAGCCGCATGACGCAGCGGGCGAGCGTCGATTTGCCGCAGCCGGTCTCTCCCACGAGCCCGAGCGTCTGGCCGCGGCGCACCTGGAGGTTCACGCCGTCGACCGCGTGCACGACTGCCTTGTCCCGCCGGATCAGGCTGCTTGCCTGCACGGGGAAGTGCTTGACAAGGTTCTCTATCCGCAGCAGGACATCGCCGTCCGTGGCCGGGGCCGGTGGTGTCGCTGTGACGTCCGCGCACATCGCAGTGTCCCTCATCGCTTCGGCCGGTGTGGGCAAGGGCTCGCCGATGACCTTGCGCCGGAGCTGATCGCGTGCGGCCGGGTCGTGCGGAAGGAAACACGCGGACAGGTGCGCCGGGTCGGCACCGACCTCCCCGAGCGCGGGGACCTCGGTGCGGCAGCGGTCCATCACGTACGGGCAGCGAGGGTGAAACGGGCAGCCGGGCGGCAGCGCGATAAGGCTCGGCGGCTGGCCTGGAATGGGCCTCAGGCGCTCCCGCTCACCGCCGCCATAGGCGGGCATCGACTCGAGCAGGCCCTCCGTGTACGGATGGTGGTTGGCGTAGAAGGTCGTCCGCCGGTCCGCCTTTTCCATCACCGTCCCGGCGTACATCACGACGACGTTGTCCGCGACGTCCGCGATGACCCCGAGGTCGTGCGTGATGAGGATGAGCGCCATCCCGAACTCGTCCTGCAGCCGCTGCATGACCTGGAGCACCTGGGCCTGCACGGTCACGTCAAGCGCGGTCGTGGGCTCGTCGGCGATGAGCAGCGCGGGGTTCAGCGCGATCGCCATCGCGATCATCGCGCGCTGCCGCATGCCGCCGGAGAACTGGTGGGGGTAGTCATCGACCCTGCGGTCGGCGTGCGGGATGCCGACCAGGCGGAGCAGTTCGACGGCACGCGCGCGCGCCTGCGCCTTCGACATGTCGTGGTCGTGCTCGCGGATCATCTCGACGATCTGCCAGCCGACGCGATAGTAGGGGTGCAGGCTCGACAGCGGGTCCTGGAAGATCATGCCGATCTTCGACCCGCGGATCTTGCGCAGCTGATCCCTGTTCAGGGTGAGCAGGTCCCGGCCTTCGAACAGTGCCTGGCCCCGCACCCTCGCCCCGCGCGTCAGCCCCATGATCGTCTGGGTGGACACGCTCTTACCTGAGCCCGATTCCCCGACGACTCCGAGGGTCTGCCCGGAATCGATGCTGAACGACAGGCCGCGTACCGCCTGCACGACGCCGTCCGGGGTTGGGAACGACACCTCCAGGTTATCGACCTCGAGTAGCGCCACGCTACCTACCCTTTCGCGGAGACTTTTTGGTCAAGCAGGCATGATAAGCACAGCACAGGGCGCTTAAAATGACTGTAATCCCGCTGGCCGCCTCCGCGGTAGTTTACGCGAGCGGCCAGCGGGAATTAGCTGTCGCTGCCCGGCAGAGCTCGTGAGCTTGTTACGGCGCGCTCAGCCAGATATTGGTCGGGTCGAACTGCTCGAATGCCGGGATATAGACCGCGTTATGCACGTAGCTGGCGTGGTACAGCGGCAGCTGCGGATCAGTGATCGGGTAGATCGCCGCGTCCGCCATGACCTTCTGGTCAGCCTGTGCCCAGATGGGGGCGGCTGCGGACGCGGTGCCGGTGACAGTTCCCTGCTGGATCAGCGCGTTGGTCGAGGGGTCGTTGTAGAACCCGAAGTTGCTGCCGACCGGCGGGTAGGACGCCGGGCCGGAGAACAGCGGGCCGAAGAACGACACTGCCGCGTCCCCGTACCAGTCCGGGCCCCAGCTGGCCAGGGCGACGTCCCAGGTGCCAGCACGGGCCACACTCGGCACCTCGAGGTACTTCACGTAGAAGTCCGCCTGCGTCGCCTGGACGCCGGTGAGCGTGACGCCGATGGCGGACAGGCCGGCCTGCAGGGTCTGGAACATCTTCGAGCTGATCGAGCTCGACGCCCGGTACAGCATTCTCAGCGCAAGCCCGTTCGGGTAGCCGGCCGCGGCCAGCATGGACTTGGCCTTGCTCACGTTGTACGGGTACGGGTTGTAGTTCGCCGGAACGTCCTGCGAGCCGTTGATCCCCGGGGGCAGGACGTGGGTGAGCGGCGGTGCCACCTGCGGGCCGCCGGCGTCCTGGAGCAGGTTCGCCCGGTCGATGCCGTAGCTGAGCGCCTGCCGGACCGCGACTTTGCCCAGCGCACTGTGGTTGTTCGGCGACACGGTGTTGAACACGATGTACGGGTTCGTCGAATACTGCGGCCCGAGGCTGAAGTTCTTGCCGCCGGCGTTCATCTGCGCGATGAGGCCTGGGACCGCGGAGATCGGCGGGGCGCTGTCGAACTCCATCGACGCCGCCGAGGTGTTGGTCTGCAGCTGCTGCTGGTTGGTCTCCTGCGTACCGGTTTCGGTGACCACGATCTTGTCGACGTACGCCTTGCGGATCGGGTCGGTGCCCGGGTTCCATGTCGGGTTGCGCACGTACACGATGCTGCGGGTCGGCGTGTAGCTCTGCACCGTGTAGGGGCCGTCGGAGATCGTGTGCTGCTGCGCCGCGGCGCTCGAAGGAACGTAGTTCAGGCTCTCGACGGGAGCTGGGTTGAACGCCGAAAGGCCCAGCATCGGTGCGAAGTACGAGGCCGGGTGGGCCAGCTTGTAGGTGATGGTCTGGCCCGAGGCCGTCACGCCGGAGATCGGTTGCTGTCGATGTAGTTCTTGATCGCGGGCAGCGTCGGCGCGACCTTTGCGAAGCCGGTGCAGAAGGCCTGGAAGCCCACGATCAGCTTCTCGAAGTCTGGCAGGCCACCGAATGGTTGTTTCGGGTTGCACGAGCGCTTGAGCCCGAGCAGCGCGTCGGCCGCGGTGATCTGCCGCGGCGGCGAGGTGTCCCACATCGCACCGGTCCGGATCGTCACCTTGTAGGTCAGGCCGTCGCTGCTGATCGTCGGCGCCGCGGTCGCCAGGTCGGGTTCGGTGGTCGTGGTCTTCCCGACGACGGCCGGGTAGGCGTAGAGCCCGCGCAGCCACGGCCGCAGGCCCAGGAAGCCGATCGCGTAATAGCTGATGTTGTAGTCCATGAAATCGACGTCACCGATGCCGAGCATGTTCAGCGTGCCGCCTTTTTGCGGCGTGCCCGAACCCGGGTTGAGACCCTGATTACCAGCCGATGCCGAGGACGACGTGCCGGACGATGTCGACGTGCCGCTGCCACCACAGGCAGCGACGACGATCGCAAGGGTCGCCAGGCCAGCGATGGCGGCGTAACCCCGCGTGAATGTTCGCATCGACGCTCCCTCCTTCCTCTGTGCGCGAAATTCGTCCGCGAGTAGATGACCGTGGGCCGACCCGCCCCACGGCGCGACCGCCCGCCCGCCCCGGCGAACCGTCGAGTCATGTTAGGAGGCGGGCAGCCAAACTGTGAACCGGCTCAAGCGGGCGGCGGCGAATCGTGATCCGACGGTAATCTGGCAATTATCCGACCGCTGCCCGCGCCACTGAACTTGACGACGCACAATTTATTAGTGTAAATGCCGGTCACCAAACGCACGGTATCTTGTGGGCAATTCGCAACGTTTGCCACAGGCCGGCTCAGCCGTCGGGGCGCGCGCGCCGGGATGCTCCTGCCCGCGCTGTCGCCCGCGCCGCCCTGTCACCGTCGCCCTGTCACCGTCGCCCCGTCACCGTCGCCCCGTCACCGCCGCCCCGTCACCGCCGCCCCGTCACCGCCGCCCCGTCACCGCCGCCCCGTCACCGCCGCCCCGTCACCGCCGCCCCGTCACCGACCCTGGACATCACGGCCCGCGACGTGACAGCGAGCAGCTGCTCGCGCAGCGTGGTCCCCGCGGCCCGGTCGGCCTGTACCTCGATCAGCCGGATTCCCGCCCCCGGCGACGCGCAAGCGGCCAGCACGTCCGGCAGGTCGCCCGCCCGCTCCAGCCGCTGATAAGGTACCCGGACGGCTGCTGCGGCCGCGGACAGGTCGGTTCCGTGCGGAGTACCGAAGACGCGCTCGAATGGCCCCCGGAACTCGGCCTGCTCGAGTAGCGAGAAGATGCCTCCGCCGTCGTTGTTCACCACAACGATGGCCAGGTCAGGCCTCGGCTCGTCCGGGCCGAGCACGAGGCCGCTGTGATCATGGATGAAGGCCAGGTCGCCGAGGAGCGCGACCGCTGGCCCCCCACCCGCACTCTGGTGGGCGAGCGCGGCCCCGATCGCGGCGGAGACGAGACCGTCGATACCGCTCGCGCCGCGACTGGCGAGCACGCGCAGGCCCGCCCGGGGCATCATGTGGTGATCCAGGTCACGTATGGGCATGCTCGACGCGGCCCAGAGGAGAGCACCGTCCGGGAGCGCCGCGGCCAGGTCGCGGGCGAGTCTTGGCTCGGACAGGTCGCCGCGCGACTGGCCGGCGTCATGCTGCGTCCCGTCAAGGACCTCGTCAAGGACCGCATCGGCGGCGCGGCGGGCGGCGGCGTCTGCCCTCAGCCAGGATTCCAGCCACCCGGGATCTCGCCGGCGCCCGCCGCGCCGCAAGGCTCGCGCCCCGGCCGCTGGGTCGCCGGCTGGGCCACCCGCTGGGCCGCCAGCCTGGATGATCATTGACGCTGTGCGTGCCACGTCGGCCCAGCGGCCGGGGCCCTGTGCGATCACAACGTGCCTGGCGGCCCGGCGCACGAATGCGGCTTGCTCGCGTGATAGTCCGGGCCTTCCGGCCGTAACGACGACCTCGGGCTGGTGCGCCCCGACGAAATCCGCCGTGGCGAGCAGGTACGGATAGGCGGCGAGTGCACCACGGCCCGTGCGAGCGCCGCTGGATGGCTCGGCGAGAACCGGCCAGCAAGCGTCTTCGGCGGCCGCGACAAGCCCATCCGGATCCGGCGTGTCATCGCCGCAGATCAGCACGCCGCGCGCGGCATCAGGAAGCCACGTCTGCGCGCCGGGCCGCACGCCGGAGGCGCCAGCCGGCACCGCGCCGGAGGAGCCCGGCAATGTCGTGCCCGCCGAGCTTCGCGGCACGTGCCTGCCACCGAACTGTGTCCACGCGGCGCCGTCCGGGCGCCCGTTAAGCGGCTCTGGCCAGCCCGGATCGCCGTCAGGTACCAGCGGCTCGGCGAGCGGGACGTTGACATGCACGGGGCCCGGCAGACCCCCGGCCGCACCGGCCGCGTGCGCCCAAGCGTTGCAGGCAAGCGAGCGCCAGTACGCGGCCATCCCCACCCTTACCTCGGGCACGCCAGCCTCGCAGAACCACCTCACCGCGGACCCGTAGAGCTTGATCTGGTCGACCGCCTGGTTGGCACCGGTGCCGCGCAGCTCGGGTGGGCGGTCGGCGGTTACGACGATCAGCGGCACGCACGCCTCGTCGGCCTCGATCACGGCCGGGTGGAAGTTCGCCGCGGCCGTGCCCGACGTGCACACGACCAGGGGCGGTACGCCTGACGCCTTGGCGAGGCCGAGCGCGAGGTAGGCGGCGCAGCGTTCGTCAATCCGGACATGCAACCGAAGCCGTGGCTGGCCGCCGTCACGCGTGCGGGCCGGCGCGTCGGCGCCATGGGCGCGCTCGAAAATTTCCATCGCAAGCGGCGCGCTGCGCGATCCGGGCGCGAGCACGGCCTCCCGCAGCCCGCACCTGATCAGCTCATCGACAAGAGTGCGCCCGAACGCCGTGGAAGGATTCATTGGCCCTGATCGCGTCCTGTCAAACCGGTCCGGCGAGACCGCAAGCGTTCCCCGTGCACCCCGGTGATTATCCCCAGAACCGTGTTCAGCCCTTCCGTACCTCCTGACAACCTGTCAAGATCGCCAGTGGGGCAACCCCATGGGGTGGGTGGGGGGTCTTGCAGCAGGCCCGATTGCAGCGGGGGGCTGCGGCCGGCCCATGGCGATGGGTGCTGCGCTTTGCTCATGCTTGATTTTCTGCTGGCATCGCGACGAATCCGCCGCGATCACGCTCCTGGTGCAGGTGGCGCGCGGCCTCGGCCGCGCGCTCGCGCCACCGGACAGGATCGATCTCCCACCGCGTCAGCCGTTCGGGATCAATCTCGGGTCGCCGGACCGGCAGCACGCCGCCCACCGGGGCCACCGGGTCCGCCGTCACATCCCCGGTGAGCAGGCTCAGCGTGCCAAGGCCGGACGCGTAGGGCAGCTCAGGCAGGGCGGCGGCGAGCGCCACGCCGGCGGCGAGCCCGGCCGACGTCTCCACCGCGCTCGACACCACCGCGGGCAACCCGCACGCCTCGGCGACCCGCATCGCGGACCGCACGCCGCCGAGCGGCTGCACCTTGATGACCACGATGTCGGCCGCTCCAGCGGCGCGCACGCGCAGCGGATCGGCCGCGCGGCGGATCGATTCGTCTGCCGCGAGCGGGACATCGACGCGGTGACGCAACCGCGCGAGCTCGGCCAGGGTCGCGCAGGGTTGCTCCGCGTACTCCAGGCCGTACCGGCTGAGCTCGCCGAGTATGCGCTCCGCCTGATCCACGTCCCACGCGCCATTGGCGTCCACGCGGATCTTCCCGTCCGGGCCGAGCGCCTCGCGGACCGCCGCGACGCGAGCGACGTCCTCTTCCGGCGCCTGGCCGCGCTCGGCCACCTTGACCTTCGCGGTTGCGCATCCGGAGGCGGCCGTGATGGCGTGGGCGCGCTCGGGCCCGACGGCGGGAATGATCGCGTTCACCGGTATCCGATCACGCACCGGCGGCGGCCACCCGGCAGTCGCCGCCTCGATGGCACAGGCCAGCCAGCGTGCGCTCTCCCTCGGCCCGTACTCGGCGAAGGGCGAGAACTCGGCCCAGCCAGCCGGCCCGCGGATCAGAGCGCCCTCGCGGACCGTGATACCGCGGAACGGGGTGCGCATCGGGATCGCAAAGGCGCGCAGGCCCGCGATCAGCTCCCGGGCCAGGCTGGTCATGTCGGGCCGCTGCGACGGGTCGCCGGAAGGGGTTGGCAACGCGGCACCGGGGATCAAGGGCGGCGGGGGAACCTGGCGAAGTCGGGCGTCCGCTTCTGCTTGAAGGCGTCCCTGCCTTCCTGCGCCTCTTCGCTCATGTAGTAGAGCAGTGTCGCGTCGCCCGCGAACTGCTGCATGCCGGCGGCACCGTCGGTCACCGCATTCAGCGCGCCCTTGAGCATGCGCAGCGCGAGCGGCGACTTCTGCAGCAGCTCCGCGGCAATGGCCAATGTCTCTCCTTCCAGCCGCTCGAGCGGCACCACCGCATTGACCAGGCCCATGTCGCGGGCCTCGGCCGCGTTGTAGGGCCGGCACAGGTACCAGATCTCGCGCGCCTTCTTCAGCCCGACGGTGGCGGCAAGCAGCCAGGAGCCGTAACCGCCGTCGAACGAACCCACCTTCGGGCCGGTCTGGCCGAACACCGCGTTGTCCGCGGCAATGGTGAGATCGCAGCAAACGTGCAGCACGTGCCCGCCGCCGATCGCGTACCCGGCCACCATGGCGATCACTGGCTTGGGCGTGCGCCGGATCTGCACCTGCAGGTCGAGAACATTCAGCCGACCGACACCGTGGGCGTCGACATACCCGTCGTCGCCGCGGATCTTCTGGTCGCCGCCGGAGCAGAACGCCTCGGTTCCCGCACCGGTCAAGATGATCACCCCGATAGCGGAGTCGTCTCGGGCGGCGTTGAAGGCGTGCTGGAGCTCGAACAGGGTGGTCGGGCGGAAGGCGTTGCGGACCTCTGGGCGGTTGATGGTGATCTTTGCGATGGCCCCGCCATCCTGCAGCTCGGTGGTCTCGTAAAGGATGTCGGTGTACGCCTCGTCCGACTGCTTCCACTCGACCACGCGTCCTCCTCGGCTCGCCCGGCCCGGCCGGGCCGTCACTCACAGGGCCACGGCTAACCTTACGACGGTGATCGGACAACCCCTGCACATGGCCGCTCTCCCACCAGGCGAACGGCTGCGGCGGCTGCTTGGCAGCGCGCTCACCGGCGAGGGGCCGGCGCTGGCCCCGGTCGATCCGGACCTGCCGCGTGAACGGCTGCGGCGGCTGCTTCAGGTCCTCGCGCCCTCGGCGCTGATAACAACCGACGGCGTGACGCGTCGCAGTGCCGGGCGCCCGGCGGGCGAGGGGACCGCGCTCGTGATCGTCACGTCGGGATCGACAGGCGAGCCGAAGGCTGCGGAACTGAGCGCCGCCGCGCTGGTCGCCTCCGCCCGCGCCGCCCTTGCACGGATCGGTGCCCGGCCGGGCGAGCGGTGGCTGTGCTGCCTGCCCACGTGGCATATCGCCGGTCTCCAGGTGCTGATCCGCGCACTCATCGCCGACGCGGTACCAGTGATCTGCGCGCCCTCTGACACGTCCGCGATCGCCGCGGCGGCCGCGGGCCCGGCAGGCTGCGCGCACGTGTCGCTGGTGCCCGCCCAGCTCCGGCGGCTCCTCGACGACGGCGCTGACCTCACCCGGCCCCGCACGATCCTGCTCGGTGGCGCGGCACCGCCCGCAGGCCTGCTCGCCGAGGCAAGGAAGGCGGGAGCGCACGTGGTCACCACGTACGGGATGACGGAGACCTGCGGGGGCTGCGTCTACGACGGCATGCCCCTCGACGGTGTCGAGGTGCACACCCGACCCGATGGCCGGATCCGGATCGCCGGGCCTGTCCTGTTCTCCGGTTACCGGCTCCGCGGCGACCTCACCGCCGCGGCGTTCGACGGTGACTGGTTCGTCACATCCGACCTCGGCCGGGTCGGCCCGGACGGCCGTCTGCACGTGCGCGGCCGCGCCGACGACGTCATCACGACCGGGGGGAGAAAGTGGTGCCCGCGGAGGTCGCCGCCTCGGTCGAGGCGCATCCCGCGGTACGGGAGGCTGTCGTGTTCGGCCTGCCCGACCCCAGGTGGGGCGAACGGGTGGCCGCAGTTGTGGTGCCCATCGACCCGGCCCGTCCGCCGACCCTGGCCGATTTGCGCGCGCACGTCCTGACGCGGCTGCCCGCGTTCGCCGCGCCGCGCGAACTCGTGATCACTGCGGAAATCCCGCTGCTGCCGTCGGGAAAATCAGACATCGGGACGCTGCGCGCCCGGGCAACGGGAACAATCGAGCGCCAGTAGCGTTAATAAATAGTGCCTGCCCATGAGACTTTGGAACTCGACCAGGTGCCCCTGGGCGGGTACTGCTATGAACGAGCGTACCGAAAGCGCCGCCGTGCGGTGCCGGCGAAGCGCGTGCTCCGGAGGGAGGTGTCTGATGCCGCGGACTGCGATAGCGCAATCACCCGCGCACGATGTCGCTGACGACGAGGCGACGGCGGCGAGCCTGGACGAGTTGGTCCAGCGTGGCCGGGCCCAGGGTCACCTGTCCCTTGCCGAGCTCCGCGCCACCTTCCAGGCGGCGGGCATTGCGGCAGCCGAGGGACGGTCCATCCTGCGTGAGCTCACCGAGGCCGGTGTCAGGCTCGCGGATGAGGCCACCGGAACGACCGCACCTGATCTGGCGGACACCGACCTGGCCGATGGTGACGGTGACGGCCAGCGTGGCCGACACTGACTGACTGACGGTGACATAGGTGACATAGAGGCCGCACTGGCGGCGGGCCCGGTGAGTGATATTGCCGAGGCCGGGGCGGACCTCGCCGCCCGGGTTGACGCCGATCTGGATGATCAGACCTCCACGATGGGCGACTCCGTCCACACGTACCTCAAGGCGATCGGCCGTACCAGCCTGCTCACCGCCGAGCAGGAGGTAGACCTCGCCAAGAGGATCGAGGCCGGCCTGTACGCCGAGCACAAGCTGGACAACGAGACGGGCCTCAGCGACGCGCTTCGCGCCGACATCGAGGCGGTGGCAGCGGACGGCCGCCGCGCCAAGGCGCACATGCTCGAGGCCAACCTCCGCCTCGTGGTGTCGGTAGCCAAGAAGTACTCCGATCGCGGGCTTTCCCTCCTTGACGTCGTGCAGGAGGGCAATCTGGGCCTCATCCGTGCGGTGGAGAAGTTCGACTACACCAAGGGCTACAAGTTCTCCACCTATGCGATGTGGTGGATCCGGCAGGCGATCCAGCGCGGCTTCGCCGACTCGGCGCGAACCATCCGGCTGCCGGTCCATGTGCTTGAGATGCTGAGCAAGCTGAGCAGGGTCGAGCGCGATATGCACCAGCTGCTTGGCCGCGAGCCGACGCCAGAAGAGCTCGCCGTGGAGCTCGACCGCACGCCGGATCAGATCGAGGAGCTGCTGCGGACCAGCCGTCAGCCGATCAGCCTCGACTCGACGATCGGCGAGGATGGCGAGACCAGCATCGGCGACCTGATCGAGGACATCGACGCGCCCGAGGCGTCCGAGCTTGTGGACCGCCAGCTCATGGCCGACGAGCTGCGGCGCGCGCTGGCGGATCTCACTCCGCGTGAGGCCATCATCATGTCGATGCGGTTCGGCCTGTTCGACGGGAACCCGCACACGCTCGATGAGATCGGCAAGCACCTGGGGCTCACCCGTGAGCGGATCCGGCAGCTGGAGAAGCAGTCGCTGTCGAAGCTCCGGCACCCGAGCCGGGCCCAGCCGCTGCTCGATTTCGCCAGCTGACCGGGCGCGCCCGTCGGCGTGGTGCGGGGGCCGCGCTGCATCCGCGGCCCGGTTTCCGCGATTCACCGCGGAGTAAAGCGGGCCAGCCCCGCTCTGATCGGCCCAGCCCAGCCGCCCCGGTCTACGGCATACTTCGAGGTTATAGCGGTCTGGCGCCTCGGCCAGCCCAGCCGCCCGGTTCAGCGGCTGAGCTGGGCCGGTTGAGCGCCCGGCTCAGCGGCCCAGTTTCGCGACGCCGTCGAGAAGGCGGTCGAGATCGCTGCGGTCGTTGTAGTGCACCAGGCCAGCGCGCACCGCGCTGCCGCTGTCCCTTATGCCGAGCGCGGCCGTGAGCTCCCACGCGTAGTTGTGGCCGTTCCACACGTTCACCTTGGCCGAGGCAAGATGTTGCGCGACCTCGCGAGGGGTGTGACCGGCCACAGTGAAATACGCCGTGGCAGTGCGGTTAGCCGCCTTCCCGTAGCACGTGACGTGGCGCATGGACGTCAGCCCGTCGAGCAGAACATGGAAAAGCCGCTGCTCGTGCGCCTCGGCGGCGGCCATCGACGCGAGCACGCGTTCGCGGCGAGGGCCGGCCGCGGCGCTGTCGAGTGCGGCGAGGTAATCTACTGCGGCCGCTACGGCGGCAAGGTCGGCGTACGGCGGGGTGCCGGTCTCGAACCGCTCGGGCACAGTGCCCGGCGAGGATGCGAGCTTGTCCGGGTGCAGGTCGGCCAGCAGGCCCGGATCGGAGACGACGGCGCCGACATGCGGCCCGGACCATTTGTAAGCGCTCGTGGCGAAGAAGTCGGCGCCCAGCGCTGCTACGTCGACCGGGCCGTGCGGCGCCGCGTGCACGCCATCCACGTAGGTAAGAGCGCCGACCGCGTGCGCCTTCGCCGTGATGGCTGCCACGTCCGGCCTGGTGCCGAGCACGTTGCTCGCCGCCGTGACCGCGACAAGCCGGGTCCGCCCGGACAGCAGGTGATCGTACTGGGCGGCTGGAAGCTCGCCGGTTTCCGTGTCCACCTCGGCCCATCGCACCGTGGCACCGGTGCTGTCTGCCGCCTGCACCCACGGCCTGATGTTGGCGTCATGGTCAAGCCGGGAGACGATCACCTCGTCTCCCGAACCCCAGTCCTTGGCGAGCGTATTCGCCAGCCGGTAGGTCAGCGTCGTCATGTTCGGGCCCAGGATCACGCCGTCCGGGTATCCGCCGGTCAGGTCGGCCACCGCCGCGCGGCACCTGGCAATGATCTCGTCGGCGCGGTGGCTGGCCGGAAAGGCGCCACCCGCGTTACCGATCCCGGCGCGGTAGGTATCGGCGATCGCGCTTATCACCGCCTCCGGCACCTGGGTACCTGCCGCGCCGTCGAGGTAGGCGTATCCGTCGGCGAGCGCGGGGTAGTCCGCACGGATCTTGCTCACATCGAATGCCATGCGAGCAGGCTCCTTCCCCGGTTCGGCCCGCGCCGCGCTGGCGCCTGGCGGCCGCGTGCCCAAGGCCACAGCGACGACAACACCTTCATCATCTCGCCGCGAGTGCGCTACCGCACCGCAACCGTCCGTGACGGATACGCGTCGTCCCCAGGCAGCATGAAGTCCCGCCGCGCGAGCCGCACGCCTGTCACCTCGCGACGTGCTCAAGTGAACGGCTCTGCTGCGGCACCGCACCGACTACGCCGCTGCACAACGTGAATACGCGCGGCCTCCTGCCCCGCGGCGCGCCTGGCATCCCATGCGATGCGCTGCTGCTGCTCGGCGTCGAGTTCAGCCTCCCGGTCCTGCACCCGGCGGCCCGGTGACGGCGCCGGAGGGCCCTTCGCTCAACGGGCACCATCAGTCGCTCCATTCCGGCCGCGATACTATCTGGGACTATCTGGGCCGGTACGATGTCGGGCGCGGCTGAGCGCCCTCTGCCGGGTGTGCGTGCGGCTGGTTACAACGACACCGACGCTACCGTCGGACCCCCGCAGGCGCTGCCTGAGAGCCGCCTGGGTGGCACAGGGCGGCACGGGTGTTGTGGCACCGTTCCCCGGTTCGCTCACGATGCCTGCTCCTCGTTGTCGTCGGTAAGTGCGGCGACGATGCGGCCGCGCACCAGCTCGCGCAGATCAGCGGGTGCCCTTTTCCACCTGGCCTGCGTGGTGGTGCCGACGACTGACCGCCAGGACTGCACCCGGTCGGCCTCCAGCAGCGCGCGAACCGTTCCCTGCTTGACCCCGTGCCCGGCCCAGCCGCCGGTCGCCCTGACTGCCGGGTGCGGGTGATGACACGCAGCCTCGGTGGCCCACGGCAGCCGCCTACTGACCTGGCGAACAGCCGTCCGGCCCGGACGACGATGTCCTGTCCATCTCTGGTAGCAGCCTCTGGCAACAGTGTTGCGGCGGCGAGGCGCTGATCCACCTAGGCTTCGCCTATGTCGCTCACTGTGGCTACGTGGATTGGTGCCGTCGCCACCGTGGCGCTGGCCGTTGGCGCCTTCGTCACCGTGCACTACGCGCGGAAGGCGTTCCTCGAGCAAGCCGAAGAGGTCCGCACCCTCAAGAGCCAGCTCGAAGAGCAGTCCAGGGAAGCCGGACTGCTCGAGCGCCAGCTCCGCGAGCAGCAGGACTTCAACGAGAAGCAAGCGCCGGTGGTCGCGCTCCAAGTCAAGGAACTTGAGGCCTCCCTTGCCGAGCGCAAGCAGGAGGCCTCCGACAGGCGCCGGGCCCAGGCGTCCCGGGTGTTCATCTTTGAGGAACGCGGCCCTGATCTCCGCGTCACACAGGTCCAGGTAGCGACGGAGGGCGCACGCGGGAACGTGGTGATCGCCCACGTGAAGAAAACGAGCGAGCAGCCGATCTACGGCGTGGCCATCAGCTGGCGTGAGGGCAGCGTCCCTTGCGGCGTGCCGGACCAGCTAGGCACCCTGAGCCCCCGCGAATCAGCGCAGGCCACGCGGGAGATACCCGGATCAGTCTCGGCCACGCCGGAAGAATTCGGCGCCGTTGCGCTGTTCCGCGACCGGGAGCGGACATGGTGCGCGCAAGGCCAGACGGCATCCTCGACGAGTTCCCGCCAGGCGAGGAACCACCGCACGTCTGGTAACTGCCAGTCCCCGAAGCCCAGGCGAACAGAGGAGCCGACCGGAGATCAAGATCATGCAACACATCAGCCTGGACACCGCCGACCGCCAGACGAAGCGCGATGAGGCAGACGTCCGTAACGAGGACTACCAGGCACGGCTGAAGAAATCCGCGCCGGTAGTGGAGGAAGACAGTGCCCTACATAGCCCCTGACCATCGTGAGGTCGTAGACACCGAGATCGACGCGCTTATTACGAAACTCTGGAAGTACCACCCAGGATCGGGCCAGGATGGGGTAGTCAATTATATCTTCACCCGCATCCTCAAGGGAGTGTACAAAGACGTAGCCGAGTCGTACTTCAACTACAATCGGGGTGTAGGGGTGCTCGAGGCATGCAAACTAGAATTCTACCGCCGGTTTGTCGAGCCGTACGAAGACAAGGCCATCACCAAAAATGGCGATATCTAGTATTCCTACTATTCATCACTGCGCTAGCGGGGTGTAGTATGAGCTACAAGCACGTGAATAACATCTCTCCCCGCCAACAGTGGAACTCTAATTACGGTTATTGCGGCGAGGTATCGATGATCAGCGCCCGGCTGTACTACGGCGAGTACCTCAGTCAGTACGACGTACGCGCCCTCGTCAGCGGCGGGAACGAATCTAACCAGAATAGCCAGCTCCTGCTCGGCGTCAACGACACGCAGGCTGCGGCGAAGATGCATCTCAACGCTGCAGCGTACAACACGTCGTCCGAGCGCTCGACGAATGACTTTTTGTCGTGGGTGAAGGGCAGTGTCCTAGCTGGGCACCCGGTACTCATCGGGGTGTTCATGAACGGTGGCTCTGATCCGGACTACGACCATATCGTTCCAGTCACCGGTATTACCTCTAATTACCCGTTGACGTCGAAATATTACGCCAGCGACCAGATCATCTTCAACGATAACGGTGAGGCTCCCGGTCACCCGGTATGGACGATTAATTTCAGTCAATTCCAGGCTAACCGTCGTCAGGCGAACCAGGCTAGTGCACCAGCGTACACGGTGAATAATTCCGGTAATGACAACTACGGTATCGCTATTACTGGAATTAAGGACCTGGACCACGAGACGGTCCCGGTACGCGTTGACACCAACCTTGCCTACGAGCTGCCCGCCATCAAGGACGGCAGCAACACCCGCCCGGCCCCAGAGCCGCTGACGCTGACGGTCACTGTTTCCGGGCTGAAGGCGGGGACGACGTACAACTTGTACCGGTACAGCTCGCTGGCCGCAGTCCCAGACTCGGCGTTCAACGCCAGCGCACTCAAGGCAGCCCAGAAGATTACGTTTATCGCGCCAGGAGCGACGTACGTTACGACCGTCAAGATATCGTCGGATCAGGAGGCGGCTTTCAGGGCGGTGCCAGCCATTGCGAAGTAAGAACCGATCAGCTCAACGACGGTGAACGAGGCGTGCGGATTTACAAGGCCGTAGTCGGCGACCCAGCGGTACACGTCGATGTCGAGGTCAGCGGACAGGGGCACCACGATCGAGGTCCCGGTGGTCCGACCGCACGGGGACTGGTCGTGGCTGACCTCCGCGTCCCCGGCCAGGTCGAGGCGGGCACCGATGGTGTGGCGGATGCCCTGTGCCTCGATGACGACCGGTTCGCCCGTGCCCAGCACGTGCGCGATACCAATGATCGTCTTCAGTGCGTTGCCCTGTGCGCCACGAGCAGGTGAGCGGTAGAGCCGCTTGTCGGAGGTGGTGGTGGCGAAGTCAAGGATGCGCGCCACCACCTCGGCCGGGATGCCGGGGGCATTGTCCGACACGGTGATCCACTGGACGTCGTCCGTGACGAGCAGCTCGACCTCGATGCCCGGCTCGACCCCGGCCGTCTCGCATGCGTCGAGCGCGTTGTCGAGCAGCTCCTTGACGACGACGTCGTCCCACTCGGCCTCATCGCGGCCGGTCTGGCTGACCAGCGCCGACCGCTCCAGGAAGTCGGCCGCGCGGGAGGTGGTGATCGTCTCACGGCGTAGCTGCTGGTGGTTCATGAGCGGTCCGCCTTCTTCGCCGCACGCCTGGCACGCCTGCGTTCGTCTCGGCGATCTTCTTCCCCATCTCAGCAGTGCTGGTCAGCTACGACTGGTGGCAGCAGGTGCAGCACATCCGCATTCAAGGAGAGACAACATGAGCGAGAACTGGCAGGACCTAGGGGTCGTTACCACCTACGGCCGGATCTTCATCAACGATGCCAACTGGGTTCCCGACTTCGGCTACGAGGGCAGCGACGGGGCGCGCGGGGCAAAGGGTCGACAGTGTCGGCAGCTTCAAGCGGGCCAACGGCGGTCGCCGGAGTAACGCCACGCACGACAAGGCCACCTGCCCGTGCCACCCTGCGTCCCACCGTGTCCTCGGCGGGAACTGCTAGGTGTGCGCGTCGCCGACGTGGAACGACACCTTGTCCGGGTCGAAGCGGGGCCGCAGCAGCTCTACCAGCTCGGCGTCGATCTCGACCACATCGACGTGATCAACCAAGTAGCTTGGTGCGCCGTGGACGGCCACCCCGAGCCCGAGGCCATTGATGAGGACCGGCCATTGAGCTGCGGCCTTCCCGCAGAAGCCTCGTTTTTGGGGGGCGCATCTGGGGCGTGCAAGACTGCCTGTCCTCGTGGATGACTGGCGAATGTCCGTGAGTGCCGGTGGCTGACTCTTCGTCCGCTTGGCATGTGGCCCGTGTGTGGCCCGTCAGTTCTGGCCTGGCGACCCGTGGGCTCGGGCCAAGGCGATCCTGTGTCTCAGTTCTCACGCTTGGCTCTCAAGCGTTGAGCGCAGCGAGGACAACGCCCTGGAACTGTGCGCCTTGACAGCACCCTGACTAATTCCCATCGACGCAGCGATCTGCGCTACTGACAGGTCAGCCTATCCCCGCGGACGCCGTACCGGCGTGTGGCGGGCGGTACCGCCCGTGACGTCGTTGTTTTCTTGGTCGCGGTGGAGGCCGCGGGTCAGCCTGACGCCGGGAACCGGTAACCAAGGGGCTGTTCATTGTTGCTTCGAGCACGCGGGTCAGTTCTTCCGCTCGCCCCCGGTTCCCCGGGCGGTACCACCTCGCACGCTAGCAGCCGGGGAAGGACAGGTGAGGGACGCGTGGACGAAGTGACCGACGAGCCGCTGTACCGCGACCGGGTGTGCGGCATCGACATCGGCAAGGCCGGCATGGCCGCGACCATCCGGGTGCCCTCGGACAAGAACCCGGCGCGGCGGGCGCAGGAAACCCGCAGCTTCGGCACCACCAAGCGCGAGGTGCTGGCGCTGGCGGACTGGCTGCGCTGCTGGCAGGTGCCCGCCGTGGTGATGGAGGCAACGGGCGACTACTGGAAGCCGGTGTTCTACCGGCTGGAGGCCGAGGAGTTCGAATGCGTCCTGGCCGACGCCAGGCAGGTCAAGCACCTGCCCGGCCGGCCGAAGCGGGACCCGTCCGATTCCCGGTGGCTGGCGGCGTGCTTTGAGCGCGGTGCGGTCACTTCCTGCTTCGTGGCCACCCCGGAGTTCAGGGTGATCCGGCTGCACACCCGCTACCGCCGCACCTGACCGGGGAACGGACCCGGGAGAAGCAGCGCGCGGAAAAACTGCTGGAATCGGCGGCGATAAAGATCTCCTCCGTGGTCACCGACCTGCACGGGACGACGGGCCGGGACATCATGAACCGCCTCATCGCCGGGGAGCGCAACCCGAAGGTGCTGGCGCAACTGGCCCGCACCCGCGCCCGCCGCAAGATCGCCCAGCTGGAAGCGGCGCTAGAGGGCGCGGAGTTCTTCACCACCACCCACGCCGCGCTGCTGGCCACCATGCTCGGCCGCATCGACCACCTCAACGCCGAGATCACCCGGCTGACCCAGGTGATCGAGCACCTGCTAGCCCCCTACGAGGAACAACTGCAGCAGGCCGGATCAATGCCCGGCTGGCCGGCGCCCGCCCAGGACGCCCTCGCCGAGACCGGAACCGATATGAACAGGTTCCCCACCCCCGCCCACCTGGCCTCCTGGGCCGGTCGCACCCCGCTGGACAACTCCTCCGGCAAGCGCCAGGGGAAAGCCAAATCCAAAAAGGGCAACCGGTACCTGGCCGCCGTCACCGGCGAGACCGCCGTCGCGGCCGGCAAAACCCAAACCCGCGAAGGCGCCCGCTACCGGCGGCTATCCCGACGCCGCGGCAAAGCAAAAGCCCAGGTCGCCCTCGGCAACACCCAGCTGAAGGTCTACCACGCCCTGCTATCGCACCCCGGCGCCCGGTATGAAGACCTCGGCCCCGACTACTACGACCGCCAAGCCAGCACCCGCCGGCAGATCGCTCACCACGTCGGCAAGCTCGGCGCCCTCGGCTTCGAGGTCACCCTCTGCCGAATACCCGGCACCGACCCTGAACCCGGCCAACCAGCAAACACCCCCGCCGCCTAATCCACACCGAACTCACAGACCCTGACCGGCCCGCGCAGGCCAGGGTTCGCTGCCGCGCGCCCAGCTGAGGTCCCTTTTTCGGGTCAGCGTAGTAACGAAGGACAAGTGCCTCACGCTGCCGCCGTGGAAGGGTCCGCATGGCGGAGATCACTGCAGAGCACTCCAGCTGTAGCATTGCGTCTTGCTCAGCGCTGGGCATGTCCGGGGATGACTTGGGCGCGTACCTGTCGGCAACGGCGCGACGTCTAAGTACAGCACGCGAGTGGTTGATCACGGCCTGTCGCAGGTAAGCGAACGCCTTGTTGGCGTCCCGGATACGCCACCAGGCAGCTTGCAGGGCCACGAATGAGTCTTGTACAACCTCTTCCGCTGTGGATGTGTCACGTACTAGCAAGCTTGCTAGTCGTACCAGCGAGCGGTAGTGGGTACTGTACAGCGTCACTAGCGCGTCGTCCCAGCTTGTCGGAGCGAACGCGGCGTTGGTTACCAGCGTTCCCTCCCGGCCAATGTTCTGTTACTGCCTGGGTCTGGAGCAGCGTCGTCGCCGACTCCGTGCTACTATTCCAAACCGGTCATTGCCTGGCAATGCTCACCGAGCAACGGATCTTTCTGCGGTCGTGCTCCTGGCAGTCGTTGACCGCTGCGCGATCCGGGTGAACTTGCCGGATCCGGGGTCGCGGTCAGGGCCTTCATCCGTGATGTAGCGGAGGCGTGTCCAGGACTCCCGTGGGATCTCGAAGTGACTGATCCGCCAGTTCTCGGTCTCAGCGTCCTGGTAGTCCACCTGGTACTTCCGCCAGATGTCGTCGGCGTCGAGGTGCTCAAGCGCCTCTTCCATTGTCGCGAAACGGATCCGGCTCATGTCTTCCTCGCTGCCTTGGCCCGCATCCGCCTGCACGTTGGCTACTTGATGGCTGCTTGACATCCACGACCGACACCAACGAGCCCGGACTCGACTATCCTTCGACGGCCCCGCTCCGCCCGGACTGACCCATTCCAAGCCGAGCCCTTAGGAGGGCGACGAATGAACACCCGCACGCATGCGCCCCCGACCCTACACGCTGACTTGTGGGTGATCGGCGTGTCAGCAATAGAAAGTGCTCCTGACTTGGGACGGACCTGTAGCCGCCCAGCCCGAACATCACATCGGTCCGGCGGGTGATGGTGATTGACCAGGTGCCGTTCGCAAGCTGCCTGGCCTTGTAGCCGTCCCTGTATGGCATGTCGTCGGGCCGCCCGAAGCGTTCATCACGTTTACCTCTTGCCGACGACCGCACCCAAAGCGCCGAAGGTGCCTGGGCGGGCGTCACACAACGACCGGAAATGCCCAGGTATCCAAGATCCTGATGGCCTGCCGGTCGGGGTGCGTCGCCGTATTCGCCAGCGTCGGCCAGGCGACGTTCTTCGCCCCGAGGAGCGCCTTGAGGACCTGGGCGATGGTGCCCTTGCCGCCGCGTGCCGGGCCGACGAACAGGAAGATCTTCTGCTGGTCAAGCTGCCCGGTCACGATGCAGCCGATGGCCTCCTCCAGGACGGCGATTGCCTCCGGGTCGGCGGGGATCCCGGTGGCCTCCTCGCGGGCCGCCCCGAGCAGCTTGCCCATGAACTCATTCCAGCGAACCGGGTCGGGTGCGGCCGGGTCGTACTCCACCTGGAGCGCGTTCAGGTTGAAGAACAACGGCGAGTGGTCGAGGGCCTTCAGGGTCGGGTGGTGAAGGAGCACGTTGGTGCAGGCGACGATCTCCTCGGACGGGACCGGGGTAGGTCGGGACCGAGGCAGGTCCTGGGCTTGACGTCATCGTCCAGGCGGAGCGCCGTAGTGGCTAGTGCGTGGGTCACCTTCGCGGCCTTGGTCTTGGTTGGGGTCCACTTCTTGACGCGCGGTTCCTTCAGGTTCTCATCGACGTACCACGCGTGCTCCAACCGGAGGAGCAGGTGCTTGGTCACGACCCCGCCGTGCTGGGCCCGCCGTGCTGGGCCCGCCGTGCTGGGCCCGCCGTGCTGGGCCCGCCGTGCTGGGCCCGCCGTGCTGGGCCCGCCGTGCTGGGCCCGCCGTGCTGGGCCCGCCGTGCTGGGCCCGCCGTGCTGGGCCCGCCGTGCTGGGCCCGCCGTGCTGGGCCCGCCGGGCTGGGCCCGCCGTGCTGGGCCCGCCGTGCTGGGCCCGCCGTGCTGGGCCCGCCGTGCTGGGCCCGCCGTGCTGGGCCCGCCGTGCTGGGCCCGCCGTGCTGGGCCCGCCGTGCTGGGCCCGCCGTGCTGGGCCCGCCGTGCTGGGCCCGCCGTGCTGGGCCCGCCGTGCTGGGCCCGCCGTGCTGGGCCCGCCGTGCTGGGCCCGCCGTGCTGGGCCCGCCGTGCTGGGCCCGCCGTGCTGGGCCCGCCGTGCTGGGCCCGCCGTGCTGGGCCCGCCGTGCTGGGCCCGCCGTGCTGGGCCCGCCGTGCTGGGCCCGCCGTGCTGGGCCCGCCGTGCTGGGCCCGCCGTGCTGGGCCCGCCGTGCTGGGCCCGCCGTGCTGGGCCCGCCGTGCTGGGCCCGCCGTGCTGGGCCCGCCGTGCTGGGCCCGCCGTGCTGGGCCCGCCGTGCTGGGCCCGCCGTGCTGGGCCCGCCGTGCTGGGCCCGCCGTGCTGGGCCCGCCGTGCTGGGCCCGCCGTGCTGGGCCCGCCGTGCTGGGCCCGCCGTGCTGGGCCCGCCGTGCTGGGCCCGCCGTGCTGGGCCCGCCGTGCTGGGCCCGCCGTGCTGGGCCCGCCGTGCTGGGCCCGCCGTGCTGGGCCCGCCGTGCTGGGCCCGCCGTGCTGGGCCCGCCGTGCTGGGCCCGCCGTGCTGGGCCCGCCGTGCTGGGCCCGCCGTGCTGGGCCGCTGACGCGGCAGCCTGGTGGCATGCTGCCGCGTCAGCGGAGGTGAGACGGTCCGCCATGCGGTACCATCACCGCCACGCCATGGTGCCACGAGCGGAGCCTGCCGCGGCGAAGCCACGGTCAGCCGTCAGGCACGGGCTACGAGCGTCCCGTGCCTGACGGCGGCCAGTACCTGTCTCGCCTTGTGCCCTGACCCACGCTGATGATAGTGCCCGGCGGTGGTTTCGCTGTGGCATCGCGCATGTGACCGACCTGTTAACAACGCGACCAGTGGATACCCGCTGGCAGGACCGGCGTCCGGCCAGCTGACCGGACGGTAGCAAAACCGAAGGTCCGCATCCGAGCTCGCGCCCGGGCAGGCTAGGGATCCGGCGGCCGACAATCAGAAACGATCAGGTGGGCACCCGGCCGGCCAGTGCATGCGGTCACCGGTGGGCACGCTCAGCCAGTCACGATCCGTTCCAACTCGAAACTCACCTGCGACGAGACGACTACGGTGGGCCAGGACTCGCGACCGGCCGCTGTGCTTGACGCGCCGCCGGACGGGGTCCCGCTCGTTCCCGGGACTGGCCGGCCGTCTTCACACGACCCGCATGAACTCCCGGGTGCGATTCAGGCACCGGCTCACTTCGGCTCGGTCGAGCGCAGGGAGCGGTGCGCGCTTGGCCAACGCCATAGCGGAAGACCGGGCCGACGGCACGCAGGCGGCGTGTCCGGAACCCTGGGCCGCGCCAAAAGGTGGCGGGAAGGCGCCGCAGGTCTGAACTGTTGCGGTTGGTGAGACGCAAAGCGATAGGATCCTTTGCCTAGGAGGCAGATGGCTACTGAACGCAGCCCCGACTGGGGTAAGCATCCAGTCCGGACGGCCATCGTAGGCGCGGGTGTCGCGGGATATTCTTGGCTAGCCGGCGGAATCGCCTCGTTTACAGCGGCCGCAACCATAACGGTGGCAGTGCCCTGGGTCGTTCTCGCCGTAATCGCCTTCCGCTGGCCACCCGAACGAATCCCGCCACCAGAACGCGTGGATATCTCCGGTGCCTCGTACTGGGCACTCGCAGCGATCATGTTCTTCGAGTGGGAGGCGTCGGGCTTCAGAGACGGTTCGCAGTGGTGGCATCCCACACTCAGCGTCGTGGCGGGCCCCCTGTTCGACTACCACGCGGTCAAAAGCGCTGCCTTCGCCACCTGGCTACTGGCCGGGTGGGGCCTGATCAGGCGGTGACGTGCAGATGAACACACATACGATCACGGTCCTCGGGTTCATCGTCCTCACAATCGCGTTGATCACACTTGAGGTGGTGGCGCGCCGCCGCGGGTCACGGGTGCCCACGGCGGGCCAGATGGTCGGCTTCCTGATGCAGACGCGAGTCACACGGGTGCTCGTCTTGCTGCTCTGGGGATGGCTTGGCTGGCATTTTTTCGCCCGCTGAACACGGCGCACCATGGCCGGCCGGCGACGCGCGCCGCGGCAAGGCGCGTACGCTGAGGCACACTGCACAGACGAAACATAGACGGCAGGGAGAGATCACGATGGTCACCCGCCCCAGGCCGAGCCGCGAGGCGAATGAGAAGTATGCCGCCGATCGCGACCTTGCCGCGCAGTTCTCGGAATTGTTCCGCGCGGCCCGGGACGCGGAGGACGCCCTGCGGCGGGCACAGGCGAGTCGCGCGCCGACGATCGAGCTTCGCAGACTCGGGCTAGCTCTTGACGACGCACTGACCGCGGTCATGCATTCGGCCTACGCCGCCGAACGTGTTCAGATCGGGCCGCTCGGGTACGACGACTGGATCTACCGCCGCAAGGCCAGGGCAAAGCCCAAGGTGAAGATTTGGTTGGCGGAAGCGGAGCGGCTGCTGACCCTGCGCGAAGAACACCGGCTTGCCGGGATTGTCCGGCTCCCGCCGCAGCTAGCGGGAGTTTCCCCCTTAGCGTGATCTTGAAGCATTTCGGGACCTGGCGGCCCGACTGGGTTGTGCTGTGAGCTGCTGAATCAGGCGTGTCGTGATCGATATTGAGCGGCTGAAGGTGTATTACCTAGAAGTATGGCGAGCTTGGTGGCGAAGAAGCAGGGCCAGCGGACCTACTACTACCTGGTGGAGTCGGCCAGGGTCGGCGGCAAGCCGCGGATCGTCTCCCAGCGTTATCTCGGGTCGGCGGAGGAGGTCGCGGCCCGGCTCAGCGAGGCCGGGCCGGGCGAGCCGGAACGGACCCGGCACCTGGCGTTTGGCGACCTGGCCGCCGTGTGGGGAGTGCTGGAGCGGCTGGGGTATGCCGCAATCATCGATGAGGCAGCCGGGCAGCGGCGGGCGGACGCCTCCGCATCGGTGGGCACCTACCTGGCGCTGGCGTGCGCGAACCGGGTGGTGGCGCCGTGCTCGAAGCTGGCGTTCGCGGACTGGTGGGCCACGACGGCCGGAGACCGGCTGGCGCGGGTGCCATCAGCGGCGCTGGATCACCGGCGGTTCTGGGACGCGATGGACGCGCTGGATCAGGCGGCACTGACCGTCATCGAGCGGCGGCTGGCGGCCGCGATGGCGGCCGAGTTCGGCCTGGGCCTTTCCGGGATGGCGCTGGACATGACCAACTTCGCCACGTTCATCGATTCCGGCAACGACAGGGCGCCGATCGCCCAGCGCGGGCACGCCAAGCAGAAGCGCACCGACCTGCGGCTGGCCGGGCTGGGCCTGGTGGTCACCCGCGACGGCGGGATCCCGCTGGTGGGCCACGCCTACCCGGGCAACCGCAACGACGTGACGATCTTCCCCGAGGTGGTCGATGAACTGGTGACCCGCTACCGGGCGATCGCCGCCGACGACCAAGACCTCACCGTCGTGTTCGACGCCGGGCAGAACTCGTCGGGCAACTTCGCCCACCTCACCGAGGCCGGGCTGCAGTTCGTCGGGTCGCTGCCGCCCTCGGACTACCCGGACCTGCTCGCCCTCCCGGCCCGCCGCCTCGCCGTGATCGACGCCGAGCGGTTCCCGGGGCTGACCGGGCACGAGACAACAGCCGAAGCGCTGGGGGCCCGGCGGCGGGTGCTGCTCACCCACTCCGACACCCTGCACGCCAGGCAGTCCCGCGGCTCCGGCCAGACCACCGGCAAAGCCACCCGCAAGCTCGCCGAGCTGGCCGCCCGCCTGGAACGCGGCCGCACCCGCCGCGATCGCGCCGCCGTAGAAGCCGACATCGCCAAGATCACCCGGCCCCGCTGGCTGAACCGGGTCCTCACCACCACCCTGACCGGCGACAAGCCCAGCCAGCTGCGGCTGACCTGGACCGTGGACGAGCCGGCCCGCCACGAGCTGGAGACCGAGCTGTTCGGTAAACGGATCCTGGTCACCAGCCGAGACGACTGGCCGGTACCCGAGGTGGTCGCCGGCTACCGCTCCCAGTCCGACGCCGAAGCCGGGTTCCGCCAGCTCAAAGACCCGCGCGTGGTGTCCTTCTCCCCGATGCACCACTGGACCGACCAGAAAATCCGGGTGCACGTCTCCTACTGCGTCACCGCCCTGGCCGTCGCCCACCTGATGCGCCGCCAAGCCCGCCAGCACCGTCTTGACCTGTCAGTCCGGGTCCTGCTCAGCGAACTCGCCGGTATCCAGGAAACCGTGCTGCTCTACCCCTCCACCGGAGGCCGGCCCCGCGCCCGGCGCATGCTCACCGAGATGACCTCGACCCAGCAGCGCCTCTACGAGATCTTCGGACTGGACCGCTACGCGCCAGCGCGGTGAGACCAGTTAGGTAATACACCCATCCACCCGCTGCACACCAGCTGACCTGGGCAAACACAATCAAGATCAAACTACGGGGGAAACTCGCGCTAGCGGATTCGGCAGCCCGGGCCGTGACAGCCTGAACTCAGGACGGATGAACCCGCCACGGACCGAGGCGGACGGCTGAAGCGCACGGACCGGCTGTTGAAGGGCTACCCTGGATCATGTTTGCCGGGCGGCGCTCGCCTGGCCGACACGGGGTTATTTGGGGCTGAACGGCGTGTCGTTCGGCGCCGTTCTACAGATAAAGGGCAGGCTCGACCGGAAGAAGCCGGTTACCGGGAAAGATCAGGAGGCACAACGATGTGCCTGCACACACCGCCGTGTCCCGACGCGAAGTCGCCGGACCGCGAGGCGGCCCACACAGTCGTCTCGCACCCGGAGCAGGGCTGGAGCCTGCTCTGTAACGGGATTGTGCTCTTCGACGACACAGGCGAACTGCTACCTGACGGCGACGTGATCGCGCCGCACCGGCCGACAGACTTGGGGCAGCGTTTACCGGCCGCGTGAAATCCACTGGCGAAGCCAGGCCGAGACCGCCGTCCCTACTGCCGCCGGATTCTTCGACAGGGCGTGCCCTTCCCCCTCCAGCACGACGACTTGCGCGGCGTCCGCCACGTCCGGGGTGCCGAACGGGTCCCGGTTGCCACTCACCGCGAGAACGTCGACACCTGCGGCAAGCAGTTCGCCCCTACGCGAGCGTTCTGGATGACCGGGGGGATGGAGCGGGAAAGCCAGTGCGATCACGGCGTCGGCCCCTGTCGCAGGCGCAGTGCGGCAGGCGAGCCTGGCGCCGTTGCTCCGGCCGCCCTGGATCAGCGCGAAACCGCCACCAGGCCGCGGCCTGAGCCCGCGCCAGCGTGGGATTCCCCGATTAGTCGTGGCAGGGCGGCCATGACCTCGATCCACGACTCGTCCTGCCGCGCGGCCGATCCGGGTGCCCGGCTGCCGCGGACCCGGTATGGCTGGATGACCCGGACAACAGTGGCGCCGAGTCCCAGCGCGGCATCGCGGGCCGCAAGCAGGTCGGGCGTTTCCACCCCGCCGCCGGCACCGTGGGTGAGCGCTAGCAGGAACCCTGGCGCCAGAGCCTGGTCCAGCACAACAACGGCGTCACCGTGGGAGGTCGCGACGGTGACTTCGACTGCGCTGCCAGCATCCGGGGTGCCCGCAGCAGCGCTGCGGATCACCCGCCGATGACCTTCGCGAGGAACTGGCCGGTGTAGCTCTCCTTGGTCCGCGCGATCTGTTCCGGTGTGCCGGTGGCGATAACCAGGCCGCCGCGCGAGCCGCCCTCCGGGCCCATGTCGATGATCCAGTCAGCGGTCTTGATCACATCGAGGTTGTGCTCGATGACGATCACCGAATTCCCCGCGTCGACCAGGCGGTCGAGCACCCCGAGCAGCTTGCCGATGTCCTCGAAGTGCAGGCCGGTGGTCGGTTCGTCGAGCACGTAGATGGTTCGGCCGGTGGAGCGGCGCTGCAATTCCGACGCCAGCTTCACCCGCTGCGCCTCACCGCCGGACAGGGTCGGCGCGGGCTGACCGAGCCGCACGTAGCCGAGGCCGACGTCGGCGAGGGTCTGCATGTGCCGGTGGATCGGTGGGACCGCCTCGAAGAAGGTAGCCGCCTCCTCGATCGGCATTTCGAGTACCTCGGAGATCGTTTTTCCCTTGTAGTGGACCTCCAGGGTCTCCCGGTTGTAGCGGGCTCCGTGGCACACCTCGCAGGGCACGTACACAGCGGGGAGGAACTGCATCTCGATCCTGATCGAGCCGTCGCCCGAGCACGCCTCGCACCGGCCGCCCTTGACGTTGAAAGAGAACCTGCCGGGCTGGTACCCCCGGATCTTCGCCTCGGTGGTCTGCGCGAACAGCCGCCGGATGTGGTCGAACACCCCGGTGTAGGTGGCGGCGTTGGACCGTGGGGTGCGGCCTATCGGGCTCTGGTCAACGTGGACCACCTTGTCCAGGTGCTGGATACCGGAGATCCGCAGATGCTTCCCCGGCTGCGTGCGCGCGCCGTGCAACTCCCTGGCGAGCGCGAGATACAGAATGTCGTTGACCAGCGTCGACTTACCGGACCCCGAGACACCGGTGACAGCCACCAAACAGCCGAGCGGGAACGCCACGTCAATGCCCTGGAGGTTGTGCTCGCGGGCGCCCTTGACCACCAGCTGGCGGCTCTTGGAAGCACGACGCCGCTGTGCAGGTACCTGAATGCTTTTCCGGCGTGACAGATAGGCACCTGTCAGCGACTTCTCGTTGGCGATCAGCTCGTCAACCGGCCCGGAGACCACGATGCTGCCACCGTGCTCACCGGCGCCCGGGCCGATGTCCACCACCCAGTCCGCTGTCCGGATGGTGTCCTCGTCATGCTCGACGACGATCAACGTGTTCCCGAGGTCCCGTAGCCTAATCAGGGTTTCGAGCAGTCGATGGTTGTCCCGCTGGTGCAGCCCGATGGACGGCTCGTCGAGCACGTAAAGCACACCCACGAGCCCAGACCCGATCTGCGTGGCCAGCCGGATCCGCTGTGCCTCACCTCCGGCCAGCGTCGCGGACGCACGATCCAGGGTTAGGTAGTCGAGCCCGACGTCGAGCAGGAAGCCGAGGCGCGCGTTGACCTCCTTCAGTACGCGTTCCGCAATGTGCTTGTCGCGTTCGGAGAGGTCCAGCGTGAGCAGGAACTTCGCAAGCTCACCGATGGCCATAGCGCAGATGTCAGCGATCGACCTGCCGCCAACAGTGACAGCAAGCGCGACCGGCTTCAGTCGGCTGCCATGACAGGACGGGCAGGGCACCTCGCGCATGAAACTCGCGAACCGCTCCCTGCTCGAGTCACTCTCCGCATCGGAGTGACGGCGCTCGATGTAAGGAATGGCACCCTCGAACGAGGTGTAATACGAGCGTTCCCGGCCGTAACGGTTGCGGTAACGGACATGCACCTGGGCGTCGTAACCGCTCAGCAGCGCGTCCCTGGACTTCGCCGACAGCCGGTGCCATGGCGTGTCAATGCTGAATCCGAGTGCGGCGCCGAGCGCCTCGATGAGCCGGACGAAGTAGTCAGAGACATGCCCGCCGCTCCACGGCGCGATCGCGCCTCCGGCCAGGGTCTTGGCCGGATCTGGGACGACAAGCTCGGGATCCACCTCCATCCGGGTGCCAAGACCCGTGCAGTCAGGGCAGGCACCCCACGGCGAGTTGAACGAGAACGACCGCGGTTCCAGTTCCTCGAACGACAGGTCGTCATAGAGACAGGCGAGGTGCTCGGAGAACATCCGCTCCCGGTGTGGGTCGTCGGCAGGCAGGTCGACCAGGTCGATAATGACGAGGCCACCGGAAAGCGACAGCGCGGTCTCCACCGAGTCCGTGAGCCGCCTCCGGGCGGTGTCCTTCGCCGCGAGCCGGTCGACCACCACCTCGATGTCATGCTTCTCGTACTTCTTGAGCGCAGGCAACTGACCGGCGGTGGCTTCGTCGAGTCGCGCGATGACGCCATCCACGCGAGCCCGTGAGTAGCCCTTGGTCTGCAGCTCACGGAAGAGTTCTGTGTACTCGCCCTTGCGGCCCCGTACGACGGGCGCGAGCACCTGGAACCGGGTCCCCTGCTCGAGTTCGAGGATCCGGTCTACGATCTGCTGCGGCGTCTGCCGTGCGATTATGCGGCCGCAGACCGGGCAGTGTGGCCTGCCGATGCGGGCATAGAGCAGCCGGAGGTAGTCGTAAACCTCGGTGATCGTGCCGACCGTGGATCGCGGGTTCCTGCTTGTGCTCTTCTGGTCGATGGATACGGCGGGCGACAGGCCCTCGATAAAGTCCACATCGGGCTTGTCCATCTGACCGAGGAACTGACGGGCATACGCCGAGAGCGACTCCACGTAACGGCGCTGGCCCTCGGCGAAGATGGTGTCGAACGCGAGGCTGGACTTCCCGGAGCCGGACAGGCCGGTGAAGACGATAAGCGCGTCCCTGGGCAGGTCGAGCGAGACATCCTTCAAGTTGTGCTCGCGTGCCCCGCGCACGATGAGACGATCAACCACGACGCTCCCGATCTTCGTTCTGCCGATCTTCGTTACGGCGATCTTCCTCGCGCCACATAGGTGCCCCGTCATGTTATCCGCGGGGTGTGACAAACCCGGGGGGTTCCGGGCGGGTCGCTCCCCCGGGCGGTGCTGCCCGGGGGAGCGCTGCCGGTCGCTCCCCCGGCGCGGCGCTGCCCCGGGCGCGTTCCGGCCGGTCGCTCCCCGGCCAGATGCCATTCGGTCATCCGTGCTGGCCGGATGGCATCATCTATCAAAGCACGAAATGTTCGGCGGCCAACGCCGACGCGTGCCGCACTGCCGAGTATGCCGCCACTCGATCACACGGGGTGCCGCAGCCTCGCGCCGAGCGCGCCGCCAAGTCGGCATGAGGACGCAAGCCAGCTTCTCGCGCCACCTCCCGGTCGCCGACCGGCGCGATCGCACCCCCTTCAAGAACTTCAAGCCGCATGGTGACGGCCGAATTCCGCTGTGACGACGAGGACCGTCATCATCGGGGACCGGCCCTGACGCAAGACGGGTGCGGACGCAAAACGGTCGCAAACGGCGCGGTCGCAAACGACGCGGGCAGAAAACGGCGCGGGCAAAACGGCGCGGGGGCGGCGAAAGAACGATGCGGCCGCAAGACTCGTGCTGCTAGCGGCAAGCCCTACTGGCCCCAGACGGCGCAGGAGCGAATGCTGTGGGCCGGTGCTGCGGGGAACGATGCACGGGACAGTGGTCGTGCGACAGGATGGTCCACAAGGACAGCGAGGAGCATCGTGGAAACGGACCCCGTGGGCCTGCGCCAGCAGGTGGACAGCGCGACGACGCGACTGGTCGGCACCGTGAGCGGGCTTGCCGACAGCGACGTCCGGCAGCCGTCGGCGCTGGCTGGCTGGACGCGCGGCCACCTCCTCACGCACATCGCACGCAACGCGGACGGGCTGCGGAACTTGCTCGCCTGGGCACGGACGGGCGTGGAGATTCCGCAGTATCAGAGCGCCGAGGCTCGTGACGCCGGGATCGAGGCGGGCGCTGGCCGCGATGCCAGTGAGCTCCTCGCGGATCTGCGCGACTCCGCTGCCGCGTTCAGTGCCGAGGCGGCAACGCTGACCCGGCAGGCATGGCAGGCTCCCGTCCGCGGCCTGCGCGGACCCGAGCACCCCGCCTGGTTTACGCTGGTACGCCGCCTGGTCGAAGTGGAGATCCACCACGTCGACCTCGATGCCGGATTTGGCCCTGCTGACTGGCCAGAGTCATTCGTGACCCTTGAACTGCCGCTGGCCGCGGCGGACTTCGCACAGCGGCCAGACGTGCCCGCCTGCCGCATCGAGGTGAGCGGCAGCATAGTCGAGATAGGCACGCCTGGCGCACCCTGCGCAGCAGGCACAAGCAGCGCAGCAGACCCACCGTACGCGGCTGCGGCGCCTCAGCAGCGTACGGTCACCGGCCCTGCGCGCATGCTGCTCGCCTGGCTTACCGGCAGGAGCGCAGGTGAAGGACTGGAAGTCGACCCGGACGGCGATGTGCCACGCCTTCCGGCATGGTCGCCGAACTCCGGCCCCGGCTGGTGGCCAACATAGACGGCACAGTCGGGCGGAAGGATGGTGCGCGAGGGTCGGACGGCCACAAGGCGGCACCGTTAGGCGGCACCGGCACCGCGGCACGGTGAGGCCGGAGCGCACCGGGAACCCATCAATCAGGGAGGACCAGGTGAACTACACCGGAAACGTCGTCGTGGGCGGCCCGCCCGACGTCAGGGAACTTCCCGGCCTTACCGTGACCAAGGTCGCCGTAGGCCCGTTCGACAACAACGCCTACCTGCTGCGATGCACGGCAACGGGCGAATTGGTGCTAATCGACGCGGCCAACGAGGCACGCAGGCTGCTCGAGCTCATCGGCGACACGAAGCTCTCACGGATCGTCACCACCCACCGCCAT
Organism: uncultured Actinomycetota bacterium; assembly: GCA_963820395.1. Taxonomy (GTDB): domain Bacteria; phylum Actinomycetota; class Actinomycetes; order Streptosporangiales; family Streptosporangiaceae; genus DATFVJ01. The sequence goes on along the minus strand of CAWGAE010000015.1, from coordinate 222,429 downwards.
CAGGACCATTGGGAGGCGCTGCGCGAGGTCCAGGAGGCAACCGGGGCGCCAGTGGCGGCGCATCCCGCGGACGCCTCTTTGCTCCCTGTCGAGGTAACGGAACCGATCTCGGGCGGTGACAAGGTTCGTGTCGGTGCGGCGTTGCTCGGCGTTATCCACCTGCGCGGCCACACGCCAGGTAGCGTCGCGCTCTGTTACGACGCGGGAGGCGAACTGGCCGAGACCCCACATCTGTTCACCGGCGACAGCCTGTTCCCCGGAGGACCCGGCAACACCCAGGGCGACGCGACGCGCTTCAACCAGCTCATGGACGACCTGGAGGCCCGGGTGTTCGGGCCCTTGCCGGACGGGACATGGGTCTACCCGGGTCACGGCAAGGACACGACACTCGGCAACGAACGCCCCCACCTGCAGGAGTGGCGCGACCGCGGCTGGTAGCGGTGATCCGCGATCCATAACGGCTCGCGCTGCGCTTAACCACCTGTGCCACCACCCATTGCCGCCAGCTGTTGTCGGCCACCGTTGCCGGCCACTGTTGCGGCCACCTGTGGCGGTGATCGGGGTCCTTGTTCCTTCGGGGCTGCCGCGAACTCGCCCGCCCGCCTGGCTGGCTGGGCTAGCGGCCCAGGGTCACCATCCACCGGAGGCGACTGAGACCTCCGGCCCGATGCGGACTCCGGCTGCCGACCACGGCGTGAGCGAAGGCGCGGCGCGCCCGCGCCAGACCACAATTAGCTGGCCGTGGCGCGGAACGGGAAGTGTGCGTTCGCCGTGTGCGCCGCGGACACGCACCTGCGCGGTCTCGGCCGCGGCCCGGACCAGCGTATGGTTCAGCAGCCGGCGGGCCCGCCAAACGCCGGGCGGCAGGCGCGGCGACAGCCTTCCCCGGCACGCCCCGCCGCCCTCCCATCGCAGCGGCGCGCCGAGCGCCACGGACGGCGGCCGGTCATCGAGGATGTCGTCCTCAGCTGCCCCGCCGCTGCCCCCAGGGCTCTCCCAGCCGCCGCCACGATGCTTTTCGAAGACCACGACCTCGAACCAGGGCTGGCCGCTTCTCCCCCGGCGGGCGAAGAGCACCGCCGCCGCGTCGCCATCCACGTCTGCTGCGAGTGCGGCGAGGCGGTGCCGCCGGCTCAGCTGCGCGGGCGGCTCAGGAAGACCCTCCGCGAGGATCCTGCGCCCCTCGCTAACGAGGTCGTGGGCCACAGACGCGACGATATCCCGGCGGCGCCGAACCCGGGCCGACTACCCTGACACCCTCGTCATGGCCAGGTCCTTTGCCGACAGGCCCGGGGGTGTGCTCGCGGCACCCGCGTGGGCCGTGCTGTAACGGCGCGCCGCGCCGGTGGCCGCAGGCGTTTGACGCCCGCCGCTCGGCGCGTCCGTTCACCTGCCCGAGCCTGGGCAATTCCCGGGCATCTCTCCTGCCGGGCATCCGCGGCAGCCTCCCAGGGCTGTGGTCATTCCGTTATATGAGATTCAAGGCTGCCAATGGCCTGGCCGGGTTCCGGGCGGCGCGGTGGACAGATAAAAAATCGGCACGCTTATCTTCCACCAGGTAACGGGCGGTGTCCTTCTGCACGTGCAGAGCGTCGGCCGTGACCGGCGCGCCCGAGGCCACGACCGCGCGGCTCAGCCCGGCGAGCGACATCAGAAAGTTTTTCCGCGAGGTCGGGTGGCGGACGCCCGGATCGCGCGCCCGTAGTCGGCGAGCACCGCGTCCACGGCCGCCTCCTCATCCGGAAGTGATCGCGCCCGCTCGGCCGCGGCTGCCGAGAGCCGCGCCGCCAGGCCGGGCTCCGCGAGCACCCGGACCAGGGCGGCCGCGAGCCGCTCCGGGTCCCCAGGAGGAACGAGCAGCGCCGCGTCCTCACCCGTCAGGTCCGGGATGCCGCCTGTCCGCGTCGCCACGATCGGCACACCGGCCCGCAACGCCTCCTGAAGGATGAGCGGTTGCCCCTCCCACAGGCTCGGCAACACGAACACGTCGGCGGCCGCGAGCAGGGCTGGGACGTCGTCGCGCTGGCCGAGAAGCCGCAGTGGCAGCCGTTCGGTATCGATCCGGCGGGCCAGTTCCGGGTGGAGCGGGCCGGCACCGGCGATGACCACCAGCGGCTGCGGGTCGCACCCACGCAACCGTCCGGCGGCGTCCAGCAGCGTCCCGAACCCCTTCTGCACGGCGAGCCTGCCGACGGCGAGCACCACCGGCCGGCCGGCCGCAGCGAGCCCTGCCCGCACCGCCCGGGCCGTTTCCGCGGAGACGCCTGGAAGGGCCGGGGCCGGCACCACCGCCAGACCCTCCGACCGCGCACCGCGGCGGCGCATCCGCGCGGCGAGGTCCCCCGACACGCACAGCACCCGGTCGGCCCGGCGGGCGACGATCCGCTCCAGCACGCCGTAGATCGCACCGGCCAGGCCACCCCCGGCCGGCGGCGCGTTGTGCAGGCTGACAATGAATACGGTCCGCTGACGGCGCCGGTCTGGGCGGATGACGCCGCCGAGCGCGAGCGCGGTGACCGCACCCGCTCGCAGGCCGTGCGCGTGCACAATCCCGGGTCCCGCACCGGCGGTACCACCAGCGGCGTCACCGGACCCATCGGTCCCACGAAGCTCATGAGCTCCATCAGTGGGAACGCGAGTGACAGGCGTGGTTCAGCAGGCGCCGCAGCCGCGCCGTGGCGGCGGTGTCACGGACCGGCCTCGGCCGGTCGGCGACCTCCACCGCCGCGAATCGCGCGCCGGCACTGGTGAACCCGAATAGACGCTGCGTGGCGGCCGGACCGAATACGGTGACCTCGGCACCGCGCTCGGTCAGGCCCGCGGCAAGCGACCGCACATGCCCGCCGGTCCCGCCGGCCGCCGTGCCTAGGACGAAGGCGACCGACGCCACGGTGGTGTCCGTATCCGCGTGCCGGCTCGGGGCCGTGGCTCATGCCGGCCGCCGCCTCAGCACCCTGGCGGTGGCCGCGCGCAGGTCACCCGAGTCGGCCAGGTACGCGACCGCAAAGAAGACCGCGACCGTGACGACACCCGTCACCACGGTGAGCGCTGCCGCGGGCAGCACACCGCTGCGGCCGAACGCGTGGCCCGCTGCCGCGGCGAGCAGCACACCAGCCGCTCCACCCGCGACGCCACTCGCGAGACCGGCGGCGAAGGCCCGTCCCAGGCCCGTGAGACAGCCGCGGCCGCGGACCCGGACGACGGCGATGAGGAGGGCTACGCCGGCCACGGTCAGGCCAATGCTGTTGCCGAGCCCGAGCGCCGGGACCACCCATCGCCGCGGCACGAAAGGCACGACGGCGAGATCCGCCACCATCACGGCAAGCCAGCCCACGACGGTCGTGAGTGCGGCGGCACGGCTCCGGCCCCAGGCGAGCAGCACCCGGCTGAGATTGGCGACGAGCCCGTAGCCGATCAGCCCGGGTGCGAACGCGATGAACGTGAAGGTCAGCTCGCGTGCGCTGGCCGGCGGGACGAAAACGCGGGCGGCCGGCACAGCGGTACCGGTCAGCACCGCGGCGCCGAGGAAGGAGACAAGCAAGGCTGCGCGCGTCGAGGTGGCGGCTACGGCGTCAAATCGGCCTTCGGCGCCCGCGGCGGGCGCTGACGGAGCAGACCGTGGAGAATCAGCTTCAGCGCTGCCTCCGCTGGCTCCGCTGCCTACGGGCTGCGGACCGCGCAGGCTCAGCAGGCACCGCGGCCGCCAGGGTGGCCCCGGTGGCCGCGGCGTGCGCGGAGAGCAGTGGGAACGCGGTCGTCGCCACCGGCACCGCGAGTACCGCGTAGGGCAGGAAGAACATCTGCCAGCCGTAGTTGTAGAGCACGATCGCGCCGGTACCGCCATGGGAGTTGGCGAGGACGATGACCGCCACGAGCGCCGCGTCCTGCGCGACGAGGGTGGCCACGCCCGCGGCCGCGAGACCGCGCACACGCGGCGCCACACCGTGCGGGAAACGCAGCGCGGGCCGCAGGCGCAGCCGCAGCCGCCAGGCCGGGACCGCGACGGTCGCCACGAGTGCCGCCACGCCGGCGGTCGTGCCCACCGAGAGGATCAGCTCCGCACCCGTCGGCAGGCCACGCAGATTGTTCTGGTAGCCGTTTCCGATCGGCAGGAACGCCAGGTAGGCGGCGCTCACCACGAGGCTGGAAACAAGCGGAGCGAGCGCGGGCGCGGTGAACCTGTGGTGCGACTGCAGGATGCCGTAGATCACGACGGCGAGCCCGTAGAGTGCGATCTGCGGCGCGAAGACCACGAGCATCCGGGTCGCGACCGCGACTACCTCGGCCGCGCCCGGGCCGTGCGGTCGCCCGAAGAGCACCGTCACGACCGGCCCCGCGACGAGCGCGAGGATTACGCTCAACGGCACGAGGAGCAGGATTGTCCAGGTCAGCAACGCGGAAGCGGTGCGGCGGGCGTCGGCGGCCGCGGCCGCATCACGTTCCGCGCGTCCGGCGGGTCCGGCCAGCACGGGCACGACGACCGCGGTGAGCGCCCCGCCAGCCACGATGTCGAAGATGATGTTCGGCACCTGGTTCGCGGTGGTGTAAGCGGTGCCGAGGCTGGTGGCGCCGACAGTGCGCGCGAACACGAGCGTGCGCCCGAACCCGGCCAGGCGGGCAAGTACGGTGACCGCGCTGATCAATACCGCCGCGCGGCCGAGCCCGCGCCTCACGTTTCGATCGATGACCGCGGCATCCCGACATGACCCGCCGAAGCCGGTACCTCCCCGTTAGTGCCCGAACGGCTGCCGCTGCCTGTCGCCACCGCCGGACCCGCGGAGCGTGCCGGGTCACCCGTGCCAGTAGCTGCGTGCGCCCCCGGCCCAGCTCCCGGTGGTTCAGCTCCCGGTGGTTCAGCTCCCGGTGGTTCAGCTCCCGGTCCAGCCACTGGCCTGGCCGGTCCGGCGGCCGACGGTCGCCTGCCCAGCATGTCGAGCCAGCGCAGCGGTGCCGTCCGCTCGATCACCTTGGTGAAGCTGACGGCCTCGCTTGCCGCGGTGAGGCCCGTGATGCCGGCGAGCGCCGCCAGCCGCACACCGCGTGGCAGGCTCGCCGCGGCGGCAGCGCCGAGCACGGCGCCGAGTGCGTTGGCACCGGCGTCGCCGAGCATGGCCCGCTCGCCGAGATCCTCGCCGAGCAGCGCGGCCGCGCTCCCTGCCGCGGCGGCGGCGCCGGGCGCGACCGGCGCGCGAAGGACCGCGGCGGCGGCGAGTGCCACCTTGATCGCGCGGCCGGGCCGCAGGTCGAACAAGTTAAGCAGGTTCGCGCTGCCCGCGACGAGACCCGCATTGATCGCCACGTCGACAGGCGAGCCACCTAGCATCGCGGCGGCGGCGATGCCCGTCGCGCCGATCCCGCCGATCTTGACTGCGCCGGTGGTCAGCTGACCCTCGCGCAGCGCGCTCAAGTGACCACGGAACCCCCGCCTGTCGCCAGAACCCGCCAGGTCGTCGTATCCACCGAAGCCCGCCGCGCCAGCTCCCGCAAGCGCTGCCGCCGCGCGCGCCCGGGCCGGCACGCCTGGCGAGATGGCTACGGCCGCCACCGCACCGGCCGCGGCCGCGGGGCCCTCGAGCAGCGTGACAGGCTCGCCCCGGTGGTTGGTCCGGGTCCAGGTCTTCTCGCCGCCCGGCGGGCGGGCCTTCAGCAGCGCGTAGGCGGCCCGGGCGGTCCCGGCCGCGACGAGCGAGGTGACCATGCCGTGGCTGAGCGGGCCGCGCCCGATCGGGATGCGGCTGGGCAGACCCCGGCTCTGCAGGCCGCGGCCCGGCAGGGACCCGCGCCCGTGGGGGCTGAGTAGCCGCCGGGTGGCGCGGTCCCGGGCGCCGCTCACTGCTGCGCCCCAGCCTTCGCGGGCTTCGCCGCCGCACCCGGGGTTGACGGAATGGCGGTCACAGTCGGCATTGGGCTCGGCCCGACCTGGGTCGAACCGGGCCCGGTGCCGTAACTGCCCGGGGTGTGCGTGCTGATCTGCTTTGCGAGCACCTGCGCGACGACGATCTGCCCGAACGTCGCGTCGGCGTCGTCGACGCTGGATACCTGGTTCGCGCTGCTGCTGGCCCGCAGCGCCGCGATGGCGCCACCCGGCTGGGTCGAGCTTGCGGGCCCGGCCATCACCGCTGCGAGGCTGGCCGAGGTGAGCGCCGTGGCGACCTCGGTCAGCGACTGGTTCGTCGCGCTGGAGTTCGGGCCGGTCAGCGGATCTGCTGGCGTTATCACGACCGCGAGTGTGGCACGCGTGGCGGGCTGCCCGCTGATGGTCAGGAAATCCCCGCCCGCGAACCCGGACAGGATGGCCTGGCTGGTGACGTCCTTCAGCCCGGGGATCGCCCTGGTGACGATCGCGCTGGCGAGCACCTGCGCCGCTCGCTGCTGCGGGGTGTTACCGGTGAGCGGGAGGCTCGGAGCCTTGAGGCTCTGGGAGAGCTGATCCAGTTCGGCGAGCGTCGCCGCGCCCGTGTCGAAGAACTTGTTCTGCAGCTGGATCTGGCCGCTGATGGTGGCACCCGCCTGCTGGAGCGTGGCGGTGACGCCTTGCTGCACCTGGCCGGATGAGCCCGGCGTGTCGATGAGCACCACCCGCTGCCCCGCGAGCAGGTGGCCCAGCAACTGCGGCGCGGCCGCCTGCGCGAACGTCTCCGCGGCGGCTAGCTCCTGCTGCTGCGCGGTGCTCTGGTCGCGCAGGTTGTTGAGGTCGCCGTTCAGCGAGGCGTTGCCCTTCTGCAGCGCCTCTGTCACCGGGCCGTTGAGCGCCGTGGTGCCAATTACGATGCCGATCGCGAGGGCGAGGAAGATCGCGACGATGGAAACGAGATGGTAGCGGAAATCGATCACTTTAGATGAGTCCGGTCAGCCAGTAGAGGAACGTGTCCCATTTCGCGCGAAAATACTCGAACATCGCGTGTGCGGCGAACGATGATCTCGCCCCGGCGAGCAGCGCGACGAACGCGGCGAGCACCATGGCGAGCAGCCACCAGCCGGAAATCCGGCTCTGGTAGAGCCTGCTTACTCCCTTTGGCTCGACGAGCTTGCTGCCCACCCGCAGCCGGGTCAGCCACGTGCTCGATCCGCCGGAACGGCCCTTGTCGAGGAACTCGGTGAGGGTGTAGTGCGTGCCGACCGCGACGATCAGGCTCGCGCCGAGGTCGTCAGCGAGCAGCAGCGCGATGTCCTCGCTGGTGCCCGCCGCCGCAAACACCACCGAGGCCAGGCCCATGTCCTGCAGCCGCTCCAGGCCGGGCGCCTGCCCGTCGCGGTAGGCATGCACGACAAGCTCCGCACCGCAGGCGAGCGCCGCGTCCGACACTGAATCCATGTCACCGACGATGATGTCCGGTACGTAACCCGCCTCAAGGAGCGCATCGGCGCCGCCGTCCACGCCGAGCATGATCGGCCGGAACTCACGGATGTAGGGCCGCAGCACGACCAGGTCCTGCCGGTAGTCGTAGCCGCGGACCACGACGAGCACGTGCCTGCCTTCCAGGCTGGTCTTCAGCGTGGGCACGCCGACGCCGTCGATGAGCAGCTCGCGCTCACGCTTGAGGTATTCCATCGTGTTGGCCACGAACGCCTCGAGCTGCACTGCGATGCCGGCCTTCGCCTCGGCCAAGGCGGCCGCGACCGATTCCGCGGTCTGCACCGTGCCCTTCGCGATCACCTGGTCATCGACGTAGAGGGTCTCACCGTCGAGCCTGACGATGTCGCCCTCCGTTACCTTGGCGAAGACGTCCTCGCCCATGTCGTCGACGAGGGGGATGCCCGCGGCGAGCAGGATCTGCGGGCCCAGGTTCGGGTACCGGCCGCTGATGCTCGGCGCCGCGTTCACGACGGCCGTCACCTGCCGCTCGACCAGCACGTCAGCGGCCATCCGGTCGAGGTCGACGTGGTCGATGATGGCGATCTCACCGGGCAGCAGCCGCTTGGTGAGATTCTTCGTCCTGCGGTCAAGCCGGGCCACAGCTGTCAGCCCCGGCAGATCGCCTGCCGGGGCGCGGTGAGCCTTGTGAGCCTTCAGGTACGGGACCTTCATCGATCGCAATCCTGCCAGAGGCCGCACGTGCAGGCCGACACCATGTCTATTGCGGCGAGTTTAGGGGCAAGAGCCCGTCCGCGCTCATGGCGCGGGAAATCCGACAAGCTACCCAACTGCCTGGCCTTCCAGCCCGCCAGTTCCTTTTGACCGCGACGCGCTTGCTCGCGTCATAACAATAAATAGTTGTACAAGTGTTAACTGGTTGACGTTTCCGTGGAGTCACGCCCGACGTTTCGGCGGTCCTAGGCTGAGTGGCCGGCTAGCCGGTCCCGTTCCTCCGCGGCGACGGCAAGCAATTCCTCTGCGTGCGCCCGGCCGAGTTCGGAGTCCTCCAGGCCGGCCAGCATCCGTGACAGCTCCCTGATCCGGCCCTGCTGGTCCAGCCGGGTCACACCGCTGCTCGTCACCAGGCCGTCCCCGGACTTCTCGACAAGCAGGTGGTTATCCGCGAAGGCCGATACCTGGGGCAGGTGGGTGACCACGATGACCTGGGCGAGCCGGGCCAGCCGGGCCAGCCTGCGGCCGACCTCCACCGCGGCCTTGCCCCCGACGCCGGAATCCACCTCGTCGAACACGAAGGTCGGCACCGGGTCGGCGCCTGCGAACACCACCTCGATGGCGAGCATGACACGCGATAGCTCACCGCCTGAGGCGCCCTTGTGCAGCGGCAACGCGGGCGCGCCCGGGTGCGCGGCCAGCCGGATCTCCACCTCGTCGGACCCGCAGGGTCCCGGCTCGTCCAACGGCGTCACCGCCACCGTCAGCCGCGCGTGCGGCATGGCGAGCGCGTTGAGCTCCGCGGTGACGTCTGCGGCGAATTTCTCCGCCGCCCGGGCCCGCAGCCCGCTGAGCCCGCGCGCTTGCTCCGCGAGCTTGCCCGCGAGGTCCGCTTCCTCGGCGGTGAGTTCCTGGGTGCGCTCGTCGTCGGAGTCGAGCTCGATGAGCCTCGCGGAGGCTCGTTTGGCCCAGTCAAGCACGGCCGCCACAGTGCCGGGCGACTCCCCCGGGTCCCCGCTGGCGCCAGCCCGCGGGGAGACCGCCCCGGACCCCCGGCCGGCGCCAGTCCGCGGGGACGACCCCCTGTACCCTCCGTATTTGCGCACCAGCCGGATGAGCTCAGCTCGGCGTTCTTGTACGACGGCGAGGCGGGCGGGATCAGCCTCCACCGACTGCGCGTAGGAGGCAAGCTCCGCCGCCGCGTCGGAGATCAGATAGGACACCTCCGACAGCCGTCCCGCGAGGTCGGCGAGCATCGCGTCGTGCCGGCTGACGGACTCAAGGGCGCGCCCCGCCGCGCCGAGCAGGGTGACCGCGTCGGCGGCAGCCTCGCCGTGTGACGGGTCCCCGAGCAGCGCCTCGTGCGCGCTCGTCGCGGCGGCGTGTAGCGCGTCGGCGTGGGCGAGGCGCTCCTCCTCGGCGAGCAGGTCGTCGTCCTCGCCCTCCGCGGGTGCGAGCCGCTCGATCTCACCGAGCCCGAATCTCAGCGCATCGGCCTCCATCGAGCGTTCGCGTGCGTTCGCCGTGATCTCCTCGAGCTGCCCGCGCACATCACGGTGGCGCTGATACGCGTGCTGATATTCGCCGAGCGCCACGGCCAGTTCCGCGCCGGCATACCGGTCGAGGGCCTCCCGCTGGCGGCCCGGTTTGAGCAACCGCTGCTGGGCTGCCTGGCCGTGTACGGCCACCATGTCATCGGCCAGGTAGGAGAGCAGGCCGACAGGAACCGACCGGCCGCCGGCGAACGCACGCGAGCGTCCCTCGGCCGATACCGAACGGCTGACGATCAGCGTGCCGCCCTCGTCCAGTTCACCGCCCGCCTCCTCGACCTGGCGGGCGACGGGACCTTCCGGGTCGATGCGGAGCCTGCCTTCGACGATCGCCCGGTCCGCGCCGGGCCGGACCCGCGCCGGGTCCGCGCGGCCGCCGAACAACAGCCCGAGCCCGGTGACGACCATTGTCTTGCCCGCGCCCGTCTCGCCGGTGACCGCGGTGAATCCGGCAGAAAGCTCAAGGACGGCGTCGTCGATGACACCGAGCCCGGTGATCCGGACTTCCTCAAGCATCGCGCGGCTCACCGGCCCTCCCTGCGGCCCCGCCAGCCGGTCACCGGCAGGTCGAATTTCACCACAAGCCGGTCGGTAAACGCCCTGCTGCCCGGGTCGCCCGACAAGCGCACGAGGGCGACGGGCAACGCGCCGCGGCGCACCTCTACCCTCGCACCGGCGGCCAGATCGATCCGTCTGCGCCCATCGCACCACATAACCGCGCCGGACGTCTCGGATAGCTCGTGGGCGCGGCTCGGCACGGTGTTCAATCCTGGCTTAAACGTCGGCTTGACGCTGCGGCCTGACGCCCCGATCACCTCGACCGCGACGACCGAGCTGGGCGAGACCACTAGGGGCCTGGCGAACAGGGCATGCGCTGAAATCGGCACGAGCAGCAGCGCATCCATGTCCGGCCAGACCACCGGACCGCCTGCCGAGAACGCGTACGCCGTCGATCCCGTCGGGGTCGCGCAGACCACCCCGTCACAGCTCCACCGCGACAGTGGCCCGCCGTCGATCTCGGTGACCACTTCGAGCATCCGCTCGCGAGCGGCCTTCTCGACCGTGGCCTCATTCAGCGCCCAGGTGGATGCCGTCACCGCTCCGTTCTCGCGCACCAGGACATCGACCGTCATCCGCTCCTCGACCATGTACCGCCGCCGTACCACCCGGTCCACGGTCGCGGCCAGATCCTCTGGATCGGCCTCAGCGAGGAAGCCGACGTGACCGAGGTTCACCCCGAGTAGTGGCGCCGCGGCCGGGCGGGCGAGCTCGGCCGCCCGCAGCAGCGTGCCGTCACCGCCGACCACGATCACGACCTCCGCGTCCTGCGCCGCCGCAGCGGCCGGGACCACGTCGACACCCGCGCAGCCAAGATCATCAGCTTCCGGGGCAAGGACCCGCACGACCATTGCCGCGCGGGTGAGCATCTCCACCACCTGCCGCGCGCTGCGCAGCGCTTCCTTGCGGCCGGTATGGACGACCACCAGGACCGTACGCTTGGTGTTCATCGGGCCCGACATTAGCGGGGTCCCTCCTCGATCGCCCGTCTCACGGCGGACTCGTCAAGCGCTGGCGCCCCCCGCCGCAGCCAGAGGAAATACTCAACGTTTCCTGCGGGACCCGGTAGCGGGCTCGCGGTGACCCCCATCACACCCAGGCCGTTTTCGCCGGCGCTACGCGCCACCCTGGTCACGGCCGCCTCCCTGGTCGCCGGGTCGCGGACCACGCCGCCGGCACCGACCTTCTCCTTACCCGCCTCGAACTGCGGTTTGACCAGGAGCAGGAAATCGGCGTCGGGCGCGGCACACGCGGCAAGGGCGGGCAGCACCAGACTAAGCGAGATGAACGACAGGTCGGCGGTGACCAGGTCCGGTGCGTATCCCAGTTGCCCGGTCCGCAGGCCGCGCACGTTGACCCGGTCCATCGCGGTTACCCTCGGGTCGCTCCGCAGCGACCACGCGAGCTGGCCGTAGCCGACGTCGATGGCGGTGACGTGGGCGGCGCCCGCGCGGAGCAGCACATCAGTGAACCCCCCCGTGGAAGCCCCGGCGTCCAGGCATTTGCGACCGGCAACGGCGAGACCCGTGAACACGGCCAAGGCACCGGCCAGCTTCTGGCCACCGCGGGAAACGTAGTCCCCGGGGCCGTCGGCCGGCTCTGCCACCGTGATCGGCGCGGACGTGTCGACCTGACTGGCCGGTTTGATGGTGCCGGGGCCGCTGCCGACCCGGACCCGCCCCTGCGATATCAGCCCGATGGCGTGCTCTCGTGACCGGGCGAGCCCGCGGCGGACGAGCTCGGCGTCAAGCCTGTTCCGCCTGGCCATCTGACGTGTCGCTGAAACCGTGGTGAGCAGGGTGTGACCGGGTGTCAAGCTCACCGAGCAGACCGTGCAGCCGCTGGTACACATGCTCGAATGCCTCGACGTGCCCGGCATCGGGCAACCCACCGAGCCCGGCGAGCCTGGCCAGCGCCTCATCCACGCCTGGCTCCCCGGTCGTCATGGCCGTCGGCTTACCGGGTTCGCCGTCCGCGGCAGCCGTTCGGGTACCCTCGTTCATCATCCGTTTCAGACTCCTCGAGTCGGGCGTGCAGGTCGGGCAGGTTATGTACCGGGCGCCGGGCCCACCAGAACGCTACCGTCCGGACTCGATACTTCGGCGGGGACCGGGCAGGAGCGCAACGTCGATGGCGACCGTTAACGAATGCCGCAGGGCACTGGAGAAAGTGGCGTCCCGCATCACCGAGATGAGCGCGCAGGACCGCGAGAGGCACCTCGTCGATCGCACGATTAGCTTCCGCGTCACCGACCTGGGCGTGGATTTCCGTACCCGGCTCGGGCCGCATGGCACCGACCCGATCAGCGAGGCGGCACCGCACGATGGGCCAGCCCAAGTGACCTTCAGTGCGAGGAGCGACGATCTCGTCGCGCTCGCGGACGAGCAGCTGCATCTTGCCCGCGCATGGGCCACCGGGCGCCTCAAGATCCAGGCGAGCGTGTTCGACCTGCTCAGATTGCGCAACATCCTCTAACCTGCGCAGCCTTCAGGTGCCTTCGTGGTTGCCTTCGTGGTTCGCGAGCGGCGGCCGCGATTTGGCGGCGCACTCCGGATCCTCCGGCGGCGCACTCCGGATCCTCCGGCGGCGGAGAGCGCGTCGGCCACGTCTGGCACGGGCTAGCTCGCGGGTAGACACCCCGCAGCGGAAGTCGGGCCTCGGCCGCCGCCACTGACGCCGGACTGGATCCGGTCAGCCGACGTGTCTGTCCACGGGAGCCGCCGTTCTCGCCTAGCATGAGCTCCACGGACTATGCCAGGGACCGGCGATCCGACAGAGCACCGTACGACCCGCATCACGGCGCGTGCATGCAGGTCCCCGCCGATCCGGGACGCGTCTGAGTCGCGGCCGTCCCGGCCTGTGCGACGCCAAAGATGTGACTGGTGAGGGTTCGGATCCACGACGAGGATGACTCGATGACATCAGCTGTGCCCGGCACCGGACGCCTGATCGCGGTCGGGGCCGTGGTCCTTGCGGTGGCGCTGGCAGCAGCGGCCTGCGGTTCCACTCACAGCCCGGCCGCTACGGCGAGCCCTGCCGCGTCAGCGGCCAGCGGCAGCGCGGGTACCGCTGCCGCGCCCCGTCGAACCATGGCCGACGCCACGCCATGCATGAACTCCACGCTCCGGCCGAAGCTCGCGCCGACGGGAGCGGCTGCCGGAACCGCCTACTACGCGCTGAGACTGACCAACGTGTCGGGAAAGACCTGCGCCGTGTCCGGCTATCCCGGGGTGTCATTCGTCAGCGGAGTGCCCGGCCATCAGATCGGCAGCGCCGCGACACGTAATCCGGTCTACCCGGTGACCACGGTGGTGCTTGCCAAGAACGCGACCGCGCACGCCACGGTTGGCATCGCCGCGGCTGCCAACTACCCACCGTCACGCTGCGATCCCACCACAGCGCACGCGCTCCGTGTCTTCCCGCCCGGCCAGACCACCGCCGTGTATGTCAAGGAGAGTTTTCCTGCCTGCTCAGCACACGTGACGGTGCTCACGGTAACCGCGATGCGGGCCGGCCTAGGCGGCCAGGGCTCCTAGCCCCACCTGCAGTAAAAGGTGCTGACCCGCAGCGACTTCCACGCCGTCAGCCCCTCAGTCACGCTGCCTCGCCGAGCATTCGGCCGGTTACCTCGCTGAGCCTGCTGCGGAACTGAGGGTCGTAAGCCTCAGGCAGGGCACGTGACGGCCTGAGCCCGTCGAAGAACTGCCCCGTGACCGAGTCGAGGGCCGGATCGGTGATCAGCCGTATCGTCGCCTCGCCGCCCTGCTCGACCGTGGAGATCGGGGTGATGCCGCCGCCGGTGACCATCGCGGTGTTCATGAAAGTGGCCGGGTGCAGGCAGGACACGGTGACCTTGGCGGCCTCAAGCTCGCCGGCCAGGTCGAAGGTGAACGCTGCGAGCGCAAGCTTCGCCCTGCGGTAGGCGTCGACCCCGTTGTACCCATGCTCGAACTCGGCGTCGGCGGGGTCGAAGCCGATTTGGCCGAGCGAGCCGACGTTGACGACCCTGGATGGAGCTGACGCGGTCAGCAGCGGCACGAGCAGCCGGGTGAGCAGGACGGGCGCGAGATAGTTCACCGCGAACCGCAGTTCGTGCCCGTCCCCGCTGACCTGCCGTCCGTCGCCCGGCGCGCCGAACCCGATCCCCGCGTTGTTCACCAGCACGTCCAGCCGGGGCACCTCAGCGCGGATCCGGGCGGCGAGCTCCCTGACGTCGGCTAGCCAGGCCAGGTCGGCGACGTAGCCGCGGGCGCCGCCGAGCTCTGCACACAGATCCTCGACCCGCCCGTGGTCGCGTCCGTGGACGAGCACATTCCAGTCGGCCTCTGCGAGCTCCTGCGCGAGGTAGCGGCCAAGCCCCGAGGTGGCACCGGTGATCAGCACGGTTGACGCGGTGTCAGGCATCTGTTCTCCAGCGCGGTCATTTCTTGATCTGGCGGCGCGGTCCGCGAGCACGGACCCAGACGCCCAGATATCCCGATTCCCGGGTAACATAGGCACCAGCCGCCCGCTGCCGAACACCCGCTACGCCCAGAGCAGAACGGCGGCGGCGGCCGATTCCTGGCGCACCCGCCGTCACTCGGCTTACGGTGTGAACCATGGCCGAATGGTGGTCCATCGAAGTGTCCCACGGGGAGTTTTCCGCGGCCCGGTGGAAGGACTCGTATGGCTCGGCGCTGACCGAGTCGGCGGTCACCTACGGCGCGGCCGACTGGGAGTGGCACGAGAACCGGTGGGGCGTGGTCTTCGAGGTCGCCTTCGCCGACGATGCCGAGTGGGAGATCTTCCGCGGGCTGCCACAAGTGAAAGCGGCACTCGACGCCGTGCCTGACCGGGTCAACGGGCTGCTGATCTACCGGGGCCGGGGCGGCAGCGCTGGCTCGCCCGCACGGCGGTCACCACGGCCGAGCGCGGGCGCGGGCGCACTTGAGCTGCCGGAACCCGAAGACGAGAGCGTCCTCGACCTAACCGATTCCGGTCCCGAGAAACTGGTCGACGCCATCGGCTGAGGCGGCCTCACGACAGGAAGATCCGCGCCTGGCAATCAACGATCAGCATTCCGTATCGGCCGGCCTGATCCGGGTGGGTCAGACCGGCTGCCGCGTGGTGCGGTCAAGATCAAGGTTCCCGTGACGGTCGGCCAGCAAGCCCCTCGATGGCGGCCACTCGTCGCGATCGGCCCAGCCCCGCCCGAAGAACGCCACCAAGTCCGGCTCCGTGCTCGATTTGCCGAATCCCGTACATCATCGCTTGCGCCGCACCCTGCGCCGCACCACTGCCCCGGCGACAGGTCACAGATCGTAGCTCAGGCGGGCGGGGACGGTAGCCTTGAGCGGTCATCATTCAACGCCTGGCAGACGACGCCGGAGCCATCACGATAAAGGATCGCTCACGTGAGCCAGCTACTGTCAACCGCACCATATCGGGGTACCCGGGACTTTCTTCCCGCCGAGATGTCGGTTCGGCTCCAGGTCTTCAACCGCCTGTATGAGTGCATCGAGCGATACGGTTTCGTCCGCTACGACGGGCCCATCCTGGAACCAGCCGAGATCTACGAGGCGAAATCCGGCCGGGAGATCGCCGACCAGCAGCTGTATACCCTGACTGACCGGGGCGGTCGGCGGCTGGCCCTGCGACCCGAGATGACCCCATCGGCGGCCCGGATGATCGCCGCCAACGCCAGGCAGCTGCAGTTTCCAGTCCGCTGGTACTGCAACGTCAACTGTCACCGCTACGAGCGGCCGCAGCGGGGGCGGGTCCGGGAGCACTGGCAGATCAACGTAGATATTTTCGGGGCCGACAGCCCGGCCTGCGAGATCGAGGTCTTCGAGCTGATTCACGACATGATGGCAGCGCTCGGCGGCAGGCGCGACATGTACGTACTGCGGGTCAATGACCGGATCCTGCTCGAGGGCATCCTCACCGAGATCGTCGGCATTCCGGCACCCAGGATCCGCGAGGTCTCCTCCATCATCGACCGGTGGGAGAAATACCCGCGCGAGACGCTGGCCGAGGAGGCGCTCGGCCTGGGCGTGTCCGAGTTTCAGTTCGCCAAGCTGGAGACCGCGCTGAAAGCTGGCGAGGACATCATCGCCGACCTGTCCGCCGAGGTCCGCGCACGATCCCAGATCGCGCCGATCCTGGCCGGTGACGCCCGGGACCTGATCACGTTCGACCCGCTGATCGTGCGCGCCTTTGAGTACTACACCTCTACGGTGTTCGAAGTCTTCGACACCGACCCGGCCAACAACCGGTCCCTGTTCGGCGGCGGCCGCTACAGCAACCTAGTGGGGCTCTTCTCCCGTGAGCAGATCCCCGGCTTCGGCTTCGGCATGGGCGATGTGACCTTGTTCGACTTTCTCGATTCCCACGGCCTGCTGCCCGACCCACGCAACGACATCGACGTCGCCGTCATCCCGCTGGACACGAACCTGGAAAGTCCTGCCCGCGACATCGCGCGGCGCTTGCGCGGGGCCGGCCACCGCGTCGCTACGCCGCTGACGCACCGCAAGCTCGGCAAGGAGCTGGCCCGCGCGGACAAGGCCGGCGCCGATGCTGTGGTGATCATGGGAGCGCAGGACTGGGAGACCGCGACGCTGGCTGTTCGTGACCTGCGCACCGGTGAGCAGACGACCATCGCAGCCACCGATGTCGTTGCCGCCGTGCAACGAATCGTCGGTCGCCGGCCGGCAAGCGGACCGCCACCGGCTGGCAGCGCCAGAAGCTGATCCGGGCGTCCGACTCCAGCGGGATCCCGAGTCAGCCAGTAGGCGCAGCGACGGCGGCATGGGCTGCGCGGCCAAGCTGCGCTCAGAACTTGACGACCGACGCGGTGCCCGTCAGGCGATAGACCTGATAGGTGTCCAGCTGGCCGTATGCCGGCGTATCAATGGTCAATCGGTGCACAGTTGTAATACCCAAGGTGCGAATGCGTGCGGGTTTCCCGTGCTGCAACGTCACGCGCGGAATGAGCAGCGAGAATGCCGTCGCGCCCGTGTCGACGGTCATGAACGTTGTTACGCTGACCAATGTTCCGGCGTCGCTGTCGACGTGCCGGATCTGCGAGCCGGAGAACTGCAGGGTGTGCTGCCGATCCTGATAAGTGAGCTGCGGCTGACCCACGAGTCCGCTGCTAGTGAAGGTCACATGAAGCCCATCGCCGTTCAGCGCGTAAAAATTTGGTTCCAGACCCGCTATTGCAGCTCTGCGCGCGTGGTGCACGGCCTCGCTACTTCGGTTACCAACCGTGGCCGCGTAAGAGGCGCCGGTACCCAAGGCCCAATACCATAGACTTGAGCATGATCAGCATTCATGACAACTTCTGTATAAGACATGATGATCTGCGATCGCCGCTGCAGAGCGTGACGGCAATGGATGTGGCCCAGCTGTCGCTGCGGGGCGGCGGCCGGTTCCACGTACCGCGGTTTCGGGCAGGGATCAGGGAACGGTGACGGCGCCGTGATGGATCAGGCTGCTGCCGGCGTGCAGATGCTGACCCGGGCTATGGCGGTGCGCGTGCTGAGGTCGCCGCGTCCGGCGCCGGGGAATACCTGGCAGGCTTTCGTCATGCGGTCACGGTGCCGGTGACGGTCGATGACGATGCGGTGCTTGCCGAGAGTTCGCAGGATGTCGCGGCGGAAGGTCGCGGTCACAGGGCGAGCAGGCTCGCGGTCGCGGCGCCGGACCGGATGCTAGCCAGAGCGGCGTGGCGAGCGGCGGTGAAGGAGATCTACCGAGCCTGGACTTTCAGGCAGGCGCGGCGGCCCTTGCGGCGAGGCGGCGTTGCGAGCCGCGGCGCGGCCAGAGCACAGTGAGCTCAGTGCCGCAGATCCAGCGCTGCTCGGCTGCGACCAGGGCGGGGCTGGCGGAGCGGAAGATCGGGCCGGTGGAGGGCCCGGCGCCAGTGATGGCGGACTTGGCTTCTTTCAGGATATCTCCGACCCGGCCCACCGCCAGGCGTAGGCGGCAGCGAGCTGCCCGGCCGGGTAGCGGGTGTGGTCGGCTAGGTCGGTGATAGGCAGAACAGCTCGCCGGTGTCCTGGCCGTCGACGTCCACCAGGTATTCGATGACGCGGATCTTCAGGCACCAGCGGCCGCCGGGGCCCTCCGGTCAGGTAGCTGTAGTAGCTGCCGTCGGGCAGGAAACCGCCGATGCGCGGCAGCGCGAGGTCGCTTTTGACGCGGATCAGAACGTGGGTGCCGGTGGCCAGCATCGCCGCGACCCGGCCGGCGCCGGGAAAGTTGCGGTCCATCACCCAGAGCCGGCCAGCGGTGAAGATCTGGGGGCAGATGGTGAGCATCGAGTCCAGCAGCGCCTGCTCGCCCTCGGCCTTGGGCCCGCCGGACGGGCCGGAGACTACCGCCAGGGCGGCGCGGGTGGAGGCGTCGGTGGCCAGCAGGTCACGGACCTGTGGGTAGGGCGCGCTGTCATCAGCGGTCCCGGTCGAGCCGTACGCGGCCCGGTTGGCGGGGGTGTCGGGGACGCGCGTCACCGACCCGTCGATCGAACACAGCTGCAGCTCATGGCCGCTGTCCCCGACGCGCACGGCCCGGTAGTCATGGTCGCGGTGCTCGGCGTCCACCGCGGCCAGCAGCCGTGCCTGCAGCCCGGCCAGGGGCGCGGGGCCCAGGGCGGCCCGCCACGTTGACAGCACCTTGGCGGTGGGCGCCTGATACGGGCGCTGCCAAGGCACCAGCACCAGATCACCCAGCAGCGCGGACATCACCTCCGCGTCAGCCGCGCCCGGCGCCAGGCCCATCAGCACGCTCGCGCGGATCGTTAACGCGGCCGTCATCGCCCGCCTGGCCTTGCCTTTCACCTTCCCGGCCAGCGTCGCCTCCGCGGCGATCTCGTCGATCACGCCGGGACCCAGCAGGTCATCGAGCTGCTGCTCAATCGCGCCCAGCCGGGCGTGATCTGCGGGATGGCCGCCCGCCTGGATCCGGCCGTCGCGGCGGACCACCGCCGGCGCGACCGCGACTACCTTCACGAACACCAGCTGATCCCCGGCACGGATCACCGGGGTGCCGGCCACCACCAGCGCCGTCCGGTCTCCCTCTCCGGGGAGCAGGCCCGCCGACGGCACCAGGTCCGCCACCCGCAGCGCGATAACCGGCGCGGAGCCCAGCACGCCAGAAACCCCGCCGCCTCCGGCATCGCGCTGGCCTGCGGGCATGGCGGTCAGGGTCGAAAAGGGGTACAACTTCACCAAGGGCTCCTGCAGGAAGAGTGGCATCAGACACCATCTCTCCTACAAGAGCCCCTTCCGTATCACCCATCACGCCACGCCGAAACGCGCTATTCAGCCTCAAACCGATACACGGGACTGCGATCACCAGCCCGCGCCAGGCCCAGGCAGCCGACCGCTCCCCGGCCCATCGCTGCTAGGACGGGCCTGCAGCCCCGGCGAAGCCGTTACAAACCGTGACTGCAGATAGCCCGGACGCCGCCGCTGACACTGCAGGCGCCAATCACGCGAACAAGCTCAACTCCATGGCATTGACCCAAGGCCAGGCACGCGCCGGTCGTCAGAATGATGGTACAATTGGCCAGATTTCTCATATAATTCCCCCGATACTCAGTTTGTGCCGATCCGGGCATCAGCGTGGACTACCCGCCGATGGCTTTGCGCAGGACGACTGATATGGCAGCAAGCAATCCTGCCGAACGGCGATTTTGACGATGCGACCTTAATAAGCTCCTCGCGTAATCTCAATGGTGCCGCGCCACGGGTAACGCTTAACCAGTCCAGGCCGGCCGCGCGTAACTAGTGTCATGCGCCTGAAATCTACGCTCTAAGTTAGTATAATTTCTGTATGTCGCGTACTAGAGGTGCCGCTGCTGAGTTCGTGCTGACCGAGGAGGAGCGTGACCAGCTGGTCCGCTGGTCGGGTGGGCCGTCGCGAAGGCTGGCGGTGCGGGCCCGGATTGTGCTGGCCTGCGCGGAGCCCGGGGTGGTGTACCAGCGGGTGGCCGCCGATCTGGGCGTCACGCAGATGACGGTGGGCAAGTGGCGTACGCGGTTTGCCGGGGCGCGGCTGGAAGGGCTGGCCGACGGCGAACGGCGGGGCGGCCGAAAGCCGGGCTGGAGCTGGCCGATGACGAGCGCGATCAGCTCACGCGCTGGTCGCGGCGGGCCAAGACCTGCCAGGCGCTGGCGCTGCGGTCGAAGATCGTGCTGGCCTGCGCGCAGGGCACGCCGAACAAGCAGGTGGCCGCCGAGCTGCGGATCACGCCGGGCACGGTGACCCGGTGGCGGCGCCGGTTCATCGCCCGCCGGCTGGACGGGCTAGCCGACGAGCCGCGCCCGGGCCGCCCGCCGTCGATCCTGCTGGACCAGGTCGAAGACGTCGTGGCCGCGACGCTGGAGGAAACCCCCAAGGACGCCACGCACTGGTCACGGGCCTCGATGGCCCGCCGCAGCGGCCTGTCACGCTCGACGATCGGCCGGATCTGGCGCAAGTTCGAACTCAAGCCGCACCTGACCGACGGGTTCAAGCTGTCCACCGACCCGCTGTTCATCGAGAAGGTCGTCGACGTCGTCGGTCTTTACCACAACCCGCCGGAGAAGGCCGTCGTGCTGTGCGTCGACGAGAAATCAGGCATGCAGGCCCTGGACCGGTCCCAGCCAGTGCTGCCGATGATGCCCGGCATGCCCGAACGGCGCACCCACGACTACGCCCGGAACGGCGTGACCAGCCTGTTCGCCGCCTTCAACATCGCCGACGGCACCGTGATCTCCCAGATCCACCGCCAGCACCGCGCGGTGGAGTTCAAGAAGTTCCTGATCGCGATCGACAAGGCCGTCCCGGCCGGGCTGGGCGTGCACCTGGTCTGCGACAACCTCGCCACCCACAAGACCCCCGCGATCCAGGACTGGCTCGCCCGCCACCCCCGGTTCCGCCTGCACTTCACGCCCACCGGATCGTCGTGGATCAACCAGGTGGAGCGGTGGTTCGGGTTCCTGACCGACCAAATGATCCGCCGCGGAGTCCACAAGAGCGTCCAGGCCCTGGAAAAAGACGTCCGCGCCTGGATCGAAACCTGGAACCAGAACCCCCGGCCATTCATCTGGACAAAAACCGCGGAGGAGATCCTGAACTCCTTAGCCAAATATATCGCGAAGATTTCAGGCGCAGGACACTAGTGTCCCGCGCCGTAAGTTTGCCGAATATTTCTAGCAGGGACTTCGCCCGATTGCAAGGTCTTCACCAGTGCTGATGATCTCTGATTTATGTGAATGATTTTAGGCGCGGGACACTAGTCCAGGCCGGCCATGCGTAGCGCGTCTGCGACCATCTCAGCCGCCACGGCGTGCCGCGACCAGCACGCGGCGCAGAGCACGCGAAACGCATCGATTGGGTCACCGGAGCCGGTGAGCTCGATCCGCCCACTATCACCGGCATCATCGCCATCACCGCGAGCACCGGCAGCATCAGCATTCCCGCGAGCCTTGCTAGTACTATCACCAGCATCACTAATACCGCGCCTAGCACGGGCGCCTGAGGCGCCCCCGTCGACCCAGCGTGCCTGCCAGCCGTTGCATCGCAGCGGCTCGCTCTGCCCACCAGTTGGGAGCGGATGCGGCTCGAGCAACCCGGTGAGGTCGGCGGCTACGTACGAGGGACGGCGGTGTGGCGGCGCCACCAGCACGTCTGATGCGCGGCTGACACCAGTAAGCACGAGCAGGCTGTCGGCGTCCACCCGGTTCGCGCCCTCGATATCGGTGTCCAGCCGATCCCCCACGATGAGCGGATGCCGCGCCCCGGTACGCAGCATCGCCTCCCTGTGCATGGGCGGCTCAGGCTTGCCCGCCACGATCGGATCCCGCCCGGTTGCGATCCTAATCACCTGGAACAGCGCGCCATTGCCCGGCTCGCGACCGCGCACGGAGGGCAATGTCGCATCGGCATTGGATGCCACGAAGATCGCGCCCGCGGCGACCGCGAGCGAGCCCTGGGCCAGCATCGGGTAGTCGATGCCACGCTGATAGCCCTGGACCACCGCGGCAGGGCGATCCAGCGCCGTGGTGACCGGGCGGAGCCCGCGCTCGCGCACGGCAAGCCGCAGGCCGGTCCCGCCGATGACAAGCACGGCAGATCCGTGCGGCAGCCGTTCGGAAAGAAGCCTCGCCGCAGCCTGCGCCGAGGTGATCACCGACCCCGGCCGGACCGGGACGCCAAGCTGCACAAGCTGCTCACAGATGGCCCGCGGGGTGCGCGAGGCGTTGTTCGTCACGTACGCGAGCCCCATGCTCGCGGCTGCCTTCCGCAATGCCTCCGCGGCGCCTGGGATTTCGCTGCCGCCCAGGTACACCACGCCGTCCAGGTCAAGCAGCGCGGTGTCGTAGGCCTCGCTCAGCGGGCGGGGGCAGCCGCGCAGGCCGGGCGCTTGCCTCGGCCCGCCCATCGGCTGGCCGGTCACGTGCGCTCGAGCGAGCGGAGTGTGGCCCGCACGCCGCGCAACGCGGTCGTGTAGTGCCGCACGTGCGGGCACATCGCCGCGGCCAGGGCCAGATGCCCCGCCGCCGCGGCCGGATCACCCGCGCGCGCGAGTGACAGGCCGAGGCCGAAGCGGGCGTAGTCATCAGACGGGCTGCTCTCCACGATCCGGCGGAAGCTGTCCGCGGCCGCCTCGTACCTGCCGGTGTCGAACTGGGCACGGGCGAGCGCCTCGGTGATGCTGCGCGAGGTCGGCTCGGCGGCCGCGGCACGCTCAAGAATCTCCGCCGCCGCGGCTGGATTGCGCCGCTTCAGCAGATCGAGCCCGCGACGGTACCAGTCGTAAACGTCGCCCTGCGGCGCGCCAGCCACGCGACCGCCATCTCGCGGCTCGTCCGTGCGGGAATCCCCGCCGTCGCCCCATCCTTGTGACATATGTGCAGACCTTTCCTGATGACAGGCACTCGCAGGAGTGCCAGCCCACTGGCGGGCAGCCTCGTCGCGGGCACCGTCGGCCACCGGTGATCCAAGAGCCAGCCGGTCTCGTGCTTGCGCCGTTCCGCGGCGTCCGCTACGCACCAGAGCGGGTGAGCGGCATGGCAGAAGTCACCTCTCCACCGTACGACGTCCTCGGGGCGGCAGCCGCCGAGCGGCTCCGGTCCGCGGACCCGCACAACGTTGTCCGGCTGACGCTGCCCGCCGACGGCGACGGCGAGCCAGGTAGCCGATATGGTGTCGCGGCCCAGACATTGCGCAAGTGGATCGCGGACGGCGTTCTCGTGCCCGACCCCGAGGCGAGCCTGTATGTCTACGAAGAGCGGGCAGGCGAGGATGCCGGGTCGTGGCGTGGGACGTGGCCAGGCCTGCAGCGCGGCTTGATCGGGGCGATCGCGCTAGCGTCGCCCGCGGCGGGGATCGTGCTGCCGCATGAGGGCGTGACGCCGGTCGTGGTCGCTGACCGGCGCCGGCTCATGGAGGCCACGGGGGCCAACCTGGAGCCGATCTTCCTCGTGTACGAGGGCGGAGGACGTGCGAGTCAGCTTGTGGACGAGGTGGCGGAAACTCAGCTGCCCACGATCGAAGCCGTCACCGACGGGGTTACCCACCGCCTGTGGGCGGTCACCGACCCGGTCCGCGTAGCGGCGGCGGCGGCTGACCTCGCCGAGCGCCATGCGGTGATTGCGGACGGGCATCACCGTTACGCCGCATACCTCGAGCTTCGGGCGCAACGGCACGCGGACGGCCACGGTAGCGGTCCGTGGGACTACGGCCTGGCGCTGCTTGTGGATTTGAGTGCTTACCCGCCGCGCATCGACCCTATCCACCGGGTGATCACAAACCTGCTGCCTACCACCGCGGCCGAGCTTGCCCGGTCGGCGTTCACCGTGCGCGCGCTGCCGCACGGCATCGATCTGGGCGCGGCCCTGCGCGCGCTGGCCGAAGCCGGCACCGCCGGGGAACACGCCGCATGTGGCCGCACCAGCTCGGGCCCAACCGGCTGGGACGGGACCGGCCTGGACGGGACCGGCCCGGGCCAGATCGCCGGCTCCAGGGCGAGCGGTCGTGGCACCGCGTTTTTGCTCGCTGGCGACGGCGGGTTCCACCTGCTCACCCACCCGGATCCGGTGAAACTGGCCGCAGCGGCACCATCCGGGCGCAGCGAGCGCTGGCGCCGACTCGACACCTCCGTGCTGCACGAACTCCTCATCAGGGAAATCTGGCGGATCCGCGACGACCAGAGCGCGGTGCAGATGGTGCACAACGACCCGGCCGTCGCGATTGAGGCCGCTGCGCCGGGCGGCACAGCTGTGATCTGCAATCCGCCGCAGGTTGCGGAGGTGCTTGCCCTGGCGGCCAGCGGGGAACAAATGCCCCGCAAGTCAACTTCGTTCGGGCCAAAGCCACGCACCGGTCTGGTGATCAGGTCATTCGCCTACGGTTAAACCTGGCTACAGTGACGTCAGTCTTCCGTGACGGGCCACCGCGGATTGCCGTGGTGGTCCTAGCCGGTCGTCCCTGGACGGAGGAAAGCCCATGACCAAGCAGGCACAGCCACCACCGCCAGGCGACCGGCCCTCATCACCGGCGCCGCCGCCGCCGCCGGCCTGGCGGCACTGGCTGCTGCCGATCGCCCTGATGGCAACGCTGCTGCTCTGGATAGTGCTGCCGACGCTGCACGCCGCGCAGCAGGTCAACCTTACCTACTCGCAGTTTCTGAGTGACGTCAGTGCCCACAAGGTCAAGACGGTCAATATTCAGTCGACCGGTCCGGCTACGGGCACGCTGACCGACGGTCACGCTTTCAACACAGTCATACCCGTGCAACTCGCCGGTTCGGCAGTGCTCGACCGGCTCGAGGCGGCCAACGTGCAGATCGTCGCCTCGGCGCCTGGGCCGTCGTTCGGCTCCGAGGTCCTGTCGTGGCTGATCTTCCTGCTACCGATCCTCGTACTCGGCTGGCTGTGGATCCGGCTTTCCCGCGGTGCGGTTGGCCAGCTTCAGGGCATCGCGGGCGCGGGGAGATCGAAAGCGAAGGTATTTGACGCCGAACGACCCAAGACGACCTTCGCCGACGTCGCGGGCTACGAGGGGGCGAAGGCGGAGATCGCCGAGGTGGTCGACTTCCTCCGGCGGCCCGACCGATACCGGCGCGCCGGGGCCAACACACCGCGCGGCGTGCTGATGATCGGCCCGCCGGGAACCGGGAAGACCCTTATCGCACGCGCGGTCGCGGGCGAGGCGGACGTGCCGTTCTTCTCAGTTGCAGGTTCGAGCTTTGTCGAGATGTTCGTTGGCGTCGGCGCGGCGAGGGTGCGTGACCTGTTCGCAGAGGCGCGCAAGCGCGCTCCCGCCATCGTCTTCGTGGACGAGATCGACGCCATCGGCTCCCGGCGTGCGGGAAGCGGGGTGGTGGTCGCCAACGACGAGCGCGAACAGACCCTCAACCAGCTGTTGTCGGAGATGGACGGCTTCGAGTCCGCCTCCGGCATCGTGGTCCTTGCGGCGACCAACCGGCCCGAGGTACTCGATCCCGCCCTGCTACGGCCGGGCAGGTTCGACCGCCAGATCACCATCCCGCTGCCCAACCTCGCCGAGCGTGCCGCGATCCTCGCCGTGCACTGCCAGGGCAAGAAACTGGCCGACGACGTTGACCTGAATGTGGTCGCCCGCGGGACACCCGGGTTCTCCGGCGCCGACCTTGCCAACCTGGTGAACGAGGCAGCGATCAATGCGGTGCGAGGCGGGCGGGAGGTCCTGACCGCTAACGACTTTCAGGACGCCCGCGACCGGATCTTGCTCGGGCGGCGGGAAGGCTCCAATGTGCTGCTTCCGGAGGAAAAACATGCGGTCGCGGTGCATGAGGCCGGCCACGCGCTCGTCGCCGCGCTTTCCGAGCACGCGGACCCGGTCGCGAAGGTGACCATCCTGCCCGCAGGCCAGGCACTCGGGGTAACCGAGCAGCTTCCGCTCGTCGAGCGCCACCTGTACGGCGAGGATTACCTTGATGACAGCCTCGCGGTCCGCCTGGCAGGCCGCGCGGCGGAACTCGTCGTGTTCGGGCAAGGCTCGACGGGTGCCGCGAACGACCTCGCCCACGCTACGGACCTCGCCACGAAGATGGTGCGTGAGTTCGGCCTGTCGGACGCCATCGGCCCGGTCGGGTACCCCCTGGGTGGATCGGTGTTCCTCGGCGGAAGTGGTACCGAGATGACCAGCCGCCCGTATGCGGAGCAGACCCAGGCGCAGATCGACGCCGAGGTATCACGCCTGCTGCGAGAGGCCGAGCGGCGCGCCACGGAGCTGCTGAGGGAGCACCGTGAGCATCTCGATCGCCTCGTCGACCTTCTTCTCGAAAAAGAGACGGTCGACGGCTCCGTCGTCTACGCGCTTGTCGGCGTACCCGCGGCACCTGACGTCGCGGGCGGGTTTGCCGTGGCGCCGCGCCGTGGTCCGCCGCGGGCCGCCGCCAGCACCGCGGAGGCAGCCGCCGCTCGAGCCAGTGGCACGGGCGCCGCGGGCACGGGCACGGGTGCCGCAACTACCTCGCGTGGTGACGCTGACTCGGATGGCGTGAGCGCCGCCGAACACGGGACCGCCGCCCAACGTGCGGCCGACCACCACAGCGGCTCCTGACGCCGTCGTCGAACACCAGCTCCTCGGCACCCAGCAGCTTCTTCGTAGCTTCAACTTCCCCACGCGGTGCCCCCGTGCTCAGCGAGCTGACCTTGACAGCCAGGCCGCTAGCCCAGGCACGGCTTGTCCCCGTTGCGCCGACACGCCGGGCATCATCAAGAACAGGCCGATCACGGAAACGGCAGTGGAGCCCTGGATCGAGGTCAAACTAGCGGCGGCCGAATTACCAGCCGCCTGGCGCGGGGCCGCATCCTGCCCGTCTGCGAAAATGAGAGCATGACCAATGAGGCGGCGCGTTCCCCCGGGAATCCCGACGACCCCGAAAACTCCTTCAACCGTGACAATACTCCGGGCGAGTCGGCCGTGGCGGGCAGCTCAGGCTCGTCGGCGATCACCGAACTCGGGCATGACGTCTTCCAGATCGACACCCGGATGGCGGGCTACCAGGGAATCACCGCCGGCTATCTCATCCGCGCCGACCGGCCCTGCCTGGTCGAAACGGGCACCGGGCCGTCCGCGCCCGTCGTCCGGGACGCGCTCGCGGCACTCGGAGTCGGCGCAGACGAACTCGCCACGGTCGTGGTAACCCACATCCACCTCGACCACGCGGGCGGGGCCGGGGACATCGCGGAGATGTTTCCGCACGCGGAGGTGGTCGTGCACGAACGGGGCGCGCGGCACCTGGTCGACCCAAGCCGGCTCATGAAGAGCGCCCAAATGGTCTACGGGGATGCGCTCGATGAGCTGTTCGGAGTGCTCGCGCCAACCCCGGCGGAGCGTATCAGAGCGGTGGAGGAGACGGGCACGATCGACCTGGGCAGCGGAAGACGCCTATCCAGTCATTACTCGCCCGGCCATGCCAAGCATCACGTGGGGCTGCTCGACTCGGCAACTGGCGACCTCTACGTCGGCGATGCCGCCGGCGTCTACATTCCGGAGACCGCCGACTTGCGACCCGCGACGCCGCCACCCGATTTCGACTTGGAAACGGCCCTTACGTCGCTGCGCATGTTCACCTCCCTGCGGCCCGCCCGCCTGTTGTTCAGCCACTTCGGCCCGGTCAGCGCGGTCGATGAGGCGCTGGGACGCTCAGCCGAGGAGTTGCACGTGTGGGTCGATGAGGTGTCGCGCGCCCATGGCTACGGGCTTGATCTCGATCACGCGGTGGCGATGGTCCACGAGCGGACAAAGGACCGGTACGCCTTGTTCCAGCCAGACGCCGATCCCGATGTCGCCGCTAAGTTCGAGCGGCTCAGCAGCGCGGCCTCGAATGTGGCCGGAATCATGCACTGGCTGGACCGCTCAGCTCCCGCGACTGCGTGACGTCCGCTGTGCGCTCATCTCCGGCTGCGGCATCTTCCAGATCCTCGATCACGACGTCGTCAAGCTCGTTCAGCCGCTCGGCGGCGTCGGTTTCACCATCCGGATCCGCCGCCGCCGAGCGACCGAACCAGTCCCGCGCCTCTTCAGCGCGCCCCGCGTCGAGAAGCGCATCGGCGTAGGCGTAATACAGGCGCGCCGACCACGGCCGAACCTTCCTCTCGGTCAGCTCCGGAACCTGGAGGGTGACGACCGCGGCGTCGGCGGCGCCCATGTCGCGCCTTACACCGGATTCGACGATGCGGAGCTCCACCTGCTCCGCGCGGTCCACTGGCGCGGCCGCCGGGCCGCTCACAAGGGCGAGGGCGCGGTCATAGCGGCCCAGCGCACGCTCACAATCGGCCATGATGGCAACGTAGCCGCTCCGGCCCGTGAGGCGTCGTGCCGCGCGCAGTTCGGAAAGTGCCTCCGCCCACCGGCCTGACAGGTAGGCGGCCAGGCCGCACGCCTCACGGACGACGCCGACACGGGCGGCGAGTTGTCTCGCCGCAACCGCGTGCTGATGCGCGAGCTCAGGTTGTTCGGACTGATCTGCCGCCGCGAGGTGGCGAGCTACCCGTTCTGCCAGATCGCGGGGCAGGGTCTTCAGCTCAGCCCGCACGCGCGGGTCGAGCTGATCCGGCTCGACGTGGGCGGGAATCTCCAGCTCAGCGGGAACCAGATTTCCGCTCTCCGCAGGCCGCGATCCGCCGCGAGGAGGCGGCGCTGACGGCCCTCGCCCGCCGCCCGGCGCACCAGCGTTCAACCGGCGCCCGGTGGTACCCGGAGAACTGTGGCGCCTCCCCCGGTTACCGAAAGCGCCACCGCCATCCTGCGTCGCCCGCGCCTTTCCTGCGGGACTCGCCCGGCCACTCGCAGAACCCGCCCGGCCATCAGACTGGCCGGTGCGGCCCTCCCGCCGTGGCCGTTCCCCGTCCACGGCGGCACGGCCCCCGCGCCCTCCGGCACCCCCAGAACGAGTCGCAGCACCGTCCGGGCGCGGCCGCCGGTCACCCGCAGAACCCGCCCGGCCATCAGACTGCCCGGTGCGGCCCTCCCGCCGTAGCCGTTCCCCGTCCACGGCGGCACGGCCCCCGCGCCCTCCGGCACCCCCAGAACGAGTCGCAGCACCATCCGGGCGCGGCCGCCGGTCACCCGCAGAACCCGCCCGGCCATCAGACTGGCCGGCAGCCCAGGAACGAGTCGCAGCACCGTCCGGGCGCGGCCGCCGGTCGCCCGCAGAACCCGCCCGGCCATCAGACTGGCCGGTGCGGCCCTCCCGCCGTGGCCGTTCCCCGTCCACGGCGGCACGGCCCCCGCGCCCTCCGGCACCCCCAGAACGAGTCGCAGCACCATCCGGGCGCGGCCGCCGGTCGCCCGCAGAACCCGCCCGGCCATCAGACTGGCCGGCAGACTCGCCGGCAGCCCAGGAACGAGTCGCAGCACCGTCCGGGCGCGGCCGCCGGTCGCCCGCAGAACCCGCCCGCCCACCCGCAGAGCCCTGACGGCCACGCGGAGAACCGCCTCGCCCACCACGCGGACCGGCCGCCTCCGCAGGACCAGGGCCTTCCCGCCGCGATCGCGCCTCACCCGCCGCGCCAGGAACGCGACCCTTGCTTCCCTGCCCACCGCCCTGCCCGCCGCGGCCAGCCTTGCCCTTGCCGCTACTCCCGGCCTTGCCGCTACCTGCCGCACGCCCTGCTCGCCGGTCTTCGTTCACGTATCTCCCACCAATCACCGGGTGTGCGTAGCCCAGACATCCTCGCAGGCGCACCGTGGTCAGGTCTCGCCGCCGCCAGGCACCCCTCCAACGTCGGCGTTCCCGCTCAGCGCTGGAGTCACTCTCGCGCCACGCCCGCCGACGGTCACAATTTTCGAGCAGCAAATCCCGACCCATACACGCTTAGGGCCGCCCCATCAACAGGGCGGCCCTAAGCGAAAGATGTCCGGCGGCGTCCTACTCTCCCACGTGGTCCCCCACGCAGTACCATCGGCGCTGAAGAGCTTAACTTCCGGGTTCGGAATGGGACCGGGTGTTTCCCCTTCGCCATGGCCGCCGTAACTCTGTCGAGATGTCACGTCCCGCCCGTCACGTTTGGGAGCCCCAAACGTGACGGACCGTCGCCTGGGCCGACCGCATCCCGGGAACCACACAGTGAACGCGAACTCATTTCCGGGCCGCAGCCCGGGAAGTATAGAACCAAGCCTCTCGGCTTATTAGTACCGGTCAGCTACACACGTTGCCGTGCTTCCACCGCCGGCCTATCAACCCAGTCGTCTAGCTGGGAGCCTTACCGGGTTTACCCCGAGGGAGACCTCATCTTGAGGCGAGCTTCCCGCTTAGATGCTTTCAGCGGTTATCCCTTCCGAACGTAGCCAACCAGCCGTGCCCTTGGCAGGACAACTGGCACACCAGAGGTTCGTCCGTCCCGGTCCTCTCGTACTAGGGACAGCCCCTCTCAAGTCTCCTACGCGCGCAGCGGATAGGGACCGAACTGTCTCACGACGTTCTAAACCCAGCTCGCGTACCGCTTTAATGGGCGAACAGCCCAACCCTTGGGACCTGCTCCGGCCCCAGGATGCGACGAGCCGACATCGAGGTGCCAAACCATCCCGTCGATATGGACTCTTGGGGAAGATCAGCCTGTTATCCCCGGGGTACCTTTTAGCCGTTAAGCGACGGCGCTTCCACATGCCACCGCCGGATCACTAGTCCCAGCTTTCGCTCCTGCTCGACATGTCTGTCTCACAGTCAAGCACCCTTGTGCACTTACACTCGCCACCTGATTGCCAACCAGGCTGAGGGTACCTTTGGGCGCCTCCGTTACCTTTTAGGAGGCAACCGCCCCAGTTAAACTACCCACCAGACACTGTCCCTGATCCGGATTACGGACCTAGGTTAGACGCTCAGAACGACCAGAGTGGTATTTCACCGTTGACTCCACGAACACTGGCGTGTCCGCTTCACAGTCTCCCACCTATCCTACACAAGACGTCCCAAACGCCAATGTCAAGCTGTAGTGAAGGTCCCGGGGTCTTTCCGTCCTGCTGCGCGTAACGAGCATCTTTACTCGTAGTGCAATTTCGCCGGGTCCGTGGTTGAGACAGTGGGAAAGTCGTTACGCCATTCGTGCAGGTCGGAACTTACCCGACAAGGAATTTCGCTACCTTAGGATGGTTATAGTTACCACCGCCGTTTACCGGCGCTTAAGTTCTGAGCTTCGTGACCCGAAGGCCGCTAACCCGTCCCCTTAACGTTCCGGCACCGGGCAGGCGTCAGTCCGTATACGTCGTCTTGCGACTTTGCACGGACCTGTGTTTTTAGTAAACAGTCGCTTTCCCCTGGTATGTGCCACCCCGCCTAGCTCCGAGGGCACGCCTCTTCACCGGGCAGGGTTCCCCTTCTCCCAAAGTTACGGGGATAATTTGCCTAGTTCCTTAACCACGGTTCACCCGATCGCCTTGGTATTCTCTACCTGACCACCTGAGTCGGTTTGGGGTACGGGCCGCCATGACGCTCGCTAGAGGCTTTTCTTGGCAGCATGGGATTACTCACTTCGCCTAAAACGGCTCGGCGTCAGGTCTCAGGCACATGGTGCGCGGATTTGCCTACGCACCGCCCTACACCTTTACCCCGGGACAACCATCGCCCGGTAGAGCTACCCTTCTGCGTCACCCCATCGCTTGCCTAATAGCGGTTTGGGTCGCACGGTCCTCTGGATCGCCCCGAAGGGCCCCCCAGTCTCGCGTGCTTAGCTTCGCCGCGCTCAGCATGGGCGCGTCAAGGCGGGTACGGGAATATCAACCCGTTGTCCATCGACTACGCCTGTCGGCCTCGCCTTAGGTCCCGACTTACCCTGGGCGGATTAGCCTGGCCCAGGAACCCTTGGTCATTCGGCGGAGGGGTTTCTCACCCCTCATTCGCTACTCATGCCTGCATTCTCACTCGTGTGGCGTCCACGGCTGGATCACTCCGCCGCTTCACTCGCCACACGACGCTCCCCTACCCGTCCGCGCACCTGGACTGCTCCGGCAGAGCCGGAGAGCCTGGTACATGCGCGAACGCCACAGCTTCGGCGGTGTGCTTGAGCCCCGCTAAATTGTCGGCGCGGAATCACTTGACCAGTGAGCTATTACGCACTCTTTCAAGGGTGGCTGCTTCTAAGCCAACCTCCTGGTTGTCTCGGCAACTCCACATCCTTTCCCACTTAGCACACGCTTAGGGGCCTTAGCTGGTGATCTGGGTTGTTTCCCTCTCGACTACGAAGCTTATCCCCCGCAGTCTCACTGCCGCGCTCTCACTTACCGGCATTCGGAGTTTGGCTGACTTCAGTAAGCTTGTAGGCCCCCTAGGCCATCCAGTAGCTCTACCTCCGGTAAGAAACACACGACGCTGCACCTAAATGCATTTCGGGGAGAACCAGCTATCACGGAGTTTGATTGGCCTTTCACCCCTACCCACAGGTCATCCCCCAGGTTTTCAACCCTGGTGGGTTCGGTCCTTCACGCGGTCTTACCCGCGCTTCAACCTGCCCATGGGTAGATCACTCCGCTTCGGGTCTACAACATGCGACTGACTCGCCCTATTCGGACTCGCTTTCGCTACGGCTCCCCCACACGGGTTAACCTCGCCACACATCGTAACTCGCAGGCTCATTCTTCAAAAGGCACGCGGTCACTTCACGTCGGCCCAAAGAGGCCAACACGCTCCCACGGCTTGTAGGCACACGGTTTCAGGTACTATTTCACGACCCCTCACCGGGGTACTTTTCACCTTTCCCTCACGGTACTGGTTCACTATCGGTCACCAGGGAGTATTTAGGCTTAGGAGGTGGTCCTCCCGGATTCACACGGGATTTCTCGGGCCCCGTGCTACTTGGGATACCGTCCGGGAGTCGCTGGGATTTCGCCTACGGGGGTATCACCCGCTATGCCGACGCTTTCCAACGTCTTCGGCTATCTCAGCGATTTTTTACTCCCCGCCGGATCGGCAGATCCGACTGGACGGTCCCGCTACCCCGATCACGCAACGCCTGCCGGCTTTGACACGTGATCGGTTTGGCCTCTTCCCCTTTCGCTCACCACTACTCGGGGAATCGCGGTTGCTTTCTCTTCCTGTGGGTACTGAGATGTTTCACTTCCCCACGTTTCCTCCACCTGCCCTATGTGTTCAGGCAGGGGTGATGGGCCATTACGCCCTATCAGGTTTCCCTATTCGGAAATCCCCGGATCAAAGCCTGGTTGCCGGCTTCCCGGGGCTTATCGCAGGCTCCTACGTCCTTCTTCGGCTCCTGGTGCCAAGGCATCCACCGTGTGCCCTTAGTAACTTGGCACTATGATGATGCTCGCGTTCACTGTGTAGTTCTCAAGATACGGGCGGTCCCTGCGTCCTTGCCACCGCGTTCCTCAACGCTCGCACACAGGAGATCCTGACGCGTTCGGTGAGGCCGTACGGCGGGACGCCGGTCCAGACGCTCCCGTCCACTAAACCCCCCGCGGAGACGAACTCTCCTACGGGGGTCTAGTGCGGGCCCGTGAGGTGCCAAGCTTGCGCCCGTTCCCTCAGGACCCAACAGCGTGCCCGGCCGGAGTACCACGCCACGGCCACCGTTCTTCCCGCCGGAGCGGGTGTACTAGACGGACATGGGCGCTACCCAGGCCGAATAACCAGTGCTCCACCTATGAGCACCCACCTCGGGACAGTCGCCCGAGCTGTGACTCTGGACGCGCCGACCAAAATGGCCGACACGCCAGGTGCTCCTTAGAAAGGAGGTGATCCAGCCGCACCTTCCGGTACGGCTACCTTGTTACGACTTCGTCCCAATCGCCGGCCCCACCTTCGACGGCTCCCTCCCAAAAGGGTTAGGCCACCGGCTTCGGGTGTTGCCGACTTTCGTGACGTGACGGGCGGTGTGTACAAGGCCCGGGAACGTATTCACCGCGACGTTGCTGATTCGCGA
This sequence comes from uncultured Actinomycetota bacterium, assembly GCA_963820395.1. Classification (GTDB taxonomy): domain Bacteria; phylum Actinomycetota; class Actinomycetes; order Streptosporangiales; family Streptosporangiaceae; genus DATFVJ01. Next base: position 188,398 of record CAWGAE010000015.1, on the reverse strand, counting down.
TTACTAGCGACTCCGACTTCATGGGGTCGAGTTGCAGACCCCAATCCGAACTGAGACCGGCTTTTCGAGATTCGCTCCACCTTACGGTCTCGCAGCCCTCTGTACCGGCCATTGTAGCATGTTTGCAGCCCAAGACGTAAGGGGCATGATGACTTGACGTCATCCCCACCTTCCTCCGAGTTGACCCCGGCAGTCTCCTATGAGTCCCCGGCATAACCCGCTGGCAACATAGGACGAGGGTTGCGCTCGTTGCGGGACTTAACCCAACATCTCACGACACGAGCTGACGACAGCCATGCACCACCTGTGCAGGACCCTTACGGACACCGTATCTCTACGGCTTTTCCCTGCATGTCAAGCCTTGGTAAGGTTCTTCGCGTTGCGTCGAATTAAGCAACATGCTCCGCCGCTTGTGCGGGCCCCCGTCAATTCCTTTGAGTTTTAGCCTTGCGGCCGTACTCCCCAGGCGGGGCGCTTAATGCGTTAGCTGCGGCACGGAATCCGTGGAAAGACCCCACACCTAGCGCCCAACGTTTACAGCGTGGACTACCAGGGTATCTAATCCTGTTCGCTACCCACGCTTTCGCTCCTCAGCGTCAGGTCAGGCCCAGAGAACCGCCTTCGCCACCGGTGTTCCTCCCGATATCTGCGCATTTCACCGCTACACCGGGAATTCCATTCTCCCCTACCTGCCTCTAGCCTGCCCGTATCCACTGCAGGCCCAGGGTTAAGCCCTGGGTTTTCACAGCGGACGCAACAGGCCGCCTACGAGCTCTTTACGCCCAATAATTCCGGACAACGCTTGCGCCCTACGTGTTACCGCGGCTGCTGGCACGTAGTTAGCCGGCGCTTCTTCTGCAGGTACCGTCACTTTCGCTTCGTCCCTGCTGAAAGGGGTTTACAACCCGAAGGCAGTCATCCCCCACGCGGCGTCGCTGCGTCAGGCTTTCGCCCATTGCGCAATATTCCCCACTGCTGCCTCCCGTAGGAGTCTGGGCCGTGTCTCAGTCCCAGTGTGGCCGGTCGCCCTCTCAGGCCGGCTACCCGTCGTCGCCTTGGTGGGCCATTACCCCACCAACTAGCTGATAGGCCGCGAGCTCATCCCTAGCCGGAAACCCTTTCCACCATGCGAGGATGTCCTCCATGGTCATATCCGGTATTAATTCCGGTTTCCCGGAGCTATCCCAGAGCTAAGGGCAGATTGCTCACGTGTTACTCACCCGTTCGCCGCTCGAGTACCCCCGAAGGGGCCTTTCCGCTCGACTTGCATGTGTTAAGCACGCCGCCAGCGTTCGTCCTGAGCCAGGATCAAACTCTCCGTTGGTTGTCTATGTGCAACCACGTGCGAAGCACGTGGGCTGCTGACACATCGGAGTGCCCTCTGCCGTCCGGGATAGGACGTCCGAGGATGGATCATCCTTGGACGTCCCGACCAGGAAGACATGAAGGCGATCTTGGCAAATCCGTCACGCGATCATGAACACAAGTAGGCTCAATCCCGCGCGGACGGGGTATGTGCATGTGCACTGGCTTTTAGCACGCTGTTGAGTTCTCAAGGAGCGGACGCACACCGTCAGAAGACTCGCATCTTCTTCGGGGGCAACCCTACTAACTTACCTGCCAGGCTTTGCTCTGTCAACTTAGCCTCGTAAGACTTTGCTCACCGGGAAGCCTGCCTTCACCACGAGCATACCGCTCAGCGAGCCGCCCAGAGCACGGTCGCCTTACAGGTAACTGAGTGGGTCCCCGGAGACCGGCCGCCTTGCGGCGTCCCGCGCTCTCCCGGGGCAGGAAGAACAATAGGCACCATCGGCGAGCACGTCAAATCGAAACTCGTTGGCGGCTCGCGCCCACCAGGCACCCAGCCGGGCACTCGCCGCGGAGACCGGCAGAATGTGCAGGCCAGGGCGCGGCCGCCAGCGCTCGGACGCGGCGGACGCCGGATGAAATCTGGTTGCGGGGCGGGCGTCGGACCGGGCAGCCCGGGGAGCGGCAGCGTCCTATGGAGCGGCATTCGTGGAGTCACTGATGAGATTCCCTTGCCCGAGCGCGCGATCCCGGTGCCCACAGACGGACAGAAACGTGACCCGATCGGGACCCGCGCGTCCCTGCCGTCTGCCGCGCGGGCACCCGGGAAAGATCACGCCCGGGAAGGACAGGCCGGGCGCGTTGCCGGACCACCCGCCTCAGCTCTGGACGACCTCCACGCCGCCCACGTGGCGCTTCCCGCGCCGCAACACGACGAAACGGCCGTGCAGACGGTCGCCGCCAGCAGGTCGGGCGTTCTCGTCCGTCACCTTGCGGTTGTTCAGGTAGGCGCCGCCCTCAGCGACCAGGCGCCTGGCTGCGGACTTGCTCGCCACGATCCCGGTCCCGGCGAGCAGGTCCGCTAGCGGAGGCAGTTCACCGTCCTTGTCAACCGTCACAGTTAGCTTCGGCACTTCCGCGAGCGCAGCGGCGAGTGTCCGCTCATCGAGTGCCTCGAGCTCGCCCTGGCCGAACAGCGCACAGCTCGCCGCCACCGCCCGGCGGCATTCCGCCGCCCCGTGCACGAGCGTGGTCACGTCCCCGGCGAGCGCGCGCTGGGCGGCGCGGGCGGCCGGCCGCTCCGCGGCCTGGAGTTCCAGCGCCTCGATCTCCTCACGCGGCCGGAACGTGAACACCCTGAGCAGCCGCCCAACCTCGGAGTCCTCGACGTTGAGCCAAAACTGGTAAAAGGCGTATGGGCTGGTCAACTCGGCACTTAGCCAGATCGTGCCGGACGCGGTCTTTCCGTACTTGGTCCCGTCCGGCTTGGTGATCAGCGGAATTGTCAGCGCGTGCACGCTGGCATGCTCGACCCGTCGGATCAGGTCCACCCCTGCGACCAGGTTGCCCCACTGATCGCTGCCGCCGAGCTGCAGTCTGCAATCGTGCCGCCGGTAGAGCGCGAGGAAGTCCAGTGCCTGCAGGATCTGGTAGCTGAACTCGGTGTAGCTGATGCCGTCACCCTCGAGCCGGGACTTCACCGACTCCCTGGCGATCATCTGATTGACGCTGAAGTGCTTGCCCACGTCACGGAGGAACTCGATCGCCGTGACCCGGGCCGTCCAGTCCAGGTTGCTGACCACCAGCGCGGCCCTGGGCCCGGCGGCGAAATCCAGGAACCGCGCCACCTCAACCCGAATGCGCTCCACCCACTCGGCGACTACTTCCTCGGGGTGCAGTGACCGCTCCGAGGCCCGGCCACTCGGGTCACCGATCAGCCCCGTGGCGCCGCCGACCAGGCCGATCGGCCGATGCCCGGCGTCCTGCAGCCGCCGCAGCGTGAGCAGCAGCGCGAGGCTGCCGATATGCAGTCCGGGCGCAGTGGGATCGAAACCCGCATACACCGTGACCGGCCCAGCATCGAGCGCCTTGCGTACGTCGTCCAGGTCGGTCGACTGCGCGAGCAGGCCACGCCAGGTCAGATCGTCGATGATGCCGGTCACGGCTCCCTCAGCTCCCTGCTCATCTCCATGCCAGGTGGTCTTTCCATGATCGCGGTGGATTCCCTGCACCGTGGGCTGTCGCAGAATCGAGCCGACGTCTCGCATCGTGAGATCAATCTCTCAGGCTCATCCGGAGCGCTCGTTCGAAATACCGTGACCTGCGACGATGCCGACAGGTCCCTTGCCAGCGTGACGGTATCTCGCAATCTGCGACGCTCATTCAATTGTGAAACAGCCCACAGGTGAGCGGAAATCAACCGCGATCATGGAAATGCTTGTCTCCCTGGCCATCTCCTCGCTCACAGTAGCGGCGCGATCCGTGGCGCGTCGAAGCGCGTCACCGCCTTGCGGGCCTTCTTGGCGCGTAGGCGCGGTAGGGGGAAACCGTAGGTTCGCCCGCGACCCAGAACCGCCACGGCAACTCCGCCGCCTCCCGCACTCCCGTTCTAGGTCCCGAACGGATGACTCGGGGTGGCACAGTCTCGCCGTGCCTCACCCGCAGCGGTGACGCAGCGTCACACACGTCGGCGCCATTGGCTGCCCGATCGATACCCAGCGCCTGGCAGAGCCTGGCCGGGCCCCTGGCCAGGTCCCTGTCCCCGGCATGCGTCGACGGCATTGCCGACCCCGCCGCCCGGGCCGATCCAGCCGCGCGCAGGGCACGCGCGACGGGAGCACCCGCGATCACCCGGCCGGCCCGCAGCAGCACCGCGGCCGCGGTGCCCTCTCCCAGGCAGACGAGGTTGGCGCAGAAGTGCATGCCATAGGTGAAGTACACGTACACGTGACCGGGCGGCCCGAACATCACCTCGTTGCGCCTAGTTCGCCCGCGGTAGGCGTGCGAGGCAGCGTCCACGGCGCCCGCGTACGCCTCGACCTCGGTGATCAGGACCGCCACAAGCCCGGCGGGGGTTTCGTGCTCTATCACGTACCCAAGCAGGCCGGGGGCGACATCGAGCGCGGGGTGGTCGAAGAACGAACGCGGTACGAGTGAGGTTTTTAATGGTGGTGATACGAGTGGTGCAGGCGGCCTTTGTGCGGCTTGTGATGTTGTTAGTGGGATTCCAGGGGCTGAGCTGGTTTCAAGGGGCGGTGGCGCGCTCGTAGCGCGCGGAGTCACGGCAGCGGGTGGCGCATTCGCCGGGCGCGGAGCTGGAGGCACCGGCGGTGCGGCGCCTGAGGGCGGTGGCGCGCCCGGGGATGGTGGCACGTCCGGGGATGGTGGCGCGCCCGGGGATGGTGGCATGTCCGGAGATGGTGTCGCGCCCGGGGATGGTGGCGCGCCCGGAGATGGTGGCGCGCCCGGAGATGGTGGCGCGCCCGGAGATGGTGTCGCGCCCGAGGATGGTGGCGCGCTCGTAGCGCGCGGAGTCACGCCAGCGGGTGGCGCATTCGCCGGGCGCGGAGCTGGAGGCACCGGCGGTGCCGCGCCCAGGGGCGGCGCCGCGGCTGAAGGTGGCCTCGCGCCCGGGGGCGGTGGCGTGCTCCTAGCGCGCGGAGCGGCCGCAGCGCTTGGGCCGACTCCCGTGCTCGCGCCACCTTGGGTGCCGGCGCAGGTGCATGGAAAAGGCATGGCAGAATCAGGCCGTGGCCCAGGCAGCGTGCTCGTCCACTGCCGTGCGCAGCGCGGCGAGCTGCTCCGCTACCCGCTCAGGCGCCGTACCGCCGCGCGTGCGGCGGGCGGCGATCGCACCTGTGACGGATAGGACGTCGCGGACGTCCGGGGTGAGCAACGGCGAAATCTTGGCCAGGTCCTCGTCGCTGACCTCGTCGAGTTCGGCGTCGTGCACCTGGCACCACACGACGAGGTGACCCACGATCTCGTGCGCCGCACGGAACGGTACGCCGCGCCGGACAAGCAACTCGGCCAGGTCGGTGGCGAGCGCGAACCCGGACGGTGCTGCCCGCGTGAGCCGTTCGGTGTTAATGCGGGCGGTCGCCATCAGGCCAGCCGTCGCGGGGAGCACGAGCAGCAGTGTGTCAACCGCGTCGAAAACTGGTTCCTTGTCTTCCTGCAGGTCCCTGTTGTAAGTGAGCGGCAGCCCCTTCAACGTCGTGAGCAGGCCGGTGAGGTCACCGATGAGGCGGCCCGCCTTTCCGCGCGCCAGTTCTGCCACGTCCGGGTTCTTCTTCTGTGGCATGATCGACGACCCGGTGGCGTACGCGTCGTCCATCTCGATCCAGCCGAACTCCCGCGACGCCCAGAGCACTGCCTCCTCGCCCAACCTGGACAGGTGCACGCCGACGAGCGCGGCCACGAAGAGGAACTCGGCCACGAAATCGCGGTCACTTACCGCGTCCATCGAGTTCGCCGCCGTGCAGGAGAAGCCCAGCTCCGCAGCCACCGCCTCCGGGTCGAGCGGCAGCGAGGAACCCGCGAGCGCGCCCGCACCGAGAGGGCACACGGCCGCCCGCCTGTCCCAGTCCACGAAACGTGCCACGTCCCTGGCGAACGCGTGCACGTGCGCGAGCAACTGGTGCGCGAACAGCACCGGCTGCGCGTGCTGCAGGTGCGTCATTCCGGGTGCCGGGGTGGCGGCGTGCCGCTCCGCCTGGCCAAGCAGCGCGGTCTCGAGCTCGGCCAGGCTTGACACGATCTGCCTGGCGTGGTCGCGTAGGTACAGCCGCAGGTCGGTGGCGACCTGATCGTTGCGGCTGCGGCCGGCTCGCAGCTTTCCGCCGAGGGCGCCAAGCCGCTCGAGCAGTCCCCGTTCGAGGGCGGTGTGCACGTCCTCGTCCGAAACGGTCGGGCGGAACTCACCGCGCCTACATGCGGCGCCGAGGTCGTCAAGCGCGGTGAGCATCCGGTTCAGCTCGTCGCCGGTCAGTAGCCCGGCCTTGTGCAGCACCCGCGCGTGCGCCCGCGAGGCGAGCAGGTCGTAGGGTGCAAGCCGCCAGTCGAACTGGACGCTGACAGACAGCCGTGCAAGCGCCTCGGCCGGGCCCGCGTCGAACCGGCCACCCCACAGGCGCGTCGGTGTCTTCCGCTGCTCGTCTGGCACACTGCTCCTATCCGCTGACTCTGCCGCAGCCGGTCCGCCCCGTCATCAGGGCGCCCGGTATCAGCGCGCCCCGCCAAGCAGTCCGGGCCGGTGCCGGCTCGGCATCCCGCGATCAGGCACCCGCCTGCCTGTCCCGCACGGCCGCGATCTTACTGGGCAGGCCCCACAGCTCCACGAACCCCTTGGCCAGTGACTGGTCGAAGGTGTCTCCGGTGTCGTAGGTGGCAAGCTCGTAATCGTAGAGGGACACTGGGCTGCGCCGCCCGGTGGCCACCGGGCTTCCGCCGTGCATGCGCAGCCGGATATCGCCGGTCACGTGCTCGGACGCCCGGTCGATGAACCCGTCGAGCGCCTGCTTCAGCGGCGAGAACCATAGACCGTCATAGACGAGCTCACCCCACCGCTGGTCCACCTGCCGCTTGAACCTGGCCAGGTCGCGCTCTACGCACACGCTCTCGAGCTCGGAGTGCGCCGCGATGAGCGTGATCGCGCCTGGTGCCTCGTAGATCTCGCGGCTCTTGATCCCGACGAGCCGGTCTTCTACCATGTCGATCCGGCCTATTCCCTGCGCACCGGCACGGGCGTTCAGGGCGGTGATGATCTCCAGTGGCGACAGCGCGTCGCCGTCGATGGCCACCGGCACGCCGCCGGTGAACGTGACCACGGCCTCGTCCGGCTCGCGCGGCGTCGTGGGGTCCGCGGTATAGGCGTACACGTCGTCGCGCGGCGCGGTCCAGATGTCCTCGAGGTGCCCGGTCTCGATCGATCGGCCCCACACGTTCTGGTCGATGGAGTAGGGCGACCTGCGTGTCACATCGACCGGCAGCCCGTTCTCCTCGGCGAACGCGATCGACTTGTCCCTGGTCATACCGGAGTCGCGAACAGGTGCGAACACCTTGAGCTGCGGGGCGAGGCTGGCGAGGCTCGCCTCGAACCTGACCTGGTCGTTGCCCTTACCCGTGCACCCGTGCGCCACCGTGGTGGCGCCGTACGCCGCGGCGACCCTGGCGAGGTGCGCGACGATGAGCGGCCGGGACAGCGCGGAAACAAGCGGATACCGGTCCATGTAGAGCGCGTTCGCCTTGAGCGCGGGAACGCAGTAGTCCGCCGCGAACTCGGCGCGCGCGTCCACCACCTCGGCCTCCGCCGCACCGCAGTCCATGGCGCGTTGACGGATGGTCTCAAGGTCCTCGCCGCCCTGCCCGACGTCCACCGCGAGGGCGATCACTTCGGCCCCCGTCCGCTCCGTAATCCAGCCGATGGCCACCGATGTGTCAAGACCGCCCGAATATGCGAGTACAACGCGTTCTGTCATTTTTCCATCCCTGGATTTGTATTCAGTTGACCTGCTCGCGGCGCTCCGCGAGCCGGAGCAACTGCGCGGCTACCTGGCTGCCGCCGCCCGGGTCCCTGGTGATAGCGAGCACGGTGTCGTCGCCCGCTACGGTGCCGAGGATCGACGGCCAGTTTGCGTGGTCGAGGGCGGAGGCGAAGAACTGCGCGGCTCCTGCGGGGGTCCGCAGCACCACCAGGTTCGCGCTCGCCTCCGCCGAGATGAGCAGGTCGGCGGCGATCCTGGCGAGCCGTGCGGTAGCCTCTGCTGTCCCGCCAGGCCATGGCGCGGGCAATCCGCCCGGCATGTCCGCCGACCGCGAAAGCGCGTAGACAAGCCCACCGTCGGGGCCGCGCAGCCGGACAGCGCCAAGCTCTTCGAGATCACGCGACAGCGTTGCCTGCGTGACCTGTACACCATCCTGCGCAAGCACCGCGGCGAGTTCCTCTTGTGAGCGGACAGGAATCCGGGCGAGGATGCCGACGATCCTGGCATGCCTGGCCGCCTTGGTCAGCGGGCTGGCCGCGGTCATGGCGATGCCTCCGCCGCTCCGCCCTGAACTGCGTCAAGCACCTTGGGCAATGCGGCAATGAAGGACTCCGCCTCCGCGGCGCTGAGCACGAGTGGCGGTGCCAGCCGCACCGCATCCGGCTGTACGGCGTTGAACAGGAAACCGGCCTCCCTGCCCGCGCGTTCCACATCGGCAGCGGCAGGCCGGGTGAGCACGGCCGCGAGCCACAGGCCAAGGCCGCGGACGCCGGCGAGCAGCGGGTGTGCCGTCGCGGCGATTCCGGACCTGAGCAGATCGCCCGTTTCCGCGGCGCGGGCCAGCAGGCCATCGCGCTCGATCACGTCGAGTACCGCGAGCGCTGCCGCGCAGGCCACCGGGTTGCCGCCGAACGTGCTTCCGTGGTCGCCCTTGCCGAGCACGTCGCCGAACTGCCCCAATCCGATGCACGCGCCGATGGGCAGGCCGCCGCCAAGTCCCTTGGCGAGCGTCAGCACGTCGGGCCTGATGTTCTCGCGCTGGTGCGCGAACCACGCGCCGGTCCTGCCGATCCCGCTTTGGATCTCATCGAGGACGAGCACCGCTCCGGCGGCGTCGCAGGCTTGGCGGGCGGCGCGCAGGTAGCCGTCGGGGGCCGGCACCACGCCGCCCTCACCAAGCGCGGGTTCGAGGAAGACAGCGGCGCAGTCGCCGGTGACCGCGGCGCGCAGCGCGGCCGGGTCGCCGTATGGCACGAACCGCACGTCCACGCCATAAGGCCCGAACGGCTCGCGGATCTGCGACTTACCCGTCAGCGCGAGCGCGCCCATGGTGCGGCCGTGAAACCCGCCCTCCGCTGCCACCACATAGCGCGGCCCGCCCGCATCGCCGCCGCGAAACCTGCGCGTGAGCTTGAACGCCGCCTCGTTCGCCTCGGTGCCCGAATTGGTGAAGAAGACCTTCCCTTCCGCACCGAGCAACCCGAGCAGCCGCTCGGCCAGTTCGACCTCGCGCTCGTGCAGGAAAAGGTTGCTGGTGTGCGCGATGGACGCCACCTGACTGCTCACGGCGTCCACGACCGCCGGATGAGCATGCCCGAGCGAGGACACCGCGATCCCGGCGATGAGGTCGAGGTAGTCGCGCCCGTCCGCGTCCCACACGCGGCAGCCCTGGCCCCTGGTCAGCGCGACGGGCGGCAGGCCGTAGTTCGGCATCAGCGCGGCGGCGAAACGCTGCTGCAGCCGCCGCGTCGCCCGGCAGTCCTGCCCTGGCAGGTCGACGGCGGGCCCGGGGGTGCTCATGGCCTTGCTCCGTCCGGGATCACCATCGTGCCGATCCCCCGGTCGGTGAAGATTTCCAGCAGCATTGCGTGCGGGAGCCGCCCGTCGAGGACGTGCGCGCGGCGGACGCCGCCGCGGACCGCGTGCAGGCAGGCCGCCATCTTTGGCACCATGCCGGTGGCGAGCGCGGGCAGCAGGCCCTCGAGTTCGGCCGCCGTGAGCAAGCTGATCACCTCGTCGGACGCCGGCCAGTCCGCGTACAGGCCCTCGACATCGGTGAGCACCACCAGCTTGGCCGCGCCAACAGCGACGGCAAGAGCGGCGGCAGCAGTGTCGGCGTTGACGTTGTAGATCCCGCCATCTGCTCCCCGCGCCACGCTGGAGATGACCGGAATGCGGCGGTCCGCGAGCAGGCTGTGCACCGCACCGGCGTCCACCTCGGTAATCTCACCTACCAGGCCGATGTCGACGGTCTCGCCGTCCACCAACGGCTGCGCGCGCCGCGCGGTGAACAGGTTCGCGTCCTCGCCCGACATGCCCATCGCCCACGGGCCGTACTGATTGACGAGCCCGACCACGTCCCTGTTGACCTGCCCGGTGAGCACCATACGGACCACGCGCATGATCTCCGGGGTGGTGACGCGCAGGCCGCTCGTGAACGTGCTCTCGATGCCGAGCCTGTCCAGGTGCGCGTTGATCTGCGGCCCGCCGCCGTGCACGACCACCGGCCGCAAGCCCGCGTAGCGCAGGAACACAAGGTCCTGCGCGAACCCGCGGCGCAGTGACTCGTCGGTCATCGCGTGGCCACCGTACTTGATCACGATGGTCTGGCCATGGAACCGGTCAAGCCATGGCAGTGCCTCGATCAGCGTGGCGGCCTTGGTGAGTGCCGAGGCGCGGTCGCGCGCCTGCGCACCCGGCTGGCCATCCTCATCGGGCGGCAGCGATGCCCGATCGCTGGCGCAAAGGGCCCCGTCGCCGACGCCAAGGACACCCCGATACGCCATCGCTGTGTCTTTTCCGGCGGGTGCTGGGTCTTCTCCGGCGGGGTCTGCTCCGGCGGGTGCGGGCGCCGCGCCCAGGTGCGCTCTGTCAGTCATGTCGAGTATGCCGAGTTCTCGTGCACGTAGGCGGCGGTAAGATCCGTCGTCCAGACCGTGGCCGAGTGCGGTCCCGCGGAGAGGTCAACCGTGATGGCGACGTCACGGGGCCGCAGGTCGGCCTTTGATCTGTCATCGCCTGCGCAGCCGGCCCTGCATACCCAGACGCCGTTGATCGCGACGTTCAGCCGGTCGGGCTCGAAGGCCGCATCAGTGGTGCCGACGGCGGCCACCACCCGGCCCCAGTTCGGGTCCTCGCCCCCTAGCGCGCACTTGAGCAGGCTACTCCTCGCGACCGCGCGGGCGGCGGTCAGCGCATCGGCCTCACTCGCCGCACCAATCGCCTCGATGGCGACCGCTTTGGTTGAGCCTTCCGCGTCGGCTAGCAACTGGCGTGCGAGGTCCGCGCAGACGGCCGTCAGCACGGAGGTGAATTCGGCTGGGTCGGGTCGTACCCCGGCTGCGCCGCTTGCGAGCAGCAAGACCGTGTCGTTGGTGGACATACAGCCGTCGGTGTCAACCCGGTCGAAGGTCCGTGCGACCGCGGCACGAAGCGAGCTGTCGAGTTCGCTGGCTGGAAGATCCGCATCGGTGGTGAGCACGCAGAGCATGGTCGCGAGCGCCGGCGCGAGCATGCCGGCTCCCTTCGCCATGCCGCCGACGGTGTAGGCGGCTGGCGATCCGGCGCCCACCGGGCCGGCGGAGCCGGCCTGCCCCGCCTTCCTGAAAGCGATCTTTACGACCGTGTCGGTGGTCCGGATCGCGTCGGCTGCGGCCAGGCCTCCGGCGCGTGACAGCGCCGCGACCGCGGCGTCTACCCCGGACAGCAGCGCGTCCATCGGCAGCCGCTCACCGATCAGGCCGGTCGAGCAGACGGCGATCTCCCCGGCGGAATCCTCGAGAGCCGCTGCGAGCCGTTCGGCCGTGGCATGGGCGTCCTGGAAGCCGGCCGGGCCGGTACAGGCGTTCGCACCACCGGAGTTGAGTACGACCGCGCGCACCCGGCCGCCGCTCGTGACCTGCTGGGTCCAGAGCACCGGCGCGGCCTTGACCCGGTTGGCGGTGAAGACGGCGGCGGCGGCTCTGGCCGGGCCGTCGTTGACCACAACAGCGACGTCGCGGCCGCCGCCATCCTTCAGACCCGAGGCGACGCCCGCGGCACGGAATCCGATGGGTGCGGTAACGCTCATGGCGAGACTCCGTGTGCGGTCAGGCCGGCGGTCTCCGCCAGGCCGGTCATGAGGTTGGCGTTCTGGATCGCCTGCCCGGCCGCGCCCTTGCCGAGGTTGTCGATGGCGGCCACGACCACGGCGCGGCCGACCCTGGTGTCGGCGGCGGCCTGCAGGTGCACCGCGTTCGAGCCCGCAGTTGCCGCCGTGGATGGCCAGGCGCCCTCGGGCAGCACATGTACGAAGGGCTCACCGGCGTAAGCGTCAGTCAGCGCGGCACGCAGTCGTGCGGTCGCTCGGCTCACTGCCTGGCCGACATCAAGCTCGGCTGCGGCCGCCGACGCGCCGGAGGTCAGCGGCGCCGTGCAGGTCGCGAGGATCCCCCTCGGCATCGGCGCGAGCGACGGCGTGAACGAGACCATCACCTTCCGGGCCTCACGCGGCTGGCCGGCAGGCCGGTCCGGATCTCCAGCGCCGGGCAGCGCGGTATGCGCCGGCCCGCGCCGCGCCTTTGGTTGCACTGCGGCCGCGGCCGCGGCCTCGCTGAGGGCCTGCTCGATCTCAGGTATGTGACGGTGCGTGCCGCCCACCTGGTAGGCCGACATCGAACCCATGACCTCGGCGCCAAGCAAGTGGGGTTTTGGTGTGCGGCCCGCGCCCGACGTGCCGGAGGCCGCGACGATCACGATGTCAGATGGCTCCGCGAGGCCGGACGCTAGCAGCGGCGCCAGCGCGAGGATGGCCGCTGTCGCGTAGCATCCCGGCACCGCGACCCGTGCCGTACGGCAAATCTGCGCGCGCGTGCCCAAATGTTCGGGCAGACCGTATGTCCAGCGTCCCGCGTGCTCGCCTCCGTAGAAATAGCGCCAGGCAGCTGGGTCGCCGAGCCTGAAGTCGGCTCCGAGATCGACGATCTTGACGTGACCCGCAAGCTCCGCGGCCACCGCCGCGGACTGCCCATGCGGGAGCGCGAGGAAAACGAGGTCCGCCTGCGTCAGCCGTTTGGGATCAGTGGGCTCGAGCGTCCGGCCGGACAGCTGCGAAAGGTGCGGATGGAGCGCGGTGACCGGCTCACCCGCGTGCGATGCGGCCGTGACCGGCCCGAGCACCATACCTGGATGGCCCGCGAGCAGGCGAAGCAGCTCACCACCGGCGTATCCGCTCGCGCCGGCCACTGCTACCTGGATGCCCATTCGCTTCCTCCTGCCCCGCTAGCTGCCCGTTTGCCGCGCCGCCCGCCGGTTGCCGCGCCACCCGCCGTAGCTCCGGATCCGCCGTAGAAGCGCGGCGTCACTGCATTACTATGTAGGATAATGAAAAATTATGCAAACGGTGCTGGAGCCGGTGCTGTACACCGCGGCCGCCGGAACCGGGAGGTCCTTGCGTGATAACTGGCCTGTAACGCTCTGGCGGGGTGCATGTACAGAATGAGTTGACCGACGGCATGATGAGAACGCGGGAGAGAGGTAGCGATGCAGTACGCGGGACAGATGGCGGTGGTGGCGCTCATCCTCGCGCTGGCGGCGGGCTGCTCGGGCCGTCCCCCCGCCCCCGCGGATCCCTCATCGTCGGCGTCCAGCGGTCCGGAAGCAAGAAAGACTTGCGGTACGTCCTACACGGCAGCGCATGTGCTCGTAGAAGTCCAGGTGCCGGCTCGGGCCGTCGACTGTGCCGTGGCGCTGCGGGTCGAAGCCGACTACACCCGCGAGCTCACTGCCGGGGAAGCGCCGGGAAATGGCGGCGGCGGGACAATGCCTGTCGATGGCTGGACCTGCCAGGGGTACCCCACCCCGCAAATCTTGCAGACCGGGCGGGCATCGGAGTGCCGTCGGGCCGACCTCGAGTTCTTCGCCGTCCTGCCAGCCCCGAAGGCCTGAGCGACAGCCTGAACGCCTCAGCGACAGCCTGAACGGATCTCACCCATATTCGACTTTCATGATCGCGGTAATTTTTTCGCGAATAGCGCAGAAGAGTTACCGCGATCATGAAGCTCAGCCAATGTCGAGCGGACGGCGCGATGGCGGTCAAGTCCCGCGAAGCAGCGCGCCGGTCCGGCGCGCCGCTTCGGTAACTGCGGCCTCGCGGACGGCAGCGGCCTCACTCGCGGTGAGAGTACGGTCGGGCGCTCGGAGCCGGAGCGTATAGGCGAGGGACTTCTTGCCCTCGCCGACCTGCGCACCGGTGTAAACGTCGAAGAGCCTGATCTCCTCGAGCAGGCCCGCCGAACCGCTCGCGACGATACCCGCCCGCAGCGCGTCAGCGACCTCCACGGCCGGCACCGAACGAGCCACGACAAGCGCGACATCCTGGGTAGCGATCGGGTATGTGGAAAGCCTCGGTGCCTGGACCGGGCCACGCACCGCCGACTCGAGCACTGACAGGTCCAGCTCCATCGCGCAGCTGCGTGGCGGCAGCCCGAATGCCGCGACGACCCTCGGATGAAGCTCGCCGGCGAAACCGGCCCGCCGGATGTTGCCATCTCCGCTGGCGGTGCCGCTCGCGGAGCAGCGCACAAGCAGCTCCGCGCATCGGCCTGTGTGCCAGGGGAGCTGCCGAGCGGCTCGCTCGGTGAGCGCGACGTTGGCCGCACCCGCGATATCCCTGGCTGCCTGCACCGCGTCTGCCCAGACGGCCGTCCGGCCCGGACCCCACCAGCTGGCTGGCTCCCTGTTTCCCGCGAGCGCCACCGCGGCGTGTAGTGGCTGCTCGGGCAGCGCCGCGTCGAGCGCGGCGAGTTCCTCCGCGGTTGGCCCGCGGTCCACCCGGAGCCGCGGCGCGCGCCGCGGCGCACCCGGATGGGGAAGGTACACCAGGCCCATCTCATAGAGCGCGAGGTCGCCGAACCCCCGTCCGGCGTTACGCACCAGCGTGCGCAGCAGGCCGGGCAGCAGCGTGGTACGCATCAGCGGCTCATCGTCGCCGAGCGGGTTGGCCAGCCGCACGGCCCGGCGCCGCGGATCGTCATCGGGCAGCTGAAGGGCGTCGAAATCGGCAGCGGAGATAAACGGGAACGACAGCACCTCAACGTACCCGGAGCCAGCGAACGCACGGCTAACCGCGCGCCTGGTGCGCTGCGCCTGCGTCAGGCCACGGCCTGCGGGAGCACGCGGCAGCCGCACCGGTATGTTCTCGTATCCCTCCAGCCTGATGACCTCTTCCGCGAGGTCGTTCGGGCTGTTCAAATCGGGCCGCCAGGAGGGCGGGAGCACCTCGATGATCTCGGTGTCGCCCTGCGTGCGGGCCGGGCGGACCTCGCAGCCGATCTGACGAAGCCGCCGCTCGGCGACCGCGCGGCCGTAGGTCGTTCCCGCGACACGGTCCGGATAGCCCGCCGCCATCGTGATCGCGGCGGGCTCCACCGGGACCTGTGCGTGCGTGCAGCCCGGCACCACGGTGGCACCGCCCAGCCGGGCCAGCATCACGGCTGCCTTCGCGCTCGCCCGCCGGGGCAGTTCACGGTCCACACCGCGCTCGAACCGGTACGACGCCTCACTGCTCAGCCGGTGCCGCCTGCTCATCCGCGCCGTGCCGACGGCGGAGAAGTGGGCGGCCTCGATGACCAGCCCGGTCGAGGTCTGGTCGACCTCCGTATTCAGCCCTCCCATGGTGCCGGCCATGGCGATCGGGCCGGAGGAGTCGGCGATGACGATGTCCTCGTGGTGCAGCCTGCGCAGCACGTGATCGAGCGTCACCAGCGTCTCGCCCGGCCGGGCGCGCCGGACGACGAGCGGCCCGTCGAGCTTGGTCTTGTCGAACGCGTGCAGCGGCTGACCGAGCTCGAGCATCAGGTAGTTGGTGATGTCCACCGCGAGTGACACCGGGCGCATCCCGGCCCGCGCCAGCCTTGTCCGCATCCGGATCGGTGTCACCCGTGCCGGGTCGAAACCAGTCACCTCGCGCAGCACGAAGCGGTCGCAGGCCGTCGGGTCATCGATAGTCGCCGGCTGCACAGCGCCGCCTACCGCCTGCCAGTCAATGGTGAGCCCGGCATCGGCGGGGTCGTTGAACTCCGCTTCGAATGCTGTCGCGGCCTCCCGCGCCATCCCCCGAATTGAGATGCAATAGCCCCGGTCAGGCGTCACCGCGACATCGAGCACGTCATCGCGGAGGCCCGCGTAGTCGGTGAAATCGGCGCCGGCCGGCGCTGTGTCCGCTAGCACCAAGATGCCCGAGCGGTCGTCCCAGAGCCCAAGCTCCGCAGCAGAGCAGATCATCCCGTCGGACACATGCCCGTACGCCTTGCGCTGCGTGATCTCGAAGCCGCCGGTCAGAATTGCGCCCGGCAGTGCCACGGGCACCCGGTCCCCCACGGCGAAGTTGACCGCGCCACAGATGATGCCATGTGGCTCTGGCTCGCCGGTGTCGACCTGGCAGTACCTGATCGGCTTTTTGAATTCGGACAGCTCCTCGATCGCGAGCACTTCGCCGACGCTGACACCCCGGATCTCGTGCCCGGTCTGTGTTACGGATTCGACCTCGAGCCCGGCGGCGATGAGCCTGCTTGCCACCTCGCGGGCGGGCAGGTCAGGCAGCGCCGCCCACTCACGCAGCCAGGAAAGCGGGACCCGCATCAGACCTCCATTCCGAACGCGGTGGTGAACCGTATGTCGCCGTCGATGACGTCCCGCATATCCGCGACGCCGTGCCTGAGCATCAAGGTGCGGTCGATGCCGAGCCCGAACGCGTACCCGCTGTACTTATCGGGGTCGATCCCGCAGGCGACAAGCACACGGGGGTTGACCATGCCGCAGCCGCCGAGCTCGATCCAGCCCTCCGACTTGCAGGTGCGGCACGGCGGGGCGTCAGGCGCGACCGAGGCGCCGCGGCACACGTGGCATTCCATGTCCACCTCGGCCGAGGGCTCGGTGAACGGAAAGTAGTGCGGCCGGAACCTGGTGGCCAGCCCTTCGCCAAACATCGAGTCCACGAAGGCGCCGATGGCGCCGCGCAGGTCGGCCATGGTGAGGCCCTCGTCCACAGCAAGGCATTCGAGCTGATGAAAGACCGGGCTGTGGGTGGCATCGAGTTCGTCGGCGCGGAACGCCTTGCCTGGAACGACCACGTACACCGGCAGTGGCCGGGTGAGCAGAGCCCGGATCTGTACCGGCGAGGTGTGCGTGCGGAGCAGCATTCCGGACTCGCCGGCCGCTCCATCTGACCCTGCGTCACCTGACCCTGCGTCACCTGACCCTGCGTCACCTGACCCTGCGTCACCTGACCCTGCGTCACCAGGCTTAGCGCCCGCGGGTGGCGCTGGATCCACGGCGACGAAAAAGGTGTCCTGCTCGCTACGGGCAGGGTGGTCGGGGCCCATGTTGAGCGCGTCGAAGTTGTACCACTCGGCCTCGATCTCCGGGCCCTCGGCCACCTCATAGCCCATGCCGATAAAGACGTCGGCAAGCCGCTCCTGCAGTGTGGTGACCGGATGCCGGGCGCCGCGCGGCGCACGGTCCCAGGGCAGCGTCACGTCGACGGTCTCCTCCGTGAGCACCCGCAGGTCGCGTTCGGCCTCTAGCTCGGCCTGCCTGGCGGCAAGCGCGTCACGGACCTCGGCGAGCGCGACGCCGACCCGCTTGCCTGCCTCGGCGCGAGCGGCCGGCGGCAGCGCCCCGATCTCACGGTTCGCGAGTTTGAGCGGCGACCTGTCACCCGCGTGCGCGAGGCGTGCCGCCTTCAGCTCGTCCAGGTTGCGCGTCTTCGCGATGGCGGCGCGCGCCTCGCCGAGCATGCGCTCAAGCTCTCCGGCTGAAAGTGCGGTCACCTCGACGGGGTCATATGACTTGTTCGGCGCGGACATCGAATGTGCTCCCCTTGCAGGCCGACGGGCGGCTTTGTCTGACAGATCCGGCATGCTTTCCTTCAGGCCGGAGCCTTCCGCTGGGGCCACCGCACCTAATCCGGGATTCCCCGGCTGACGAGGCGTCCCCGGCGGGCAATACCCGCAGTCCGTCTCCCCGGCCGACGGTACCGTCTGACAGTACCGGGGAGCACGTGGCGCCGTGCGCCCGGACCGACCGCGCGGCTCCATCAGGCCGCCGGGCCCGCCATCCGTGCGCTGCCCTACCGGTTGGCTGCGCCTGGTGGTGGTCCGATGGTCTTTCCAGCTGAACGGCAGCGGCGTGGCGCGCCGTGCTGACCCGGGGGCGACGCCGCGCCGCCAGCCTCGCTGTGCTGGCCCGCTGCTGGCCCGGGAACACGCAACCCGCCTTTGGCGGTGCGATCAAAGCTCCGCGATGAGCCCGCCGTGCCGTTCCCCGTCAGCGGATCCTCGTCAGGCGAAGTCGGGCGTCCCGGCGGGCAAGGTAAATCGGAACTCGGCGCCACCGCCGGGCGCCGGGTATACGGAAATCGTGCCGCCGTGCGCCTCGACAAGACCCTTGACGATGTATAGGCCGAGACCCGTGCCACCACGGCGCTTAGCCCGCCAGAATTGACGGAAAACCCGTGGCGCGAACTCCGGTGCGATGCCCTCGCCCTGGTCGCGCACGGACACGGCTGCGCCGCCCCCTGGGCCAATGCCGAGCGCCGCCTCCACCACGATGGTCACGGTACCAGCACCGTGCCGTAGCGCGTTCTCAATAAGGTTGCCGAGGATCTGGTCGATCTTGTCAGGATCCAGCCACATCTCCGGGATCGGTTCGCGGACCTGGAGGCTGAACCTGTGCTGGCTTTCGCCCGCCGCGACCCGTCCCGCGATTACCTTTCGCGCGCGTTCTGCGACATCGACGACCTGCCGGTGCACCTCAAGGCGGCCCGACTCGATCCTGGATACATCGAGAAGCTCGGTGATCAGCCGGGTCACCCTGTCGGCATCGGCGTTCACTGTCTCCAGCATGACGCGCTTCTGGTCGTCGGTGAAACGGTGCCACTTGGCCAGCAGCGTCGCCGTGAACCCCTTGACGCTGGTGAGCGGCGAGCGCAGTTCGTGCGCGACGGTCGACACGAGATCAGCCCGGCTGCGCTCGACCCGGGCGAGCCCCGCCGCGTCGCGCAGGCAGACGGTCAGCCTGCACACCCGGTGGCCACGCCGCTCCCGAGTATAACCGACGGTGACGAGCAGTTCAGTGCCGTCCGGGAGGTAGCACGACACCTCCTCGTGCCGGGTCCGGATGTTCAGGCCGTGATAGGGATCGGCGCGTGCCCACCAGTCCCGCCCGTCGCGATCGCGCAGGGGCAACACGTCACGGATGTCAGCGCCGATGGCGTCGGCTTGGGCGACACCCGTCAACCGCGCGGCCGCGCGGTTGAACACGCATACGCGACCAATGTGGTCGGCAAGCACCAGGCCATCGGGCAGATCATCCGCGCATACCAGACTCCCGGGGCTGCCACCGGTCCGCGGGAGGTCGAATCGATCGTCGTCGATTCGACCACTGCGGACCCACCGCGTGGGCCGTGCCGCGGCGCCACCGGGCCCGGTATCGGAGCAACCGGTGGAGCCGGGGAACCCGACACCCACAGCCGACCTGCCCTGCCTGATCCGGTCCACTCGTTCGCACCTCCGTCCAGGCCATCCACGCATCCCCGGGGCCGCCGACATCAAGCACCCGATATGCGACCACTTCCGCCAGAAATGACGTGACGGAACGTGTTCAAACTCTAGCGCCTCACGGCCATCGGGCGGCAGCCCCTCGCCGTCTGCCGACGGTGCATCATGCACCTTGCAGGAAACCTTTCTGCGCCTGCGGCGGAAGATGTCATGCCTTGGGTTCTGGGGCGTGAACTCTGGAGCGTGGGCTCCGGGGCGCTTCGGGCTTTTTCGGTCCCGTTGGTCAGCCGTGGAGTGCGCAGGCCGACGCATACAGACATATGGCCGCGGCGGTCGCCAGGTTGAGGCTCTCGGCGCGGCCATAGATGGGCACGGCCACCGACTCGTCTGCCAGCTCAAGCAGCTCGTCCGGAAGTCCCCACGCCTCATTTCCGAAGAGCCACGCCGTCGGTGTGCGCAGCGTGCCCGCCGCGATCACCTCGTCGAGTGACCGTCCGCCGCGGCTGTCGGCGGCCAGGATGCGAAGTCCGGCTCCACCCAGTTCCCGCACTGCCGACGCCAGCCTGGCGCCCGCCACGACGGGCAGATGAAACAGGCTTCCGGCGGACGCACGGACGCACTTGCCGTTGTAGGGGTCCACGGACGCGTCGGAAAATATCACCCCGGCGGCTCCCGCCGCGTCCGCCGTCCGCAACACCGTGCCCGCGTTGCCCGGGTCACGGACATGAGCCAGTACCGCAACGAGTTGCGGCGAGGCGGCCGTGACATCACGGAGCGGCACGTCGACGAAACTGCAGACCGCGATTATCCCCTGCGGAGTCGTGGTTTGGGCGAGCCCAGCCATGATCTCGCCGCTGACAACGTGCACGGCAGCGCCGGCCTGTCCCGCGCTCGTGACAAGCGCGGCGTGCCGCGCGGCAGCCTGGGCGGTTACGAACAGCTCCCGGACCTTGGCGCCCGCCGCCAGTGCCGCACCGACCACCTGCGGGCCTTCCGCGAGGAATGCCCGTTCACGCTCACGCAGTGCGCGCTTTGCAAGCCTGCGGGCGGCCTTTACCCGCGGCGAACGCGCGCTCGTGAGCTCTGCTTCCGGCCGCGGCGAAATTCGTGCGCGTGTCAGGCCACCGCCGTGTCCGCCTGCGCGCCAGCCTCCGGCAGGGCCTTCTTGGCGACCTCTACCAGAGCGGCGAACGCGTCTGGGTCCGCGACGGCAAGTTCGGCGAGCATGCGCCTGTCGACCTCGACCCCTGCGGAGTGAAGCCCCTGCACGAACCTGTTGTACGTCATGCCATTCGCGCGGGCTGCGGCATTGATGCGCTGAATCCACAGTCGCCTGAAAGCGCCCTTGCGGTCCTTGCGGTCCCGGTAGGCGTACGTCATCGAGTGGAGAACCTGCTCCTTGGCCTTGCGGTACAGCCGTGACCGCTGACCACGGTAGCCGCTCGCCCGTTCGAGGACGGTCTGGCGCTTCTTGTGGGCGCCCGTCGCCCGCTTCACGCGTGCCATGTTCCTGACTCCCTCGGCCGGGCTCGGGCTACTTCCCGAGCAGTCTCTTTACCCTCTTCGCGTCCGCATCGGACAACACCACGTCTTGCCACAGGCGGCGGGTGCGCCGGGACGACTTGTGCTCCAACAGGTGATTACGGTTGGCACGGCGGTGCATTACCTTGCCGGAACCTGTTAGCTGGAATCGCTTCCTGGCACCACTGTGGGTCTTCATCTTCGGCATCTCGCCGTCGTCTCCGTCCTGTCGTGTGCCTTACGGCACGGTGCCTGCGTGCGTGCCTTACGGCACGGTGCTGCGTGCGTGCCTTACGGCACGGTGCTGCGTGCGTGCCTTACGGCACGGTGCCTTCGTGTGCCTTACGGCACGGTGCTGCGTGCGTGCCTTACGGCACGGTGCTGCGTGCGTGCCTTACGGCACGGTGCTGCGTGCGTGCCTTACGGCACGGTGCCGCTTGTGTGCCTTACGGCACGGTGCGCGTGCCCTTCGGAGTTGCGTGTGCCTTACGGCACGATGTCTTCGGCCTCCACGCCTAACGCGCACTCCGTGCCTTACGCCGCGTCTTTCAAGTTCCTCACGGCACGGTGCTCTGTAGGGCCGACCGCGCTTGTAGTGCGCCGACGGCGCTGCGTGCCGGTAGCACGTCTCCGGTATCTCTCCCGTGCCGACGCGTGCCTTCCCCGCGCCCGCGTCGGTACGTCCGCGCGCGAGCGGAATAGGCAGGCTGACCGGAAGTCAGGTACTGGCCGGCGTCTCCGGGCCGCGTCGCGGGCGGGGGACGGAACGCGCGGCTGCGCGCTCGGCCTTCGCCTCGCTCTTCTTCCGGTTCGGCCCGATAACCATGATCATGTTCCTACCGTCCTGCTTAGGCTGGGCCTCCACGAAGCCCAGCTCCTCGACGTCACCAGCGAGCCGCTGGAGCAGCCGGAACCCAAGCTCTGGTCGCGACTGCTCACGCCCGCGGAACATGATGGTCACCTTGACCTTGTCGCCTTGCTTGAGGAACCGTTCGACGTGTCCACGCTTGGTGGCGTAGTCGTGCGGGTCGATCTTCGGCCGGAGCTTGATCTCTTTGATGACCGTTTGCGCCTGGTTTTTACGCGCTTCCCTGGCCTTGAGCGCTGATTCGTACTTGAACTTGCCGTAGTCCATCAGCTTGCACACGGGGGGTCGTGCGGTAGGCGCCACCTCCACAAGATCAAGGTCGGCCTCTTGCGCCAACCGGAGCGCATCGCCAATCGCTACGATCCCGACCTGCTCGCCATTCGGACCAACGAGCCGGACCTCAGGGACGCGGATACGCTCGTTAATTCTCGGTTCGGGGCTGATGTGACCTCCTTGGGCGTCACGCCTGCCGCCGACATTCCGACGGCAGGACCTCTCGGGCCTGCCGTGCGAGTCACGCTGCGGCGTCCTACCGCAAAGAAGCCCCGCACAGCATGCATGCGGGGCTACCAAAGCTGCGCAGACGCCGCACCGCAGCCCGAAAATAGGCCGATCCCCAGCTTGTCCAATCCATGCTGGTTACCGCCCTATCCGGCCAGCGCACGAGCGCCCGGATTCGCAGCCATACCCGCCAGCCAGTAGCTGGCAAGGTGGGAGATAGTCCTCCGCTTGCATGTCCGGCACGGGTGTACCGGACTGGCTAATGGTTGAGTCTACAGCACTGGGTCCGGCTCAGGCAGGTCCAACCAGTCACCGTCAGTTGATACGACGCCCGTCCAGTACTCCACTGGCCGGGCGCCGCATGTGTATCCGAGTCCTCGGGCCGCCGTCACTGCTGCTCCTGCTCGATAAGCTCACCGAACCGGCCCACGGTCGACAGCAGGAATCTGCGGATCACCGGCTCGTCGGTAGGGTCGACGTAGCCGAACGCCGACTTCCAGCGAGCGGCCACGTGCTCGCGGGTGTCCTGCAGCTTCTCACGGCCCGCAACGGTCAGGTGAAGATGGACGACACGCCGGTCATGCGGGTCCCTGCGGCGTCGCAGATACCCGTCGCGCTCAAGTACGTCGGCGAGGTAGCTCACCATGGGCGGCGTTACCCAGGATCGTGCGGCCACCTCGCCCGACCTGAGGCCATCCTCCTCCTCGAGCGTGCTAAGGACACCCAGCCCAGCAGCGCTGACACCGGCGCCTTCGGCCGTGTACCACCAGTAGGTGCCGATCAGCCGCGCCGCCAGGCCAGCGAGCCGGGATATCGGCAGCCGGTCGAGTGGCATATCGTCCCATGCGTCGCCCCACCTCACCCCGTGTGCGCGCGCGGTGTTCGGCCGTTCGGCTTCCGGTGGTATCCCGTTCGATGCCACCCGCCCAGCTAAGGCCCGCTCATCGGCAGCCTGCTCAGCCGCGGCCCGCTGATCGGCCGCCCCGTCCGCCGCCTGCTCAGCCGCGGCCCGCTGATCGGCCGCCCCGTCCGCCGCCTGCTCGTCCGGCGCCGTGTCGGTCATCTTCGTAGCCTGGCCCGCTGGATACTTGGGAGTCAATCATTCGGTCATTCAAGAATTGCCGTCACCGCGCAACGTGCGGGCCAGTTCGGCCAGCCCTGCGGCACGCATTTCGCCAAGTGGCGCCTCACGCCCTGTCATCAGCTCGACCTGGCGCGCGGCCTGGTGCAGCAGCAGTTCAAACCCGCCGACAACGACTGATCCGACCGCACGAGCCGAAACGGCGAGCCGGGTCGGCCACGGGTCGTATGCAACATCGAAGACCACCCGCGGCGGGCACCGCGCACCGCACAGCCAATCCGCAACGGCATCCGCGGCGCCGGGAGGTACGGTGCATACCACGAGCTCGGCGGCGGCGCGTGACAAGGCGTCGGAAGCGCAAGTGCGGGCCCGCACACTGGCGTTCGCCGGGGCACTGGCGAGCGACGCAAGCGCACGCACCCGGATGGTGACGTCAAGCCGCTTGGCCGCCACTTCGAGCTCGCCCGTGCGGCTCGTGTCACGCACCGCGACTTCCACGTCCCGCGCGCCGATCTGCTTGAGCGCGGCCAGCGCAGAGCACGCCGTGGCGCCAGCACCGATGACAAGCGCGCTGGGAATGGTGGTCACTCCGGCTTCCGCAAGCGCCGCCACCATCCCGCCGACGTCGGTGTTGTGGCCGAACCTGCGGCGATCGGAAAACACTACGGTGTTGGCACCGCCGACGTCGGTTGCGAGGGGGTCGATCTCGTCGAGCAGCGGCAGCACGGCCCGTTTCAGCGGCATGGTGAGCGACAACCCTGCCCAGCTCTCGTCCAGCCCGTCCAGCAGGCCAGGCAGCCCGGCCTCATCGCATTCGATCGCCGAGTAGCTCCAGCCGTGCAAGCCGAGCGCCGCGTACGCGGCGCGGTGCAGCGCGGGCGAGAGCGAGTGGCTGACCGGCGAGCCGAGGACAGCAGCCTTCATCGCACAGCCCTCATCGCACGGCCTTGATCACGCTGGCCGTTGCGAGTCCGCAAGGTTTCGCTCATCCGCCCTGGCCAAGGTACTGCTGGAGCTCGGCTCTCAGCTGGGCAAACCTAATCGGGCTAGAGGTGAACTCGGTGAGACCGGTCTTGGGGTTCACGGTGACGAAGTAAAGCCAGTTGCCGGTCTGCGGGTGCAGCGCGGCATTGATCGCGGCATCGCCCGGGCTGTCGATCGGGCCGGGCGGCAACCCGGTGTGCTTGTAGGTGTTGTAGGGCGAGTTGACCTGGAGCTGCTGATTCGTGGCCAGGATCCCATAGGCGTGCAACGCGTACATGACGGTGCTATCCAGTTGCAGCGGCATGTTCGCGGCCAGCCTGTTGTAGATCACTCGCGCGATCTTGGGATAGTCCGCGATCCTGCCACCCTCGGCCTGCACCAGACTGGCGACGGTGATGGCCTCAGCTGGGGTGAGGTTGACCGCGTTCGCAGTGCTGACCAGATTGATCCTCGTTGCCTCGGCGTCGAATTGCTGGACCATGGCCTGGAGCACCCCGGTGGCGGTCGTGCGTGGCTGGACCGGATACGTGGCGGGGAACAGATAGCCCTCCGGCCGGTTCCTGGCGTAGGAAGGGAGGCCGAGCGCCGCGGGGTCCGCGAACGCCGCCCGGTAGGCCTCGAGCGGTATGCCCGATTTCGCGCCCAGCGTGGCCACGATCTGGCTCGCCCGCAGGCCCTCTGGGATTGTGACCTCCGACTGGATGCGCGCGGCCGGACTCAGCAGCAAGTCGAACGCGAGGGCCGCCTGCATGTTCCGGTGCAGCCGGTAGGAGCCGGGCTCGAGCGCGGTCGGCCGCGAGCTCTGCTCGGCTGCCTTGACGAATGCCCGTGGGCTTGCGACCACGCCGAGACCGAACAGTGTCTGGGCCACCTCGGTGGCCGTCTGATTCTGCTTGATCTGTACGACGACGCTGCCGTAACCGGACCCGGAGTAGTCCGGCGGTATCACGTACTGGCGCAGGAAGTGGTAGCCGACAACACCAGCCCCGGACACGAAGACAGCGAGCACGACCAGCGCAATCAACGCTGCGCGAAAGCGGCCCCGGCGACGCGAACCGTCACCACGGCGTTTGCGCTGGTAACCCGGGCCAATCGGGACGATCGGCCCGCCGGCATGCTCCCCTTCGGGCTCCGAACCGTATCCGTCGTCCTGGTCATCCTCAGCTGCGTGGTGGTCGTCCTGGACGTACCGATCATCCTCCTGGCCAGGGAACCGGTCAGGTTTCCCGGTAACGGAAGGCAGCTGTCCCGGTACCGCCGGGTGATCAGGCCGCAGTATCAGGGGCATGGGACCTGGAACCTCGGGCCGGCCCCGATCAGGGTCTGGGTCGGCGGGCGCGCCCAGGTACTGGTCGCCCGGATAGGGGTCGCCAGCATAGGGGTTGTCCGCGTACGAGTCGCCCGCGTATGGGCCGCCAGGATAGGGGTGTGAGGATGGACCTCCATACCAGTCCGGCTGATCCGACTCCGCGGGTGTGGCCCGATGCCGACCGGGTCCCCTCTCGGGGCGTGTTCTATCCGGGTGCTCCTGTCCCTTCCTATCCGGGTGCTCCCGACCCTGCTGGTCAGGAGCACCGCTCACGGTGCCACCTCGCAGGGTGGCTCCAGGAAGACGGGCGCGGGTTCGCCCGGCGGACGGCCGGTACCCTGCTCGGCGTCGAGGGCTGCCTGCAAAAGGACGGCGGCCGCTGCCTTGTCCACCACCTGCCGCCTGGCCCTTTCCTGCCGGCCGGCCTCCCGCAGCGCACCATGTGCCGTGACCGTCGTGAAACGCTCATCGAACAATCGCACCGGCACCGGCGTGAGCCGGGCGGCGAGCCTGGCCGCGAAATCCCGCGCACGGCCAGCGGCACGCCCTTCCCCGCCCGACAAGGACGTGGGCAAACCCACGATCACCTCGGCCACCGCGTGCTCGGCGACCAGCTCCGCGACGGCATCTAGGTCGCCACGGCCCCGGCGGATCGTTGCCAGCGGCGATGCGAGCACGCCACCCGGATCGCTGCGGGCTATACCGACTCGCACAGAACCGACATCGATCCCGAGCCGCACGCCGCTCCTCACCGGGCGGTGTGCTCGCTCCGCTGGCCGTGGCACGGTCTCACGCTACGCTCCCCGAGGCTGTGGTGTCTCGAACAGCACCCCGAACCGCATCAAATGCCGCACTGATAATGTCCGCCTCGCCGACCCCGAGAGCCACACCGCCACCCTGGGCGATGTCGTCCCTACCGCCGCCCCCGCCGCCCAAAACGCGGGCGGCCACGCCGACCAGGTCGCCCGCCTTCAGCCGGGACGCCCGGCCTGCCTCGTTAACGGCGATCACAACCACCGGCCGGTCCTTCGGTACGCCCGCGAGCACCACCACGGCTGGCCGCCCGGCGGGGAGCCTGCCCCGGATGTCCAGTGCAAGCTCACGGATCCCGTCGGCGGTAGTTCCGTCGGGAACGCGCCCGGCGACCAGCGCCACCGGACCGACATCCTCGGCTTCGCTGGCGAACTGAGCGGCGGAGCTCAGCAGCTGTGCCGAGCGGAACTGCCGCAGCTCACGCTCCGCCTCACGCAAGCGTGACATGATCCCGGCCACCCGTTCGGCAAGCTCCTCAGGACGCGCCTTCAGCTGTTCGGTCAGCTGCGAGACCAGGACGCTCTCGGTAGCGAGGAAGCGGAATGCGTCCAGCCCAACGAGCGCCTCGACCCTGCGCACCCCTGAGCCGATCGAAGATTCGCCCAGGATCTTGATCAGGCCGAGCTGGCCGGACCGCACGACGTGGGTGCCGCCGCAGAGCTCGCGGGAGTAATCGCCGACCTCAACGACACGGACATCGGTGCCGTATTTCTCGCCGAACAAGGCGAGAGCGCCCATGGCACGCGCACCCTCGAGCGATGTGTGGAAGGCGCGCACATCCAGGTCACCGATGAGAACCTCGTTGACCTCATCCTCAACGTCGCGAAGCACCGACGGCGGGACCGCCCCTGCCGCGGTGAAGTCGAACCTGAAGCGGCCCGGCGAGTTCTCCGAGCCGGCCTGTGCGGCGGATTCGCCGAGTGCGCCGCGAAACGCCCGGTGCACCAGGTGGGTTGCGGTATGCGATCGGGATATCGCGCGCCGTCGCTCCACGTCGATCTCGGCGTAGGCCGCGTCGCCCACCCGGATCTCGCCCGAGCGGACCTTGCCCCGGTGCACGATCAGCCCGGTGATGGGCGACTGGACATCGAACACCTCGACTTCGGCGCGTCCGCCGTCGGCCTTGATGACGCCCGCATCGGCAAGCTGGCCTCCACCCTCCGCGTAGAAGGGCGTGCGGTCGAGCACAACCTCGACCTCGGCGCCCGCACCCGCCACTGGCACCGTGGCACCACCGACAAGGAGCCCCACTACGGTCGCCTCGCCGACCGACTCGTCAAAACCGGTGAAGGCGACCCTGCCGGAGCGGTCGAGCAACTGGCCGAAGACCGAGATATCGACGTTCCCGGTCCGCTTGCGCGCGGCGTCCTCCCTGGCCCGCTTGCGCTGCTGGCCCATGAGCCTGCGGAACCCTTCCTCGTCCACAGTAAGGCCCTGCTCGGCGGCCATCTCGAGGGTGAGTTCGATCGGGAACCCGTACGTGTCGTGCAACTGATACGCCTGCTCGCCTTGGAGCGTTGCCGAGCGCCTGCGCTTGCTCTCCTCGACCGCGGCTTCGAAGATGGCTGTTCCCGTGCGGAGCGTGCCGAGGAAAGACTCCTCCTCGGCATCGATCACCGTCTGGATATGCAGCGCGTCCCTGATGAGCTCGGGGTACTGCTCACCCATGGACTCGATCGCGACCGCGGAAAGCTCATGCATGAAGCGCTCTTCGTCGCGGGCGCCGCCGCGCTGGCCGCCGGCCAGCAAGCGAAGATTGCGGATGCTGCGTCTGAGGATGCGGCGTAGCACGTAGCCGCGTCCCTCGTTGCTTGGGATGACGCCGTCCGCGACCAGCATGACCGCCGTCCGCGCATGGTCGGCGACGATGCGGAGCGAGACATCGGTCCGCGGATCGCGGCCGTACTTGGCGTCGGTGAGGTCCGCCGCCCGGTCGAGGACCTTCCAGGTGGTGTCCACCTCATAGATGTTGTCGACGCCCTGCAGGACCACCGCCATCCGCTCCAGACCCATACCGGTGTCGATATTCCTCGACGGCAGATCGCCCAGGATCTGGTAGCCCTCCTTGGCCGGTCCCGGCCCGCGTTCGTACTGCATGAACACGAGATTCCAGACCTCGAGGTAACGGTCCTCGTCCGCGACAGGGCCGCCCTCCGGCCCGTACTCGGGGCCGCGGTCATAGAAGATCTCCGAGCATGGCCCGCAGGGCCCTGGCACGCCCATCGACCAGAAGTTGTCGGCCATACCGCGCCGCTGAATGCGCTCCTCGGCCACGCCCACCTGGTCCCGCCAGATCCGCAGCGCCTCGTCGTCCTCTTGGTAGACGGTGACCCACAGCTTGCTCTCAGGGAAGCCGAACCCGCCTTCGCTCTCCGCAAGCGTCAGCAGGTCCCAGGCGTACGGGATCGCCTGTTCCTTGAAGTAATCACCGAAGGAGAAGTTCCCGAGCATCTGGAAGAACGTGGCGTGCCGGGTCGTCTTGCCGACCTCTTCGATGTCCGGTGTCCGGACGCACTTCTGCGCGCTCGCCGCACGGCGGAACGGCGGCGTCTGCTGGCCGAGGAAATACGGCTTGAATGGCGCCATCCCGGCGTTGATCAGCAGCAGCGTGGGATCCTCGGCGACCAGGCTGGCCGAGGGCACCACGGTGTGCCCGCGCCGCTCGAAGTAGCTCAGGAAGCGGCGGGCGATCTGAGCCGACTCCATCAGCGGCCATCCTTCACTTCGTCGGGGCATTCGCCGTCCGCGAATACCTGCGTGGCTGCCCAGTCCTCAGCAGCGTGGTGTCTTCCGAGCGTAGGCGCTTCGCGCCGACCGGAAAGCCGGTAAAGGCGCATCCCGTCCCGTACGTCACGGGCGAACTCCGCCGTCGCCACCGCGCCGCGCGCGAACCGCGCCGGCCACGGCGCGCGCGCGGTTTCACCGGACACAGGCGGCCCGGAGGGCCCGGACGGCCCTGGCACTGCCTCCCACGACCGCACACTCTCCGATGCGCGGCCCGGCGACACGGCGCGGGCTAGCCGCGTGAACTTACGGTATCCGCTCACGCCGACCGCGGCGCCAAGGCTCATCCAGAACACGCTGCGGATCATCGCGGCACCCTCCGCTGCCTTCCCCGCCGTGGCGTGCGAATCCGGCCCGCGGGCAGCGCGGCGGGCCCGGTACGGGCATCGGCGGGCACCGCCTGGCGGGCGGGATCGGGGCGCCCGCGCGCTCGCCCACCCACCCGCGGGGCCGAGGCCGGGCCGGACCGCCGCAACGCGATCGCCCGGCGCACGCCGAAGCTGAACCCGGCGATCTGGCCGACCGGGCCGCCAACCAGGGCACGTACCGCACCGGTGAGCATCGACACGTCCGCCGTCAGCTCGGCGATGTTGGAGCTGACCTCGTCCATGCTCGCGGTGATCGCGTCCGTCCTCGCAAGCTGCTCGTGTGCACGGTCGACGGCCGAATTCGCCCGCCCGAGCAGCAGGTCGCTGCGGGTGCGGAACTCGGCGGCCACGCGGGACGACTCCGAGACAAGCCGGGCGAGCTTGACGAGCACGTACACGCCCGCGGCGGCGAGCACCGCGAACGCGATAGCGGCGATCAGGGCTGCCGCCTGTACGGCCGTCAGCATGCCTGCTCCTTCCTGCGTCCGCGGCGGTGGACCGGTCCCCGCGGGCCACGTCTGCACGACCTTATCGCCAGATTCCCCGCGGGGTGGGACCGGACGTTCAACGCGATCATCTAACGTGCGGTGCCGTCAGCGTCCGGTTTCTCTCCGTGGTCACGACCAGCACCTCCCCGGAGCACCGCGCGGATGCGCTCGGCCCGCTCCGCGTAGCGGGCCTCCGTGCCGTGGCTGGTCGGCTCGTAGTAGGTCCGATCCGCGACCACGTCCGGCGCGTACCGCTGTGCGACGACCCCGCTTTCGTGGTCGTGCGGATAGGTGTACCCGCTGCCATGCCCGAGCCTGCCAGCGCCGGCGTAGTGATCGTCACGCAGGTGCGCGGGCACCGGGCCGATCAGCCCCTTCCGCACATCCGACTCGGCCGCGCCTATCGCCTTGATGACCGAGTTGGATTTGGGCGCGAGGGACAGGTGGATCACCGCCTGCGCCAGGTTGATGCGGGCTTCAGGCATGCCCACGAACTCCACTGCCTGCGACGCGGCTGTCGCAGTCTGCAGCGCGGCAGGGTCAGCCATCCCGATGTCCTCGCTCGCGTGCACGATCAGCCTGCGGGCGATGTACCTGGGGTCCTCCCCCGCTTCGATCATGCGGGCCAGGTAGTGCAGCGCCGCGTCCACGTCACTGCCCCGGATGCTCTTGATGAACGCGCTGATCACGTCGTAGTGCTGGTCGCCCGCGCGGTCATAGCGGACTGCCGCGCGGTCCACCGCCCGTTCCACGGTTGCGACGTCGATGGCGCCGCTGCCCGACCCCAGGGCCGCTGCCTCCAGGTAGGTCAGCACCCGCCGCGCGTCCCCTCCGGCCAGCCGCACCAGATGGCCGGCCGCTTCGGGCTCCAGGGTCACGCTGCCCGCGAGCCCCCGAGCGTCGATCACCGCCCGGTCCACCACGGCCGCGATCTCGTCGTCGGTGAGCGGATCCAGGGTAAGCAGCAGCGACCTGGAGAGTAGCGGGCTGATCACGGAGAAGAACGGGTTCTCAGTGGTCGCGCCGATGAACGATACCCAGCGATTCTCCACCGCAGGCAGCAGCGCGTCCTGTTGCGCCTTGTTGAACCTGTGCACCTCGTCAATGAACAGGAGCGTCTGCGTGCCCGTCATGCCGAGATCGCGCCTGGCCGCGTCGATGACCGCGCGCACCTCCTTCACCCCCGCGCTGACTGCGGAAAGCTCCACGAAGCGCCGCCGTGTGGCCCGGCTGACGACATAGGCGAGCGTGGTCTTGCCGGTTCCTGGCGGCCCCCACAGCAGCAGTGACATCGGGGCGTCGCCCTCGACGAGCTTGCGCAGCGGCGTGCCGTGCCCGAGCAGCCGCCGTTGACCGATCACCTCGTCGAGATCACGCGGCCGCATCCGCACGGCGAGCGGCGCTTGCGCCGCGGCAGCCTCGTCAGCGGCAGCGTCGAACAGGCTGTCCGGCTGCCCCGCCTGCGATCTGGCCACCTATCGACACTATCCCGGGTGCTAGCAGGTGACGTCGCCGCTGGTGAACCTGGCCCACGCCAGCCCGCAGAAGATCACCGCGTAGACGCAGAAAGAAAACAGGCCATGCACCAGGACCTCGGAGGCCACCGGCGCCCGCAGCAGACTGTCGAACGATGTCCACCAGTGCGTGGGCAGGTAGGGCTGGACGACCGCAAGCTGCGGCACGTTGTCGATCACCTCGCTGGCCACCGCGATGATCGCGGTCGCGGCAATCGCGCCGATCGCGTGCTCGGTGAACGTGGAAATCGCCAGCCCGATGGCACCGAGTGAGGCCATCCCCGCGGCGACGTACACGGTCACGAACACCAGCCGGACCACGCCATCGGCGAGCGGGACCGTGCTTCCTGACAGCAGGACGAACGGGCCGACAGGGAAGAGGGCAAGGCCCGCGATGACCGCTGCCACTGTCACCGCGGCGGTGGCGCACAGGGCGAACACCACGACGGCAAGGTATTTGGTGAGCAGCAGCCGGGTACGCCCCGCGGGCACGGTGAGCAGGTACCGCAGGGTGCCATAGCCGGCCTCCCCGGCGACCGAGTCACCCGCCACCACGGCGATGACAAGCGGCAGCACCAGCGTCAGCAGGACGGTGAGCGCGGCGAAGCTGAGGAACAGCCCGTTGTCTGTTACCTGGGCGAAGAAAGCCGGGCCCTCGCCGTCGTTGCCCCGTGGCGCTCCAGCCAGCCGCAGCGCCACTCCGATGATCACGGCTATCGCGCAGACCACGGCCAGCAGCACCTGATTACGCCGCCGCCCGAAGACCAGCCCGAGTTCGGAACGCGCCAGCCTCAGCCACGCCCGGCCCGCGCCAGGAGCGGGCCCGGCAAGCTGCGTCGTACCCGCCGCGATTGTGCTGGCCGTGCTGGCTGAGCTGGCCGTGCTGGCCTGAGCTGCTGGCTGAGCTGGCCGTGCTGCCTGAGCTGCTGGCTGAGCAGGCCGTGTTGTTCATGATCTCAGCCGCCGACATTGAATCCGTCACCGGTCAGCTCGACGAACAGATCCTCCAGGGTGGGCCGGGGTGCGCTCAGCCCGGACACGGGGATGCCCGCGTGGACAAGCTCGGCACAGACCCGTTCCGGCGTCTCGCGGCCGAGTTGCGCTGTGACCTGGCGGTCAGCCAGCCGGACGTCGGCGAGGCCGAGGTTGCTCATCAGCTCGCCGGCCCGCTGGGCCTCGGCGGTCTCGACCCGGATCCGCTGGCGGCTCCCGCTCGGCCGGCCCTCTTGTCCACGATCACGCAGTTCGTCCAGCCTGCCCTGGAACACCATCCGCCCGGTCCGCATCACACCAACGTGGGAGCAGATCTGGTCGACCTCGGCCAGCAGGTGCGACGAGACGAACACCGTGATCCCGTCCGCGGCGATCTCCCTGATCAGGCCACGGACCTCGCGCGTTCCCTGCGGATCAAGGCCGTTGGTCGGCTCGTCGAGGAGGATCAGCTCGCGCGGCCGTAGCAGCGCCGCGGCGATCGCGAGCCGCTGCTTCATGCCGAGGGAGTACAGACGGTAGCGCTTCTTCGCCGCGGCGGCCAGCCCGACCCGTTCGAGTGCCTCGTTGATCCGTACTGCGGCCGTCGATGGGTCGGCGGTCCGGTCCGCGGCGTCGCAGCGTGCCAGGTTGGCCCGGCCGCTAAGGAAGGGGTAGAAGGCCGGGCCCTCAACGAGCGAGCCGACCCGTGGCAGCACTCTCGCCCCGGCCCTCGGCATCGGCGCCCCGAGCAGCTCGTGGCTACCGCCTGTTGGAAAGACAAGGCCAAGCAGCATCCTGATCGTGGTGGTCTTGCCCGAGCCGTTGGGGCCGAGGAAGCCGTAGACGCTGCCCCGGGGCACCTCGAGATCAATGGAGTCGACGGCAAGCTGGCCGCCGCGGAAACGCTTGGTCAGCCCCTTGGTGGAAATTGCCGGGATCGCCGCGTCCGCCACGTCCGCGGCCGGCCCGCGCGCGGACCCGCCAGCTGTGCTCGCCGCACCCACTGTGCCCGCTGTGTTCATCGGCCAGCCTGGCCGGCCGGCTTGCTGGCCTTGGCCGCCGCCGAGCGGTAGAGCACGTCCGGCGTCACCGCGCCGATCAGCAGCTTCCCGTCGCTGGTGAGCAGCACCGAGACCAGCGTCGTGCGCAGCAGCCTGCCGCTGCCCCAGCTGCCGCTCACCCGAGATGCCGCGCCGATCAGCGCGTTCAGCTCGCCGCTCGCCGCGCTGTCATGGCTGCCGCCCGCCTTACCGTTCGCCGTCGAGATCGCGGGCAGCACAGCGACGGCGAGCCAGCCCTGTCCCAGCACGGACTCGGCGGCCGCCTTGCTGGTGCGGCCCCTGATGTCCCTCATGTCTTTGCTCCCCGCCTGGCCATGCCCGGGCGGCGAACTCTCCTGGACCACCTTCGCGCCGGCCGGCGGAGTGAAGACGAAGTTGGCCGCCGCCGGATGCGTGAACGCGATCGACGTGAAGCCCGTCTGGAACGCCGCAGTGCCCGAACCACGTCGGAAGACCTGAACCCGAAGGGGCACGTTGCGGCGGGCGCCGACCGCGATGCGCACCTGCCCGATCAAAGACCTGCCGTCCTTCGGCGCCAGCACGAGCTCATAGGCGGCCTCGCCGGCCACCGTCACATTACTCGCGACCCTGACGGTGGTCGTAGGCCCGACAGCCGCAAGCACCGCCCGGGCGGCCTGCTGCGGCGTCAGCGTTGTCTGCGGTGTCTGCACTGGTGCGAGCTCGGCCGCGCTGCGGGCAGGGAGCCGCAGGCGCGTGGCCCGGTTCTGTACGCTGGACCACACCCAGACGTCCTGGCCGTTACGGATCAGGTCGGTCTCGCTCAGCTGGCCAGGTATCGCCAGCCGGATGTGCTGCGGATCCGAATACCAGACCCGTATCGTGTGCGAACCGGTGAGCAGCGACTGGAGCGAGGTGGGATCACCGCCGACTGGCAAGTCAGGCAGGCCGAGCGCGGCGGTCTCGACGACCGTTCCGGTCAGAGCTGGCATTGGTGCGCTCTGCCCAGCCACAGCCGCGAGCAGCTGTGCGGGCGTGCGGCTCGGCAGCGACGGGGTCGCCTGTGCCGCGGAGACCAGGGACGCGGCGAGCACGCCGAAGGTAACGGCGACGGCGCCGATCGGGACCGCCCACCTGAGGCGGCGGCTGAGCTGCGTCGACGGTGACATGCCACCTTCTCAGGAAACTCGATTGTGCCCACGCGTGTGCCACGCACGCAGACGATGCGCCTGTCTGCCACTATTTTGCCGCAACTGCCCTGTGCTGATGCGCAGATGCGCTGCGGTGCTGCTGAGCCGGAAACGGCGCCACGTCGCGGCGTCGGATACCGGGTGGCCACCGATGGCGGCTGACCGGGTCGCGGGGCGGTCCGAGCTCTCCGGCTGGTGGCGGCGACGGGCCTGCGGGCCCGGCGCTCGCGGTCGGCTTTCATGATCCGGGTCATTTTTCCGGGACCGTATTTTCATAAAAATGACCGGGATCATGAACGTCGGGACTGCGCGGGCCCAGCGGGACGACGCCCTGCAGCGCCCGGATCCGGCGGACTCACGTCCACGCCCGCCTCGCGCCGCTGGGCGGCGGTGATCGGGGTGGGCGCGCCGGTCAGCGGGTCGCTGCCCGATGCCGACTTCGGGAACGCGATCACGTCCCTGATGGTGGGCCGGTCGGCGAGTAGCGCGACGGTCCTGTCCCATCCGAACGCGATACCGCCGTGCGGCGGCGGGCCGTACTTGAACGCCTCGAGCAGGAACCCGAACTTGGACACGGCCTCCTCGCGCGAGAGTCCGAGCACGTCGAAGACCCGCTGCTGCATATCGGCGCGGTGGATACGGATTGAGCCGCCGCCTATCTCGTTGCCGTTGCAGACAATGTCGTAGGCGTCGGCGAGCGCACTTTCCGGCGCGGACTCGAACTTGTCCGCCCACTCCGGCAGCGGTGCCGTGAACGGGTGGTGCACCGCGGTCCAGCCGCCCTCACCGTCCTCCTCGAACATGGGAGCGTCCACGACCCAGGTGAATGCCCATGCCCGCTCGTCGATCAGGCCGCAGCGGCGGCCGATCTCGAGCCGCGCGGCACCTAGTAGCTGCCTGGCCTCGGCGGGGTTGCCCGCCGCGAAGAACACGCAGTCACCGGGCCGCGCGCCGACCGCCTCGGCCAGGCCGGCGCTCTCGGCCTCGGACAGGTTCTTCGCGACCGGGCCGCCTAGCTCGCCATCGGCGCCGATCGCCGCGTAGGCGAGCCCGCGGGCCCCACGGGCACGGGCCCACTCCTGCCAGCCGTCGAGTTCCCTGCGGGTCTGCGCCGCGCCGCCGGGCATCACCACCGCGCCCACGTACGGTGCCTGGAAAACCCGGAAGGGTGTCTGCGCGAAATATCCGGTCAGCTCGGTCAGCTCGCATCCAAACCGCAGGTCCGGCTTGTCCGAGCCGTACCTGCCCATCGCCTCCGCGTAGGTCATCCGCGGGATCGGCCGCGCGATCCGGTACTCGGTGATCTCCGCCCACAGCCGCTCGACAAGATCCTCGGCGACGGCGAGCACGTCCTCCCGGGTGACGAAGCTCATCTCGATGTCTACCTGCGTGAACTCCGGCTGCCTGTCAGCGCGCAGGTCCTCGTCCCGAAAACATCGCGCGAGCTGGTAGTAGCGCTCGATTCCGCCGACCATCAGCAGTTGCTTGAACAACTGCGGCGACTGCGGCAGCGCATACCAGTGACCAGGGCGCAGCCGCACAGGCACCAGGAAGTCGCGCGCGCCCTCGGGTGTGGACCTGGTCAGGTACGGGGTTTCCACCTGGACGAAACGGTGCTCACGCATCACCTCGCCGGCCAGGTAGGTGGCCGTGGAGCGGACCCGCAGCGCACTCGCGGTCTCGGCTCTGCGCATGTCGAGGTAGCGGTATTTGAGCCGGATCTCCTCGCTCAGATCCTCCGTGCCCTGGACAGGGAACGGAAGCGGCGCGGCATCGCTCAATACCTCGACGGCATCAGCGACGACCTCGATCTCACCGGTCGGCACGTCCGGGTTCTCGTTACCCGCCGGCCGCAGGCCGACCCGCCCGGTGACCTTGACGCAGTACTCCGAGCGCAGGTCGTGCGCGGCGCCGTTGCCGTCAAAATCGGTGTCCCTGATCACTACCTGCGCAATGCCCGAGGCGTCCCGCAGGTCAATGAAGACCACGCCGCCGTGGTCGCGGCGGTGCGCCACCCAGCCGGCCAGCGTCACCTGCTGGCCGGCCTGCTCCGCCCGGAGTGTTCCCGCCTCATGAGTGCGGATCACGAGTGCATCTCCTTACGACTACTCCACGAGCCCTTCCTGCATGAGCCCTTAGCCGACCCGTTCGGCCGACCCGGTAAGCCCGCCCGCGACCCGGCCCAATGAGCGGGCCCAGTGAGCGGGCCCAGTGAGCCGGCCCGGTCAGCCGGCCCAGTCAGCCGGCCCGGTCAGCCGGCCCAGTCAGCCGGCCCAGTGAGCCGGCCCAGTCAGCCGGCCCAGTCAGCCGACCCGGTAGGCGCGCACGGCACGCTGCCGATGACGGGATCATCTTCCCGAACGGCTGCGCAGAGCTAACCTCCGCCTTTACAGCCTCCTGGCCCGGGCATTCTCCCCTGCGTCGCCCGGATCGCGGGCCGCAGAGCCAGCAGCGCCCGGGGTGCCGGAAGGGTTGCCTGCGCCCCGTCGGACCAGCGGCATAAGGAACGGATTGCTCGCCCGCTCGGCGCCGATCGTCGTTTCCGGGCCATGCCCGGGCAGGACCACGGTGTCCGCGGGAAGCGGCAGGCAGACCCTGGTAAGGCTAACCATCATCGTCTGGTAATCACCGCCGGGCAGGTCGGTCCGCCCGATCGAGCCCGCGAACAGCAGGTCACCAGAGAACAGGAGACCGGGCTCGCTCCTCCCGTCGTGCCGTGGCGCCACGCTGACCTCGCCGGGCGCTCCGGCTGGCAGACGGAATGTGACCGAGCCAGGCGTGTGGCCTGGCGCGTGGTCCACGGTGAACTCAAGCCCCGCGATGGGCAGCGTGAGGCCATCCATGAGTTCCCTGACGTCGTCAGGCTCGGACAGCTTCAGCCCGCCGAACAGCTGCTGACCCGGGCCGAGCGAGAAACCGCGGGCCGGGTCTGACAGCAGTGCCCTGTCGTCGGGGTGAATGTAGGCGGGCACGTCCTTGGCGCCGCACACCGGCGCGACCGACCAGATGT
Source organism: uncultured Actinomycetota bacterium (assembly GCA_963820395.1). GTDB lineage: Bacteria > Actinomycetota > Actinomycetes > Streptosporangiales > Streptosporangiaceae > DATFVJ01. The sequence continues at coordinate 150,646 of CAWGAE010000015.1, read as the reverse complement.
GGTCGATGTGCCCGTGCGAGAGCAGCACCGCGACCGGCTTCAGCCGGTACTCACGCAGCAGCTCGTCGATCCCCTGCTCGGCGTCCTCGCCGGGGTCGATGATCACGCATTCCTCGCCCGGCGCGGGCGCGACCAGGTAGCAGTTGGCGGCAAATGAACCTGCGGGAAAGCCGGTGACGAGCACGCTTCTAGGGTACCGAGGATGAGGGAGGGGCTGCGAACCGATAACGGTTAACGCGAAATCGGCCCCGCGGCCGGTACGATTCGCGAAGTTTCCCTGGGAGGTTCCGCCGCTGCGAGCCCGGTGCACGGATAAAGGCGGAGCTTCAAGGACTGACTGAGTATAAGGACTGACTGAGTAACTGAGCAGGGCAGCCAGCAGTCGCGCGGTGGGTGCCTGAGATGGCGCCTCCGCGCGCGCCATGTCAGGCGGCCAGGCCGAGCGGCGACGGAAATAAGGCTAACAGGACTGAATCTGCAGCGCATACGGTACAAACAGGACAAGGAGGACTGGACGGGTGGGTAAGCAGGATCGCCGGCGCAAGCTGGCCCGCGAGCGGTACGAGCGCCGGATGCGGCGCCGTGCCGAGCGGACCCGGCGGGCGCGACGGTGGACCGCTATCAGCGCGGCTGGGGCCGCGGTCATCGCGGCGGCGCTGATCGGCTACTTCGTCTTCGCGCCCACCGGCGGGACCCCGGCAGCCGCGCCGGCGCATTCCGCGACCCCGAGCGCCGCCGCCTCGCAGGCCATTGTGCAGCCCGCGGCGGCCGTGTCGCCATGCAGCTACTTTTCCGCGCCGCCCGCGGCGCGGAAGGTCGGGATGCCGCCGGCCACGCCGGACGTAGGCGCCAGGTACCAGGCGACGATCCGGACAAATCGCGGCACCATCGTGATCAAGCTGGCGGACGGTAAAGCCACTTGCACCGTTAATTCGTTCGTCTACCTCGCCGGCAAGAACTACTTCAGCAACACCAAGTGCAACCGGCTCACCACCAGCGGCATCTATGTGCTGCAGTGCGGTGACCCGACAGGGACGGGCAGCGGCGGACCCGGCTATCGTTTCGCCAACGAGGTGTCGGGCGACAGCGCGACGGGATCCGCCAGCTTTCCCCCTGGCACCGTTGCTATGGCGCATTCCAGCCAGGCGAACAGCAACGGCAGCCAGTTCTTCCTCGTGTACGCGGAAACCACGCTGCCGCCCGACTACACGCCGTTCGGCACCATCACCTCCGGTCTGGATGTCGTGCGGAACGTGGCCAAAGGGGGCGTCGCGGCGGACGCCAATGGCGCTGGTGACGGGCCGCCGAAAGAGAGCGTCATCATCAAGAGCGTGACCATGAAGAAGACCTGAGCCGAACCACGGCCTTGACGAGACTGAGCCAGGAGGTCTGCGGTGAGCACCCCGAACGATCCGTGGGGCCGCGTTGACGCCGACGGCACCGTTTTCGTGCGATCAGCCGACGGGGAGCGGGCGATTGGCTCCTGGCAGGCGGGGGACGCGGCAGAGGCAATCGCGTTCTTCAGGCGCAAGTTCGAGGCGCTTGTGACCGAGGTGGACCTGCTCGAACAGCGGATCAAGACCACCGACCTGTCACCCGCTCAGGCGCAAGCGGGCATAGCGCGCCTGCTCGACGCCGTCACGGACGCGCACGCCATAGGCGACCTTAACGGCCTGCACACCCGCATTGAGGACCTGGGCGGCCTGGTGGATCACCGCCGTGAGGAGTTCAAGGCCGCGCGCGCGAGCGCGCGCAAGGACGCCAGGGAGATCAAGGAGCGGATCGTCACGGAAGCGGAGCGTATCGCCGCGGAAGCCACGCATTGGAAGATCAGCGGCGAGCGGATGCAGCAGCTTCTGGAGGAATGGAAAGTGGCGCCGCGCGCCGAGCGCACGGTCGAGACCGCCATGTGGAAGCGGCTGTCCGCGGCGCGCAACGCCTTCACCAAGCGCCGCAAGGCATACTTCGCCACCCTGGAAGCCGAGCGCGAGGCGACACGGATCCGCAAGGAGAAGCTGGTCGCTGAGGCGGAGGCCCTCGCGTCATCGACGGACTGGACGGCTACCGCCGTCGCGTTCCGCGAGCTCATGCGATCGTGGAAGTCGGCGGGCCGCGCGGCACGCGGCGTCGAGGACGAACTCTGGAGCCGTTTCAGGACGGCGCAGGAGACTTTCTTCAAGGCACGCGGTGAGTTGTTCGCACAGCGCGACGCGGAGCTGCGTGAACACGCGGCGGCGAAGGAGAAACTGCTCACCCAGGCCGAACGCCTGCTGCCGGTGAAGGATCTCCGCGCCACCCGATCCGCGCTGCGCGTGATCCAGGAACGTTGGGAGGAGGCCGGGCCTGTACCGCGCGATGCGCGCGACCGCCTCGAGTCGGGGCTGCGGCGGGTCGAGGACGCGGTCCGCAAGGCAGAGGACGTGCGGTGGCGGCGGGCCAACCCCGAAGCGCGTGCCCGTGCCGAGGGCACCGTCGCACAGCTGCGCACGGCGATCAGCCAACTCGAGAAGCAGCTTGCCGGTGCGCGCGAGCAAGGCGATGAACAGGCCGTGGTGCGGGCGGACGAGGCACTCGCGGCGCGCCGGTCCTGGCTCGCGGAGGCCGAGCGGACGCTGTCGGAGCTCAGCGGCTGATCCGGCGACCGTCAGCCGGACACCTGCCGTACGCCGTGAGCGGTCACCTGGGCCTGGAACGCGCAGACCAACCGGACGCCGGGTGCACCACCAACCAGACGCCCTGTGCGCCACCAGAGGACACGGGGTGCGCGCCGCCGACCGGCCACCGGGGCGGGTCGTCAGCCGGTGATCCGGTAGACGTCGTAGACACCGTCGATCGCACGGACCGCGCGGAGTACGTGGCCGAGATGCTTCGGGTCGCCCATCTCGAAGGTGAACCGGCTCACGGCCACCCGGTCCCTCGTGGTGGTGACCGACGCCGACAAGATGTTGACATGCTGGTCGGAAAGCACCCGGGTCACGTCGGACAGCAGCCGCGTCCGGTCCAGTGCCTCGACCTGGATGGCGACGAGGAACACCGATTCCTCTGTCGGTGACCAGCGGACGCCCACCAGCCGCTCAGGTTGCGCTTCCTGCAAATGATGCAGGTTGACGCAGTCCTTCCGGTGAACGGACACCCCACTCGCGCGTGTGACGAAACCGGTTATCTCGTCGCCGGGAACCGGCGTGCAGCACTTGGACAGCCGGGCCCAGATGTCCGGGGCGTCTTCCACCACGATGCCGGGATCCCCGGGCAGCCGCGGCCTCGGTTCGCGGCTCGGCAGCGTCACCTCTGCGAGGTCTTCCCCCGCGCCGACGAGACCGCCAGCGGCCCTGACCAGCTTGGCCACGACAGCCTGGGCGCTGATATGCCGGTCGCCGACCGCCGCATAGAGCGCCGAGACGTCGCTGTAGCGCAGGTCCCTCGCGACCGCGAGCAGCCCGTCGCCCGAGGCGAGACGCTGCAGCGGCAAGCCCTGCTTGCGCATTGCCCGCGCGATCGAGTCCTTGCCCGCCTCTATCGCCGCTTCCCTGCGTTCCTTTGAGAACCAGTGGCGGATCTTGTTGCGGGCCCTGGCGCTCTTGACGAAGTTCAGCCAGTCCCTGCTCGGCCCGGCCTCCTGCGCCTTCGAGGTGAAGATCTCCACCGTGTCACCGTTGTCGAGCGCACTCTCCAACGGGACCAGTCTGCCGTTGACACGGGCACCAATGGTGCGGTGACCGACCTCGGTGTGGATGGCGTAGGCGAAGTCGACGGGCGTTGCCCCTTGCGGGAGGGCGATCACCTCGCCGCGCGGGGTGAACACGTACACCTCGGACGCGGCGAGGTCAAAGCGAAGCGACTCGAGGAATTCGGCCGGGTCGGCGGTCTCCTTCTGCCAGTCCACCAGTTGGCGCAGCCATTCCATATCTCCGGCCGTGCCCTTGCCGCCCCTGCCGTCCTTGCCGCGGCCGCCGAGAACCGTGTCCTCCTTGTACTTCCAGTGCGCGGCGACGCCATACTCGGAACGCCTGTGCATACCCCAGGTACGGATCTGCAGTTCGACCGGTTTGCCCTCTGCCCCTATCACGGTCGTGTGCAGCGACTGGTACATGTTGAACTTTGGCATCGCGATGTAGTCCTTGAAGCGCCCGGGCACCGGATTCCAGCGGGCGTGGATCGTGCCGAGCGCCGCGTAGCAGTCGCGCACCGAGTCGACAAGGACCCTGATGCCCACGAGGTCGTAGATCTCGTCGAACTCGACGTTGCGGGCGATCATCTTCTGATAGATCGAGTAGTAGTGCTTGGGCCGGCCGGTCACGGTCGCTTTGATCTTCGCCTCGCGCAGATCCGCAGAAACGTCCGCGACCACGTCTTGCAGGAAAACGTCGCGGCGCGGTGCGCGCTCGGACACCATGCGGGCGATCTCGTCGTACCGTTTCGAGTACAGCGTCGCGAACGCGAGGTCCTCGAGTTCCCACTTGATCGTGTTCATGCCGAGCCGATGGGCGAGGGGCGCGAAAATCTCCAGGGTCTCCCTGGACTTGCGTTCCTGCTTGTCCCGTGGCAGGTATTTGAGCGTACGCATGTTGTGCAGCCGGTCCGCGAGTTTGATCACCAGGACGCGGATATCGCGTGACATCGCGACGACCATCTTGCGGACCGTCTCCGCCTCGGCGGCCTCACCGTACTTGACCTTATCGAGCTTGGTGACACCGTCCACGAGGGCCGCGATGTCCTCACCAAACTCGGAACGGAGCTCGGTCAGGGTGTACGGGGTGTCCTCGACCGTGTCGTGTAGCAGTGCGGCGCACAGGGTCTCGTGATTCATGCCAAGCTCGGCGAGAATCGTCGTGACGGCGAGCGGATGGGTGATGAACGGGTCGCCGCTCTTGCGCTTCTGGTCACGATGCCACAAGGCGGCGATCTCATAGGCGCGCTCGATGAGGCGGACGTCGGCCTTCGGATGAGTCGCCCGTACCGTCTTGAACAGTGGTTCGAGCACCGGGTTCAGGGTGCTTGCCCGCTGGGCGCCGAGCCTGGCTAGCCTGCGGCGCACTCCCGCATGGCCGCCCGTCGCGCCACCCGGGCGGGTTTCCGTCGCACCGGCAGGTAGTGAATTCGCCTCGTCCGCCTCAGCCTGATCAGCGTCCGGCTTCCGGTCGTCCGGGCGGCCGCGGGACGCGCCCCGTCGGGTACTCCGACCTGTCCCTTCCTGACCTGTCCCTTCCTGACCTGGCGGGGTGTGGCCCGACGGGGTGTCTTGATCTGACATTGAGGTGCGGTCTGGTGCGGCGTGGCCCTGTATGGCAGCAGCCGATGCGGCTTGATCCGGCGCGGCCTCCGCCGCTGCGGCCTGATCTGGCGCCGCTCGACGCGCCTGAGCGGCACGGCCCGCCGCAACGGCGGTAACCGCCTGGGTGGCGTCTGCGGGGGTCTGCTCGGCACCCACGGCGCTACCAGCCGGTGTGCCGGTATCTGCCTGGTCGGTCACGACACCCCCCCCGGTGCCGTTCCCGGGCGTGGACCGGCCAGACCCTGCCGCCGCACCGTCTGTAGGCACCTCCAACGCCGATGGTCCGCCGTCTCGCAGATCATCAGTCCGGAGCGGGCCGCAATCCCGGTCGCGGCGCCGTCGGCACCGGTCGTGCCGGTTGCCACAACGTCACCGGACACCCGTACTCCTCACGTTCACCGAAACACCCAGCTTATCGGGGGAGGATTCGGGAGGTGCCAGGTCGCGGCGCCATAGGCTGACAATAAGCCCGCCCTCGCGAACGAAGCGCACGGCGAGGTCCAGCGGGCGCCGATGCGGCAACCAGGCCAGCCCTGCGACCGCGAGCAGGCCGCTCGCCAAAATCGCCGCGAGCTGCCAGGAGATTCCCAGATGTGGCATGTGACGCAGTCTTCCTGCCCGTCCGCCGGCACACCAACAGCATCACCTCCACCGCCTACGGCGCTGCGAGCGCCTACTTCCGCAAACAACAGCATGACATCACTGGATTCCCGGCAAGCCGGGCCGCCGCACCGGTGGGCGCTCTGCCACGCGCCGCCTCGGGCTGTAGCGGTCACACCACGAGCAGCGGCCGCAGATGCAGGTCGCCGAGACCGTCCCTGCCGCTCAGGAAGCCGAGTTCGAGCAGCACCGCGATCGCGGTGACATGCGCGCCTGACCGGCGGATGAGTTCCGCTGTCGCCCGCGCGGTACCGCCGGTGGCGAGCACGTCGTCCACGATGAGCACGCGGTCGCCTGGCGCGAACGCGTCCGTGTGCACCTCCACAGTCGCCGTGCCGTACTCGAGATGGTAGGTCTGCCCGTGGGTCGCCGCGGGGAGTTTGCCCTGCTTGCGCACGGGGACGAAACCGGCGCCAAGCCGGCACGCGACCGGCGCAGCGAGGATGAAGCCGCGTGCCTCGATGCCCACCACCTTGTCCACGCGGCCGTGTCCGGTCGCCAGAGCGCTGATGACCGCGCCGAATAGGGCCGGATCGGCTAGCAGCGGCGTGATGTCCTTGAAAACGATGCCGGGAGTCGGGAAATCAGGCACATCCCGGATCCGGGCCCTGATCAGGTCACTAAGCGAGCTTTCCGCTGCGTCTTCGGCCAGGGGACTACCTCTTCTTCTTACCGCTCGGCCGTCGTTTGGCCGCGCTCGATCGCCTCGGCTGCTGGCGCTGGCCTCCCCCGCGCTTGCCCTGGCCCTGCTGCGGATTGCGTGCCGCAGCGCCCGGCCCGGATGCACCGGCTGCCGCGCCCTTGGCGGCTGCCGCCGACCCAATTGGCGGGTCGGCATCGTCGCCCTGGCGGACGGTGTCCGAATCGCGCGGGTCATCGGAGACGATTGCGGCGACGCTGGTAGCCGCGACCCCGGCCGTCGCCCTCTTTGCCTGCCGCCGCTCGGCACGGGCGCTGGACTCACGGGCCGCCACCCGGCGGGCCAGCGCCTGGTACTGCGGCTCACGTTCCTTCAGCGTCGCGAGGATCGGCGTGGCGATGCAGATGGACGAGTACGTGCCGACGAGCATGCCAACGAACAGCACGAGCGCAAGGTCCTTCAACGTACCCGCACCGAGCAGCCCGGCCCCGACGAACAGGATCGCGGCCACGGGCAGCAACCCGACGATCGCCGTATTGATCGAGCGGACCAGCGTCTGGTTAACCGCGAGGTTGGCAGACTGGCTGTAGGTCATCCTTGCGCCGCCGAGCAGCCCGGCCGTATTCTCCCGGACCTTGTCGAACACGACGACCGTGTCGTAAAGCGAGTAGCCGAGGATCGTGAGCAGACCGATCACGGATGCGGGTGACACCTCGAAGCCGACAAGCGCGTAGACGCCGACAACGATCACGATATCGTGCAACAACTTGATGATCGCCGACACGGCCATCTTCCACTCGAACGTGATCGTCAGGTACAGCACGATCGCGACGAGGAAGAATATCAGTCCTTCCAGCGCCTTCTGTGAGATGTCCTTGCCCCAGCTCGGGCCCACCGAGTTGACGCTGACCTGCGTGTGAAACCGCGACGAGAGCGCGTTCTCGACGCTCGTCACCTGCTGGTTCGACAACGGCTCGGTCTGCACCTGCCAGCCCGGCACGCCGCCGCCGGTCAACTGCTGCACGATCGGGTCGTCCGGAGCCCCGCCCGCCTTCGCGGTCGCGCCCACCTCGCTGACCGTGGTGCCCGCCGCCCTGAACTGGAAGACGGAGCCGCCCTTGAACTCGACGCTGTAGTTGAGCCCGCGCACCAGCACCGCGGCCACGCTGATCAGCAGCACGGCGGCCGAGATCAGGTAGAAGACACGCTTCTTGCCGATGAAGTCGAAGGAGACCTCGCCGCGGTAAAGCCGGCCGCCAATGTCACCGAGGCGGGACATCATGCCTCCTTCGGGCTGGTCCGGGTCGGCGCCTGGCCGCTTCGTGGCGGGTCATTGTCACGTTGCGGCGCCGCGGAGCTGCGGACGGGCGCCGCGGCGGAGGGCACGGTCCGCGGCGATGCTCGCCAAGATGTTCGTGCGCCCAGCCTGGCCGGGTCGAGTCCGGAGAGTGGGTGACCACCGCCGTAGAACCGCGTGCCTGCCAGCAAAGTGATCATCGGCTTGGTGAACAGGAAGACCACGACCACATCGATGATGGTGGTAAGCCCGAGGGTGAATGCGAAACCACGGACGTCACCGATCGCGAAGTAGTAGAGGAACACGGCGGCAAGGAACGACACGGTGTCGGACACCAGGATCGTGCGGCGTGCGCGCTTCCAGCCGCGTTCCACGGCGGAGCGCAGCGTGTTCCCCTCGCGCACTTCGTCGCGGAGGCGCTCGAAGAACACCACGAACGAGTCGGCGGTGATACCGATGGCCACGATGAGACCGGCAATCCCGGCCAGGGACAGGGCGAAGCCCATGTACCTGCCGAGGGTGAGCACGCACAGGTAGGTGAGCAGCGCCGCGATGACCAGGCTGGAGATGGCCACCAGGCCGAGGCCACGGTAGTAGAGCAGCAGGTAGAAGATCACGAGTACCATGCCGATCGCCGCCGCGATCAGGCCGCCGACAAGCTGGTCATGGCCCAGGGTTGGCGACACGGTGTTCACCGCCTGGGTGGTGAACTTGAGCGGCAGCGCGCCGTATTTCAGCACGTTGGCCAGGTCGGTCGCGCTCGTCTGGGTGAAGTTACCCGATATCTGGGCGTCGCCGCCGGTGATAGGGCCTTGGTTGATCTGCGGAGACGAGATCACCACCCCGTCGAGCACGATCGCAAGCTGGTCGCGGGCGTACCCGGTCTCGCTGCTGTTGGCGCTGGTGCCGTAGGAGTTGTACATCTGTGTCGTCAGGTTGCCGAACTCCTGGGCGCCGGTGCTATTGAAGGTCAGGTTGACCTGCCATTGGGTACCGACGGAATTGCCCGAGGTGGGCAGGCCCGCCGAGGCGCCTGTGACGGCGGTTCCCTCAACCTTCGCCACATCCAGCAGGTATTTGGTCTTACTGTCCTGCGAGCAGGAAACGATCTGGGAGTTCGCGTTGTCCTCGGCGTTCGGGTTATAGCCGACCTGCTGCTGCCAGTTGGGCTTGCTGCAGTCCAGCTTGTTGAACAGGGCAAGCACCTTGGGGCCGACGCCGCTGGTGGATTCGCCCTGCGCGGCGGCGGACGAGGTAGCCGTCGGCGACGGGGAAGGTGTCGCAGTCGCACGCGCGCCCGGGGCCGCTGGCGCGAGTGAACGCGAAGAAGCGGCGGCCAGGCGAGCGACACCACGATCCAGCGCGCTACCGCCGGCGGCTGCCCTTCCGGCGAATCCGCCGAGGGCGTGCGCTGACCCGGCCGGCGACGCCTTGACCCGCGAAGACGTGCTCGGCGACCGGGTCGGATGAGCGGATGAGGTAGCTGCTGACGGCGTCGGGGTGGGCGCGGCGGACGGGGCCGACGTGTTCGACGCTTGGAGCAGCACCTGGCGGAACCGTAGTTGCGCCGTCTTGCCGACCAGGCTGACCACCTTCTGCTGGCCGGCGCCGGGGACCGCGACAGTGATGATGTCGTTGCCCTGCTGGGTCACCTGCGCCTCTGTGACGCCGGTGCCGTTCACCCGCTCGCGGATGATCTCCAGGGCCTTCTGCATGTTCGCCGCCGGCGGCGCACCCCCATTGGGTGTCACCGCCTTCAGAGTCACGGTGGTGCCACTGCTCAGGTCAAGGCCGAGCTTGACCGCGAAGCTCTTGTGCCAGCGGCCCGGGCTGAACGCGTCCTTGCCCACGACCGCGATGACGAGCACGACAATGAGCGCCGCCAGCACGGCGAGGGTGCGTCCCGGCCTCGGAACATTACTCTTCGGGGGAGCCACTTCTCGCCTGTCCTCGTTACGGTCTGGTGTGCGTTTGCTACTTCTCCGCCGCCTGGCCGTCGTGGGCCGCGTCGGCCTCGGCCGCTGATTGCGTGCTTTGCGCTGCGGCCTCGCCCGCCGCGACGTCCGCGGTCGGCTGCGCGCCGTTGCCGGTACCGTTCACCGGCGCGTCGGACAAGACCTCCATGATGGCCCGCTTCAGGTAGCGGACCTCCACGCCTGGCGCTATCTCGACCACCACGTCGCCGTCATCCACCGCGGTGACGGTACCGTACATCCCCGCCGTGGTGCGGACCCGCTGGCCGGGGACGACAGCATTCTGCACCTGCATGACCTGGCGCTGGCGGTTGCGCTGCGGTCTGATCATCAGGAAGTAGAAAAGGCCGAAGACCAGCACGAGGATGATTATCAGCGTGAACGACGAGCCCGAAGACGACTTCGCAGCCGCAAGCGGGGCCGTCGCCGGGATTAGTATGGCGGCCATCGGCGGGGCATCCTTCCAGTTTGGTTCAACGCACGCGGTCACGCGCCCAGTAGCCCGGGGGTGCTAGCGCCCACGGTACAGCCGGTGACCAACTGTCGGAGTTTAGCGACGGATGAGGGGTCGCTCAAACAGGCTACGGCCTCCGAGGTCCAATCGTGTCGCGCCCCTGATCGCGGCCCGTGCGCAGCGGTACGCGTGGTACCGCGAAATCCGGCCGGCCGGTTCAGGGATCCGGGTGCCTATGACCAGAACGTACCCAAAGACAGTCACGCCCGGTCGGTCGGGGCGGCCGCACGACTGCCGTGGCCAACTGCGCACCCGCCCGGAGCCGAGCCGGGCGTGTCCGGTGGATCTTGGGCGTTCGCGGAGCATGCCAGAGATCTATGAAACGTCCCTCAGTCGTCCGCCGACGTGAAGTCGAAAAGCACCGGTTCGGCCGCCGCCGCCGACGACGCCGCCGACCAGGGAATGCCACCAGGTTGCGGTGCCTCGGCGGTGGGAACCAGGCCCAGATGCGCCCAGGCGGCCGGGGTCGCGATTCTCCCTCGCGGCGTCCGGGCCAGCAGCCCGGCCCTGACCAGGAACGGCTCGGCAACCACTTCGACGGTCTCCGGCTCCTCGCCGACCGCGACTGCCAGCGTGGACAATCCGACGGGCCCGCCGTTGAACCGCCGGAGCAGTGCGTGCAGGACCGCCTGGTCGAGCCGGTCAAGCCCCTCCTCGTCCACCTCGTACAGTTCGAGCGCGGCGCGCGCGGTCGGCCTGTTCACCACCCCGTCGGCGCGGACCTCCGCGTAGTCGCGCACGCGGCGGAGCAGCCGGTTGGCGATCCGCGGCGTGCCCCGTGAGCGCCGCGCGATCTCTGTGCCGCCGTCGTCGCGCAGTGGCACCCCGAGCAGGCCGGCCGAGCGCCGGACGATGATCTCCAGTTCACCCGGTTCGTAAAAGTCGAGACGGGCGGTGAAGCCGAACCTGTCCCGCAGCGGCGCCGGCAGCAACCCGGCCCTCGTGGTGGCGCCCACCAGGGTGAACGGCGCGATGTCCAGCGGGATCGCCGTCGCGCCCGGGCCCTTGCCCACCACTACGTCGACGCGGAAGTCCTCCATCGCGAGGTACAGCATCTCCTCCGCGGGCCGGGCCAGCCGGTGGATCTCGTCGATGAACACGACCTCACCCACGGCGAGCGTGGACAGCACAGCGGCCAGATCCCCGGCACGCTCGATCGCCGGGCCGCTGGTGATCCGCAGCGGCGCCCCGAGCTCGGCGGCGATGATCATCGCTATCGTGGTCTTGCCGATGCCGGGCGGGCCGGAAAGCAGCACGTGATCAGGCACCTTGCCGCGGCGCTGCGCGCCACGGAGCACAAGCGTCAGCTGCTCGCGTACGCGCGCCTGCCCGATGAACTCATCGAGCCGCTTCGGGCGCAGCGCGCCCTCGATGGCACGCTCGTCCGCGTCTGCGAGCGGTGACACGACGCGGTCCTCACCGCCGCCGTCCCCGGCGCTGTCTGTGGCCTTGTCCGCGGCTTTGGCTGTGGCCTTGTCTTCGACCTTGAGTGCCGCTGTGGCTGCGGCCCCATCCGCGCCGCGGCCGGTTGCGGCGCTCACACGCGCCCCAGTTGCCGCAGGGCGGCACGCAGCGCCACCGCCATGTCAACGGGCTGCTGGCTCCCCGAGGCCGCCGCCATCGCTGTCAGCTCGGGTTCCACCGCGGCGACCGCCTGCTCGGCCTCACGCGGCGACCAGCCGAGTCCGGTCAGGCCGGCGTGCAGCTGGTCGCGCCAGGCGCCTGGCCTTCCGCCGCCCGCGAGCGCCGCGTTACCGGCCGCAGAGCCCGCGCCGACGGCGCCGTTGCCCAGGTCAGTCCCTGACGTGCCGAGCCGACCGGCGAGCTCGAGGACGATCCGCTGCGCGCCCTTTTTGCCAACGCCGGGCACCATCATCAGCGCAGCGAGGTCCTCGGTCGCGACCGCACGGCGCAGCGCGTCCGGGCTGTGCACGGCGAGCACGGAGAGCGCTAGCCGCGGCCCTACTCCACTCGCGGTCTGCAGCAGCTCGAATACCGTCCGCTCGTCCTCGTCGGCGAACCCGTACAGGGTCAGTGCGTCTTCCCGCACCACCAGTGACGTCGGCACGCGGGCCCGTTCACCCGGCCGCAACCTGGCCAGCGTCGCCGGCGTGCACTGCACGGCCAGGCCGACCCCGCCGACGTCGACCACTGCGCCGTCCGGCGCCACCGAGGAAACGTTTCCATCCAGGTGGGAGATCACCTTGCACCTCCTGCTGAGCGAGCCCGGGGGGACACGACGCCTTCGCGCGGACGGCCCGCGGCCCCCGATGGCGCGCGGCCCTCCGCTATCTGCACCGCCACGGCCTGCGCGAGCCGCTGCGCGGAGCCGCCGCGCCACAGATGGCAGATGGCAAGCGCGAGCGCGTCCGTTGTATCGGCGGGCCGCGGCGGGTCTGTGAGCCGGAGCAGTCGGGTCACCATGGCCGCCACCTGCGCCTTGTCCGCACGCCCATTCCCGGTGACCGCGGCCTTCGTCTCGCTTGGCGTGTGCAGCGCCACCGGGATACCACGCCGCGCCGCGCACACGATCGCGACCGCGCCCGCCTGCGCGGTGCCCATCACCGTGCGCAGGTTGTGCTGGCTAAACACCCGCTCCACGGCGACCGCGTCGGGGCGGTACCTGTCCAGCCACTCCCCGATCTCGCGGTCGAGCGCGAGCAAGCGCGCCGCCACCTCGTCGCCGGCCGGGGTGCGCGCAACGCCCGCGCCTGCCAGGGAGAGCGGCAACCCGGGTGCGCCATCGACCACACCGAGGCCGCAGCGGGTCAGCCCCGGGTCGACCCCGAAGACCCGCATGGCGGCCACCATCCTGATCGCTGGCGAACACGTGTTCGGCAGGAACGCTACCTGGCCGACCAGCCAAGAGGCCGGAGCGCGCCCGGCGTGTCGCCGACGCTCTCGCGGTCGGACGCGACGGCAGCGCCATGACGACGGCCGGGCAGCCAGCGGATGGCGGGCCAGCGGATGACCGTCCGGCGGCCCACGGGCCGGCAACGCTAGAAGGTATCCAGGCAGAACGGCTGCGCGGCGAACGCGGCGTCGAGAAGCGCGTCACCGTCTGAGTCTCCCCCGCTTGCCAGCCCGCTGCGGCGCAAAACCGGCAGCGTCGTGCCGGCGTATAGCGCCGCGAAACCGCGCGCGTCAAGGGTGAGTGGCTGCGCGGCAGCCGTTTGGGAACGTTCAAGCGTTCCCTTGCCGCCGCTGACCGCCAGCGTCCAGTCCCCGCCGTTGCCCGGGCGAGCCGCATCGCTCAGCCGTAGCGGCACGGCGACGTCGAGCCCAGCGGGGAAGCCGCGGCCGGCCACCGCGGCGGGCGCGTCCACCACCCGCAGCATCCAGGCATGGACGCTGCTGAGCACTGTGTCGGGTTCCCTCATCAAGATCGCGAACGGCTCGGCGGGACTGACCCGCGCCCGAACGGTGCGCGCGATCGAAGAGCACGAGGCAAGCAACGACCAGATTTTCCTGGTGGCTGCTTCTGACCCGGCGACGGCGCGGTCGACGAAGATCTCCTCGTTGCCGTCCCGCCAGCGGTACGCGAGGAATCCATCGGCGCCGAGGTAACCGAACCGGCGCTCGTCGTCCAGCCATTGCCGTGTGGTGACCTCATCCCAGCTGAGCGGGCCGCAGTCGCGGGCGCTAGCGTGGACCACGCATTCCACCGCGCGGACCGCAGCCGTATCGTCTGGCGTGGCGCGGTCCAGTACGGCGCGGTCCAGTACGGCGCGGTGCGCAGGGTCCGGCGTGATCGTCCGCAGCGAGCGCGTGGGCAGCACCGCCTCGTAGCAGAAGCCGGCCAACTCCCAGCCGACCGATCTGTAGAGCGGTGCGGTCGCCGGGTACAGCACGCTAAGCGGGTAGCCGGCCGCTGCGATGTGCTCAAGCAGCGCGGTCATCAAGGCGCGCCCGGCGCCCTTGCCCCTATCCTCGGGTGCGAGCGCGACGCTCGCCACCCCGGCGGCAGGGACGCCGAGGCCGAGCCACCACTGGGTCATGTCATGGAATCTGGCCGCCCCCGCCATCCGGCAGCCGTCGAACACGGCCAGGTAAGCCCGGCGGGCGATGGCGTACCGGGCCTGGGCCAGCCACCGCCCCCGCTCGGCGGGGGTCACCGGGCCGAATGCCCGCGTCCTCAGATCGAACAGTTGCTCGTAGTCATCACCCTGGTGAAGCTCGCAAATCTCCACGTCCAGCCAGCTGCCCGATCAGCCAACCTTCTCCATGATCTCGTCGCTGACCGAGTAGTTGGCGTAGACGTTCTGCACGTCGTCCGAGTCCTCGAGGACGTCGATCAGCTTGAAAACCTTCTTGACGTTCTCCTCGTCGAGCGGGATCTCCATCGTGGGCAGGAACGCGGCCTCCGCGGAGTCGTAGTCGATCCCGGCCTGCTGCAGCGCGGTACGCACCCGGACCAGGTCGGCGGCGTCGCTCACCACCTCGAACGACTCGCCGAGGTCCGCAACCTCCTCGGCGCCCGCGTCGAGCACCGCGGCGACGACATCATCGTCGGTGAGCCCGCCTGCCTTGGGCACGATGACCATGCCCTTGCGGTGGAACAGATAGGACACAGACCCCGGGTCGGCCATGGAGCCGCCGTTGCGGCTGAACGCCGTGCGCACATCCGACGCGGCGCGGTTGCGGTTGTCGGTCAGGCACTCGACGAGCACCGCGACGCCGCCGGGCGCGTATCCCTCGTACGTGATGGTCTCGTAGGCGGCACCGCCGGCTTCGAGGCCGGCGCCACGGCGCACGGCACGGTCGATGTTGTCGTTCGGAACCGAGCTCTTCTTCGCCTTCTGGATGGCGTCGAAAAGCGTCGGGTTGCCCGCCGGGTCACCGCCGCCGGTCCTGGCCGCGACCTCCACGTTCTTGATTAGTTTTGCGAAGAGCTTGCCGCGCTTCGCGTCGACGACCGCCTTCTTGTGCTTGGTGGTGGCCCACTTGGAGTGGCCGCTCATGATCTTCCCTTCACGATGTCGGCAAAGAGCCGGTGAACGCGGTCGTCCGCGGTGAGCTCCGGGTGGAACGCGGTGGCCAGCAGCGGCCCGTGCCGGACGGCCACGATCCTACCGGTGGAGCCGTCCCTGCTGAGGATCTCGACGGCCGGACCTGTCGACTCGACCCAGGGCGCGCGGATGAAGACCGCGCGAAGCCTGGGTCCACCGATGCCCCGGATGTCCAGCTCTGTCTCGAACGAATCCACCTGGCGCCCGAACGCGTTCCGCCGCACGGTCATGTCGATCCCGCCGAATGTCTGCTGGCTGACGGCGGCGTCGAGCAGGCGGTCCGCCAGCATGATCATCCCGGCGCAGGAGCCGAACGCGGGCATCCCCGCCGCGATCCGCTTGCGCACCGGCTCCATCAACTCGAACGCGGTGGCCAGCTTCCATATCGTGGTGGACTCACCGCCGGGAATGACCAGGCCATCGACCGCGTCGAGTTCCTCCGGCCGCCTGATCGCGGCGGGCTGGGCACCGGCTGAGTTCAGCGCGCGCACGTGCTCGCGTACGTCGCCCTGCAAGGCGAGCACGCCGATGACCGGACTCATGGACACGGCAACCCTCCTGCCTGGACGCTGTGACCCCGTGGAGCATAGGCCCTGCAGCGGGACCCTGGAGCCGGGACCCCGGGCGGGGGCCCTGGAGCCGGGACCCCGGGCGGGGGCCCTGGAGCCGGGACCCCGGGCGGGGGCCCTGGAGCCGGGACCCCGGGCGGGGGCCCTGGAGCCCGGACCCCGGGCGGGGGCCCTGGAGCCCGGACCCCGGGAGGCCCGGGGGCCCTGGAGCCCGGACCCCGGGCGGGGGCCCTGGAGCCGGGCCTTGCACAGCGGTGCCCGGCACTCCGCCTATACGTTCAACGCCTGGCACCCCTCGCCGTCATCCCGCTGGTCCAGCCAGACGGCAGATGCTGGACGGCGACGACGCTCACCCGGCCTGCGACCGGCACGGGCCCGGGCTTCCTCGCGCACCGGCGCGGCGTGCGCGGCTCCGCGCTCACGCCGCTCCGATTAAGGTCGCCGCTTACCAGCCACGGCCCGCGTAGTGCTGCTCAGCAGGGAGGCTGTCGAGGTTGATGCCCACCATGGACTCGCCGAGTCCGCGTGATACCTTGGCGATCACGTCGGGGTCGTCGTGGAAGGTGGTCGCCTTGACGATTGCCGCCGCGCGCCTGGCCGGGTCACCGGACTTGAAGATGCCCGACCCGACGAAGACACCCTCCGCCCCGAGCTGCATCATCATCGCCGCGTCCGCGGGGGTGGCGATGCCGCCTGCGGTGAAGAGCACGACGGGCAGGCGGCCGGCCCTAGCGACCTCTTCGACCAGGTCGTGGGGTGCGCCAAGATCTTTTGCCGCCGCGTAGAGCTCCTCACTGGAAAGGGTGGGCAGGCGGCGGATCTCCGACCTCATCTGGCGCATGTGGCGGGTCGCCTCGACCACGTTGCCGGTGCCCGCCTCGCCCTTGGACCTGATCATCGCGGCACCCTCGGAGATCCGGCGCAGCGCCTCACCAAGATTGGTGGCGCCGCACACGAACGGCACCGTGAACTTCCACTTGTCGACGTGGTGGCTCTCGTCCGCCGGGGTAAGGACCTCGGACTCATCGATGTAGTCAACCCCGATCGCCTGCAGCACCTGGGCCTCGGCGAAATGACCGATACGGCACTTGGCCATGACCGGGATGGAAACCGCGCTGATGATTCCGTCTATCATGTCCGGGTCGCTCATCCGGGCGACGCCGCCCTGTACGCGAATGTCGGCGGGAACCCGCTCCAGCGCCATGACCGCTACCGCGCCCGCATCCTCAGCGATCTTGGCATGGGCTGGCGTGACAACGTCCATGATCACGCCGCCCTTGAGCATGTCGGCCATGCCCCGCTTGACCCTTGCGGTGCCTGTCTCGGGGCTCGCGCTGACGTCAGCGGGGCTGGCAGCGGTAGGGCTGACAGCGGTGGAGCTGGCAGCGGTGGGGCTGGCGGTACTGGCGGACAATCGGGACCTCACACGGTAATGGACAACTGTGTCGTCTGTGTCGTCTGTGTCGTCTGTGTCGTCCACAAGAAGGACTCTGCAGCGCCTGGGACAGACACGCCGGTGCATCTGCATAGCTGGTGCGTCTGCCGGGTCCGGCGCGAGCCGCGCGGCCTGCCGCGCCGCACTGCCCCTACCGGTACTTCCATCGTATTCGGTGCCGTCCACCCGGCCCAATGGCCACTACCCGGCTGCGGCACGCATCAAGTGGCCGGGCCGCAGCTCAGTTTTCATCATCGCGGTCACTTTTTGAAATCCTTCAGCAAAGTTACCGCGATCATGAAGCGCGGCTTCATCCGGTGAGGCGGGGCATGTCCGCGCCATCGCTTCCGTCTCCATTCCGCGGCGGCGAGTCGTCGATCTCGAAGAACACCGGTGCCGGGGCGCCCCCGGCGAGGCGCAGCAGCCGCACCAGGCGTCGGCGGCGCGCCGCCAGCGTTGCCGCGACCGCGTCGTTGTAGAACTTGCGCGCGAGAAACACCTGGTGCCCCGCGGCCTCGATCTCGGCGAGCAACTCATCCGCGCCGCCCTTGCCTGTCAGCGATTCGCGGAAGCCCGGCTGGCCAAATGCCGCGCGAAGCGCGCGGGAAAGGTCGCTCTCCGCCAGCTCGCGTGGTTGCGCCTCCCCGCCGACTGCCGTCAGGGACGCGAGCTGGCCCGCGGCCCTCGCGTCATGGGCCGCCCAGGCGATGAGCATGCTCGTCGCGGGATCGAGCAACCCGGACGCGGCGAGCTCGAGCGCCACGGCGCTGCGCCTGGCCAGGGCCGCGTCAAGGGTGGCGCGGGCAGCCTCGGCGCGGGCATTCAGGCGGTCAAGCCTGGTCGCGCGCCATGACACGTAGAAGCCGACGAGCACGGCGACCGCGACGATGATCGCCACATAGGTCAGTACGCCATCCATCGGTGTCCTTCAGCGGTACCAGGGGCTGTTGCAGAATCTGGGTCGACCTCTCGCATCGTGAGATTGATCTTTCAGGCTCGCCCCGGAGGGCTCGTTCGAAATCCGTGAGCTGCGCCGATGCCGACAGGTCCGCCGCCAGCTTGACGGCATCTCGCAATCTGCGATGCTCATTCATTTGTGAAAATCTGAGACGCTCATTCATTTGTGAAATAACCCGCCAGGCGGGAGAAGACGTCGCTCGCGCGGGTTAACTCAGGGGGCGACCACGACGTGGTCGGCGCGGGGCACCACGGTCTCATATACGCGGACCACATCGCGCGCGACCACCGACCAGTCGTAAGAACGTACGGCCATCGTCGCCGCGCGCGACACCGAGGCCCGCCGCCCCGGGTCATCGAGCAGCCGTCCGGCCGCCCTGGCCAGGTCCGCGGGGTTCCCTGTCTCGAAAAGCTCACCAGCCTGGCCGCCACGCAACACCCGGTGGAACGCGTCCAGGTCGCTCGCCGCGATCGCGGCGCCTGCCGCCATGGCCTCGGCGAGGACGATGCCGAAGCTCTCGCCGCCGGTGTTGGGTGCGCAGAAGACGTCGACCGAGTGGTAGACGCGAGCCTTCACGTCCTCGCTGACCTGCCCGAGCAGCACAACCCGGTCACGCAGTGCCGGCGTGACCTTGCCGAGCACTTCGTCCGCGTCGCCAGGCCCGGCGACGAGCAGCCGCAACGTCGGCCGCTCGGCGGCAAGCAGCCCAAAGCCGTCGAGCAGTACCTGCAGGCCCTTGCGCGGCTCGTCCATCCGGCCGAGGAAGCCGATCACGCCGCCATCGCCAGGCCAGCCGGGCAGCGGTGCCGCATTGGCATACCTGTGCACGGCGACCCCGTTCGGGATCATCACAGCGTCGCCGCCCAAGTGCTCGACGAGCCTCTTGCGCGCCGCCTCGGAGACCGCGATCCTCGCGCTGATCTTCTCGAGCGCCGACTGCAGGACCGGGGAGGCGGCATGCAGGGCGCGGGACCGCACCATCGCGGTGTGGAAGGTGGCGACGATCGCGCCTGACGCGACCCAGCAGGCAAGGAGCGACAGGCTCGGCGCGACTGGCTCGTGCACGTGCAAGATATCGAAGCCGCCCTCGCGGACCCAGCGGCGGACCCGGCTCGCGGACACGAAGCCGAACGCCAGGCGCGCCACCGACCCGTTGTAAGGAACGGGCATGGCCCGCCCGGCCGACACCACAAACGGTGGAAGCGGGGTGTCGTCGTCGGCGGGCGTGATCACCGAGACCTCGTGGCCGAGGCCCTGCAGCGCCTCGGCCAGGTCCCTGACGTGTGCCTGCACGCCGCCAGGGACCTCCCAGGTGTACGGGCAGACGAGGCCTACCTTCACGGGTCCGCGCATTCCGTCCTGCCGGCCCGGCTGGCGTCATCGGAGCTCGGCCGGGCACTGTTCGCGCTTGCCGCGTGGGCAGTGCTTTCCACACCGCCTCCGCTTTCCGCGCTGTCGGCGCCTTCCACGGGCACCGCCGTGGCCGTGGCCGCCGCGAGCCTGTCCGGGTCGAGATCGGCGACGAACACCTTCTGCAGCATGTGCCAGTCCGCCGGGTGCTCGCGGATGCCCGACTCGAACAGGCCCGCCATCTGCTGGGTCATGGCGGCGACCTTCTCTTTCCTCGTTCCCTCCGCCGGCACGGGAACTTCGTCGTAGATGTGCGCGTGCCAGTACTCGCCCTCATACCAGAGCGTCACCGGCATCAGGGCCGCCCCGGTCTGCACAGCGAGGGCAGCCGGACCCGCGGCCATCCGGGCGGCCTCGCCGAAGAACGTCACCTCGACGCCGCTCGCGGTCAGGTCGCGATCGCACGGCAGGCAGACCAAGCGGCCCGCCCGCAGCCGCTGTGCCAGTACACCGAACACGCTCCGAGTTCCCCCGGTCAGCGGCAGGACCTCCATGCCCAGGCTCTCGCGGAACGCGACGAACCTGTCGAATAGTCTCTCGGGGCGCAGCCGTTCAGCGACCGTCGTCAAGGAACCCGCGCCGCGGAGGATGATCCATGCGCCCGCTTGCTCCCAGTTGCCCATGTGCGGGAGGGCGAAGATCACACCGCGGCCGGCCGCCATGAAGGCGAACGCCGTCTTCTCCGCACCCGTGGCCCGCATCTGGCTGAGGATGGTCTCTCGAGGTATCGCCTGGAACCGGAATACCTCAAGCCAGTACCGCAGGTACGATCGCATGCCCGCACGAGACACCTGGCGCAGCCGGGTGCCCGTCGCATCGGGCCCGATGACCCGGCGCAGATTTGCCTCAAGCTGCTGCACGCCCCTGCCCTGGCGCCGCCAGGCGATCTCCGCGACAAGCATGAAAATGCTCCGTGCCCACGCCTCGGGCAACCTTCTGACCACGGTCCAGCCGAACGCGTAACCGGCCGACGTCAGCCGGTCCTTCAACGCTTGCACACCTTTCTCCCTCAGCTATGTTGGCGGCGCCGCGAGCGCACCGCGGCGGACATCAAGCACCCGCTGCCCGAAGGTGACCGCGCTCGCCGCGGCGATCAGCCACAGGCCGGCCGCGAGCACATAAGGGACGCCGAGGCCGGCCAGCCCGGTTGAGACGAGGCAGGCAAGTAGCCGCTCGGGTCGCTCTGCTATGCCCATTCCGCAGCTAAAGCCCAGGCCTTCGGCGCGCGCCTTCGCATATGACACAAGCACGCTTGCTACCAGGCAGAACAGGGCGACACCCGCGAGCAGCCTGCTGTGCCCGCCAGCGAAGAACCACAACACAAGACCGGAGAAGATCGCGGCATCGGCGATGCGGTCCATAGTGGAATCGAGGAACGCGCCCCACGCCCCGCTGCTCCCCGTTACCCGGGCAACCGCACCATCCAGCATGTCAGTGAGGACGAATGCCGTGCACACGATCGTGCCAGCGAACAGGTGGCCGGTCGGGAAAAGGGCCAGCGCGCCGCAGGTGAATCCGACCGTGCCAACCATGGTGATCTCGTTCGGCGTGACGCCGGTCCGGGCAAGCGCGCGTCCGATCGGGATGAGCACCCGGTCGAGAAGGGGTCGCAGGACGTTGAGCATGGCCGTCCGATCTTAGTGCCTGCGCCGCCGCGCCAATTCGGTCAGGGAGCCCGTCAATGGGCAAGCGCGATCCGGACGCGCCGGGTGATTCCGGGTGAGGGGTTGTGGTAACGGCGCCCGCAGGTAAAGGCTGAACACAACGGAAGGTGAACGAGACACAACCCGGCAGGAGGCGATGCGGATGGCGGACAAGGCGGGAACCGCGGGAGCCGCGGGCAGAGCACCAGTGGCCGACGGGCCCGACGGCGTGCGGAACGTCGTGCTCGTCGGCCACTCGGGAGCGGGCAAGACGACCCTGGTGGAGGCGCTGCTCGCGTTCACCGGAACGATCCAGCGCCCTGGCCGCGTCGAGGACGGCAGCACGGTAAGCGACTTCGACGAAGTAGAGGTCCGGCAGCAGCGTTCTGTGAACCTCACCCTCGCACCGGTGACGCATGCGGGCATCAAGATCAACCTTCTCGACACGCCGGGATACGCCGACTACGTCGGTGACCTTCGCGCCGGGCTCCGCGCGGCTGATGCCGCGCTCTTCGCCGTGTCCGCGGCGGGGGGCGTGGACGGGCTTACCCGCATGCTATGGGACGAATGCGCTGCGGTCGGCATGCCCCGTGCCGTGATCATCACAAAGGTGGATCATCAGCGCGCGGACTTCGAAGAAGTACTGTCGATCTGCCAGGACGCGTTCGGCGACGGCGTCGCACCCCTGTATCTCCCTGTGGCTGGCGAGCAAGGCGAGGTGCCGGGCCTAGTTGGCCTGCTCTCACAGAAGCTCTATGACTACTCGAGCGGCACCCGCACCGAAAAAGACCCAGATCCTGGGGACCTGCCACAGTTCGAGGAACTGCGCGGCACCCTGATCGAGGGCATCATCCAGGAAAGCGAAGACGAGGGCCTGATGGACAGGTACCTGTCCGGTGAGGAGATCGACGCCAAGATCCTCATCGAGGATCTCGAGAAAGCGGTCGCCAGGGGCAGCTTCTATCCCGTGCTCGCCGCTTCGGCCCCGCACGGAATAGGCATGGCCGAGTTGCTCGAGGTCGTGACGCAGGCGTTCCCTTCGCCGGCCGAGCACACGCTGGCCGCCGTCACCACGGTGGATGGCGCGCCGGTGAACGGCCTGCGCTGCGACCCGAGGGGCCCGCTGCTCGCTGAGGTCATCAAGACCACTTCCGATCCCTATGTCGGCCGCATCAGCCTGGCCCGCGTGTTCTCAGGGACTCTCCGGCCCGACGTCGTGCTGCATGTCTCCGGGCACGGGATGGCCGATCGGGGGCACGCCGACCACGACGCGGACGAACGGGTCGGTGCCCTCACCTCACCACTGGGGAAACAGCAGCGGACCGTCGCACACTGCGTCGCGGGCGACATCTGCGCGATCGCGAAGCTCAGTTCCGCGGAAACCGGCGACACGCTGTCCGAAAAGGACCGGCCGCTGCTCATGGAGCCGTGGTCGATGCCGGAACCGCTGCTGCCCGTCGCGATCAAGGCCAAGTCCAAGGCGGACGAGGACAAGATGTCGCAAGCGCTGGCCCGGCTGGTGGCCGAGGACCCGACGCTGCGCATGGAAATGAACGCCGAGACCCGCCAGCTCGTCCTATGGTGCATGGGCGAGGCACATGCCGACGTGCTCCTCGACCGGCTTGCGCACAAGTACGGCGTCGAGGTAGAGACCGTCGATCTACGGGTGCCGCTGCGGGAGACGGTCGCGGGCAAGGCCCATGGCCTCGGCCGGAACGTGAAGCAGACAGGTGGCCACGGCGAGTACGGGATCTGCCACATCGAGATCGAGCCCAGGCCATCCGGCGCCGGTTTCGAGTTCGTGGACAAGATTGTCGGTGGCGTCGTGCCACGGCAGTTCATTCCGTCTGTCGAGAAGGGCGTCCGGGCTCAGATGGAGCTCGGCGCGGTGGCTGGCTACCCGATGGAGGACATCAGGGTCACGCTGTTCGACGGCAAGGCACACTCGGTGGACTCGTCGGACATGGCATTCCAGAAGGCGGGCAAGATGGCGCTCAAGGATGCGGCTGACAAGGCGGGCGTCCTGCTGCTCGAACCTGTCGACGAGGTGTCCGTACTGGTCCCCGACGACTACGTTGGCGCGGTCATGTCCGACCTGTCGTCGCGGCGGGGCCGGGTACTCGGCACCGAGTCTGTGGCTGGCGGGCGGACGCTGGTCAAGTCCGAGATCCCCGAACTCGAGATCACCCGCTACGCCATCGACCTGCGCTCGATGTCACAGGGCACCGGCAGCTTCACCCGCTCGTACCTGCGTCACGAGCCGCTGCCATCGCATCTGACCGACAAGGTCGTGAGCGCCGCCAAGAATGGCTGAGCGGGCCCCCTGACGGGCCCGCCGCTGCTGAGGGGCCCCGCCAACGTGGCCGCGGGCGAGCGGGGCGCGAACAAGCGCACCGCGGCTGAACGGGCCCGCGGGCGAGCGGGGGGCTGAACGTGCCCGGGGACGAGCGCACAGGGGCTGAACGGCCCGCGGACGAACGGGCCCGCGAACGAGCGCGCCACAGCTGAGGGGGCCCGCGAACGAGCGCGCCACAGCTGAGGGGGCCCGCGAACGAGCGCAGTGCGGCTAACCGCGGTCAGTCTGCGGGCCAAACGTCCGCGATGAGCTTGCGGGTGTCGCGTAGCAGTTGCGGAAGCACCCGTGTGTGCCCGACGACCGGCATGAAGTTGGTATCGCCGCCCCATCGGGGCACGACGTGCTGGTGCAGGTGCGCGGCGATACCCGCGCCCGCTGCCCCACCGAGATTCATGCCGACGTTGAATCCCTGCGCCCCAGTGGCGTCGCGCAGCGCCTGAAGCGCCCGCTTGGTGTGATCTGCGAGCTCGGTCGTCTCCGTCTGGTCAAGCTCGGTGTAGTCAGCGGCATGCCGGTATGGGCACACCAGCAGGTGGCCGCTGTTATACGGGTAGAGGTTCAGCACGGTGAACACGGTCTGGCCGCGCGCGACCACCAGCCCTTCGGAGTCGGGGAGCCCGGGGACCTGGCAAAACGGGCACTGCCCCGCTGCCCCCAGCCCGCGAGGTTTGTTCTCGCCGCGGATGTAGGCCATCCGGTGTGGCGTCCACAGTCGCTTGAAGTCGTCCGGATCTCCTGCCCCGTCCTGGATCAGAGGTCCGTCCTTGGGCGCCACGGGTTCCGGCTCCGGCCCTGAGCCCGGGCCGCTGCCGGGCATCCGCGGTACCGGCGAGTCACGGTTCGGCATGGATGCAGCATAGGGGCGCGGCCACTCCCCTATCCGCTGCCCGGGTGCGACAGATTACGGGAAAGTAGTCCATCTGCTTAAGCATGTCGTCACAACGGGGCAATGCTGCCGAACCGCGGGTTTGCCGTCAGCCCGGGCGGTCCGCCAGTCGGCGGCGACTCTTGGTCAGACCTGGATACGGTCCGCGACGGCCTGGACGATCTCGTCGATGGCCTCGCTCACCGGGACGCCGTTGCGCTGCGATCCGTCGCGGTACCGGAACGACACGGCGGCCGCGGCCACGTCCGCGTCGCCCGCCAGCAGCATGAACGGCACCTTCTGCCGCTGCGCGTTGCGGATCTTCTTTTGCATCCGGTCATCGCCATCGTCCACCTCGGCACGGATTCCCCGCTCCCGCAGGGCCGCCGCGACGCTCGATAGGTAGGGCACGTGAACGTCCGCGATCGGGATTCCCACGACCTGCACGGGTGACAGCCACGGCGGAAGCGCGCCTGCATAGTGCTCAAGAAGGATGCCGAAGAACCGCTCCACCGAGCCGAAGAGCGCTCGGTGGATCATGCACGGCGTGGGCCTCGAGCCGTCCGCAGCCTGGTATTCCAGCTCGAAGCGGGGCGGAAGCTGCAGGTCGACCTGGAGCGTGGAAAGCTGCCAGCGGCGGCCGATGGCGTCGCGCACGTGCACGTCGATCTTGGGCGCGTAGAACGCGCCCTCCCCCTCGGCGATCACATACGGTAGCCCCGACGCGTCGAGCGCCTGCTTCAACGCCGCCTCCGCCTCCGCCCACTGCTCCGGCTTGCCGACGAACTTCTCCGGGCGGGTGGAAAGCTCGGCCTCGAAATCGGTGAGCCCGAAATCGCGCAGCAGGTCGACCACGAACTTCAGCAGCGACGTGAGTTCTCCGGGCATCTGCTCCCAGGCACAGAAGATGTGCGCGTCATCCTGTGTGAGACCGCGCACCCTGGTCAGGCCGTGCAGCACACCCGACTTCTCGAACCTGTAAACAGTGCCGAACTCGAACAGCCGCACCGGGAGTTCCCGGTAGGATCTCCCCCGCGAACGGTAGATAAGAATGTGGAACGGGCAGTTCATCGGTTTCGGGTAGTACTTGGCGCCTTCCATCTCCATGGGCGGGTACATCCCGTCCGCGTACCACCCCAAGTGCCCGGAAATCTCGAACAATGTCGACTTAGCGATATGTGGCGTATTGACGAACTCGTAACCGGCCTCGGCGTGCCGCTGCCGCGAGTAGTCCTCCATGACCTTGCGAACCATGCCGCCCTTTGGGTGAAACACCGGGAGGCCGCCGCCGATCTCGGGCGGAAAGGAGAACAGGTCCAGCTCCGCGCCGAGGCGCCGGTGATCACGCCGCTCGGCCTCAGCGAGCAGCCTCAGGTGCTCGGCGAGCGCATCCTTGGACTCCCACGCCGTCCCGTAGATCCGCTGCAGCTGCGGGTTCTTCTCGCTGCCGCGCCAGTAAGCGCCGCCGCTGCGCATCACCTTGAGCGCGGGAATCTGCCGCGTAGTCGGGAGGTGGGGCCCACGGCACAGGTCCCTCCACCGCAGATCGCCGGTGGCGGCGTCGAGGTTGTCATAGATCGTGAGTTCCCCGTCAGCGGCGCTGTCGATCTCGACCGAGGCCCCGTCAGGTGCGCTGCCAGCGGTGCCGACGCTGGCAGCGGTGTCCGTGCTGTTCGTCGAAGCACCGCCCTTGAGCCCGATAAGCTCCAGCTTGTACGGCTCGCCCGCTAGCTCCTTGCGCGCGTCTTCGTCGGTTACCACGCGGCGGGAGAAAAGCTGGCCCTGCTTGATGATCTGCTGCATCCGGCGTTCGATCGTGGCCAGGTCATCGGGGGTGAACGGACGGCTCACGTCGAAGTCGTAGTAGAAGCCGTTCTCGATCGGCGGTCCGATGCCGAGCTTTGCCTCCGGGAAGAGTTCCTGGACCGCCTGTGCCATGACGTGCGCGGCCGAATGCCGCATGATGGCCCGGCCGTCCTCGCTGCCTATCGCGACAGGCTCCACGATGTCGCCGTTGGCTAGCGGACATTTGAGGTCGCGAAGTTGACCATTGACCCTGGCGGCGATCACGGTTGCCGGGGAGGCCGCGGCGGTCCCGCCGGCGGGGGAACCGGCGGGGGACACCTGAGCCACTTCAGATCCCGCTGCACGTTCTATGCCGATCGCCTCGCCGGCGGTCGTGCCGGCCACGACCACAAACTCGCTTCCGGCGAGGGTGATGCGCAACTGCGGCACGGTAGACACGGATACTCCCTGATACCTGGTCATGGATTGAGCACATCGGCCCGCAGCACCGATGTTAGCGATCCGAGGCGACTGGCGCGCCCGGATATCCGCCCAGGCGACAGGCGCGTCGCACGGTGACGGCCGCAGCGGCGGTTGGCATGCTCCGCCCGGGACCTGACGTCCCTCGCTTAGACCCCTCCTGCGTGGCTGGGACGTCGATAGCGAGACCGGCACATGATAGGGTCGTTGCCCGCTAGGACGCATGCACGAGGGGACCCGCGCTAGCCGGGTTGAAGAGGTCTCGGCGGGTTGAAAGGTGTGTGGTCGCGGCTTGGAACGCGATGAAGCTCTGCTTCGGCGACACTGATCTTGACGGTAAAACTGCAGCACTTAGTAGCAAAGGGCGACGACGGATGGGCAACTCGGGTAAGTGCTTAGTGATCGCGTCCGCTATCGACGGGCACCGTCTCGATAAGCACCGTCTCGACAGCTGGCGCCAAGCCTCCTCAGCCCTTGCGACGAGCTTGCGTGCGATAGCCGATGACACCCGGGCGCGGGGCCTGACAAAAACGTGCCCGATCAGCCTGACGCGTGGATATGGCCTGCGCAGCGGATGCCGTGCCTGACACCGGGGTAATCAAGCGGCTCACGCGCCGTCCGGTCGCCCGGAACACGGCCGTCGGCGTGGCGGCCGTCGCGGTCCTGAGCAGTTGCGCGTCGCCCGCAGCGGTGCGCCCGGCCCTCGTCACCGTCAGCCCAAGGCCCAAGGCGACCCCCATGTGTGCCGAGCACGACCTGCGCGTCCGCGGGCCCGAGTCCACCGTCGAGACAATGCCAGGAGCTGTCACCGTCATCGTGTTCCGCAACGCGGGCGGGACCGCATGCTCACTCGAAGGCTGGCCGAAAGTCGCCATCCTCGGGCCTCGGCCAGGACCGGCCGCGGTACCCATCCGCTATGGGACTGCGACCGGCGCGTGGTCCATCGCGCTCACCCGCGTCTTGCTGCGGCCGGGCGCCAGTGCGGCAGCCTCCATGCTGATCGGCACGCCCACGAATGCCAGCGGCTGCGACTCGCCTGCGTGGGCGGTGACGCCACCGCAGGGCGTGCGGAGAGAGGTTGTGCACGAACCGCGGGGAGGCCCGCAAGTATGCGTCGGAGACAGCATCGTCGTGTCTCCGGTATATCCAGGTGATGCCCCGCGCGTCTCATATCCGCCATCCGCTGCCACGCCAGCCGCCGCGGACACTTCCCGCGCCTCCCCCAGCTGACCACGCCGGTTCACATCGGACGGAACGCCTGCCCGGTGGGAGCGATCCCGCCGGAGCGCGCCTATCCAGTTGCGGCGGAATCGCACCCGCGAGCGCTATCGCCGACTACGCGCAGCCGTTAGCTGTCTTGATCAGATCGCCGTTGTAGCCATGCACCGATCTCGTCCTGGTACGGCGGATGGCATGCGGGCGGGAAGAACTGGTCCCGCGCAGGGCGCACACCCATCCGCCGAACGGTGCTACCCGGTTCGACTCGTTGCTACCGGCTACCCGGTCCCCTTGTTGCGACCGGTCCGACTCGCTTGTGACCGTCGAGTACGGATATCCCTATCTCATGAGTCCAGGCATTCGCCGTTGTGAGTCCCGTCGATCTGATCGAGATCGCCACCGTACTTATTGAGCACGCCGTCGCCGCCGGACCATTGCCAGAGCAGCTGGCAGTTGGCCCGTGCGCCACCGAAGAAGAGCGCGTTCAGGCCGTTAACCGACCAACGCGACGGGAACTTGCTGACGGAACTCGTTTCGTTGATGAGCGTCCACTCTGACGTATTAGGCAGCGTCTCGCTGCCGAAGATTCCGGTCCATGAGCCGTAGAAGTCGTCCCCCGCGCTGTAGACGGCGGGGAAGTAGGCTGTGTTGTTGTAGATGTAGGCCAAGAACCCCCGCACCGTCGCGCGGGCCACGCGCTGGGAAATGAAGCTACTCTCAACCCTGCCGCCGCACGGCCCGTTCCAGACGGTGTTCCACCCGCTGTGGTCGGGCGGCGCACCATTGTTCTCGATGTCCATGACAACATAGGGGAAGTAGAACCCATCGCCAAGGTCGGCCGAGAAGACCCGTTTCGCCTGGTCAGTGCCCCAGGCATTCGCCTCCGGCGTGGTGCCGTTGTATCTGGGATCGCGGCCCGGGCCGGCCGCGAACCAGTACCCGGCGGCACCGAGTCCGTGACCGTGGGCCGCGTTGGCCTGCGCGGCGTTGTAATTGCCCCGGACCCAGTTCAGGCCGCTAGCGCAGCCGTACCAGTTTTGAAACGCTCCGATTTCCCCGATGTACGCGCCGTAATAGCCGTCCGTGCCGTTGCTGCAGTCGCCCTTCGGCTCGTAATAGGGGACGCTGGTGCCGCACGCATCCGGGTACGAGCTGTCGGTGCCGTGCCACCATCCGGCCGGATGCACCCCTGAGGCACCTGATTGAGCTGCCGCAAGCGCATCTTGCGCGATGGTCAGTGCCTTGCCGCTGGCTGGCAGGTAGGGAAGGATCCGCGGCTCACCGCAGAAGCTCAGCGGCCGGGCCAATTTCACCGTCAGGCCAACGCCGAGGGCGACCGGGGATGGGTAGATCGTCGCAGACTTCACCTGCCTGCACGCTCCCCGTCCCGTCGTCGCGGCCAGCAGAGCAATCGACGCCGTGCCACCTGGCCGCAGCGCCCGTGCCACCTTAATCGTCGCACTGAATGCCTGGGTATCTGGGAATGCCTTCGCAACCGGGCTTGCGTCGCCTGACTCATGCAGCCGCACCGTCGGCCAGCCCTCGGCCAGTGCGCACGCGCCGCCACTGGCACGCAGCCGGAGCACCACGAGCGAGCCGGCCTTGCGGGAAACGGTGTAGGCGGTTTCCGCCCGCAGACCGGCCGGCCTGCAGGCCGAGTAGTCTTCGTGCTTCACCAGCGGGAACGGCGACGGGATCGCCGTTCCGCTCAGCGCTCTGATGGATTGCTTCAGCGTATCTTCCCGGTAGAAAGGGGACAGCCGCATCTGCCCGCCCACGCACGGTGCGAAGGAACTGCCCGGCGCCCGGACGGCGACCTGCCGGTCGCCTCCCGGCAGGGTCAGCCGGAGCTTCCACCTGGTGACGCACCCTGGCGTGGCAGCTGCACCGGTCACCGTGACAACGGCGCTCTGGCCAGGGTAGATGATGATGCGCCGGTCCCGAACGAGCCCGAGGTTGCTGAACGCCACGTCGGTGACCCTGCTGGCAACCGCTTTTCCCGCGGTCCCACGCACCGCGATTTGTGGCCATCCCCGAATCGAGCATGATGATGTCCTGCTGACATTGCGCAGCAGTATGTTCCAGGCTCGATTGCCCATTCCCTCAGACGGGTCCCCTCGGATGGCCGCCGGGATGCTCACGCGCAGTTGCCGGGCGCGGCACTCAGGGAAACCAGAACCTGAAGAGGCAGCTAAGCCTCCGGTGTGGCCCGCCGCTGACGGCTGTGCGGATATCGGACTTGCAGCCATAGCGAGCGCGACGGCCGCGACAGCCGTCATCACCCCCAGCATTCTGCCCAAAGCGATAAAGGGTACAGACATTGGCGGTACCTTCTGGCGGAGGATGTTCCGTGCTGGTTCTATCGGATATGGCCGACGCTCGTCACGCCCTGCGGTGTATCGAGGGCTGCGATAGTCAGCCGCTCCCGTTGGGTCAGGGTTGTACCAGGTCCGGTCATATGTGCCATTCGCCGATTGTGGCGGGGGATCAAACCGCGGGGCCCGACGCCACGCCGCAAGCGGTCAAAATATTTTCAGCTGCAACCCAGCGCCGCCACGTCCGTCCTGACCGCTGCGCCGCTGACCACAATCGGCGAGGTCGTCGAGCCGGGCCGGGCGCCCGGGCCCGGCCCTCCTCGCCGAGGAGGTCTCGCCGCGCCGGCGGGCGGCCATTTGCCGCTGTGGCTGCCGGCCCGACATTCCCGCAGGGCCGCGTCGCCGTCTACTCCGCAATCAGCCTGGGCGCGAGCCGGGCGGTCAGCTGGCACGTTGCCGCGGCCTCGTCGCTCCCCGGCGCCCCTGAGCGCCTCCGCCGCCGGCGCCACGCGATCTGCGGGCCCGGCACCGGCCGCGGGCTCGCACGCCCGGCCAGGCGCGGTGAAGCCCGCGCGCGTCACGAGTCGATAACGAATTTCATTGTTGTAGTTTTACAGCCGCGAGCGGACGATATGGCCTGACATGCTGCCCGGGACAGGCCCGCCAGGAGGCAAAAGCCGAATAGGCGGGCGCGATTCCGGCACTAGGAACCCTTCGTGAGTTCAGTCCCCAGACACCGTTTGAGCAGGAAGATCGGGCGGACCGGGCAGCACAAGGCGCCGTCCCGGGCGGCGAACGCGGCGCGGAAGGCAGGAAGGGGGGCTCCCCGCATCGCGGTCGCGGGCGCCCTGACCGTCCCCATGTGCCAGCCGCCCCCGCATGGGCCCGCGGCAGGCAACCGGGTGATCCGCATGGCAGCTGTCGCAATCTTGACCACGGTCAGCGTTGCGGTCACCGGGCTCCCGCCGGGAGGACGGTGATGGGTGGGCCCCGCGCGTTCCTGGGTGTGGTCGCAGGCCTTGCGCTCGCCGGGGTGGCGGTCCTGCCGGTTCCTGCGCGCGCCACGACCGTGCCCCACCCGAGGATCCTGTCGGGACTCGACGAGCACGACGGTACGGTCGTGGTGTACCGGAACACTTACTACCTGTACGGGACGGCATACAAGTGCGGGTTCACCTGGATGAAGGCGAATACTCCGTTTTGTGGGTTCGCGGTCAGGACGGCGCATAGCCTCACCGGCCCGTGGTCCGCGCCGCGACTGCTGTTCTCACCGAAGGCGCTGGACACCTGGGGACCGGACAAGGGCCGCACCTGGGACTGGGTGTGCGGCTCGACCGGTGCTGGGTGCTTCAACCCGCGGATGCTGCGCCGCCCCGACGGGGTGTGGCTGCTGTGGTTCAACGCCCCCCGCGATACCTACGATCATCACGTAAACGCGTACTACGTGATGGGCTGCAACGGCCCGGCCGGTCCGTGTGGTTACCAGGCCGGCGGCCATGGCTCGACGCACAAGCCGAACCTGAACATCTGCGACGATGACGGGGACTTCTCCATCATCGCCAAGGGTGCCGCCGCGGCGATCCTGTGCTCCATGGGCAGCATCTCCGAGGAGAGCCTGAACATGTCGTGGACGGACGGCACCAGGCCGGGCACGAAGGCGATGCCGCGTATCATCATCCCCTTCGCCGCAGCGGCGGATACCCCGGCCTCCATCATCCCTGTCGGTGAAGGGGTGGGGGCCTACCAGCGCCGCGACGGCACGTGGGTGATGGTCTACTCGTTGCCGCGCTGCGGTTACTGCTCGGGGCCGCCAGCCTTGAAGACGGCTGGAGGCGCGACGGAGGTGCGGGCGGGCTATGCCACGGCCCCCGCGATGACGGGGCCGTGGACCGCGCGGGGCGTGCTATCCCCGGGCTACTGCACCGGGCAGCCCCGGACCGTATTCACCGCCAGAAAGCAGGCATTCGCGTGGGTGGACCGGTGGACAGGCTCTCGGAACGAGGCCAAGGCGTCCATCTGGCTTGAGCCAATGGCGGCGCGCCCATGGTCCTGCAGATCTCAGCGGCGCCAGTCTCAGCGGCGCCCGCCTCCGCGGCGCAAACCTCACAACTACGAACACCCGCGGCGCAAACTTCACAAGCACGAATCTCCGCGACGCATCCGCCACCGGCGCACCGCCCCGCCCCGACGGTAAGGTTCATTAGGTCCCGGCGCTTCAGCTCGTGATTGCCCGCTCACGGTGTACCCGACGGTATGGCTATCAATGTCCGAGCACACCTTCCCCGACCCGATCGCGGCCACACTGACAGAACGGTTAACGTCGTCGTGAGTAGCACAGCCAGCACAGATGGCCCACCCGGAACCGTATTCGTGACCGGCGCGAGCACCGGCTTCGGTGCCGCGATCGCCCGGCGCTTCGCGGCGGAAGGCACCCGCGTCGTCGCGGCCGCGCGCAGGGTCCGCAAGCTCGCCGACCTGGCCGGGGACTTCGGGTCCCGTGTCCTGCCTGTCGAACTCGACGTCGGGGACAGGGCAGCGGTCAACCAGGCCATAGCCGACCTGCCCGCGGAATTCGCCGACGTCGACATCCTGGTGAACAACGCCGGCCTCGCCAAAGGCCTGAAACCTGCTCATCACGCCGATCTCGATGACTGGGAGCAGATGATCGACACGAACTGCAAGGGGCTTGTCTACTGCACGCGCGCGGTGCTGCCCGGCATGGTCTCGCGCGGCCGCGGCCATGTGATCAACATGGGGTCGGTGGCGGGTACCTATCCCTATCCGGGGGGCAATGTGTACGGCGGGACCAAGGCATTCGTGCATCAGTTCAGCCTCAACCTGCGCAGTGACCTGCACGGCACCGGCATACGGGTAACGTGTGTCGAGCCCGGCTTGGCCGGTGGGACCGAATTCTCGCTCGTGCGGTTCCGGGGCGACGAAGAGAAGGCCGGGGCGGTCTACGCCGGAACGCAACCGCTGACACCTGGCGACATCGCAGAAACGGTGCATTGGGTTGCGTCGCTACCGGCCCACGTCAACGTCAATAAGATTGAGCTCATGCCCGTATCCCAGAGCTTGGCGCCATTCCAGGTCTACCGCGAACTCTCCGGATAGCCCCAGGTTGCGCGTTTCATGATTCCGGCCAGTTTTTGGAAGATAAAGCACAAAAATGGCTGGGATCATGAAAGCCCCCCACGGCCGACGCCACACCGCCGGTGCCGCACGGCCGGGTGAAGGCCCGGCCGTGGCGGCCGGAATCTGGCGGGCCCGCCGCGCCACCCCCACCGCGCGGGAGAATTACCTGCCTGATGACGGATGGGTGGTGGGTGAAACGGACGGGCGGCCAGCCAACTGGGCGGGAAACGTCGTGTACAGCACGGACCGCATAGAGCGGCCGCGGACTCTCGAAGAACTCCAGGTGTTGGTCTCGGCGAACGAACGGGTACGCGCGCTGGGCACCGGCCACTCATTCAACCGCATCGCCGACTCCCCCGGCGTGCTCGTGTCAACGGCCGGTCTGCCGCCCGTGATGGACGTCGATACCGGCCGCGCGACCGTCATGGCCAGCTCCGGCGTCCGGTATGGAGAGCTGGCTAGGCACTTGCACACAGCGGGCTATGCCCTGCACAACCTGGGATCGCTGCCGCACATCTCGGTCGCTGGCGCGTGCGCGACCGCGACGCACGGCTCCGGGGACACGGTCGGCAACCTGGCGACAGCGGTGTCGGCCATGGAGGTGGTCACCGCCGATGGCGAGACGATGGCCCTCAGCCGCGACTGCGACCCTGCCGCCCGCGACCGTTTCCGCGGCGCCGTCGTCGGACTCGGCTCGCTCGGCGTCGTCACCAGTCTGGCCCTGGACATCATCCCCGCGTTCGATGTCCTTCAGTACGTGTACGAGGATCTTCCTGCGCAGCGGTTGAACGCCTGCTTCACGGAGATCTTCGCCAGCGGGTACAGCGTGAGCGTGTTCACCGACTGGCAGGGGCTGCTGCACAACCAGCTGTGGGTCAAGCGCCGCGCCGGGCAGGACGACTCCTGGGCGCCCGAGCCACACTGGATGGGCGCCAAGCTGGCGGACGGGCCCCGTCATCCGGTGCCAGGCAGACCGGCCGCCCATTGCACGCAGCAGCTGGGCGTGCCGGGCCCATGGCACGAGCGCCTGCCGCATTTCCGGCTCGATTTCACGCCGAGCAGCGGCGAGGAGCTGCAGTCCGAATACCTCGTGCCGCGTCATCTGGGGGTTGCCGCGCTGGAGGCGGTAACCGGTCTGCGCGACCGCATCGCCCCCGTCCTGCAGATCTCCGAGATCCGCACGGTCGCTTCGGATTACCTGTGGATGAGCCCGATCTACCAGCGGGACGCAGTCGCGCTGCACTTCACGTGGATCAAGGACACGCGGGCGGTGACCCCGGTGATCGTAGCGGTTGAGGAGCGGCTCGCTCCCCTGGCGGCAAGGCCCCACTGGGGAAAGCTATTCGGCATGCGCCAGCAGACCATAAGCGCGCTTTACGAGCGATATCGTGACTTCCTAGAATTGCTGCACCGCCACGACCCGGCCGGCAAGTTCCGTAACGACCTCATCGACCAGTATTTCCCTGCCGCCCGCTAGCCGGGGCCCCAGTCGGCGCTGCCCGCGCCGGTATGAGCCTGGCCTGCGCTCACCTCGGCCATCCCTCGGGCTCGGCGCCCGCGGCAGCACTGGGAGCGTCGCGGCCAGGGCTTGAATCGCAAGAGCCAGGGTATCAAGCACCGGGCGGCGGAGAAAGGGAGTAAACGATGCAACAGCTTAGCCTCGATCCACCGCGTAAATAGGGTTCTGCCGGGCGCGCCGACGCGAAAGGTGCCCTCTGAACTGGGACGATGGGAGTTGCTAACACTTCCATTCCCCAGATGGAGAGGACACCTCGCAAGTGCGATTGTTGCACGGGCTGGCGAAGATTCACGCATCGTTTGATGACCCGAATCTCGTGTCACGGGCGGGCCTGGTCCCGGTGATGGCCCTGGCGCAGCGGGCCGGCCTTGCCGCGCTGGCCGGCGAGCATGTGGCCATCGCTGACCGGTGCGGGGTGAATGCGCACCTGAAAGTGCCGTGCCTGGTCGCCGGGATGGTCGCCGGGGCGGACAGCATCGACGACATGGACCTGCTGCGGCATGGCGCGATGCCGGCGCTGTTTGGCGGGATCCGGGCACCGTCCACGCTGGGGTCGTTCCTGCGCTCGTTCTCCTGGGGGAACGCCCGGCAGGCGGAGAAGGTGAGCCGGCTGCTGCTGGCGGACCTGGCCCGCCGCACGCCGTTGCTGCCCGGCAAGGACGTGGTGGCGTTCGTGGATATCGACTCGATGCAAAAACGTGTCTACGGCCGCAAGAAGCAGGGCGCGGCGTTCGGCCATACCAAGATCCAGGGCAAGAGCCTGCTGGTGCGGGGGCTGAACGCGCTGACCGCCACGATCAGCACGCCGCTGGCTGCGCCGGTGATCGCCGCCACCAGGCTCCGCGGCGGCAACGCGGGCTCGGCCCGGGGCGCCGCGTCCTTCGCCACCGAATCGGTCACTACCGCCCGCGCCACCGGATGCGCCGGGACGCTCGTGGTGCGGGCCGACTCGGCGTTCTACTCCGCGGCGTTCACCGGCGCGGTCCGCCGGGCCGGGGCGTGCTTTTCGGTCACGGCGAAGATGGACCCGGCCGTCAAGGCGGCGATCGCCGCCATCGGCGAGGATGCCTGGACCCCAATCAGATATCCGCGGGCGATCTGGGACGACCAGCTGCGCTGCTGGGTGTCGGACGCCGAGGTGGCCGAGGCGCACTACACCGCCTTCACCTCGAAGAAGGGGCAGGCCATCACCGCCCGGCTGATCGTCCGCCGGGTCAAAGACCTCAACCGCACGGCCGCCCAGGGCCAGGACGAGATGTTCCCCGTCTGGCGCTACCACGCCGTGTTCACCGACTCCCCGTTCGCGACCATCCAGGCCGAAGAGCACCACCGCGACCACGCCCAGGTCGAACAGCTGTTCGCCGACTGGACCGACGGGCCCCTCGCGCACCTGCCATCAGGCTCGTTTCCCGCGAACGCGACCTGGCTCGCCTGCGCCGCCATCGCGCACAACGTGCTGCGCGCCGCCGGATCCCTGGCCAGCCTCGCCTACGCCAAGGCCCGCGGCGCCACGTTGCGCCGCGACCTCATCAACGTCGCCGCCCGGACCGCCCGCCACGGCCGCGGCGAGATCACCCTGCACCTGCCCGAAGGCTGGCACCGCGAGCAGCACTGGATGAGCCTCTTCGAGGCCGCCTGCGGCCCGCCCGCCCACGCGGCCTGACCAGCCCAGACACAGTCACGCATTCCCACGGCCCCAGCGGCCACCCGGCGAACTGCCAGCCAAGATCCCCGATCAGAAACCGTGGACAAGCCGCAGAAAGGTGAGCGGCGAGAAAACCACGTCCCCTGCCATCCTCAAGATCACGTCCACTGGGCCATTGCCCCGCAACGCGATCATCTGAATTCGGGCGGTGGATTGAGGCTTAGCTATCCGGTTCAGTTCTCTGTCGACTACCCAGACCGGCCACTCAATCGCCTGACCACGTTCTTCCGCATCTTCATGGTCATCCCGATTGCGATCATCCTGGACACCGTGTCCGGAGGGAACTGGCAATGGACGAATGGGAACAGCGGCACGTCGGTCACGTTCGGCGTGGGCGGCGTGCTGTTCTTCGCCCCCCTGCTCATGATCTTGTTCCGCCGCAAGTACCCACGGTGGTGGTTCGACTGGAACCTTGAACTATACCGGTTCGTCAACCGGGTCTCGACCTATCTCGCCCTCATGGGCGACCGCTACCCCGCTACCGACGAGCACCAGTCGGTCCACCTCGACTATCACTACCCCGACGCGTCCAGCGACCTCAACCGGTGGCTCCCGCTGGTGAAATGGTTTCTTGCCATCCCGCACTACGTGGTGCTGTTCTTCCTTAACATCGCGCTAGTCGTGGTCGTTATCGTCGCCTGGTTCGCCATCCTGTTCACCGGCCGCTATCCCAGGGGCCTGTTCGGCTTCGTGGAGGGAGTGATCCGCTGGCACAACCGGGTGCTCGCCTACGCGTTCACCCTCGTCACCGACCGTTATCCACCCTTCCGCCTATCGTAGTTAGCCCCGTAGGGGTCGTGAATTCACAGACTCACCATCTCCACTATTCTCACCTCGGCTGATCCCGTGGCGAGAACGTGGGTGATCGGCTAAGTGATACCCAAACGCAAGCTATCCACGCTCATCGCCTCAATAGCAGGTTCAGCCATCGCCGTATCCGCCATCGCCTGAGGCGCAGCGACCGGCGCGACCACGGTTGCTGGCGCAACCGGGCAAACCAAAGCGGCCGCCCCGGCCCAAGCGACAAGCATCCGGGGCCTCCCCGCACTTGCGGCCGAGGCCAGTTCCGCGCGAACGAAGCTGGCCGGTGGCACGTGGCAACCCCGCGGCTGGCGTTTCAGATGTGCTGCATGAGCAGGTCGAGTAAGCACGGGCCGGGCGGTACGATGCGAAGGTGTACGCGGCGCCGGGCGCGTGGCTGCCCGTGGACCTGCTGGTCAGCCACACGATGCCCATCCAAGGCGCGGTCCTCGAGATCGCCTGCGGGACCGGGCACTGGACGAAGATCATTTCTGGCCGCGAAGATGTGGTTTCGGTGACCGCATTGGACGCGTCCCCGGAGATGATCGAGATCGCGCGGGGGAAGGCCCCAGACGCCACTTTTACCTGCGCCGATATCTTCAATTGGGCGCCTGACCGGGCCTATGACACGGTCTTTTTCGGGTTCTGGCTGTCCCACATCCCGTCGGCCCGCTTTAAATCGTTCTGGGGGATGGTCGGGGCGGCACTGAAACCCGGCGCCACCGTCTGCTTCCTCGACAGCGGACACGCCGCTGCGTCCACACAGGTTGCTTCCGCGCCGGGCGAGGTCCGCAGGCGGCATGACGGCAGGGCCTACCGGCTCGTCAAGACCTTCCACACCCCGCAGGAACTCACGGAAATGCTCACCGGGCTGGGGTGGGACGCCGAAGTCACCCAGCAGGGGCCGGTCGTCGCCGGGGTGGCGCGGCCACAGTGACCCGTCCTCTAGTCACAGGAGGCCCGTGCGTATCAACCTCACCTGATGGGTAGATCCTGCCCGGTAGCAGAACTCAGGGGGAAGATCATCCGCGCCGACGGCCGCGAACCTTGTCCTCAGTGAGCTGACCACCGGTGGGTACACGGCGCGCCGTGCTCGGATGCGCACGTGGGATTTACCGCGATATCTCCGGCGCTCCTGCCGACACTGTTCCGCCGTGCGAACGCGCTGGTAGGGGTCCCATGCGGCCTATCAGCACTGCCAGGCCACTGTGGCCCCACTGGGCAGGTGTGACCCAGGTCACTCACACGGTGGGGTTGCGCACGTGCGAGATCTACGCGAACGTCGGACAAATGCCCCCGTAAGCGGGCGGGACCGGCAGGTGTTGCAGCACCCGACCGGCCCCTCGGAGTACCCATCTATGGAGGTCGGAACCCCGTGAAGGCAAGTGTAGGTATCAGCGCGGCCACCGGGCTAGCTCTAACAGCATTAACTCCCGCAGTCCAGGCAATAGCCCACCGCCCAGTCCAAACAGCCCACCACCAGGCGGCAGCGGCGCCTGTCAGCTTACAGCTCACCGCATACCGGACCGTCACCGTCCGGCGGGGCGAGACACTAAGCATGATCGCCGCCCGCCTCGGTGTCACCGTGGCCTCGCTTGAGGCAGCCAACCCGCAGATCACGAACCCCGACATGATCTACCCTGGCCAGGTACTCAACGAGCCGGGTCACGCGGCAGTCAGGGCGTCTTGGTCAGCATCAGCGGCGCGGGGCGGCGGACCCGCTCAGACCGTTCGGTCCACTGTATACAGCACAGCAGGCGGCAGCTTCGCCGGGTGCGTGATCGCACGCGAGTCCGGCGGCAACCCGTACGCGGTCAACCCCTCGTCCGGCGCAGGCGGCCTGTTCCAGTTCCTGCCCAGCACCTGGGCCAGCCTCGGCTACTCCGGCGCACCGCAGGACGCTAGCGTGGCCACCCAGTACGCAGCATTCGAGAAGCTCTACGCGGAAATGGGAAGATCACCGTGGGCTAGCGACGGCTGCTGACCGGACCTGATCGAGGCCCCGTCGCCGGGAGTTCGGTGACGGGGCCTCGTCGTCGGCCAGGACATTGTTTCCGGCGGCGCTGAATCTCCGTGCTCTACTCGCCTTCATTGATCACCCAGCCTCCCGCCGGAGCGTCAGCCTGGGCCGCAGCCAGCGCGGAAGAAGCCACCTGGGGTAACGGTGTCGGTGCTCCGCCAGCGGCCTGCCCATCATGCGGGCGGTAGTACGGGGCGTTCGCTCTCGGCTGCTGGAACGTGCGGCTGTAGTACTCGCGGCCTGGTTAAGATACCTGCGCGACCGTGACCCACAGGATTAGCGTACGTCGCACCCCTGCTGACAGCATGGCGTGAGCCCTGTGGATACCATTAATGTACTCAATCCGGGATTGGTCTTGGTCCAGGATGATGCCATCATTGCACGACAGGAGATCCAGGGCGCATTGGTTCTGTTGAGCGGGCAGATCGTGTCTAGCCATGAGTGATTTTGCTTCCTCTTCCAGACGCCAATAAGCCTCGGTGTCATCATCGCTGCTAAATAGCTGGCAGGAAGCCCACTCAAGATTAGGTAGATCCCGCACCTGGCAAGCTACCTCGATTGCAGCGTGGGATACACGATGCCAGTCAACGCCGTGATACCAGCAACAATCTCGTAACTGTGCGCGCGGGAATACCTGCCGACATAGACGCATTCTGGCAGGTATCCCATTGTCCATGCAGCCGGGTGATCGGTGTTTCTCCTGCCGACCCAGTTCGCCAGCTCTGATTCGCGGCAGCCGGATTACTGGCCAGGCCCGGTATTCAAACCGTGCATCATAACTTGGTACGTGACTGCTCGGACTGGCGGTATTCACGACACAATAGTATCAGTCCGGCTCAACGAGTCGAGTTTTCCCGGCTGCCACTAAATTTCGCGGGGGCGTAAGGCGCGGATGAAGCCGACCGGAATCTTCCGCTGGAGTGCGTTACCTCTTCTTGCCGTCCCACCCACGGCGGGCCGCGCCGCAGTGCGACGCCTTCCGGGCCCGGAACTCTTCCTCGCGCTCGCGCGCCTCGTGGAGCATGCGCAGCTCGGACGAGTCGTCCCCGGCCTCAGCGTGGTTCACCAGCTCATCGATCCGACGATCACGGTCACCGGTAACGACGTGGTTGTTCACAACGCGTGTCATGACTCCTCCTTATCCACTGCTTCGGTGCCGATATCCGCTGCTGCGGAGCCGATGATCTTGGCAAGCTTCAATTTTCCCCCGTTCCCCGCCAGCCTCCAGATTACGCCTCAAACGTACCGTCAGCGGTGTGAGCAGCGGCCCGCTGACCCGCCCGCCGTGTCTTGCTCCCCTCATACAGCACGAGCGGGCTCTCGGGCCGCTCGCCCAGCCTCCGAGAGTCCCCGGTGCAGGCCAGCATCACTGGCGATGCGCGCCGCATCCTCGGCAACGATTGACAGGAACTAACGAGAGCTTCGGGGCGAGCGACGCCAGTCGCTGCCTCGCGAGCTAGCACAGGGCTACCGCGTGGGGACGCAGCGGGCCGTGATGGCAGCTTCTAGCTCGCAGTGGAAGCGAGGCCCCTCCATGTATGAGATGGAGGGGCCCCGCCCGGTTCCGCCGCCCAGCGGCCCGCCAGTCGCCCGGCCACCGCCCAACCGGGGAATCCGCCGCCGATGCCGCGTACCTGCCTGAAGGGCCGGTTTCCCGGTTCTCCCCGCGTCCCAGGGTCTCCCCTCGGCCGGTGGCGTTTCCAACGGTGAGTGCATTTTTACTGCCTCCTCACCTACGGCCACAAGGGCTTCGCCGCACCGGCCTGAAGATTCTTTAGCCATCCACAAGGCACCCCCTACACCATCCACAGAACGGGCGCCGTTATCCCCTGGGTCGGCTTGCTTGTCCACCGTTCAGGCACACCCACGTCCACAGGTAACGTCGCGTCAGCAGCCGCGACCAACCGGTTCAGGCAGTGTCACAGATATGGGAATCCTGGAGTCTCAACTGCCCGCGGCGGGCGGCGCGGTTGACGATCTCCCCAGCCAGGGCGCTCGTGCTTGCGTCCGGGTTAGCCAAGCCGACCTGCAAGATCCGGCGCAGGTACTCTTCCCTCGCGCTGAGCAGCCACGCACCGTCGGGCAACCGCTTGACCCAGTCGTTGACGATGTCCAGGCAAAGCTGAGTACGCGCAGGAGCGATTTCGGCCAGGCGGCGCAACACAAGGATGTCTGGCTTGACGTCACTGGTCAGCGTGATGACGCGGGCAAGTTGCCGCAACGACCAGTCATCGTCGAAGCGGCCGCTGGCAAACCATTCGCCGAACCGGACGAGCTCGCCCCGGTCAGCGCTCGGCGAGGCCGCAGCGAGGCGTATGTCCCACAACTGGGTGAGCCGCAACAGAACGGCCTGGTCCGTATCGAGTTCGGGCTTGAGCAGATTCCAGCCGATGTACTGGATCATCTGCTCGTGCACGGCGGTGGAAACGCGCTGGTAGAAGTGGTCGATGAGCTGGTCGCTGCTGTCGAAGGTGATCTCGCCGGACCAGTACCGGCTGATCAGATGATGCCCAAGGCGCGCGTCCCGCCGCTCCGCAGACTCGCCGCTGCTCATGCCGAGCCTGTCGACCGCGAGCCGGTACTGGTCGCTCAGCAGCTCACAGACATCCCGCGTGATCGGCGCGACGGCCTCGAGGTAAGCGCCCCAGGCCGCGTCCCAGAGTTCACGATCGGCGTCATCGGCGGGAAAGATGCGACTTGCCGCGCTTGCCGCCCATGACCTGTCCAGGTGGGCGAGCCGGTGGAACTCCGTGCCGTAGACGGCCCTTACCAACAGCGACGGTTCCGCGTCCGGATCGAGGTGGCGGTCGAGGACGGAGAAGACATCAGCGAGGTCGGCGTCACGATCGTGCCGCCGTACCCAGCCACCATAGGAGATCGCGGCGGCAAGGGCGTTCGCACGCGCGCTGGCCAGCGCCTGGCCCGCGCCGAAGGGGCCATCATCGGCGGCGGGCGCGTTCCTGCTCAGCGTCCAGTCAATGATCTGCCACACGCGATCACGTTCAGCGATCGCGACCACCGGAGGCGCGTAATCCAGGCCGGCCCGCAGCAGCGTGATCATTTCGCGGCGGCCGCTCACCCAGTCAGGCTCTCCCGCTATGGGACGGCCGGCGACTGAGGTTTCATGGCCGGACATCCATTCGCCAAGCCGGAGGATTGATGTCCAATCAAGATCGGCGCCGTTCTCGAACGCGGCGTGCAGACCGCCGAGGACCTGCACCACGTAGGGCTCAGGCACGCCAGCGAAGCGGTCAGCCGCGGCCGAGTAGCGCAGCGGCGTGCTGCGCACCGCGCTGCCGAGTTCCTGGGCCAGGTTGTAGGTGCTGGTACCGGCCGGGCCGCCGGCCACCTGCCGGGTCCGCAGGAATTCGATGAGCCGGTCGATGCTCCACCCTGCCAGCCCGGTGGCGCGGGGCGGGCGAGCGAGGTCACTCATGAACCGCCCCCTGGCGCGCGTCTTCTCCGCGGGCACCGGTTCGCCAACCAGGCGGACAAGCTTGCGGTAGGAGTCCCGCCGCTGCTGCGGCAGGGTCGGCTCCAAGACCGCAAGCCGGTCACGGGTCCACTCGCCCACCCACTGCTCGATCTGATCCCCGGACGGGTCCCGGCCGGCCTGCGCGGCATATCGGGCGGCCCACGCGCCGACATCCGGGCCCTGATCGATCAGGCTCAGCACCCGTTGCTGCTGCCCGACGGGGAGCTCGGCAAAATAGTCACCGGCGAGGAGCAGGAACTCGCGTTCGGCGAACGGTTCTTTGAT
This sequence comes from uncultured Actinomycetota bacterium, assembly GCA_963820395.1. Taxonomy (GTDB): domain Bacteria; phylum Actinomycetota; class Actinomycetes; order Streptosporangiales; family Streptosporangiaceae; genus DATFVJ01. The sequence goes on along the minus strand of CAWGAE010000015.1, from coordinate 107,307 downwards.
AGCGGCAGGGTCCGTGCGCCGGCGGGCGACCGCCTCCGGGCATCCGGCGCCGAACTGCCTCACCAGGCAGAGAGCCAGGCGGCGGAAGATCGGCCAATCCCGCGAGTCGAGGCGCAGCAGGACGTCGGCAAGTTCGGCCTGTCCGTTACGGACGAGTTGCCCGGCGGTGTCTCGCACCGCGCTGACCAGGGCCGTCTTCGCGTCCATGTTCGTATCAAGCGGCTGGCCCGCGATGGCCGGCCGCCAGAGCGTAGACAGATCCTGACGATTCTTGATCATCTCAGGGCTAGCGGTCCGAGTGATCGCGTCGTCGAGCAGGCCGGCCATCGCCTCGAGCACGTCCAGCCCGCCCGCGGCAACCAGCGGCGGAAGGCAGGTACGAAGGGTCTCGGTGTAACTATCGGAGTCGATATTTGTGCGCAGGTCACCGGGGGCGCCGGGGATGAACTGATCCCCGGGGGACGGCGCGAACCCCCAGAGCACCCGGGCAAGGTCGAGCGCGGCGCTGACCATGCCGCTGTCGGTGCTGTTAGCTAGGTGCACAAGCAGCGCCCCGAACCGCTCGACCCGCACCGCCTCGCACGGGCCGGACAGGTCTCGAATGATCCGCGGGAGTAGCCTGACGCTGTGGGTGGCGGGGATCTCCAGCGCCAGGTTCGCAAACTCTACATTCACCAGCTGGTTTACGGTCGCCGGAATGTCCATGGCGACTTCGACAGCCAGCGCGGGATCTCGCTCGGCGACGCGGACCAGATAACGCAGGGCAGGCCAGTGCGGCAGCCATCCGTGCCCCTCCCCGCCCGCGACCGGCGCCGGAGGCTCGGCGAAGAACTCCTGCTTCCGCAACGGGCCTATCCACGCCGGACTCGTCAGCTGAACAAAGAAACGCTCCATTGTGACGGGGTCCTGCGGGAACGCCTGCCTTAGCTCACGGGCGTGTTCGTCAGCCGGCCGCTCGACTCGCGCGAGCGCGTCCAGGCGACCCAGGAGCGCGAGATACCGGGCCTCATGCCTGCTAAGGACCACATCCAGCATCGCCTCCAGGTCAGCGAACTGGCGGCGGAACTCCTGCTCCACGGCACGCGGCACCCCGAGCCCCCGCTCGTGCGCACGCGTGCGCTGGAGGTCGGCGTACCCCAGCCACGTCTTGCCTGCGCCGCTGTCGTAGGAGATCCCCAGCGAGTCGAGCACCGCGCGGATTTCCGCGCGGTGCTCTTCCGATCCCGATATCGCCGAGACCTCCGGCCGCCGCGTGCCCGGCCCGGCCGGCCGCCGCGTGCCCGCTTCCGCCGGCCGCTGCGTGTCCGCCCCGGGCGGCAGGAACACAGCGTGGATCAGAGCCTTCAGCGCAACGACGAGCTGGGCGAGGGCGCGGCGCACCGCACCGGTCCGCCCGTAGGCCACCGCGCCCGGCGTCGCGGCCTCCTCAGGTGGCGGCCTGCCTGCCTCCCGTGGCGGCCTGCCTGCCTCCTGCGGCGGCCGGCGCGCCTCTGGCGGCAGCAGCACAGCCCGGACCGAACCCTCAAGCTCACGCAGGAGGTGGCCGACGAGATGCGCATCCGAGGTCACCGGGGGATCGCCTTCCATCAGGACGCACGCGTCACGGAAGTACGCCGCGGGCCCGGCCCCGAATCTTTCCAACCCGCGCACGATTCTTGCCTGCAAGGCCTCGTCATCCGGCCCGTTACTCGGAGGAACACCCGGCGTGATCACACCCACTCCCCTCAGCAGCACCCCAGCCGTCAGGTTAAGGGCTTCCACGCCGGACTGCCTGCCTCCGGCTTCGAGTAGGCAGTACCCTATGCGGACCTTCACCAGGACGGGGAGCGCGGGACCGGTGCTGGCTGGATGAGGTTCGGGTCGAAGCGGTACCAGCTGTTGGTGCTACCGTGCCCGTCATTCATATACTCCACATGGCACAGCCAGCCATCCCCGGCTCGCAGCCACGCGCGCAGAATGCCGAACCGGCCGCGGCCACCGATTGTAATCAGCACGGGCTTGAAGCACGGGCGGTACCTGCCGGTCTCTGGGCGCAGGTCGGCTTCCGGCGGTGCAGGTACTTCCTCGGCGCTCGGTGACATCTCCACGTTTCGTACGTTACTCGAATGTATGTTCGATTCACACGCTCCGCGCTCCCGCCGGACCCGGACGGGGAGGACTTCTCGGTCTGACGCCCGTCCGCAGGGCGTGCCGTGTTACGGGATCTACGGGATCTACGGGATCTGATGCCGCTGGCGACGTCGGCCGGGCCGGGCCATGCGCTGCACGGCGGTAACGGCACGATTCACGGGCGCGGCGTTCCAGCGTGCCGCACCCGCCAGATCGCGGGCACGCTCGAAGACGTTGTAGTCCTGCCTTGCCGCACCATCAGCCAGCGCCCGGTCGAGGTCGTGACCGCACTTCTCGAGCACGGTGTCGAAGTCACGGCGCACGGGTTCGAGCATGTCGTATCCGAACGAGCGGTGCAGGCGGGAGAACAGCGGCTTGTACAGCCGGGCTCGCTCATGCAGGCCCGATGAGTAGGACATCATGTCTTTCGGCCGCTGGCGGATGTAGGCGGGCAGCACGTCCGCGAAGGCTTCGCGCACGATCCATTTCTCCTGCCCGTCGCGCAGCTTGAACTCTATGGGCAGGCGCATCGCCAGCTCGACGAGTGACAGGTCGAGGAACGGCACCCGAAGCTCAGTGCCCTGGCCCATGCTGGCGCGGTCCAGGCGCTGCAGCTCGGTACGGCACAGGTTGCGGATCTTGTGCAGGAACAGGCGCCGCGTTTGCTCAGGCCCAATCTGGTAGTACATCGGGTAGCCGCCGAACAACTCGTCGGAGCCGTCGCCGCCGAGCACGACCTTGATGCCCAGCTCGTGTATCCGCCGGAAGAGCGGCACCGAGACGACCGCGTTGATGATGTCGCCGTATTCGGTGAGCTCCGACATCCGGATCGCCTCACGGACGTCGTCGAGACCGATATCACGGGGACACACCTCGACCACCTCATGGTGCACACCGAGTTCAGCGGTAAGGCGGCGGGCGTAGGTCAGGTCCTCGCTGCCGGGCGCGCCCACGGTGAACGCGACGCAGTCGGGGTGCATCTCTCGCACGTGCAGGAGAGTGAGCGAACTGTCGAGGCCGCCTGACAAGATCACCCCGACAGTCAGGTCGGTGTCCACCCGCACGCGGATGCTGTCCTGGAGCGCGATCCGGACAAGCTTGGCCGCCTCATCCGGATCTTCGATCGGCGGCTGGTGCTCACCCAGGCGGAGCAGATCAATGTAGGGCACGAGGGCAGGCCCGGCGACAGCGCTGGCCCAGCCATGATGCCCGGGGGCAACCTCGGTGACCGGAGCGCCGACCGGTACGAGTGCCTTGATCTCCGATGCCACATGTAGCCGACCGTCCCGGCGCGACCAGTAAAGCGGCTTCACCCCGAGCGGATCCCGGGCCAGGTAGACGCGCCTCGTTGCCCTGTCACTGATCGCGAAGGCGAACTCGCCCCGCAGGCGGCTGACCGCATCCTCGCCCCACTCGAGGAAGGCTTCAAGCACTACCTCGGTATCGCTGGCGGTCCGTAGCCGGTGACCGAGACCGGCGAGCTCAATGTGCAGTTCCCGGTAGTTGAAGATCTCGCCGTTGTAACACAGAACCCACCGGCCGTCGGCAGAAACCCACGGCTGCTCAGCGCGCTCTCTGTCCACGATCCGCAGCCGCTGCGTGCCCATCAGCAGGTCGTCGTAGCGGAGAACCTCCTCTACCTCGCCCCGCGGTGCCAGGGACTCGATCATCTGGCGAAAGGTTGTCCGGTCGGCACGCTTGCCGAGCATGAGAGCGATGCCGCACACCCGTGTTCAGCCAGCCATTTCTTTCTCGAAGTCGTCCCGCAACCCGGCGGCCGCAAGAGGGCTGACGCACACGTGCCAGGTCTGCCCCTCGTCAATGACGTTGACGTCGCCCTCGCCCTGCCGCTCAAGCAGCATTGCCCTCAGGGCGCGGTGGGCGCCGAACCGGCGGAACCACGACATCTCGATGTCGATGGCGTAACCCACGCAATGAGAGCTGGGCAGCGTTGCCGCGTAGCCGAGAGCGCGCAGCCGATTCTGATGCTCGACGCTGCGCGCGAGGCTGGTTACCCATAGCGGCGGCATGCCTGGCGGGGAGACCTTGGCAAACTGTGCGGACAGTTGGTTGAGCAGAGCCACCACCTCGGGCCGGGCCCGGTCAAATAGCAGGCCAGCGGTTCGCGGAGCCCCCCAGGGCCACACCCGCCGCTCCGCCGCGCGCGCGGCCCGGGTCAGCACGGTCGTGGCCTGGCGGCGGTACTGGAAGCCCAGCAGGCCGCGGCGCCGGAGCGCCTCGAGATCGACAAGCTCGGCGGAGCCGAGCACCTCTTCATCCGTCTCGAACGCGGGCATGTGCCCCCACCACGTGGCGTCGATCTGTGCCAGCAGGAAGATCCGGATAAGCGTGGTCAGGTCGGCGGCCGAGGTGGTCTGGGTGCTTGGCCGGTAGTTCCGGACCTCGAGTAGCAGCCTTTCTGTCGCCTCAGGAACCCCGCCCGGCGTCGCGGCCAATACGGCGGCGAAGTCGGGCTCACGCATCCGTTCGGCCAGGAACCCTTCCGCCCACGGTACCCGCCCCGGATCCTGCTGGCCGGCAAGCCCGGCCAGCAGGTCCCGGACCGCTCCCCGGTACGCGGCCAGCTCAACAGAGCCCTCGGCGGGCGGCATGACCGGAGCGCACGCGGGACCGGCGTCGCTCATAAGCAGGCTGGATCCGATGTCCAGATCCTGGCCAGTCGACGGCATCGTCAAGGCCCTCTCCCAGGGTTTTCAGCTCAGCCGGAGGGTGATTCCAGGCAACGGAGTTTAACAGCGTGATCTTGGTAAGTTGCCTAAACGGCGGTTCTGCCTGCGGTTTGTGTTGAAGGCGAGGCGTCGGAACACGGCCGCGCGGCCCCTGCGGGCGTTAGCTCGCTGTGTGGGTTCTGTCAGGGAATGCGGGATCGCCATTAGGGCTCTGTGGGTACCCGCGCCGAGACCACCACCTAGTGGTTTGCTCGTCGGGAAAGGCCGGGTCACGGCGAGGAGAGGACGCGTGCCGATGGCGGGCTGGCTGCAGGCGCTGGTGGTGGCGGCCATCCTCGGGGCGGTGCACGTGCCGCTCGGTGACTACATGGCGAAGGCCTTCACCACCCGCCGACATTGGCGCGTGGAGAAGGCCGCCTACCGGCTATACGGCATCAACCCGGACGGCGAGCAGCGATGGACGCCTACCTGCGATCGCTGCTCGCCTTCTGTTTTGGCGGCATCCTGCTGCTTTACCTCCTGCTGCGGGTGCAGGCCCAGCTGCCGTACGCGCTGGACCACCCGGGGGTCTCGCCAGCCCTGGCGTGGGATACCGCCGTCAGCTTCACCGCGAACACCAGCTGGCAGAACTACGTAGGCGAAGCCACCCTGGGCCACCTTGTCCAGGCTGCCGGGCTGGGCGTGGAGGCGTTCGCGAGCGCAGCCGTCGGCCTGGCAGCCGCCCTCGCGCTGATCCGCGGCCTGACCCGGCGGCAGGCCGGGGAGGTCGGCAACTTCTGGGTGGACATGACCCGCGGGATCACCCGGGTCCTGCTCCCGCTCGCATTAGTCTTCGCGATCATGCTGACCGGGCTCGGCGTCATCGACAGCCTCACCGGCTGGCATACGGTCGGCACCCTGGCCGGCGGCCAGCAGGCCATCCCCGGCGGCCCGGTTGCCTTGTGGGAGCCGATAACCGCCCTCTCGCTCGGCCCGATCGCCGAGGGCCTGGGCTGATCCATGGCGGAGGCAGCCGGCAGGAGCCGCTGTCAGCGGCCTGTGACACGTAAGATTTTGATGGGGTACTTCGGGCCGGTTCGCCATGGCTGGCGCCGGGATTGACGGCGTGCGCTGAGTGATTCGCCGGGCCCCGTCCAGCTCCCGTGCGGCCAGAACTCGTTCGGTCGTATGCGCGCGGCAGCCAGCCTGGTAGACACAAGGCAGGAGGTGTCGCAGATGGCTCGCTTCCTGTATTCCGGCCGCGTCGCGATCGCGGCCGCCCTGGTAGCTCCGCTCGCGGTGGCGGCGGTTCTGTTGCCGTTCCGCGCGAGCTGGTCGAACACGAACGTCGCCCTCGTCCTTGTGGTGGTGGTGGTCGCGGTTGCCGCCTTGGGAACCCGCGTCGCCGGTGCCGTCGCAGCCCTGTCGGCGGCGGCATGGTTCGACTTCTTCTTCACCCGGCCGTACGAGCGGTTCGCGATCACTAAGTCGGCGGATGTCAAGACCGCGGTCCTGCTGCTCCTGGTCGGTCTGGCGGTCTCACAGCTGGCTGCCCGCGCCCGGCGGCTGCGGGTGATCGCAATCACTGATGCTGGTTACCTGGCGCAGATCCACGGCACCGCTGAGCTGACCAAGGCCGCCACCTCACCCGCCGCGGTAGTCGATCATGTGAAGGAGCAGCTCATCGAGCTGCTAGGGCTGAAAGGATGCCGCTTCGAGTACGGGTCCCTGCTCGGCCATCCGCCACGCCTCGAATCAGACGGGAGCGTGATGTTGGGTCTCTATCGCTGGGAGGTCGAGCGATGGGGACTTCCGGCGGATGAGATCGAGTTGCGCAGCTACGCCAACGGCCAGTTCCAGGGGCGATTCATGCTGCAGGCGAAACCGGATTCGAAGCCGTCCCTGCAGGCGCGTCTCGTCGCGGTGACCCTCGCCGATCAGGCCGGGCGCGCGCTTGGCACCAGTCAGCACACTCCGGACGGCGGCTGAAACAATGGGCGGGCGGAGCGGCTGAGGCCCGGCTCCGCCGCTCCCCCGCCAGGTAGGCCGCGCGGTGCGGACCGCTCCGCACGGCCGGTCCGCCAATCGCCCCCGGGCCCGCGAATCGCCCCCGGGCCCGCGAATCGCCCCCCGCCCGGGTGCGGGCCGATGCGGGCAAGGCGCATCCGCTCCTGGGCGAACCGCAATTCCGCGACGAAGTCCCGTAGTGACCGCGCGTCCTGCGCGGTGAGAGAGGGCTGCGAACGCGTCGCACCGCCGCTGCTGGTCCCCAATCGCCCGTTACGGAGGGTTAGTCACTTAACGTGCGGGAATTTTACAAACGTGTCTGCGGGAACGTGATCGCGCTCACGGCGGGCTGCACGCAGTGCGCAACAGGTCATCGGGGGGTGACTGATGCGGAGTGCCGATTCGATTTCCGTGAAGCCGTCATGGCGTCTGGGCGGATTGCTGGTCATCGTCATGATCATGGCGGTGCTGACGGCGGGCTTGCCGCTGGTCAACGCGAGCATCTTCGATAGGCAGCGGCTCGCCGCGGGCGGGACCCTGGCCATCGGCCCGAGCCGGAAAAACTCCGCGCGCATCACGGTCGGCCAGGGCTGGTCGCTGCGGAAGTCCCAGAGCGATCCGCGGCAAGACTACGAACTGTACTACGGCGGGGTGGACCTCTCAGTACGTTACGTAACGCTGATCGGCCGCTTGCAGCCGGGAAAGCTGTGGTCCGGGCTAGGCCAAATCGTCCGAATCTCCAGCTCCAGTGCCCGCCTGGGCGCGCCCAGCCTGATCGAGAATTCGCAAGGGCTTAGGGGGATCACCGGCACGCTCACCCGAAGCGGCCGCGCCGGGCTCGCCGCCGTGTTCCCGGGCCCCAGTGGGACGTTCGCCATCGAGATGACCACACTTGCCCGCCCGGGAGCACGCGCCGCGGACCGGGCCGCCGCCCAACTAGTAGTCAGGTCGATCATTTTCCCGGAGGTGCAGCGATGAATGCCCGCGCTAGCGCGACCGTCGTCCGCGTGGCCGGGGCGATTCTCTGCGTATTCGGCCTCGCAGTGATCGTCAAGGAGCTCGCCCCAGCGATACGGATCTTCCCCAGCGCCGCCGCACTTGCGCTGCTGCTGCAACTGCCAATGGTGGTGATCGGATTCTGGCTGTTCCGGTTGCTGCGCCCGGTGACGGCACCGGCGCGCTGGTGGTCGGCAGCAGCCGTGGTCTGGGGGATGACAGCCGCCGTCGGATGCGCGCTGCTCGCGAACCACGGATTGCTGGCCATCTGGGCCAAGACCAGGGGCATCAGCTTCGCCTCGGACTGGGCCGCCGCACTGACCGCGCCGCTGGACGAGGAACTGCTGAAGGTATGCGGGGTGGCGCTGATCGTCCTGGCCGTCCCGGTGGCGTTCCGTGGGCCGATCGACGGGCTGGTCTTCGGGGCACTTACCGGCCTGGGTTTCGAGGCTATGGAAAACTTCATCTACGGGCTGAATATGATCGTGCAATCCGGGGCGGCCGACCCACGGGCGGCGGTGACCAGGTCGGCCGTCGTCCGCGTCGCCGTCACGGGGCCGGGATCACACTGGGCGATGACCGCCGTAGCCGGCGCGGGGATCGGCTTCCTGGTCGCCCGGGGACGCCGCGGTGCCTGGCCCGCGCTGGGGCTTCTCCTGGCCGCCATGGCCATGCACTGGCTCTTCGACTCTCCACAGCCGGCCAGCCTGGTGATTAAAGTCGCGGTCAACTTCATCGCCGTCGCGATCCTTTACCTGGCCCTGCGGCGTGGCTACCTGGCCCAGGCCCGCGGCGTGCTCGCGGCCGATGCGGCCGCGGGCACCGTCACCCGGGACGAGGCGCGCTCGCTACTCAGCAGGCGAAGCCGGCGCGGCGCACTGCACCGCGTGCCACGTGGCCCCGAACGCGACCGGTTTTCCGCTCGGCAGCAGGCCCTGCTGGTTCGCCTCGAGGAACGCGTTGCCGACCATGTCTCGCTGCCGCTGACCCCACTATCCCCGGCCGAACAGGACCGTGCCGCCTGAAGCGCCTCGATGACGGACCTCCGGAGGTCGTCCTGGTTCGCGTGCCCGCGAAACTACGTCCGGAAATATTCCGGTCGGTGGATTCTGCGCGCGTCACCGGCGTCTGTGGCGGTGAAATGCCCTAATGCGGCTGCTACACTATATCCACGGGTCGGCGACGAATGGAGCGGCCGCGACCGAATGATTATTCTTCCTCGGTGGGCAAGGATGGCCCATCATCCGGCGCTGGCCGCTACATACGCAGTTGGTCCTCGTGACGGTAACGATCTACGGCCTCGTCAGCAAGAACGAAGAATAGCTCACAAAACAGTTGATACTGGATGAGGCGCACAATCCAGTCGAAACCCATCACCCGGCAGCTTCAGCGGTCATGGCCAGCCCGTCGCGAGAACGGCGGCGCCGACTGCGGTGCACCCGTTTCCCGGCATCTGCGTGAGTCTTTCAAGCCGCGCGCCGGGCATCATCGCGCGGCAATCCATCCCGGGCCGCGATGCAGTTCCCGCGCAAAGTCAGACCGCTGACAGGTCAGACCGGAGACAGGTCCGATCGCGAACAGGTCAGACCGGAGACAGGTCAGGCCGGGGACAGGTCCGATCGCGAACAGGTCAGACCGGAGACAGGTCAGGCCGGGGACAGGTCCGATGGCGAACAGGTCAGACCGGAGACAGGTCCAATCGCAGACAACATGCCCGGAGGCCCGCCGGCCAAGACCCCAACGCGCTCAACACCTGGCAGGCGGCTCGATCGCTAGCGTCTCGGCGTTGCACGGGCGCTGCTACCGGCTCGCTACTTGATCGCAACTCGCCTGCCACCTGGGGTGGGCGATACTGGGATCGAACCAGTGGCCTCCTCGGTGTGAACGAGGCGCTCTCCCGCTGAGCTAATCGCCCTCCTGGCGCGACGGCCGGTCTATGCGGTGAACTCCGCCGCGCCCGCGCGGTCACAGACTAGCGCATCCCGGCCCTGCACCGCCCGGGGACCGGCCGCCGACCGCCTACAACAAGACGTAATCCGATATTTACACAAAGTCACACCAATGAGAGGAGCGTCACGCAGCGAGAAACCCGGTGACGGAAACAAAGCTGACTGCTAAGTCGTCGTTAATCGCGAGGCGTTTGCCCAAGTCATGTTACTTTTGTGAGCCATGACCTAGGTTACAGCGGGCCCTGGTGGCGGAATCCTTACACTGAGGAAGTTCACCCCCGAGCGCCTCATCCCCGCTTAGCGACGGTCTCCACCGGGTGGAACCCGAGACAGCGGACCCGACGAGGTAAAGGTTTACCAGGATGAACGGCAGTACGACAGTCTCCGCCGAGTTCGGCTTGCGGCTCGTGGTCCCGGAACATGCCGCGGTACCGCTCGTCGCCAGCCTTAGCTACCATGGCGATGACCCATACGCCGTTCGCATGGCGTTCCACGTCGGCATGGACGAGCCTGTCGAGTGGATCTTCGCGAGGGAGCTGCTCGTCGCCGGACCCGATGCCAGCAATGGTGACGGCGACGTCCAGGTCTGGCCTGCGTCAGGCAGCGGCGGCGAAGTGCTCAACATCGCACTGTCCTCACCATTCGGCCAGGCACTCTTCGAGGCGCCCGCAGCCCCGATCACCGAGTTCGTCCGGCGCACCTACCAGATCGTCCCGGTCGGCCGCGAGGGCGAGTTCGTGGACCTGGAGAGCGAACTCAAGGAGCTGCTCTGGCAGAAGTGAACGCTACGGCAGCTTCCAGTCGACCGGGGCGGCACCCTGCTCCTCGAGCAGCCGGCTTGCCCGGCTGAATGGCCGCGATCCGAAGAACCCCCGGTCGGCGGAGTTGGGGCTCGGATGCGCGGACTCGATGCACGGTACATTGCCGAGCAGTGGAGTGAGGCTCCGCGCGTCGCGGCCCCACAGGATCGCCACCAGCGGGGCACTACGTGCGGCGAGCGCTATGATTGCCTGTTCGGTAACCTCCTCCCAGCCCTTGCCGCGATGGGAGGCAGGCTTGCGCGGCGCAACGGTGAGGACCCTGTTCAGCAGCAGCACGCCACGCTCACTCCACGAGCTTAGATCGCCGTTTGACGGCGGCGGATAACCGAGGTCGGCGCCGTACTCACGGAAGATGTTCCCGAGGCTCGGCGGCAGTGGCCGGACGCCCGGCGCCACCGAGAAGCTCAGGCCGACCGGGTGCCCAGGCGTGGGGTACGGGTCCTGCCCGACGATCAGCACCCGTACGTCGCCGAACGGCTGCTTGAATGCGCGCAGTACGTTCCCACCCGCGGGCAGATAGCGACGGCCCGCGGCCACCTCCACGCGCAGGAAGTCACCCATCGCCGCGACCCGCGCCGCGACCGGCTCGAGAGCCTCGGCCCAGCCAGCCTCGACGATCTCACGCAGTGGCAGTCCCGCCATGACGACCTAGCCTAGGGGCCTGCGCTGCCAGGGCGCGTCATGGATCGGCATTCTCCGCCGCGCGTTGCGCGAACACCTCGGCCGCGTTCCTTGTGACCGGGCCCGGCGCAGCGGGCAGCGGCTTTCCGTCTACGCCGCTGATCGCCTGGACGTCGCGCATCGTTGAGGTCAGGAACGCCTCGTCGGCCTCGGCGAGCGCGCCGAGTGGCACGTCCCGTTCCTCCGCGCCGCACCATTCGAGCATCAGCGCCCGGGTGACACCGGCCAGGCAGCCCGCGGACAGCGGCGGCGTGACCAACTGGCTGCCAATCACCAGGAACACGTTCGAGCCGGCGCCCTCGCAAAGGTTCCCCGCGGTGTTCCCGAAGATCGCCTCAACCGCGCCGCGCTCGCGCGCGTAGCCGAGCGCACGCACGTTCTCCGCGTACGAGATGGTCTTGAGGCCGGTAAGCGCGCCGTGCTCGTTGCGCGCCCACGGCACGATCACCACGTCGCCGACGGGCGCGGCGGGTCCGGATTCTTCCAGCGCCACGATGCAGGTGAGGGGCCCGCCACTGCGCTCTGAGCTGAGCGGCGCATGCCCGGCTGTGATGGTGATCCTGATCCGCGCACGCGCGGGCCGCACCGTGGATTCGATCATCTCGGTCACGCCCGAGCGGATCGCGTCAAGACCCGGTTCCCCGAGCCCCAGCCCGAGCGCGGACCGACGCAGCCGCTGCAGGTGCCTGCTGAGCGCGAACGGCACGCCGTTGGTGACCTTGATCACCTCGAAGACGCCGTCGCCCACGGTCAGGCCATGATCGAAAATGGCCACCCGCGCGCCGGGCTCGTCGCAGAGTTCCCCGTTCACCCATACCTTCACGACAATGCACCTTAACGGTGGCCGGGGTGGCGCGGGCATTCGATGGCGGCCGACGGCCGGCCGCCGGATCCGGTGGACGGACGCCATCATGGCCCGGCGGCGCGCTGACGCGCGCTACCGCAGGCCGCCGCAGTGCGCGGCGGCCGCGGCGGTCAACTCAGGCAGCAACTCGTCAACGGCGCTTATCTGGCTCGCGACCTCGCGGTCGGTGAGCATGGCAGGCACTCGCCCGCGGACCTGATCGTGCACAGCGCGCATCGCCGCGGCTGGCGCCGCGCGCCAGGACGGGTTCGCCGCACGCAGGTCGATGCCCTGCGCGCCGCAGAGGATCTCCACCGCTAGGCAGCTTCGCACGTTGGCGATCACTTCTCGCAGCTTGCGTACGGCCGTCCAGCCCATGGACACGTGGTCCTCCTGCTTGCCGGAGGTCGGAATCGTATCCACACTCGCCGGATGCGCGAGCACCTTGTTCTCGCTGACCAGCGACGCGGCCGTGTACTGGGCGAGCATGAAGCCGGAGTTGGTGCCCGCCTCAGGGGCGAGAAACGGCGGCAGGCCACGCGAAAATGCCGGGTCGAGCATCCGGTCCACCCGGCGCTCGCTGATGCTGGCAAGTTCGGCGAGCGCGATCGCGAGCATGTCGGCGGCGAAGGCGAGCGGCTCGCCGTGGAAGTTGCCCGTCGTCATCACCGAGCCGTCCGGCACGATGACGGGGTTATCCACCACCGAGGCAAGCTCGGTTTCCGTTACCTGACGCACGTGCGCGAGCACATCACGCACGGCGCCGTGCACCTGCGGCGCGCAGCGCAGGCAGTAGGCGTCCTGCACGGCGTGGCGGCTGTGGCGGTGACTCGCCATTAGCTGCGAACCCGCGAGCAGCGTTCGCAGGTTGGCCGCACTCAGCTGCTGGCCGGGGTGCGGCCTAATCACCTGGACCCGCTCGTCGTAGGGCCGGTCGGTGCCGACCAGCGCCTCTACGGAGAGCGCGCACGCCACGTCCGCGGCCCGGACAAGCATGTCCGACTCGTGTACGGAGAACGCGAGCAGTGCCTGCATCGGCTCGGTGCCGTTGACGAGTGCCAGGCCCTCCTTGGGGGCGAGTTCCAGGGGCTGCAGGCCCTCCTCGGCGAGCAGTTCGGCGGCAGGCCGGCCGCCCGGGTCCGCGGCTCCAGCGCGCCGCAGCCTGCCCTCACCCATGAGAGGCTGCGCCAGGTGGGCAAGCTGCGCCAGGTCACCGGACGCTCCCACCGAGCCCTTGCCGGGGACCACGGGAAGCAGGCCACGGCCGAGCAGTTCGAGCAGCCGCGCGGGCAGCTGCGGCCGGACGCCTGAGTATCCAGCCGCGAGGGTCCTCGCCCGCAGCAGGAGAACCGCACGGACGGTGCGATCATCCAGCGGCTCGCCGATCCCCGCCGCGTGCGACCGGATGATCGCGTGCTGCAGCAGGGCGAGTTCGCTTGGCGGCACCTTTGTATCGGCAAGCGCGCCAAAGCCGGTATTGACTCCGTAAACGGGCGCGTCGCCGCTTATCGCCGCGACGACCACCTTGCGGCTTGCCTCCATCCTCGCAGGCACGCCTGGCCCGAGCACGGCGCTCGCCTTCTCCGCCGCGACGTCCACCACGTCATCGACGGTGAGGCCGTCGCCGGTGACGACCACAGTTCGCATAGCCGACAGCCTCCCACGAGGGGGCGCCCGCGCCAGGGTGGGGGCGTCGCGCGGCCCTACGGGACGCGGCCAGTGGTCACGACTGTGCCCGCTGCGCAGCCGTTCAGACTGTGCTGGCCCGGCGGGGCTGGCCGCAGGACACTTGCCCGCCGGGGACTCCCGGACCCGACGGCCCCGGCCGGACCCGACGGCCCCGGCCGGGGCCGCGGAGCAGGTCGGCAGCCCCGCCTGACGGCTAATCTGTTTTGGTGGCGCAGACCGTTGCCGGCCGCGGCGATGGGCGATCCGAGTTTGCCCGTGCGCGCGGATCGGCTAGAGTTCTGAACGCACGCCGTAATGATCGGCGGCACGCGGACGTGGCTCAGTTGGTAGAGCATCACCTTGCCAAGGTGAGGGTCGCGGGTTCGAATCCCGTCGTCCGCTCGGAGGCGCCCGACACCGTCACACATGAGCCAGACGGCCCCTGCGGCCCTTCGGTTCCACGGGTGGGTTTTCTACGAAGCGCCCCCTGCGGCGGAGTGGCCGAGTGGCTTAGGCAAGGGCCTGCAAAGCCCTGTACGCGGGTTCGATTCCCGCCTCCGCCTCGCGGTCGGCAAGGGCGATTAGCTCAGTGGGAGAGCGCTACCTTGACACGGTAGAGGCCACTGGTTCGATACCAGTATCGCCCACCAGGTGTTAGCGCAGGTCAGAGGCTCGGCACCCCGTGACAGGGGTGACAGAGCCCTATAGCTGGCACTACAGTCTGTAGGGCCAGCCACGCACGAGCGCCCCCCGGGGGCCCAATCCCCGGGCGTCTTTGTCTCGCTTCCGCGCCGGTATAGTGGCATCTGGCTCTCAGCCCGAGTTCGGTGGTTGAGCGATCGTGGCATGGTGAGGTTTCTCTGCCATAGGTGGCCCCTTTGACCCAGGTCCGTAGGGCGGCCTCCTCCATTTCGACTGTCCGACGTCTTTGGGCGTCGGGCTCGGAGGAGTGTGGCCCTGTGGGCACATCTCATGTTCCCCCGCGTCGTCCTTCCCGCCAGATCAAGAAAATCCTCAAGATCGTGACGCGTGCCATCACAAAAGATAGGCGATCCCGCCGACGCCCGGCAACCTCCCGCCAACACCGACGCATGTGACATCCTGCTCAGCCGACGCCAACGGCCTCGCCAGACCTGATTTTTCATTCTTCGACCCGGCTCACCCGGGTATCCGTATCGGATCGGTGCTCAAGATCTTCACGAATGGCCGTCCGGCGTAGCGTGTGCCCCAGCATGTCGCCCGAGCGCCGACAGCATGGTATTGAGGTTGTCCAGCGCTGCGGCGAGGTCGGGGCGGTAGCGGTCCGGGCTGGCCTGTGCCAGCTCATGGAGAATAGTGACCGCTTCACGGGCGGCCGGCAGCGCCTCGGCCGGGCGGCCCAGCGCGGAGAACCAGACACCGAGGTTGTCCAGCGAGCGCGCCAGGTCGGGGCGGTAGCGGTCCGGGCTGGCCTGTGCCAGCTCACGGCGGATGGCGACGGCTTCCTGGGCGGGCGGCAGCGCCTCGGCCGGACGGCCCAGCGCGGAGAACCAGACACCGAGGTTGTCCAGCGAGCGCGCCAGGTCGGGGCGGTAGCGGTCCGGGCTGGCCTGTGCCAGCTCACGGCGGATGGCGACGGCTTCCTGGGCGGGCGGCAGCGCCTCGGCCGGACGGCCCAGCGCGGAGAACCAGACACCGAGGTTGTCCAGCGAGCGCGCGAGGTCGGGGCGGTAGCGGTCCGGGCTGGCCTGTGCCAGCTCACGGCGGATGGCGACGGCTTCCTGGGCGGGCGGCAGCGCCTCGGCCGGACGGCCCAGCGCGGAGAACCAGACACCGAGGTTGTCCAGCGAGCGCGCGAGGTCGGGGCGGTAGCGGTCCGGGCTGGCCTGTGCCAGCTCACGGCGGATGGCGACGGCTTCCTGGGCGGGCGGCAGCGCCTCGGCCGGACGGCCCAGCGCGGAGAACCGGACACCGAGGTTAGTCAGCGACGCGGCGAGTTCGGGGCGGTAGCGGTCCGGGCTGGCCTGTGCCAGCTCACGGTGTATGGTGACGGCTTCCTGGCTCGGCGGCAGCGCCTCGGCCGGACGGCCCAGCGCGGAGAACCAGACACCGAGGTTGTCCAGCGAGCGCGCGAGGTCGGGGCGGTAGCGGTCCGGGCTGGCCTGTGCCAGCTCACGGTGTATGGTGACGGCTTCCTGGGCGGGCGGCAGCGCCTCGGCCGGACGGCCCAGCGCGGAGAACCGGACACCGAGGTTGTCCAGCGAGCGCGCGAGGTCGGGGCGGTAGCGGTCCGGGCTGGCCTGTGCCAGCTCACGGCGGATGGTGACGGCTTCCTGGGCGCGCGGCAGTGCCTCGGCGGGACGGCCGAGTTGAGACAGCAGGACTCCCGCCCAGTCGCTCCATTCAGCGATCGTGCTTGGTTCAGCGTCAGCCGGCAACAACTCCCGTACCCGCCAGGTCACTGCCAGGGCAGCCTCGGCGAGAACTACGCTCGGGTAC
This sequence comes from uncultured Actinomycetota bacterium, assembly GCA_963820395.1. Classification (GTDB taxonomy): domain Bacteria; phylum Actinomycetota; class Actinomycetes; order Streptosporangiales; family Streptosporangiaceae; genus DATFVJ01. The sequence continues at coordinate 91,085 of CAWGAE010000015.1, read as the reverse complement.
GGAAGGGCCTTCGCAATGCTAACAAGCGCGTCCAGCGGAGCGGGCACGTCCCGAAGCGCTGCCGCCAGGAGCTTGCCGAGGTCGCTGCGAGTTTGCAGTGCAACCCTTGCTGCGGGGACGGCAAGGTTAGGCAGGTCGGCTTGCAGCGCAGCTGCGATGATCAGCCTCGCGTCTTCTTGATGCTCCCATCCCCGGGCCAGCACCGTCAGAGCATGCTCCGCCTGCTGCGGCGCCAGGTCGCACAGGCACGCGCGGGCAAGATCGGGGTTCGCGGTGAGCTGCTCGACGACGTGTCTTTCCGCCAGCAGGTCCGGCTGAAGCGACCCGAGTCGCCCATCCGGACCGGTCGGATAGAGCCCATATAGCCAGCGCGCCCAGTCGCGCCGTTGCGCTGATGAGTTACCGGCCAGCTCGGGTACGCGCGTCAGAACCTCAGCAGCTTCCGCCATGTTGTCTGCGCCTAGAAGAGCTGTCGCCGCGACGGCTGGCTTGAGCAGCGCCCCATCATCTGGCAGCCCCGCGGCCGCGGCCGCCCGCTGCCAGTATCGTGCCTCACGCACCAGCAGTTCGTCCAGCACGCCCTCAGCGACCACCACCCGCGATGCCACCGCCGACTGTCCGCCGAACTGCAGCGCCGCCAGCAGGGCCGCGGTGTGCAGCACCAGAACCGGCACCCGGCGAGCAGGAAGCTTAAACTCGGCCCGCTCCGGAACCGCCACGCCCAGCACCCGGCCGAAGCATGGCACCGCTGCCGCCGCCAACTCGGTATCGGATGCGTCCTCACTGATTGGCCCGTCCAGCCGCACCGGCTCGGCCTCGGTCAGCAGACCTCTCCACGCGGCGGATTTCTCGCTCAGCCGGTCCCACCACTCGCCAAGCGACCGCGCCACCAGCAGCACCCGGATGCGTCCTGGGTCACTCAACACTGCGCGCAGCAGGGATTCCAGCCCGGCGCGAGTTTCCGCGTCATCCACCACCAGCAGCACCGGTCCTGAGGTCACGTCCCGCGCGGCCGTGACTGCATGCACCGGTTCCCTGGCGGCGGCCACCAGCCGCCACTCCCAGCCCTTAGCGGCCCACTCCTCGGCCACCCGCAAGGCCAGCCGGGTTTTGCCCACGCCGCCTGGACCGACCACGACCCGCACCGAACACACTTGCTCCGACGCACACCACGCCTGCAACGCACCGAGCTCACTCGAGCGACCAGTGAACTCCACCACCTTGCGATCCGGCCGCAGCCACGCGGCCGGCCCCTCCAGGGCCGCATCGTCTGCCGGCTCCCGGGCCACATCCCCGACCGTCTGCTCCCGCGCTGACTGTTCATCCGGCCGCGCCAGCTCATACTGCCGAGGCCGCTCATCATCCCTGGACGAGGGGGCAAACCCCGCCACAACCTCCACCAGCACAGCGCAAATCGCCCCGAACGCCGCGCCAGCCGCCGCCCAGGCCGGTCCGCCGATCACATAGCCAGCCACAAGCCCGGCCACCGCCAAGGTAAGCGCGAAGAGAACGGTGGCCAACGCGGGAAATTTCCACTTCACCCCCACACTGATACTCCTCAAGAGCCGTGTCCGCCACCCTGGGAGACGCGCTGGAGCTGCCGGTCGATGGCGAAAGCGCAGGCGGTCAGCAAGGCGACGGTGCAGCGGATCTGGCGCGCCAGGGGCCTGCAGCCCCACCGGGTGGAGACCCCGGCGCACTCGGACAAAGAGCTGGCGGAGCCGAATTTCAAGGGCTTCGGCAATCACCGTTGCTGGCCTACTGTGACTACACGACCGAGGCGCTGGCCGTGATGCTGCGCGCGGGCAGCGCGGGGTCGAACACCGTCACCGATCACCTGCAGGCGCTCGGTGACCCGATCACCGCCCTGCCCCCCAGGCACCGGCGGCGGCTGATGGTCACCGCCGATGGGGCCGGGGCAAGCCACGGGCTGATCGCCCGCCTGGACAAGCCCGCCACCCGGCCCGGGCACCAGCTGGTCTACCCGGTCGGCTGGGATCTGGGCGGGCGCGAGCGGGACGCTATCCGGCTGGCCCCGCAGGACGCCTGGCAGGTCGCCGTCGATCACCGCGGCGAGGTCCGGGAACGCCGCGCCGATGACGCCGGCGCGGACCGGGTCTGCGCGCATGTTCGGTGCTGGCGCGACGAAGCACACGTGACCGAGCTCACCGGGCTGCTGCGCGGCGGCCCTGGCCGGGACCGGCTCGCCGGCTGGCCCGCCAGCATGCGGGTCTTCGTCCGCCGCGAACGCCCGCATCCGGGTGCCCAGCTGACCCTGTCCGAGACCGGCGACGGTCGGCACATGGCCGCCGATCGGCCCCAGTTGTCAGGACCTCCGGCTCTACGTACACGCTTTGCCTCGGGCGAGAGTTGAAGCGAGGCCGCAGGCTCACCTCGTGTAGCGGTGCGGCCGCCCTCCTTGGGGCGAGTCGACGCCGGGTGGGTCGACAAGTCAGAGCGGCTGAGGGAGTCCCGAACGCAAGTTCGGCGATTCTGGCATAGGAGGGCAAAATGACATCGGCAACAATGCAGCCAGCCAGCGGCACGGGCGGGCACCACGCGGAAGGCCGGGGCCTCGGCCTGGTCGTCTTCGCGTCTGCCGTGCTGGCAGTCGTCGGCTTTTTCAACCTGATCTACGGCATCGCCGCGGTCGCGAACTCGCACGTGTTCGTCGCTAACGCGCACTACGTGTTCGGCGGCTTGCGCTCCTGGGGCTGGGTCACGCTCATCATTGGCGTCCTGCAGCTCGTAGCCGCAGGCGGGGTCCTGATGGGCAACCAGCTGGCGCGCTGGTACGGCGTGGTGGTGGTCGGCCTCAGCGCCATCGCCATGATGTTCTTCGTTCCTGCCTACCCGTTCTGGGCCTTGATGATCATCGCCGTGGACGTGGTCGCGCTCTACGGGCTGTGCGCCTATGGCAGCCGCGCGAACGTGACCGCCTCTTAGCTGCAGCGCGCTGACCGGCTGCGACCGGTGAGGCACCGCAGTCAAGGCGGACGGCGCACCGCAAGGCCGGCCCAGGTCTGCGTCAGGGCTGTGATCATGTCACGGTCCCGCGCTGCCCTGGCCGGCCTCGGCGTTCGCTGACCCAGTCCGCAGGGCAGCCGAACTACTGGCCTTCGAGATTGACGTTCTGGGACGCAACGGCGACGGCCTTGTTCGGAGCGCAGTCCAGTGAACGCGGGCTCCCGACTTCGAACCGTGCGCGCCGTCCAGTCCGCGCTGTCCCCCCGTGTCAATTTCGCGGGATGCCGGGTGTCAGTGCGGTGGCACCCGGCGATGGGGAATGTGGCAGATGGCCGACCGCGACTGGCTGGCAGCCGCCTTCGAGGAGCACCGCGCGCACCTGCGGGCGGTGGCCTACCGGCTGCTCGGCTCAATGACCGACGCCGACGATGCAGTGCAGGACACCTGGCTGCGGCTGACCAGCGCGGATGCAAGCGAGGTGGCGAAGCCCCGTGCGCGACACACAAGTTCCTGGCCGTTAGCCGTGACTTCCAGGCGTTCCTTCGGGCTCGACAGGTTTCGTGACATGCTGTCATGATTTATTTGATCAGGTGTGATGTTGTGCCCGAATTGGAGCCCAGGGGAGCATCGGTTTGCGCCAAGGTCGGCGTGTCGTAGCACTATCGGTACTTGCCGCCGTGGTGCTGACCGCGGCGTCGGCGTGCTCGGGCTCGGGCTCGTCCGCAACGCAGGCTAGCCCCTCGGCTGCGTCGGTCTCGCGGGGGAACTTCGCGGGGCAGGTCGCCATCCTCGGGGGACGCAAGCTGTATCTGGTATGCCAGGGTGTCGCCCGCCCTGGACAGCCCACGGTAATCCTCATATCTGGTTATCACGATTCGTCCGATGTGTGGACTCAGCAGGATGATCTGTCGCTGTTGCCCCAGGCGGCTGGCCCTCCGGTGCTGCCCGGCTTGGCGCGAACCGATCGGGTCTGTGCCTATGACCGGCCCGGCACGTTGCGATATATCACCGGTCTCCCCTTGACTGATCGGAGCACCCCGGTTGCCCAGCCCCGCACGGCCGCAGATCTCGTCGCCGAACTGCACAGTCTGCTGGCCGCGGCCCGGGTACCGGCCCCGTACGTCCTGGTCGGCCACTCGTTCGGCGGGCTGGTTACGCTGCTCTATGGCCGCACCTACCCGAACCAGGTTCGCGGCATGGTCTTCGTTGACGCGTTCAGCCCTACCCTCCCGACAAAACTGGGCCCGTTGTGGCCGCTCTACCGCGACAAGGTGCTCAATCCACCACTCCAGGCCAAACCCGTCCCGTCGTTGCGAGATCCGGCATCCGAAGTTGTGAACCTCGACGCCAGCATCGCGCAGGTCGACCGGGCCCCACCCCTGCGCGCGATGCCACTGGTCGTGCTCACCAAGACCGAGCCGTTCCGGATCCAGCCGGGATCACTTCCCGCGGGCATCACCTTGCCGGAGATCGACAACGCCTACCAGAGCGCCCAGAATGATCTGGTGACACTCGCCCCCACAACCCCGCACATCTTCGCAACCGGCAGTGAGCACTACATCCAACTCTCCCAGCCCGATCTTGTGATCGACGCCACACTCCTGGTTCTCAGCCGAGCGGCCACCCACAGCAAATGAACCGCCGCACCCGGAGGCGCACAATTCCCTCCTGGCCGAGCAGAACGACGAATGGACCGAAGCCCGCCGCTACTTGGGGCCACGAAATCCTCGCCGCCTGCCGGAAAAACCGGAAACACTTACCTCGCGATCAGCAAGCCCAACGCTGATTCACCACTGATCATTGAGGCGATCTGATGACAAAGGGGTCAATGGGCGAATCGCTTGATGCCGCATCGCACACGCCAGGCACACGGCTGGCCGCTCCCCGGACCGCTGCGCGCTGGGGCGCGGCGACCTTCGGGAGCAGCAGCCTCCTTGCCGGGGGTTGCGGCAGCGGCGACCCCGCTCCCGGCGTGAGCAACAGCATCAGCGCTGGCTGAGGGTCGTGCGGACTTAAGCCGCGGCGCACCCCTTCCGCAGGTCCTTCCACAGGCGGTCGGTGTCCAGCCGTGGGGTGTCTTCCGCTTTGCGCTCGCAATGCCCGACGCGCATGATCATTTGTGGGAAGTCGGGCCACGGCCACCGAGGATTCTCGGGCCTGTCCTGGTCGTTGGATGGTTCGAGCGGCTGCGTATAGAACGATGCCGACACGTTGTGACGGGCCGCCGTCAACAAGACCCGCTGCAAGCCCTGACCGGCACGGATCCAGTCAGGCGCTTTGTTGGTGTCCGTCAAAAGAGCCAGCAGCCGCGTTGACCTTTCGAACTTCTCCCGCTCGCGTTCGTATGTTTCCTCGTTGTCGTCCCATGCGAGACCAAAATCACGGTAGGGAACATGACCACGATGGGGCACATGACGCTTCCCCGGTAGCGGGCCGAAGGCCTCGGGCGGAATCCCGAGACCACGCTCGCGGTCGCGCGTGTATTGGAGAAGTTCGCTCAGATAATTATCCCGCCAGTCTCGGTCCTTTGAGTCCTTACTGACCCTGTCGTCAGCCTCCTTGATGCCCGCCAGCAGCAGGTTGGTCTCACGCCGCTGCAACATCCACAGAAAGGTTTTCTCCTGCCTGGCCGCTTGTTCAAGCTCGGCCACGATGTTGAAGCCGACGAGTTTCTTGTCGAATGGCTGACGGTTCGTGTGCCGCCGCGGAATTTGCTCGTAGAGCCGCTGCTCGGTGCTGGTCGGCGAATTCGCGCGGGTGCTCACGATCTCGACAGACGCGAGCAGGTCCGGCTGGTTCTTCTCGTCGGGCATCAGCCAGACGACGGGATCGTGCCCGGCGACCCGCACCGCTAGGCGGAGGTTGAACAGCGCCGCTCCGCAGCTGATGAAAAGCTCACGTCCCTTTGGATCAATGTACTTGAGCCAGCGTTCGCGCTCGGCGCGCAGGTTGATGCGATCGTTGGCGACGATTTCGAACAACCAGGGCTGGGTGTTGAGTACAGACGGCGCGGCCTTGGCCGCAGCTATTAATCGGTCGATGTCGGTAACTGGGTCGTACATCACACACCTCCTTCGACTCGCCTTCAGGCTCATGCCGCGGGCCGCGGTCGCAGCAGGGTCCTTTGTCCCTGCGCCAGAGCCACACGTCGTTTCCTGGGCGGTTTCCTGCCCGGGTCGACCTCCGGACCTGAGGTACCCGTCGTGAGCCAGCGGGCACACCAGGAGGCCGGTCCGGGCCAACGGCTGGCAGCTGGGACCCCTGTCACAGCACCGGGCTGCCCCGGCCGGTCCGCTTCGGGCGGCTGGTCGCGGAACAGGCTGCTAGCGGCAGGGGTTGCCGACGGCCGCAGGCGTTCAGCTGAGGCGGACCAGTGCGCAGACCACCATGTACGCATCAGCTGGCCGGTCTTGACGGGGTGAGATCCTTCGGCACTGTTCGCGACAGCACCGTGACCCCGACGGCCAGCACGGCGAAAGCCAGGACGGCGACGGCAATCTTCGCCGGGCTGTCCGTGAAGCGCTCGTCGAACAGCCAGACGCTCAAGATGATGCTGGCTAACGGGTCGATGATGACCAGACACGGCTGAGACACACCCAAGGGCCCCACGTGCAGGGCGGCCTGCTGGAGAAGCGTGCCGGCGACGGCAGCGGCGATAAGTGCGTACACCGGCCAGCGCGTGAGCATCCCGCCAATACCGGACCTGGTGAGCGTCTGGGTAGCCGTCTTGAGGAACGTTGCCTCGAGGGCCCACGTGAGCGCCGCGGCTGTCGCGAAGACGGCGGCCCGGCGTACCGGTGAGCCCCGCCTGCCCGCCGCGGCCAGCACGGCGATGGTCCCGCCGAACACGAACAAGGCGGACAGCCACTCCGCCCTCTCAGGGGCGGGTTGGCCACCTGTGGGCTCGGCCGCCGTGAGGAACACCGCGAGTGCCGCGCAGACGACGACTACAGCGGCCCACGCCGCGCCGGCCACGTCCTGGCCGATCCACACTCGGCGCAGCACCAGCACGAAGACCAGCTCAGTGACCAGAACGGGCTGAACCACCGACAGCTGGCCATTATGCAGGGCGAGGGCCTGGAACGCGTACGAGCCCACCGCAGCGACACCCCCGAGCAGCCACAGCGGCTGCCGGACCAGGTAGGCGACCAGGCGCCAGCCCTTCTCCCGCTTCGGGGCGCTGACGCTCGCCGAGTGTTGCGTCATCAGATTGACCGCGTTGGAGAAAGCGGCGGCCAAGGCGAACACCACGGTGAAGATCACGGCTCTTCCCTGTTCCCTCCCATGCCCGCACGGCCTGAGCCTGGCACGTCAGACGGCCCGAGCCGCTCGGCACGCATGGCCGCGACGGAGACCATGCCCGCAAGCTCGGCCGCGATTTGCCCGGGCCGCCGCCACCGCATGGAGGCATGAGCATCTACCTACCACTGTCATTCCCAGGGACCAATGCCCGTCTCCTGGCCGGGCAATGCGCATCGCGGACCGGGAGCGTCGCGGGCTTGGCTGAAGGCGTTGACCTTCGATCCATCCTTGGGTAATCGAGTTCGCGGCGCCTGCGCGCTGCCGTCAGTGTTCATGGATGGCCGCGACCGCCGAATTGTCAGCGCGTCCAGTCGGCCTGGCTGGGCGGGCTCAAGCACGCCGAGCCCTGACGCTCGATATTGGAAAACGTCGTGCGGGGCGGCGTGAAAGTGTCCTACCGGTCTGTTACCGTCTCGGGTGGCGCGCGTCTTCGCATGCGTTTGCGCCACCCAGAAGCAGTAGAGCCCCCAGGGACCGCAAGACCCTTGGGGGCTCTACTGACCGAAGAGGAGGATGTCCAGGCCGCCGCGGACAGCACACGATCGATCACGTGCGACCGCTGCGCGGACATCGACGAGGGCAAGCGCGAAGGCATATTTCCTCATATCCGCGGGCGCGTTCGGCTGGGATCTGCGTGCCGCCGAGGCGGCGGATCAGGTCCGGCCACCCACCTCGAGGCGACACTCAACTCGCGGACCCGCAGCGGAGCTTGTCCACCGGACCTGAGGTCGCGCGCACGAGTCCGCCGGGCTGATCACTGGCTGGCGCAGCGAAACAATTTGCCTGACGTCGGCGGAGCAGACCAGCTGGGGAGCCGCGGCGGCCGGAGCCGTGGCGGGCGTGGTACCGGGCATTCTCGCTGGCGCTGGGCCTGGCGCGTGCCAGGATGCCGCTCGCCGCTTGCCCGGTAGCGACTGGCGGCGAGCTGCCGCAGCTTGTTGACGCCATCGCCAGGCGTATCGCAGCCTTTGGCTAACACCAGCGGCAGCTGCGGCGTTTCGAGGCGGGAGAATCCTGGATGAGCACAGTCTTGACCGACGCATGGCGGACGATCGTTCCTCCCGCCCACGACAAATATGGCCCTCTCGCGCCGCTCCTGCTCTCCCTGACCGTCGTGACCGGTCTGGTGGACGCGTTCAGTTACCTCAGCCTCGGGCACGTCTTCGTTGCCAACATGACCGGCAACGTCGTGTTCCTCGCGTTCGCACTCGCTGGCGCCAGCGGGTTCTCCATGTCTGCCTCCTTGATTGCACTTGGTGCATTCTCCGTGGGTTCTTTCGCCCTAACTTGCGTGATCTTGATTAGCTGATCTTGCTTCTGACGTGGGGGAACAGGTGGCTCATGTGCTGATTTGTAACCACTAAATTTGTGGAAGTATCAAGATCGCTGTGGTTTAATATGGCTGTGAAACAAGGCAGCGGCAGGATGCACGTGGACCGGGCGGGTCGCCACTACACGGCGGCGGATGGGCGGCGGCGGGACTATCCCACCTACCTGCTGCGCCGTTCGTTCCGCGACGAGCACGGCCGCCCTCGTAAGGAAACCCTGGCGAACCTTTCCGCGCTGCCGGAAGAGGCGATAGCCGCGCTGCGGAAAATCCTGAAGGGGGCCACGCTGGTGGACGCGGAGGAGGTGTTCGAGACCGAGCGGTCGGTGCCGCACGGGAATGTGGCCGCGGCCCACGTGATGGCCTCGAAACTGGGGCTGCGGAAACTGCTGGGCCCGGCCTGCCGCGGGCGTGATATCGGCTATGCGCTGACCGTGTCGCGGGCGGTGCGGGCGGCGTCGAAATTGTCCACGGCCGCCTGGTGGCAGTCGGGGGACACCACGCTGGGCGCCGATCTGGGCGTGGACGATGCCTCCACCGATGAGGTGTACGCCGCGATGGACTGGCTGGTATCGCGGCAGCGGCAGATCGAGGCGGGACTGGCCGCGCGGCACCTTTGCGCGGGCGGGATCGCGATGTTCGATCTTTCCTCCTCGTGGGTGGAAGGAAGTCATTGCGGGCTGGCCGCGTTCGGGTATTCGCGGGACGGCAAGCGCGGCAAGCCGCAGATCGAATACGGGCTGCTCACCGATCCGGAAGGCCGCCCGGTCGCGGTGGAGGTATTCGCCGGTAACACATCCGACCCGGAATCGTTCAAAACCGCGGTCACCCGGGTCCGCGGCGATTTCGGCATCACCAATCTCATCATGGTCGGCGACCGCGGAATGATTACCAATACGCGGATCGGCGAGCTGCGCAAGCTGGAAGGCATGGACTGGATCACTGCGCTGCGCGCGCCCGCCATCGCCGCGCTGGCCAGCGACGGCGGGCCGCTGCAGATGTCGCTGCTCGATACGCAGAACTTCGCCGAGATCACCAGCCCCGATTACCCGGGCGAGCGGCTGGTCTGCTGCCACAACCCGGTCCTGGCGGAAGAAAGGGCCCGCAAGCGCAAGGCGCTGCTGGCCGCCACCGAAAACGACCTCACCAAAATCCAGGCGTCCGTGCAGGCCGGGCGGCTGAAAGACCCGGACAAGATCGGGATCAAGGTGGGTAAAGCGATCAATAAGCGGAAGGTCGGCAAGCATTTCATCTGCGAGATCACCGGCACCAGCTTCACCTTCCGCCGCAACGAGGACAAGATCACCGCAGAGGCCGCGTTCGACGGGATCTACGTGATCCGCACCAGCGTCACCGGCGAAACCCTCGATTCCGCTGGCGTGGTCACCGCCTACAAGAACCTCAAATACGTCGAACGTGACTTCCGCATCACCAAGACCGATGACCTCGACCTGCGGCCCATCTACCATTACCTCGATAACCGTGTCCGCGGCCACGTGCTGATCTGCATGCTCGCCGCCTATCTCACCTGGCACCTGCGCCAGGCACTCGCCGAGCTCACCTTCACCGACCAGGACATCCCCGCACCCGCCGACCCGGTGGCTCCGGCCCAGCGCTCAGCACAGGCAAAAGCCAAAGACGGCAACAAATACAACCCTGATGGCCTCCCCGTCCGCAAATACGGCGACCTCCTCGGCCATCTATCCACCCTCGACCGCCAGACCATCAATTTCAACGGCCAGCGAATCGAGAAACTCACCACCCCCACCCCCGTCCAGCGGCGGGCCTTCGAACTACTCGGCGGGCCGGTGCCCCTCACCCTCCAGTAGCCACTACCCACCCGGCCCAGGCCCCGACCAAGGCGACATCCCCGCAGGCCAGCGTGCTTCAACCGCTACCAAGATCACGCAAGTTGAGTTTCGCGGGCGGTCGGCTGGTGACCCGGCTCAGCGCCGATCGGGGCCGGTTACTAGCGGCGGCGAGCGGCGGCGAAGCTCTTCTCGCCGTTGTCGCGCTGCTCGCCGTCACAGTCGGCGGCGCGGGGTCCGGCAGGGTTCGCGACGTCCTGATCGTCGTCTTGGCTCTTGCTATGGGCATACAGAACGCCACAGCGCGCAAACTTGCCGTACCCGACCTCACTACCACCGTGCTGACCCTCACGATCACAGGGATCTCGGCCGATACACACCTCGCGGGCGGGCCGGGGTCAAAGGCGGGCCGTCGGCTCCTATCGGTACTTGCCATGTTCCTCGGCGCGCTTGGCGGTGCCCTGCTTGTCCTGCGGGTCAGCGCCTGGCCAGCCGTCGCGACGGCGCTGATTGTCTTGTGCCTGGTCGCCGGGACCGCCACAGCGCTTAGCCGGCGCCGCCGCTCCTGGGCCCAGGCCACCTGAACCCGCTCCGGCCGATAGGACCGCAGCTCCGCCCCGGTAGCCGGCCGGGCGCCCGCGAGGGTGGCTACGAGGGCGACGTGCTCACCGCCACCAGCGACGTCATGCACGCCAACGTGGGACAGTGCGCTACAGACTGGGCCAGGCGGTCAGCGACGTCCGGGTCGACTGGCCACCGGCTGGCGGGTCAGCGCTTGGTGATGATGGTCGTGACCGGCAGCCCGAACTGGCTCTCGGCCCGCTGGGGCAGGTCGGCCCCGAGCCAGCGCGAGAATACATGACGCCGATCCGGTCAGCCATGTACCTGACGACCGCGAGGTCGTGGGAGATCACGATGTAGGTCAGGCCGTGGTCGGCTCCTCCACTGCTACCACCGGAGGACAGGGCGTCCAGAGCGCCTGTCGTGCCGAGACGGCGAGGCCGTCGGGGCAGCTGACCCATTTAATTGGTGAGGTACATCTGCTCTGGATTGAGCTGGTACTGGGTCAGTGACTCGAACGCGGCGGGCTGGCCGGACACGATGTTCTTCCACACCGCGATGTAGTCGGGGTTGGGCTGGAAGAGGGTCGGCTGTTGCGCCGTGAGGAAGGACGCTTCGTGCTCCACCGCGCCGGCGCTGCCGCTGGTGACCGACGCATGGATCAGCTTGTCGGCCTGCGGGTCGGAATACGATCCGCTGTTGCCCGTTCCGGTCGTGTTGAACAAACCGAATGTGGTCGGGTAGGTGGCATCGGTTTCGCCGCCGTAGTCCACCATCGCCCAGTCGTTAATGGTCTTCGGCGAGCTTGAGTCATTGTCGACCGCGATAATGTGGTTGAAGTTGTCGGACTTCAGCGTGATCGCGATTCCGGCCTTCCTCGCCTGCGATGCCAGATCGGTCACCTGCTCGCCGATGATGGCGGGCACGGCGCTGTAGATGAGGTTGAACGCGAGCTTGGTACCAGCGGGGATGCCGGCGCCGCAGGCGCCCGCCGCGGTGCCCTCCCTCGCGCAGGTGTCGGTGCCGCCGGGCACCACGTTCCAGCCGCGGGCCTTCAGCAGGCTGACAGCCGCGCCGACGCTGAACGGGTAGGGATCAGTCACCGCGTTCGCCGGGGTGTACGGGGACAGCGGGATAGCCGGAACCGGCCCGTAAGCCAGGCCGCCCGCGCCGTGGAAAAAAGCCCTGAGGTAGCCCTCCTCGTCCTGGAGATGCGCGATCGCCTGCCGGATGTACAGCTGGGCGATGATGTGGTTGAAGTCGCCGGTGGTGTCCTTGAAGTTATAGGCCACGTCGCTGAAGCCGAAGTCGGGGTAGCCGAAGACGTTGTAGCCGGCCGCCTTGACCTGGCTGACCTGCGGCACATCGGTCTGCGGCAGGTAACCGATGTCGATGCTGCCGGCCTTGACCGCGTCGAACTCGGCGGTGTCCGAGGTGAACGGGACCGCCTGCAGGCTCGGGACCTTAGCCGAGTGCGGCCCGCCATAGCTGGGGTTCGGCATCATCGTGAAGGCGCCGGTGGTGCTGTTGAACGAGGTCAGCTTGTACGGCCCGTCCACCACCCGCCACAGCGGGTCGGTCGCGTAGGTGCTCACCGACCTGGACTGCGTGGCGAGGAAGTCGTAGATCTTCTTCGCGTTCACCGGTTTGGTGAAGTCCAGCACGGGGCCGTTCGCCGAGGCCTTCGCCCAGGCGTGGGACGGCAGCGGCGGCACCGCGAGCTGGTCCGCTGTCATCCACAGCGGGTTGACGGCCGAGTTCAGGTTCAGCACGAGCGTCGCCGCGTTCGGCACGGCGGCGCTGACCACCTGGTCGGGCAGCCCAACTTTCGGCGTGTAGCCCGCCACATCGGCCGCGTTCTCCTTGACCGCCGCCCGCACCTCGTCAATCCAGAACAGCACGTCCTTGGCGGTCAGCGGCTGGCCGTCCGACCATGTGTAGTTGCTCTTCAGCGTGATCGTGACGGTCCTGTCGCCGTTCGAATACACGGGGGCGTCGGCCAGGCTCATCGCCGGTGTCTCCGTCGGCGCCACGCCGTTGGCGTCCCAGTACAGCGGCCGCCACATCTCGGCCTGGAACGAGGAGACGGTGAAGACGGAGTTGTTTGCACCCGGCGTGACCGGGAAGATCCAGGTTGGCGTGGCGCCCGGCGGCTCCGCGACCGTGATCGTGCCCGCGTGCGGCGTGCCGCTCGCGGGCGGTACCGCGCCGAACGCGCCGGAAATGGACCCGGTGCCGGTGCCGCTCTTCGCGCAAGCGGCAAGCAGCGTGCTGCCGACCATGGCGATCGCCGCCAGCTTCGCTGCCTGACGCGCGATTCTCATCGGTTTCTCCTCGCTTTCGCGGCGCGCTGGTGAGCCCGGTTGCCGGGTACGCGTCCGTGCCTCTTGTTTGCGGTCGAGTCATCACTCGCCGCCTTTCTGCCAGCCCGCAGCGGAAGAAGCGACAGCCAGCCACATTTTAGCCTCGCGCGCGATGTTGAGTGCGTGAGAAACGGAATTTAGAAATCCAGGGCCGGAAGGAACCAGTGTCTTTTTCGTGATGTATTCCCGGATGCGCCCGTTCGCGTTCTCATTCCCCCGTTCCCATGGTGAATGCGGATGGGTGAAATACGGCGGGTCAGCGGGCGGACCGCTTTCTACGTGAGGTCTACCCGGAACTGCTGCGCCTCGCGGCGGCCACGACCGTGTCGCGTCCGCGCCCGACTCGCGAAGAACTTGCCGTAACGCCTTAGTCCAGGCCATAGGCCTGCGGCAACCCGGCGAGTTCCGCACGCCGCAGGTCCGGATACTCATGTCGGCGACCGCTCGCAGAACTATCCCAAACGGCTGCCGCGCGCGTGTCACTACGCGCAGCCGTTCGGGATCCTGGGCAGAAAACCATGCGGCGCCGCGGGTCACAGGCCGGCCGCGGCTGCCCGCCTGGAGGGGCGCAGCTGGCCAGCCGACAGCACTGGACGACGACAGCACTGGACGAAGCCAGCACTGGACGAAGCCAGCACTGGACGAAGCCAGCACCGGGCGAAGCCAGCACTGGGCGAAGCCAGCCGCGGTCAGTGGATGCATCACCGGCCAGCGCCGTGGCAGCGCTTCCACTTGCGGTCGCTGCCGCAGGTGCACGGGTCGTTTCGACCGCGCCGCGCGTCCGCTTTCGCGTACAACGGCATCAGCTCGGCAGGCGGCCGGTTCGCCCGGAGCAGCCCGGCCATGATCTCCATCGGCCTGCGGACGTGGTGGAAGAACGCCTTGTAGCCCGGGCAGAGGTAATGCTGGCCCGGCTCACCGTAGGGGGAGGTCGCGAACCTGTCCTTCGGGCAGCCCCCGTTGCAGGCAAACCGCACGTCGCAATCCAGGCAGAACTGGGTCAGGGTGTCCAGCTTGTCCTGTCCGAACTTCTTCTGCTGCGGCGAGGCGACCAGCTCCAGCATGTGCTTGTCCTTGATGTTGCCGAGCAGATAGCCGGGTTCGACGAAGTGATCGCACGAATACAGGTCGCCGGTGTGCTCGATGGCAAGCTGCAGCCCGCAGATCTTGGCGTGCACGCACATTCCGGCGGGCTCCCCGTACCAGCTGGCGAGCGCGGTGTCGAACATCTGGACGTAAACGGTCCCGATGTCGCGGCGCACCCATTCCTCGAATACGTCGATGAGGAACCGGCCGTACTGCCCGGGCCCGACCGAGCGGTGGGTGACCAGGTTCCCCTCCTGCGTGTAGAGGGGACGCCCCCGCACCCGGTCCCCCCACCCGGCGTCGGCGATCGGCAGCGTGGTCTCCGTCGCCCGCTCGATGATCGGGATGTACTGGATGAACGTCGCGCCCAGCTCGTCCCGCTGGAATCGGTACACCTCGCCGCCGTGGTCACCGTTGACCGCGTGGATGGTGGTCAGCACGTTCCAGTCGACCTCGTGGCGTTTGAGCACGCTAAGGCCCCGCATCACCCGGTCGAAGGTGGGTTTGCCGCCCTTGTCGACGCGGTAGGCATCGTGCAGCTCCCTCGGGCCGTCGATCGAGATGCCGACCAGGAACCCGTTGTCCTTCAGGAACTCGCCCCACGCGTCGTCCAGCAGGGTGCCGTTGGTCTGCAACGTGTTGAGCACCCGCTGGCCCGGCTTCGCGTACTTTCGCTGCACCTCGATGGACCGGCGGAAGAAATCCAGCCCCATCATCGTCGGCTCGCCGCCCTGCCAGGCGACGACGACCTCCGGAGTCCGCGCATGAGCCTCCAGGAGCTGGCGCAGGTAGGTTTCCTGCAGCTCGGCGGCCATCCGGAAGCGGCTGCCCGGGTACAGCATCTCCTTGGATAGGAAGAAGCAGTATTCGCAATCAAGGTTGCAGATGGCCCCCGTGGGCTTGGCCATCACGTGAAAGGCAGGCGGAGCGCCGGCCATCGTCAGGACGGGCTGGCTGGTGCCGGCGGGATCGCTCACCGGATCGTTGCTGCCGGAGCTGCGGGCCATGGGTCAGACCAAGCCTCCCTGAAATCGTCCTTCATGCTCCCGACCGTCCAGCCTCGCTGCTCGCCGCCCACGAAGACTCCCTATTCCCGCGCCAGCATCGCCTGGGCCTCGCGCTCCAGGTCGACGTAAGGCTCGCCGCTGACATCGAGCGCGATCCGCCGGATCGTGCCGCCGGTGAAACGCCATGGAGCCTGGCCCGGGTAGTCATCCGTGAGTGGCTCGCCACTGTCGCGGTCCGACGCACAGGCCTTCGCCCGCGATGCTGAAGCTCCCCGGCTGTGTCTTGATCCGGCCTTCACCAACCTACTTGTCCGCGTGGTACGGAGAAAGGATCCCGGTAGACACGCCGGGCGGGTCCTCGCCGTCCTTGTCGAACGACGCGGAAAGAATCAGGTTCTGTCCAGTCGGAATGTCCTGGGTGCCGACGATCCTCTGCTCCATCAGGCCGGCGAAGTTGTTGACGTAGTGCAGCCGGTTGTCCTTGATCCAGAGGCCGTACCCGCCGAACCGCCAGCCGAGAGCCAACAGAACGCCCTGCGCGCCGTGGGCGGGGATGGCGCCCCGGGACCTGAGTCCCTTGCAGGGGGGTCGACCGGCCCTGCCCTGGCGCGGCGAGCCAGGACACGCTTAGCCATTAGAGCTAACCATGCTGACCTGCAGGTCGGACCCTGGTCGACAGGGACCCAGAAGAGTTGGGAGCGTGTCGGTAATGGGCATCTACGCCAGCTTGTGTCGGCTCATCGGCTACGGTGGCCGGCGCTGCCATGCATGCCGTACGTCTTGGGTGACGCATCACAGCCCGACCTCCGGCAAACATGCCTGCCCGACGTGCGCCGCCAGGCTAGATCATGACTGGCGCCTGCGGCTGAAGCCGGCGGCTGAAGAAGCGCCTGCGGCTGAAGAAGCGCCTGCGGCTGAAGAAGCGCGTGTATCTGAAGTGGCGCCTGCGGCTGAAGAAGCGCGTGCATCTGAAGTAGTGTCTGCGAGCTAGGCCGGGCGAGAGGCCCGGCGCCCGGCCACCCGAAAAGGTCGAGGCGCCGACCCGCGTACTAAGCGGTCAAGAGCGCGCTGACATGCATTCCACCGTTCCGGCGGCGGATAAGCTGATCTTTCCCGCGACGATCACGCCGGGCGGCAATGGATCGGTGTAGAGCATCTCGACGAGCGCCGCGTGGTTCTTCAGCATCTGCCGCTGGTTGACGTAGCCCTTGTCGGTGACTTCCCCGGCATCCAGGTCCGCCGGGCGTGCTATCACGGCGAGCCGCTCGACACGCGCCGTTGATCCGACGGTGCCGTTGTGGTCGGCCAGCGCCTCCGCGAGCGTCCTATGCAGGTCCTCGTGCACGACCAGTTCGCCGTCGGTTCGGATCTCCTCGCCGACCATCGCGCGCGCCTCGGCCAGGTTCAACCACGCCAGCGCGCACAGGTACTCGCGGTGCTCGCCAGCGATCACCGCGTCGGACAGCATCCATATGCTGGACAGCAGCGCGGTGCGCACGGCACCGACGCGGACGAACGTGCCGGTGGCAAGCTTGAAGTCCTCGGCGATCCGGCCTCGGAACACCAGCCCGGCGTTCAGATCGGCGGGATCGGCGAGGGTGGCCGCATCGCCGGTGCGATAGAAGCCCTCCTCGTCGAACGCCTCGGCGGTCAGGTCCGGCCGCCCGAAGTAGCCCGGGGTAACGATCGGGCCCTTCACCCGGATCTCATAAGCGCCTTCGGCCGGGGCCAGCTTCACCTCGGTGCCGGGCAGCGGGGCACCGATACACCGGGCGTCGGTGTAGTCGAAGTTCGCCGTCGTCACGGCCGGCCCTGTCTCGGTCGTACCCCATGAGCCGGTGACCGGGATGTCGCGGCCGCCCGCCTTCGCGGCGAGATCGCGGAGCCGGTCGCGCAGGCCGGACGGCAGCGCGGCCGCGGCGTTGAACAGCAGCCGCAGCCGGGAGAAGAACCTGCGCGCGAACTCCGGGTCCGCTTCGAGCGCCGGGACGAGTTGCGCGAAGCCCGAGGGGACATTGAAATACACCGTCGGCGCGACGTCGGTGAGGTTGGCGATCATCTGCGGGAACAGCTCGGGAGTGGGACGTGCGACGTCGATGTATAGCGTGGCGCCTGCGGTGAGCACCATGCCCAGGTTGTGGTTACCGCCGAAGGTATGACTCCACGGCAACCAGTCGACGATCACCGGCCGCTCGGCGGCGAGGAACGGCCACGCCTGGCGCATCATCTGCTGGTCGGCCGCCCACATCCGGTGCGTGTTCAGCACGCCCTTCGGGACGCCGGTCGAGCCGGACGTGAACAGGATCTTAGCGATCGTGTCGGGGCGCAGCGCGGCGAAGGCGTCGGCGACCTGCTGGGCCGGCGTGCACGCCGCGAGCCCTGACAGCCGCTCGGCGCCCGCGCGGCGGCCGGTGCTGATGATCGCTGGCACGTGGCCAAGCGCGTCCAGGGCCGCCCCGAAGCGCTCCGCTTCCTCGGCGAACACCGCACCGGGACGGATCAGCTCGGCGATCGCCCGTATCCGGGCGTGGTCACGGCTCTGCAGCGAGTAGGCGACGCTGATCGGGGCCACCGGAACGCCGGCGGTCATAGCGCCGAGCATCACAAGCAGGTGATCGACGCTGTTGCCGGACAGCACCATCAGCGGCCGGTCGGCCGCCAGACCCCGCTCGAGCAGGGCCTGGCCGATCGCCTCGGCGACGACGACGGCCGCGCCGTAGCTGCAGGTGCGCCACGGCCCGCCGGCGCTGCGCTCGGCGACGAGCGGATAGTCCGGGTCCTTTGCCGCCCACGCCCGCAGGCTGTGCAGGACGCTGGTCGGGTAGTCCCGCAGCGGATCGGCGGAGCGCAGCAGCAGGCATCCGTCCAGCACGCTGCTGCCCGGCGATGCTCGGCGGCGCGAACAGCGATATGCCTGGTCCGGCAGTCATGACCCTCTCCCGCCCTCGCCCGTGGTCAACCAGCCACTATGATTCAGAACATTCGACTAGAGTCGAATGTTCTGAATCGTCTTTGTAGCATTTATTTCGCAGCGGTACAAGACCGGCCGGGCTTGGCGACCAGCTTCCGCGGGATCAGGCGAGGTGAACGTATTCGTAGTCGAACGGTTTCCCGTTGATCCCGTTGCGCGGCGGCGCGATCCAGGCGGCGATCTTGCCGCGTTCGTACACAGGCCGCATCAGGGAACGGACGTGGGTCTTGTCGACATCGGTGGGCAGCCACTCCCCGTTGCGGCGCAGCCATTCGGCTGCCGGGATGCACTCGCCGTCCGGGGTGGCCTCGATGCCGGCGAAGGCCCCGACCTTGCGGTTGAAGGCGACGTGCGGCAGCCGCAGCCGCTGTGGCAGCCCGGCGCCCGCAAGGATGCGGTTCCACCGGTTGACGCCGTTCTGGCAGTCGGAGATGTACTCGCGGCGCAGGTCGGTGTTCAGCCCGACGAGCGCTGATACTTCGGCCTGCCCGATCTGCCCGTCTTCGGTGAGGGCATCCACCATGATCGACTCGTTGGTGAGCTTGTGGTCGTCGCGGCGCCGTTCCTCCGACCAGCGGCCCTTGAGCCCGGCGGTGAAGTAGTTCGCCACGTTCGTCGAGGTCTCACCGCCGAACAGGTCGAGCGACACGCTGTAGTGGAAGTTCAGGTATCTCTGCAGCACGTCCAGCGGGATGGCGCCGCGCGGGGCCACTTCGTCGGTGTCGTGCTCGACCATCAGCTGCGCGGTGCGCTCGACGACGCGGTCGATGCCGGTGGTCCCGACGAACATGTGATGCGCCTCTTCCTTGAGCATGAACTCGCAGGTGCGCGACAGCGGGTCGAAGCCGGACTCCTTGAGGGTGCCGAGCTGGTATTTGCCGTCGCGGTCGGTGAAGTAGGTGAACATGAAGAACGACAGCCAGTCCGGGGTCTCCTCGTTGAACGCGCCCAGGATGCGCGGGGCGTCCTCGCTGCCGGAGTGGCGGTGCAGCAGTTCCTCAGCCTCCTCCCGCCCCTCGCGGCCGAAGTAAGCGTGCAGCAGGTACACCATCGCCCACAGGTGCCGCCCCTCCTCGACGTTCACCTGGAACAGGTTTCGCAGGTCGTACAGGCTCGGCGCGGTAGCGCCCAGGTTGCGCTGCTGCTCCACCGAGGCGGGCTCGGTATCGCCCTGGATGACGATCAGCCGCTGCAGGTCGGCGCGGTACTCGCCGGGCAGCTTCTGCCAGGCCGGTTCGCCCTTGTGCTCGCCGAACGCGATGCGCCTGGCAGGATCGCGCTCGGCGAGGAAGATGCCCCAGCGGTAATCGTGCATGGCGACGTGCCCGAAGTGCGCCCACCCCTCGCGGCCGACGTTGACCGCGGTGCGAAGGTAGACGTCGGGGTCGGCAGGGACGGGCCCATCGACTCCCACCAGGACAGGAAGTTCGGCTGCCAGGACTCCAGCGCCCGCTGCAGCCGCCGGTCCTCGTGCAGGTCGACGTTGTTCGGGATCTTCTCGGTGTAATCAGCGGTGGTCGTCACTGCTCAGACTCGCTTCCGGTCGAATTGGGCACGCTGCCCGGTGCCGAATTTGCGCAGCGCGCCGTCCGGGCCGGACGCGCTGGGCCGGTTGAAGATCCAGTTCTGCCAGGCCGTCAGCCGACCGAAGATCTTCGTCTCCATCGTCTCCGGCCCGGCGAAGCGGTAGTTCGCCTCCAGCCCGGTGAGCGCGTCCGGGCTGAAGCTGGCCCGCTCCTCGATCGCGATGCGGATCTCCTCTGCCCAGTCGATGTCGTCGGGTGCGAAGGTGACCAGGCCGAGATGCCCGGCGGCATCGGCCTCCAGCGGCTTGCCGACGCGATCGCCTACCAGGGCCAGCTGCGCACAGTCGTCGAGGAAGCGGGTCTGCAGCCGGGTCAGCCCGTTGCCCATCGGGAGCGGGCCCATGTTCATCTCCCCGAGCGTGACCACCGCCGGCGTGGCATCCGGGTCAACGTCCTCGAAGACCCCGGACAGCATGTAGGAGCGGTCGGCGGCCAGGGCGAGCTCGAGCAGCGACCCGGCGAAGCAGCTGCCCGGCTCGATCAGCGCGATCAGGCTGCGGCTGGTCACGTCCAGGCGCTTCAGGGTGCGCTTGAGGTAGTGCACGATCTCGTTCACGAGCCAGTCGCCGCCGGCCGTCAAGCAGCAGGTGATCGTAGGCCAGCACCCGCCGCGGGTCGCCGGCGGTCTTGATGACCCAGGTGCCGAGCTCGAGTTCGTTGGTGCGCAGGTCGAGGATCAGGTCGTCGAGCCCGCGGCTCACCGCGAGCGTCCAGAACGCGGCACCCTGCTGGTGGATCGCGGCCACGTCCGCGGGCGCGTCCTGCTCCGGGCCGGTGATGGTGATCGTCACCGTGCCCGCTGCCCGGTCCAGCTCCGCGGTCAGGTGCGGGTAAGCGATGCGGTCGCCGTCGCGTTGCTTGGCCAGCGGGGTCAGCGTGATGCCCCGCGCGCCGGCCGGACGGTTCGAACGCGCGGCGAACTCGGCGGCGCGTGCGGCGACGGTCTCGTTCCATTTCGGCCGCGGGACGACCTCGTCGACCAGCTTCCACTGCACCGCCTTCTGCCCGCCCAGCCCCTCGGACTTCGTGGCGAAGTAGTCGGCCCGGTCGCGGCGCACGTGGCGCTTGTCGACCACCCGGGTCAGGCCACCCGTGCCGGGCAGCACCCCGAGCAGCGGCAGTTCCGGCAGCGCCACCGCCGAGGAGCGGTCGTCGATGAGCATGATGTGCTCGCACGCCAGGGCCAGCTCGTACCCG
Source organism: uncultured Actinomycetota bacterium (assembly GCA_963820395.1). Taxonomy (GTDB): domain Bacteria; phylum Actinomycetota; class Actinomycetes; order Streptosporangiales; family Streptosporangiaceae; genus DATFVJ01. The sequence goes on along the minus strand of CAWGAE010000015.1, from coordinate 69,910 downwards.
CCACCCGACGCGGTGCCGTTCAGCGCCGCCAGATACGCCTGCCCGGAGTTCGCCGACGCGTCCTCCATGCCGTTGCGCGTCTCATTGGTGAACTTGCAGAAATTCACCTTCCACGGGTGCGGCGACGCCGCCAGCATCCGGATGTTCGCGCCGGCGCAGAAGACCTTCTCCTTGCCGCTGGTCAGCACGACCGTGCGCACCTCGGGGTGCTCGAACCGCAGCCGCTGCACCGCGTCATACAGTTCAATGTCCACACCCAGGTCATACGAGTTCAGCTTCAGCTCGTAGCCGTCGCGCAGCCCCGCGTGCTCGTCCACGTCCATCGCCAGCGTCGCGACCGCGCCGTCGATGGTGATTGTCCAGTGCCGGTAGCGGCTCGGCTCGACCTGGAAGCTGACAACCGTGGCCGCGCTCCCCGGCGCCGCCGGCTGCCGCTCCCGCACCTCACCGGGTGCCGTCTCGCCTGCCCCGACTGCCGTCATGCGGCCTCCTGTGCCGGTGCGCTCATGGTTCCAAAATTCTACATAATCATCTAGTTCAGTCAAGCAGTAGTAGCATGTTAGTTGCTCGCGCATGCCTCCCGCAGCGGCGCCCGGCCGTGGCCGGGCATGCGGGACAATCGAGATACCCTGCGATCCGGCCCGCGACCCCGTCCGTCCCATCCGCCTCAGGAAAGGTGCCATGCCAAGCAAGAGACCGCCAGCGGCAGCAGCGGCTGACGCGACCGCGGCATGACGCGAGGCCGGCGCCGACGCTGTCGCGGCGGCACGTCGCGGGCGCGCCGAGCGCGCGGGGGCTGCTGTTCACCCTGCTCGGCGAGTTCGTGCTGACCGGCGACGGTAGCGCCTGGACATCGGCGGTGATCGCCGCGCTCGCCCGGCTCGGCGTTGAGGAGAAGGCGACCCGGCAGGCGCTGATGCGCACGGCCGCCGCGGGCTGGCTCCGCGCCGAGAAGGCCGGCCGCCGCACCCGCTGGCATCTGACCGATAGCGCACGCCAGCTGCTCACCGACGGCGCCGAACGCATCTTCTCCTTCACCGGGCCGGCCGAGAACTGGGATGGGCGCTGGCTGCTCGTCGCGGCGCGAATCCCGGAGAGTGACCGCAGCGCGCGGCATGTCGTGCGCAACCGGCTGAGCTGGGCGGGTTTCGGCTCCCTGGGCCCGGGCCTGTGGATCAGCACGCACCCCGAGCGGGAAGCCGAAGTGACCCAGGTACTGCGCGAGGCCGGCATCGCCGACGATGCCCACCTGTTCGTCGCGACCCGATCCGGCCTGGCCGACGTGCGCGCCATGGTGAGCGCCGCGTGGGATCTTGCCGAGATCGAACGGGAGTACGAACAGTTCATCGACGAGTTCAGCGACCGCGGCCGGACGCGACGCGCTCGCGCGGCAGGTCGAGCTGGTGCACGCCTGGCGCCGGTTCCCGGCCATCGACCCCGCGCTGCCCCGCGAACTGCTGCCGGCCCGGTGGAGCGGCCTGAAAGCGGCCAGGCTCTTCGCCGACCGGCACGAGCGCTGGTCCGCCGAGGCGCGGATGGAGTGGAAACGTCTCAACGACGCCGGGTGAGGACCACACCCGACGACACCGGGCGAGGACCACACCCGACGACACCGGGCGAGGACCACACCCGACGACACCGGGCGAGGACCACACCCGACGACACCGGGGAGAGGATCACACCTCACCCGCGTCGCGCGGCTGGCGGGATGCAACCCCGTCGCCGGTGCGAACCCGAAGGCCGTTGAAGGCGACGGACACGACCATGTCCGCGAGGTCGGCGCCGCTGGTGCTGCCGCGCGGCTGGTACCACTCGATCAGAGAGTTGATCATGCCGAACAGCAGACGCGCGGCAATGGCCGGGTCAATGCCGGACCGCAGATCGCCCTCGGCGACGGCCTCGGTGACCAGCTCGGTCACGATCTGGTCGAAGGCGCGGCGGCGCGTGAGCGCATCCCGCTCCACCCTGGTGTTGCCCCGTATCCGCAGCAACAGCGTGACAAAGGGGAGCTGCTCGGCCAGCACGATGACGCTGGCCCGCACCAGGTGCTCAAGACGTTCGACCGCGCGGCCGTCGAGAGAGCCGATCTGCTCAGCGGCCGCGAACAATCCGTCGAGCGCCCTGTGCACGGCCAGGCGCAGCAGCTCTTCCTTGCCCGGCACGTGGTGATAGATGGCGGACTTCGTGATGCCGAGCCTGCGGGCGAGGTCTTCCATGCTGGTGCCGTCGTAGCCGCGTTCGTTGAACAGTTCCACCGCCACCTGCAGCAGGGATTCGAGGTCGTAGCCCGGCCGGCCGCGCCTGGCCGGCCTTGCCGCCACGTACTGACGAGACAGAAAAACCGCGCTCTCACCGCTTTCCTCAGCCATGTGAGCACGCTACCATGATTTCCTGACCGTTCGGTCAGTAATTCAGCTATGATGAACCGAGGAGGTCAGCCTGCATGAGCACACTTCGCAGTTACGTCTCGGGCCGGTGGCAGGCGCCTGATGGGGAAGGCACGCCGCTGCACGACGCCGTGACCGGGGAGGAGATCGCGCGGATCTCCTCGGCCGGCATCGACATGGCCGCCGCGCTGGATCACGGCCGCACGGTCGGCGGCCCCGCCCTGCGCGCGCTCACCTTCCACCAGCGGGCCGCGCTGCTGAAGTCGCTGGCAACGTACCTGCGCGAGCACCGCGATGAGCTTTACGCGCTGTCCACCAGGACCGGCGCGACCCTCGGCGACTCGAGGTTCGATGTGGACGGCGGCATCGGCGTGCTCTTCGCCTACTCGAGCAAGGGCACCCGGGAGCTGCCGAACAGCACCGTCTATGTCGAGGGCAACGTCGAGCCGCTCGGCAGGGGCGGGACCTTCGTCGGCCAGCACATCGCCGCGCCGCTGCGCGGGGTGGCGGTCCAGATCAACGCGTTCAACTTCCCGGTGTGGGGCCCGCTCGAGAAGTTCGCGCCCGCCTTCCTGGCCGGCGTACCAAGCTTGGTGAAGCCGGCCAGCCAGACGGCCTACCTCACCGCACGCCTTGTCGAGCTGATCGTGGCATCCGGCCTGCTGCCCGAGGGCTGCGTGCAGCTGGTCTGCGGCAGCGCCGGCGATCTGCTCGACCACGTGACCAGCCAAGATCTTGTCTCGTTCACCGGCTCCGCCGCCACCGCGGGCAAGCTGCGCGCGCACCCGGCGATTGTGCGCAACTCGGTGCGGTTCAATGCCGAGGCCGACTCGCTGAACATGTCCATCCTGGGGCCGGACGCGAGGCCGGGGACGGCGGAGTTCGACCTGTACGTCAAGCAGCTGGTCACCGAGATGACGGTGAAGGCAGGGCAGAAGTGCACCGCAATCCGGCGCGCTTTCGTGCCGGCCGGGCTGATGGACGACGTCGCCCGGGCGGTGAGCGAGCGGTTGGCGAAGGTGACCGTCGGCAATCCGGCCAACCCGGACGTGCGGATGGGCCCGCTGGCCAGCCTCGAGCAGCGGGAGGAGGTCCGGCGCTCACTGAAGGCGCTGCTCAGTGCCGGGCGACGTCGTCTACGGCGATCCCGAGCGGGTGGATGTCGTGGACGCGGACGCCGAGCGCGGCGCGTTCATCTCGCCTGTGCTGCTGCGCGGCCGACGATCCGGACCGGGCCGAGCCGCACGAGGTGGAGGTGTTCGGGCCGGTGTCGACGCTGCTGCCCTACACCTCGACCGAGCAGGTGATCGAGCTCGCCGCGCGCGGCGACGGCAGCCTCGCGGGGTCGGTGGTGACCGGTGACGCCGACCTGGCCCGCGAGGTGGTGCTCGGCGTCGCGCCCTGGCACGGCAGGCTGCTGGTGCTGGACGCCGAGGACGCCAAGGAGTCAACCGGGCACGGCTCACCGCTGCCGGCGCTGGTGCACGGCGGCCCCGGTCGCGCCGGAGGCGGCGAGGAGATGGGTGGCATCCGGGGCGTGCTGCACCACATGCAGCGCACCGCCGTGCAGGCCAGCCCGACCATGCTTGGCGCGGTCACCGGCCGCTGGGTGCCCGGCGGCCGGCGCGGGGATCAGACCGTGCACCCGTTCCGCAAGTCACTGGCCCAGCTCAAGGTGGGCGACACGGTGGTCGCCGGGCCGCGCACGGTCACCCGCGCGGACGTTGACCACTTCGCCGAGTTCACCGGCGACACCTTCTACGCGCACACCGATGAGGCGGCGGCCGCGGCGAATCCGCTTTTCGGCGGGATCGTCGCGCACGGTTACCTGATCCTCTCGCTGGCGGCCGGGCTGTTCGTCTCGCCCGAGCCGGGGCCGGTGCTTGCCAACTACGGCCTGGAGAACCTGCGCTTCCTGACCCCGGTCAAGCCGGGCGACGAGCTGACGGTGACGCTGACCGCCAAGCAGATCACGCCACGAGAGAACGCCGACTACGGCGAGGTTCGCTGGGACGTCGAGGTGACCAACCAGGGCCAGGAGCCGGTGGCCAGATATGAGCTGCTGACTTTGGTGTCGAAGGAGGCGAGATGACCACGCCGGCCTGCCGGCCAGGACCTGGAACAGCACTTCAAGCGCACGATCGACCAGGATCAGCGGATCGAGCCGCGGGACTGGATGCCCGACGGTTACCGCAAGACGCTGATCCGCCAGATCGCCCAGCACGCGCATTCGGAGATCATCGGGATGCAACCGGAGGGCAACTGGATCACCCGGGCGCCCTCACTGCGCCGAAAGGCGATCCTGCTTGCGAAGGTTCAGGACGAGGCGGGGCACGGCCTGTACCTCTACTCCGCCGCGGAAACCCTCGGCGTCGACCGGGCCGACCTGACCGAGCAGCTGCTCAGCGGCAGGCAGAAGTATTCCTCGATCTTCAACTACCCGACGGCGAGCTTCGCCGATATCGGTGTCATCGGGTGGCTGGTAGACGGTTCCGCGATCTGCAACCAGGTTCCGCTCTGCCGCAGCTCATACGGGCCGTATGCGCGCGCGATGATCCGCATCTGCAAGGAGGAGGTCTTCCACCAGCGGCAGGGCTATGAGCTGCTGATGACGATGATGCGGGGCTCGGACGCCCAGCGGGCGATGGTGCAGGACGCGGCGGACCGGTGGTGGTGGCCGGCGCTGATGATGTTCGGGCCGCCCGACGACATCTCCCCCAACTCCGCGCGCTCGATGGCCTGGAAGATTAAGAGGCACGCGAACGACGAGCTACGGCAGCGGTTTGTCGACATGACCGTGCCGCAGGCCGAGACGCTGGGCCTGACGCTGCCCGACCCGGAGCTGAAATGGAACCCCGAGCGCGGGCACTACGACTTCGGACCGATCGACTGGGACGAGTTCAACCGCGTCGTCGGTGGCCACGGGCCATGCAACGCCCAGCGCATCGCCCAGCGCCGCAAGGCGCACGAAGACGGGGCGTGGGTACGCGATGCCGCGGCCGCGCACGCGGCAAAGCAGTCCGCACGAGAGGCGGTGGCGGCATGACCGAAGTGACCGCCAATAGCGGGCATGGTGCGGTTCCATTGTCCAGGGTGCCGGCCCTGCCGGCGCCGCCCGCGCCGCGGCCGGCTAAACGCGACTGGCCGCTGTATGAGGTGTTCGTGCGTGGCAGGCGGGGGCTGAACCACGTGCACGTCGGGTCCCTGCACGCCGCCGACGCGCAGATGGCGCTGCACAACGCCCGTGATCTCTACACCCGCCGCAATGAAGGGGTGAGTATCTGGGTGGTCAAGTCCGCAGACATCACCGCGTCCAGCCCGGACGAGAAGGACCCGTTCTTCGCACCTTCAGGTGACAAGGTGTACCGGCACCCCACCTTCTATGACATCCCCGACAACGTCTCCCACATGTGAGTGACCCGATGCCCATTGACAGAGCCGACGGGGCCATCCCCGACAGCACCCCAGACCCTCGCTGGGCGTTCGGCACCGGGTTCGAAGACCCGCTGGCTGGCGTCGACACGTCCGTACCGTCCGACGTGGATGGCGATGACCTGGCCATCTACTGCCTGATGCTGGGCGACGATGCGCTCGTCATGTCGCACCGGCTACAGGAATGGTGCACGAACGCCCCCGAACTCGAGGACGAGCTGGCCATTGCCAACATCGCGCTGGACCTGCTCGGCCAGGCCCGGCTGCTGCTCACCCGGGCGGGAAAGGCCGATGGCAGCGGCCGCGGTGAGGACCACTACGCGTTTTTCCGTGACGAGCACGAGTTCCGCAACGTGCGGCTGGCCGAAACCGGGCGCGGCGACTTCGCCCATTTCATCGCGCAGGTGCTGGTGTTCGCCACCTGGCGGCTCGCGCTGCTGCAGCGCCTGGTGACCTCCCGCGACCCGGTACTGGCCGCTATCGCGGCGAAGGGGGTCAGCGAAGTTACCTACCACCGCGACTACGCAGCCCGGTGGGCCGTCCGCCTTGGTGACGGAACCGACCTGTCGCACCAGCGGATGCAGGCGGGGCTGCACGCGGTGTGGCCGATGATCGACGAGCTGTTCGCTCCAGACGAGGTGGAGTCGCGGATGGCCCAGGCCGGCGTCGGCGTCGACCCGGCGGCGCTGCGCGGAGAGTTCGACGAAGTGCTCGCACAGGTGCTCTCGGCCGCCGCCCTCCAGCGGCCCGATGTGTCCCCGCTGGCCGGCGTGTCCGGCCGGACGGGGCGGCACGGCCTGCACACCGAGGCGATGGGCTACCTGCTCGCCGTGCTGCAGAGCCTACCCCGCGCCCACCCGGAGGGCAGCTGGTGACGATGCTGGCCGATGCGGTGACTGTAGCGCAGGCCGTCACCGACCCCGAACTGCCGATGCTTACCCTGGCCGACCTCGGCGTGCTGCGTGATGTCCGCGAGGAGGACGGAAGAGTGATCGTGTCGATCACCCCGACCTATACCGGATGCCCCGCCATGGACACCATGCGCGACGACCTCGTGCACGCGCTGCAGAACGCGGGCCACGACGACGTCGAGGTGCGCACCGTGCTGGCGCCGCCGTGGAGCAGCGACTGGATCAGCGAGGACGGTAAGCGCAAGCTCGCCGAGGCTGGCATAGCGCCACCGGGCGAAGCCCGGCAGCGCCCGCCCGGCCCGGTGCCGCTCACCCTCGCCCTGCCCGTTCGCCGGGTGCGGTGCCCGCGCTGCGGTTCGCCGGACACCGAGGAGGTGTCCAGGTTCAGCGCCACCGCCTGCAAGGCACTGCACCGGTGCCGCGCCTGCCGAGAACCATTCGAGCACGTCAAGGAGATCTAAGTTGACCGCGAGCACGAGGTCAAAGCCGCGTCCGGACTTCCACACCCTGACCGTGGCCAAGGTCGCTCAGCTGTGTGACGATGCCGTCGCGGTCACCTTCGAGGTTCCGCCTCGGCTCACGGATGAATACGCCTTTCGCGCGGGCCAGTCGCTGACGCTGCGCCGCACGGTCGACGGCACAGACGACCGGCGCTCGTATTCCATCTGCGCGCCAGAGGGTGCCGCGCCGCGGATCGGCGTCCGGGCGATCCCGGGCGGGTTGTTCTCCACCTGGCTGGTGCGGCAGGTACGGCCCGGCGATGAGGTCGAGGTCGGGACGCCGACAGGTAACTTCACCCCCGATGCCGGGACAGCGGGACATCACGTGCTCATTGCGGCCGGGTCCGGAATCACTCCGGTGCTTTCGATCGCCGCCACCGTGCTCAGGAATCCGGCAGCGACGGCCACCGTGATCTACGGGAACCGGCGCACCGACACCGTGATGTTCGCCGACGAGCTCGCGGACCTGAAGGACCGCTACCCGGCGCGCGTGGGCCTGCTGCATGTGCTGTCCAGGGAGCAGCAGGAGGCGGAGCTGTTCACCGGCCGGCTGGACGCGGCGAAGCTCACTGCCCTGCTCGCGCTGTTCGAGGATGTCCCCCGGGTGGACCACTGGTGGGTGTGCGGACCGTTCGGCATGGTCAACGACGCGCAGGACGTGCTGAAGAACGCCGGTGTCCCCGCCGAACGGGTCCACCAGGAGCTGTTCTACGTAGATGATGTCCCGCCAGCCCCCGTCCGGCGCGTTGACGCGCCGATTGACGGTGCCACCAGCGAAGTGACGATTGTCCTCGACGGCCGCGCCACGACGGTCACCGCGCCGCGCGACGCCGCCGTCCTGGACAGCGCCCAGCGCTCGCGGCCCGACCTGCCGTTCGCCTGCAAGGGCGGGGTGTGCGGCACCTGCCGGGCCAAGGTGACCGAAGGCAAGGTCGACATGCGGCGCAACTATGCGCTCGAGCAGTCGGAGCTAGCGGACGGCTTCGTGCTCACGTGCCAGTCCATGCCGGTGTCGGCGCGGGTCACCATTGATTTCGACGCCTGACCGTCGCACCCGGGCCGCGGTCCCGGGCGAGCCCGACCGGCCCCGGTCGGACGGTCTGCCGCCGCCTGCCAGCGGCAACGGAAGATGATCCCGAACGGCTGCGCTGATAGGTTCCGCCAATCGGAAACGACCAATGCCATCAGCCGCCGGACCGAGCCCGCTGCCCGCGCGCGGCGGCGCCGCGCGGGGCAGCCGGCGGCAGGCGGCCTGTGCCGTCGTGTCCCCTGTGCCGTCGTGTCCCCTGTGCCGTCGTGTCCCCTGTGCCGTCGTGTCCCCTGTGCCGTCGTGTCAGTGCCGTCGTGTCCCCTGTGCCGTCGTGTCCCCTGTGCCGTCGTGTCCCCTGTGCCGTCGTGTCCCCTGTGCCGTCGTGTCCCCTGTGCGGCCGGACCGCGGCGGAGCGGGACGTGCCGTAAGCGGGTCACTCGAAGTCTTCATGTGCCGCTCGGCGCGCCGGACGCCGCGGCCCACGCGATGGCATCATCAAGCTCGTCATAGCCAAAGCCCTTCACCTCGGCCTGGACGAAGTGCTCGGCCAGGCGCGGGGCCAGGCTGGCGAGCTTGCTGTCGGCGGCCAGCGCGACCCTGCGGACCTTGCGGTGATGATCATGCACGAAACGGATGTGGCGCAGCAGGCCCCCGACGTTTTCCCAGCCGGGAAACTCGCGCGCGTGGATCACGAGGCCCTGCAACGCCTCATGCGTTTCCAGCCACGTATCGGCCGTCAGCGCCAGGGCGTCGAAGTCCTGGGCCCGCAAGGGTTGGCTGACCTCGACCACGATGAGCCCGGACTCGGCAACCAGACGGTGGGCAACGCCGGCGCCTTCCGGCAGCGAGCTCAGCCAGGCGGTGGCCTCGTCACATTCGTGATTGCCGAACACGCGCAGGGGGAAGGGCAGCAAGAAGCTCATGAGTCGGGTCGATTCCCGGATCCACCCGATGTCGCTCACCAGCGCGTAGCCGTCGACGAGCCGTAGTACCGAAAGGGAGCGCAGTCCGGTCTCGGTTTTTTCCCACGCGGCGCCTGGGGTGAAGCCCTGGTATTCCGGGCCGAGTTGGAGGAGGAGGCGCAGGCGGCGACCGTGCTGGCGCGCCTCGTCGAGGATCGGTTCGATCGCCTGTTCGTAGTCTTCCTTGGTGATCTTCCCGACGGCTTTGAGGGCATCGATTCCGGCAGGGACATCCTGGCGTCTTTCAAGCATGGGGTTCTCCTTGTGGGTTTGCGTTGCGTTCTTCTGCTGAAGTTCCGCATCTCGTCATCTTGGGGTGGGCGGCTGATCGGGGCATCCGCGACACGCCGTGGCCGGTGCGTGTTCAAGTGGGTGACATGGCGGAAGCATCGACGTGCCTAAAACGTCCGGTTGGGGAGGTTTTTCGTCGATGCTTCCGCTGAGCACGCTACCGGGTGGCCTTCCGCAGGTGCGAGCCGGCTGCCGGGGCGTGTTCACCTATGGGTGCCGATAATCGTGTCGCAGGGCCTGAGCTGGCCTCACAGCGCTGAATCAGGAGCCAGTAGTTCGACGTTTGGCTGCGCCGGGGACCCCATGCTCGGGCACTGTCGGCGCCTGTGATACTACGCTTCGCCAGCGCGGGGACGCCGGGTTCAGCGGGCGTGGCGCGCTTGGAGCGCCGCGATGAGCGCCAGGCGTACCTGTTCGACGACCGCGGCGGGGCTTTGCGGCCGGCAGGGCGGCTTCGGCGGCGGCGACGTCGGCGGCGAGCACCCTGTCGTGGAAGACGCCCGCTATCCAGCCGGAGAAGTCGTGGCCAGGGCAGTGGTGCCGCAGCACGCCCCGGTCGCAGCGGACGAGCTCGGCTTCCAGTTCGGCGAGGTTGGCGGCCACCGCCCCGGTGGGGATGTCGGGCTCGGTCCGGAAGTAGAACCGGTGGGCGGGCTCGACGCCGGACTGGTCGTACTTGTGCTCGTGGCGCAGATGGGGAGTGATCCGGGACCCGAAGGTGAACGCCGTCGCGCGGCGGGGGTGCTGCCGCCAGGCCAGCACCGCCCGGCCGGTCGGCCCGGTGAGGCGCCGGGCGATCTCGGCGCGCGGCATATCGGCCACCGCCGCGGCGAGGTCGACGAACCGGCTTTCGGGCCGCGGCGAGCCGAGCGCGATCACGGCATCGAGGGAGACCAGGGCGTCCGCCGACAGCTCCTCCGGCCGCCAGGTGACGAGCAGGTAGCCCTCGGCGGCGGGGTCGAACAGGCGGCGGGTGGCCACGGCCCGCCCGATCGGCCCGTGGGCTTCGTCGACAACAACCCACTGCGGCTGGCCGGTAGCCGCCCGGTGGGCTTCGACCTCGCCGGCCAGGCCCGCCGCGTAGGTGGCTCGCCCGGCGTCGTCCAGGTGGGACAGGTCGACGACCACGCTGGCGTGGCTGCCGCGGAGGAGGCGGACAACCTCGGCGGGGTCGGCGAGGCGGCCCTCGGGGCCCCCGGTCACGAACACGCCGCGCAGCTCGCCGAGCCCCAGATGGTCCCCTTCGGGGTCGAAAACGATCAGGGAGTAGCCGAGGCGGATCAGCTGTTCGCAGATCAGCCCGGCCAGGTACGACTTGCCCTGCCCGGTGCCGCCACAGACGGCGACGTTGAGCTGCGAGGCGGGCAGCGTTACCGGCACGCCCCGGTCGTCGATGCCGAGCGTGAGCTGCCAGCGGCGGGGATGGACGTGCGCGCGCCCGGCCAGCAGCGGTCCCCGCAGCAACTCGGCCACCCCCTGGCCGTCCGGCAGCGCCAGCACCACGTCGGCGTGCGCGCGGATGGCGTCGACCGCGTTGGCGACGGCCACCCCGATCTCGCAGGCATCCAGCAGGCTGTGGTCGTTCTCGGCGTCGCCGATGCCGATGGCGTTGTGGCGCGAAAGGCCCAGATCGCCGAGCGCCTCGAGCAGGCCGGTGCCCTTGGTCACCCCGGCCGGCAGGATCATCAGCTCGCCCCGGTTGCGGACGAGCTGGCAGTCCAGGCCCAGCTCGCGGATCACTGCCGAGACGGCCGGCTCGTCGGCGGCGGCGCAGGCGATCAGCACCTGCCCGCCGCGGTGGGCGACGCCACGGGCGGTCAGCGCCGCGCTCACCGCGCGGCCGATCGGGGCGGCCAGCAGCCGGACCCCGACCGAGGTGACCACCAGGGTGCCGTTCTCGGCCACCACCGCATCGACGTAGTCGTCCACGTCGGGGAACACGGCGCGCAACTCGCTCATGATCCGCCCGGTGACCAAGATCACCCGGGTTCCCCGTGCGCGTGCCTCGGCGAGCGCGGCCAGCGTGTCGGGCGCGATCATGCCCTCAGCCAGGGTGCCGTCGAAGTCGGTCGCCACCGCGCGGAAGTAGGTGCGCGCTCCCTCGGCGATGCCCGCGACCAGTAGCCGGTACGGGCGGACGGCGCCGCCGAGCGCGAACACCTCCTCGCCGTCGCCGGCGTCGATGACGAGGGCGTCGAAGCCCCCGGTCCGGATGGTGCGCAGCGTTTCTCGTGCCTCTTCGAGCTCTCGGCGCAATTCTTCCAGCGAGTCCCCGGGGGTTGGCAATTCTTCCAGGGGATCCCCGGGCGTTGCCGCTCCTGGGTCAGCCGTGGTCACGACGAACCCGGCAACCGGCAGTCCGCCCGTGCGGACCGGCCCCGGCGCGCGATGGCCTGGCCGGGCAGCTTGCCCGGCCAGCTGCGTGGCATGGGTGGCCGGGCAGGCCCTCGGTTGCCTCGGGGCGATCCCTGATGATCTTAATCAGCGGCAGCTGGCGCAGAGGCGCCGGCGCGGCGATCACCTCGTCGCGAGGGACAGCTGGTGGGGGTTGGAGATGCACGCAATGACCTCCAAGTCGACCTACTGGCGAGCTCCCCGTCGCATGCGCCGCACACGGTCTAGACCGCGCTGTGAATCGAGCGCGGCGACGCCCCGCTGACGTAGAGCGTAGATGAACAGCGAGAACATGCAACGACGCGGGTCACGTTGGCAAGCCCTGCCGCGGTCGAAGCTGCAGCCCGACGAGGAGCCGGTCAGTGTCGGAGAGGTCGCCGACGATCTTCCGGATGGGGGGCGGGAGCCTGCGGACAAGCGTGGGCACGGCCAGGATCTGGTCGTCGGCCGCCAGGCGCGGGTTCTCCAGCAGGTCCACGATATCGATGTGATACTGCCCCGGCAGGTGCTGCTCGCAGGCAAGCCGCAGGTTGGCGATCGCGCGCAGGCACTTGGGCGAGCGCCCGGTCACGTAGAGGCGTAGCTCCCACGTCTCAACGGAGGAAGCCGGCTCCGCGGCTCCCGTATCGGGGGTGCCAGGTCCGGTCATCGTCGCCCTCCTCCGTCGCTCGGGGCTTCGCCGCGCGTCGCTTCGTCGCGCGTGGCTTCGTCGCGCGGGGCTTCGTGGCGCGGGGCCGAATCGGCCCAGCGCCGCGCCGCCATGGCCGACCGGGTCGCCTCGGCGTCGGCCGCCTGGCGCTCCGCGCGCCCGTCGATCCGCTCGAGCTCGGCCTTTTCCGCGGCCAGGTCGTCCCGCAGCACGGCCAGCCGGGCCTCGCCCTCCACGATGCCGCGCCGCAGTTCGCGCCGGCGGCGGGTAAGGTCCTCGACCTGGCGCAGCTTCGCGCCGCGCTCGGCCGCTTCCTGCGCCAGCCGGGCGGTGCCGGTGACGACGCCGCCCGGGCCCACGTAGACGTCGACGAGCTCGACGCCGCCGCCCGTGAGCACGAACTCCCGCACCTGGTTCGAATGGGCGGTGCCCCGCGACTTCAGCACGAACAGCAGCCGGTTGCGCTCACCGTCCGACTCGACGTTGCGCAGCAGCAACCAGCTGTCCACCAATGAGGAAATGCCCACCGTGCTCTGCTCGGCCTCGTGCGCGAGCGTCGTCGCCATTGCGGTGATCCCCCGGGCCTTGAGCAGGTCGACCTGGCGGGCCACCATCGAGGTCACCTCGGCACCGGAGGGCCCATGGGTGAGGCTGGCGATCCCGTCGAGGACGGCGACGGACGGCGCGAACTCCGCGATCAGCTGAGCCAGGATCGCCAGGTGGGTCTCGAGCCCGAACACTGTTGGCCGGGCCGCCCAGATGCGCAGCAGGCCCGCCTCGACCCAGCGCCGCAGGTCCACCCCCACCGATCGCATGTTCCGAATGACCTGATCGGGTGACTCCTCGAATAGGACCAGCAGCGCCCGCTCACCCCGTTCGCACGCCGAGTCGATGAGCTGCGCTCCGAGCGTGGTCTTGCCCGTGCCCGCCGTCCCGCTGACCAGGACGGTCGATCCCCGGAACAGGCCGCCGGCCAGCATGTGGTCAAGGCGGTCCACGCCGGTCGAGATTCGCTCCTCGGGCGCGCCGTAGTCAAGGGTGACCGACGTGATCGGCAGCACGACGAAACCGCGGGCCGAGATCAAGAAGGGATACTCGTTGGTTTCGTGCGCCGACCCGCGGTACTTGAGCACCCTGAGGCGGCGGGTGGACACCTGCTCACGGATGCGGTGGTCGAGAACGATCACGCAGTCAGAAGAATACTCCTCGATCCCGTGGCGGGTGAGGCCACTGTCACCCCGCTCGCCGGTCACGATGGCGGTGACGGCCCGCTCCTCGAGCCAGCGGAACAGCCGGCCGAGCTCCGCCCGTACGATCGACTGCTCACGGAACGCGCCGAACAGCACCTCGATGGTGTCGAGCACGACACGCTTCGCCCCGACGCGCTCGATCGAGTCGGCGAGCAGGAGGAACAGCGGCTCGAGATCGAACTCCCCCGTCTCGATGACATCAGCGGGGTCCACCCGGAAGGCATGCACGACGAGCAACTGGTCCCGCTCGAGCCCGTCGAGGTCGAAGCCAAGGGAGGCGACGTTGGCGCTGACCTTCTCGGCCGACTCCTCAAAGGTGACAAGCACGCCCGGCTCGCCGTACTCCCGGGCGCCTGCGACCAGGAACTGCAACCCGAGCAGCGTCTTGCCGGATCCCGCGCTGCCCGTCACCAGCGTCGTCCTGTCCCGGGGTAGCCCGCCCCGGGTAATCTCGTCGAGTCCCCGGACCCCTGTCGGGGCCTTCGGCAGCGTCGGTCCCCCGGCGACCTCAACGAGGGCCGACATCAGATCACTTCCATCGTGAACGGACGCCATGACCCTCCCAGAGCCGCTTTGACACTTTCCGTCCAGCCGGCCGCGGCCGGGTAGGGCCGGAAGTCCTCTTTGAGCCGATCGCACCTCCGCCCTTCCCGGTCCCGCACTAGGCCCGCGCTGGCAGCGGCGTGGATGTCAGGACGGCTGGGCGACCAGCAGCACGAACGAGCGCGGGCGAACGGTCAGCTGGCCGCCCGCGCGGATGCCGGCCGCGTCGCCCACGTCGGCCCCCTCGCCCGCGCCGGCGCCCGCGCCCGCGCCGGCGCCGGCCGCGGCCGGGCCGTCCGTACCACCGCCGCTGTCCGGATCGGACGTCGCGCCGTCGGCGCCGAGGTCGAAGCTGTCCACCTCGGCCCGCCAGCAGCAGCCTTTCCCTACGTCAGGGATGGTGAAGGTGACCGGCTGCGGCGATCCGTTGACCAGGGTGAGCAGGTCGTCGTCGAGCAGTGGCCGGCCGCGCGCGTCGCGGTCGGGCGCGACCGTGCCGTCGACGTAGACCGCGATGGTCTTGTTGCCGGGCGAGTGCCAGTCGGCCTCGGTCATCGGGTGGCCGGAGGGGGCGAACCAGACATCGTGGCCGGGATCGGCGACGTAGGCGCCGCGGCGCAGCGCCGGGTGCGCGCGGCGGAGCTTGATCAGCCGGCGGGTGTAGGCGGTCAGGCCGGTGTCGGCGCCGCGCCAGTCAAACCAGGACGTCGGATTGTCCTGGCAGTAGGGGTTGTTGTTGCCCTGCTGGGTGCGGCCGAGTTCGTCGCCGCCGAGGATCATCGGGATCCCGCGGGACAGCAGCAGCGTGCCGAGCAGCGCGCGGGACTGGCGGGCGCGCAGCGCGAGGATCTGCGGGTCGCCGGCCGGGCCTTCCACGCCGCAGTTCCACGACCGGTTGTCGTCTGTTCCGTCCCGGTTGTCCTCGCCGTTGGCCTCGTTGTGCTTGCGTTCGTAGGAGACCAGGTCGCGCAGCGTGAAGCCGTCGTGCGCGGTGACGAAGTTGATCGAGGCGCTTGGCCGGTGGCGGGTGGCGCCGTACAGGTCGGAGGACCCGGAAATCCGGGTGGCGAACTCGGGCAGCACCCCGTCGCTGCCTCGCCAGAAGTCGCGGACGGTGTCGCGGAAGCGGCCGTTCCACTCGCGCCACAGGACCGGGAACCGGCCCACGCTGTAACTGTCCGCCTGGCCGACGTCCCACGGCTCGGCGATGAGCTTGATCCGGGAGATCACCGGATCCTGCGCGACGAGGTGGAAGAGCGCGGCCAGCCGGTGAAAGCTGCCCCGATCACGGGCGAGGGTGGTGGCGAGATCGAAACGGAAGCCGTCGACGTGCATATCGAGCACCCAGTACCGCAGCGAGTCCATGATCAGGCGAAGGCAGGTCGGGTTGTCGACGTTGACCGAGTTGCCGGTGCCCGTGGTGTCCACGTAACGGCGGGGGTCGTCGGGCTTGAGGCGGTAGTACGCCGGGTTGTCCACCCCACGGAAACACAGCGTCGGGCCCAGGTGGCTGCCCTCCGCCGTGTGGTTGAACACCACGTCAAGCAGCACCTCCAGGCCAGCGGCATGCAGGGTCTTGACCATCTCCTGGAACTCGGCGATCTGCCCGCCGGCGCGGCCCGCCCGCGCCGTCGCGGAGTAGCCATCATGCGGGGCGAAGAAGCCGATGGTGTTATAGCCCCAGTAGTCCGTCAGGCCGCGCGCGGCCAGATGCCTGCTGGTGACGAACTGGTGGACCGGCAGCAACTCGACCGCGGTCACCCCGAGGCCGACCAGGTACTCCACCACCGGCGGGCACGCCAGCCCCGCGTATGTACCCCGCAGCACCGGCGGCACGTCGGGGCGTGTCTTTGTGAACCCTTTAACGTGCAGCTCATAGATCACGGTGTCGCGGTACCGCGTGTCGGGCCGCTTGTCCGCGCCCCACGCGAATGAAGGGTCGGAAACCAGCGAGCGCAGCATCGCCGGCGCGGAGTCGAGGTCGCTCGGCTTGTCAGGGTCATCGGGATGGTAGCCGAGCAGGCTCTCCCCCCACGCCAGCTCGCCCTCTGTCGACTTCGCATAGGGGTCGAGCAGCAGTTTCGCCGGGTTGCAGCGCAGCCCCTGGGCAGGGTCATACGGTCCGCTCACCCGGTAGCCGTACCGCTGGCCGACACTGATTCCCCGCACGAACCCATGCCACACGCCGTCGTCGAGCGTCGGCAACGGCAGCCGCGTTTCCACGCCCCCGGCGTCGAACAGGCACAGTTCCACCCGCTCGGCTATCTCCGACGCCACCGCGAAGTTGGTCCCGGACTCATCGGGCGTTGCTCCCAGGGGGAACGGCCGTCCCGGCAGGATCTCCATTGGCACCTTCCGCACATCCCATGCCGCCGCGGCGGCATCTACTTCGGCTCGCGCCTACCGCTGCTGCCCGCCACCCGGATCAGGTCCCCGGGTGCAGGGTTCCGGGTCATGACGCCGGGTCATGACGCCGCCGGACGGAGGGCGAGCATGCTGCCCGGCGGCAGATCGGCTCGTGACCTGAAGCGGCCGGCTCATCAGCTAGTGAACGGCCTTGCCTTGGCACGAAAACGCGGCTACGGGTGATGCTCGCCGCCAGGATGATCCGCCAGACATCGGGTGCGAGGGTGCCGGGTATCCGCCGCGCCTCCCCGGAGGCCCAGCGGAAACCGGCGGGCTGCGGGATCCGGCCACTGGCACCCCCCGCTAACTGGACGTATGCCCGCCTGCCGCCGGCGTACGCCTGCCGCGGCTGCGGGTCACCCTGGTGCGGCACGATCTGGTCAGCGCAGCCGCCCGCGACTACGTCGTCGCACCGAAGCAGCGTCACCAGGCCATCGCTCACGTCCCCCACTGTCCCACGCCGCGGGCTCAAGGGCCATCGGCACCGGGCGCCCGGCGACCAGAGCGGCTGGTGTACGCTGTCGGGCTGACTCGCGACACGGCAGCGGTTAGGTATCAGGACGTAAGCGGGCGGCTACCTGCTTGCCGGGGGACTCCGGGGCCGTCCTGCGCAGGGTGCTCGCGCTGCTCAAGGGCCTCGACCTTGGGGAGTTCAGCTGGAGCGGACAGCACGGCGCCGGTGCCAATGCTGACGAATCCGGCCGCGGCCGCCATGGCTGCCGGGTGACTGTCGCCAAGGTGCTTCTGGGCCTGCGCCAAGGCGGGCGTGGCGGGTACCCCGGTGGCCAGTAACCGGTGGAATTCGATCATGAGGGGGGCGGTTTCGGCGTCGGGGACCGGCACCATGTCGGCGCGACATGCGCCCTCCATCCCCCGGAGGGGTGACATTCGCCATTGCTTCTGGCCTGCGCCAGGCGGCGTGCGGTACACCGCCCCGGTGGGCGTCTGGGGGCGGTTTCGGCGTCGGGGACCGGCACCACGGAGGCGATGATGTGCCGGGTCCCGAGCGCGAGGAAGTCGCGCTGAGGCCCAGCAGCTCATCTCCCGCGCGCACGGCCGATCGGCCAACATCGCAGGCGGCGAGCACGACAAGCTGCGGTGCCTGCCGAAGCTGCTTGAGGTCGTAGACGGTGAGCGGGCCGTCGCGAACGTCAGCGAGGTGAACAGCGGATTGTTCGGGTGGATACGCCCGTGCGCCGCCAGGTGCGCCAGCCCCGCCCCATCCAGCTCCGGTTGTCACCGCCTCAACCGTCGCCGCTGCTCCTGCCAGCGCTGTCACCTGGTGCAGGGCCGCTATCGCCGCCGCTTCGGTGTCGGCACCCGGAAGCCCCGGCCCGGCGGCCACCATCGTCATGCCCACCGGTGCCGCCGCCGCGCCGGCCAGCGTGCCACAGCGCGGCTGACGGCGTCACCGTGACCGGCCGCCCCGCGCACGAGGACAGGATCGACCAGGGCAGTGACTGAAGCGGGCCGGTGGGAACCACCACCAGCGGCCGATCAGCGGTCTCGCTGGCGACCGGCCGCAGCAGCAGCGCTCGAGCCGCTCCGCCGCATCGGCGAGCAGGCGCGGGCTGCCGCGGTGCTCGCGTCGCTCGCGTGGTGGCGGGCGAGCCGGTGCAGCGCGAACCGTGCCCGGCCGATCAGTTCATCGGCCTGTGCCGCCGGGCCGAGCCGCCAGCAGCCGGATTCGGCCGCCGGCCACCGTCACGGCGTGCAGCGTGCCGTCGAGATGAACGAATTCTAGCAACGCGGCGTCGCCGAGAGATTCGGAGAGCGTACGCACCGGCAGCGGGCGGCGTGGGCCTGGAGGCCTGTTGCGCGGGGAAGCGGCGGTAGTGTCGCGGATCTGCCGTTCCAATGCCACTTGGCGGCGCTCCAGCGGGCCGGTGTTGCCACCCGCACCGCGGACCTTGCCGATCTCGCTGCTGTTGCCCGCAGTTCGGACAGCGCGGCGGCGAGATCTGGATCGCTCGGCGGGCGGACCGGCCTGAGCATTAAGTGGCTGGCCCGGCCCTGTTCGGCCCATTCAAGCACGCGGGCGGGCCTGCCGCTGTCGAACGCCATGCGTAAGCCGAACTCGGCCACTTCGACCCGGTGCCCCGAGGCGTGGGCACGCAGATCCGTCGCGCCGAGGCCAGCCCGGTGCTCGTCCATGACGCGCAGCGCGGTGCGGGCCGCGATCGTCGCGCCGCGCCGGTTGCCACTAGCCCACCGCTCCAGCGCCTCGGCGCGCCAGGCCTGGGCGCGCTGCAGGGCGGGTCCCCGGCCGCGTTGCCGGGCCGCTTGCTGGAGTTGCGCGCGGCTCTGGCGGTCCAGCCCCGCTGCAGGGCAAGCTGGCCAGCCAGCAGCCGGGCGTCGACGGCGGAGACCCGCCAGCCCGCGGCGGCCAGGTCGTCGGCGACCTGCTCCAGCTGCCGGACGCCGACCTCTGCGCCGGGCCCTTCGCCGCCGTCGCCAGCCGCGCACGCAAACGATGAAGCGGGCCAGCGTGGCCCAGCGGGGACGCCGCTGCTGACCGAACTCGCGTACCGCTGTGCGGGCTTCCTGAAGCCGCGGCTCGCCTGCCCGTCCAGGATGCGGCCTGCGCCAGCAGCAGCCGCGCCTCAGCGAGCCGATCTTCCTGCGCTGTTGCTCGAACTCCAGCACGGCCTCCTCGGCCGCCTGCACGGCCTCGCAGCAGGCGCACCGACAGCAGCAGCTCGCACCTGTCGGCGAGTAGCTCGCCGACAGGTGCCCGTGCGCGCGCAGGCCGTTCGGCAAGGTCGTGGTAGTGCAGCGCGGCCGGCACTCACCGCGCAGTGCGCTGATCCAGCCGAGATTCTCGTGCACGAACCCCAGCGCAGGTCCAGCTCAGCTTCGTGCACAGCTGCCGGCCTCGTGCAGTCGGCCTCGCGGCGGCGAACTCCTGCCGGTAGCCGTACAGCGCGCCCCGGTTCCACAGACCCGCTGCACCCACACATGATCGGCGGCGCGGCGCAGCACGGCAGCGCGGCCTGATAGTCGGCAGCGCCTCATCGAACCTGCCGAGCTGACTCAAGATCACAGCCCGTTGCAACTGGGCCCTTGCCCGATAACACCGGTCAGGCCCAGCAGTGCTGTCTCGATCTGCGCAGCGCTCGCTGCCCGTGCCCGCGCACGTTCAAGGCTAAGGCCAGGCTCAGCTGGGCCTCGGCCACCAGTTCGGCGCACCCGCGCGGCGGCCAGCCGGATCGCCGCCGCAGGTGCGCAGCGCGGCGTCGGGATCTTCCAGCTGCAGGGCTGCCCTGCCCAGGCCCGCTCGGCTATCGAGAGCGGTGCGAGGTCACCGCTTCTGCGCGCCTGGTCGGCAACCGCCCGGGCCAGCGCCGCCGCGTCCGCCGGGTTCGCCTCGGCGAGCCGGAGCGCCTCGCGTGCCTGCTCCTGCAACGTGGCGGTCTCCTGCAACGTGGCGGTCACAGCCGATTGTATGCAGGGCCCCGCGTACCGGCGTCAAGCAAGTTTCCCGCACCTTCCTGTATCAGGCGGCCGCGACCCTGCCTCTGCATACTGAGGGATTTAGGCAGAACCTGTCACCGACGGTTGCGGCAAAATCACCGACGGTTGTGGCAAAATCACGGCGGAGAAGGATACATATGGGCATTGCATATGGCCGGGTGGAGAGATTTCACGACGATCAGCTCGTCGTCGCGCTGCCCGATCTGGACGTCGTCACCGGAGCGTTAGACCGCCTTGGCGTGCGCCTTGGCCCGATCGAGCGCAACGCGGACCTGGGCCTGGCCCTGCTGCGCGACCTCGCGAACGTTGACGCGGCGGTCCGCACGCTCCACCAGGACACCGACATCGAGCCGGAGCTCGCGCGCACCGGGGAAGGGCTGGCCCGCTCCGGCGTTCCTCGGATGGCTCCCCTCGATCTCCTGGTCAGGGGCATCCAGCTCCAGTTCGCCCGGATCTTCCCCGGCTGGAAAGTGACGATCGGCAAGAACCACCGGCCATCCCCGGTCAAGGGCTATCCCCATTTCGGCGGCGAAGGAAACGGGGACCCCGAACCCACCGACGCTGCGCTCGGGCAACACGGCGCCGGGCCGGGCCGAAACCACGAGCTGGGCCGCGGCGTACGAGTCGGACTGCTCGACACCCGCATGTTCCCCGACGCTGGCTGACCGGCCGCTACATCGCCCGCCCCGATACCTCCTCGACCCCGGCCAGGACAGTTTCACGGTGTTCGACGGGCACTGCGCGTTTGTTGGCTCCTGCATCCTGCAGCAGGCACCGGCCGCCGAACTGCACGTGCGCCCCGTCCTGGACAGCGAGAACGACGGCTCGGCCTGGGATGCTGCCATCGCGATGGCCGAAGTCGCCCGGACCGGAGTCGATGTGGTGAACCTGTCGTTCGGGGAAATCCGCACCGACGACGACAGCGCGCCGATGGTCTTGGAAACCGCGGTCAAGCGGTTCGGCCCCGAGACCGTGGTCGTGGCGGCCGCCGGAAACAACGGGGACAGCCAAGAACCTTCCGCCCGAGCTGGTGCACGACGGCCTCGAACCGAACTCGGCGTCGTATCCGGCCGCGCTGGTCGACGTCATCGGGGTCGGCGCACTCGATCAAAGCGGGCAGCGTGCGGCGTTCACTCCGCATCCCGCGCCCTGGATCGCGCTGCTGCACCCGGCGTCGGGCTCACCGGAGCCTACGTACGGGGCGTGGTCACCATCGAGCACAAGGACAAGAACGGCAAGATCCTGGACGTCGAAGCAGGTATCTTTCCCCGGGACCGCCATCTGGGAGGGGTGCTCCTTCGCCGCCGCGTCGTCAGCGGCGCGATCGCAGCCGCACCGTGCCAGGGCACCGATCCGCCCGCCAGGCGCTGGACGAGCTGCTTCATCCCGATCCGGGCAAACCCCGCGGCCACATCCAGCCCTACAGCCTAGCCAGTCCCCACTGAATCATGTTCCACGGCCTCACCAGCGCGCAGACCCCCATGCGTGACGATCCGCGGTCATCGCCCTGTCCCCGCGCCCGCGACGGCGACCAGCACGCCTGCACGAGCTCGTCGACCGTATGCCCCGCTGGTGTGGTCCATCTGCAACCGCTACCAGCTGAACCGGCACGACATCGACGACGTCGGCCAGACCGTGTGGCTACTTCTGGTCGAGCAGCTCGGCAACCTCCGCGAACCCGCGGCCTGCCCGGCTGCTGGCCACCACCACCCAAACGTGAGTGCCTTCGCGTCCTGCGGGCAGCCCGTAAATACGACAGCTTCGGATCGCCGGTGGAAAACCAGATGTCACCAGACCAGCCCGCAGTAATGATCGAACAGGAAGTCATGGCGGCGGAATTAAACGCCGCCCTGCGCGCGGCGTTCGCGGAACTTCCGCTCCGCTGCCGGCAGCTGCTGTCAATGTTGATCGGCGATCCCCCGCGCTCCTATGCTCAGATCAGCGCCACCCTGCCGATACCCGTCGGCAGCATCGGCCCCCAGCGCGCACGCTGCCTCGACCAGTTGCGCCGCTCCCCCGCCCTGACTGCCTTCAGCGACGGCGAGCTCAACGGCAGCGCAGTCAAAGACGCGAGGACCAACGACACCGGAGGTGAGCCGCGTGCGTGACAGCTGCTGGGATGACGAACAACTTCTCGCCGCGCTGAAGGAGTCGCTGAGGGCCCGCCAGGCCGTCCCACCCGAGTTCATCGAGGCCGGCAAGAGCGCCTACGCATGGCACAACATCGACGCCGAGCTTGCGCGGCTCACCTACGACTCCACGCGCGACCAGGACGCAGTCCCGAGCATGCGGTCCGAGACCGCGTCGATCCGCGCCCTCACCTTCACCTCGGCCCATGTGACCATCGAACTCGAGGTCAGCGGGGACTCGCTGCTCGGTCAGGTCATTCCGACCCAGCAAGGAACGATAGAGATCCAGACCCGGGCCGGCGCGATCGCCACAACCCAGGTGGACGAGGTCGGCTGCTTCGCCGTCCACCCCATCCCGGCCAGCCCGTTCCGCCTGCACTGCCATGCCGCGGACGGCACAGACGTCCTGACCGGATGGATCACCCTGTGATGCCTCGCCTCATGGGCCCGGTATCGAGCCTGCGATCTCCAGCGCCTGCCGCGCCTCCCCCTCGTCCACGATCCGGACAGCAAAGCCCGCATGAACTAGGACGTAGTCACCCACCCGAGCCTCCGGGACGTAGGCGAAACAGACGTCGCGCGGCACGCCCCCGAATTCTGCCTTGCCGGTCGGCAGGCCCGTGACGTCGGTCATCTGCGTGACCAGACCCGGAACGCCGAAACACATGGCGCTCACCCACCCTGCGGGTGCGCGCTGCGAGCGGGGCCAGCATGCCTCGGCAGCCGTTCGGGATCGGCCGGGTGACCGGGTTCTGAGGGGAGCTGATGCACCTGCGGGGCCCGCGCGCCGCGGACCGCCTCCTGGAAATGCCCGGTCCAGGAGCGGGTGAGCCCGCGTGCCTGCGCCATGCTGCGCAGGCTACCGGCCTCGAGCGGCAGGTTGACCGAGCGGAACGGGCCGAGTTCTGCCATCTCGACGCGGAACACCATGCGGCGACGCCCAGCGATTTCCAGCACCTCCGGGAACTCATCATCGGGTGGAAAGGCGAGCCCGTTGATCGTCCAGGGCGTAAGCAGCAGCGCGGTCGGGGTGTCAATCACCACGGCGGGATCGAGGACGTCGACGACGAGACGGGAATTCGCGACCGGGTCGCCCAGGAAGTGCTTGCGGTGAACCAGTTCGAACGCCTGGCGCGCGTTCACGACGATCTCGTCAAGCTGCAGGCTCATGCACACAGTGTGACCGCAACCGCCGCAGAACACAACGGTCGGAATAGGGTCAGAAGTCCCCTTGCCCGCCTGTTGATCTCAACATACGCTTGCGCTGTTTCGACCGTGTTTCGGGTGGACAGAGGCCGATCGCGGGCTCGACGCAACGAGGTGGTGAGGACCGATGAGCGGTCACCCGGTGGTCGGGAAGAGGGCTGGGACCGATGCATCGGCCGCGTCCGATGGTTGCAGTGCGTCATCCGAGTGGTCCAGTGCGTCATCTGGATCGTTGGCGTCTGGGTCATCTGCGTCCGGGTCGTTCGCGTCTGACTCGCTTGCGGCCGGCGCGGTTCCGTTCCACGGGGACGATGACCTGACGCTTCCCGCGCGGCTTGCTGAGGCCGGGGTCGGCCGGCGGTCATTCCTGAAGTTCTGTGCGGGGGTCACCGCGACGCTCGCCCTGCCAGCCCGTTTCGCCCCGCGCATCGCGGCCGCGCTGGCAAAGGTGAACAGTCCCGTCGTGGTGTGGCTCGAGCTCCAGGACTGCGCCGGTGACACCGAGGCGTTCCTGCGCTCCAGCAACCCGTCGGCGTCCGACCTGGTGCTGGGGATGATCTCGCTCGACTATCACGAGACCGTGATGGCAGCCGCGGGCACCGCCGCGGAGCAGGCTCGCGACACCGCATTCGCCAAGGGCGGGCACATCCTGATCGTCGAGGGTTCGGTGCCAACAGGCATCCGCGGGGCGTGCACGATCGGGGGCCAGGCGGCCGACGTCATACTCAAGAACGGCGCCCGCGGCGCTGCCGGGATCATCAACGTCGGCACGTGCTCGGCGTTCGGCGGGATCCCGGTTGCCAAGCCCAACCCGACCGGCGCCGTCTCGGTGGAGGACGTGGTCAGCGGCGTTCCCGTCATCAACCTGTCGGGATGCCCGGTCAACGCGGCCAACCTCACCGCCACGATCGTCCATTACCTGACGTTCGGGGAGTTCCCGGCGACCGACGACCTCGGCCGGCCGCTGTTCGCCTACGGGGCGCGGATCCACGACAATTGCCCGCGCCGTGGGCACTTCGACGCCGGGCAGTTCGCCGCCGAATGGGGCGACGAGGGTCACCGCAACGGCTACTGCCTTTACATGCTCGGCTGCAAGGGTCCGAGCAGTTTCCACAACTGCCCCAGCGTCCAGTACAACGAGGGGACATCCTGGCCGGTGGCGGCCGGGCACGGCTGCGTGGGGTGCTCGGAGCCCGGCTTCTGGGACACGAGCTCACCGTTTTACGACCGGCTGCCGCACGTGCAGACCGCTGGGCTCGATCTCACCGTGGACCGGCTCGGCGTTGCCATCGTCGCGGCCACCGCTGCCGGGTTCGCGCTGCATGGGGTCGGTAAGGTCGTTCAGCACCGGGTCGCCGCCGCCCACGCTGGCCGGGCGGCACCGACGTCGGACGCACCCGCCGCCGGCGCCCCAACTGGTGGCGACGGCGGCGGGGGGGGCCGCGCGGACGACAGCGGTGGGCATACCGGTAGTGACGGCCCCGGCGCCGGGGGCGAAAAGGGCAGCGCACCGGGCGGCGGCGGGGACACCGGTAGTGACAGCTCCCCCGCCGGGGGCGAAAAGGGCAGCGCACCGGGCGGCGGCGGGGACACCGGTGGTGACAGCTCCCCCGCCGGGGGCGAAAAGGGCAGCGCAGCGGGCAGCGGCGAGCAAGGCGCCGGAGAATGACAGCGGCGCTCACGGCGACGGCGGCTGAGAGACCGCGGCTGAGGAACTAGGGGCGGGTAGGTAGAAATGGCACGACTCGTCATAGACCCGGTGACCCGCATCGAGGGGCATCTGCGGGTCGAGGTTCAGGTCGGCGGTGGCCGCGTGACGGAGGCGTATTCCTCCTGCACGATGTGGCGCGGCATCGAGACCATCGTGCAGGGCAGGGACGCGCGGGACGCGTGGCTTTTCGCGCAGCGGATCTGTGGCGTCTGCACGACCGTGCACGCGCTTGCCTCGGTGCGGGCGGTCGAGGACGCGATCGGCGCGGTGCCGCCGCTGAACGCACGGCTCTTGCGGCTGATCATCGCCGCGGCCCAGTACGTCCAGGACCACGTCGTGCACTTCTACCACCTGCAGGCGCTGGACTGGGTCGACCCGACTTCCGCGCTCAAGGCCGATCCGGCGAAGACGGCCACGCTCGCGCAGTCCATCTCCGACTACCCGCGTTCGACGGCCACGCTGTTCGCATCGGTCCAGAGCCGGCTCAAGGCGTTCCTGGCGAGCGGCAATGTCGGCCCCTTCACCAATGGGTACTGGGGGCATTCCGCGTACCGGCTGAGCCCGGAGCTGAACCTGCTCGCGATCAGCCACTATCTCGACGCGCTGGACTTCCAGCGTGAATACGCCCGGGTGAAGGCGCTCATCGGCGGGAAGGATCCCCACCCGCAGACGTACGTCGTCGGGGGAATGGCCTCTCCCATCGACCTGAACAGCCAGGACGCGATCAACGACAACACCATGCAGGAGCTGTCGCAGCTCCTGCAGAGTGGGCAGAATTTCGTCCAGCAGGTATATCTGCCAGACCTGTACGCCATCGCGGCAGACTACCCGGAGTGGACGAAGTATGGCGGCGGGCTGACCTCGTACATGGCGTTCGGGGATTACTCGACGTCACCGCCGCGCAACCACCATCCGCCCGCCGACGGCCTGTTTCCTGGCGGGGTCATCCGGGCCGGTAGCCTGGCGGTCCAGCCATTCGACCCGGCCGGTGTCGCCGAGGAGGTCGCGCATTCGTGGTACCAATACAATGGTGCGGCGAACGGGGGCGGCGCGGGTGCCGCGTTGCCCCCGTGGCAGGGCGAAACCATGCCGGACTACACGGGCCCTGAGCCGCCATTCGACCAGCTCGACGTCGCGGGGAAATACTCCTGGCTGAAGGCGCCGCGTTACGAGGGCACGGCCGTGGAGGTCGGCCCGCTGGCGCGGATGCTGGTCGGCTACGCATCGGGTGACCCGCGCATCAAGCCGTTGGTCCAGGGCGCGCTTAACAAGCTCAAGGCACAGCCGCCGGCGCTGATGTCGACGCTCGGCCGGGTTCTCGCCCGCGGCCTGGAGACTCAGCTGGTGGCCCAGTACTCCACCGAACTTCTCGGCCAGCTGCGCAGCAACGTCGCCGGGGGCGATCTGGCGATCGCGGACACATCGAAATGGCAGCCCTCGTCGTGGCCTGCCGGGCCGTCCCGCGGCGTCGGCTTCCATGAGGGCCCGCGGGGCACGCTCTCCCACTGGGTCGTCGTGGAGAACGGCCACATCCGCAACTACCAGGCCATCGCGCCCACGACATGGAACGCGAGCCCGCGCGATGCGCAGGGAAAACCCGGCGCATATGAGGCGGCCCTGATTGGCACGCCGGTGGTGGACCCGAAGCGCCCGCTGGAGATTCTCCGCACGCTGCACTCCTTCGACCCGTGCATGGCCTGCGCCGCGCACATATATGACGCCGACGGCAGCGACATCATCGAGGTGCGCGTCCAATGACCGCCCCCCCGCAGCAGCGACCGCAGCCTGCACCGTCGGCAGCCGCGGAGCACGTGGCAGGTCCTACGCTGGTTCGGGTGCGGGTCTGGGACCTGCCGGTACGCGTGGTGCACTGGCTGCTCGTGGGGTGCATCCTCGTGCTAAGCGTGACCGGCTTCCTCATCGGCGGCCCGGCGGTGCTCCATCCGGCGAGCAGCCTAGATTGGATCACCTGGGAAAAGACCATTCACATGTTCACCGCCTACGTCTTCATCGCGCTGATCCTCGCCCGGATCTGCTGGATGTTCCTGTCGCCCAACCGCTGGTGCCGGTGGACCGAGTGGATCCCGACCACCAAGGCGCGCCTGCGCCTGCTCATTCCATCGCTCCGCTACTACCTGTTTCTCGATCGTGAGGGGCCGCCGGTCGTCGGCCACAACCCGCTCGCCGGGCTGGCGTACACCGTGCTGTACCTGATGTTCGGCGTCGAGATCCTCACCGGAGTCGCGCTGTGGGGCGTGCAGGGCGAGGCATGGGCCGCGACCGTCACCGGATGGCTGGTCGTGCTGGTTCCGTTGCAGACGATCCGGCTCATCCACCACGTGATCATGTGGCTGATCGTGGCATTCCTGATCCATCACGTCTACAGCGCCATGCTGCTCGACCGGGTGGAGGCGTCGGGCGTGAACTCCTCGATCTTCTCCGGCTTCAAGTTCCTGCCTAAGGACCGGCTCTGAGCGGGGTCGGACCGGATGGCGGTGGGCCAGCCGCCGGCGTGACGGCCGCGTCCCAGGTCGCCGGCGGCGTGACGGCAGCGTTCCGCGTCCCCGGCGGCAAGACGGCGCCGACCCGCGTCGCCGGCGGCGTGACGGTCCCGTCCCGCGTCGCCGACGGCAGCAGCGCCGCAGCCGGCGCCTCCGGGCCCTGGACCGCTGCTCCGGTACTCGTGCTCGGCATCGGGAACGAACTGCTTGGCGACGACGGCGTCGGCGTGGTCGCGGCCCGGCGGCTGGCGGACCTGCCCGTCCCGGGTGTGGACGTCCTTGACGGCGGCACGCTCGGGCTCATGCTCATGCCGTATATCGCGGAGCGGCAGGCGGTGCTCGTATTCGACGCGGTCTCGGGTGCGCACGGGACGCCGGGTGAGATTGTCGTCATCCGCGACAGCGACGTACGGCGCGGCCACGGTGTACGCGCGACGGCACATGACATCGGCCTGGTGGACGCGCTGTCGGCCGCGGAGCTGGCCGGCTGCCCCCCGCGCGAATCGCGCTGGTCGGAATCGTTCCCTCATCCATCACCGAGCGCTGGGGCCTGAGCCTCCTGCTGGAGTCCAGGGTTGACGCGATGGTGGACGCGGGACGCGTCGTCCTGGGCGAGTGGGGAATCGAGGCGATCGGCGGTGCATGAAACTGGCCTGGTGCGCGCCACGGTCGCCGCGCTGGTCGACGCCACCGCCGGACGGCCGATGCGCACGGTGGTCCTCGCGGTCGGCCCCGGCGTCGACGTCGGCTCCGCCGCCGCCGCCTGGCAGACCGCGGCCGCCGGAACCTGCCTGGAAGCCACCGAGGTCGAATGGCAGCACGTGGCCGACGGGCTCCGCTGCTTCGCCTGCGGCCTCGACTACAACGGCGAACCGCTCGACCTCTGCCCATCCTGCGACGGCACCGGACTCGTCATCACACGCGCGCCCGAGCTGACAGCCGTCGACTGGACTACCTGACGCGGGCAACCGTACGACGCCGATCCAGCGGAGGTCAGCGATCCCCCGCTGGTCAGAGAATCCCCGCGGTCGCCGGTGCCTCTTCCGGCGGGTAATCGACCCGGTCACGCATGCCGACCACGCCCTCGACGTGCCGGACCGCCTCGAGCAGGTCAAGAGCGACCGCGCGGGTCGCTGCCCGACCTGTGATCGTCACGATGCCGGACTTCACGGTTACGCCGAACGCGTTCGGATCGAGCGCGAAATGACCCGCGATGACCTTGCCGATCACCTCGTCGCGGATCTGCTCGTCCGACCGGACGAAGACGCTCAGCACGTCCACCCGGCTGACGACGCCGAGCAGCCGGCCATCGTCGTCGACAACTGGCAGCCGCTTCACCCTGCGGGCATACATCAGCCTGGCCGCCTCGGCCACGCTCGCGTCCGGGCCGATCGTGATCGCCGGCTGGTTCATCAGCTCGGCCGCGGTCACGGCAGCCGCCTTGGCTCGTTCTCCCCGGCGTCCTGTCTCCAGCACGGACGCGGCCGGTTCCGTGAACGGTCCCGGGGCTGCCTCCTTGAGCAGCAGATCCGCCTCGGACACCACGCCGATCACATGGCCGGCCGAATCCAGGACCGGGAAAGCGCTGATGTGGCGCTGCCGCATCACGGTGACGATGTCCTTGTACCCGGCCGTCTCCCGGGCCGCGACGACGCTTGCCGTCATCACATCTTTCACGCGGCTGTCCATGGCGGTCCCTCTTCTATGTCACGCTTCTATGTCTCGCCAAACCTCATGCCTTGGCAAACGGAGAGCACAAGCACAGCAGCGTAGCCCCTGCCGACAGGCCCGAGGTCCCCGGGGATGGGTGACGCAGGCCCCTAACCTCGCGGCATCATGCGCCTTACCATCACGTTGTTGGGTGCCGGGAGGCTTGGAGGTGACCCGATGGCTCATCGTAAGGTGCGAGAGCTGACGACGGCCGACGTGGTCACGGCTTGGACACGGGGTTCAAGGAGCTGGCCGCCATCATCCCAGCGATGGTGATCGTGACCGTGCCGGCGGCGTACCGGACATGACCAGCTACTGACGACCGCACGCGAGCATGCCGTTGACGAAGGGCCCTATCCGCCCGCATTGGCGGCGCGCAACCTCAATGTGGAAGGTGATGGCGATGGTAAGGGCTGGGCAGCAGGTAAGCGAGCGTGGACAAGCTGGGGCGCCGATGGTCATAGTGTTTGACGCGGCCCGGGCAGAGGTGGCGTACCGCGTGGATGCACCTGATCGCGTGCTGCGGATGTATGGGCTGCTAGCAGCGGCACGTGACGAGCTTGATCTCGCGACGCTGCCACCGGAGGGCCGGGCACGCGTTCAGCGGCTGCTCGAGGTCGTCAGCGCAGAACTTGAACGGTCAGTTTCCCCCGCATTGGCCGACGAGTTGCACAATCTGGTCCGCCGGGGGGAGGCACGGCCCGGCGCGGCCGAGTTGCGGATCGAGTACGCGGGCATCCTCGGCTGGGCCAGCGGCCTGGTGGTGGCCATGCTGGAACAGCTTGCGGCTGCCCTGGAAAATCAGGCAAACCGAGCACCTGATGAGGTGGCCATGGCAAACCGAGCACCTGATGAGGTGGCCATGCTGGAACAGCTTGCGCTGCCCTGGAAAATCAGGCAGACCGAGCACCTGATGAGCCAGCCCTGAATGAGCCAGCCCGCACCCGATGAGCCAGTCTGCCGCACCCGATGAGCCAGTCTGCCGCACCCGATGAGCCAGTCTGCCGCACCCGATGAGCCAGTCTGCCGCACCCGATGAGCCAGTCTGCCGCACCCGATGAGCCAGTCTGCCGCACCCGATGAGCCAGTCTGCCGCACGCTGACCGGGGACATGACACATTGTGCGGCCGCGCACTCCGCGGGTTCGGTTACCAGGCCGTCTGCCGTCGCCCACGCGAGGCGGACGACCTCGCCCGCGCGGCCGGTGCTCGGGGAACCGTGACCGGGGAGAATAGCCGCCGCCCCCGATCGATCTTGGGAGCTAAGGTGAGGGTGATAACAACGTCCGTCGCCTTGGGGGAGTCCGAGCCATGCTGCTGAGTGCGCGAAACCAGATCCCTGCCCGGATCACCAGCATCAATGCCGCGGAGGCGATCGCCAACGTCGAACTGGACGCGAGCGGGGTGCGCCTGGTGGCATCGATCACCGTGGAAGCCGTCCGCGAACTCGGCCTGGCCGAGGGCAGCGAGGTGACTGCGGTGATCAAGGCATCAGACGTGATCGTGGCGACGGGCGGCTGACATCACCGGTCACATTCTGTCGTCGTAAGCTCGGCGAGAGCCAGCGATGCGATAAGCACAGATGCGTTCCCCGTGGCCCGCAACTGATGCGGATGCGCCACCTACCATGTTCTACGCGCCGCATCTGCGTTAAGGTCGCTGCGTGCCCACGTTTCGGATCAAGGAAGCTGCGAACCTCCTCGGGGTGAGCTCCGACACCCTGCGCCGCTGGGCCGAAGGGGGCCGGATCGCGAGGACCACGGACTCCTCCGGGCGGCTGGCCGTGGACGGGGTCGCGCTCGCCCGGTTTGCGCAGGAGCTGGCCGAGTCGGCCGGTCACGGGGAGGGCGATGCCGTGGCCGCTCACTCGGTGCGAAACCGGTTCAGCGGCCTGGTCACCCGGGTGGTCCGCGACACCGTGATGGCTCAGGTCGAGATCCAGGCGGGGCCGCACAGGTTCGTGTCGCTGCTCAGCCGCGAGGCCGCCGACGAGCTCGGCCTGGAGCCGGGAGTGCTCGCCGTCGCGGCCGTCAAGGCGACCAACGTATCCATCGAGATCCCCAAGACGCACTGATCTCGCTGCGGGCGAGACCCAACCTAGGAGTTCACTGTGCGCCGTATCGCCGTCACCTTTATCGCAGCTGGGCTCGTCGCATCCGCCCTGGCCGGTTGCAGCTCGACCAGCAGTTCAGGGAGCTCGTCCGCGTCGGCAAGCGCGAGCGGTTCCGCTTCCGCGTCGCCGTCGCTGTCGGGTTCGATCACCGTGTTCGCCGCGGCCTCGCTGCTTGGCACCTTCACCCAGCTCGGCAAGCAGTTCGAGGCCGCCCATCCGGGGGTGAAGGTGACCTTCAACTTCGGTGCCAGCTCCGCTCTGGCCACCCAGATCGTCAACGGGGCCCCGGCCGACGTGTTCGCCTCGGCGAGCCCGACGAACATGCAGCAGGTTGTCACGGCCGGCGACGCGTCCAATCCGGTGACGTTCGCCAACAACGTGATGGAGGTGGCCGTGCCCCCGTCCAACCCGGCGGGCGTCACGTCCGTCAACGACCTGGCCAAGTCGTCCGTCAAGGTCGCGTTGTGCCAGCCACAGGTGCCCTGCGGGACCACCGCGGCGAAAGTGTTCACCAACGCCAAGATCACCGTCAAGCCAGTCACCCTCGAAGCGGACGTTAAGTCGGTCCTGACCAAGGTCGAACTCGACGCGGTCGACGCGGGCATGGTCTATGTGACCGACGTGAAGGCGGCGGGCACAAAGGTCAAGGGCGTCGTCATCCCGGCCAACGTCAATGCCTCCACTGCCTACCCGATCGCCCCGATCAAGAAGAGCGGCAACCCGGCGACCGCGCAGGCATTCGCCGCCTACGTCGCCTCCCCAGCGGGCGAGAGCGTGCTCGCCGCGGCAGGATTCGAGAAGCCCTGACCGCGGATCCGGGCGGTCACAGTGGACATCGTCGGCGCGCCGTCGCGTCTGACGGCCCGCGAGCGGGCCATCCGCTCGGCCCGGGGCGGCGGCTCGAGGTCGGCACCGGCGCCCCTGCTGGCGCCGGCGCTGGTCGCGGTCGCCTTCCTGGTGCTGCCGCTGATCGCGCTGATCATCCGTGCCCCATGGGCCAGGCTCGGATCGGTCCTGAGCGGGTCGGACGCGACCCAGGCGCTGCAGCTGTCGCTGTTGACCGCGTCGGCGGCCACGGCCATCTCCCTGGTCATCGGGGTCCCGCTGGCATGGATACTGGCGCGGGGCAGCTTCCCCGGGCAACGGCTCCTTCGCGCCCTTGTGACGCTGCCGCTGGTGCTCCCGCCGGTGGTCGGCGGGGTCGCGCTGCTGCTTGCTTTCGGCCGCGACGGGTTGGTCGGCAGGTACCTGGACTCCTGGCTCGGGCTGACGATCCCGTTCACGCCCCTGGCTGTGGTGATGGCCGAGACCTTCGTGGCGATGCCGTTCCTGATCATCACCGTCGAAGGGGCGCTGCGCTCGGCCGACCAGGGCTTCGAAGAAGCGGCGGCCACTTTGGGCGCGACTCGGATGACCGTATTCAGGCGCGTCACCATACCGATGATCGCACCCTCGCTCGGTGCCGGCGCCGTTTTGTGCTGGGCGCGGGCTCTCGGTGAGTTCGGGGCGACGATTACGTTCGCCGGTAGCCTTCCCGGGCGCACCGAGACCATGCCCATCGCCGTGTACTACGCGCTGGAGACCGACCCTGACGCGGCGATCGCGCTCAGCCTGGTGCTGCTACTAGTCTCCGTCGTGGTGCTCGTTTCCCTTCGCGACCGCTGGCTGCGGGGCGGCTCAGCACCGTGACGCACGAGGGCAGCGACGGCCTCCTCGTCGATGCCGAGGTCAGGCGCGGCGGCTTCACGCTCTCGGTCGCCTTCGCCGCGGCGCCCGGTCAGGTCGTTGGCGTCCTGGGGCCCAACGGGGCCGGGAAATCCACCCTGCTCAGCGCGCTGGCCGGGCTGACCCCGGTCGCCACCGGCCGTATCGTGCTCGATGGGCAGGTGATCGACGACGCGGGCACCGGAGCTTTTGTCGAGGCCGCGGGACGGCCGGTCGGTTTCGTGTTCCAGAACTACCGGCTGTTCCCGCACCTGAGCGTGGCAGAAAACGTCGCGTTCTCGCCGCGTGCCCGCGGCCTGGGGCGGCGGGCGGCAAAGTCCGCCGCTGACCACTGGCTCGACCGGCTCGGGCTGACCGGCCTCGCCGACCGCAAGCCCGCGGACCTGTCCGGTGGGCAGGCGCAGCGGGTGGCACTGGCCCGGGCCCTGGCCGGGGACCCGGCACTGCTGCTGCTTGACGAACCCCTGTCGGCCTTGGACGCGCGCACGCGCCTTGACGTGCAGACCGAGCTAAGGCGGCACCTATCGGAGTTCACTGGACCGTGCCTGCTCGTCACCCACGACCCGCTCGAAGCGCTGGTGCTGGCTGACCGGCTGCTAGTCCTCGAAGAAGGGCGGATCGTCCAAGAAGGCACACCCGCGCAGGTCGCCCGCCGACCCGCCAGCGAGTACGTGGCCAAGCTGGTCGGGCTGAACCTCTACGCCGGCCGCGCCGACGGCCCCGGGGTGGCACTCAGCGGAGGCGGGGCCTTCGTCATCCCCGATCACGGCCAGCAAGGTGACGTGCTCGTCGCGGTCCGCCCGTCCGCGGTTGTTGTCAGCAGTCAGCGCCCCCAGGCAAGCAGCGCCAGAAACACCTGGCCCGCGAAGATCGCCAGCCTGACGCTGCTGGCCGACCGGGTCCGCCTCGACCTCGAAGGGCAGCCGTCCGCCCTGGTAGACGTCACACCGGCGGCCGTAGCCGAGCTGTCGCTGAGCCCGGGCAGCCGGGTGTGGCTCACCGTCAAAGCCACCGACCTTGAGGTGTACACCCGCGACCCGAGCCAGCGAGGCTAGCGCGGCCGTCAGGTCGGATAAGTGCTGACTGAGATCGACGAGGCCCGGTTCGCCACACATGCACCGGTCCGGGGACCGCCTTGAGGCGACATGCGGCGCAGGAGTGACGAGGCTGGCGATGGCGTTATGAAACGATCCGGTAGATGCTGCTGCCGAGCAGCCAGCAGCCCACCACCAGCGACCCCACGACAATCGCCTGGTCCCGGTGACTGATCGATCCACGCGCGCACCTGCTCCAGGCGAGCGCCGGCCGCCGCGGGCGCGAAAGCCGCGTAAAGCTCCATGACCAGGAAACTCGACGTGGCAAGCAGGCAGAAGAGCACCAACGTCAGCCAGTCCCCCGCGGTGGACAGCTCCGCCTGCACGACCGTCGCCGCCCCGGCCGCCACCAGCGACCAGGGCTGCAGGAAGACACCAAGCCCGGCGGCGCTCCACAACGATAGGCGGTCCAGCCGCGCCATCCAACTTGGCTGCTTGCGCGGGCGGCCCATGCGGCGCCGCTGCCGTACGCCGACCGCGATCAACAGGACACCGAGCGCGGCCTTGATCACCACGGCGGCGTTCGACGGGATAGTGTGCGGCTCCGGCGGCTTGCCCCCGGTCACCAGGACCACGACCGCGATCACCACCACCAGGCACGCCAGCCAGGCGAGCACGAACGCGAGTCCTTTCCTGACGCCCTGCTCCGCGCCGAGGATGAGGATGAACGCCACGATCGTGATCGGCTCCAGTGTGATCGCGAGACCGATGATCATGAGGTCGAGTACCACGTATGCCCCCTCCCAGGTGACAGCCCCGCCTCGAGGAATCCCGCGCCAGTCGCCGGCCGGGAGACCTAGGACCGGCCGCGCGGAACGTAGCCATGATGTCGTGAGCTGGGTTCGGCACGCGCGCCGGGTTGGCTGCGCCAGATAATTTCCCTAACGGCTACGCGGCTACGCGGCTGCGCCCAAGCCGGTAAGGCTGGCCGACCGCAGGCAGGCACCCGGGCAGGCTCCCCGGTGCGGTAGAAATCCGCACAGCCACGCCTTTCAGCCGGGTCGGCCTGGCGGACCTGCCGTCGCTGTCGCCGCTGCTGCGGCCCGAGCTCGCGGGCGGGCAGCCAGCCGAGCCGAGCTAGCCGCCGATCCCCGCACCGACCTTCTCGGTCGGCAGCGCGGGACGGGCCTGCTCGACGAGACGGGGAGCTGCGGAGGCATCACCGGTCCGGCGCCTGCGCCGGTCGAGCCGGGCGGCGCTCGGCCAGCGGACGTCGCTGACCCACCCGAAGCGCTCGAACACGCGGATCAGCTCGGCCGACAGATCGATCTGACCACGGTCGACACCGTGCCGCGCGCAGGCCGGATCCGAGTGGTGCATGTTGTGCCAGCTCTCACCGAGAGAGAACACGGCGAGCGGCCAGAGGTTGGTGGCCCGGTCATAACGGCGAGTGGTAAACGGCCGGTCGCCGAGCAGGTGGCACAGGGAGTTGACGCTCCAGGTGACGTGCTGCAGCAGGCAGATGCGGACCAGGCCGGCCCAGATCAGCGCCGTCAAGGCCGCCCATCCGCTGCCGCCGCCGATTGCCCAGCCCGCGGCGCATGGCAGGGCCAGCGAGGCAAAAGATAGCGCAGGAAAGGCGCGGGACACGGTCCGCATGGACCGGTCCGCAAGCAGGTCGGGCGCGTAGCGTTCCTGCGACGTCGGATCGTTGCGGAACAGCCAGCCGACATGGGCGTCCAGGAGCCCGCGCAGCTGGCCGAGCGGCCCGGTGCCATAGCGGTAAGGTGAATGCGGGTCCCCGGGGCGGTCAGTGAACGCGTGATGGCGCCGGTGCGTGGCGACCCACCCGATCACGTCGCCTTCGAAGCTCATCGAGCCCATGATTGCGAGCGCCACGCGCAGGCCGGGCCGGGCGGCGAAGCTCCGGTGAGTCAGGCACCGGTGAAAACCCAACGTGACCCCGAATCCGGTGATCAGGTAGAACAAGAGCGCCAGTCCCAGGTCCGCGAAGCCGACGCCGTGGCCCCAGAGCAACCAGATGGCCGCGATCAGCCCAGCGAACGGGCCAATCACGATCAGGCCGGTCACCGTTAGCTGCAAGGCCCGCTGCGCTGTGGTCTGGGGGACGGCATCGACGTCGGGAAACGGTCCGGCACCGTCATAACCGGTGCGTTCATAAGGTGCTGCTTTAACTGCGGATACGGTCATCTGACCTGCCTCGCTTAAGAAAATGACGCAGCGAGGAGGATCTCGAGACCGGCGTGTGGTCTAGACCTTATCGGAAACTCGTTCGGCTGCCTGAACGGGTGAGCGTGTTGCTCATTATATTCGGATAGCAAGTTATATGTGAACAGCAAGCCAAGAGGGAGACCGCGAGCGGCGTCTCACCGGAATGGCTCCCATCCTCGGTTGGTCCTGCCGCGAAGGCGAGGCCTCGCGGAACCGGAAACGGTCACGGTCTAGAGCGGCTCGGAAACCCACCGCCACCCGCCCGGCTCATCGTGCACCGGCCGCACCAGGAAGGCACCGGTCGCGTCAGACAGCTCGGTGACGACGCGGACCAGCTGACGGTGAAAGTCATCCGGGGTGTGCGGGCCATCATGCGGGCCCGAGGCGATGAGCGTGACAATCGACGGCTCCGCCTCGGCCAGCCGCGCCGTCACATTGCCGTTATAGTCGATGCCGACTGCCACGATCGCATCAGCACGAACGATGTCGGTCTTGTCCGCCTTGGCTATCCAGATATCCGGCCCGGCCATTGGCACCACCCCTCGCCCATGGTCACCCGCAACTTGTGCGAGCACCCGCACGGCCGGGCACGTCGTCCGCACCCGGCCGCGCGGTCGCTGGTTCGATCAGAGCGGGCGGACCTGCTCGGCCTGCGGGCCCTTGGGACCCTGGCCGGCGGTGAACTCGACCCGCTGGTTCTCCTGGAGGCTGCGGAATCCGTCAGCCTGGATGGCGGAGTGGTGAACGAACACGTCGGCGGTGCCATCGTCAGGGGCGACGAAACCGTAGCCCTTGTCCGCGTTGAACCACTTCACAGTGCCTTGAGGCATGTACTTCTCCTACTGAGACGATCTTCTGGATCCACGGATGCGGGCCCAAGGTTGCTGCGACCGCCTGCCCCTCGAAGGCTCAGGCCCCCGGAGCGTGGTGAGAGTCACATAGCGTGACTCTGGATATCCGCGGCGCCCGCTGTCAAAATTTCGCAGGCGCTATGACGCGAACACGAACTTCGACTACAACCGCATACCAATGTAGCACCACCCCGGGCTCCGCGCGTCCAAAACGGGGCCACCCCGGCCGGAGCCATGAAAGCCTGGCCGGTGTGAGCCGAGGAGTCAGTGGGCAGCCACCGGCCGGCCCGGGACGCGTCCGGTGAGTGATGGCCGCGCGGACCGGGCGTGGGGCTCGATCAATGCCTGTGCCCGGCGGGAAGGGCTTCCCGTATCGATCCGCCACGTCTGTATCGCCTGCGTTCAGGCGGTAGCGGCCGACGGGGCGGGCCTGTCGATGGCTCGGGGCGTGCGGCTTGGTGAGCCTGTGTTCGCTACCGACCCGCGCAGTGATCAGCTGGAGGAGCTGCAGTTCACTCTGGGCGAAGGTCCCAGCATAGAAGCCCTGAGTGATTGCGGCGTTGTACTGGTGACGGATCTGTCTTCGGTGGGCAGTGCGGGCCGCTGGCCGACGTTCGCGGCCGCCGCAGTACGGGACGGGGTGCGAGCGATGTTCTCGGTTCCGGTCCAGGCGGGCGCTGCCCGCCTCGGCGTACTGAATCTGTACCGCGACCGGACCGGCCCGCTGACCGG
The DNA here is from genome assembly GCA_963820395.1 of uncultured Actinomycetota bacterium. Lineage (GTDB taxonomy): Bacteria > Actinomycetota > Actinomycetes > Streptosporangiales > Streptosporangiaceae > DATFVJ01. The sequence goes on along the minus strand of CAWGAE010000015.1, from coordinate 31,738 downwards.
CGATGAACTGGCTGACGCGCTCACTTACGCCGACGCCGCCCTGGTGCTCGCGCTCGACCGGCGCGGCGGTATCAGCCCGAGGATGCAGGAGTTTTTCGATGCAGAGTTCACCCGAAGGCGAGCCGAGGTGCATCAGGCTGCCGGGATGGTGACGGTGCAGATCGGTGTCACCGTTACCGACGCGCTCGCCCGGTTGCGGGCCTACGCCTACGCCCACGACCGGCGGCTGGCCGACGTGGCCACCGATGTGGTGGCGCGCAGGCTGCGTTTGGATCCCAACAACGCCTCGGCTGGACGGGCGAACCAGGTGCAGAATGGCAATGGCAATAGCCCACCTGGCACGGACGAACAAGAGGAACAGGGAGGAGGGAATAGGTGAGTGCCTCGGATCGTCTTGTGCGGCAGGCGTTCGTGGAGATGGCGGACACGCTCGTCGCCGAATTCGACGTTATCGACTTTCTCGACACGCTGGCGCGACGAGCGGTCGACCTGCTCAGCGTCACCGCCTGCGGACTGCTACTCGCCGACCACTACGGAACCCTCAACATGATCGCCGCCTCCACCGAGCGGGCCCGGTTGCTTGAGCTGTTCCAGCTGCAGAATTCCGAGGGTGCCTGCCTGGACTGCTTCCACAGCGGTCGACCGGTGCAATGCCCCGACCTCACCCAGGCCGGCCGCCGGTGGCCGCGATTCGCTCCCGCCGCCCGCGACGGCGGGTTCAGGGCGGTACACGCACTGCCGATGCGGCTGCGCGCGGAGACAATCGGGGCGATGAACCTGTTCAGCGCCGCCGCCGGAACGCTGGACGCGGAGGCGGTCGAGGTCGGCCAAGCGCTCGCGGACGTGGCCACCATCGGCATCTTGCATGAACGCGCCGTCCGCCGCGGCGAGGTGGTCACCGAACAGCTCCAGGCAGCCCTCGACAGCCGGGTGCTGATCGAGCAAGCGAAGGGCGCGCTGGCCGAACGCCTGCAGATCTCGGTGGACGATGCCTTCGCTGAGCTACGCAGATACACCCGTGACAACAACTACAAGCTGCGCGACGTTGCCGAAGCCGTGGTCATTCGCGGCGTCGACATCGGTGCGGCTGCCCCGCTGGCGCGCAGACCGGGCCCCCCGATGAGCGGGTAACTACCGGGCAGGCACCGGACCACGACCGGCGACCACTGCGGGTATTCCGCACTGATCGCCAGGGTCTGTGCAGGGGCCGGATGCGGGCGTAACCTGAGGAGGTCCGACCCTGGGACCCGGATCTTGCCGGGACAGCTGTGAACGTCGCTCTGACCCAGGCGACATCCACGCCATGCCCAGCTTGGGTAGGCACCCGAGGAGCCGCCGAATGAAGACCCGGACCGCCGACCCCGTGCCCGCCCCGACCTTTGATGACCGCATCGTCCCCGCCACAGCGTCCAGCGACAACCTAGCCGGATCTGGCCGCGGTGAGGCGATAATCCGGCGGCTGCATGCCGCTGGGTTGGACCTTCACCACCTCGTGCTGGAGCTCACCGAAGACCCGCAGGCTACGAAGCAACTCCACCAGGCCACAGGCGAGCTGAACCGGGCGATCAACGAGATCCGCCGCACGATATTCCGCCTGCACTCCTAACCCAGCCGGACGGTAGCCCGAAGCTAACCCCGCCCTAACCACCCCGACGCGGCTTCCGCCACGCTTGGATAAACGGAGAAGACACCTATCAGGCCGGTGGCGGTGAGGACCTTACGTACCACGCCCTGCGGGCCGGCCAGCGGAAGGTCACCACCGCTCCCCCGGGCCAGCTTCAAAACACGCACCAGCACCCCGAGGCCGCTTGAGTCGATGTACTCCAAGTCCTCCAAGTCCACGATGACCCGGGAACCGTATGCGGCCACCGCTGCGGACAGTTGCTCGCCGACGCTCGGCGCATCGGCGAGATCAAGCTCTCCACGCAGGGCCACCACGCCGTGGCCGTCGAATTCGTGCGTGCTCAAAATCACGTTCAACATGGGCGTACCCCTGCTAATCGAGCAGCCAGGCGGGGTCTCGACCCAACGGCTAATCCCAGAGCTTTCACGGTTGACCCTACGCCGCCTATCCGGCCCCCGTCCCGCCCGCTTCGGAAAAAAAAGTCAAAGAACGCGGGCCAGATCCACAATAGGTCCGAGACTGAGTGGCAAAGACGATATATCTGCAATAAACCTTCCGTATTGTCCGGAATTTAAGTAGTCCCGACCCGCAGGTCATCCTGAATTGGTGGGTGCACGCCTTGATCACCCCCGACGATCGCCGGTTCTGGCGGCACGGATCGGGCATAGCTTCGTCTCCGGCGGGGAAGACTCACCGGTCGGGCACGCAGCGACCGGCCGGCTGGCGCATACTGGAGATGATGAAGCGAGCCCGCGCCGCGACCCGGCGCTACCTGCCAGGAAGTCCCTTCAAGCCCCCGCCCCCGGCCCCGCCCGCCGAACAGTTCGCCGTGCAGGACCAGGTGACCCACGATCGCTACGGCCTCGGCCTGGTCATCGGTGTCGAGGACGGGAACGCCGTGCTCGTCGATTTCGGCGCACGGCAGGAACGGATCACGATTCCCTGCGCCAAGTTGACCAAGCTCTGACGCGGACCGACGCCCGCCCGCCAGGGGGCGTCGGCAGCGGATCGCGATTGTTTCCTGCCAGTCGGGAAAGCGGCCACGGGTGCGGGTGCCCGGTTCCGCATACGTGACGAGTCTTCCCCTGCCGCCCTCACCAAGGCCGGTCCGGTGACGTTCCGACTGCAGCTCGCGGAACGCGAAGACGCCGGGGACGCCATGGTCCGGCGTCGCACCCGCCCGGGACTTCGAGGGAGCGCCCACCTTCAAGGGAGCGCCCACCTGCGCGGGAGCGCCCACCTTCAAGGGAGCGCCCACCTGCGCGGAAGCGCCCACCTTCAAGGGAGCGCCCACCTGCGCGGAAGTAGCGCGTCGTCGTCGGTGGCCACCGATGACAAACACGACCCCGGGGCGCGGCCACGACCCCGGGGGGCCGTGATCGCGTTCGAGCGGCGCTTTTCTCACATCGTCACACATCGCCCGCGGGTGAGGTGTCCAACACTGTCTGTCGCGATGACATGCTGGGTTTCACCAGGCTGACTCCGTTCGGTGAGAACCCGCGCCAGATCAACCCGCGAGCCGATGTCGAGTTTGCGGAAGACCTGGCGGAGGTGGAACGCGACCGTATGCACACTCAGGAACATCTGGTTGGCGATCTTCTGGTTCGTGAGGCCCTGCGCGACTAGGTTCGAGACCGCCCGTTCCGTGTCGGTCAAGCTCGCCCACCCCGACCCGGGCCGGTCAGCGTAGGTGAAGTTCCTCCGGCGGACGCCGAGCCTGCGGAGCCGCCGCCGCACCCGCGCGGCGTCGCGTCGCGCACCTGTCTGGTCGTAACCCGCGAGCGAGCTGTCCAGGCTCTGGACCGCATTCTTGTGGGCCTGCTGCTGGGCAAACAGCACACCGAGGTCCTCAGCCGCGGACGCACGCGCCCATGGGTCGGGGTCGGCGATTCCGGCGCGATTCAGTGCGTCGGCGTCACGGTCGAGCAGGCCTCGGCAGTGGGCCGCGGCGGCCGCCAGACTGGCGAAGCCGGGGTTGCCGGCCGCGTTACCTTCCGCCGCGGCGGCCACTGCCTCGGCATTCTCGCGATCACCCTGGCTCAGCGCGAACCTGACCAGCGATGCGGGCGCGGTCGGATCCACCAGCAGGACGGAGCGGCGCCGCTTCAGCTTCGGATAGATGTCTGCCACCAGCGCAGCCGCGCCGTGCATCCCGCCGGTGGCCTCGGCGACCTGGGCCGCGACCAAGAGACACCGCGTCCGTCCGTATGTCGGTCCGTGCTCGGACAACCGTGCCTGGAAGTTCTGCACGTGTTCCACCGCGGCACGCAGGTCACCGGATCGCAGCGCCGCCATGGCGAGAACGGACAATCCGAACGGGGTGAGCAAGTGGGTGCCGAGCGTCTCGGCGAGCCGGAGACCCGTTTCGGCCCTGGTGACAGCCTCGGTAAGGCGGCCGGCCTCGAGTGCGATGTGAGCGGCGAGAATGTCAGGGCTGGCACCATGCACGGTGTGCCCGAGGGCCGTGACATCCTCTGCGAGCCTGCCGACGACCGTACCGGCCTCGTCCAAGAGGCCAGCCGGCGTGAGCATGCTGACAAGTATCAGCCGTGCGAGTGCGCGGCGGGCGATATCCGACCCGGTGCTCGCCCGCCGGACGCCATCACGCGCGTGGTCAAGCGCGGCGTTGAGCCTGGCCTCGCTCCAGTCGATCGTCGCGAGCGCAAGCAGCGCGCCGACGACGGCCCCGTCGCCGCGATGATCGGTGCCGGCCAGGATCATTTCCGCGCGTGCGCGTGCCCATCGGGTGTCTTCCATCGCGGCGCAGATGCCGAGCATCAAGGCGACTTCGGCGCTCTCGCGGACCTCGCGGGTCAACTCGGGCTCGGCAAGCACCCGCTGAGCCTCCGATACCGCGTCGGAGGGGCGGCCGCTGTAGAAGAGAATGGACGAAACGACAGACCGTAGCTGGGTTGCCGTGATCACTGGTACCGGCTCGGCCAGCGTCGCATGAGCAAGCTCCGCGGCTTCGCTGAGCCGGCCGGCCGCCGCCAGCGCTTCCGCGGCGGTCACGGTCCGCCTGAATCGGTGCTGGTCGGCTGGACCGGCCAGCTCGAGCGCCTTGAGCGCCAGATCGGCGGCAGTCTGCGGTGAGGATGCCAGGAACGACTGTGCTGCGCGGTCCAATCGCGCCAGGGCGTTAGTATCGCCCGGCCGCGTACCGCTGATCAGGTGCGCCGCGGTGTCCGCCGCCGGGCCGCCCTGATCAAAGTACAGCTCGCCCGCCTGCAGGTGCAGCGCTTGACGGGCCGGGGCCGGCACGCCTTCCGCGATCGCCTGCCACACGAGATCCCTGCGGAACGCGAGCGAGTCTGGCGTGGCAATGAGAATACCCGTGGCCAGGGCCGCCTCGATAGCTGGCAGCAGTCCGGCAGGTGTCTCCCCGAGGAGCGCGGCCACCCTGTCAACAGGGAAGGACCTGCCAAGAACCGCACCTACTTCCAGGAGTTGCCTGGCGCACGGGCACAGGTCACCTAGCCAACGCCGCACGGTCGACTGGAGCCGCTGCGGTAGCTGGCCAGGCACCAGGCTGGCTAGGCCTCCCTCGGTCCGGATCCCGCCCTCGTCCCGCAGCCCGCCAAGCAACTCGATGAGCAGCAGCGGGTTCCCGCCAGCGCCTACGGCAAGCGCACGCAGTCCGTGGTCCGGCATGGCACCGAGCGTCCCGGCCACCATATCGGCCATCGTCTCCTCATCTAGCGGTCCAAGCCGCATCCGGACCGCACCGGCACATTCCAGGTGAGCGAAGAGCCGCTCAACGTCGCTGTCGGCGGCGACCGTACTGCGTGCGAGGATCCAGAGCGGCGCACCGGCTCTCGGCTGGCTGGGCAGGCACCGCAACCTCCACAAGGTCGCCTTGTCGGCCCATTGCAGGTCGTCCAGCATGATCAGCAGCTGGTTGCCCAACATGGGCTCGGGCGCACCGGGCTGTAGCCGTTCCGGCGAAAGTCCCGCCTGGCGGAGCGCAGCGACATGTTCTCGCCCGGCCGCCGCGGTTGTGACTGGCAGCGATCGCGTCAGCGACTGCCCCGGTGCCGGGGCGGCAGGGACCGGCGGGCCCATCGGCGCCAGCTGCGAGGGCTGATCCGCGCTGCCCCAGGAGAGGGCGAAACCGCGTTCGGCTGCCGCGGCAGCGGCCTGTCTGAGCAGGCTGGTCTTGCCCATGCCCGGTTCGCCCTCGACGAGGAGCATCCCGCCGCGACCCGCCTCGGCCACTCGAAGCAGGTCAGCCACAACCCTCAGTTCGCGATCCCGGCCATACATACCTTGGTCCTCATGATCAGGTCGCCACTGCAACAGCGGAGTTGTACGTGCCGGACGGCGAATCCCACGCCGCCTGTCTTCTAGGCCCCGATCCAGGGCCCGCAGCCGGCTTGCGGCGCCCCCAGGTACCGACTTCGGCCCTTCATGGAGTCGCGATCGGTTCTATGCAATCACCTCGTGATGCGCCTAGCAACCAGCAGCGAGCACCTGAGCTGCCGAGCACGATCGGACCGGGTCGGCCTGCCGGACGTGCGTCCTGCGACGCTTGACGCGACGCGGCCGGTATTGACCTTTGGGCCTGCCCCGGCGGGGCGCAGGCAGGGCACTCGGCGCACTTGGCAGGCAGGGCACTTGGGAGGAGATCATGGCTAACCTGGTGCGCGTCGTTGGCCTCGGGGGCTCATTTCGGACCGGTTCCGCCAGCCTTGTTTTCCGACAGCTCCTGACTCAGGCCGCGCCCGGGTGATCGGTCCGGTGCGGAAGGCGCCCTCCGGCCGACGTCGGCCGGTTGGCAACGTGTCTGGCCGACCGCTCAGGGCGGGGCGGCTCGCGCCGAAGGAAACGCTTCTGCTGCTGGCGTTCGTGATCGCTGATCGCCCGCGGCACCAGCGCCGAGACGGCGGCGCCGTCCAGCCACTCGCCGCGCAGAACGCTCCGTTCGGCCTCGACAAACCCGCCCCAGACACCGTACCGTCCCGCACCGTGCCAGTGCCGCAGCGACAGTTCCAGGCACTCGGCGCGCACCGGGCAGACCGTGCAGAGCGCGATCGCGTGGGCGGCCTGGACGCGCGCCTTTGCCGGATCTGAGGTGACGGGGAACCAGTCATCCGGGTCCACATCGGCGCCCGTACACCGCGCCGCCGGGCTCGCGATGGCGGCAAGAAGCTCGTGGTCGGTAAGCTCGGCTGGCTCAAGCCGCGAGTGGGGTGCGGGCGTGGTGGTCATGGGCCGGTCTCCTTCTGCCATGCCATGCAGGATGACCTGAGCCTTGTCGTGTCGTCGATGCCGCACATCATCAAGACGTGTAGTTCCGTACGGACGGTAGCCGATCACGGCACGCGATTCGATCACCGCTCGCGATTGGGCAGCCGGGCGATTCGATCACGGCCAACGGCGTGGTCTTTCATGATCCCGGTAACACTTGGGAAGCATGCGCATAGGAGCGACCGGGATCATCAGCCTCGAATCGGCCACCGACGGCGGCGGCCACCTGGCCGGAATTGCGAGCGGCGTCCTGGCCGAGGACGGGCTGTTCTATGTCATCTTCGACAACCTGCCGCACATCGCCCGCATCGACCCCGAACTCTCGGCAACGGCCGACGCTAATCGCGTCATCGAGCAGAACCAGGGCCATCGCCGAGGCTTCGAGGACATCGCCTACGATCGGTGGTCCGGCCGGTTCTACGTCCTGATCAATTCGCCGCACCGTGGCCATGGGACGTCCATGGCCATGGTGCAGGAGTACGACGCGAGCTTCCGCCATCTGAACAGCGCCTGGTTGGACTTCCCGCTTGACCGGCTCGACAAGGGCCTGGAAGGCCTGACCTGCGTGCGCCGTGACGGACAGACCCACCTGCTCGGGCTGTGCCAGGACAACAGGTGCGAAGGTGCGAAAGAGGCGCCAGCGGCCGCATCCCAGGAGGCGGGCGGATCCACGTCTTCCGGCTGGGCGCGCAGCGCTGGGACCGGCTCGGCAAGATCCAGTTGCCGGAGGCCGTTTTGTTCGGGGACTACAGTGGCATAACGGTGGTCGGCGACCGGATCGCGATCGTGTCCCAGGTCTCGTCGGCACTGTGGGTCGGCAGTCTCGCGCCGTCTGGCTGGGAGGTGACCGGCGAGGGCACGAGCTACACGTTACCCAGGGACGCCGACGGCGAGATCATCTACGGTACGGTCGAGGGAGTGTCATGGATCGCGCCGGACCAGGTCGTGGTGGTCTCGGACAGGGCGAAACCGGAGCAGGACCGCAGGTGCCGGGCCAAGGATCAGTCGATCCACATCTTCAGGACCCGGGCCAGCTAATGCAGGAGCAAAAGCTGAGCAGCCGTCGGCTGTCGCGCGAAGGCTCTCCGGGCCTGCCGCCGATCCACGTCCTGTTTCAGCAGCGTGTCGCCGGAGACGACGCACTCCTCAAGCTCGCCGGCCTCCGCCTGGCCCAGGCTGGCCTCGCGGCTGAGGCGTACGCCGACACGCCAGGCCAGCTAGGCCACGTGCTCCGGTACGCTCCGCCGCACCCGCGCCTGCCGACGGTCCACCTGAACCGCGGACTGAACATGCTGCGTGAAAACGACCGCGGCGTCGTCGAGGAGTTCGCCACCCGCTTCGCCGGCCGGCTCTCCGGCATGGTCGTCCATGATCATTCCGACATGGGCACGCAGACACCCGGCCTGGTGGCCGCCCTGCGCGAGCTTGACGCGCACGTTACCCGCTCGCCGGGCGCGCCCCGGGTGTTTCTCGAGTACGCGGCCGGTCTGGAGCCCGGCTGGTTCGTCGAGGTGGCGGAGCGGCTCAAGGATCTCGAGCAGGTCAGTTGCTGTATCGACGTGGGCCACGTCGGCGTCAGGCAGGCCCGCGCCAGGTTCGCGCGCGATCATCCGGACCTCAGCCTGTGGAGCCTGAGCCCCGACGACGAGCGCCTCCCCAGCCTGGTAGCGGACGTCCAGGATGCCGTGGCAGGCGCGTTGCATGAGGTGATAGACATGACGCGCTCGATCGGGCGGCTCGGCAAGCACCTGCACCTCCACCTGCACGACGGGCATCCCCTGGTCGTCGGCCTCGCCGACCACTTCACCTTCCTCATGCGGCTGCCGATCCCGTTCAGCCACGAGGGCCGCCAGTCCCTGGGCATGATGTACGGGCCAGCCGGGCTCGCGGGGATCGTCGCGGCCGCGACCGAGGCGTGCGGCCTGGACCGCCTGTCGTTCACGCTTGAGATCCACCAGGTGGAAGGCCGCCTGCCGCTCGGCGATGCCGCGGGTCTTTTCCAGCACTGGCGGGATACCACCAACGCCGAGCGGATGAACCACTGGCTCTCCGTACTCGCCCAGAACGCCATGCTCGTGGACCAGAGCATTCCGCAGTAGCCGCCGCCCCGTGCGTTCATGATCCGTTATCGTGTTAACCCGTCCGCAAAGTAGCGCGGGCAGCAACAGCTGCCTAGGCGGGCCACGGCCACGACCGGCGCCGTAAGGGATAACCGGCTGTCAGCAGCCGCATGCCGTCCGCAGGCGCCTGAACTCCTCCACCATCGCGGCGAGGGACCAGTGCGCGTTCAGGCCGCTCGGGTTGGGCAGGACCCAAAGGAGCGCGGGGCCGAGCGCGCGCTGCTGCGGTCCGATGCTCGCGCCAGGCTGGCCGAACGCGATGCGGTAGGCGGTCACCCCGGCAATCGCGACGACGCGCGGCCGGTGGCGCGCGGCGAGTTCGAGCAGGCGGGCGCCGCCCGCCCGCAACTCAGCGGGGGTCAGCTCGGCCGCACGCGCGCTCGGCCTGGCGACCACGTTCGTGATGCCGAGCCCGTAGCCAGGCAGCAGGGCTTGCTCCCTCGGGGCGAGCCTGCGGCTGGTGAAGCCGGACAGCTGCAGCGCGGGCCAGAACCGGTTGCCTGGCCGCGCGAAGTGGTAGCCGGTAGCGGCGGAGTACAGGCCCGGGTTGATGCCGCAGAACAGGACGTCGAACGCGGCGCCGGGTGCTGGCAGGATGTCCGGCAGCGTGGCGTCACGCGCGGCCGCCAGGTCCGCCTTGGCTGGCCTGCGCTCACCCTGGAACTTTGTCACTGTGGCCGTTGCCCTTTCCAGGCCTGGAAGGCTTCGAGTGCCTCGCCGGGAGTGTCGTAGTAGGCGTCCGGGCTGAGGGAGGCGTTGATGCCGTAGCGGTCGAGTTGCCCGCGCACCGGGCCGAGGACGGTGCTGAACGCGAAGCGGACGTGTCGTTTCTGCAGCTGTTCAACGACCCTGGTGAGGGCGGCCGCTGCCGTGTAGTCGATGTCGCCGATGGCGGCGCAGTCGAGAACCATCCAGCGCAGCGTGCCGCCATGCGCGGCGAGGGCGGTGACGTCCTCGCCCAGCCGGGACGCATTGGCGTAGTAGAGGCTGGTGCCGAACCGGTAGACCACCAGCCCTTCCTCGGTCCGCGCGCCCGGGGCTACCGGGATGGACTGCCAGTGCCCGGCCGGTGACTTCTTCAGTACGCTGTTGAGCGGGTGGTAGCTGTGGCGCAGGTGGTCGATGATCGAGGCGACGACGGCAACCACAAGGCCTTCCTCGACACCCAGGACCACCACTGCGGCCGTCGTGAGCAACGCGACGGCGAACTCGTGGCGCCGGCAGGTCAGGATGAGCCGCATCCCGCTGACGTCGATGAGCTCGACGGCGATGAGGAAGACCACCGCCGCCAGGGCGGCGGCTGGCAGGTAGGCGAGGGGCCCGGTGAACAGCAGCAGCACGACGAGGACCACCGCGGCGGTGGTGAGCTGGGCCAGCTGACTGCGCCCGCCCGCGTCGTCGACCATCTGTGTCTTGGTCGGGCTTCCGTTGACGACGAACGTGCCAGAGAACGCGGCGGCCAGGTTGGCGGCGCCGAGGCCGACCAGGTCCGTGTCCTCGCTGAACGACGTCTCTTCGTACTTCATCGCGTACGCGCGTGAGGTCGCCGCGCTCTGGGCGAGGATGACGACGAACATCGATGCCGCGGCGCCAAGCAGCATGACCGCGTCGTGCACGCCGAGCGCGGGCGCTCCGAGGTGCGGCAGTCCCCTTGGGACGGCTCCGACCACGGCCGCCCCGCGGCCGGCCAGGTCAGCGGCCCGGCTGACGATGATCGCGATGATCACCGCAATCAGCGGCCCCGGGATCCTGCGGGTGATCCTGCGTGCCGTGAGCACGATCAGGATGACCCCGATTGACACCGCGATGTCTGCGCGATGCGCGTGCGGGAGCGCGCGCGCCAAGTCCAGGAGCTTTGCGGGGGTCTGCTTACCCGCGGCGGTCACCCCGAGCATGTCGGGGAACTGGCTGACGGCCACCTGAATACCGACGCCAGTTAGGAATCCGACCAGGACGGTACGGGACAGGAAATTCGCCAGGAACCCGAGCCTGGCCAGCCGGGCAAGCAGCAGCATCCCGCCGGCCAGCAGGGCCACGAGCCCGGCCAGCCTTACGTATTGCGCCGACCCGGCGGCCGCGAGCCCGGTAAGCGTGGCGGCGAGTATGGCGGCGGTGGCAGAGTCCGCACCGACGACGAGGTGGCGCGATGAACCGAGGACGGCGAACACGGCCAACGGGAGGAGCATCGTGTACAGGCCGGTCACCACCGGCATCCCAGCGATCTTCGCGTATCCGAGGACCTCAGGGATGCCGAGGGCGGCCAGGGTGAGGCCGGCCAGCAGGTCGGCGGGTACCTGGGAGGGGTGAATGGGCAACAGGCCCTTCATGACGGGCAGTGCTGCTGGCCGTCGCCGCAGGATGCCGCCAGGCGAATCTGGCACCTTTCACCTCCGCCCGTTTGCCTGCGGTTCCGGATTCGTTAATCATCCCGCCGCCAGCGCGTTTTCGTGCCGTTCACCGTGGCCTTGGGCTGCTGCCCGCTCCGGCGCCGACGCGCTTGCCTGAAATTCCGCGCGGCGACGTCATCACCCCGCGCGACGATCTCGTCGGCGCTCAGACCGCGGACGAGGTTCTCGTCAGCTCAGCGGGCGCGGCATCCGCGAGGACGCGCAGGGCCCATCCGGTCGCCGGCCTGCCGCCGCCTCCGCCGCATGCACCCTGATCGCACCGAATTAGCCGCAGGCACTCGCCGCCTAACCGGGAGGCAACCGATGGTCACGGACCTCGAACGGATCCTCGGCCGCACGCCACGACAGGGCGGATCCGTGCCTCGCGGCACGGTCTTCTCGGTGCAGGCACTCTTCCCGGTGCAGTCACTCAACCCCGAGAATCCATCCTTCTTCCTGGCTCGCCCGGGGCGCGTGGCGCAGGATATCCGCCAGCGCTCCGCCGCGATCGAGGCGACGCAACTGCTCGGCCAGGTTCCTGACCTGTTTCTCGTCCACGCACGATCCTGATGCGGCACTGAAGTCGTAAAGGCTCGGCCACACCTCGGCGTGGACAATGGCAGGCTCTCCCGTGGGCGACTCGGCCGGAAGCTCGAACGGCCACACCCGGCTGACGTCAGCCAGCGCCGGGTCCGCACGCAACGCCGCAACCGCAGGTATGCCGGTCAGTGCCTGGCCACCTACCGAACCCGAACCCAGCAGCTTCCATGCCGAATGCGGCCGGCGGCCCTGGCGGCGCAGTAACTGCTCCACGACACGCCACTCGGGGAGCCCGGCCGCCGTACCCGCGGCCCGGTAGGTGACGTCCCGCGTTCTCGGCAGGTGCTCAAGCAGGCGCTTTTGCGGACGGCCCCAGAAAGCGGCCGTGCCTGTGAGCCGGCGGTTGAGATCGTTCGCGACCTCGAACCGGTTGGTCTCATTGGTCTGAGGATTGTCGATGATCTCCGCGGCGAGCAGCTGCCAGATTGCACGCCACGGTTCGCCTTCGAGAGCAAGCGCAGCGGCGAACCCGGCCGGATAGCCGAAAGGGAAGTCGAAGCCGATCAGGACACGCTCACGGTGGCCAACCGATCGCGTGAGCAGGTCACGCAGCATCTCCCCGGCGGTGCGGCGCGTTCGCGGGTTTCGCGTCCAGCAATCACCCTTCGCGGCAAGCGAGCAGATCCAGATCGAGTCCTTGCCGACGCGTGGCGTGTTGGCGCCACTCCAGTCGACGGTCACGTACCGATCGAAAATGCTCACAGCCGTGATCTCCCCACCCCACCGGTGGTTCAGCGGTGGACACTGCCTGTTTGAGGCTCCGGCGTGCCGGCGGCGCTTAGTCGATCTGAATCACCCGGCGGCCAGGCGATCGGCGCCATCGGCGCAATCGGCGGGCGGGACGGTGAAGTCGGCCAAGTCGAAGCCGGGCGCCACCACGCAGGTCACAAGCACCTCGCGCGTCCCGGCGGGCCGCGCGGCCTGCCATTGGCCTGCCGGCACCAGGTACTGCGGCCGCTGCCCGGCCGCAAGGTCCGGGCCCAGCGTGACCATGCCGGGCTCGGCGCCGGGCCCGTCGCCGGTTCCGGCGAGCAGCAGGGTCAGCGGTCCCCCCGCGTGCCACAGCCAAAGTTCGTCCGAGCGGACCGCGTGCCAGCATGACTGCGCGCCGCGGGGCAGCAAGAAATAGATGGCTGTCGCGGCGGCGCGGCGGCCCGGGTAGCCGGCAGGCACGAAACCCGGCCCAGCCGACCAGGTCTGGCGGTACCAGCCGCCCTCCGGGTGGGGCAGCAGATCCAGCGCCTCGGCCGTAGCCGGCCTGGCCTCCAGCCCGGTGTACCGCCCGGACGGGTCGCGCCGCAGGTACCTGACCCCGGTGATCGCGGCTTTCTCGACCGGCCCGTACACGTGCGGGAACAACGTGTCCGCCGACAGACCGGGCGGCGGCATCGGATCCCCGGGCTCGTAGCGGACCGACCCCGACAGCCGGGACTCGTCCACGAGCAACGCCAGCAGCGGTTCATCCACATGCCCATACAACGCGTTGGCGACGGCCAGGGTCGTCGGCTCGTCCGGCGCCGCGTGCACGAAGCCGGCCGCGTCCTGCGTCCCGGGCACATACATCGATTCCGGTGCGGAGCGCCATCGCGACAACGCGATCAGATGCCAGATCATGCTAAATGTTCTATCAAGAATCCCAGCGGGCAAGGGTGTCAGGCGGCTTCTTCAGCTATGGGCTGTACAGCTCAAAGGCGACGCTGCCTGGCTGGAATCCGGTCCGGTCCGCCCAATAGGCTCACCAGATGCGCAGCAATGTTATGGTCACGCCGGGGCCCGGCTTTCCTGTTGGCTAGGCGCCGCAGCGAGACCTGGCGGAGGCGGCACCTGCTCGCCGCGGCTTACGACTCGGCCGTGCACTGCGGGCCGGTTGTGCGCGTCGGAGCGCGGTTGCTGTGGGGATACGACGTCAGCGAGGCATGGGCGGCGATCGGCGAGGTGGCCAATGCGGCGCCGGGCGCCGTCGTGCTCGACATGCCAAGCGGCGGCGGCATCGCCCTGCGGGGCATTCGCCCCGGGCAGCAGGTCCGCTACGTCGCGAGCGACATTTCGGCCGTCATGCTCACCCGGGTCCGGTCGCGGGCCCGGGATCACACCCGCGACCGGGGCCCGCGGACCGGTCGAAACGTCGGACTCGTGCAGGCCGACATCGCCGCGCTGCCATTCCCTGACCGCGCGTTCGATCTTTGCCTCAGCTACAACGGCTTGCACTGCCTCCCCGAACCGGCCGCGGCTATCGGCGAGTACGCCAGGGTCCTCCGGCCAGGCGGCGTGTTGCGCGGTACCACCATCGTCGCCGGGACCGGCCGCTGGCACGACGCCGTCACCTGGGCGCTCCGCCGGGTGAACGCCTTCGGACCGCCGCTTCGCCCGGGTGAGCTGGCCACCTGGCTGCAAGCCGCCGGTTTCTGTGACGTGCGGATCTCTCGTTCCGGTGCGGTGGCTGCCTTCACCGCGCGTCGCGGGAGCGGAGACCGAGGACCGTGACTGCGTCCCCCGCTGCCGCGCGGCGAACGGGCCGCGCTGCCGCGCGCATCCTTCTCGTTGAGCTCGACAATCTGCAGTTTCGAAAGCAGCAGGTCGGTCACGTCGAGCGTCATCGGCAACCGGCCGAATGACTTCCTGAAGTCGACAGAATACCGCTCAACTGCCGCTCCAGCCTCCTAGCTGGGACGCCGGCCCTCCCGCAGGGCGGGGCGGGAGCCGGTCCGCAGATGTGGCGCCTGCCCCGCGGCCCGCGGTCGCGGCGCCCCTGGCTGGTGCTCGGCCGGCGGTGCCGCAGGCACCGGCGTACCAGAGGCAGCCATCTGCCTGACCGTGTGGTCCCCGGTCTGCACGTGGTGGCTCGTCGGGGTTACCCCGATTGTCTGGTGCAACCGCGCCACATCGCGTACCTGCTCGGGCGAGACAAGTGCGAGGACGGTTCCCTGAGCACCCGCCCGCGCGGTGCGGCCGGAGCGGTGCAGGTAATCCTTGCCATCATTGGGCGGGTCGAAGTGCACGACCAGATCGACGTCGTCCACGTGAATGCCGCGAGCGGCGACATTTGTGGCGACGAGAACGCGTGGATGGCCGGCGGTGAAAGCGGCGAGGGCACGCTCACGCTGGTTCTGGTTCAGATCGCCGTGCAGGGCAGCCGACGGGATCCCGGTGCGGTTGAACTGTCTCGCCAGGCGCGCCGCGCCGTGCCGGGTGCGGACGAAAAACAACGTGCGGGCGGGACGCCCGGCGATCTCCGCCGCGACCGCGGCCCTGTCGCTGGCCGGAAGCACGAACACGCGGTGGTCCATGGCCTCGACCGGCGCCGCAGCGGGAGCGACTGCGTGGACGGCAGGGTCGGCGAGGTAGGCGCGCACCAGGCCGTCGACGCCGCGGTCGAGGGTGGCAGAGAACAGCATCCGCTGACCGCCCGCCGCAGTGGCGTCCATGATGCGGGTCACCGCGGGGAGGAAACCCAGGTCGGCCATGTAATCCGCCTCGTCGATGACGGTGACCTCGACGCCGCCGAGCGTGCAGGCGGAGCGGTCGAGCAGGTCGATCAGCCGTCCGGGGGTCGCGACGACGACGTCGACGCCACGGGCTAGCTGGTCGATCTGGCGGCCGATGGAGGCGCCGCCGTAAACCGTCGCCACCCGCAGGCCAACGGCATGGGCGAGCGGGCTGAGTACGTCGGCAACCTGACCGGCAAGCTCGCGGGTGGGCACGAGGACCAGCCCGCGCAGCGCCTTGGCCCTGCGTGGCTCGGTGGCAGTGGTGAGGCGGGCGAGCATCGGCAGGCCGAACGCGAGCGTCTTACCCGAACCGGTCTGTGCGCGGCCCAGGACGTCACGGCCGGACAGCGCATCCGGCACGGCCGCGGCCTGGATCGGGAACGGCGCCGTGACTCCGCTGTCCGCGAGCGCGGTCACGAGGTCTGCGGGGACGCCGAGGTCAGCGAATGTGGCAGCGGACGGTACCGGCGCGTCAAACGCAGTGGCAAGCGCGCGGTCCAGGTCGGGCTCATCGCGGCGGCGCGGTGACGCGGGCCGGCCCGGCGGGGTAGCGGGCCGACGGTTCTGGCCAGCCGTGGCGTGGCCCTGAGCGGGTGCGCTGCGTCGCTGGCCGGCGGCCCCACGGCCCTGGCCCGGCGGGCCGCCGCTCGGGCGGGCTGCGCCGCGGCCCTCGCCGGGTGGGCGGCCGCTCTGGCGGGCTGCGTCGCGGCCCTGGCCGGGTGGGCGGCCACTCTGGCGGGCTGCGCCGTGGCGGCGGGCAGGCTGACGCTCAGCAGGCTGAGGCATTAATAAGCTCCCTAGGTGTTCGGTGGCCGCGTCATGATCGGAGGCGTCGACGACGGCGGCGAACACGGCTCACCGGGAAGCGAACTACTCACACATGCGACCTCGCGGGCGGCTCGCCCGCGTAGTGACGGCTTAGCTTCACCGTCGTGGGTACCAACGCTACCAGCGGCCCCGGATGTTCCGCGCAGGTGCTCACGTGGTTGGGCGGACAAACGTGGTGTGGTGGCGGCCTGTGAGGTTCGGCCTGTGAGGTTCGGCCTGTGAGGTTCGGCCTGTGAGGTTCGGCCTGTGAGGTTCGGCCTGTGAGGTTCGGCCTGTGAGGTTCGGCCTGTGAGGTTCGGCCTGTGAGGTTCGGCCTGTGAGGTTCGGCCTGTGAGGTTCGGCCTGCTGCGGTTCAGACGCCGGGTCCGGTGATCCCGGAGCGCGGCGTCAGGCTCGCCAGATCGGCAGCGGCGCGTCCCGAGATCCATCCTTCGTAGTTACCGCCGCTTGCGATCCGGTGCTTCCCAATCCCGGGGAACATCGCGTCCACGGCCCGATCGACGGCCTGGTCGCGGGCGGCGAGCACCGGCAGGAGGTCCTTGCCGGTCGTCTCGGCAGCTGCCTGTGTGGTCGCATTATCGGCGGCACCCTGCAGCCGCTCGCCGATGCGCTGCGCATACGCGGCAAGAAATGAGCTGCGAAATGACCTGGTACGGGAACGGCCGTAGGCGTCGCGGCGGGCACCAGCGTGCAACATCGCGGCGGTTGCCTGGACAAGCAGCGATGTGAAAAGCAACTCCACCGCGCCGAGGTCCGCCGCGAAGCCGAACACTGTTGAGAAGCCGAGCTTGCGGTGCCATACCGCGCGACAGCGGTTCGCGGCGGCAACCACGTCAAGGAGCACCGCCTTGGGCGCCTCGTACGGGTTGTCGACCGGCAGGCGCAGGCCTTCCGGCTCATGTGGCCGGTCCGATCTCGCGTCCACCAGCGCCTGATCGATGCTGTGCCTGGCCATGAGTTCCTGCGCCCGCGCGCTCAGCGCCTCGGCCTCCTCTGGGAACTCGGTCGACTCCGCCTTGGCCAGCAGCGCGCGGATACGGGCGAGCATGCGCTCGTCGGCGGCCCGCGATTGTGACGGTCTCCGCTGGGCCGCATCATTGGCGCGTTGGCGGACCGTACCGGGCGGCGGGAACAACGGAGGCAGCCGGGGAAGCCCGCTGAGCACGAAGATCACTTCGAGCGCCCGGGCAATCATGGCGGCCCGGCCAACGCCCTCACGGTCTCCTCGTGCCCTCAAGTAGCTGTCACCCGCTGCCCACCACACCCGCGCGTCGAGCGCGGTGAGCTGGGCCTTCCACCGATCATCGACCGTCGTGGCGGCGTAACCGCGCATCTCCGCCGCGACCGCGTCCGTGGCGACACCAGCGTACGAGCCGCCAAGCTCCCTGAGGACCGCCCGGACCACATCGGCAGGCTGCCAGCCGAACCGCCACGCGGCCGTCATCCCTTGTTCCAGTGCGGCCGTCAGCGCAAGCTCGGTGATCCGCCACCAGCCCGTGACGCTTGGCCGCTCCGCCAGTTGCGCCACGCAGCGTCGAAACGCCCCATCGTCCCGGTCGAAGCAGGCCTGCACCGCTTCCGTCACCAACTGCGCAGCCAGCTCCGCAGGCGACCCGGAGGGACGACCGCCGCCACCTCCCCGCTCAGGTGATGGGAGCCAAGCCACGAACGGACCGCCGGAATTTGCGGTCGTGAACGGCCCGGACGGTCCCGACGGCCCCGTTCCCCCAGGAGACTCCCGGCCGTTGGCATGCCGGTCCGGCCCGTGCCGACCTGCATGGCGCTGCTTCCTGGCCTTTTCCTTGGCACGGCGTCGTTCCCGGTTTGCCTTGCCCACGGCGCCTCCTGTTCCCCGGCTTGCGCGCCATCCTGGCACGGCCCAGTGACAAGCGAACGGTGAATCGTGCATGGCGGACCATGAACTGCGATCATGGAACGCTTACGACG
Organism: uncultured Actinomycetota bacterium; assembly: GCA_963820395.1. GTDB lineage: Bacteria > Actinomycetota > Actinomycetes > Streptosporangiales > Streptosporangiaceae > DATFVJ01. The sequence continues at coordinate 13,497 of CAWGAE010000015.1, read as the reverse complement.
CCCCATCCAGCATGCCGCGGCGGTGGGTCCGCTGCGCGCCACGGCGGAAGGGAAGGTGGTGCGGCAAACGCAGGGCCGCAAGCACCGGACCGCAAGCACCGGACATGTGCCGGCCAGCCGAGGTTGGAGCACGGCGAGAACCCGCTTAGAGTGAGCGTCAGGGGCTCGCGCGGAGCCCATCACAGCGGTGGTGGTCAGATGGTCGATGACCCGTCGTTCCGTGCGTCCGATGAGGACCGCGAACGCCTCGTGGCGGTGCTCCGCGAGCAGATGGTTACGGGCCGGCTGACCAGCGAGGAGCTCGGCGAACGGGTCGGCGCCGCCTATGCCGCCAAGACCTGGGGGGACCTGCGCCGCCTCGTCGAGGATCTGCCGGTGACCGTTCAGTTCGCCGACGAGCGGACCCCAGCGCAGCCACCAACCGCGGTCATTCCGCACCGCCGGGTACGCAGGCCCTCCCCGCTGCTGCCGATAGCCATCGCCTGGCTCGCGATCATGATGATCGGTGATCGGATCATGTTCATTCCCCCGCTCATCGTGTTCGCGATGATCGTCACGGCCGTCGTCGCGTTCAGGCGTCACCTAGGCTGATAATCCGCCGCAATCATGAACACGGGTGACCGCTTCGCGACGACGGAACACATCGCTGGCCGATGGAAATTCACCCAGTACGTGCGATGCCTTTCTCCGGCGTGTGCTGACACACTCGCGCGAACAGGAGCGGGCAACGGGGAGCGCACGGCGTGACTGCTGAGGAAGAACTCCGGCTGCTGCGCCGATACGAACCCATCGTCAGGTACACCCGCGGCGAGCTGTTCCTCCCCTGCGCCATCGACGGCTACCTCGCCCACGCGGCCCTCTACCGCCGCGTCGGCAAGTCCGCCGAGCAACTGGCCGCGCCGGGCGCGCTCGACCAGGACAAGCTCGCCGCGTTCGGCCGCGCGCACCACGGCGAGTCGCTGTACCTGCAGTTCGTCGACCAGCCCCTCGACCGCCGGGCCTACCGGAAATGGCGGAAGCGGCCAGACCGGGAGAAGTTCACCCCGAGCAGCAGGTTCGCGGCGGTCGGCTTGCTTGCCAGGCTCATCGACTCGGTCCTGAAGATGACCCTGCTGCTGCGCGGCAAGGTACCCCGGGGCTTCGCGGCCGCCGCCCACGTGAAGGCGAACTCCGCCGAGACCGCCGGGAAGTGTCACTACTACGGGCACGTCAGCCGCGACGGCGGCTACGTCGTCCTGCAGTACTGGTACTTCTACCCGATGAACGACTGGCGCTCGACGTTCGGCGGCGTCAACGACCACGAAGCCGACTGGGAGCAGGTGACGATATTCCTCGCCGAGCACGACGCCATGGACACAGCCGCTACCGGCGTCACGGGCAGCACCGCGGACACGGCGGCAGAGCCGGGACTGAGTACCACCACTCCAGCCTGGGTAGCCTTCTCCAGCCACGATGAGATCGGCGATGACCTGCGGCGCCGCTGGGACGACCCGGACATGGAACGGGTTGGCGACCATCCGGTGGTCTACGCGGGGGCGGGCTCGCACAGCGGCGCCTACCTGCACGGCGAATATCTGATCACAGTCGCTCCGCCGCTTCCGGCAGAGGTCAACCGGATCGGCATGAAGATCGCCCGGGTCATCCCTTGGTCGGAGCCCGCGTCGTCGGTGATCAGGATCCCTTATATCGACTATCGCCGTGGCGATGGCGCGAGCGTCGGGCCAGGCCAGGAACGAGAGTGGACGGCGGTGCGGATCAACGACGATACGCCGTGGGTGGTGGCCTACCGAGGCCTGTGGGGCCTGGACACCAAGGATCCGTTCGGCGGCGAGCGGGCGCCTGCGGGCCCGAGATACGAGCGGAACCAGACGGTGCGTGCCTCCTGGGGACAGCCCGTGGCCTGGGCGGGGCTGGACAAGGAGACGCCGACCGACGGGGCAGCACGTGCGCGCCTTCGCGCGCGGTGCGCCGCGCTGCGCGACCAGCTGGCGGAGGCCGACCGCGCTCTCGACGCCGCGCGAGCGGAGCTGCGTGGTGCCCGCGCGGTGGACACGGCCAACGGCCGATCGCCGCGCCAGCCGAGCGGGCCAGCCGATTCGCTCGGCCAGCGCGTCGCCGAGCTGCGGCACCGCCAGGCGTCGCTGCGCGCCGATGTGGAGGTGGCGGCCCGCGGGCTCAGCGGCCCGATCCCCCGCGACGACGTTCATGCCCACCTGCATCATCGCGCGCTCCCCGACGTGGACACCTCGGCGCGGCACGGCCGGGTGCGGCGCCTCTGGACGGCCGCTTCCGCGTCGATCTTGTACGCGGCGCTCGGCCTGATCTTGCTTGACACCCGGTCCGGGGTGCTCGAACCGGCCCTGTTCGCGGTGGCGGTCATGCTCGTCGTCGAGGCCGCGATGCGCCGCAGGCTCCTCGCGCTGCTGGCCACCGGAGGGGTCATCTTCATCCTGGTCAGCCTGGTATGGGCGGTGGTCTCCATCGTGGTGGGCAACCTGCGCGCGGGCGTCGGCGTGCTGCTCCTGCTCGCCGCGCTCTACATGGCCGGCCAGACCGCCCGCGAATGGCTGCGAATGCGCTGATCAGATACCGCCGCGGGGCAGTAACTTCGTCGTCTGATAACGGGTTGAGTGGCAGGCCCCTAACGGCTTCCGCGGGGCGCGCGATGTGAGCAGGCGGCCCGTGGCAGGTGCTTATTGCGCGTTTGCGGTGGCGCTCGCATCGTATTTCGAGTCGCCGCCAAGCCTCACCGTCAACGCTCCATGGACACGCGTGTCCGGGCCGGTTACGGGGTGATCGAGGCGCCACGCACGAGGCACGGCGATGGCCTGCAAAGGTGGCCCGTCGCGGTGGCTTGGCGCAACCAGCACCGGGCCGTCGCTTTTCCGCCGGCACCTGTCAGCGGGCAACCGCGAAAGGCCGTAATCTTACCCAAATCAGTTGATCACGGGGATTGAAACCGGAACCTTGAATGAAGAAGGTGCGAGATGCGTGACGCGGTGATCTGTGAGCCGGTGCGGACCCCGATCGGGCGTTTCGGTGGCGCCCTGCGGGACGTGCCCGCGCATCAGCTTGCGACAACAGTCGTGCGCGCGGTCATCGAGCGGACCGGGCTCGGCCCTGCCGACATCGACGAGGTGCTCCTCGGCCAGAGTTACCCGACCGCCGAAGCGCCGGCGATCGGGCGGGTCGCCGCGCTCGACGCCGGGCTGCCCGTCGCGGTGACCGGGCTGCAACTCGACCGGCGATGCGGCTCCGGCCTGCAGGCAGTTATCTACGCGGCGATGCAGGTGCAGACCGGTGCCAGCGACCTCGTCCTCGCGGGCGGCGCGGAGAGCATGAGCTCGGCAGCCTTTTACTCAACCTCGATGCGCTGGGGCGCGCGCAGCGAAGGCGTGCTGCTGCAAGACATGCTGGCCCGCGGCCGGATAACGGCGGGTGGCAAGAACTTTCCGGTGCCCGGCGGCATGCTCGAAACTGCGGAGAACCTGCGCCGCGAGTACCGCATTTCGCGCGCGGAGCAGGACGAGCTCGCGCTGCGTTCCCATCAGCGGGCGGTGGCGGCGCAGCGCTCGGGGATCTTCGCCGAGGAAATCGTGCCGGTTACCGTGCGGAGCCGCAAGAGCGCGGGCGTGGTCGACACCGACGAACATCCACGCGCGGACACCTCGCTCGAATCATTGGCCGCGCTGCGCCCGGTCATGCTCGCGGCCGACCCGGAGGCAACGGTCACAGGGGGCAACGCCAGCGGGCAGAACGACGCCGCCTCAGTGTGCGTAGTCACCCATCCGGATGAGGCGAACAGGCTGGGGCTGCGGCCGCTGGCCACGCTCGTGTCCTGGGCGGTGGCCGGTGTGCCGCCGCGGACGATGGGCATCGGACCCGTTCCCTCGACCGCCAGGGCACTCGACCGGGCCGCGCTGAAGCTGAGCGATATCGACCTCATCGAACTCAACGAGGCGTTCGCCGCCCAGGTAATCGCCTGCGTGCGCGAGATGGGGCTCACCGGGGCGGACATGGACCGGGTGAACGTGAACGGATCCGGGATCTCCCTCGGTCATCCGGTGGGTGCCACCGGATGCCGGCTCCTCACGACGCTGCTACGTGAAATGGACCGCCGCGGCAGCCGTTATGGACTAGAGACGATGTGCATCGGCGGCGGGCAGGGCCTCGCGGCCGTTTTTGAGCTCTTCGTGTGATCGGGGATGGCTCAGCGGTTGCTCGAGGAGACGGTCTCCTATGCGCTCGCGCGCCGCCAGTCCGGCCATCCGATCGCCGAGTTCCAGCTGATCCAGGGGATCATCGCCGATTCGCAGACCGATGTCTACGCGGGCCGCTCGCTGGTTCTCGCGGCCGCCGGGGCGTACGACGCAGGCGAGGACACCCGCATGGGCCCCTCATGCGCGAAGTATTTCGCAAGCGAGATGGTCGGGCGCGTGGCCGACAGGGCCGTGCAGGTCTTCGGCGGGGCCGGGTACATGCGCGGCGTGGCCGTCGAGCGCTTCTACCGCGACGCACGGCTCTTCCGCATCTATGAGGGAACGAGCCAGGTTCAGCAGGTTGTCATCGCCAGGGAGGCGCTCGCCCGCACCACGGCCCGTTAGCGCCCAGCCCGCGCAGCCACCCCGCCCGCCCAGGCAGCTCACTCAGCCCGCCCGGGCAGCTCGGCCAGGCAGCTCGCCCAGCCCGCCCGCTCAGCCCGCCCAGGCAGCTCGCCCAGCCCGAGCCGCATTTCCACCCCGCGGCGGATCCGTGGTCTTCGCGGGTGGGTAGTGATCAGTATCGAGGTCCTGATCAGGATCAAGGACACGCTCGCGGCCGGGGTGGACGCCGCCGCGGCCGCGGATACGGCCCGCCACAGCCGCAGCCGGGAACCCAGCGGCGCCGTCGACCTCGCGGAGCCGGAGACCCGATATGCGCCGGACCGCCAGTACACGCCGAAAGCCCAGTATCCGCCGAAAACCCAGTATCCGCCGAAAAGCCAGGCTCCGCCCGCAGACACAGCCCCGCCCAAGGCGTAACCTCACTCAGAGTTACCTCGGGATTCCGGGACTGGACAGCCGGGATGTGCTACCGGTCCTCCGGGCTTGGTTACCAGCCAGTAGCTGCTCTATTGCCCTGGACTCGAGGGACCAAGGGCCTCACGTACGCGCCTGAACGACATGTAAATTTTCGGAAGGAAAAGGGGTGTGCAAATATGACCTTGCTGACCACGAGCCCAGCCGAGATCGGTCCGAACGTCGGCCTCGACGCCGACACGCTCAAAATGATGTTGCAGTCCATCAGGGACTTCGTCACACACGCGATGTCCGACGAGCGTCAGCTTGAGCTCGACCACGAGGACGTGTGCCCAGTGGACATCGTCCGTGGCATGTCCAGCGAACAGCTGGGCATCCACCTCGTGTTCATCCCCGAGGAGTATAGCGGGATGGGCGGCGGCACGATCGACGTCTACCGGGTGTGCGAACAGATGGCCCGCCTTGACCTCGGCCTGGCCACCAGCGTGCTCGCCACGTTCCTTGGCAGTGACCCGATCTACATGGGCGCCACGCCCGACCAGAAACGCATATGGCTCACCGAGATCGCCGAGCAGGGACTCCTGTACGCCTACGGCGCGACCGAGCCGGAGGCGGGCAGCGACCTCGGCGCGCTCAAGACCACCGCGACGCCCGTGGTGGAAGACGGCAAGATCACCGGTTACCGGCTGAACGGCCGCAAGCAGTGGATCAGCAACGGCGGCATCGCCGATAAGTACACCATCCTGGCCATGGCACCCGGCGGGCCGACCTGGTTCGTCATGGATCGCAACAGCGAGGGCTTCACCCCGGCCAAGCCGGAGGACAAGCACGGCATCCGGCTGTCGAACACGGCGGCGTTGTTCCTCGACGATGTCTTCGTACCGGCCGAGAACCTGATTGGCTTGGTCGAGGGGCAGGGCCTGGTGCAGGCGCAGAAAGTCTTCGGCTACACGCGCCTGATGGTCGCGTCCTTCGGCCTCGGCGGCGGCTGGGCGGCGGTCGACCGCGCGATCCCCTACTCGGAGAACCGCATCGCGGCGGGCGCGCCGCTGTCAACCAAGCAGGGCTACACGCACAAGCTGATAGTGCCGCATGTCATCCGGCTAGAGGCGGCCCGTTCCTACATCGAGTACACCGCGCGGCGGATCGATGCGGGCGAAGGCGAGGACGGGGCACTCAACACCGAAGGCGCCATCGCCAAGTACATGGCGACCGAGGCGGGCAATGCGGCCGCCGAGGCGGCAATCCAGGCCCACGGCGGCTATGGCTATACCCGCGAGTACCTGGTTGAGAAGATAAAGCGGGACGTGCGGATCACCACGATCTACGAAGGCACATCGGAGATCATGGAGATGACGATCGCGCGCGACCGTTGGCAGCAGAACCTGAAGTCGTCCGGCCATTACTACCCGGAGATCGCGGCTGAGCTTCGCGCGCTGCACGCGCGGCAACCCGACGTAGGCGCCGAGGCCGCGGCCCTCGCCTGCCAGGCGCTCGGCAGCGCGTTCGAAGCCTGCCGGGCCGGCCGCCTGACCAGGAACCAGCATGTGCTGCTGCGACTCGGCGAGCTGATCAGTTATGCGGAGTGTGCGGGAAGTTTCGCGACCCGCGCGGCGGCAGCCCTCGACAAAGCCCTTCCCGACAAGAGCGACCAGCGGTTCGATCCGGCGGCCCTTGCCGCGATGAGCCGCGTGTTCGCGCGGGAAGCCGCACACAAGGTGGCCTATGACGGGCTGCGCTGGGTGATTGGCGCCGGCGCGGGCACCGACATGGCCCCGTTCGAGGCCAGCCTCGGCCTGGACGCAGTGAATACCGCGCAGGCCGGGCTGGTAGCCGACATGGACAGCGTCGCGGACGCGCTTTACGGGCGAGCCTGATCGCCGCCCCCGACCCGGAAACGATAATCATGAGCCCGAGCAAGTCAACGGCACGCCTGCCGCAACCTGTCGCCATCGTCGGCGTGAGCGCCATCATGCCCGAAGCGCCCACCGCCGAAATGTTCTGGAGCAACATTACCGGGGGCCGTTATTGCATCACCGACGTTCCGAAAGACCGGTGGGATCCGGATCTGTACTACGACGAGGACCGGGCAGCGCCTGACAAGACCTACTCGCGCATCGGCGGCTGGGTCCGCGAGTTCCCGTGGGAGCCCCTCAAGTGGCGGCTGCCGGTACCGCCGAAGGTCGCCGAGCAGATGGACGGCGGCCAGAAGTGGGCGGTGTCGGCGGCACGCACGGCGCTCACCGACGCGGGCTGGCCGAATTGGGGGGTAGACCCGGAGCGGGTCGCCGTGGTGCTCGGCAACGCACTCGGCGGTGACAAGCACTACCTGACCAGCCTGCGCATCCACCTGCCGGAGTTCATCTCGGACCTGCGCCAGTCACCCGCGTTTGCCGAGCTGCCGGCCAGCGCCCGCGAGACGATCATCGCGCAGGCCTCCAGCTTGTTCCAGAGCAAGCTCCCGGAGGTAAACGAGGACACGATGCCGGGCGAGCTCGCGAACATCATCTCCGGCCGGGTCGCGAACCTGCTCAACTTCCGCGGGCCCGGCTACACCACCGACGCGGCCTGTGCCTCCGCGCTGGCCGCTCTCACCTCGGCCGCGACGGGGCTCATTGACGACCAGTACGACGCCGTGATCACCGGCGGTGTGGACCGCAACATGGCCGTCACCGGGTTCGTGAAGTTCTGCAAGATCGGAGCGCTCTCCGCGACGGGGACGCGCCCGTTCGACGCCGGGGCGGACGGCTTCGTCATGGGCGAGGGCGCGGCGTTGTTCGTGCTCAAGCGGCTCGCCGACGCCGAGCGTGACGGCGACAAGATCTACGCGGTGCTGCTCGGTGTCGCGGGGTCGAGCGACGGCAAGGGCAAGGGGATCACCGCCCCCAACCCGGTCGGGCAGAAGCTGGCGGTCGAGCGGGCCTGGCGCAACGCCGGGGCCGACCCGTCGACCGTAACTCTTCTGGAAGCACATGGCACGTCGACACGCGCCGGCGACGCCTCCGAACTGGACAGCCTCACGGCCGTTTTCGCCGGACCCGACGTCGCTCCGGGCTCGATCGCCCTGGGCTCGGTGAAGTCGAACATCGGCCACTTGAAGGCGGCGGCGGGCGCCGCCGGGCTGTTCAAGATGACCATGGCGCTGCACGACAAGGTGCTGCCGCCGAGCCTGAACTTCGTCGACCCCAACCCCAACGTCGACTGGACGACCGCACCGTTCCGGGTGAACACGGAGCTTCGTGAGTGGCCGACGCCACCATGCGGCGTGCGGCGCGGCGGCATCAGTGCCTTCGGCTTCGGCGGCACCAACTTCCACGTCGTGCTGGAGGAGTACATCCCCGGTAAATACGGCAACGGCGAGCAGCGGACGTTCGCGGGTGCGGACATCCCCGCGACCGTGACGGGCAGCCGCGAGAAAGTTACCGCGAAGGTCACGAGCGAGCCTGCCTCCGCCACCGGAGCGGCGACCGGCGCCCCGCAGCCAGCCACCGCAACCGCGACGGGCGCCCCGGAGGGGGCTGCCGCGGCGGCAACGGTACGCCCTGACGCGGCCGGGGCCACCACCGAAGGCCCGGCTGCGGTGACCGTCAAGGCACCGCTGCGCGGCGCCCTCGTAGTGGGTGGCGAGAGTGATGCGGAAGTAGCCGCCCAGCTGACACGGATTCAGGAGGAGGCCGCCAAGGGCCTGGCACCCGAACCAAAGGCGCCGGACCCTGCCCTGGCCACGGCGAAGGTGCGCGCCGCCATCGACTACGGCGACGCGGCTGAGCTTGCGGACAAGGCCGGCCGCGCCGCGGCGGCACTGGCCAAGGGATCGGCGCCGCTTGCCAAGATGCTGCGTTCGCGTGGCATCTTCCTCGGCCACGGCCCCGCGCCCAAGGTCGCCTTCCTCTACACCGGCCAGGGCTCGCAGTACGTCAACATGCTGCGCGAACTGTGCGAGAGCGAGCCGATCGTGGCGGCGACGTTCGAGGAGGCCGACCAGCTCACGACGCCGCTTCTGGGCAAGCCGCTGACCAGCTACATCTTCATTGATCAGAACGACGCTGCCGCAGTCGCCACGCTCGAACAGCAGCTTCTGCAGACCGAGATCACCCAGCCGGCAGTGATGGCAGCCGACTTGGCGCTCACCCGCTTGCTTGGCGAGTACGGCGTCCGGCCCGACATGGTGACGGCGCCGTCGACCTCGCGGAGCCGGAGACCCGATATGCGCCGGACCGCCAGTACACCGCCGGAAAGCCCAGTATCCGCCGAAAAGCCAGGCTCCGCCCGCAGACACAGCCCCGCCCAAGGCGTAACCTCACTCAGAGTTACCTCGGGATTCCGGGACTGGACAGCCGGGATGTGCTACCGGTCCTCCGGGCTTGGTTACCAGCCAGTAGCTGCTCTATTGCCCTGGACTCGAGGGACCAAGGGCCTCACGTACGCGCCTGAACGACATGTAAATTTTCGGAAGGAAAAGGGGTGTGCAAATATGACCTTGCTGACCACGAGCCCAGCCGAGATCGGTCCGAACGTCGGCCTCGACGCCGACACGCTCAAAATGATGTTGCAGTCCATCAGGGACTTCGTCACACACGCGATGTCCGACGAGCGTCAGCTTGAGCTCGACCACGAGGACGTGTGCCCAGTGGACATCGTCCGTGGCATGTCCAGCGAACAGCTGGGCATCCACCTCGTGTTCATCCCCGAGGAGTATAGCGGGATGGGCGGCGGCACCGTCGACGTCTACCGGGTGTGCGAACAGATGGCCCGCCTTGACCTCGGCCTAGCCACCAGCGTGCTCGCCACGTTCCTTGGCAGTGACCCGATCTACATGGGCGCCACGCCCGACCAGAAACGCATATGGCTCACGGAGATCGCCGAGCAGGGACTCCTGTACGCGTACGGCGCGACCGAGCCGGAGGCGGGCAGCGACCTCGGCGCGATCAAGACCACCGCGACGCCCGTCGTGGAAGACGGCAAGATCACCGGTTACCGGCTGAACGGCCGCAAGCAGTGGATCAGCAACGGCGGCATCGCCGATAAGTACACCATCCTGGCCATGGCACCCGCCGGGCCGACCTGGTTCGTCATGGACCGCAACAGTGAGGGCTTCACCCCGGCCAAGCCGGAGGACAAGCACGGCATCCGGCTGTCGAACACGGCGGCGTTGTTCCTCGACGATGTCTTCGTACCGGCCGAGAACCTGATTGGCTTGGTCGAGGGGCAGGGCCTTGTGCAGGCGCAGAAAGTCTTCGGCTACACGCGCCTGATGGTCGCGTCCTTTGGCCTAGGCGGCGGCTGGGCGGCGATCGACCGCGCGATCCCATACTCGGAGAGCCGCATCCCGGCGGGCGCGCCGCTGTCAACCAAGCAGGGCTACACGCACAAGCTGATAGTGCCGCATGTCATCCGGCTGGAGGCCGCCCGTTCCTACATCGAGTACACGGCGCGGCGGATCGATGCGGGCGAAGGCGAGGACGGGGCACTCAACACCGAAGGCGCCATCGCCAAGTACATGGCGACCGAGGCGGGCAACGCGGCCGCCGAGGCGGCAATCCAGGCCCACGGCGGCTATGGCTATACCCGCGAGTACCTGGTTGAGAAGATAAAGCGCGACGTACGGATCACCACGATCTACGAAGGCACGTCGGAGATCATGGAGATGACGATCGCGCGCGACCGTTGGCAGCAGAACCTGAAGTCGTCCGGCCATTACTACCCGGAGATCGCGGCTGAGCTTCGCGCGCTGCACGCGCGGCAACCCGACGTAGGCGCCGACGCCGCGGCCCTCGCCTGCCAGGCGCTCGGCAGCGCGTTCGAAGCCTGCCGGGCAGGCCGCCTGACCAGGAACCAGCATGTGCTGCTGCGACTCGGCGAGCTGATCAGTTATGCGGAGTGTGCGGGAAGTTTCGCGACCCGCGCGGCGGCAGCCCTCGACAAAGCCCTTCCCGACAAGAGCGACCAGCGGTTCGATCCGGCGGCCCTTGCCGCGATGAGCCGCGTGTTCGCGCGGGAAGCCGCACACAAGGTGGCCTATGACGGGCTGCGCTGGGTGATTGGCGCCGGCGCGGGCACCGACATGGCCCCGTTCGAGGCCAGCCTCGGCCTGGACGCAGTGAATACCGCGCAGGCCGGGCTGGTAGCCGACATGGACAGCGTCGCGGACGCGCTTTACGGGCGAGCCTGATCGCCGCCCCCGACCCGGAAACGATAATCATGAGCCCGAGCAAGTCAACGGCACGCCTGCCGCAACCTGTCGCCATCGTCGGCGTGAGCGCCATCATGCCCGAAGCGCCCACCGCCGAAATGTTCTGGAGCAACATTACCGGGGGCCGTTATTGCATCACCGACGTTCCGAAAGACCGGTGGGATCCGGATCTGTACTACGACGAGGACCGGGCAGCGCCTGACAAGACCTACTCGCGCATCGGCGGCTGGGTCCGCGAGTTCCCGTGGGAGCCCCTCAAGTGGCGGCTGCCGGTACCGCCGAAGGTCGCCGAGCAGATGGACGGCGGCCAGAAGTGGGCGGTGTCGGCGGCACGCACGGCGCTCACCGACGCGGGCTGGCCGAATTGGGGGGTAGACCCGGAGCGGGTCGCCGTGGTGCTCGGCAACGCACTCGGCGGTGACAAGCACTACCTGACCAGCCTGCGCATCCACCTGCCGGAGTTCATCTCGGACCTGCGCCAGTCACCCGCGTTTGCCGAGCTGCCGGCCAGCGCCCGCGAGACGATCATCGCGCAGGCCTCCAGCTTGTTCCAGAGCAAGCTCCCGGAGGTAAACGAGGACACGATGCCGGGCGAGCTCGCGAACATCATCTCCGGCCGGGTCGCGAACCTGCTCAACTTCCGCGGGCCCGGCTACACCACCGACGCGGCCTGTGCCTCCGCGCTGGCCGCTCTCACCTCGGCCGCGACGGGGCTCATTGACGACCAGTACGACGCCGTGATCACCGGCGGTGTGGACCGCAACATGGCCGTCACCGGGTTCGTGAAGTTCTGCAAGATCGGAGCGCTCTCCGCGACGGGGACGCGCCCGTTCGACGCCGGGGCGGACGGCTTCGTCATGGGCGAGGGCGCGGCGTTGTTCGTGCTCAAGCGGCTCGCCGACGCCGAGCGTGACGGCGACAAGATCTACGCGGTGCTGCTCGGTGTCGCGGGGTCGAGCGACGGCAAGGGCAAGGGGATCACCGCCCCCAACCCGGTCGGGCAGAAGCTGGCGGTCGAGCGGGCCTGGCGCAACGCCGGGGCCGACCCGTCGACCGTAACTCTTCTGGAAGCACATGGCACGTCGACACGCGCCGGCGACGCCTCCGAACTGGACAGCCTCACGGCCGTTTTCGCCGGACCCGACGTCGCTCCGGGCTCGATCGCCCTGGGCTCGGTGAAGTCGAACATCGGCCACTTGAAGGCGGCGGCGGGCGCCGCCGGGCTGTTCAAGATGACCATGGCGCTGCACGACAAGGTGCTGCCGCCGAGCCTGAACTTCGTCGACCCCAACCCCAACGTCGACTGGACGACCGCACCGTTCCGGGTGAACACGGAGCTTCGTGAGTGGCCGACGCCACCATGCGGCGTGCGGCGCGGCGGCATCAGTGCCTTCGGCTTCGGCGGCACCAACTTCCACGTCGTGCTGGAGGAGTACATCCCCGGTAAATACGGCAACGGCGAGCAGCGGACGTTCGCGGGTGCGGACATCCCCGCGACCGTGACGGGCAGCCGCGAGAAAGTTACCGCGAAGGTCACGAGCGAGCCTGCCTCCGCCACCGGAGCGGCGACCGGCGCCCCGCAGCCAGCCACCGCAACCGCGACGGGCGCCCCGGAGGGGGCTGCCGCGGCGGCAACGGTACGCCCTGACGCGGCCGGGGCCACCACCGAAGGCCCGGCTGCGGTGACCGTCAAGGCACCGCTGCGCGGCGCCCTCGTAGTGGGTGGCGAGAGTGATGCGGAAGTAGCCGCCCAGCTGACACGGATTCAGGAGGAGGCCGCCAAGGGCCTGGCACCCGAACCAAAGGCGCCGGACCCTGCCCTGGCCACGGCGAAGGTGCGCGCCGCCATCGACTACGGCGACGCGGCTGAGCTTGCGGACAAGGCCGGCCGCGCCGCGGCGGCACTGGCCAAGGGATCGGCGCCGCTTGCCAAGATGCTGCGTTCGCGTGGCATCTTCCTCGGCCACGGCCCCGCGCCCAAGGTCGCCTTCCTCTACACCGGCCAGGGCTCGCAGTACGTCAACATGCTGCGCGAACTGTGCGAGAGCGAGCCGATCGTGGCGGCGACGTTCGAGGAGGCCGACCAGCTCACGACGCCGCTTCTGGGCAAGCCGCTGACCAGCTACATCTTCATTGATCAGAACGACGCTGCCGCAGTCGCCACGCTCGAACAGCAGCTTCTGCAGACCGAGATCACCCAGCCGGCAGTGATGGCAGCCGACTTGGCGCTCACCCGCTTGCTTGGCGAGTACGGCGTCCGGCCCGACATGGTGATGGGCCACAGCG